>NZ_BAGF01000087.1 GCF_000308755.1 Nocardia pneumoniae NBRC 100136
TCGCCGTCGTCTTCGGCGACACCTTCGGCAAGGGCTGGGGCGGTGGTGGCGCGGGCAACGACGACCAGGACTGGCGCAGCAACGTGATCGGCTTCAGCGCCGACCGCGACCTCTCCGACGGCCTGACCCTGGATACCTTCGCGCAGGACAGCCGCTGTCACGCCGCGGAGATCCTGGGCAGTCGCAAGATCAAGAACTGGGAGACGACCACCATCCCGACCTCGGGGTTCGCCGTCGGGAACCGGCAGTACCTGAGCTACATGTCGGTGAATCGGTGGAGCCGCATTCCGGGCTTGTGGTGGACCAACTACGGCGGCATCGCCTACTCCGACGATTACGGGCGCACCTGGAAGAAAGACCAGCATGCCAAGTGGGAGAACTTCTTCGGCCTGGGCAGATTCCAGGTGGCGGCGATGGTGCCGCAGGGCGACTACGTCTACATGTTCGGCACCCCGAACGGACGCATCGGCGTGATCGGGCTGGCCAGGGTGCCGAAGCACCAGGTGCTCAACAAATCCGCCTATCAGTACTGGGTGGGCGGCAGCTGGGCGCCCGCGGCCGAGAACCAAGCCACCCCGCTGGTGCTCGGCATGGCCAGTGAGGTGTCGGTGCGCTACGACCGGGAGACCGAACGGTGGCAGATGGTGTACCTGGATTCGGCCCGCGGCGCGATCGTGCTGCGCACCGCGTCGAGCCCGCAGGGCGCGTGGACGGACGCGATCCCGCTGGTGTCCACCGCCGACTACCCGAAGTCCTACGGCGGGTTCATCCATCCGTGGTCGACCAGCGAGGATCTGTACTTCACGCTCTCGGCGTGGGACAGCTACAACGTGTATCTCATGCACGCTCGGCTGGATTCGCCACGCTGACGGCGGCGTCATCGTCCGCCATACACCGCGATGACGCTGGTCAACGCACGGATCGGCGTTGGTATCGTGCGCGGTATGAACGACCGGCGTTGCTGTGTTCAGGACGGGAGACTCCGGTGACCGAGACGGACGCGACGACATCCGCCCCCGGCGCACCAGGCTGGCAATTCTGGATCGACCGAGGCGGCACCTTCACCGATGTGGTGGCGCGGCGGCCGGACGGCATACTCGTCACGCACAAGCTCCTCTCGGAGAACCCGGCGCGGTACGCCGATCCAGCGGTGGCCGGTATCCGTGCGATCCTCGGTGCCAACCTGGACACGGAACGCCACACCGACTCGGTCCGCATGGGTACCACGGTGGCCACCAACGCCCTGCTGGAACGCAAAGGCGAGCGAACAGTTCTCGTGATCACCCGCGGCTTCCGCGATGCCTTGCGGATCGCCTACCAAAACCGTCCGCACATCTTCGCCCGCCAGATCGTGCTGCCGGAACTGTTGCACGAGCGAGTGATCGAGGTGGACGAACGAATCATGGCCGACGGCACGGTGCTGAGGCCACCGGACCTGGACGCCCTCGCCACCGAACTGCGACGGGCCTACGACGACGGCATTCGCGCCGTCGCGGTGGTCTGCATGCACAGCCACCTCCATCCCGCGCACGAACAGGCGATCGGCCGAGTCGCCACCGGGATCGGATTCCCGCAGATCTCGCTGTCCAGTGAGGTGAGCCCCCTGATGAAGCTGGTGCCACGCGGGGACACCACCGTGGTGGACGCCTATCTTTCGCCGGTGCTGGACCGCTACATTCAACAGGTCGCCGACCAGCTCCAAGGCGTGCGGCTGATGTTCATGCAGTCCAATGGAGGACTTACCGAAGCGGGAAAGTTCCGGGGCAAAGACGCGATTCTGTCCGGACCGGCCGGCGGCATCGTCGGCATGGTGCGGATGTCCGAGCTCGCAGGGTTCGACCGGGTCATCGGCTTCGACATGGGCGGGACCTCAACGGATGTCTCGCACTTCGCCGGTGAGTACGAGCGGGTGTTCACCACGCAGCTCGCGGGCGTGCGGCTGCGCGCCCCGATGCTGGATATCCACACCGTCGCGGCCGGTGGGGGCTCGATCCTGCATTTCGACGGCAGCCGCTACCGGGTCGGTCCCGACTCCGCGGGCGCGGTGCCGGGACCAGCCTGTTATCGCGGTGGCGGACCGCTGACCGTGACCGACGCCAACGTCATGCTCGGCCGTATTCAGTCGGCCTATTTCCCACGCGTCTTCGGCCCGGATGGCGACCAGCCGCTCGATGATGAGCTGGTGCGTACCCGGTTCGCCGAGCTGGCCGCCGAGATAGCCGAGCGCACCGGGGACGATCGCACCCCGGAGCAGGTCGCCGAGGGTTATCTGCAAATCGCCGTCGCCAATATCGCGGCCGCCGTCAAACGGATCTCGGTGCAGAAGGGCCACGATGTCACCCGATACACGCTGACCACGTTCGGCGGGGCGGGAGGTCAGCTCGCCTGCGCGGTAGCCGATTCCCTCGGCATCAGGACCGTCCTCGTCCCGCCCATGGCCGGCGTGCTGTCGGCACTCGGGATCGGGCTGGCCGACACGACTGCCATGCGTGAACAGTCCGTGGAATTGCCGCTGGCACCCGAGTCGATGCCGCGGGTCACCGATACCGCCGACGCGCTCGAGGCCGCAGCGCGCACCGAGCTGGCCGCCGAGGGGATACCCGAGCAGCGCATCCGGGTGTGGCGGCGAGCCCAGCTGCGCTACGACGGCACCGACACCGCCCTGGCCGTTCAGCTCACCGAACCATCCAGGATGACCAGGGATTTCGAAGCACGCCACCGGGCAACATACTCCTTCACGATGGACCGCCCCATCGTCGTCGAGGCCCTGTCCGTCGAAGCGACCGGCCTGACCGAACCACCGGAACTGTCCGGTCTCGCACAATCCGCCGGGAACGGAACGTCCACCGTTAACCGAACAGGGCCGGAGAAGATTCGCTTGCACACCGGCGGTGCCTGGCGCGAGGTGTCACTCTATCGACGCGCGCAGCTGACGTCCGGTGCGGCCATACCGGGGCCCGCCGTGATCACCGAAGCCAACGCCACCACCGTCGTCGATGAGGGCTGGCAGGCGGCCGTGAACGACATCGGGCACCTGATCATGCGGCGGGTAGCCGTGGTTGCTGGACCGGAGGCGGGTACCGAGGCGGACCCGGTCATGCTGGAGGTGTTCAACAACCTGTTCATGTCCATCGCCGAGCAAATGGGCGCGCGTCTGGAGTCGACCGCACAATCGGTCAATATCAAAGAGCGCCTGGACTTCTCGTGCGCGCTTTTCGACCCTGACGGCAATCTCGTCGCCAACGCACCGCACATTCCGGTCCATCTCGGCTCCATGGGCACCAGCGTCAAGGAGGTCATCCGGCGGCGAACTGGAACGAACCGGTCTGGAGCGCAAGACCAGCAGAGCATGCGCCCGGGAGACGCCTACGCCGTCAACGACCCCTACCACGGCGGCACCCATCTGCCGGACATCACCGTCATCACACCGGTGTTCGACCAGGCGGGCAGCCGGATCCTGTTCTACGTCGCTTCCCGCGGCCATCACGCCGAAATCGGCGGCATCACACCAGGTTCCATGCCGGCGAACAGCCACCGCATCGAGGAGGAAGGCGTCGTCTTCGACAACTGGCTGCTCGTCGAGAACGGCAAGTTCCGGGAGGAGGAGACCTACCGGCTGCTGACCGAAGCACCGTACCCGTCGCGCAACCCGGCCACCAACCTCGCCGACCTGCGGGCGCAGATCGCCGCCAACGCCAAGGGCGTCGAAGAAGTCGGGAAGATGATCGAGCACTTCGGGTTGGATGTCGTCGAGGCCTACATGCGCCACGTCCAGGACAACGCCGAAGAATCGGTGCGCCGCGTCATCGACGCGCTCGACGACGGCGAGTACACCTACCGGACCGACCTCGGCGCCACGATTCGGGTACGGATCACTGTGGACCGCGACAATCGCTGCGCCACTATCGATTTCACCGGCACGTCGGCGCAGTTGTCCGGTAACTTCAACGCGCCCTACGCCGTGGCCAACGCGGCTGTCCTGTACGTCTTCCGCACTCTGGTGGCCGCCGACATCCCGCTCAACGACGGCTGCCTGCGGCCGCTGCGGATCATTGTGCCGCCCGGGTCCATGCTGGCGCCCGAACCTCCTGCCGCCGTCGTCGCGGGCAATGTCGAGACGTCACAGGCCATCACTGGCGCGTTGTACGCGGCACTCGGCGTGCAGGCCGAAGGCTCGGGCACGATGAACAACGTCACGTTCGGCAACGACCACAGTCAGTACTACGAGACCATCGGTTCCGGTTCCGGTGCCGGCGACGGCTTCGACGGCGCCAGCGTCGTGCAGACCCACATGACGAACTCACGGCTCACCGACCCCGAGGTCCTCGAGTGGCGCATGCCCGTGCTGTTGGAGGAATTCTCGGTGCGCGCGGGTAGCGGAGGCGCCGGTCGCTGGCACGGCGGGGACGGTGCGGTGCGTCGCCTCCGGTTCACCGAACCGGTGACGGTCTCCACCCTGTCGAGTCATCGCAGCGTCCCGCCGTACGGTATGGCGGGCGGTGAACCGGGGGCCTTGGGCGTCAACAAGGTCGAACGCGGCGACGGGACGGTCGTACTCCTGCGCGGCGCGGATTCGGCGCGGCTGGAACCCGGCGATGTGCTGGTCATCGAAACTCCGGGCGGCGGCGGATACGGATGTCGACCGCTTTCCGGTGGTATCGCGGCGGCTCGAGGACAGTGACACGACACGCGTAAGCCGTCGCACAGCGCGATCGCCAAGTACGCTCGGTCCAATCATGGCCACGTATTTCGATCCGAAGTCCTGGTCGCCGTCACGGGCTGTCGATCTCGGCAAGCGCTTATTCGATCAATCCTGGCTGGAGCAGTGGGTCGCGCTGAGCACCGCGTGGCTGGATCCGGTCGCCGACCTCGGCTCCGGGACCGTCACGGCGCTGCTGCCCGATGTGCTGATGACGATGCTCAGCGAGGGCATCCTGAGCCGGTTCGGCGGACAGGAGGTCAGCGCGACACTGCTGGGTCACGACCTGCGGGCCACCTTGCAGGTGCTGAAGGTGCGCCGCCGCGGTGCGCACTTCCAGACCAAGACGGTGTTGTCCGGGCTGCGCTGGGACGACCATTCGATCGACGACGTGACCGTCATCGCACACGGCGTCCGCTTGATTCCGGGCGTGCCGACCAAGGTCCGCGCCGCCCGACTCGACCTGGACGGCACGATCACCGCCGCGGCGCTGATCGGGTGGCTCAACACCCAGCCGCTGGGCTGGACCCTCGACCTGCACGGAACCGGCTTCGTCCGGGCCAGGCACCGCAGGCGAGCGGTCACGGCGCTGATCGAAGCGTCCGTCACGGACAATCGGCTGGACATCGCCGTGCGCAGGGCGAGCTGGTTCGGCGTTCCGATCCCGCGCAGGCTGATCGGCGTTCCCGCCGTGCTGCTCGAGCAGCTGCCCAACGGCGCCCGGATCGTGCATGCCACCAGGGCAGGCGAGGTAATCCGGTTCCGCGTCGAACTACCCGAGATCACCGGTTCGTTCGATCTCGCGCAGATCCGCTCCGCGATCCTCGCCGGCACCACCCTGATCGTGTTCTGACCTGTCAGCTCTGCGTTTTCCACCACTCCAGCAGTGCCGACTCGGCCTCCTCACGCGTGAGCGGCCCGTGGTCGAGGCGCAGTTCCTTCAGATGACGCCAGGCCCGGCCGACGTCAGGGCCGGGCGGCAGGCCGAGCAGCTCCATGATCGCGTTGCCGTCCAGGTCCGGGCGGACCTTGGCCAGGTCCTCCTGCTGCCGCAGATGTTCGATCCGCGCCTCCAGCTCGTCATAGGTGGCGCGCAGCGCGGCCGCCCTGCGCTTGTTGCGGGTGGTGCAGTCGGCGCGGACGAGTTTGTGCAGGCGGGGGAGCAGATCGCCGGCGTCGGTGACGTAGCGCCGGACCGCCGAATCGGTCCACTGGCCTTTGCCGTAGCCGTGGAAGCGCAGGTGCAGGAACACCAGCCTGGCCACGTCTTCGGTGAACTGCTTCGGGTACTTCAGCGCCCGCATCCGTTTGCGCACCATCTTGGCGCCGACCACCTCGTGGTGGTGGAAACTGACACCGCCACCCGGCTCGTTGCGCTTGGTATCGGGCTTGCCGATGTCGTGCAGCAGCGCGGCCCAGCGCAGCACCAGGTCGGGGTCGCCTTCTTCCTGGTCGATGGCCTGCTCCAGCACCGTGAGGGAATGCCAGTAGACATCCTTGTGCTGATGATGCTCGTCGATTTCCAGCTTCATCGCGGGGACCTCGGGCAGCACCCGCTGGGCCAGCCCGGTCTCGCACATGACGTTGATGCCGTCGATCGGGTGCGCGCCCGCGATCAGCTTGTCCAGCTCGACGCGCACCCGCTCCGCGGTGATCCGGTCGATCTCCCCGGCCATCGCGGTGATCGCGGCCCGAACCCGCGGGTGCAGCTCGAAGCCGAGCTGGGAGACGAACCGCGCGGCGCGCAGCATGCGCAGCGGGTCGTCGTTGAACGAATCCTCCGGCGCCGCAGGCGTATCGAGCACCCCTGCGAGCAGGGCGTCCATCCCGCCGAGCGGATCGACGAACTCCAGCGCGCCGTCCGCGCCGATCCGGACCGCCATCGCGTTCACCGTGAAATCCCGGCGCACCAGATCGTCCTCGAGCGAGTCGCCGAAGGTCACCTGGGGGTTGCGGGACACGCGGTCGTAGCTGTCCGCGCGGAATGTGGTGATCTCCAGTTGCTCGGCGCCTTTTGCCGCGCTGACCGTGCCGAACGCCAGACCGCCGGTGTCCCACACATGGTCGGCCCAGCCGCGCACCATGCCCTGTACCACCTCCGGCCGCGCGTCGGTGGTGAAATCCAGATCGGTCCCCAGTCTGCCGAGCACCGCGTCCCGCACACTGCCGCCGACCAGGTACAACTCATGCCCCCCGGCGGCGAACATCTCGCCCAGCGGCGTCAGCACATCCGACAGCCTCCCCAGCGTCACCGCCGCGGCGGCCAGCAATCGGGTACGTCTATCCAGCGCAGCGTCCTCGGACTTGGGCGAAACCACGAATGAGCAGCTTACCGAGCCGCGACAACGCGTATTACGGCGCACGCCCACGCATACCACCGTGACAGACTGTGCTCGGCACGCCTGCGACTGACAGATGCGACAACGTTCCGTGAACATCCAGATGTCTCGGTCGCCGCCCACCGCAACCACACCGGCCCAACCTCCGTTTTCGAGCGCAGCGAGACCGAGCATTGCCCGTTCGCGGCCCCGCTCGCGTCCGAGTGGCCGCCGCATCCGCGACGAAGTCGCCAGCGACGGTCGCTCGGACGCGAGCCTTACAGGGGCCGCGAAAACGCAGCGCCGCAGGCGCTGCAAAATCAACACAGTAGGATTGCCAGGTGTCTCCGGCCGATCGTGCGAACAGTCGACGCCGCCAGTCTCGGCGCCGCGGTTCGGCCGCCAATGCCGCGAAACCGCGGATGCGCACGGTGCGGGAGACTTCGGCGGGCGGGCTCGTCGTCGACGGCCTGGACGGTCCGCGGGAGAACCGCAGCGCGGCCCTCATCGGCCGCACCGACCGCCGCGGGCGGCTACTGTGGTCGCTGCCCAAGGGACATATCGAAGAAGGGGAGACCGCGGAGCAAACCGCGATCCGGGAGGTCGCCGAGGAGACCGGCATCAATGGTGTCGTGGTCGCCGAACTCGGCAGCATCGATTACTGGTTCGTGACCGACGGTCGGCGGGTACACAAAACGGTGCATCATTATCTGCTGCGTTCGGTCGGTGGTGAACTGTCCGACGCCGACGTGGAAGTCACCCAGGTCGCGTGGGTTCCATTGACCGAGCTGGATTCTCGGCTTGCCTACGCCGATGAGCGGCGACTGGCCGAGATGGCGAACAAGCTGATCGACCGGATGGAGACCGGCAAGCGATGACGCGTGGACTGTTCCGGATCTTCGTGGCGGTCCTGACCATCCTCGGTCCCGTGACGGCGCTGCCGCTGCTGGATACGACGGCCGTGGCGCAACCCACCGGGTCCGGTACCTCGTCGAACCCTAAGTTCCTGAAGCTCTCGCTGGATTCGGTGTCGCCGACAACGGTGACCACCGCCAGCGACTCGGTGCTCACGGTATCGGGCACGGTCACCAACATCGGCGACCGCTGGGTGGACGATGTCAGCATCCGGATCCAGCGAGCGGCGGCGATCACCGCGCCGAGCGGGTTGCGCGCCACCTTGCGCCTCGATGAGGTCAATTACGACGTCAACGGCGAGTTCGAGGACGTCGCGCTGCGGCTCAATCCAGGGCAGCGCAAGCAGTTCACCCTCAGCATCCCGTTGCGCTCGGAAAGCGGCACGTCGTCGTCGCTGCGCATCACCGAACCGGGCATCTATCCGCTGCTGCTGAACGTGAACGGCGAACCCGCCTACGGCACCCAGGCCAGGCTCGACGATGCCAGGTTCCTGTTACCGGTACTCGGAGTGCCGCCCGCTCCGGGTGAAGACGGCTCCGGCCCCGCGGCCCCGGCGATACCCTCGCCCACCGACGCGCCCGTGGCGACGACGCTGCTGTGGCCGCTGGCCGACCGGCCGAGGCAGGTCGCGGGCCATCCGGGCAGTGTCGACGGCAAAGTGGAACTCACCGACGACGAACTGGCCGCTTCGCTCGGCAAAGGCGGTCGTCTCGACCAACTGCTGGCCGCGCTGGAGGGGGTGATCGGCGGGGGCGCCGGCCGGGACAGCACCCTGGCTTCGGCGGTATGCCTGGCCGTCGATCCCGATCTGCTGCTCACGGTGCGGTCGATGACCAGGGGCTATCGCGTGCTGGCGAGCCCGTCCGACCCCGATGGCGCGACCAGGGCCGGCGCGGGCGCCGAGAACGCGCAGATCTGGTTGGATCGGTTGCGCGCGCTGGCCGGGTCGATGTGCACGGTGGCGCTGCCGTTCGCCCAAGTCGATCTCTCGACGCTGGCCGCGGTCAACGACCCGGCGCTATCCGCGCGCGCGATCACCGAGCCCGCCGACATCGTCGACTCGATCCTGTCCACCCGCTCGGTGCGTGGTGTCAGCCTGCCGGATTCCGGAAGCATCGACGCGAGTGCGGGCCTCCTGTTGCGCAACCACGGTTTCGGAACCGCCGTGCTCGCCTCGACGGCCACCGTTCCCCATGGCGCCGCCGACTGGGCGCAGTCGACCAGCGAAAGCGGCAAGACAACCGCCGATTCGAACTCGGTTTCCCCGGTCGCGGACTCGGCGAGCCCGGAAGTGGTCCGGCTGCCCGCGATCACCGCGCTGCCACCGGCCGCGCCGACTCCACCGGCGGGCGCCAATGGAACTCCGTCGGCCGCGCCGGCTCCGGTCGCCGACCCAGCGCTGCACGCGGTGACCTTCGACATCTGGTCCGCGACCGCATTGGCCGCGGTCGGCTCCAACCCACCCACGCCGCCGTTCACTCCGTCCCGGGTCCGCTACGACGTCACCAATGATTCGCGTGCGGCGCGATTGCAGGACGCACTGGGTGCTATCTCCTGGACCGCGCTGAATCCGGAGGCGAACCGGCCGCGCTCCCTGCTGCTCGTGCCGCCGCAGCAGTGGGGCCCGAACCGGGACGAAGCGACCGCGCTGTTGCGCCAGGTGGACACGCTGCTGCGCGGCAACCTGGCCACCGCGCGTCCGTTCCATGACTTGGTCGCGCTGCCGCCGGACCCACAGCCTTACGAGCTGGACTATCTGCCCCAGGCCGCGCACGACGCGGTGCCGGACCGGTTCGTGCTGCCCGTGCGCGACCAGGGTCGCCGGATCACCGAGATGATGCGCGCATTGGTGGACGTGCCGGAGGCCGAGCCGACGCCGCACGCTTTCCTGACGCCGCTGCGGGACGACCTGATCCGCGCGCTGAGCCTCTCGGACCGGCGCGCCGACGACTCCGCGCAGCCGGACACCTTCGCCCAGCGCAGGCTGGACCAGACCATCCGGACGATGGACCGCCTGTACCGCTCGGTCACCGTGCTGCCGCCGGGCGGGGTGTACACGCTCGCGTCCGAGCAGAGTCCGTTGCTGCTGGTCGCACGCAATGATCTGCCGGTGGCCATCCGGGTCAGGTTCCGGATCGAGGCGCCTGCGGAGACGGAGATCACCGATCCGGGCGAGCAGCAGCTTCCGGCGAACGGGTCCCGATCGTTCCAGATTCCGACCGAGGTCAGCGACAGCCGCAACCTGGTCATTCCCATCTCGCTCACCACATCGGAGGGGATCGCACTCGGCAATCCCACGCAAGTCTCGGTGCGTTCGAACGCCTACGGTCAGGCTCTGGCGATAATTACCGGATGCGCCGGACTCCTGTTGCTCCTGTTGGCCGGCCGCCGTTTGTGGCGCCGGTTCCGTGGGCAGCCCGACCCGGCGGACGAGGGCTTCGATCCCGGCACCAGGCGCCGGGTCAACCGGTACCGGCGCGCACGCAGCCGGATGCTGCGGGAGCAGGAGCAGCTCCAGGAGACGCGGTGAGGGATCCCGCGGCGACGGCCCCTCGCAAACCGCTTCTACCTGCGTCGATGTGGTATCCCACGGTGTCGTGTGGCACGGTGGAGGACAATCGAAGTGTTCCCGCGCCGGCGCTGACCGGAGGGGCACGATGGGCAGAACGTTCACCGATCACGGTGAACCGGTGTGGCAAGCCGCGGCGCACCACACCGATGGGGGTGCGGATATCCCGGCTGGTACAGGAGGCATGATGAGCGACGATGACATATCGGCTCATCGCCCTGGACCTGGTGAGCGGCTCGACGGGCCACCGGCCCGCCGAGCGCCGGCCGCACCGTGGGAACGCCGTCCGCCGTATCCGGAGGCCGGTCCCGACATGAACGGCAGCCAGAACGGCGGCCAGCCGGAGGTACCGCAGATCAGTCATCCCTCGGCCGCGCCGCAGCCCAGGCCGGTGCAGCGCATGCCACCACCGCCGCCCGCACCCCAGCCGCGACCGCAACGGCCGCCCGTTCCTCCGCCGCCACACTCCGACGGGCCGCCCCCGGCCCAACGGCAATACCCGGCGCAACCTCCGCCGGCCGGACGTCCGCCCGGTTCCGCACAAGTGTCCGGATTCGTACAGCGGCCCAGCCCCGGACAACCGGCCGGTCCCGCCGACCAATGGCGCCCGGTGCCGCCGAGTCCCGCACGTCCAGGGCCTGGGCAGTCCGGACCCCTCCCGATGGGTGCGCCGCGGCCCGCGCCGCCGGCTCCGCCCGCCGGGCCACGCTCACCACACTCGGGTGCGATTCCGGCCGCGCCGCGTCCGCCGCAGCCGGGCCCCATCCCGGCCGCGCCGCGCCCACCCCGATCCGGACCGATCCCGGCCGCCGCGCCCGAGCCCGGCCGAGTGCCACCGCCCCGCTACGGCCCGCAACAGCCGCAGCAGTTCCCGCCACCACAGCGGCAGCGGCCACCCGCGCCGGTCCGGCACGAGCCCGCCGAGCCGGACCGCCCCCGGACCAGGGAGTGGCCCGCCACCGCTACCGCCGAGCCGCCGAAGGACCAGGACTCGAAGCAGAGTTCGAGTTCCAGGCTGCTCAGCGACTCGGGATCGATCGCGTTCGCGACGCTGATCAGCCGGATCACCGGGTTCGGCAAGCAGCTGTTGCTGCTGACCGTGCTCGGCCCCGCCATCGCCAGCGCGTTCACCGTCGCCAGCCAGATCCCGAACATGATCGCGGAGTTGGTGCTCGGCGCGGTGCTCACCGCGATCGTCGTACCGACGCTGGTGCGCGCGGAGCAGGAGGACCCCGACCGCGGGGCCGCCTTCGTCCGGCGCCTGGTGACCGCGGCCTTCGTGGTGCTGGCCACCGCGGCGCTGTTGGCGACGGCGGCGGCGCCGGTGCTGACCACGCACGTCTTCCTGTCCGACGACGGCCAGGTGAACACCGCTCTCACGACGGCGCTGGCCTTCCTGCTGCTGCCGGCGATCCTGTTCTACGGCATGTCGGCGCTGCTCACGGCGATCTTGAACACCAGGCAGATGTTCAAGCCCGGCGCGTGGGCGCCCGTGCTGAACAATCTGGTCGTGCTCGCCGTGCTCGGCTTGTACGTGCTGATGCCGGGCGAAATCACCCTGGACCCGGTCCGGATGAGCGATCCCAAGCTGCTCGTGCTCGGCGTCGGCGTCCTCAGCGGCGTAGTGGTACAGGCGGTCACCCTGATCCCGGCGATCCGCAGGGCGGGCATCGACCTGCGTCCGCTGTGGGGGATCGACGCCCGGCTCAAGCAGTTCGGCGGCATGGGCGCCGCCATCGTCCTGTACGTCCTGATCAGCCAAGCCGGCTTCATTTTCGCCACGCGGATCTCCTCGCATGCCGACGCGGCCGGCCCGGCGATCTACAACAACGCATGGCTGCTGCTGCAACTGCCCTACGGCGTGCTCGGTGTCACGGTGCTCACGGCGATCATGCCGCGGCTGAGCCGCAACGCCGCGGCCGACGACACGCCCGCGGTGGTGGACGACCTCTCCGCCGCGACCAGGCTGACCATGATCGCGCTGGTTCCGGTGGTCACCTTCCTCACGCTGGCCGGCCCGCAAGTCGGTCAGGCGCTGTACGGCTACGGCAACTTCGGCTCCGACGCCGAGCGCCTCGGCCTCGCGGTCAGCTGGTCGGCGTTCGCGCTGATCCCGTATTCCTTGGTGCTCATCCACCTGCGCGTGTTCTATGCCAGGGAACAGGCGTGGATTCCGACCTGGATCATTCTCGGCATCACCACCGCGAAAATCGTCTTCTCGGCGCTGGCTCCGGTGGTCACCGACGCCGAGCACGTGGTGATCGCGCTCGGCGTCGCCAACGGCCTCGGCTTCGCGGTCGGCGCCGTGGTCGGCGGCTTCCTGCTGCATCGCAGCCTCGGCGATCTCCGAATGAGCAACGTCGGCCGCACGGTGACCCGGGTGGTGCTGGCCTCGCTCGCCGGCGGCGCGGTGATGTGGATCGTGGACCGGGTACTCGGGCTGGACCGGCTGACCGCGGCCTTCGACGGTCCCGGCTCGCTGATCCGGGTGGCGATCACCGCGATCGTCATGTTCGCGGTGGCTTTCGGCCTGATGCGACTCGCCGGGATTCCGGAGATCGTCGCCATCACGGTGGCCATCTCGCGGCGCCTCGGCTGGACCCCGCCCGCGCCGGATCTCGACCTGGAGAGCCCGGTCGAAGATCCGTACGTCACGCAGGTGCTCCGCAGGCCCGACCCGTATCTGGCCTACCCGCGCTTCGACCCGTACATGGATGCCCAGACCATGGTGCTGCCCGTAATCAGAGCGGAAGCCGTTGACCGCACCGGCGTGGGTGAGTTCCCGTACCCTGTTCGGCAGAGAAGCACAAGTGGCGAATTCGCCGGAACCTCGACAAACCAGGGCGAAGGAGGACCGAGGGTGAGCGACGACGCGGTGGGCGGCGTCCCGGCCGCCGATTCTTCTGCGACCACGTCCGGCGGACTGTCCACCGATGTACCGCCGACCGCGGGGGAGCCGTTGGATCCCGCGTACGCGAACAAGGAGCCGGGCACGGCTCCGCCGGAACAGGGCGCGGCGAGACCGCAGGAGAACCAGCTGCCGCCGCGCGATCCGATGTACGACACCGGGATGATCCCGATCGGCTCGCCGGAGATGCCGCCGATGGGTGGGGAAAACCTCGGCGTCCGTCGCGTTCCGCGCGGCCCGAAGCTGATCCCGGGCGCCTCCGTCGCCGGTGGGCGCTACCGGCTGCTGGCCAGCCACGGCGGTGCCCGCGGCCTGAAGTTCTGGCAGGCGCTGGACATCAAACTCGACCGTGAGGTCGCGTTGACCTTCGTCGACGCCGACCAGAAGGCGACCGACAACTCCGGCCACGACGGCCCCCAGGCGATCCTGTCCCGCACGCTGCGCCTCGGCCGGATCAATTCGCCCGGCCTCGCCCGCGTGCTGGACGTGGTGCGCGGCAGCTCCGGCGGCATCGTCGTCGCGGAGTGGACGCCGGGCCGATCCCTGCGTGAGATGGCCGAGACGGTGCCCTCGCCGATCGGTGCCGCGCGCGCCATCCGTGCGCTCGCGTCGGCGGCCGAGCTGGCCCATCGCGGCGGTGGGTCGCTGTCCATCGACCACCCGGACCGGGTGCGCATCAGCGCGTCCGGTGACGCGGTGCTCGCCTTCCCCGGCACGCTGTCCGATTCGGACGCGCAGTCCGACGTGCGCGGTCTCGGCGCGATGCTCTACGCGCTGATCACCGCGCGCTGGCCGATCCGCTCCGGCGGCGTCAGCGGCGCCGCGGCCACGGTCGGCGGCTTGCGGCTGGCCGACTTCGGACCGGACGGCACCCCCATCGAACCGCGGCAGATCCGCCCGGAAGTGCCGTTCGAGATCTCGGCGGTCGCCGTGCGCTCACTGGAATCGAACAAGGGCGTACGCACCGCCGCCACGGTCCAGCACGTGCTCGAGCAGGCGTCGGTGGTCGACCAGAAGACCGATTTCATCCCGGTGCTTCGACTCGGTCAGCGTGCGCCCGCCAACATCGACGACTCGCTCGCCGATCCGGAACTGCTCGCGGCGGAACGCGAACGCTCGCAGCGCATGATGTGGATCATGGTCGGGCTCGGCATCCTCGCCGCGCTGGTGGTCGGCATCGTCATCTGGTGGATGGTCAGTGTGTTCGCGCCGAGCGCCTCGGAGGCGCCGCTGAACGAGCAGCGCAATATCGGGCTGACCACCAACAGTCAGCCCGCGCCGACTCCCGCGGCGGCCGGCCCCAACCTCACATCGACCGGCGTGCCGGTCCCGGTGACCGGCGTGACGGTGTTCTCTCCGGAGGGCACCCCCGACGGGGTCGCCCACGTCCAGGCGGTGCTGGACAACGACCCGGACACCCAGTGGCGCACGGATCAGTACTTCCAGCAGTTCCCGGCGCTCAAGAAGGGCGTCGGGCTGCTGGCCACGCTGCCCACCCCGGCCAAGCTCACGAATGTCTCGATCAATTCGCCCAGCGCGGGCACGTCGGTGGAGATTCGCACGTCGCCCACCGGCTCGCCGACGCTCGACCAGACGCAGTTGATCGGTTCCGCCCGGCTGGACGACGGCGTCACCGACATCCCGGTGCGCGCCGACCAAGCCGCCCGCTATGTGCTCGTCTGGATCACCGGACTGGGGAACTCCGGCGGCCAGTTCCAAAGCGCGATCGCCGACATTCGTTTCGACGCAGCGCCTTAACCCGACTCCACGCGGCACGTATTCCTTCGTGTCAGCCATCCGCGCGCATGCTGGGTGGCGCGTGATCCTCCGATTTGCGCCCGATCTCTTGGTTGCTGCCAAATCGTGACGGACGATATGATCTTCGAGCGCTCTCAGCAGGGGAGCTTCCCGGGTTCTGATGCTCTCGATCCCGGATGCTGCGAAATTCTCGGCGATGGTCAACCATGCCCGTTGCCGCCGTGAGCGCTGTCCAAGGGGTTGGCATTGTCGTCCGAATTGAACGAGGGGTGTGGCGACCGCATCGAGGTCGCCGTGCGGACGCCGCGTCCGGTGGCGTACCGCGAGCGCTCGTTCATCCCCGATGAGTACACCGATGTCGAGTTGTTGCGGGCACACGTGGGCGGCCAGCGGCACGCGTTCGCCGAGCTGCTGCGCAGGCATAACGATCACCTCTGGCAGACGGCGTTGCGCACCTCCTACACCCGGGAGGACGCGGCGGACTCGTTGCAGGACGCGCTGTTGTCGGCGCATCGCACGGCCGGGTCGTTCCGCGGTGAGGCCGAGGTCCGCAGCTGGCTGCACGCGATCGTGGTGAACGCCTGCCTGGATCGGATCCGGCGCAACAAGACCCGCCGCGCGCTCTCACTCACCGCCGACACCATGCCCGAACCGAAGGACGACCGCGATGCGATGGCCGAGCTGGAGATGTCGATGGTGATCGATCGCGCGCTGTTCTCGCTGCCACCGGAGCAGCGCACCGCGTTGGTCGCCGTCGATGTGGAGGGGTATAGCGTGGCCGAAGCGGCCGCGTTGCTCGGAGTCGCGGAGGGAACGATCAAAAGCCGGTGCGCGCGGGCGCGGCAGCGGTTGCAGCAGCGGTTGGAATTTCTGCGTGATCCGGGGAACCGCAGCTAGCTCGGCTGCGTCATTAACAGTGACGGGCTACGAGACGATGTAGAGACGGTCCCATCAGCGAGGGGATTGCCGTGATGTCAGAGGCGAGCAACGGAGGTGCGATGGCGACCCGGGTGCCGCGGCCTGCGTTCACGGCCGAGTTGCTCGCCGACCTGCACGCCGACAACGTGGCGCCCCAGCAGCGTGCGCAGTTGTGGCCCGCGGTCTCCCGCGACCCACAGGCGCTGCGTTACCTGCGGTCACTCGACGAGGTCAGCGCCGAGCTGCGTGCCCTGGGCTGTGACGAACGCATCATCCACCCCATGCCCGCCGACGTCGCGGCCCGGCTCACGCAGTTCGTCGACGAACTGGACCCACCCGAGGGCCCAGCTGCCCGGGACGGCGCGATCCATTCCGTGCCGACAGACGAATCCGATGGGGAGCCAACGGCTTCGGAATCCCCGCTGGCCCAACCGGTCCCGCTCGACGACCGCCGCCGTGGCAGATTCCGTTGGTCGGCCGCGGCGGCCGCGGCGATCCTCGCTGTCACCGGTGTGGGCGCCGTCGTCTCGACGCTGCGCGGCGGTGACGATCCCACACCACCCATCGCTCAACCCACCCCTGGAAACGACGATCTCGGCGAGGAACTCACCGCCACCGTCGCGCTCTCCGCCCTCGGCCGCCACACCGTCACCGGCTCCCTCGCCAACCCGGCCGCTCTGAACCGCTGCGTCCAAGCCAACGGACTCGAACGGACCGTTCTCGGCTCCACCGACATCACATTTCAAGGCCGCAACGCGGTCCTCATCCTGCTCAGCGGCCCGCGTCCACCCTCGATCACCGCGCTTGTCGTCGGGACCGGTTGCGGCACAGGCGATCCACAACGCAGGGCAGTGCAGGACATCGGCTGACGGTGCGATATCGGGCACACGCACCATGTGACCCGGACAACGCGGGAACAACAGCCATTACCCTGTTGTTGACCGACACGTCCCTGTCGTCGGCCGATACGTCCACTGAAACTCCCGGAAGGGCCCCATGAGCGTTCGCGACCTGATCATCATCGGCTCCGGACCTGCCGGCTACACGGCCGCTGTGTACGCGGGCCGGGCCGAGCTCGAGCCGCTGCTGTTCGAAGGGACCCAGTTCGGCGGTGCGCTGATGACCACCACCGAGGTGGAGAACTTCCCCGGCTTCCGCGACGGCATCATGGGCCCGGACCTCATGGAGGAGATGCGCGAGCAGGCCAAGCGGTTCGGCGCGGAAATCCGCACCGAGGACGTCGACGCGGTGGACCTCACCGGCCCGGTCAAGAAGGTCACCGTCGGCACGGAGGTCTACGAGGCCTACGCCGTGATCCTCGCCATGGGTTCGGCCGCGCGGTATCTCAACGTCCCGGGCGAGCAGCGGTTGCTCGGACGGGGTGTCAGCGCCTGCGCCACCTGCGACGGCTTCTTCTTCAAAGGCCAGGACATCGTCGTGGTCGGCGGCGGCGACTCCGCGATGGAGGAGGCCACCTTCCTGACCAAGTTCGCCTCCAGCGTCACCATCGTGCACCGCCGCGAGGAGTTCCGCGCCTCGCGCATCATGCTGGAGCGCGCGAAGGCGAACGACAAGATCAAGTTCGTGCTCAATGCCGAGGTGAGCGAGGTGCACGGCGACAACAGCGTCACCCACCTGACGCTGCGCGACACCCGCACCGGCGAGACCTCCGAACTGCCCGCCACCGGCCTGTTCGTCGCGATCGGCCACGACCCGCGCAGCGAGCTGGTCAAGGGGCAGGTCGCGCTGGACGACGAGGGATACGTGCTGGTGCAGCACCCCACCACCGCCACCGACATCCCCGGCGTCTTCGCCGCGGGCGATCTCGTCGACCACACCTACCGCCAGGCGATCACCGCCGCGGGCACCGGCTGCCGGGCGGCCATCGACGCCGAACGCTGGCTGGCCGAGCAGGGTGATATCACCACGAACACCCTCGACCACGCGGGCGAGTCGGTCGCCGTCCCCGCCAACTGATCTTCCGTCTCGCCGTATTCCAAGGAGAAATTCATGTCCGAGTCCGCCAAGACGGTCACCGTCACCGACGCGTCCTTCGCCGACGACGTGCTGCTCAGTGACAAGCCCGTCCTCGTCGATTTCTGGGCCGACTGGTGTGGGCCGTGCAAAATGGTCGCCCCCGTCCTGGAGGAGATCGCGGGCACGCATGCGGACAAGTTGACCATCGCGAAGCTGGACGTGGACGCCAACCCGAGCACCGCCCGCGATTATCAGATCCTCTCGCTGCCCACTATGATGCTGTTCCGCGGCGGTAAGCCGGTCAAACAGATCGTCGGAGCGAAGGGCAAAGCGGCTCTTTTGCGCGAACTCGAAGACGTCATCTGACGACGCGAAACGAGAACGCGCCGTAGGATGCCTGGACCCGGGGAATTGTCGCAACCCGGTCCGGGTCTGAGACAATCGACCGACGCTCCGGTCGTGCGAAGGTGTATCCCATCGCATGAGTGGGTACCCGCGGGTTGACGGAAGGAAAGGGCTCTCACGCATGCACCGACTTCGTCACGGCGATTCCGGTCCAGCCGTAGCAGAGGTTCGGAGCACCCTGGCAAGTCTCGGGTTCCTACATGCGCACGTCGGTACCGATCACTCGGACGCGCGCGAGTACTGGAAAGACACCGAAGTCTCCTTCGACCATCACCTCGACTCTGCGGTCCGCGCCTTCCAGCAGCACCGCGGGTTACTCGTCGACGGCGTGGTCGGACCGGCGACCTATCGGGCGCTGAAGGAGGCTTCGTACCGGCTCGGCGCCCGCACGCTGATCTATCAGCTCTCCGCGCCGCTGTACGGCGACGACGTGGCCACCCTCCAGCGCAGGCTGCAGGACCTCGGCTTCTACGTGCACCGCGTCGACGGGTATTTCGGACCGCACACCCACGACGCGCTGACGGCCTTCCAGCGTGAGATCGGACTGTCGGCGGACGGCATCTGCGGTCCCGACACACTTCGCTCGCTGGACCTGCTCGGCGCCAGGGTGACCGGAGGCAATCCGCATCGCATCGCCGAGGAAGAAGTGGTGCACCGGGCGGGCCCCCAGTTGACCGGCAAACGGATCGTCATCGACCCGGGTCTCGGCGGTCCGGACAAAGGTTGCGCGGTGCCCACCGAGTACGGCGATGTCTACGAGTCGGAAATCCTATGGGACTTGGCCAGCCGCTTGGAAGGCCGGATGGCCGCCACCGGCATGGAGACCTTCCTCTCGCGTCCGTGGGGGGCCAACCCGACCGACGCCCAGCGCGCCGATACCTCGAACGCCTTCGACGCCGATCTGATGATCTCGCTGCGCTGCGCCACCAATCCGAGTCCGCTCGCGAACGGCGTCGCCGGGTTCTACTTCGGCAACTCGCACGGCTCGGTGTCGATGATCGGCCAGGTACTCGCCGGTTTCATTCAGCGTGAGGTCGTCGCGCGAACGTCGTTGCAGGACTGCCGGACCCATGCGCGCACCTGGGATCTCTTGCGCCTCACCAAGATGCCGACCGTGCAGGTCGACATCGGTTATCTGACAAATGAATACGACGCCTCCGTACTCACCAACCCACGTATGCGGGATGTGATCGCCGAAGCGATCCTGATCTCGGTGAAGCGGCTGTATCTGCTCGGTCAGGACGATCAGCCCACCGGCACATACACTTTCGCCGAACTGCTGGCCGAGGAGCTGGCCGCGGCGGACCGGATGTAGTTCACCTGCCCTGAAACGTCAAGCGCCCCCTGTCCTTCTCTTGGGTTCACGCGGTCGTCGTAACACTCTCGATGTGAGAGGTTGCGGCGACCGTGTCGTTTTCGGAGGATGTGGCCCGGTTCGGTGGCCATCTGGTCCGGTTGATCAGTGCCGGGTTGCTGTGACCGAAGCCGCTGCGGCGCTGGGTATTTTGCGGGGGCGTGCCTACCGGATCTTGCGGGCTGAGGGTGTGGAGCTGGGCAAGCCTCGCGGACCGTCGCGGCCGGTGGATCCGGTGCTGATCCGGCGGGTGTTCGACCAGACGGGATCGGTGAACCGCGCCGCGAAGACTGCCGGGGTGGCGTTCTCGGTGGCTCGTCGAATTCTGGTGGCCGACGGGCTGTTGAGCGCGGCGGCCCGCCAAACACCCCGGACGGCGGGAAAAACCCGAGGCCAAGCGGCGGTTTCTGGAACTGCTCGCGGCAGGGATGTCGATGAGGGAGGCCGCGGCCGAGGTCGGTGTGAACTACCGGACCGCGAGGGACTGGCGGCTGGGAATCCGCCGGACAGGCAACGCGCGAGTGCGTCCCGACGGCACTGTGATCAACTACCGGACCGGGGTCGACTACAAACGTCCGGTGGTCAAGGCCCTGGATGATGCCGCTCGCGCGGCGATCAGCGATCGCTATCTGTCGTTGCAGAACCGGCTCGATATCGCCGACGGGTTGGCACCAAACAGACGGTGACCGCGATCGCGGCCCGGATCAGCAAGCACAAGTCGACGGTGTCGCGGGAGATCTGGGCCCACCTGGTCAACGGTTTACCTGCCTTACCGGGCGCATGAGCAGGCCAGTGCCTCGCGGGCGCGCCCGAAGGCGTCGAGACTGGTGAGCAACGAGTTGTTGCGGCAGGCTGTTGCCGATGGCCTGTCCCGGTGGCGGTCGCCGGAACAGATCTCTCACCGGCTCCGCAAGGACTATCCCGACGACGAGAGCATGCGGGTGAGCCACGAAACGATCTACCAGGCTCTCTACTGCCAAGCGCGCGGCGGACTCAAACGCGAGCTGGTCGCCGCGCTGCGGTCCGGGCGGACCCGGCCGCCGGCCTCGCCAGGCAGTGAATCGGCGGACCCCCAGATTCGTCGACAAGATGATCATGATCAGTGACCGGCCCGCTGAGGTCGACGACCGGGCGGTGCCCGGCCACTGGGAAGGGGACCTGATCGTCGGCGCAGGGCACAACTCCGCAATCGGCACGCTGGTGGAACGCTCGACCCGCTACACGATGCTGCTCCACCTGCCCGCCGGTCATCACGCCGAAGCCGTCCGCGACCAGCTCATCCGCACCATCTCCACGCTGCCCGCGCACCTGCGCGGCTCGCTCACCTGGGACCAAGGCTGTGAAATGGCCCGACACAAGCAGTTCTCCATGGCCACCGATATGGCCGTCTACTTCTGCGACCCCGCCAGCCCCTGGCAGCGCGGATCGAACGAAAACACCAACGGCCTACTGCGCCAATACTTCCGAAAGGCTCCGATCTGAGTGTCCACGGTCCCGAAGACCTCGAACACGTCGCCCAGGAACTCAACGACCGGCCACGCAAAACGCTCGGCTGGGATACCCCAGCCGAGCGTCTTCGTGATCTACTCACCACCTGAAATCCAGGCAGTGTTGCGACGACCCCTGGAATCCAAGCTTTCGATCGACAGGGGGCGCTTCGCTGTTCCGGGTCAGCGCGCCCCGATGCGGGTCGGCACGGTCATCGAGGCCGCCGCGAGCAGCTGGTCCAGCGCTCGTTCGACGTCTTCCTTCCAGCCGTGATCGGAGTCCAGCTCCAATCGCAGCCGCGGGAACCGGTGGTGCGGGGCGACGACCTCGAAACCGACTTCCTCTAGGAAGTCGGCATCGATCATGCAGGTCTCCGGCGAGCATTCGGTGGACGCACCGGACCCGCCCGAACCATTGATCGGTGCGACGATCCGCTCCATCAGCGTCATCGAACCGAATCGCTCCGACAGCGCCTGCGTGGACGGATCGGTACGAATGCCGAATGCCTCCAGCGCGCGCACACCGCGGCGCACCAGATCCGCCACCACCGCCTGGATCAATTGATGGGCGATATCGGCATCCTGATAGGGAAATTCGGCCCGCAGCGTGGTCAGCAGGATGGCGTCCGGGCTGACCGGAGAAGTGGGGAAGAGGGTGGCTCGCGGCACCGCGCTCGGCGGGGCGTACAGGGCGCAGCCGGCGACGTTGCCGTCGACGTTCGCCACCTGTCCGCACGAACCCCACTCCAGCATGACCGTGGACAGCCACGCTTCCTTCTCGAACACCGGATCGCTGAAATTGCGCGAGTCCTCGGCCACCGCGGGATCGATCTCCCAGAAAACGCAGCGCCGCGCATGCGCGGGAAGCTTTTCCAGTCCGCCGAGGGTAAGTGCTGTGACGCTGGTCGACACCGCTCTGCTCAGCCTCCAGCTGTCCGATTCATCCACGCTCACGCCTCCACCTCGCTGGCGCTCGCCTCCGGCGTGCGCGTTGCGCGCTGGGGCATGGCTTGCTCGCTGCGCTCGCTCATACCTGCGCCTCGCTGACGCTCGGCTCCGGCACGAGCGAGGGCTCGGCTGTGTCCATTGTTCGCCCGCTGCGCTCGCTCACGCCGCATCAATATTTGCTCGCCAGCAAGAATAAGCGATCAAAGGGAACCCGCCTCATTCCATGTCGCTGTGCTGTTGGTCCGAAGAACTTGTGCTGCTCTGCCACGGAGCAGCACGCGCTCCGAGGCCGCGCGGAGCCATGCCGTCACAGTGACGTTTCGGCCGGAGGCCCGCACCTATGGAAATCACAAGTTAAATTTAGTCACTTCTGTCACTGAGCAGCGATGCCCCGTCATCAGGGGTGTTCTGCTCCATCAGGGCGACGATCCGCTCGAGGTCATCGACCGACCCGAACTCGACGACGATCTTGCCTTTGCGCTTACCCATACTCACGGTCACTCGGGTGTCGAACGAGCCAGCCAGCCGATCGGCCACATCCTGCAAACGCGGCATCTGGATCGGCTTCCGCCGGGCAACCGGGGAGGGCGCCGCGGCGTCCGGATCTCGGTTCGCCAGCGTGACGGCTTCCTCGGTAGCCCGGACCGAGAGTCCCTCGGCGACGATACGGGCGGCGAGCACCTCTTGGGCGTCCGCACCCGCTTCGAGACCAAGCAGTGCCCGCGCGTGCCCGGCGGACAGTACGCCCGCCGCGACCCGGCGCTGCACCGGGATCGGCAACTTCAGTAGACGGATCATATTCGTCACGACGGGGCGGGAGCGACCGATTCGCGCAGCCAATTCCTCGTGGGTCACGCCGAATTCCTCCAGCAGCTGCTGGTAGGCCGCCGCCTCTTCCAAAGGATTCAGCTGTACCCGGTGGATGTTCTCCAGGAGGGCATCGCGCAGCATCGCCTCGTCCGCGGTTTCGCGGACGATCGCGGGAATGGCGGCCAGACCGGCCTCCTGGCATGCCCGCCAGCGCCGCTCACCCATGACGATCTGATAGCGGTCGACACCCGGCTCGAGCCGACGCACCACGATCGGTTGCATCAAGCCGAACTCGCGGATCGAATGCACCAGCTCGGCCAGCGCCTCTTCTTCGAAGACGGTGCGCGGCTGCTTCGGGTTCGGCTCGATCTGATCCGGGGGGATCTCACGATAGATCGCGCCGCCGACCACCAGCTCGGCATTGTCGTCGGCGGGATCGGGGACCCGGTGCAGGTAGGTCGTAGCGGGCGGCGGCCCGATCGGATCGAGACCGATGACGCCCGCAGCGGAGCCGCCGACCCCCGGCGTGGCCGCCGGTGCCGTCGGGATCAGCGCGGCGAGACCGCGCCCGAGTCCACCCTTCTTCGCCTGACTCATCGGTCTACCGACCCCTTCCTCGTTCCGCCACCAACCGGACTTCGCCGAGTATCGACCCGGCCGACCGAGTCACTCCGCCGACTTCGTCGCGGCAGCACGCGGCGCCATCGCTCGGGCTGCCATCTCGCGTCCGGCATCCAGGTAGCTCATCGCACCCCGGGAGCCTGGATCATAATCGAGCACCGTCATGCCGTAGCCCGGCGCCTCCGACACCTTCACGCTGCGCGGAATCACCGAGCGCAGCACGACATCGCCGAAGTGTCCGCGGACCTCCTCGGCGACCTGATCGGCCAGCTTCGTGCGGCCGTCGTACATCGTGAGAATCACGGTCGAGACATGCAGTTCCGGATTCAGATGCGCCTGCACCAGCCCGATATTGCGCAGAAGCTGCCCAACGCCTTCCAGCGCGTAGTACTCGCACTGAATGGGAATCAGCACCTCCTTCGCAGCGACCAGCGCGTTGACCGTCAGCAGGCCCAGCGAGGGTGGGCAGTCGATCATCACGTAATCGATGTCGTACCCGGCGATATTCGCCTCCTGGATGGCGGCTTTCAGGCGACCTTCCCTGGCCACCATCGAAACGAGTTCGATCTCGGCGCCCGCCAGGTCGATGGTCGCCGGGATGCAGAGCAGACGTTCACTGTGCGGGCTGGTTTGAATGGCGTCCCGGACCGACACTTCGCCGATGAGCAGCTCGTAGCTGGACGGGACACCGGAATGATGCTCGATCCCCAGGGCGGTACTGGCGTTTCCCTGCGGATCCAGATCGATCACCAGAACGGTCATCCCCTGATGCGCCAGGGCGGCCGCCAGATTCACCGCGGTGGTCGTCTTTCCGACGCCACCTTTCTGATTGGCGATCGTGATGATGCGCTGCTCTTGCGGTTTCGGCACAGTCGCCTTTCCTGGATGGAGGACCTGACTCGCACGTTGGGCTTCAGCGGCTATCGGGGTCTCGCTCGGCGAGATGTGCCCGAACGGTGTGCTTCCGAACGCCTCCGCGTCGAAATTGCTGGAGTCCAGCATCCCCGGCACGCGCGACGTCGTTTCCCGTGAAACATTCGCCGGACCGCTCGACATAGACAGCTCCTAACCCGAGAAACTTCAGAACACGTGCGCGCGACGGACAGGTCGACGTCGTGTTGCAACAGCCTTTAGTCGGATCGAACACGATGCACGACCGGGTTCGCGGCGCCCGATCGACCGAGCGGAGCTCTCGCCGCTGTAACAACCAGATCCTCCGCAGCACCTACGCTCACGCCCGACGCACACTAGCTTGCCAGCACTGAGCGGGATACGAAAGTTGAATCGCGGCGACGCGCACAGCGACACGCAAATCCGCACGATTTTCGCCGCCACGGCCGGTGTTTCACATGAAACATCGCCCGGTGGATCGAAACCGTTGGGGTAGGCAGCGAGTACAGGGCGATCGTCGAGAATCCGCCGTGGCTCAGCGCATCGCACCCGGGCCACGGTTCAGGTCGACCGGTTCGGCCTGGCCGCTTCGCTTGAAGCAATGTTTCACGTGAATCATGCAGAGCCCATGCGTCAATCGAATACCGGGCACAGGGGAGAGGATCATGGGCGGCAACTGTTCGTGCTTGCCGCAACTCCGCCACGGCAGGTGTCTGGATCCAGCTCACGAATAAGCCGGTCCCGCCGAACTACGGGATAGACAGGGATACCTGGGCTCGACGAGATCCGCCACCCCCGCACACTCCGCCACCCCCGCACACTCCGCCACCCCCGCACACTCCGCCACCCCCGCACACTCCGCCACCCCCGCACACGTCCGCCACCTCGCACGCGCACGGTTACCCCGCACGCGTTCGCCTACCGCACCAATCGGGGTGGCAGCAGCCGAATCCCCGGCCACGGATTCAAGAAGCGTGGTGCCCGTTGCGGACTGGATCAGGTCCGTCAGGCACTACCGCGTCCAATCGCAGTGAACATTCCTCGGCGCACTCCCGAGTTCCGCCCCGACCACATGGGGATCGGCACGGGGATCACGCTTGCCGCGATTCAGCCGCCGCCCGGGCTAGTGGGCACCACCCCATGCCCATTCTTGGATCGGTCCTGCCATCAGCCGCGAATCAGTTTCGATTCACGTGAAACATTGCCAGGGACTCATCGACGCATCCCGGCACGACTCTTGAACTCCGTGGACCGCCGCAGCACGGAGAACGGCTACGGTGATCGACCTTGGACAGGATCAATCAACTGGTGCGGCGCACTCTGGTACGAGCTCCTCTACTCACTCAGAGCAGCCGGTTGCTCGACAACGATCGGCTCAGTTCCGTCAGGGTGACGAAACTACCCCGCACCATGGGAATTGGAATGCCCACGCCGCAATCGAGCGCGCTGGGACGCGGGGCTTAAGGGGTGGAATAGAACGCGCGCGGCCATCCCGCACGACCGACCCTCACTGGGCTTTCCGAGCGGCACGCTTGGTGCGGACGCGTTCCGTCGCGCCGCTGCGAGCCGCTTTGGCGCCTGCGCGTTCAGCGCGCCGCCGGGACGTGCGCTCGGCGCGGGGGAGTCGTTCAGCGCTGATCACCATCGTCGGCGTGGACACAAATCCGACACCGCACGCGAGCACGACCGCATTACCGGCGCCGGCCCGCGCCAAGGCGTCGCCGTCGCGTTCGAGTTCCTCGGCCGCGCTGGCTCCCTTCAGCGCCAGCATGTGCCCGTGGTCGCGGAGGAGGGGAAGCGACCACTGGGCCAACTTGCCGAGCGGGGCAACCGCGCGGGACGTGACGACGTCCGCCCCGCCGGCTTCCTTCATTACGCCCGACTGTTCCGCCCGCCCCCGGACCACGGTCACATCCAATCCGGCCGATTCGATGAACTCGCTCAGGAAGATGGTGCGGCGCAGGAGCGGTTCGACCAACGTGATCCGGAGGTCCGGCCGAGCGATCGCAAGCGGAATCCCGGGGAGCCCGGCACCGCTGCCGATGTCGACCACGGACGCGCCCTCGGCGATCAACTCACCGAGCACCGCGCAATTCAGGATGTGGCGATCCCAGAGCCGCGGCACCTCGCGCGGACCGATCAGCCCGCGCTCCACGCCCGCCGTCGCGAGCGCCGCGCAATATCGCTGCGCGAGACCGAGTCGATCGCCGAAGACGGTTGCCGCCGACGCAGGTGGTTCCAGCTCCGCGGGCACCGCGGCGGTTCCACCGAGATCTCGTTCCACGTGAAACATCCTTCCGAACTCGAATCGATCAACGAGCGAGCAATCGGGCGCCGGACACGAATAAGGCCCCCGGTCCGAAGACCAGAGGCCCTATCCAACCACTACCCATCCGGCCGCGGAACACTCGGCTGGCTCGCCTTCGCGGACTTACGGCTCTCAGCCTTCGCGGCACTCAGGCGGGAACGACCACCACATGGCGGTTCGGCTCGACACCTTCACTCTCGCTGCTGACACCCTCCACCGCGGCCACCGCGTCATGCACGATCTTGCGCTCGAACGGGGTCATAGGCGCCAGCGACTCGGGCTGACCGGATTCCAGCACCCGCTGCGCGGCAGCGGTACCGAGCTCGCTCAGCTCCGACCTGCGCTTGGCCCGCCACCCTGCCACGTCCAGCATCAGCCGACTCCGCACACCCGTCGCCTGCTGAACGGCCAACCGAGTCAATTCCTGCAAAGCGTCGAGCACTTCACCGTTGCGTCCGACGAGCTTGGTCAGGTCACGGCCGCCGTCGATGCTCACGACGGCGCGGTCGCCTTCCACGTCGAGATCGATGTCACCGTCGAAGTCGAGGACGTCGAGCAACTGCTCGAGGTAGTCGCCGGCGATCTCGCCTTCCTCGATGAGAGCTTCCTCGGTGTCGTTCTCGACATCGCCGGCATCCGACCCGGCGTTCACCATCGTCGTCGCCACTGTGGCGTCCCCTCCGTCGGTCTCAACAGTCATTTGATTTCCTTCATCTGCTCATCGCGCGCGCCGGGCAATCGCCGCCGGGCGGTATTCGCGATCAAGGGGTTGCTCAGTGATAGAGATGGACCCACGGCCCACCGATTGTGAGGTCAGCGCCTACGCTTCTGGTTTGCCCTGCCCCGGTTCGGCGACCGCTTCTGGCCACCCGCCCGGCGTTGGCTCGCGGCCTGCTTCGCCGGTTTGGCGGTGCCGTTCGTCGACGGGGCCGCGGCGGTCTCGTCCGTCCCGGCGGCGTCAGCGGACGGCGTCGGCTTCTTCTTCACGTTGACCGGTTTGGCGCCCGGCTTCGGCGCGTTCTGCGCGCGCTGTTCCAGCTTCGCGAGCTTCTTGGCTTCCTCTTCCTTCGCCATCCGGCCGAAGACGAGGTGCTGCTGCCCGTAGGTCCAAATGTTGTTGGAGACCCAGTACAGCAGGATGGCGATCGGGAGGAAAGGACCACCGACGAGCACGCCGAGCGGGAAAACCCACAGCGCGAGCTTGTTCATCATCGCCGCCTGCGGGTTGGCCGCGGCTTCCGGCGTCTGCCGCGCGACCGAGGCGCGCGCGTTGAAGTGGGTCGCGAGACCGGCGATGACCATCAGCGGGATCGCCACGAGCGCGATGCTCAAACGGCTCGGCACGCCGCCGTAGTCGGCGAACGCCTGCAACTCGTTGATCGGCGTGGTGATGAACGCCGAGATCGGCGCGCCGAAGATGCGGGCACTCAGGAACGACTGGACGTCGGCGGCGCTGAAGACGTAGTTCGCGGTGTTCGCGTTCTGCTCGGGTGTCATGCCGAGCTGGCCGAAGCCGTGCCCGGTCCGGTTGAACGACCGCAGCACGTGGAACAGCCCGAGGAAGACCGGCACCTGAGCGAGGACCGGCAGGCAGCCCATCAGCGGGTTGAAGCCGTTCTCTTTCTGCAGCTTCTGCATCTCGACCGCCATCTTCTGGCGGTCGTTCTTGTACTTCTTCTGCAGCTCCTTGATCTGGGGCTGCAGCTCCTGCATCTGCTTGGTGGTGCGCACCTGCTTGACGAACGGCTTGTAGAGCACCAGGCGCAAGGTGAACACCAAGAACACCACCGACAGTGCCCAGGTGAGACCGTTGTCCGCGCCGAACGCGAACCCGAAGACCCGATGCCAGAACCAGAGGATCCAGGACACCGGGTAATAGATGAAGTCGAGCACGGTTCTATGCACTCCCGTCGTTCGTGTCGCCGATCACCGCGTGCGGTGATCCCTTACAAGCGTTCGGCCGCGACCGCGGCTCGGCAGGCACGCTCGGTTCCTGCGACGCCGCGTCGGCAGCTGCCTCGTCCACGGGCTCGGCGCGAAGGGTGCTTCGCTTCCGCTCCGGGACGGGGTCCCACCCACCAGGGTGCCAGGGTGCGCATTTGGCCAAGCGCACGACCGTCAGTACGAGCCCGATGAACAGGCCGCGGGTGCGCAGCGCGGTAGCCGCGTACTCGCTGCACGTCGGGGTGAATCGGCACACCGGCATGCGGGTGGGGGAGACGTAGGTCCGATACAGCTCGATCAGAAAGATCAGCGCGTGTGCGGGCAGTTTGGTGATCGTCGCGCGCATGCTCATGTCGGACTCCCCGTCCGCGCTTCTGCGTCGGCACCGCCGCCGAGCTTGCGCAGGGCCCCGCGCAGCTGACGGAGCAGGTCTTCCGAGGACGCCGTGGCGGCACCCGGAAGTACCCGGATCACGATGTCGGTTCCCGTTGGCACCTCGGCGAGCACCTGGGCGCACATATGACGCAGGCGGCGAGCAACGCGATGTCGAATCACCGCGTTGCCCACCGCCTTGCTGACAATCAACCCGAAGCGCGGTCCACCCGCGCGAACCAGCTTGTCGTCCGGGATCTGATCGTGTCGTTCATTCACGCCCACGACTCCGTCATACTCGCCTAGCAGCGCGTGCACGACCAGATCTCGCCTCCCGATTCGCTGGCCGCGGCGCACCGTCCGGGAGAAGTCGGCACGATGATGCAACCGATACGGCTCAGGCAACACCCGAGCGTCCGCGAGCGAGGATCAGGCAGTAAGGGAAGCGCGGCCCTTGCGGCGACGCGCCGAGACGATGGCGCGACCCGCACGGGTGCGCATCCGGAGACGGAAGCCGTGCACCCGCGCCCGACGACGGTTGTTCGGCTGGAACGTCCGCTTGCCCTTGGCCACGGTCAACACTCCTCGAGTAGGCGGGCGCCAGGTAGCGCCCGAAGCTTGTCGGTGATACGTGTAGTGCGCGAATGAATCGCAGGTCTGGTCATCATCGGCGCGCGTCGGTCCTGGCGCACAGTCGGTCGATCACGACCTAAACGCGGTCAGCACAAGACCGCCACCGCACCAAGGGGTGACTGTACGAGGGTACTGATCGGTCCGGGGCGGGTCAAACTCGCCCCCTGCCTGCGAGCCGCCGCCCGCGACCAGGCAGAATCGGTCGCGTCGAGTCGGTCGTTCCGGCGCTGACCGTGAGTTCGTCCACACCCCTAGCCATGGGGAACCTCGGTCACCAGGGTACGTAGCCAGGCGATTGCTGCAGAACCGCAGGTCGCAGCGTTGTCACCGTCGCGCGTGCGCGCGATTCGCACTTCCCCAGGGTTCTCCACATCTGTGGATAATTGTGTGGAAAGACCCCTGGAGTGGCATATTCGTAGGGCCGACGGTGCCACGCCGCTGCCCGGATGGGGGACCCGGACAGCGTCCGAACCGGTTACGGACGTACGCAGGATCACGGGCCCGACCCCAGCATGGTCGCACCGCACTCTCCCCGCGTGCCCCGGCCGTCTGCTCCTATCGACCTACTTCCGGGGAGGAAACTGCATGGACGACGAGCAGAACGTGTTGGCCACGGTGTGGCCCGAGGTTGTCACCGAACTGACCACCGGCTCACCGGACGGCGCCATCCCTCCGGTGACCCGAGCACAGCAGGCCTGGCTGAAGCTGGTCAAGCCGCTGACGGTCGCACAGGGGTTCGCTCTGCTCTCGGTGCCCTCGTCGCTGGCCCAGGAGGCCATCGAACGCGATCTGCGCGAGCCGATCCTCCGCTCGCTGGCCCGTCGACTCGGTCCCCAAGTGGAAGGGCTCGGCGTTCGCATCGCCGCGCCGACCAGCCCGACGGTCGACCGGCAGAGCAACACACCACGGCATGCCAGGATGACGAGCAGGCCCGACCGAGCCCGCGACGTCGGGCGCGGTCCGGCCACCTATCCGGGTTCCGACTTCCCGGGCCGCGACGCATACCCCGCGCCGCGCTACGCACAGTCCGCCGACTACGCGCCTGCGTCGCCTTACGACGATGGCTCCGACTTCTCCCGACCCGAATACGGACAGGACTTTGCGCCGGGGGAGGAGTACCGCCAGCCGGAGTACCCCCACGCCGACTACCCGGCGCGCGGGGAGTACTCGACCATGGCCGAACTGCCCGGAGTGTCCGCGCCGGACGCCGCGCCGCGGCGCGAGACCGGACTTCCGCCGCGCCGGGAGTCGGCCATACCGCCGGGCCAGGAGTCGCTGTTCAATCCCGAACCGGCTCCGCTGCGCGGCCCGATCCGTGCCTCGGTACGCGAAGCCGCCGAGACCGATACCGGACTGGCCCACGATCCGGTGCGCGAGCCGGTGGGGGACAACCCGCGGGGCGATCATGACGACGAGCCCGTGGTGAACGTCCGCAACTCCTGGCCGACCTACTTCACCAAATCGCCCGAGTCGTCCGCTCCCGCGACCTCCTCGGCCAGCCTGAACGCGAAGTACACGTTCGAAACCTTCGTCATCGGCGCGTCGAACCGTTTCGCGCACGCCGCCGCCGTTGCTATCGCCGAAGCCCCCGCGCGCGCGTACAACCCGCTATTCGTCTGGGGCGCTTCAGGATTGGGCAAGACGCACTTGCTGCACGCGGCGGGCCATTACGCGCAGCGGCTGTTTCCTGGCATGCGGGTCAAGTACGTCTCGACCGAGGAATTCACCAACGACTTCATCAACAGCCTGCGCGACGACCGGAAGGTCGCGTTCAAGCGCCGCTACCGCGAGACCGACATCCTTCTGGTCGACGACATCCAGTTCATCGAGGGCAAGGAAGGCATCCAGGAGGAGTTCTTCCACACCTTCAACACTCTGCACAACGCGAACAAGCAGATCGTCGTCTCCTCGGACCGTCCACCGAAGCAACTGGCCACCCTGGAGGAGCGGCTGCGGACCCGGTTCGAGTGGGGATTGATCACCGACGTGCAGCCGCCGGAACTGGAGACGCGGATCGCGATCCTGCGCAAAAAGGCGCGGATGGACCGGCTCGATGTGCCGCACGACGTACTGGAGCTGATCGCCAGCCGGGTCGAGCGCAACATCCGTGAGCTGGAAGGGGCGCTCATCCGGGTGACCGCGTTCGCCTCGTTGAACGGTCAGCCGCTGGATTTGCCGCTGGCCGAGGTGGTGCTGCGCGATCTCATGCCGGACACCGCGGCGCTGGAGATCAACGCGGCGACGATCATGGCCGTCACCGCGGAGTACTTCAACACCACCTTGGAAGAACTCACCGGTCCCGGCAAGGCTCGGCCGCTGGCCCAGGCCAGGCAGATCGCCATGTACCTGTGCCGCGAACTGACCGATCTGTCGCTGCCGAAGATCGGCCAGGCGTTCGGTCGCGACCACACCACGGTGATGTACGCGGAGAAGAAGGTGCGCAAGGAGATGACCGAGCGGCGCCGCGTCTACGACCAGGTCCAAGAACTCACAGCCCGGATCAAACAGCGCTCGCGCTGAGGTCCATACACAGCTGAGCACCGCCCCTGACCTGGGGCGGTGCTTTTTTGTGGGTTGTGGATTCCTCGAGGAATCCTTGTGGAGTCCTCGAGGAATCCCCCGGTTTGTCCACCGATTCGTGCACAGGCGAGGACCAGGGTCCTCAACTGTCGGCTCACAGGCCGAATTCAACAGTTTCCCCAGCCGCGGTAGCGCACAGCCTGTGACCAGCGCGGTGTCCGGTTCAGCCTTGTGGATTCCTCGAGGAGTCCGTGTGGAGTCCTCGAGGAATCCTCGAGCTGTCCACGGTTTCGTGCACATGTGTGAACAACCGGGTGAATCTGGTGGAACAACTCGAGGAGCGCTCGAGGATGAATCTGGGACAACCGGTGAACCTCCACAGACGCCCCGTGTTCATCCTCGAGACACCCAGCGGTCATCCCCACGGCACCACGCCCGCTGACCAGTGGATTCGCCCGCAGTCCACAGAATCCACAGCCCCTACTACTACTTCGGTTCTTCTCATCAGAGATCTCTCTTCAAAACAGGGTGTGTGGAAAGTCGGTCGAGCGACGAGGCTTCGGCGCCAACACGTCTCCGGCATGGAGAAGAGAGCCGACCGGTGTCCATGCACACGGTCCCGCGCACCGCGCCACCATCCCCGCGGATGAACGAACGACGGCCGCCGTCCGGACACGCGACACGCTCGCCTCTGCTCGACCCACTCGGCAGCCCCCCACGGCGCCGACCGCACGCACCGCCGGAGGGTCGGGCTAGGTGCTCGTCTCCCACGCGGGTACGGTTTGATGTCGGTCGCCTGTGCCAGACTGCGAAGGCGGCCGATTCGGCAGGACCCTTTCGAGCACCGACACTGACGAGCCGACAACAGATCACGGAACCGGGAGAGGACAGATCGGGCGATGGAGCTTGCAAGCATGAAGTTTCGGGTCGCCCGTGAGGATTTCGCCGACTCCGTCGCCTGGGTGGCGCGCAGTCTTCCGTCCCGGCCTCCGGTTCCGGTGCTCGGTGGCGTGCTGCTGGTCGCCGACGAGGACGGGCTGACCGTCTCCGGCTTCGACTATGAAGTGTCCGCGCAGGTGCGCGTCGCGGCGGAGGTCGCGGGTCCGGGCCAGGTGCTCGTCTCCGGCCGCCTGCTGGCCGACATCACCAAGGCGTTGTCCAACAAGCCGGTCGACGTCTCGGTGGACGGCACCCGGGTGCTGATCACCTGTGGCAGCGCGAAGTTCTCCCTGCCCACCATGCCGGTCGAGGACTATCCACAGCTGCCCGAGGTGCCGCAGCAGACCGGTGAATTGAGCGTCGAGGTCTTCGCCGAGGCCGTCGGACAGGTCGCCGTTGCCGCCGGGCGCGACGACACCCTGCCCATGCTCACCGGAATCCGGGTGGAGATCGAAGGCTCACAGGTCGTCCTCGCGGCGACCGACCGGTTCCGCCTGGCCGTACGGCACATCGAATGGCAGCCCGCGCGCCCCGACATCGAGACTTCGGTGCTCATCCCGGCCAGGACGCTGTCGGAGGCCGCCAAGACGCTCGGACCGTCCGACGCCCCGGTCCAGTTGTCGCTGGGCACCGGGGCGGGATCGGACGGCCTGCTCGGCATCGTGAACGCGGGCCGCCGCACCACCACCCGCCTGCTCGACGCGGAATTCCCCAAGTTCCGCCAGTTGCTCCCCAAGGAGCACACCTCGATCGCCACCCTGGCGGTCGCCGCGCTGACCGACGCGATCAAGCGCGTCGCACTGGTCGCCGAGCGCGGTGCCCAGGTGCGGCTGGAGTTCTCCACCGACGGTTTGCTGCTGTCGGCAGGCGGCGACGACGCCGGACGCGCCGAGGAATGGTTGGAGGCGGACTTCCGCGGCGAGTCGCTCACCATCGCGTTCAACCCCGGCTACCTCATCGACGGCTTGTCCGCGCTGCACGCCGACCGGGTCACCTTCGGCTTCACCACGCCGAGCAGGCCCGCCGTGCTGCTGCCCGCTGCCGAAGAGGAGCCCGAGGTGCTCGACTCCGGAACGTTCGCGGCGCTGTCCAGCCCGTACATCTATCTGCTGATGCCGGTCCGGCTGCCGGGCTGATGGCCGGTGCATGATCGGGTACCGCGCGGATCCGCGCCGCGTGATCCGGTGCAGGCTAGCGGCCATCGCGCTGGACAACCACCAGCGACGTCGCAGAACGCGGTCGCGCTGCGGGTGGCCGCGCATTCTATCCACAGGTGTTCCACAGGGCTGTGGCATGTGACGTGGGGATCGGCGGCTGTGCCGATGCCGGACCGACCGGCAGAAATGGCCGCTTCTGCCCAGGCAGGGGCGCGATAGCGGATGTTCATCCGGGCACTGTCACTGCGTGACTTCCGCTCCTGGGAGCACGTGGAACTGGAATTATCCCCAGGCCGGACGGTTTTCTTGGGATCGAACGGCAACGGCAAGACCAACCTGCTCGAGGCGATCGGCTACCTGGCCACGCTCGGGTCGCATCGCGTCGCCACGGAAGCGCCGTTGATCCGGACCGGCACCGAGCGGGCCCGGATCGGCGCCACTGTGGTCAACGCGGGCCGCGAATTGCGCATCGATGTCGAGCTGAACCAGGGCAGCGCCAACCGGGCGCAGATCAACCGTTCACCGGTCCGCCGGACCCGCGAAATCCTCGGCATCCTGCACACAGTGCTGTTCGCGCCGGAGGACCTCGCGCTGGTGCGCGGGGATCCCGGTGAGCGCCGCCGCTTCATGGACGAGTTGTGCACAGCACGCCTGCCCAGACTGGCCGCAGTGCGCAGCGATTACGACCGGGTGCTGCGCCAGCGGTCGGCGTTACTGAAAACCGCTGGGCGACAGGCGAGGTCGAAGGCGGACCTGAGCACGCTGGACGTATGGGACGGGCACCTGGCCGTACACGCCTCGGTGCTGCTCGCCCAACGGCTGCGCCTGGTGCACGACCTGGCTCCGTACGTCGCGCAGTCCTACGCCTCGATCGCTCCGGAGTCACGGCCTGCGTCGATCGCCTATCGCAGTGCGGCGCTGCCGCAGGAGTTCCTGGATCCGGCAAGATCACCGCGCCCGGAGGACACCGAGGCGCTCGAGGCGATCATCCTGCGCGAGCTGGCCGCGGCGCGTCCGAAGGAACTCGAGCGCGGAGTGTGCCTGGTGGGCCCGCATCGCGACGAGCTGGAGCTGATGCTCGGTGACTCGCCCGCGAAGGGGTTCGCCAGCCATGGCGAGTCGTGGTCGTTCGCGCTGGCCTTGCGGTTGGGGGCGTTCGATCTGTTGCGCGCCACCGGCGCCGAACCGGTGCTGCTGCTCGATGACGTCTTCGCCGAACTCGACCGCCGTCGCCGCGCCGCGCTCGCCGCGGTCGCGGAGGGGGCCGAGCAGGTGCTGATCACGGCAGCCGTACCGGAGGACGTACCCGCCGAACTCGCCGCCGTGCCGCTGCATGTCGAGACCACCGGGGGCCCCGACGGACGCGTCTCGCGCCTTGTCGCCGAGGAGACGGCCTGCGGTGGCGGCCACGGTTGCGGCGGCGAGCGGTGAACGACGTGGAACCGGATGCCGGGCCGGGGCACGCGCTATCCGCGCTTCGGCGTTTATGGCTTCGATCCACTACAGTGACCAGTCGTCGGGACTACCGCCCGCGTTGTCGACAGCTGAGGTCGATTCCCCAACACCTGTGGAAAACTCGGCTGGCCGACGTCGCTCACCGCAGCGAACGTGGATGCAGCAACAGTCGAGCAATTAGAAGCATCGACGCGAAAATCCCCTCGAATGGGCGGCGAACAGGTCATTTGACCGGCTCTCTGCGTGCTGGCCGCGCGAGTGTTCGGGTAGCTGGCAACATCTGGCAAAGCCTGGGGACAACATGATCGAAACTGGGGACAACCGAATGCGTGCGAGGGGAGAGGGCCGATGAGCGATCAGCCCGCCGAGCCCGGATCCGCCGAATCCGCAGGCCGCGAACCCGAGCTACGCGGAATCGACCTGGCCCGGCGTGCGCTCGAGGAGGCGCGGGCCGCGGCACGGGCCAGCGGTAAGTCTGTCGGCCAGGGTCGTGCCTCGCCGCAGCGCAGGCTGCGGACCGGCGCCCGCAGGCGCACCGGCTGGTCCGGCGCCCGGCCGGACGATCGCGATCCCCAACCCCTGTCCAAGCTGGCCGGCTCGATCGCCAAGAGCCGTGGCTGGTCGAACAAGGTGGCCGAAGGCATGGTGTTCGGCCGGTGGGCGGGGGTCGTCGGTGAGGACATCGCCGCGCACGCCACCCCGGTCGCGCTGAAGGACGGGGTGCTGAGTATCGCGGCCGAGTCGACCGCGTGGGCTACGCAATTGCGGATGCTGCAGAGCCAGATTCTGGCGAAGATCAACGCCGCTGTCGGCCAAGGCGTGGTGACCTCCGTGAAGATCTCCGGCCCTGCCGCACCGAGCTGGCGGAAGGGCGAACGCCATATCAAAGGCCGAGGACCACGCGACACGTACGGATAGTTGGGCAGTATCTGGTACCCGGTGTTACGGTTACATCGACAGGCGTTTCACGTGGAACGCCTCGGCCCGATGTCGTGCCCGGAACCTGTCGCGTCGGATCGAACACCTCCGGGCGGAAGGTTTTTCGATGACGATCACCACCTCCATTGGCCCGTTTCCCGTGACAGCGACCCGAACCGTCCACCGCGGCGACATCGAACTCGCGGTGTATGAATGCGGTAATCCCGACGGGATACCGGTCCTGTTGATCCACGGCTGGCCCGACACCCACGTGCTGTGGAGCCGGGTGGCCGCGTTGCTCACAGGCCGCCATCGAGTGATCGCCTTGGACAATCGCGGTGCGGGTGACAGCTCGGCGCCCGCGGATGTCGCGGCCTACCGGATCGAAGAGCTCGCGGCCGATGTCCGTGCGGTGATCGACGCCGTCGCCCCGGGGCAACGGGTCCACGTGCTCGGCCACGACTGGGGATCGGTGGTCGGTTGGGAGTTGGTGGCCGCTCCGGACGCCGCGTCGGTGATCGCGTCGTTCACTTCGGTGTCCGGCCCGAACCTGGATTTCCTCGGCGCTTATCTGCGCGGCCCCGTCACCCCGGCACGGCTGCGCGGCTCGCTCGCCCAAGCCATCGCCTCGGCTTACACCGTCGCTTTCCAGATCCCGGGACTGCCGAATCCGGTGCTTCGGGTGCTGTCCAACCATTGGCCGCGCTTCCTCGGCTTCTTCGATGGCTTGGATCCCGCGTTGGTGGAGACCGCGCCGACGTTGCGCACCGATATGATCAATAACCTGAAGCTCTACCGCGCGAACATCCGCGCGCACTTGCGCCATCCGCGGCCCCGTCCGATCCAGGTGCCGGTGCAGCTGATCGTCGCCACCGGCGACCGGGCGGTGCGGCCGGTGGTCAATGCCGAGGCCGATCGGTGGGTGTCGAACCTGACCCGCGCCGAGATCTCGGCACGGCATTGGTCGCCGATCTCACATCCGGCGGAGCTGGCACGCCACACGGCCGCCTTCGTGGATCGGGTCGGCGCCGCTCGCTGATCGCCCGCAGCCCGAAGTCCGCAGCGTCCAACGCATCTCTCAGCCGACGCCTGATGGATCAAAACCATCGGAAGGCGGAACCGAGTCGGCGGAATCCGTTTTCTCGCATTCACGGAGCCGTCAGGGGTGTCGGATGTGCGTTGTAAGTTGGGTGTACCAGTAGGATGGTGACGTAACTAGCGGCGATACCTTCGGCGCGTTTCGCACAGTCCGCGCGTGGACCCTAATTTTCGATCAGATACCACCAGGGCCCCACGTGTGCTGTCCGATCGATGTATGCCGGGATCAGCAAGTAAGGAGAGCTACCGACCAGTGGCTGCCAAAGACTCCACCGCATCGGGTTCGACCAAGGCGACCGGGAAGCAGGACTATGGTGCCTCCTCCATCACGGTTCTCGAGGGGCTCGAGGCGGTTCGCAAGCGTCCGGGCATGTACATCGGCTCCACCGGCGAGCGCGGTCTGCACCACCTGATCTGGGAGGTCGTCGACAACTCCGTCGACGAGGCGATGGCCGGGTACGCGACGAAGGTCGAGGTCACCCTGCTGGCCGACGGCGGCGTCGAAGTGGTCGACGACGGCCGCGGCATCCCGGTCGCGATGCACGCCCAAGGCGTGCCCACCATCGAGGTCGTCATGACCCAGCTGCATGCCGGCGGCAAGTTCGACTCGGATTCCTACGCGGTGTCCGGCGGTTTGCACGGCGTCGGCATCTCCGTGGTCAACGCGCTGTCGACCCGCCTGGAGGCGGAGATCGACCGCGACGGCTACCACTGGAGCCAGACCTACAAGGACGCCACTCCCGGCAAGCTGGTGCAGGGCGAACCGACCAAGAAGACCGGCACCACCATCCGCTTCTGGGCGGACCCGGAGGTCTTCGAGACCACAACCTACAACTTCGAGACGGTGGCCCGCAGGCTGCAGGAGATGGCGTTCCTGAACAAAGGACTGACCATCAAGCTCACCGACGAGCGCGTCAGCGACTCCGAGGTCATCGACGAGGTGGTCAGCGAGACCGCCGAGGCGCCCAAGCACGCCGACCAGAACGGCGCCGCGGCCGAGCACAAGGTCAAGACCAGGACCTACCACTACCCGGGCGGACTGGAGGACTTCGTCCGCCACATCAACCGGACCAAGCAGCCGATCCACAACTCGGTCGTCGGGTTCACCGGCAAGGGCACCGGCCACGAGCTCGAGGTCGCGATGCAGTGGAACTCCGGTTACTCGGAGTCGGTGCACACTTTCGCCAACACCATCAACACCCACGAGGGCGGCACGCACGAAGAGGGCTTCCGCGCGGCGTTGACCACGGTGGTCAACAAGTACGCGAAGGACAAGAAGCTCATCAAGGAGAAGGACGGCAACCTCACCGGTGACGACATCCGGGAGGGCCTGGCCGCCATCGTGAGCGTCAAGGTCGGCGAGCCGCAGTTCGAGGGCCAGACCAAGACCAAGCTCGGCAACACCGAGGTGAAGTCGTTCGTGCAGCGCACCTGCAATGAGCACCTCACCCACTGGTTCGAAGCCAACCCAGCCGACGCGAAGACCATCGTGAACAAGGCGGTGTCCTCGGCGCAGGCCCGCGTCGCCGCGCGCAAAGCGCGCGAGCTGGTGCGCCGCAAGTCGGCCACCGACCTGGGCGGTCTGCCCGGCAAGCTGGCCGACTGCCGGTCCAAGGACCCGCACAAGTCCGAGATCTACATCGTCGAGGGTGACTCCGCGGGCGGCTCGGCCAAGTCCGGTCGCGACTCGATGTACCAGGCGATCCTGCCGATCCGAGGCAAGATCATCAACGTCGAGAAGGCGCGCATCGACAAGGTCCTCAAGAACAACGAGGTCCAGTCCATCATCACCGCGTTCGGCACCGGCATCCACGACGAGTTCGACATCAGCAAGCTGCGGTATCACAAGATCGTGCTGATGGCCGACGCCGACGTCGACGGCCAGCACATCTCGACGCTGCTGCTCACGCTGCTGTTCCGGTTCATGCGCCCGCTGGTCGAACACGGTCACGTGTATCTGGCGCAGCCGCCGCTGTACAAGCTCAAGTGGCAGCGCAGCGACCCGGAGTTCGCCTACTCCGATCGCGAGCGCGACGGTCTGCTCGAGGCCGGTCTCGCCGCGGGCAAGAAGATCAACAAGGACGACGGCGTGCAGCGCTACAAGGGTCTCGGTGAGATGAACCCCAAGGAGCTGTGGGAGACCACCATGGATCCGTCGGTGCGGCTGTTGCGTCAAGTGACGTTGGACGACGCGGCGGCCGCCGACGAGCTGTTCAGCGTGCTGATGGGCGAAGACGTCGAGGCGCGGCGCAGTTTCATCACGCGCAACGCCAAGGACGTCCGCTTCCTCGATCTGTGAGTCAGCACGCGCGCCGTGACGCGCGATCCCACGATTCCGCACGAGACCATCGCGCAGCGCTCATGACGCCGACGGGGTGCGGGAGCATTCGCAAGACACAGGAGACCTCATGACCGACACCACCCTGCCTCCGACCGGCGGCGAGCGCATCGAACCGGTCGACATCCAGCAGGAGATGCAGAACAGCTACATCGATTACGCGATGAGCGTGATCGTCGGCCGAGCGCTGCCCGACGTGCGCGACGGCCTGAAGCCGGTGCACCGGCGCATCCTCTACGCGATGTACGACAACGGGTATCGGCCCGACCGCGGCTATGTGAAGTCCGCGCGCCCGGTCGCCGAGACCATGGGTAACTACCACCCGCACGGCGACGTCCCGATCTACGACACCCTGGTGCGCATGGCCCAGCCGTGGTCGCTGCGCTACCCGCTGGTGGATCCGCAGGGCAACTTCGGTTCGCGCGGCAACGACGGCCCGGCCGCCATGCGGTACACCGAGTGCCGTCTCACGCCCATCGCCATGGAGATGCTGCGCGAAATCGACCACGAGACGGTCGATTTCGTGCCGAACTACGACGGCCGCTCACAGGAGCCGGTGGTTCTGCCGTCCCGGGTGCCGAACCTGCTGATCAACGGCTCGGGCGGCATCGCGGTCGGTATGGCGACCAATATCCCGCCGCACAATCTCAACGAGGTCGCCGAGGCGATCTACTGGGCGTTGGACAACCACGACGCCGACGAGGAAGCCACGCTCGCCGCGTGCATGGAGCGGGTCAAGGGCCCGGATTTCCCGACCGAGGGCCTGATCGTGGGCACCCAGGGCATCCAGGACGCCTACTCCACCGGGCGCGGCTCCATCCGCATGCGCGGTGTGGTCGAGATCGAGGAAGACAACAAGGGCCGCACCACGATCGTCATCACGGAGCTGCCCTACCAGGTCAACCCGGACAATCTGATCTCCTCGATCGCCGAACAGGTGCGCGACGGCAAGATCGCGGGCATCTCCGACATCCACGACGAGTCCTCCGACCGCGCGGGCCTGCGCATCGTGGTCACCGTCAAGCGCGACGCCGTGGCCAAGGTGGTGCTGAACAACCTCTACAAGCACACCCAGCTGCAGACCAGCTTCGGTGCGAACATGCTGTCCATCGTCGACGGGGTGCCGCGCACCCTGCGGCTGGACCAGATGATCCGCCATTACGTCAACCACCAGCTCGACGTGATCGTGCGGCGCACCCGCTACCTGCTGCGCAAGGCCGAGGAACGGGCCCACATCCTGCGCGGTCTGGTCAAGGCGCTGGACGCGCTGGACGAGGTCATCGCACTGATCCGCCGCTCGGCCGACACCGAGACCGCGCGCACCGGCCTCATGCGCCTGCTGGACATCGACGAGATCCAGGCCACCGCGATTCTCGATATGCAGCTGCGGCGCCTCTCGGCGTTGGAGCGGCAGAAGATCGTCGACGAGCTGGCCAAGATCGAGCTGGAGATCGCCGATCTCAAGGACATCCTGGAGAAGCCGGAGCGCCAGCGCGCGATCGTCCGCGACGAACTGCAGGAAATCGTCGACAAGTACGGCGACGAGCGGCGCACCAAGATCATCGCGGCCGACGGCGACGTGGCCGACGAGGATCTCATCGCCCGCGAAGACGTGGTCGTCACGATCACCGAGACCGGCTACGCCAAGCGCACCAAGACCGATCTCTATCGGAGCCAGAAGCGCGGCGGCAAGGGTGTGCAAGGCGCCGGTCTCAAACAGGACGACATCGTCAAGCACTTCTTCATCACCTCGACGCACGACTGGTTGCTGTTCTTCACGAACAAGGGCCGCGTCTACCGCGCCAAGGCGTATGAACTGCCCGAGGCCAACCGCACCGCGCGCGGGCAGCACGTGGCGAACCTGCTGGCGTTCCAGCCGGACGAGAAGATCGCCCAGATCATCCAGATCAAGTCCTACAACGATGCTCCGTACCTGGTGCTGGCCACCAAGAACGGTCTGGTGAAGAAGTCGAAGCTGACCGACTTCGACTCCAACCGCAGCGGCGGCATCGTCGCGGTCAATCTGCGCGACGAGGACGAATTGGTCGGCGCCGTGCTCTGCTCGGCCGACGACGACCTGCTGCTGGTCTCGGCGCTCGGCCAGTCCATTCGCTTCTCGGCCACCGACGAGGCGTTGCGTCCGATGGGCCGCGCCACCTCGGGCGTGCAGGGCATGCGGTTCAACGACAGCGATGAGCTGTTGTCCCTCAATGTGGTTCGCGATGGCACATATCTGCTGGTCGCGACGTCCGGCGGATATGCGAAGCGGACCGCGATCGAGGAGTACACCCCGCAGGGTCGCGGCGGTAAAGGCGTATTGACCATCCAGTTCGACGCGAAACGTGGCACCCTGGTCGGGGCGCTCATCGTCGACGACGAGGATGAGTTGTACGCGATCACCTCCGGGGGCGGCGTCATCCGGACGGCGGCGAAGCAGGTTCGTAAGGCTGGACGGCAGACCAAGGGCGTGCGATTGATGAACCTCGCGGAGGGCGATACCTTGCTTGCGATCGCGCGCAATGCCGACGAGCCCGATCCCGATCAGGTCGCCGGCGGCGGCGACACCGGTTCTTCTGAGAAGTAATCCAATAGCGGCGGCAACGAACGGATCTAAGGATTCCCATTGACCACTCCGAATCAGCCGAATGACGAGCGGCACCAGACGAACGGTGTGACCGAGCGGATCGCACCGTCCCCGATCCCGCCGCGGCCGATCCCACGGCCGGTCGCCTCGGCCGAGAACGGTCAGCCCGGTGGCGGCCAGCAAGGAGGCGGCCAGCCGGGCGGCCACCCCGGTGGTGGACAACCGGGTGGTCACCAGGGCCAACCGGGTCCGCAGCCCGGTGGGCAGCCGCAGCCGGGTAACCAGCCCGGCGCCAACCAGTCGAATGCCCAGCCGCAGGAGATCAAGCAGGGTGATTTCCCGGCACAGCAGGGGATGGCGGACAAGGCGCCCGGCGGCGACGGCCAGGACCACTTCGATCAGAAGACGGCGCGGATGAACACCAAGGCCGAGCAGTCCGCGCCCGAGGGCGGGGACAAGCAGGCCGGGGGCCCAGCAGGCAACGGTGGCAAGCAGCAGTCGCCGTACCAGGACGGCGGCTGGTCGCAGCAGCTTCCGCAGCGGGAGCCGCAGTCCAACCTGTACCGCCCTGGCCAGGCGCCGGTCACCGGCCGCCCGAATTCCGGCGGCGGGTCGGTCGGGCTCGGCAACAGCATGTCCAATGCGCGCACCACCGCGGATCTGGCGGCCAAGGCGGCACGCAAGGAAGCGGCGATGGTGAAGTCCGTCGGCATCGACGGACCCACCCGCAGCATCGCGCGCCCGGAGTTGATCAAAGACATGCCCGACCTGTCCGAGATCCGCCATCCGCTGCCGCAGACCGAAGCCACCGGTCCGCAGTCGGGGCCGGTCTCGCCCGCGGTTCCGGTCGCGGTCGCCGCGGTCGCTTCCGGTCAGCCGCTGCGGGCCACCGTGCAGATCCGTCGCATCGATCCCTGGTCGACGCTGAAGATCTCGCTGGTGATCAGCGTGGCGATGTTCTTCGTGTGGATGCTGGCGGTCGGCCTGCTGTACATCGTGCTCGAGGGCATGGGCGTGTGGGAACGGCTCAACAACACGTTCACCGACATGGTGTCCCAGGACAGCGGCTCGGTGGGGTTGATCGACGCCGGCACCGTCTTCGGCTACGCGGGCGTGATCGGCCTGATCAACGTCGTCCTGTTCACCGCGCTCGGCACGGTCGGCACTTTCATCTACAACCAGTGCTGCGACCTCGTCGGCGGCATCCAGGTGACCCTGGCCGACCCCGACTAGTCCGGTTCTTCCGAACGGCCGGTACCCGCCCTCGAGGGCGGGTACCGGCCGTTTTGGTGTCGGACATCGTCTCCGGGCACGGGTACGCTGACCATGCCTGCAATCCCGGTGCTGGAAAGACGGGCGATCGGGTGTCGACCACCGGGAGTTCTCGGCATCCGCGCCCGTACCAGGGTTCGCAATCCCTGCCGGTCAGCGCCCGCCGGGTCGTGCCCCAGTCCACCGCGAGCCCCCTACCAGCCGTTTTGGTTCATTTAGGTCATGTCCGGTAGTCTTTGCTCTCGGCTCGGCGATCCGAGTCGAACAACATGGGCCTATAGCTCAGGCGGTTAGAGCGCTTCGCTGATAACGAAGAGGTCGGAGGTTCAAGTCCTCCTAGGCCCACCCTATTTCCCGAGGTGAATTCCTCCTTCTGCGGCTCCATTGCCCGGTAAGCCGGGTTCATTATGGTGACGAGGGCGCTCGCCGCTCCTCACAAACTCCGATCGCCATGGATCCGCCGAGCGCTGGGCGGCGCCCATCGACCCGATGGCCGGTCTCGCCGCCCCCGCAACCGTCGAGCACAAGACCGCCGAGATACAGCAATAGTGCCTGCGCCACAACGCATTCCGCACAGCAGCATCGCCGATTCCCATCGATGCGGGCCACGGCGGCGCTCCACCGTCGCATCGCTTCAGAGGGAGCATCGGCTGACCGATCCGGTTGGACAAGTCCCCGACAGGCGCGGTGCGGCCGGTGCGTGAATACGGTCCGCTGGGGTATTCAGCACCCCCCAGTGAGTTCCTGTGAGGAGGCAGTCGTGAACGATGTCGTCGATCTCATCATGCAGGATCACCGCGAGACGGAGCGGTTGTTCGACGAGCTGAAGCAGCACCAGGACAAGCGCCCGCTGCTGGTTCCAGTGCTGGCCGCGTCACTGGTCGCGCATAGTCGGGCCGAGGAAACCGAGGTGTACCCCGTCGCGAAGGACGACGTCGGTGAAGTCGAGGAGATAGCGCACAGCCAGCAGGAGCACGCGCAGGTCGAGCAGCTCTTGCTCCGGCTGACCGAGACCGACCCGGAGTCACGGGAGTTCGACTCGGTGCTGGCCGAACTCGCCGAAGCGGTCGTCAGCCACATTCAGGAAGAGGAGTCGACAGTACTGCCGCAGATGCGCGACCAGCTCGACGACAGGCGGCGAGCGGAGCTCGGCCGCGCGTTCGCGGCGAGCCGCGCCCAGCATCTCGGCGACCGACCGGGCGAGGAGACCGCGCGGGAGCTACAGCAGCAGGCCCGGAATGCGGGCATCCCCGGGGCCTCGAGCATGAGCAAGGAAGAACTCGCCGCTCAGCTGCGGAATCTCTGAACGGCTCGGGCGGCGACTGGCCGAGTGCCGAGCAACCACGAGGCCGACTGTCGCGGTCTTCCGATCCGACCGTACGGGTGAGTTCCTGGCGGTGGAGGCCCGGCCGAGCGGGCGCAACCCGCAAGCCGGTGGAAACCATGGTGAACGCATACCACGATCCGGCTGGGTCAGGTCGACGGAGCCGGACCGCTGGTGCGAACGCGTGTGCAATGGGGTGCTTCCGGTCGCCGTATTCGGGTAACGCCGAGATCAGACGAAGGGAGCTCTCGTGCACTACATCGATAAGGCCAAAGAGCAGCTGACCGACCTCGTCGGGAAGGTTGCCGGTTCGGTGTCCCATGGCGGGAACAGTCAGACGGTGACGATCGGCCGACCCCGGACCGAGGTCGAACAGTTCTGGCGTGACCCTGACAGGCTGTCGCAGGTGCTCGGCGGCATCGCCGAGGTCCGGTCGTCGGCTCCCTCGCGTTACGAGTGGATTCTGCGCCCTGGCGCCGACGACTCCGTCGAGTGGAACACCACGCTCGTGGAAGAGGACGACGGCTTGCGTTTCGTCGGCACGACGGGTGAGGGTGACCGCACGCGCGGTGGCCCGCAGATTCAGCTGACATTCCGGGACGCGCCCCGCGGCCTCGGCACCGAGGTGACGATCCGGGCGCGGACACCGATACCCGACATCCTCACCGGAGCAGCCGCGTTCGCCGCGCTCTACCGTGCCCGCGCACTCTTGCAGACCGGCGAGATGCCCACCATCGAACGCAACCCGAGCGCGCGGGCATCCGCGCGCTGAACAGGAGACGACATGCGCGCGCTGTGCTGGAACGGTGTCAACGAACTCGCGGTCGAAACAGTCGACGATCCCACGCTGATCAATCCCCACGACGTCATCGTGCGGGTCCGATTGACCACTACGTGCGGTTCGGACCTGCATTTCATCGATGGGTATCTGCCGGGCATGCGTGAAGGCGACGTGATCGGCCACGAGTTCATGGGCGAGGTGGTCGAGGTCGGTCCCGAGGTCAGCGCACGGCAGTCCGGTGACCGGGTCGTCGTTCCGTCGTTCATCGGATGTGGATCGTGCTGGTATTGCGAGCACGATCTGTGGTCGGCCTGTGATACGACGAACCCGAACGCCCACTTGCAACAGCCCATCCTCGGGTACCCCAGCGGGGGGATCTACGGATACACCCACCCTTTCGGCGGCTATCAAGGATCGCACGCCCACTACATCCGGGTGCCCTTCGGCGACGTCAACTGCTTCCCCATCCCCGACGACATCACTGATGAGCAGGCTCTGTTCCTGTCCGACGCCGTACCGACCGGCCTGATGGGCGCCGATTTCTGCGACATCTCACCCGGCGACACCATCGCGGTGTGGGGCAGCGGAGCCGTCGGTTTGATGGCCGGGCACACCGCGCGGCTTCTCGGCGCCGAACGGGTCATCGTCATCGATCGGTTCCCGGAACGATTGGCAATGGCGCGCAAGCAGTTCGGGGCGGAGACGCTCGACTACACCGCGGTCGACAGCGTCCAGGAGACGCTGCGTGAGATGACCGGTGGCCGCGGCCCGGACGCCTGCATCGAGGCAGTCGGCATGGAAGCACACGGCACCGGGCTGCAGCAGCTCTACGATCGCACCAAACAACTCCTCCGGCTCGAAACCGACCGAGCCATCCCGCTACGCCAGGCGATTCTCGCCTGCCGGAAAGGCGGGATCGTCGCGGTGCTCGGCGTCTACGGCTTGACCGACAAGTTTCCGATGGGTGTGGTGACCAACAAGGGCCTCACCATCCGCACCGCGCAGCAACACGGCCAACGGTACGTGCCACGCATGTTCGACTACATCCAGCAAGGCGACCTCGACCCCTCCTACCTCATCACCCACGACATGCCGCTCGAGGACGCCGTCCACGGCTACGACATCTTCAAGAACAAGCAGGACGGCTGCATCCGGGCGGTCTTCCGTCCATGATCGGAACTCACCGCGCGCCCGGCGGGCGGCTCGGCCACGCACCTGTTCTGATTCTCGGGCACCCCGACACCGCCCTTCCCGCGACTCAGCGCCAGTAGGGGTGACTGCCCGGGAGCGGTGCGGGCATACGAAGGCCGAGCGATCTCGTCGACCGCTCGGCCGTGTTGACCACCTCGATTCGATTCCTCCTCAGATCACTCAGATCGGGAAGAAGAAGAAGCCGATCGTTGCACCAATGGCAGCGCCGATCGCGCAACCGATCACGGCGCCCACCAGGAAGAACCAGATTCCGATGAGAACGCCGATCGCGCAGCCGATTGCCGCGCCCACGAAGAGCCCGACGAACAGGGCATCCTGCACCAGGCTCTGCACCTCAGGTGGCATGTTGACCGCCGCGGGTGACGGTGCGCCACTCGCCGGTGTCATCGTAAGGACCGTGCCCGTGCTGTCGAGCGTCGGCGTGAGGGCGAAGGCTTGCCCGGTCTCCATGCGCAGTGTCGTCGGGATCGAGCCGACGAGTGCACCGTTATCCGCGATCACATTGATCGCGTCGGGAGCCGGGACGAACTTCCCGGACGCCAGATTGATCGTGGCGCTCGAGTGGTCAGCCGCCAGCGTCGTGGTGTAGGCGATGGGGCCGTCCGACAAAGTGGCAGTGATATCCTCTCCTGCCACTCGGCCTTGTCCCTGAGCCGTAACGGTAGCGATCCCGGTGGATGCGATGGCTATGAGTGCGGTCGCCACCAACTTTCTGATTATCATTGGACTTCCAATCATCCTGCCGATTTACAGGTTGACCGTTTCCCCGACAAACGGCATCATGAATATCTTCGCGCTCCGAAGTTTCGATGTCCATGGGTATTTCGCTTACCTTTTTAGATTCAAACGGTCGGTTTTCACTCCAACGCTCATGCCGGTATTCATGGATATGGCATAAGAACGCTCTCAGCCGCATCCGATATCGAGCCCGAGTCCGGCAAGCTATTCCGGCCCCTGGGCATAGTGACGAGCCGGGGATGCCGGACCATTGGTCGATTGGAAGGGTTGATAAGGGGGCTTGGGATGGCGCTTGGGATGGGGGTTCAGCAGGAGGGCAGGGGTGGCTGAGGCGATCGCGTCCGGGGACCCAAGGCGAGGCCATCGATAGAACGATCGTTGTGAAAAACTGTGGGCCAACGTATTTCCGGGGCCGGATGTATGAGGTTGCCGTGTACGCGGCAACGCCAGCCCTATCGGGAATTACCGAAAGGGCTCCCGGCGCGCGCATCGGCTATTGAAGTGTCTTCGCTGCCGGATATGCGAGCCAGGGGATCCAGCCGTCGCCGAGCACGTGTCAGTCGGCGTCCAATGGAGACGGCCGGTCGTGTCCGATCACATTTGCTGTGCAGCGCGGTGGTGATCACTACCGCCATACTGCGTCCGCTCGCGGACAGCGCAGAAATGGCCCAACATGCCTCCAGCGTCGCGGTCGACCTGATGTTCGTGGTGTCCGGAATCGGCCCCGGGCGGAGCCCCACTGGCACGGTGAGCGGCGGCTTTCCACCACGACCGCCCAACGCAACCACAAGCCTGGGGGTCCGGGGGCGAAGCCCTCCGGGCGGGGCGTGGGGTTTGCACCCCCACAAACACGCGGAACCAAAAAAGGCGAGTGCTCTTCACGAGCACTCGCCTCCCATTGGTGGAGCCTAGGGGAATCGAACCCCTAACCCCTGCCTTGCAAAGGCAGTGCTCTGCCAATTGAGCTAAGGCCCCGTCACCGTTCGTCACGGGTCGGCGCGCACAGACGCCTGGAAAACGGTACCTTCTCGCGGTTGACATGGTCAAAACGGCAGGGTGCCGCGGTTGTCGGTGATCGGATCGGCAAGCGAGGTCAGCGGGTCGTCGGGCCACGTCGGTCCACGGTGATCCCGGTCGGGAGCACGATTCGAGCGTTGTGGCCGTACCGTCTGGCGAGGGCATTTATCGTGGTCGCAGCGGTCGTGATCCGGTTTCGCCGATGTGTCGTTGGTTGCTCGATGAGAGGACCCGCATGTCTCGGTATCTGTTCGCTCTTGGTCGCCTGGTGGCCCTTCGGCGCTGGTGGGTGCTGGCGGTGTGGCTGGTGCTGCTCGCGTGTGCGATCGGATTCGCCGCGGTGACGGGCGGCAAGACCACCGACGACTTCACCATCCCGAACACCGAGTCGCAGGATGCGGTTTCCCTGTTGAAGCAGCGGATGCCCGCGTACGGCGGAGCCCAGATGCAGGTGGTGTTCGCCACACCGGGTCTGGCGAAGGTCACCGACCCGCAGGCGAGCGCTGAGATGGAGCAGGTCGTGGCCGGGCTGCGGGGGTTGCCGCAGGTTGCCACGGTGGTCGACCCGTTCGAGGCCAAGGCGGTCGCGCCCGATCAGCGGGTCGCGTTGGGCAGCGTGCAGTTCGCGGTGGCGGCGGGGGATGTCACCGAGGAGACGCTGGACCAGGTGGACCGCATCGCCGCCCCGGCGCGGGACGCGGGCATGGATGTGGAATTCTCCGGAGCGGTGTACCCCGGCTTCACCGCTGAGGTACCGGAAACGCCGGAGCTCTTCGGTATCGTCGCGGCCTTCGTCATCCTGCTCGTCACGTTCGGGGCGGTTGTCGCCGCAGGACTGCCGATCGTCACGGCGTTGGTGGGCGTGGCCATCGGGCTGACCGGAATCCTCGGTGTGGCGGCCTTCGTCGACGTGCCCGCGGCGGCGACGTCGCTGGCGTTGATGCTGGGGCTGTCGTGCGGGATCGACTACGCGCTGTTCATCCTGTCCCGGCATCGGCACAACATCGTGCTCGGAATGCCCGCGGAGGAGTCGATACCGCTGGCGGTCGGAACGGCGGGAAGCTCGGTCGTGTTCGCGGCGGTGACCGTGATCATCGCGCTGTGCGGGCTTTCGGTCGCCGGTATTCCGTTCCTGACGGTCATGGGGTTGACGGCGGCTGGCGCCGTGCTGGTGGCGATGCTGGTCGCCCTGACACTGCTGCCCGCGCTGCTCGGATTCGCCGGTGCCACGGTCGCTCGATTCATTTCGCCCCCGCTGCATCCGGGACGACCGGAAGAGGTGGCGCGGATCGCCGCCTACGAACCGGAGCAGACGATGGGGCACGCCTGGGGCCGATTCCTCACGCGCTTCCGGGTGCCGCTACTCGTCCTCGGGATCGCGGCGTTGGTCGCCCTGGCGGCTCCGGTCACTCGGATGGATCTCGGGCTGCCCAGTGGCGAGTCGCAACCGGAGTCGAGCACTGCCCGCAAGGCCTACGACCTGGTCAGCCGCTCATTCGGTCCTGGTTTCAACGGCCCGCTGCTGGTGGTGACCGACCTGTCCAACGCTACCGGTCCGGACGTGGGCCAGACGTTGACGCAACGGTTGCAAGCCGAACCCGACGTCGCCGCGGTCCAGCCCGCTGGCAGCGGTGACCGGCTGCTGCTGATCCAGGCCGTGCCGAAGACCGGTCCGGCCGATCAGGCCACCTCGGATCTGGTCACCCGGCTGCGGGACAACCGCGACCGCATCACGGCGAACACGGGGGCCACCTTCCTGATCGGCGGCACCACCGCCGCGAACATCGACACCTCCGACCGACTGGCCGACGCGCTGCCGATCTTCCTGTTGGTCGTGGTCGGCTTGGCGCTTGTGCTGTTGACCATTGCCTTCCGCACCGTGCTGGTGCCGTTGTCCTCGATCGTCGGATTCATCCTCTCGGTCTTCGCCGCGCTCGGCATTCAGGTCGCGGTTTTCCAATGGGGTTGGGGAGCGGCCCTTTTCGACGTGACCGAGGCGCCGACGCTGAGCTTCCTGCCCATCGTCATCCTCGCGATCATCTTCGGGCTCTCCAGCGATTACCAGATCTTCGTGGTATCCCGGATCAAGGAGGAATACAGCCGTACCGGGGATGCAGTCGGGTCGGTGCAGAACGGGGTCGCGCATTCGGCCCGGGTGGTGAGTGCCGCCGCGCTGATCATGTGGGCCGTCTTCGTGGCCTTCACCTGGGTCGACAATCCGATCGTCAAGCCACTGGCGTTCACGCTGGCGGTCGGCGTCGTCCTCGATGCCTTCGTCGTCCGGCTCACGCTGGTGCCCGCCGTCATGGCCCTGGTCGGAAGTGGTATGTGGTACCACCCGCGCTGGTTCGGACGTTATGTGCCGGATCTCGACATCGAGGGCGCGGAACTGGAGTACGAGTTCACGCGCGAGGCCGCGCACGCGTGAGTTGACGCCCTTTATCAGTTATGCGGCGCTGTCGCCGCGCGGCTCGATGCCGAGGGAAGGCAGCGGGAGATGACAGATCTCGCGCGCCTCATCGGCCGGGATGCCGAACATCCGCAAAAGGTCCTCGGTGACCTGGTCGGACGCTGCGGCATCGTCTCGTTCTGGTTGATCGTGCAGTAATTGCCCCAGGCACAGCGCGGCGCCGGCCACGATCGTCATGGCCAGTTCCGGGTCGCTGACGTGGAATCGACCTGCGCGGGCGGCGGCCTCGATGTCACGGCGAGCGCGCGGTGCCAACCCCCTGTCCGAGGCGGTCAGGGCGATTCCGTTGTTGAGCAGAACCTTGCTGAGGATGGGGTTTCGCCGATGCATGCGCCCGGTCAGCCGGAAGCTCTGCGCGAAGATCCGGGCCGGGTCGTCCATGCCCTCCATGAGGGTGTCGAGCACGGCGCCGTGCTGGTCGAGCGCCTCTTCGACCGCGGCCCGGAACAGGTCCTCTCGGCTTTGGAAGTGGTTGTAGAACGACCCCATGCCGACATCGGCGGCCTGGGTGATCTCCAAGATCGGCGCGTTCAGTTTCCCGGCCGCGATGAACGACTGGGCCGCGCTGAGCAGGGCGGCGCGAGTGCGTGCCTTGCGGCGCTCCAGCCGGTTGGGTTCCGCGCCGGCCTGTTCGGTCATGCCTGCTCACCTCTCCCTGGTCGTCCCCGCACATGGTAACGCCGCACTTCAGTGATGACGAATTCTTCAGAACCACTTGACTGAACATTGCGTCGTATATGACGATATCGTCAGTCACATGGAGGGAGTGGTCGATGATCGACCATCACGACCCGCACACCGGCCTGCACAGTGAGCACGGCGCCCTGGCCGGCGAACATCCGGGGCGAGCGCCCGATCCGATCGTGAAGGTGCACGATCTGGCGTGGCTGGAGTTCGAGAAACCGGCCCTCGAGCGCGCCGAGGTCTTCGCCCACGCCTTCGGCTTCGCGACGTCGCTGCGCACGCCGACCGAACTGCACCTGCGAGGCACCGAGGCCGAAGCGCCATGCGTGCTCATCCGGCGGGGACCGCGATCGAGGTTCGTCGGCCCGGCCTTCCGGGCGGCGGACACCGCCGACCTGCTCCGGTTGGCGGAGGCCGGTGGAAGCACTGTGGTGCGCTTGCCCGACAGCCTGGGCGGGTCGGCCGTCGATCTGACCGATCCGAGCGGCTTGCGTGTGCGGGTCGTCGCCGACACCCACACGTTGACCGCCTTGCCCGAACAGGTTCCGCACACCCTCAACTGCGGACACGGCGTGGCCCGGGTAAACGCCACGCAGCGGCCGCCCCGCGAACCGGCGCGGGTGCAACGTCTGGGACATGTGGTGGTGCAGACCACCAAGTACCGAGAAACCCTCGACTGGTATCTGCGGCATTTGGGTCTGATCGTCAGCGACTTCCTCTACTACCCGGGGCAGCGGGAGCGCGGGCCGGTGATGAGCTTCATCCGCTGCGACCGCGGCCGGACGCCCGCCGACCATCACACACTGGCGTTGGTGCTCGGCCCGGCCAACCGGTATGTGCACTCGGCCTATCAGGTCGCCGACCTCGACGCGCTGGCCGCGGGTGGCGAATATCTGCGTGACCACGGTTATTTCCGGTCGTGGGGGATCGGCAGGCACATCCAGGGCAGCCAGATCTTCGACTACTGGCGTGACCCGGACGGGTTCCTGGTCGAGCACTTCAGCGACGGCGACATGTTCGACTGCACGCTGGAACCCGGCTGGGCGCCGTTCACCGCCTCCGGCCTGGCCCAGTGGGGGCCGCCGGCCAGCAGAGACTTCCTCGGCCTGAAACCGGGCCGGGAATCGCTTCGCGAGCTGCGCGCGCTGGTCGACGCGCTGCGCGAAGACAACGAATTCGATCTCCGTCGCCTGCGCGGCCTGTTGAAAGTAGCCAGTTCATGAGCATTTCCGTTCTCCGTACCAGCGACGCCTGGTGGGTGGCCACACCCGCGGGCGCCGCGAAGGTCGACACCGCGGCGACCACCACAGCACAGCTGCTCGCAGACCGTCATGCGGTCGTCGCGGCCGCCACGAGCGGCGAGGTCGTGCCGGTCGATGCGCTGTCGCTCGTCTCGCCCGTGACCGCGCCCTGCCGGGTGGTCGCGCAGATGACGAATTTCGCCTCGCACGTCGAGGATTCGGGCATGGACCCGGAGACGGTGCCGCTGACGTTCTTCCGGAAGGCGTCGGGGTCGATCAGCGGTCCGCACGACGACGTCATCCGGCCCGCGCATGTGCGGCTGCTGGATTACGAGGTGGAGATCGGCCTGGTGTTCGGCCGGGAAATGCCGGTCGGATCGGAGATCACCCCGGACAACCTCGCCGACTACATCGCCGGTCTCGTCGTCACCAACGACATCTCCGCGCGTGATGTGCAATTGCCGAAAACCCAGTTCTACGAAGCGAAGTCGTATCCGACGTTCACCCCGGTCGGTCCCGCGCTGGTGCTGTTGGAAGCCGATGAGCTGAAGCGGTTCACCGACCTGCGATTGCGATTGTGGGTCAACGGGGAGGTGCGCCAGGACATGACGGTTGCGGACATGATCTACCGGCCGCTGGAGACCTTGCGGGCGTTGACCCGATTCCAGCACATGGCCGTCGGTGATCTCCTGCTCACCGGAACACCGATCGGCACCGCGTTGAGCGCTCCGCCGAAACCGGTCCAGTTCATGGCGAATCTGCTCCCTGCGACGGTGAAGTGGAACCTCTTTTTCAAAGGCCAGGCCAAGAACCCGAAGTATCTGCACGACGGCGACGTCATCGAGGCCACGATCGCCACCAATGACGGCGCCATCGACTTGGGCCGCCAGCGCACCACGGTGAGGTACCGGTGACCGACAACCTGACGATCAGCACCCCGGCCGAGGAGCTGCTATGGCCGCGCTACGCGCAGCCGAGCGATCTGGCCGAGATCGAATCGGTGCCGCTGGCGCGGCGCGGACTGCCGGAATCGACCTATGCCCTGCTGGTACGAGCCGCGCAGTCGTGGCAGGAGCGCACCGCCGTCACGGTCTTGCCGGAGGCGGCGCGGTGGCGAGAACCCCTGCGGCACACCTTTGCCCAGCTGCTGGCACAGGTACACCGGTACGCGAACCTGCTGCACGAGCTCGGTGTTCGGCGCGGCGACGCGGTGGCCCTGATCGCACCCAACTGCGCCGAGCTGATCGCGGCGACCCTCGCCGCCCAGCTGGCCGGGATCGCCGCCCCGGTCAACGGGGGCCTGTCCCGGCGGCACATCGCCGAACTGCTCCAACGCACCGGCGCGCGCGTCCTCATCACCGCCGGGCCCGAATTGGCTGAGCCCATGTGGGATTCCGCGCGGGCGCTGGCCGCCGACGGCCTGCTGGACGCGGTGCTGGTGCTGCGCCCGACCGCAGCTGGGGAGCCGCAGCCGCTGGCACCGCTCGATGGTGTGCGCGTCGGCTACCTCGACCAACTGGCCGCGGCCCACGATCCGGCCGCATTCGCCGGGCAGCCGCCGCGCGCGTCCGATCTTGCCGCGCTGTTCCATACCGGGGGCACCACCGGTGTGCCGAAGCTGGCCGCGCACACCCACGCCAACGAAGTCGCCAACGCGTGGATGATCGCCGTGAACTCCCTGCTCGACAACGATGCCGTGGTGTTCGCGGCCCTGCCGCTGTTCCACGTCAACGCCCTGGTCGTCACGCTGCTCGCGCCGTTGTTCAAGGGCCAATCCGTGGTCTGGGCCGGACCGCTCGGATACCGGGACTTCGCGATCTATGGCGAGTTCTGGAAAATCGTCGCCCATTACCGGATCGCCGCGATGAGCGCGGTGCCGACGGTGTACGCGGTGCTGGCGCAATGCCCGGTCGACGCCGACATCTCCAGCCTCCGGTACGCCATGGTGGGCGCCTCGCCACTGCCCGCCGCCGTCCGGGACAACTTTCAGACGCACACCGGAATCACCCTGGTCGAGGGCTACGGCCTCACCGAAGCGACCTGCGCCAGCGCGCGCAGCTTCCCCGACCTGCCGCGACCGGGATCGGTCGGCCAGCGGATGCCCTACCAGCAGGTGAAAACGGTGCGCATCGACGAGGAGGGCACCTGGACCGACCTACCCGCCGGTGCCACCGGTGTCCTGGCCATCAGCGGCCCGACTGTCTTCGCAGGCTATGTGACCGACCGCGCCGATCAGCGGTATGTCCTCGACGGTATGGGCAAACTCGTCGACGGCTGGCTCGACACCGGCGACCTCGCCCACATCGACTCCGACGGCTTCGTCCATCTCCACGGCCGCGCCAAGGACCTCATCATTCGCGGCGGGCACAACATCGACCCCGCGACCATCGAAGACGCCCTGCTCGCCCATCCCCAGGTCACCGCGGCAGGCGCGGTCGGCCGCCCTGATCTCCACGCCGGTGAAGTGCCCGTCGCCTACGTGACACTCGCACCCGGCGCCGACGTCACCGAAGCCGTTCTGCTCGACTGGGCCAACCAGCACGTACCCGAACGCGCGGCCGCGCCGAAGACGGTCACGGTCCTCGACGCGCTGCCGGTCACCGACGTCGGCAAACCCTACAAACTCGGGTTACGCGCCGACGCCACCCGCCGGGAACTCCTCGACGCCCTGACCGGCATCACCGGAGTGCACAGCATCGGCGCGGCTGTCGAGGACGGTGCGATCGTCGCGACCGTCGAACTCGACGACATCGGTGACGAGACCGCCGTAGCCGCCATCCTCGCCCGGTACCCGATCGAGTGGCGAATCGCGGTGCGCCGATGAATGTCGCGTCGATCGTGCTCGCTGTCGTGCTGGCGGCGTTCTTCCTGCTGGTCGGGGTGTCGAAGGTGTCGGCGGTCGGGTCGATGCGAGAGCGTGCCGCGCATGCCGGGTTCTCCGTCTCCGCCTACCGGAAGATCGGCGGTCTCGAGATAGCGGCCGCACTTGGTCTTCTGATCGGCATCGTCTGGTGGCCCGTCGGCGTGGCGGCCGGAATCGGGCTGGTGCTGCTGATGACCGGAGCCGTCGTCATTCATCGGCGTACCGGTGACGCGGTGCGACAATTCGCGCCTGCCGTTGTCACCGGACTGATCGCGGTCGGCTACCTGATGACCGTGTTGGGAGCGGTGTGATGCGTTCCGCGCATGTCCCGGTGGTGATCGTCGGCGCGGGCCCGACCGGCCTCACCGCGGCCACGTTGCTCGCCCAGTACGGTGTCGAGTCCTTGGTGCTGGAGCGGTGGGAGGGCGTCTACCCGCAGCCGCGCGCGGTGCACTTGGACGGTGAGATCCGCCGGATTCTGGACCGGTTGGGCGTCAGTGACGAATTCGACGCCATATCCCGGCCGGCCCTCGGCCTGCGTCTGCTGGACCGGAACATGCGGGTGCTGGCCGAATTCCACCGCGATCCGGCGCGCGGCCGCAACGGGTATCCGGACGCGAACATGTTCGACCAACCGGAGCTAGAGGCGATCCTCCGTTCCGCTGTGCGGCGGAACGCGGCGGTCACCGTCCGCGGCGACGTCGAGGTCACCGCGGTGACGCAGGAAACCGACGGCGTGACCGTCGACTTCACCGACCGGACGACCGGCGCGGCGGAATCCGTCCTGGCGCGGTACGTCCTGGGCTGCGACGGCGCCAACAGCCTGGTCCGATCCTCGATCGGCGCCACCATGCGGGACCTGAACTTCGAGCAGCGGTGGCTGGTCGTCGACGTGGCCACCAGCGTCGAACTCGGGCAGTGGGAAGGCGTACATCAGGTCTGCGACCCGGTTCGCGCCGCCACCTACATGCGCATCGGAAAGACCAGGCACCGATGGGAATTCCGGCTTCGTCCGGGTGAAACCGCTGACGACTACCGCGACATCGATCGGCTGCACGGACTGATCCGCCCGTGGACCGGCACCGTTCCGATCGCGGAACTGGAACTGGTCCGGATAGCCGACTACACCTTCCGCGCACAGCTCGCTGACCGCTGGCGCGCGGGCCGGATCTTCTTGCTCGGCGATGCCGCCCACCTCACCCCGCCGTTCATCGGCCAGGGCATGGGCGCCGGACTGCGCGACGCGGCCAACCTCACCTGGAAGCTCGCCGGAGTCCTCGCAGGCGAGCTCCCCGAGCGGGTCCTGGCCTCGTACGAGGAGGAACGCAAACCCCATGCCCGGGCCATGATTCGACTCGCGAAGGTCACCGGCATGGTCATGACCGAAGGCGGCGAACTCGGCAACCTCCTCCGCCGTCTCATCACGCCACGCCTGCACCGCATGCCCGGCTTCCACGCACTGGTCACCGATGGAGTGACGCCGCCGCTGCGGCGGTCCGAGCTCGTGGCGCGCCCGCGTTTGCTCGGCGGTCGAGCGGGCAGTCTGGTGCCCAACGCGGTCCTCGACGACAGCCGCCGGTACGACGATGTCGCCGCGGGACGGTACGCGATCGTCACCACGGTCGAGCCGGGACCGGCACACTACGCCCGGTTCCGGGAACGCGGCTGGGTGGTGGTGACCGCCGGTCCAGGAACCGAACTGCGCCGCTGGCTGCGCCGGGGAGGCGCCCGGGCCGCTCTGGTCCGTCCCGACGGCACCGTGCAGTGCGCCGCGCGAGATCTGGCGCGACTGTGCACCGCCATCCCGGAATAACTGATGAAACAATCATTATTGAGGTTTTCGGGGAAATCCGGACTCGAACTCTTCTAGGCCGACTCCCGACCAGCACAGTAGGCTGGGGCCATGAAACTCCTTCTCACCGCCGGTGTCGTGATTCTGGTCCTTTTCGGCATCTCCAAGCTGCGCCAGCGCGGCGACGCGGACACCTGGCACGAGGTCACCACGCGCTGATTCGGGGCCTTAGCTCAATTGGCAGAGCGCTGCCTTTGCAAGGCTCCACCAATGGGAGGCGAGTGCTCGCGGAGAGCGCTCGCCTTTTTGGTTCCGCGTGTTTTGTGGGGTGCAACCCCCATGCCCCGCCCGGAGGGCTTCGCCCCCGGACCCCTCCAGGGCTCTACCTTGGACCCCCATCGAGTCTCTACGTCAGGTCGGCATCCAGGCTCTAGCCAGTCGGCTTACGGTTTCGTCGAGCCGTCTGAATTCGATCGCATCGAGCGGCCGACCCGGTGATCTCGCCACTTCGCCGCGGCAAATAAGGCGGCCTTGTGTCCAATTGGACACAACAGCTCTGCCGCGACAACGGCGACAACAGGGTGCCGCAATCAGCCGATATTCAGCGGCACTGTGCCAGACTTGCCCCGCACAGTAATGCACTCCTCACCCTCGGAGGACCGTCCATGACGAATTCTGTTGCGCCACTCGAATTGCCCGAACCGCTGGTCATCACGCTGGGAAATCTCAAGGGCGGCGTCGGCAAGACGACCTCGGCGTTCTTCTTGGCGAGTTACTTCGCTACGGTGCACCGACTGCGGGTGTTGGTGATCGATGCCGACCCGCTCAGTCAGACCGGGTACTCCTGGCACCGGCGGCTGGTCAAAGGGGGAATCGAGGTGCCGTTCGAACTGGTGGCCTTCCCTTCCCGGCACGTCGACGATTGCATCAGCGACAAGGCCGCCGATTTCGACGTCATCATCGTGGATGCCGGGGGTGAGTCGGCCGAGATCTTCAAGGCCGCCATCCCGCAGAGCGACGAACTCTTGCTGGTGACGAGCGTGAGCCCGTCCGAAGTCAAACGCGTGCCGAGTACGTTCAAGGCCGCCGAGGAGGCAGCGGCCGGCAGCAGCCGGGAAATTCGGGTGCGGATCCTGATGACCAAGGTCCCGGTCATCATGAAAAACGGCGTGAACGTCTCGACCGAATACCGAGCCCAGCGGCGGAATCTGGAGAGCGCCGGCTACGACGTATTCGAATCCTATTTGAGCGCCTGGAAATGGTATCGGGAGGCGGCCGACGGAGAAGTCGGTGAGGGCGCGGAGAATCCGATCGAAGACCTGGGCGAATATCGGCAGGTGGGCGACGAGCTGGTCAGCTCTTACCGGCTACTGATGGAGGTGCCTGCCTGATGCCTCCGCAACGGAGAAAGGGCTCGATCGGCGGCGGCAATCCGCTGGCGGACGCTGCCGAGCACACGCCTCCGGTCTCGCCCTTGCGCGATGCCGAATGGCGGCGTACGAATGCCGCCGATGCGGGCGCGCACGTTTCCGCGACACCCTCGACGGGTTCGAATGTCTTGACGATGCCGGTGCCCGTCGCGGGTGACGGACCGCTCAGCGATCGGGAGCGGGCGCAGTTGACGGCGTGCGAGTCGTCGATCGACACGCTGCGCATCGCCTTCTGGGCCGCTGGGCGAGCGCTGCAGATCGTGCGCGACGGGCGGCTGTACCGCGACAGCCACGAGACGTTCGACGAGTATGTGGAACAGCGGTGGGACATGCAACGGTCCTACGCGCACAAGCTCATTCGCGCGTGGCCCCTGGCCGCAAGGCTGCATCCGATCGCGCCCGCCATCAACGAGGGCCAGGTTCGGGAACTGCTGCCGGTCGTCGCCGAACACGGTGAAGACGCGGCGGTCACCGTGTACACCACGATTGCCGCGGGCGCGGAAGTGAAGGTCACCGCGGGCAAGATCCGCCAAGCCGTGGCGCTGCTTCCCGAACGCTATGACGAGCACGTGGTGGTCGAGCGGTTGCAGGCGTGGTTGCGCGGTGAACTGCCGGACGAGCCGGACGGCGGGGCGGCAAGCGTGTTCAGCACCGTGGAATCTCGCCTCGCCGCGCTGACCCGGCGCGTCGTCAAAGGATCGAGTCACGACCCGGCCGCGGCGCGCGAATTCGCCGCGAAACTCCGCACGATCGCCGAACAGATCGAGGAGCAGATCACCGCTTGAAGCTCCCACCACCAGTGCCCCGCGGCCGGATGCATTCCCTGCGGGGCACTTTTGCGTCGATGCCGCGGGAATTCCGGGGGGAGTTATTACTTCGTTATGGAAATAGGGTGTGTCGGACTTTGCGTTGTGTGCTCTATGCCGAAAAGTGAATGCTCGGATCGGATCCGCTGGACTGACGAAGCACCGTGATGGTTTTCGAATCAATTCGAGGTCTTTGGTTGGGTCCCACGCGCCACGAAGTGCGGCGTCGTACGGCCCGCCACCGGCCGGCGATATGAGCATCGGAGGACCGCATCATGGCATCATCGACCGACGTCCGATATTTTCGCTACCTGCGACGCGTTCTTTTCTGGGCGTTCGCCGCGGGAGCTGCCGCACTCATGGGCATGCTGCTGCAAGCCGGACCCGCATCGGCCCAGGAGCTCACGATTCCCGGCATGGGGACATTCGAGGTCTCGGACGAGATCTCGCTTCCCGGCGCACTTGAAGAACCGCTCCGGAACAACGCCATTCTCCCGGTCGCGGAAGCCCCGATCCTGGCCGAGGTATCGGAAGAAAACCCGATCCTGGCCGCCATCTCCGAAATAGAGTTCCGGACTTCCATTCCGGTTCCGCAAATCGAGATCGCGCCTTTTACCCCGGCTCCGATAATCGAGCTTCCGATATCGGTGTCCGTTCCCGCCGTCGAGGTGCCCGTGCTCGCGGTTGTCCCGCCGATCGAGATTCCGTTCTTCAATGTTCTGCCCTCGATCGAGTTACCTTTCGGGGCTGAAACGCCCGGCATCATGCCGCGGGCGCCGACCCCGCCCGCCGCGGCGGCGCCGCGGAAAACCCCCGGCGAGATCGCGGTCGAGGCCGCGCGCACCAAACTCGGCGCGGACTACAACTACGGCGCGGTCGGCCCCGACTCTTTCGACTGCTCGGGACTGGTGCAGTGGTCCTACGGGCAGGCAGGCGTCGACCTTCCCCGCACCAGCCAAGAGCAGCTCGCCACCGGAACGCCGGTACCGCTGGACGACCTGCGACCAGGAGACATGGTGTCGTTCTACGACGGAAGCCACTCCGCTCTCTATGTCGGTGAAGGCAGGGTCATCCACGCGTCGACCTACGGCATCGGGGTGACCACCTCGCCCCTCTCATCAATGCCCGTGGCGGGCGCCCGCCGATTCTGACCTCCGCACGTGAATCTTCCTCGCCACCGGGGATCTTCCCGGGCCGACCGGGCAAGTACGTTCAGGCAAGTCAGAGCGAGACCGCGGCGGCCTTCAGCTTCGCCAGGGTTTCGGTATCAGGCCAAGCACGGATCTCGTAGCGACGAGGTGACAGGTTCGGGACCGGCGTGAGGCCGGCAAGGGGCACGACGGCATCGAACGGAACCTCGAAAAGGCGCTCCAAATCGCCGTTCTCGTCGTCTCGGCAAAACGCGACGTAATCCGCTTCCGGTAGAAGGTATTCGACGCCCTCGCCCCAGACGGTGACCGTGTAAGGACCGTTGTCGCCATGGCCGTACATGACCGAGCCGACGTAGGCGGGCTCGACGTCGTAGGGAGTGAACTCGAGATCGCGCTCGACGATCTCGTTGAGAATCTGTGCCTGAGCGTCGTACTCGGTGACAGCCAAACCACATCGGGCGCGCTGCACTGCGGGCAAGTGGCGGTGTGCGGGCGAGCGATCGAGCGGAATCACCGCGCCGGTGTCGTCCACGGTGTATCCCTGCGGCGAGATCGGGCGGACCGCGTCGCGGTACTGCTCCTCGACCAGCTCGAAGATGTGCTCGAGCTCGTCGCCGCCGGGTGCGAGGATCAGGGTGTCGATGTCGGGCATGAACGCGACCGGCGGCTCGGCTCCGGCACCGGATCCGGCGAGCCAACCGGGAAGCAGGGGCCAGGAGGCGCAGTAGCCGTCGCCGTCGTCGACGAAACGCAGGATGCCCGGTTCCTTGATACCGGTGAAACCCACGGTGGCGCCGAGGTTTTCGCGAGCGGCGGCGAATACCTCGTCGACCGTGACGCCCCATTCGTGTACCGACGCGTAGGTGACGATCGATCGGGCGTTGGGCATGTCGATGGCGACCAGCTCGTCCACGAAGGGAAACGCGGGTCGCGCGATCGGCCGCAGCTCGAGTTCCGGCACGTCCACACCGAAGCTGTTGGGCCGCAACACCGGCCGTAGCGCCGACCGCGCCGACGGCCAGTCCTGTTCCGGGCCGCGCAGGTCGTGCAAGGCTTCGAAGTGCCTGGCGATGCGGGCGTCGCGCTCCGCGTCGTCGAGGTCGCGGGTTTCCCGGAAAATATTGTGCAGATTCAGGATCAGATCGCCCGCGCGTATCGCGAACTCGTCCTGGTTGTACTCGATGTCGGTCTCGCCGCGTGTGGACAGATGTTGCATGACGAGCACGGCGAACGCGTCGGCTTCGTCGTCGAAATTGTGCACGCGGCCACCGTAGCCGCGAACACCGACAGCCGCATGGCCGATGCTTACCGCGTGAGGGGACCGTGGCGGTCGAGGTGCAGGTAGGTGTAGCCGGTGACGATCAGGCATACGACCGTCGCGGTGATCAGCATGGCCCAGCCCGCCACGACCAGGCTCAGCAGTCCACCGAGCAGGGCGCCCAGCGCGAAACTCGCGTACAGCAGGAAGTATCCGAGCCAATCGGCGTAGTCGCCGCCGCTGAGGTGGCGTTCGATGCCTTGGCCCAGCTTGACCAGTGTGCCGGTGACGTAACTCAGCGGAACCGACACCTCCTCGTTCTGCACGAACGAGGTATTGAGCGCGCCGACGCCGAACGCGACGAACATGATCGGCAGCAAGCCGATCCGCTCTGTGATCGTCTGGTATTCCAGGATGTCGACCACGGAAGCCACTGCCAGGCAAACCGTGGTGAGCAGGGTCGGACCGTGCGGATGCCCGGACCAGTAACGCCTGCGGCACCAAGAGGCGACCACAACACCGGACAGGAACGACATGAGCAGGCCGGTGGCCGCCACCGCCATGTCGGGCTCGTCATGGAAGTACCCGAGGACCGCCCGTTCGGTGTTGCCCGTCATGAACGTGACGAAATAGCCAGCGGTATGCATGAACGCCGCCGCACCGATCAGGCCGGCGAGAGCGGCGAGCACCCAGGACAGTCTGGCCTCGGCGTCGAAGAGTGCTTGTCGGCGACTGACTTCCGGTTTCGGCACAGGCCCGGCTCCTTCCTGGACGGGTGCGGCACCTCAGTGATACAGGTTCGTGCACGAAATTCGCCCACGCAGCGCCGACATTTGCCAATGGATCCCAACTGCGGACTCTGCGGTGGGATCCGTGGCGGATCCAGGTGAGCCGCGGGGATCTGCGCAGCCGGAACCGGCAGGTGGCCGCCGCGGCGCGGCAAGCCGCGAGCTGAGTGCGCGGGGATGGTTGGCCGCTCGGTTACCGTGCTCAGGTGGACTCCCTGTTCGACTTCCTGCTGACCGAGCCCGTCGCGACGGCGCCGCTGAACGACGTCGCCGCCGCGTGGACGCGACATCGAGTGGCCGCGAACCGATTCGATCGCCCGGTCGATGTCGCGATCGCGGGCGGCTTCGGCGCCGACCGGCTCGGTTTCGCGTTCCTTTCCGGCTATCAGGAGGCGCTGCGGACACTGATCCCGGACCTGCCGGACGACGAGCTGGTCGCGATGTGCGCGACGGAGGAGGGCGGCGGTCATCCCTCCGCGATCCGCACCACGCTCACCGAGCGGGACGGCGTCTGGTTGGCCAACGGCGCGAAGTCGTTCGCGACCATGGGCGCTTTCGCGCATCGTCTGGTGGTGATCGCCAGCGTCGGCACGGCCGCGGATGGGCGAAACCGGCTGCGGGCCACCATGGTCGACACCCATGAGACCGGCGTGCGCCTGACCGACCACCCCGCGCTCGCGTTCGCGCCGGAGGTCCCGCATGCCTCGGTGCTGCTGACCGACGTGCCCGCACGGATCTTGCCGGGCGACGGGTATCTGGACTATCTGAAGCCATTTCGCACGATCGAGGACATCCACGTGCTGGCCGCCACGCTGGGCTGGCTGGTGCGCGTGGCCCGGGCGTCGGAGTGGCCGCAGGAGACGTTGCAGCGGCTGCTGACCGCGGTAGCCGCTGTTCGCGGGTTGGATATCGATGCGCCGACTTCGCCGGGGGTGCACATCGCGCTCGGCGGAGTCTTCGCATTTTTCGGTGACCTGCTGTCAGGTCTGGATCCGCTGTGGGAGTCCGCGAACCCCGTGACACGGCAGCGGTGGGAGCGGGACCGGCCGCTGCTGGCGACGGCGGGGCGGGTGCGCGGCCAGCGACTCGCCGCGGCATGGCGCACCGTGCGACCGGATGCCGACCGGACGGAATAGGCGTATCACCCGGCCCCGGAAATGGGAGCGGGCCTCGGCGAAGGGGGGGAGTTAGCCGAGGCCCGCGTAAGGTCGGCCCGGGGGGGAGGGGCCGACCTGAATGATGCTACTCGATGATCCGCGATTGTGTGTGCGTGGGGACGGCCACTTTCCAAGATTTTTCGGTTCGGCTCACCTTCCCACCGGTCGATGGCTGCCGCGGATGACCGATCGGCTCTCCACATCGTTCCTGTCCAATGGCCTGCCATTTGCCAAAAGTATTGGCTTGCAGCATGTTCCATGCTGAAGCAGCCCCATGACGTGCGGTCGCGTCCGCGGCGCGGAACGTGCCGACCGGTCGCTGCCAGGGGCCGAATCCGGCTCGACTCGGCGCGCGCCGACGGGCGCACCGCGTGTCGCGCAACTTCGCCCGGCGGAACTTGTCACACCCCGATGCGAACATCTGTTCGTGTCCATCGTCTCGACAGCCCGGTCTGAGCGCACCCGCTCCTTCCGCGCTCGGTGGCATGCGATCCGAGTATCGGTCCTCGCCCATTCGGGTAGTCCGCTACGCGCGCCCCTGCGCATGGGGACGCGGGATCATCGAACCGGTCGCATTCCGATCCGGTACCCCCGAGCACCGACTGGATCGGAATGCGGCCTTCTCACGCCGCTGCCGCGCTGCGCCCGTTGCCATCCCGAAACAAATCGGATGAATTTGTCGGTGGTCGGCGCAATACTGACTCGAGTATCGGCCGGGTCACCCGATCCAGCGAATTGTCGGCGTCCGGATGCCCGACGCCGCGCCGAACCATATCGAGAAACTCAACCTCAGGAGAATCATGCCCGACGCAATAGTCGCCGAGGGTCTGGTCAAACGATACGGCCAGTTGGTGGCCCTCGACGGACTCGACTTGACGGTCCCGGAAGGGACCGTCACCGCACTGCTCGGCCCCAACGGTGCGGGTAAAACCACTACTGTCCGGGTGCTCACCACCCTGCTGGTGCCGGATGCCGGGCACGCGACGGTCGCGGGAATAGACGTGCTGCGCGATCCGCAGGCGTTGCGCTCCCGTATCGGTGCGTCGGGCCAGTACGCCGCGGTCGACGAATATCTCACCGGCTTCGAGAATTTGGAAATGGTGGGACGTCTTTATCACATGGGCGTGCAGCGAAGTAAGGAACGCGCGCGCGAACTGCTCGAGCGATTCCGGCTCACCGACGCCGCGGACCGCCCCGTGAAGGGCTACTCCGGCGGTATGCGGCGCCGCCTCGACTTGGCGGGCGCACTGGTCGCGAATCCGCCCGTCTTGTTCCTCGACGAGCCGACCACCGGGCTCGATCCCCGTGCGCGCCTCGATCTCTGGGATGTCATCGAGGAGTTGGTCGCGGGCGGCACCACGTTGCTGCTCACCACCCAGTACATGGAAGAGGCCGACCGGCTCGCCGATTCCATCGCGGTGATCGACCACGGCAAGGTGATCGCCAAGGGGACCGCCGATGAGCTCAAGACCCTGGTCGGCGGCGACCGCATCGAACTCACCGTCGATCGCGTGGAGAATCTCGCGACCGCCGAGGCGGCGCTGAAGACCTTGGCGGACGGCGAGATCCATCTCGAGCCCGGATTGCGCCGGATCACCGTCCCGGTGGCCGACGGATCGCAGGCGCTGGTGGAGGCGGTCGGCAGGCTGGCCGAGCACAACGTGCAGATCCACGACGTCGGCCTGCGGCGCCCGTCGCTCGACGACGTCTTCCTCACCCTCACCGGCCACGAGGCGGAGACCCCCGCCGCCGGTGCCGAGCCGGACGACCGGCTGGCGGCGGGTGGCAAGGTCGAAGCTACGGAAGGAACGAACCGATGACCGCGACGACCCCGGCCCTGGCCCGGCCCTCGCTGGGCGAGCGACTGTCGATAGTGGTCAGCGACAGCGTGACCATCGCCAAGCGCAACGTCATCAAGATCAAGCGGGTACCCGATGTCCTGATCTTCTCCACGTTGTCGCCGATCATGTTCGTGCTGCTGTTCGCCTACGTCTTCGGCGCGGCGATCGACGTGCCCGGCCTCTCCGGCGGCTACCGCGAGTTCCTCATCGCGGGCATCTTCGCGCAGACCGTGGTGTTCGGCGCGACCTTCACCGGTGCGGGCCTGGCCGAGGACATGCAGAAGGGCATCATCGACCGGTTCCGCTCGCTGCCGATGGCCTCGTCGGCGGTGCTGGTCGGCCGCACGATCAGCGACGTGGTGATCAATGTGGTGAGCCTGACGGTGATGTCGCTGACCGGTTTGGTCGTCGGCTGGCGGATCCGTGGTTCGTTCCTGGACGCGGTGCTGGGCTATGTGTTGCTGTTGCTGTTCGCGTACGCGGTGTCCTGGATCATGGCCGTGGTGGGTCTGCTGGTGCGGGCGCCCGAAGTGTTCAACAACGCCAGCTTCATGGTGATCTTCCCGCTCACCTTCATCGCCAACACGTTCGTGCCCAGCGACAAATTGCCCACCGTGCTGCGCGTGATCGCGGAATGGAACCCGGTGTCCGCGCTCACTCAGGCCACCCGCGACCTATTCGGCAATACCAGCCCGTTGGCGCCGACGCCGGATGCGTGGTCGCTCCAGCACCCGGTGCTCACGTCACTGGCCTGGGTGGTGGTGATCCTGGTGGTCTTCGTGCCGCTGGCCCTGCGTCAGTACAAGAAGGCCGTCAGCCGCTGACCTGTTCGCTCGCCGCTAGCGGTCCTGCTCCGCGCCTGCGCCCGCCACGGGGGTCGGCGCGGAGCCATTGCGGGAGTATCCGATACGCGGCGGCGCGGGTGCGGGTTCCGGCTGCTGGGGCCGCCGGGTGCGGACCAGATAGGCCACGCCACCTGCCAGCGCGACGACAGCCGCGACGATGATCCGGTTACGTGAACGCGAAGAGACTTGTAGGCGCCCCGAGGTCATTGGACCACTCTGGCACAGCCCGGCGATTCGCGCAGGAGCCCCAGCTCACCGCGGGGCTCGGCCCAGTTCCGCGGAGTCGTCGGCAACCGTGGCACGATGGGCGGCGTGACCTCACCGAACCAGACATCCGTGGCGACGCTGCACACGAATCACGGCGATATCAAGATTTCGCTTTTCGGTAACCACGCTCCCAAGACGGTCCGCAATTTCGTCGGTCTCGCCGACGGTTCGGCGCCGTACACCACAGCGAACGCCAGCGGGGGCAGCTCCGGCCCGTTCTATGACGGCGCCCTGTTCCACCGGGTCATCGCCGGTTTCATGATCCAGGGTGGCGATCCGACCGGTACCGGCCGCGGTGGCCCCGGCTACGAGTTCGGTGACGAGTTCCACCCGGAACTGCGCTTCGACCGCGGTTATCTGCTGGCCATGGCCAACGCGGGGCCGGGCACCAACGGGTCACAGTTCTTCATCACCGTCCGCCCGCAACTTCATCTGAACCGCAAGCACACGATCTTCGGCGAGGTCGTGGATCCCGAGTCACGGAAGGTCGTCGACTCGATCGCCGCCACCAAGACCGATCGCGACAACCGCCCGCTGGAGCCCGTCGTCATCACCAAGATCACGATCGATTGAGACTATGAATCCTCAGCCGCCCGCACCGACCTGCGTCCGCCACCCGAATCGCCCGACCGGCCTGGCCTGTACGCGGTGCGGTCGGCCCTCCTGCGCGGAGTGCCTGCGTCCCGCGGCGGTCGGCCAGCATTGTGTCGACTGTCTGCGTCAGGATCAGCGAAGCGCTCCGCCGGTGCGGACGGTCTCGGGCGCACCGGCGGCCCGGTTGTCGGCGCCCGCGGTGACCTACGCGCTGATCGCGATCAACGTGGTGATCTACGCGATCACCGCGGCCCAGGCCAAGAGCCTGATGGACAACCAGCGCGGCTCGGCGTTGTTCGTGGACTGGGTGCTGTTCGCCCCCGCGGTCGCGGACGGCCAGTGGTGGCGGGTGCTCGGCTCCGGGTTCCTGCACTACGGTCCGATCCATCTGCTGGTCAATATGTTCGCGCTGTACGTGGTGGGCCGGGACACCGAGCTGGTGCTCGGGCGACTGCGCTATCTGGCGGTATACCTGGTCTCGCTGCTGGGCGGTTCGGCCGGGGTGATGCTGTTCGCCCAGAACAGTCTCACAGCGGGCGCGTCCGGTGCGGTGTACGGCCTGTTCGGCGCCATCACCGTCATCCTGATCCGCTTGCGCCAGAGTCCCAATCAGATGCTCATCATCATCGGCATCAACGTATTCATCAGTTTGTCGCTGCCCGGCATCTCGCTCTGGGGACATCTCGGCGGTCTGGCGGCGGGCACGCTCGCAACGCTCGGCATCCTGTTCCTGCCCGGCTGGTTGCGGGTGAAGTCCCAGGAGACCGCGCGGCTGGTCGGCTGGGTGTCCGTGGCGGTTGTCGCGGTCGCGGCAGTGGTGGCGACGGGCGTCAGCGCGGTCGCGCTGGCAGCCTGACACAGAATTCGCTTCACGTGAAACATCGCGACCGGCGTGTCGTGTCGCGCCGGCCCGGGATCAGCGGGTCTTGTCCTCGGAGAGGCGCAATGCGTCGACGATCTCGTGGTACACGATCTCGGGATTGACGCCGAGATCCCAGCGGCCGAAGATCAGCAGTCGCTCCGCGCCGTCCCGTTCGACGTCGAGTTCCAGCATGGGCGTCTTGCGACCGAGGCGTCGGTAACCGACCACGCGGGCCCGGATGATCTGCTCAGGGGTGTATTCGTCCGGCCCGGTCAGTGTGCGCACGACCAGACGCGGCTGTGCGCCGGACCGCACGGAAAGGCGTGGTCGCTGCCGGAATCCGAGCCCGGCCAGCGCGAGCAGGCCGACGGCCGCCAAGCCGACGAGCAGGCGACTGGGCGCATCGGTGCTGAAAACGGCGGCCACGGCCAAGGCGACGCCGCCCACGGTGACCGCCACCAGCGCGGCGGTCGGGGTGGTCCACGCCATGCGCGGCTCGTCGCGCGCGCCGGAATCCTGCGGCTCCGGGGTCAAGGCAATCCCCAATCGCTCCTCGAGTTGTCCACAGGCTCATCCACAGATGTGCATGAATGACACGTCTGTAATCCGCACGGTGCTGGTGTGGTCAGCGCCAGCGCATGGTCATGATCAAGCCCACCACCATCAGGCCGAAGCCGATCAGGAAGTTCCAGGCGTTGAGGTCTTTCATCCAGTTGATCTGTTCGGCCGCCAGGTAGTAGACGAGCAGCCAGATCAGCCCGGCGAGCATGAAACCGAGCATGATGGCGACATACCAGACCGGAGACGGCCCGGCCTTCACCTTCACCGGGGTCCGGCTGGCGGGGTTGATCGTGTAGTCGGTCTTCTTACGGACCTTCGACTTGGGCATGACGTCCTCGTATTCGGCGTGCAGGTCGTGCTCATAGGCTATCCCAACAGGTAATGGGTGCGACGTGGTGCCGGGCGGGGACGTAATCTCGATGCCATGCGTGTTCTGGTCGTCGACAATTACGACAGCTTCGTCTTCAACCTGGTGCAATACCTCGGTCAGCTGGGTGCCGATGCCGTCGTCTGGCGCAACGACGATCCGAACCTGGCCGACGTAGACGCGGTGGTGCGCGACTTCGACGGCATCCTGATCAGTCCCGGCCCCGGCACCCCGGACCGTGCGGGCGCCAGCATCCCGCTGGTGTGCGCCTGCGCCGAGCACGGCGTTCCACTGCTCGGCGTATGCCTGGGCCACCAGGCCATCGGCGAGGCGTTCGGCGCCACCGTCACCAGGGCTCCGGAGCTGCTGCACGGCAAGACGAGCGAGGTGTTCCACATCGGCGCCGGTGTGCTCGCCGGTCTGCCCGATCCGTTCACCGCTACGCGGTACCACTCGCTCACCGTGCTGGAGGACACCCTCCCGGAGGAGATCGAGGTGCTCGGACGCACCGAGAACGGGATCGTGATGGCGATGCGTCATCACACGCTGCCCATCCACGGCGTGCAGTTCCATCCCGAATCGGTGCTGACCCAGGGCGGCCACCGCATGCTGGCGAACTGGCTCGGCGTGTGCGGGGAGCGTCCCGCCGAGGCCCTGGTGCAGGCGCTGGAAGCGGAGGTCGCCGCGCTGGTGCTGCAGTGACCCGTCCGTATGTGCTGTTGTCGGTCGCGGTGAGCATCGACGGGTACATCGACGACGCGAGTCCCGAGCGGCTGCGTCTGTCCGACGCGGCGGATTTCGATCGCGTCGACGAGATCCGCGCGGACTCCGATGCCATCCTGGTCGGCGCGCAGACCCTGCGCAGAGACAACCCGCGGCTACTGGTCGACAGTGCGGATCGCAGAGCGGCGCGCGTCGCCGCGGGCAAACCGGAGTATCCGCTCAAGGTGACAGTGTCGGCGAGCGGCGACTTGGACCCCGGTCTGCGGTTCTGGCAGCACGGCGGCGGCAAGCTCGTCTACACCACCGATGCGGGCGCGGCGAGACTCGCCGATCGGTTGGCCGGACTCGCGGAAGTCGCCAGTCTCGGCGCGGGCTTCGATTTCGGCGTGTTGCTGGACGACCTGGGCCGTCGCGGCGTCACCCGGCTCATGGTGGAGGGCGGCACCCGGGTCCACACCGCTTTCCTCGCCGCCGACCTGGCCGACGAACTGCACGTCGCCGTCGCGCCCATCCTGGTCGGCGATGCCGTGGCGCCTCGCTTCCTCGGCGACGCGCGGTATCCCGGCGCGCCACATCGGAGGATGCGGCTCGCGGAGGTAACCCGGGTCGGCGATGTCGCCGTGCTGCGCTATCTACCGAAGGCGCATTCGGTCTGAGGAGGGGGCATCTTTCGACGGCGAAGGTGTACCACTTCGACGCGGCTGCCGTGTACCAACCGATCCGGGCTGGGAGATCCCTCGAGTTGTCATCGCCAGGCGAGATCTCGTGATCGGTGTGCGGGACGCTACGACAGCCGCCGTCGAAGTAGCCGACCTTCTGCGGGCGGTGTCGCGAGGACACCGCCTGGATTACTCGCCGAACCTAGGGACGTCCGTAGACGGCGGTGACGAACTCGCCGAGTTGGTTGTCGTCCAGGTGCCTCGCCAGATCGGCCTCGCTGATCATGCCGACCAGCCGCTTGTTCTCGATCACCGGCATGCGCTTGACCCGGTTGCTTTCCATCTCGTCGAGAACGACCTCGATGTCGGCGTCGGCATCGACCCACCGCGGCGTCGCTTCGCACAGTTCTTCGACTCGCGTGCTCGACGGCGACTTGCCCTGGGCGATGCACTTCACGACGATGTCGCGGTCGGTGACGATGCCGCACATCCGTTCGTTCTCGTCCGCGATGACCAGGGACCCTACGCCGATTTCGTCCATGAGCCTGGCGGCCCTTTCGACGGTCTCTTCCTTGGAAATCCACTGTGCGCCGGGCTTCATGATGTCCCTGGCAGTGGTCATGAGCTACCTCCTTGTGGTCAGCTGCGCTGATTAGGATGAAGCAGTCCTATTCTCCCGCAATCCACACCGGATGGTCTCGTTTTCTCGATACCGATGAAGACACCTGCGCCAGACCGTCCGCGCCGGAAGCGGCGCGGACGATCGCGAGACTCAGGCGATCGCCCCGGTCGTGATCGAAATGGTGGCGTTCTTGCCGACCGACGACCCCGCCGACGGTTGCTGAGCCACGATGCGGCCGACATTGCCCGGATCGAACACAGTGGTCTGACTGATCTGCGCGAGACTGCCGGTCCAGCCGCTCTGCCGCAGCCGTTCCACCGCCTGCGCGGGTGTCAGACCCCGGATCTCGGGCATGCTGATCTGGTCGCCGGTGGATACCTGGAGGACCACGGTCGATCCCTTGTCGGCCGACGAACCACCAGCGGGCTTGGTGCCGACCACCTCGCCCTTCGGCTGCGACGAGGCGACTTCCTGGATCTGAACCTTGAAATTGGCTCCCTCGATATTCGGCTGCGCGACCTCGATCGACTGGCCGATCACATTCGGCACCCGGACCTTCTCGGGGCCGCCACCGATGACGACCACGATGGGGCGACCCGCGTCGACCCGCGAGCCCGCCGCGGGCTCGGTGCCGATCACCTTGTCGGTGTCCTGGATGCTGGAGGGCTTGCGCTCGACATTCGGGTCCATCTGGAGCCCGATGGAGTTGAGCTTCTGCTCGGCGTCCTGCTGAGTCAGACCGTCCAGCCGCGGCACCTGAACCTGCGCGGGTCCACTGGACACCTGGACCGTGACGGTGCTTCCCTCGTCGATCCTGGAGCCGCCGAGCGGCTGCGTGGCGATCACATTGCCCGTGGCGACCTTGCCGTCGGGCTTCTGCTGGATCGCCACCGTGAATCCGAGCTTCTGCAGCGCGTCCTGCGCCTGCTGGGCGGACTTGTTGGCCAGGTCGGGAACCGCGACCTGGTCCGGTCGGCTACCCGGGCCGATCAACACCCAGAACAGCGCGATCACCACGGCGATCGCCGCGGCGGCGCCGAGCGCGATATAGGCGGTGCGGCGCTGGCCGTCCGGGTCGGCCGACTCCTGCTCGGCGGTGTCGTCGTCGCGGTCGATGGTGCGGTAACCGCGCGGCGCGGGCTCGTCCGAGCCCATGAAGGTGCTGCGATCCTCGTCGGTCATCACCATCGGGGCGCTGGGCTTCTGGCCGCCGAGCACCCGGATCAGATCGGCGCGCATCTCGGCCGCGGACTGGTAGCGGTTGGCCGGGTTCTTGCTCATCGCCTTGAGCACGACCGAGTCCAGCTCACGGGGAACGCCGGGGAGCACATGCGAGGGCAGCCGCGGATCCTCCCGCACATGCTGATAGGCGACGGCAATCGGCGAGTCGCCGGTGAAAGGCGGCTCGCCGGTGAGTATCTCGAACAGCACACAGCCGACGGAGTAGACATCCGACCGGGCGTCCACCGTCTCGCCGCGAGCCTGCTCCGGCGACAGATACTGCGCGGTGCCGATCACGGCCGCGGTCTGCGTCATCGGGTTCGAGCTGTCGGCGATCGCCCGGGCGATACCGAAGTCCATCACCTTCACCGCGCCGGAACGGTTGATCATGATATTCGCGGGCTTCATGTCGCGGTGCACGATTCCGGCCTTGTGGCTGAAATCCAATGCGGCGCAGACATCCGCGATGATCTCCATGGCACGCCGCGGCGGCAGCGGGCCCTTGCCGCGCACGATGTCGCGCAGCGTCTCGCCGTCCACGTACTCCATCACGATGTACGGCAGCGGACCGCCGTCCACCTCGGCCTCACCGGTGTCGTAGACCGCGACGATGGCCGGGTGATTGAGCGCGGCGGCGTTCTGCGCCTCCCGCTTGAACCGGAGGTAGAACGTCGGGTCGCGCGCCAAGTCGGCTCGCAGCACCTTGATGGCCACGTCCCGGCTCAGCCGGATGTCGCGCGCTTTGTGCACTTCGGACATGCCGCCGAACCCGATGATCTCGCCCAGCTCATAGCGAGACGAGAGATTCTTCGGGGTCGTCATGGTTGTCCTTGCGGAGAAGTCGCGGATCCGCTGCGGGAGGCCGTGGGGCCTTGGGCGCCGGGAATCCCGGGGAAGGGTATTTGGATCGTCGGAACGCGCGGCAGGGTGGTGGTGGTCGGCGTGGTCGTCGTCGGCTTCGTCGTGCTCGGTGCCGTGGTGGTGGTCGGCGTGGTCGTCGTCGGCTCCGGGGTCGTGGTTGTCGGCTCGGTGGTGATCGGCTCCGGAATGGTCGTGATCACCGGCGGAGGCGCGGGTTTGGGCGTGGTGGTGACCACAGGCGGGATCGGCTTCGGATTCGGCGCGACCGTCGAGGTCGGCGACGGCGTCGAATCGGGGTTGGTATCGCCGCCGAACAGCAGGTAAGTCGTGATCGCGCCGAGCAGCAGGGCGCCGAGGCCGAGCCCGGCCAACCACTTCTGCGTCGAGGTCGGCCGTTTGCCGTCGGGCTGGCTGCCGTCGGCGCTGCGGCTCAACACCGTCGCCGGAGCCGCGACCGCCCCGGCGCGAGTCGCCCCGCCGACCGCCCCCGCCGCGGGCGTCGAGTAGCGCACCGTCGCGCCGTCGAAATCGCTTGGTGCCGACGGGATCACCGTCGTGGGGCCGGGCGGCAGCACCCGGGTGGCTCCGGTCAGCGGCGCGCCAGGATGGGCTCCGCTCGGCGGCGGTGGACGACGCCCGGCCCGCACCGCGGCGACCGCGTCGGCGAACTCGCCACCGCGGGCGTAGCGACGCGCGGGGTCCTTCTCCATCGTGATCTCGATCAGCTCGCGCACGTTGCCGGGCAGATCGGCGGGCATCGGCGGCGGGGCCTCGCGGACATGCTTCATCGCCACGGTGATCGCGCCGTCACCGGTGAACGGCCGCTGCCCGGCGAGCGCCTCGTAGCCGACCACGCCGAGCGCATACACGTCGCTGGCCGCGGTGGCGTCCTCGCCGACCGCCTGCTCCGGCGCGATGTACTGAGCGGTGCCCATCACCATGCCGGTCTTCGTCACCGGCGACGCGTCCACCGCCTTGGCGATGCCGAAGTCGGTGATCTTCACCTGACCGGTCGGCGTGACCAGGATGTTGCCCGGTTTCACGTCGCGGTGCACCACGCCGGCGCGGTGCGCCACGTCCAGTGCGCGTCCGGTCTGCTCCAGCATGTCCAGGCCCTGCGCCACCGACAGCCTGCCGAGCCGGTTCAGCACAGTGTTCAGCGGCTCGCCTTGGACCAGCTCCATGACCAGGTAGGCGGTCTCGCCGCCCTGCGGGTCGAGGGTCTCGCCGTAGTCGAAGATCCCGGCGATACCCGGGTGATTCAACTGGGCGGTCGTCTTCGCCTCGGTGCGGAACCGATGCCGGAAGGTGGGGTCGGCCGAGAACTCCGACTTCAGCACCTTGACCGCGACCCGGCGGTCGAGCCTGGTGTCCAGGGCTTCCCAGACCTGGCCCATGCCGCCGGTCGCGATCAGTCGCTGCAGCCGGTACCGGTCGGCGATCATCGCACCGTTGTTCAGCATCGAGGTCCCCGTACCTTCACTCGCACATCCATATCGTTCAGCCCCCTCGAAGACCCGCGTCCAGGACCGCGCGAGCCACCGGCGCGGCCACCGAGCCGCCGGTCGCGGCCAGCGCCCGGTCCCCGCCGTTCTCCACGATCACCGCGATGGCGATCTTCGGGTTCTGCGCGGGGGCGAACGCGATGTACCAAGCGTGCGGCGGCGTGCTGCGCGGGTTGGTTCCGTGCTCCGCGGTGCCGGTCTTGGACGCGATCTGATAGCGGGACTGGCCACCTCCGGCGGTGTTGCTCTCCGACGCGATCATCAGGTTGGTCAGGGTCGACGCTACCTCCGCGCTGACCGCTTGTCCGACGGAGACCGGTTTGGTCTTGGACAGCTCGCTCAGATCGGGGCCTTGCAGCTGATCGACCAGGTAGGGCTCCATCCGGACGCCGCCGTTGGCGATGGTCGCCGCGACGACCGCGTTCTGCAACGGGGTCAGGGCGACATCCCGCTGCCCGATGCTGCTCTGGGCCAGCGCGGCGTCGTCGGGAATCGTGCCGACGGTGCTCTCCGCCACCGGCATCGGGATGCCACGGTGCGGTCCGACGCCGAACGCGGCGGCCTCGTCCTTCAGGTTCGCCGCGCCGACCTTGACGCCGAGTTCGGCGAATGCGGTGTTGCACGACCGCCGGAACGCCTCGAAGAGCGTGGCGGTCGGGTTGGGGCCGCAGGTGGAGCCGTTGTAGTTCTCCAGCGTGGTGGTGGTGCCGGGCAGCGTGATGTTCGGCGCCGCGGTGAACTGGTCGTCAGGGGTCGCCGCGCCATTGGACAGCGCGGCGGCGGTGACGATCACTTTGAACGTGGATCCGGGCGGGTATGTCTGTGAGATAGCGCGATTCAACATCGGATGGCGCGGATCCGCACTCAGCTTTTCCCACGCCTGGGTGCCGCGCGCGCCGTCGTGCCCGGACAACAGGTTCGGGTCGTAGCTCGGCGTGGACACCATGGTGAGAATCTTGCCCGTGCTCGGCTCGATGGCCACCACCGAGCCGGTGTAGCCCTTGCTGGTCATCTGTTCGTAGGCGACCTGCTGCATCACCGGATTGAGCGTGGTGAGCACGTTGCCGCCGCGCGGATCCCGGCCGGAGACCAGGTCGACCAGGCGGCTGCCGAAGAGCTTGTTGTCGGAGCCGTTCAGCACCGAGTCCTCGGCACGCTCCAGCCCGGTGCTGCCGTACTGCATGGAGTAGAAGCCGGTGGCCGGGGCGTAGGCCTGCGGATCGGTCGGATAGGTGCGCAGGTACTTGTACCGGTCGTCGGTCGCGACCGAGCTGGCCAGCACGGTGCCGCTGGCCGAGATCTGCCCGCGCTGGCGGGAGTACTCATCCAGCAGCACCCGCGAGTTGCGCGGGTCGGAGCGCAGATCGTCGGCCTTGATGACCTGAACGTAGGTGACGTTCGCCAGCAGTGCGACGACCATCACCATCACCGCGACCGCGACTCGGCGTAGTGGAGTGTTCACAGCGCGGCCCCCGCTTCCGGTCGTCCCGCGTCGCGGCGCAGAAACTCGGTCTGCGCGTCGGCGATCGGCGCCGGTTCCTTCTTGCGCACCGGCGCGGGCGCGCGGGCGGCGTCGGAGATCTTGATCAGCAAAGCCAGCAAGGCGTAGTTGGCCAGCAGCGAAGAGCCGCCGTAGGACATGAACGGCGTGGTCAGACCGGTCAGCGGAATCAGTTTGGTGACCCCGCCGACGACGACGAACAGCTGGATGGCGATGGTGAACGACAGTCCGGCCGCGAGCAGCTTGCCGAAGCTGTCGCGCACGGCCAGCGCCGTGCGCAGTCCACGCACCACGAACACCAGGAACAGCACCAGCACCGCGGACAGCCCGATCAGACCGAGCTCCTCGCCGATCGTGGTGATGATGAAGTCGGTCTTGGCGAAAGGCACCTGATTGGGTCTGCCGCTGCCGAGGCCGGTGCCCGCGAGACCGCCCGTGGCCAGCCCGAACAGCGACTGCGAGATCTGGTAGCCGGTGTTGTTGTAGTCGTCGAACGGGTGCAGCCAGGTCTCCACCCGGACCCGGACGTGGCCGAACAGCTGGTAGGCGAAGAAGAAGCCCAGCGCGAGCAGACCGCCGCCGATGACCAGCCAGCCGACCCGTTCGGTGGCGATGTACAGCATCACCAGCACGGTGCTGAAGATCAGCAGCGAGGTACCGAGATCCTTCTCGAACACCAGCACGCCGATGCACACGATCCAGACCGCCAGGATGGGGCCGAGATCGCGGCCGCGCGGGAACTCCATACCGAGCACGTGCCGCCCCGCCGTGGTGAACAGCTCGCGCTTGGCGACCAGCACCGAGGCGAAGAAGATGATCAGCAGGATCTTCGCGAACTCACCCGGCTGGACGCTGAACCCGGGCAGCCGGATCCAGATCTTCGCGCCATTGGTCTCGGAGAACTTGCTGGGCAGGATGGCCGGAATGGCCAGTGCGACAAGGCCGATCAGCCCGAGGGTGTAGCTGTAGCCGGCGAGCGTGCGGTAGTCCCTCAGGGCGATCAGCAGGGTGATGAACACCAGCGTGCCCAGCGCGGTCCACAGAATCTGCTGATTGGCGTCGGGGGAGGGAAGCGCCCACGAGTTGTAGACGGCGGTCTGCTGGTCGGCCAGGTCGAGCCGATGGATCAGCACGAGGCCGAGTCCGTTGAGCAGCGCGACGATCGGCAGCAACAGCGGGTCGGCGAACGGAGCGAACCGCCGCACCGCCAGGTGCGCGACCCCGAACAACGCCAGATACGCCAGACCGTACTTGGCGATATCCACGGTGATCGACTGTTCCTGACTGGCTTCGACCAGGAACAAGGACACGGTCGTGATCACCGCCGCCGCGGCGAGCAGCAACAGTTCGACATTTCGTCTGGTGCTCGGCGGTGGCGCGGGAGCGAAGCCGCCCGGGGGACTGGGAAAGGCTCCAGCCGACGGCGGTGACGGTGCGGACATCAGTCCGTCACCCGACAGTTCTCCCCCGTGATCTGGGGGGTCTGCGACGTGGTCGACGGCGGGGCGGGAGCCTCCGACTTCGTCGGTGTCTTGATCTCGGTGCCGCGTGCGTCACCCTGCTCCGGCGCCGGAGCAGGGGCAGGAGCAGGAGCAGGAGCAGGAGCGGGCGATGCCGGGGCTGGAGGAGCGCCGTTGGGCGCGGGCTCGGTGGTCGGGACCACACCTGGTTGCGGCGCCGATTCCTTGACCGGACACGGCGGCAGCAGTTCGCGCTGGGCGAGATAGGTCATCGAGTCCCTGGCCTTGTCCAGCGAACCGGGCGGCAGCCCCTTGTCCACCTGATCGCGGCCGGTCTGCTTCAGATCGCTGACCTTCAGCGGCTTGCACGAAGACGGCACGTCCGCACCCGGCTCGGTCAGGGTGAGTTCCCCGTTGCGGGTGACACAGCCGACCAGGTTCACGTCGTGGATGGAGTAGCCGAGGATCGATCCGGGCAGCCCGCGCAGGATAACCACCGAACCGTCGTCGGCGCCGACGTAGTAGTTGCTGCGGATCATCTTGTAGCCGACCAGGAGCCCGACGCAGACGGCGACGACCAGCGCCACCGCCAGCACGATCCACCGCAGCCGATGCGACTTCTTTGCGGGGGGCTCCGGTGCTGTGGCGGCCCGGCGCGGCGCCGCACGCGGCGGACGCAGTGCGGAGGCACGGCCCGCGGCCGTGTTCGGGGGAGGCGTGTCGTCGTCGACGCCGGACGCGGCGCCCGCCACGATCGGGTGGCTCTGGCCGTAGTCCAGATCGATGACGTCGGCCACGACGACGGTCACATTGTCGGGACCGCCGCTGCGCAGCGCGAGCTCGATGAGCCGATCGGCGCATTCGTCGGTGGTGCCCTCGCGCATCGTGTTCGCGATGGTCTCGTCGCTGACCACGTCCGACAGCCCGTCGGAACACAGCAGGTACCGGTCCCCGGCGCGCGACTCACGCATGATCAGCGTGGGCTCGATCTCGTTTCCGGTGAGCGCGCGCATGATCAGCGACCGCTGCGGATGCGTGTGCGCCTGCTCGGGGGTGATCCTGCCCTCGTCCACCAGCGACTGGACGAACGTGTCGTCCCGGGTGATCTGGGTGAGCTCGCCGCCGCGCAGCAGATACGCGCGCGAGTCACCGATGTGCACGAGGCCCAGTTTCTTGCCCGCGAACAGGATCGCGGTGAGCGTGGTGCCCATGCCGTCGAGCTCGGGCTCTTCCTCGACCTGATCGGCGATGGCGGCATTGCCCTCGCGGGTCGCCGCGTCGAGCTTGCCGAGCAGATCGTCGCCCGGTTCGTCGTCGTCGAGGTGGGCCAGCGCCGCGATCATCAACTGGGAGGCGACTTCTCCCGCGGCATGGCCGCCCATGCCGTCGGCGAGTGCGAGCAGTCGTGCGCCCGCGTACACGGAGTCTTCGTTGTTGCCTCGGACGAGACCGCGGTCGCTGCGCGCTGCGTAGCGGAGAACAAGTGTCACGATCGCAGCTCGATCACTGTTTTGCCGACCCGGACCGGAGTGCCGAGCGGAACTCGGACGGCGGTGGTGACTTTCGCGCGATCGAGGTACGTGCCGTTCGTCGAGCCGAGGTCTTCCACGTACCAGTCGTCACCACGCGGAGACAGTCGCGCATGTCTGGTCGAGGCGTAGTCATCGGTGAGTACCAGCGTGGAATCGTCCGCACGTCCGATCAGCACCGGTTGGGTGCCGAGCGAGATGCGGGTGCCGGCGAGTGAACCCTGCGTCACCACAAGAAATTTGGCGCCCTTCTGGCCCCGGCTGAAAGACGGCAGCACCGCGGAGCCACGTGCGCCCCTGGGCTGGATCCGAATGCCGGATGCCGCGTAGATGTCGCTGCGCAACGTGCGCAGCACAGCCCACACGAACAACCACAACAGCAGAAGGAACCCCGCACGGGTCAGTTGCAGGATCAGTCCCTGCACGGCGCTCCACCTCCTGTTCGACCGTGTACGTCGGTGCCGTAGGTGCGGTTCGACCACCCCCACCAGCCTGCTGGTCTTGCCGGCCCCGGTATCGGCGCCGCGCGTGTGTTGGCAGCATCATAGGGCCGTCGGTCGATTTCGATCACGATACGACCGACGAATCCCTCGAGAGCCATCTCGTGACCTGCACCGCGAGCTTACGGGATCAGACGATGCGGATCAGGATCTCGGAGTGCCCGGCACGGATGACATCGCCGTCGGCGAGCTGCCAATCCTGCACGGGAGAACCGTTGACCAAGGTGCCGTTGGTGGAACCGAGATCGGACAACATCGCGGTCTGGCCGTCCCAGCGCACCTCGATGTGCCTGCGCGAGACGCCCGTGTCGGGCAGGCGGAAGTGCGCGTCCTGGCCGCGGCCGATGATGTTGCTGCCTTCCCGCAGCTGGTAAGTCCGGCCGCTGCCGTCGTCCAGTTGCAGGGTGGCCGAGTAGCCGGAAGCGGCCTGCGGCGCTGCGCCGTAGCCCTGGCCGCCGCCGTAGCCCTGCGGCGCGCCATACCCTGGCTGCTGCGAGTAGGCCTGGCCGTAGCCGCCCTGGTCATCCTGGCCGTAGCCGCCCTGGTCAGGGTAGTTCTGATCGCCGTAGGCGGGGTCGTTGTAGCCCGGCTGACCGTATCCGGGCTGGCCGTAGCCCGGGCTTTGCTGGCCGTAGCCGGATTCGGCGTAGCCCTGTTGGCCGTAGCCCGGGTCCGCGTAGCCCTGTTGGCCGTAGCCGGATTCGCCATAGCCTTGCTGGCCGTAGCCGGATTCCCCATACCCCTGCTGGCCGTAGCCCGAGTCGGCGTAGCCCTGCTGGCCGTAACCGCGGTCGCCATAGCCTTGCTGGCCGTAGCCGGAGTCGGCGTAGCCCTGCTGGCCGTAACCCTGGCCGCCTTGCTGGTAGTCGTAGCCGTTCTGGTAGTCGCTGTAACCCTGCTGCGCGTCCGGGGCCTGGTAATCCGCCCCGTACGCGCCACCGCGGCCGTAGTCATCGCGGTACGCGCCGTTCTGCGGACCGCCGCGACCAGCAGGCGGTGGAGCGTACCCGCGGTTGCGTGGATCGGACTCCGCGGGCTCACGGCTCGGGTCGTAGCCTGAGTTCTGCGTCATGGGGCCAGCTCCTGGTTGCGGGTTTGCAGGTCGTTGTGGCGGTGATTCGGGGCGGCGAGCCGCGCTGGCTCTGCGGCCGACATCGGGATCGACGCGGCCACTTGCCCTGAACTGTCCGGTGTGCAGCGTAGGTGATGCCTCGAACGCCACGTGTACTTCGCCGTAGGTCTGCCAGCCTTGCTCGCGGATGTAGTCCTGTAGATGTTTGGCGAACGCGCGTGTGGTGAGGTCGTGGTCGGCGTCCAGTTGTTGATGATCCGAGGAGTTGATCGTGATCACATAGCTGTTGGGCGCCAGCAGATGCCCGCCGCCGAGATCCTGGACATGGTCGGCGGCCTCGCGTTGCAGCGCCGCCTCCACCTCCTGGGGCACGACACTGCCGCCGAACACTCTGGCGAAGACATCACCGACGGCGCCTTGCAGGCGACGCTCGAACCGCGAAACGATGCCCATCTCGGCCTCCCTTCGGTGAGCGTCTCTTTCCTGATTCGTAACAACGACACGCGTGTATGGCGTGTCGCTTATCGACCACGTTCATTGCATGATATCCACGATCGTCCACACCTGTAACTCTTGGCGACCGCCCTGGGTTCCCAGGCCCGTCCAGAGCCCCTGTCAGGCCTCTGAAATGGCGATTTCGTATCCGGCGCCGGAGCGTGATACTGTCTCCCAGTCGCTCGGGCGAGTGGCGGAATGGCAGACGCGCTGGCTTCAGGTGCCAGTGTCCTTCGGGACGTGGGGGTTCAAGTCCCCCTTCGCCCACTTCACTCGTGGGAGGCCCATGCTCATGGAGAGCATGGGCCTTTCTCGTTTCGTCGTGTTTTGTGGGGGTGCAACCCCCACGCCCCGCCCGGAGGGGCTTCGCCCCCCGGACCCCCCTTCGTTGCGGGTTGCGTTGGGTGGGGACGGTTGCGTTTGGGGTGGGGACGGTTGCGTTTGGGGTGGGGACGGTTGCGTTGGGCTGAATGATGTGGGCGGAGTCTCATGGGGGGACTTCCGCCTCTGAGTCAGGTGGCGTTTTGTGTCGAACGGCGGCACACATCTCTTCTATCCCTGGTTTCGGCGGCGAGTCGTTATCTGTCCGGTGTCGTCAGCGCGCGTTGTCGGCATTTCCGTGACATGGGAACCGAAGTGGGTTCTCGAGGCGGCGGTTGCGGTCGTGTTCGTCATCGCTGGACACACCTAGGCCGTGCGGCTGACCGATCGGTCAGATAATCTCGTCGGCATCGGAGCGCGACGAGAGGACACCATGGAGTGGGTCGGGGACGGACGGTACGAGGCTTCGCTGGAATCACTGGCCGCCCGCTCGGCGCCGACCTGGTTCGGGGACGCCAAGTTCGGGATATTCGTTCATTGGGGGCTTTTCTCGGTGCCGGGATTCGCGCCGAGAGGCAGCTATGCCGACGCGCTCCGCGACGACTATGGCCATGCGATGACCAGGAATCCGTATGCCGAGCAGTACATGAACATGATGAGGGACCCCGGGGGACCGACAGCGGACTATCACAGGCGGCATTTCGGAGACTTGCCGTACGAGGGATTCAAGGCCCTGTTCGAGGAAGGGCTGAAGCAGTGGAGCGCGGAGGAGTGGGCCGAGACGTTCCACCGGGCCGGTGCGCGGTACATCGTGATGGTTACCAAGCACCATGACGGGTTCGCGCTGTGGCCGACAAAGGTACGCAATCCGCATCGCTCCGACTGGTTCACCGAGCGCGACCTGGTCGGTGAACTCGCTGCGGCGGTCCGCAAGCGTGGGATGCGGTTCGGTGTCTACTACTCGGGAGGGATCGACTGGACCTTCCAAACGAAAGTGGTGAAGACCCTCGGGGACTACATCTACACGCCACACGCCAGCGGCTATCCCCGATATGCCGACGCGCAGGTACGGGAGCTCATCACCCGTTACCAGCCGGACATCTTGTGGAACGACATTTCTTGGCCGACCGGGCAGAAGCAGTTGTTCTCGTTGTTCGCCGACTACTACAACACCGTGCCGGACGGTGTCGTCAACGACCGCTGGCAGACGGCCACGTGGGGCAGGAAGGTGATGCGCTCCAAGCTCGCCCGTGCCGGTTTCGACCTGCTGATGAAACAGCTGATCAAGGCGAAGCAGGATTTCTTGCACAGCGCGCCGCCGCCGGTCCTGCCGCATTCCGACTTCACCACCCGCGAGTACGCCCGCTTCGACACGACGCAGACGAGGAAGTGGGAGGCGACCCGAGGTATCGGCAATTCGTTCGGTTTCAACCGGAACGAGACCGAGGTGGATCACGCGTCCTTCGAGCAGGAGCTCTTCCCGGCTTTCGCCGACACCGTCGCCAAGAACGGCAACCTCCTGCTCAATGTCGGCCCGAGCGGCGGGGCGGGCGTCATCCCAGCGGCGCAGCTCAGCCGACTCACCGCCTTCGGTGACTGGCTTCGTGTCAACGGTTCGGCGATCTACGGCACCCACCCGTACGACGAACCACAGGGCGAGACGGTCGACGGGCTGCCGGTCCGGACCACGAGCGGCGGCGGTGCCGTCAACGTGGTGGTCATCGGATACCCCCGGGGACGGGAGGTCGTCGTGAAGGGACTCGCGCTGCCGGGTTCGGCGGGCACATTGCTGGCCGACGGGAGTCCGGTGACAGTGGGTAGGCAGGGCGGCGACGCCGTGCTCGGATTCTCCCGTGATCTGGACTCGATCTATTCTCCGGCGGTGGCCATTCCGCTGTCCTGACGATCGTGGTGCGGAACGGTAGGACGAAGTGATGGAGAAAGGCTTGAAGGGCACTGCGGAGGCGTCCGTCCAAGGCGCCCGCCGGGGGCAGATCATCGACAGCGCGATCGAGCTGATCGCCGAAGTCGGGCATGCTCGTACCTCGCTGTCGCGGATCGCCGAGAAGGCGGGCGTCTCGAAGGCCGCGGTGCTGTACCACTTCAAGAACAAGGACGAGCTTCTCGACGAGGTGCTGGACCGGGTCATCGGAGGCTTGGTCGAGCAGGTGGAGAGCGCCGTCGACGCGGCGGACACGCCGGCCGACGCGGTCCGCGCCTACATCCGGGCCATGATCGGCCATTTGACCGCCAATCCAGCCCATGTGCGTGCGATCACCGACGCCCTCGCCATCGCGGAGCTGGCCGGGCACCAGACCGTCCGGGCGGACTCGGCTCGGTGGCGAGCGTTGGCAGAGCTGCTGGCCGCGGGGCAGGCAGCCGGTCAGCTGCGCGACTTCGACGTCAAGACCACCGCTGTTGTGATCGGAGGGGCGATCGACGGTCTCGTCGGTCAATGGCTCGCCGAGCCCGATTTCGATCTGGCGGCGGCAGCGGACGAACTGGAGACGTTCGTCCTGCGCGCCATCACTGCGTGATGTGCGGACCTTCGGCGATCGCGTCCTCGCCCTGGCGGCCGGCGACCACGTCGGCCACGATCTTCATCGCGGTGTCGCGGGTCCACACGCCGGGCACCGCCGCAGCGCAGTCATGTGCGGAAGGCGACTGCCCGCGATACCACCGCCCCGCCTCCCACCAGTAGCAGAACGACAGTAGGCCGGAAGCCGCTCGCCGACTGTAGGCTGCGGAGCGCGCTGTTGACGTAGTGGGCGAGTTCCACCGCCCGGTCGTCCGGCGGCCCGCCGGCCAACCGGCGATGTTGGATCAGGCGCTGGCGCCGGGGTGTGGCCCGTTTCCGCGAAGGCTCCGCCCCTCGGCGGCGGGCAGAGGGGGAGACGTTCTGTTCAACCAGATCGCCGGTGGCACGGCATAAGGCCTCCCGCCACTGGGAACAGGGCGAGAATGGCTGGTTCGCCTCGCTCGGCGCCCGCGGGCCTACTTCTGCGCCGACACCAACTTCGGCTCGTGCAGATCCAGGTAGGTCACGTCACCCATGAGGCTGCGTTCCTCTTCGAACAGCGACCTCAGATCGTCGGGAATCTGCATCTTCTCGTGCTCGCGGGCTTCGGCTTCGGAGGTGAAGTACACCGCCTCGACGAACCCGTCGGTGCCGCAGGTCCCGAGGGTGCCGCCGATGATCTCCGGGCGCAATTCGTGCACACGGTCGCCGGTCTGCTCGAGCAGTTCGCGCAGTCGACCCGCGTCGGGGGTGTGGCCCTCCATGACCTGCACGAATCCGGCTCGGTCGGAGCCGCCACCCATCCACTGGGTCACGTTGGAGCAGTCCAGGAAGGTCACCGGTCCGTCGAAACATTTCTGGGTCTCGGCCCACCAGGCGCCTTGTTCGGGCCGTTCGCTGTTGCGGCGCGCCGCTTCCTCGGATTCGAATCGGACCAGCGCGACGAACGTTCCGTCGTCGCACAGTCCGCTGGTCATGCCGAGGTAGCCGACGGCTCCGGGTTGTAGTTCCTCGGTCCACTTGTCCATGCGCTGACGCAGGCGAGCGGGGTCCGCGGCTTTGCCTTGAATGACTTGGATGAACATCGATCCTCCTCATGCGGAGTGATCTCCGCGGTGTCGCGGGGCCGGCGCGTCGTGGTCCACCGAAGGCGTGACGCCGCACGGCCCGCGACCGCGGCCGACGCACAATCAATCGTTCGCTCCCCGCATGCCGCACGCAAGTAGCAGGTCGTTCGCGCGTCGAACGGTGCAAGCGGCGATGTCGCGATCCGGCGACGGCCGCTCCGTTCCCCGGCCCGGTCTCAGGCCGCCGGTATGGGGGTGTGCGGCTGGCGGGCGCTGTCCTGATCGCGTTCCGCGATGCGGAGGTACAGCCGCAGCAGCACGTCGCGCAGGCTGATGCCGAGCTCGGCGGCGCGGAGGGCGGCCACTTCGAGCGCGAGGTCGTTGTCGGCGGTGCCGGGGTCACTGAGCAGCTCGTCGAGCGCCATCCCGTTCACGGCTTGTTCACGGGTCAGGGCGACGGTGGGCAACCAGCTGAGCTCCCAGGCTTCGCCGGGGGGAATGGGCAGCAGCCGTGCGTTTTCCGGGGTGATGTCGCTGGTGATGATGGAATCGGTGATATCGAGTGCCATGCTCCGCTCTCATTCACTGTGCTCGGGATGACGCGGAACCGCGGTGGGGCTGAGGACGCGGTGACCGTGCTCGGTCACGGCCCGAACGCGGTGGATCCGTCCGTGCCTGATTGCTTTGTGTCCGAGTGGGTTCAGAAGATCGGCGCGTTGCCGGGAAGGCCAGCCGGGCGGGCGATGCCACAGTTGTTGCTTGCACTGGCTGGGCCGCGCCATATCGAGGTATCCGTGTCGGGCACCTCCTCGAGTTATCGGGCCACCGGGACTCGGCACGCGATAACCGTTGTGCAGACGTCGATTTGCGGTGGCTTCGAGGATAAGGCTAAGGAACGCCACGTGAGGATGTCAACTAAGCTTTAGCGCATCGTGATGATATTGAATAAGCAAACAAGCTTGAAATTGCATGACATTTGATCAAATGTGTCAGATTCAGCCCGATACCGCCCTTCTCGAGCGCGGACGGAGTACTGCGAAGCGTATTTCTGTGCCGATGCGGCAACGCTGCGTCGCACGGTTGTGGGGAAGTCGCAGTGCGATCGAGCATCTCGTCGGCAACGATACGGCGCCGGTCGCGATTCATCCGATGCCCCTTGCCACATCATGATTAGAATGTCGCACCGTGACACTCTGTGAGCATGGGTATGCAAGACTCGGGATGGGAGGCAAGGGATGGCTGACTCGGGCTCGGACGAGCAAGTCGGCAACCTGGTCCGCAGGCTTCGACTAGAACGCGGATACACCCAGGCGGCACTCGCGACGAGGGCGGGTTGCTCGCGCAGTCTCATCCAGCAGATCGAGAACGGCACCCGGATTCCGCCGCTCGCGCTGCGCGAACGTTTGAGTCTTGCTCTCGGGGCGGAATTGCCGACCGACGGCAGCGCCGCTCCCGCCACCGATCCCACCAGCAGCGCATACTACGACCTGCGCATGCGGTTCAACGTCCTGCTCGGCAAGGACCCCGAGTTGGTCGAGCGCGCACTGGGTATCGCACAGAGTCTGATCGACGCCTCCGGCGCTCGGGAGGAGATCGAGCCGCTGCGCCTGATCGCCGACCGGCAATTGGAACGCGCAGAGGAGATCCTCGCGCAGATCCCCTCGCGCAGCGCCACGGTCTGGGAGTGGAACACCGTCAGCGACTGGCTGACGATCCTGGAGCAGGCCACCGCGTCGGTCCGCGCCATCCACACGGCGGATCTGGGCACGATCGGCGGCGACGTCGGCGACGACTACCACGCGGCGATCCTGCGCCTGGCCGACAAGACCCACCCGCCGAAGATCGACGTGCGGCGAATGTACGTGCTGGACACCATTTCCGACGTCTGGCCCTACGAGGACAAGCTGTGGAAGCAGGCTCGCTCCGGGGTGGAGAGCGTGCTGGTCAAGCGGGATTACGCGCGCAACGCGCAAAGCATGCTCGTGGTCGACGACCGCTATGTGGCGGTGGGCGAATACGACTATTCCCGCCAGGCGCGGGTCGCGACCCGCTTTTCCGTGCTCAAACACGACGTCGCGTTCGCCGTGCGGCGCTTCGAGAAACTCTACGATCTCAGGCGCGCCGGGTCGGCCATCGTGGTCGACCAGATCGTCGCGGAGCCGCCATTGGCGGAGTTCGAGCGTCTGACCGAGGGCAATTGCCGCAGCCTGTTCCGCGCCGCGCTTCAGGAGAGGTGGAACACGATGCCCGCACCAGGAGAATCTTCGGTAGAAGGCGAGGTGCCGTGACGCGGAGCCCGGTGCTCACCGATCCGCTCGCCGATCTCGCGACCCTGACCAACCGCTCCGAGGCCAGGAAACGGGAAGTGCGCGGGCAGTTGCCGCCGGATGCGTGGTTCGCGGGGACCGGCGGCCGCCGCTACTCGGGGATCATCGACGCCTACCACGGCGAAACCGGCCGTGCGCCGGACGCGCGGGCCATCGCCGCGCTGGACCGCGCGTGGCGGGAGCTGCTGCATGTCGCTCCGCCCGCGGACTATCTCGACGGACGGTTGTATGACAAGCGGCAGCCACTGAGCCTGCGCGAGTCGGCCGCGCGCAGGCTCTTCGCGCGGCTGTCGCATCCGGTGGACGGCGTCCCCGGTGTGCGGGTACGCGCGGAGGAGGTGATCGTGTGTCCGTACTCGAGCACGATGCTGCTCGAGGAAGCGATCGCCACGCTGGCCGAGCCGGGCGGCGTCATCGTGTGTCCGGAGGGCTTCTACAAGAGCTCCAGCATTCACGTCGAGAAATTCGGGCTGCGGATCGTGTCCTGCCCGGTTTCCCCGGACGACGAGTTCAAGATCGACCCGCTGCGGCTCGCCCGCTGCCTGGACGAACTGCGCGCGACCGGCGAGCTGTGCGGCGTCCTGCTCACCTTGCCGGGTAACCCCGTGGTCGCCGACTACACCGCGGCCGAACTGGCGGAGATCGGGCGGGTCCTGCTCGACTGCGGTGTTCCGGTCATCTGCGATATGGCCTTCGACCGGCTGGTGGCCTCGCACATCCCGCTCGCGGCGTTACACGTCGAGACCGACCAGGGCATTCGGCGGCTGTACGACGTCGTCCTGACCATCACGGGAAACTCCAAGGGCTACAACGCCTTCGGTCCGTGCAAGCTGGGTGCGGCGTGCACCGGCGACACCGCGTGGCTGGAGCGGATCAGGGAACGGCTCACCATCTCCTTCCAGCGCGAGACCACCCACCTGGTCCGCGCGATCCTCGAGCACACCTCCGAGGATTACTTCGACCGCAACCACGCGCTCATGCGCTCGCAAATCGAGAAGGCCGCCGGGCGCGTCACCGCGATCAACGCTCGGCTCGGCGCCGACCTGCTGCGACCACTGGGCAGCCAGGAAGGCATGTTCCTTTCGCTCGTGTTCGATCGGGCGCTGCTCGACGCGGCTGGCATGCAGACCAGCGCGCAGGTGGAGGACATGCTGCTCGCGGTCGCGGGGGTCGACAGCGTGGCGCTGGACCGGACCGGCTCGCTGCGACCCGGTGTGCGCCTGAATGTCCTTGCGCCCCGTAAAGCGCCACGGCAGGAGTCACCCGCATTGATCGACGAACTTTTCGACCGCCTCGAGCAATTGCTCCGCGACATCATCGATGGACAGACCTATCGCGATGCGCTCGCCGCTCGTGGTCTCACTGCCCTCGTGGCGGAAGCGAGGACCCCACGGTGATCGTGGGGGTACTTCGCGAGACGGCTCCCCGGGAATCCCGCGTCGCGCTCACTCCGCAAGATGTGCGGGAGCTTTCGACGGCGGGACTCCAGGTTGTCGTGGAGAAGGGCGCGGGGAGCGGCGCCGGTTTCGCCGACTCCGCCTATCGTGCGTCCGGGGCGCTCGTCGTCGCGGATCGCGCGACCGTATTCGAGCGCGCAGGCATCGTGGCCTGGGTGAAGCCGCCGGCCTTCGAGCTGGCATCGATGCCGTTGCGGGCCGGGACGACCCTGGTCGGTTTCCAAGATCCGCACTACCGCCGCGACGAAATCGACCGGTTGCGCGGGCGCGGCGTCGAATCGGTCGCGTTCGACCTGGTGCCGCGCGACGACACGACGACCGAGATCGATGCGCTGTCCACCATGAGCCGGATCGCGGGCGCGGTGGGCTACGCCGAAGGCAGACAGCTGCTTTCTCCACAGCTGCGGTCGCGTCCGGTCCGCCCCCTCGTGCTGGGTTGCGGGATGGCCGGACTCGCCGCGATCGCCGCGGCGCGCACGTTCGGCGACGAGAAGCCGAGCGCTGTCGGCAACCGACTCGAACAGGAGACCGCCGCTCTGGGTGCGGGAGCCGGGCGCTTCGTGCCGAACCAGGACGACAACGCGGCGCTGCTCGACCTGCTCGCCATGACACCGCCCGACCTCATCATCTGCACCGCCGTGCATCGCGGATCCCCCGCGCCGCGCCTGCTCCGGCAAGCGTCCTTGGACCTACTCGCTCCGGGCACGGTGATCGTGGATCTCGTCGCCAAGGCGGGCGGCAACTGTGTCGCCACGGTGCCGGACACCACCGTCACCCTGCCGAACGGCGTCCTCGTCACGCATCGCTCGAATTACCCCACCGCCCGCCCGACGGCGGCCAGTCACGCTTACGGCGCGGCGGCGGCGGCCATGATCCTGCGGATCGCACAAGGACAGCGCTGAGCGTCTGGCTTTCGGTATCGACCCCGGGTCCCGCCATGCGGCGGATGCCGCCGGTGCGGGCGTGCGCGTCGACGATGCGGTGGAAGTACCTTGACGATCAATGAGAACGTGTTCTAATTTTTGGCATGCGCAGATTTGACGGTCGCCGCGTGATGGTGACGGGAGCGGGATCCGGCATCGGCCAGGGCATCGCCCTGCGGCTGCTCGACGAGGGCGCCCAGCTGGTAGCCGCCGACATCGACGCGACCGGCCTGACGGCCACCGCGGAGAAGGCGGGTGACGGCGCCGCGCGCTTGCGAACGGTCGAGGTGAACATCGCCGATCCCGAGTCCGTGCGCGCTGCCACCGAACAGGCCCTCGAGTTCCTCGGCGGCCTGGACGTGCTGGTGAACGCGGCGGGCATCCTGCGGCCCGCCCGCACCCATGAGATGCCGCTCGAGGTGTGGAACCAGGTCATCACGGTGAATCTCACCGGAACCTTCCTGATGACCCAGGCCGCGTTGCCCGCGCTGCTGGACACCGGACACGGCGTAGTGGTCAACATCTCCTCGACCGCGGCCTTCAGCGCGGCTCCCTACCTCGCGTCCTACGCGGCGTCCAAGGGCGGCGTGAACTCCTTCACCCACGCCATCGCCCTGGAGTACGCCAAACAGGGGCTGCGGGCGGTGAACATCGTTCCGGCCGGTATCACCAGCGGAATCACGACGAAGTCCATCCTCGACCAGCCCGAGGGATTCGACCCGCAGCTCTTCTCCCGGATGACGGGATGGCTGAACGGAGGAGCCCTCGGCAATCCGGAGGACATCGCCGGCGTGGTCGCCATGGTCGCCTCGGACGACGGGCGCTACATAACGGGAACCGAGATCCGGGTCGACGGCGGCGCGCTGATGTAGTTATCGGGGTGTCGCGATCACAAGGTGGTGTGGAATCGGCCGGGTCGGCAGCCGCTGATGCTCGACGGTGCAACCCGCCTGCTTCAGCGCGGCGATCACATCCGGTACCGGGCGCAGGGTGAAGCCGTAGGACGTGAACGGCAGCTTCGCCATCGCGTCCGGGTCGCCGACGCCGATCACCAGGCGACCGCCCGGTCGGACCACCCGGGTGAGTTCCGCGCAGGCAGCGGCCAGATCCGGGACGAAGTAGACGGTATTGACCGTGATCGCGGCGTCCAAGCTGTCGTCGGCGAGCGGCAGCGCGGTGAGCGAGCCCTCGGCGAGGCGCAATCGGCCGGAGTCGATATCGTCGGCGTGACCGGAGCGGGCGCGCGCCAGCATGTCGGCGGAGATCTCGACGCCGTGCACGACGCCACTGGCGCCGACCCGCTCGAGCAGCAGCGAAAGTCCTGCTCCGCCACCGAATCCGACGTCGGCGGCGATTCCGCCGGGCGCGACGGCGGCGGCCTCGACCGCGCCTGCGATGGCGCTCTTGTTGCCGCGGTTGAGCAGAAAAGCGACGCCCTTGCCGAGCATGCCGTGCGGGTTGCCCAGTTGACTCGCGACGGTGGACAGCAGGCGAGCCCGGACACTGTTCATGGCGTCATCGTATCGGTCCGGTCTCGCCGGTCGGAGCAGCGGAAGCCGAATACTGTTCGCCCGTGCGTCCGTTCGGATGCCGCGTTGCCTAGCGAAGGACGACCGTGATGCGCCGCCTACTGATCATCCTCGCTGCCTGCGCACTCGCGCTGTTGCCGACCGAGCCCGCCGCGGCGGCGGGGCACTGGGGACCGCTCGCGCCACCCAATCCCTTCCTCGGACCGGCCGGTACCGCGACCATGCACGGCGACGCGGGTTCTTCGGACGCGACCCCCCTTGCCGGGCCGGGCGGCAGCGCCAGGGCGGTCGCGGCCTTTCCGCTGGCCGCCGCGTGCCCGACGTTGCTGGAAGGATCGGACAACCTTGTGGTCGCGCTGTGTACCGCGATCGCGGGACAGACGCCGACGGTGTATCTACTCGATCCTTCGGCGCCTGGGCCTATGTCGGCCTCGCTCGCCGCGTTGGCGTTGACCAAAGGCAGCCTGCTCGGTGGGGTTTACGCCTACTTGGACAACGACGACCGGCTGGTGGTCGTGGACGGGGCGAACCGATTGCTCCGGGTGCGGCACGAGCGTGACGTGACGGGCACGTGGCGGCTGGTCAGCGAGGAATCCGCTGACCTGGGGCCGGTGATCCCGTCCGGGGACAACGTGACCGGTCTGGTCCCGGACTGGTCGGGCAACGTCTGGTTCGCGACCGGCCAGGGCGTGGTCGGGTCCGTCGCCGCGACCGGGCGGGTCGCGGCATTGACGCTGCCCGTCGGCGAGCAAGTGGCGAACAGTATTTCGGCGGCACCGAGCGGGCTGGTCGCCGTGGCGACGACGCACGCGCTGTACGAACTGCGTGCCGACGCGTTCGGCGGTCCGCAGATCGTATGGCGAGCGGCCTACGACCGTGGATCCGCGCGTAAGCCGGGGCAGCTCAGCTGGGGCACCGGATCGACACCCACATACTTCGGGCCGGACACCGGCGCCGACTATCTGACCATCGTCGACAACGCCGACGAGCAGGTGCACGCGCTGGTATTCCATTCGGGTACCGGGCAATTGGTGTGCAGGGTTCCGGTCCTCATCGAAGGCGGTGCGGGCAGCGAGAATTCGCCGATCGGGATCGGTCGCTCGGTGGTCGTCGCGAGTACCTACGGTTACCCGTATCCGGCGCTGCCGGAGGGCGCGGGCCCGGCAGTGCCGCCGAGCGCGCCGTTCACGGGCGGCATGACGCGGATCGACGTGGCGGACCACGGATGTCATACGATGTGGGAGAACACGGTTCGCAGTGCGGCCGTACCGCGGCTGTCCACCGCCGACGGCGCGCTGTACACCATCGCTCGCGTCGGCCGCGACCACGCGACAGCCATTGACGGGTACGCGTTCACGGTCGTGGATCCGGATACCGGTGCGGTCACCGCTTCGCACTCGCTTCCCGGCGCCATCGTCCACGATCCGCTCCAGACCGCACCACTGATCAGCCACGACAGGCGGCTGCTCCAAGGAACGGTTACCGGAATCATGCGCGTCGGCTGAGCCGGGCCACGGCGTAGGAGGCGGCGTGCAGCGGTCTACGGATGGTGCGGGGTCTGATGCGGGCATCGCCCCGGGGCCTAACGCGGGTTGTCCCACTGACCGGAGGACCGCGGAAGCCGTGATCCAGCGGTCGGGGACTGTGACTTGGATCTCTCGAACTGCGCTGTCACGGCGTCCATTTCGCGAGGTTGCGGCTGCTCGAAGGGGTAGTGAGGCGAAGATCACATACCTCTTTATGGTTGCGATCGAGGTGCTGACTGGTGGCGACCGGACACTGCGGCGTGGCCCGATGTCGGAGCCGGTTAATACCGAGCCTGTCGGGGAACTGACCGGTCTTCGTGTATCCGAGCTGTGTACTCGTCGGTTTATTACCACGTAAACAAACTTTTGGTCGCTTTCTATTCGTCGGCGGCCAGCAATCGTCATTTCCGAGGAGTGAACGTGCAGGTGAGAGCGCATGCCAGCAAACCATGGAGCGCTCTATGTCGTGGCATAGCTAACGTCCCTGGGATATCCGCGACGCCTTTGGGCGGCGATTCGGAGTCGCGGTCGAAGAGTTTTTACCAGGGTGCCGTAGGCGCGCTGAAACAGGGGACATGGACACCCGGATCGGTTTGCTGGCGAGGGGTGGAAGGAGGGTGCCGCAAGGGTTTGCTGGCGTGCTGCTTTATACGCTTGACCACGGCGGGGACGGTTGCGTAGGGATAACGGTTGTGTAGAGTTAACGGCAACGCTGGCCGCAGCTCGAGCGAGACTCGCTGCGGCCAGCGGAACTCAAATGGGGGACTCGAAACCACTCCGTGACGCGGCTTAGCTGCCGGTTGCCCGAACCGCGCTCGCTCAGTGTGTGCTGATTGTTGTCTCGCTCACAGTCGCGAGTTGATTCCTGGACGGCTCGGTGGCCTCGCCCGCCTGCTCCAGTACCGCCCGACGCCCGACCACGAAGACATAGAGCAGGAAGACCGCCTCGGCGGTGAACCCGATCGCGATGCGGACCGGCGCGGGCAGCGGGCTCGGCGTCACGAAACCCTCGATGAAGCCACATACCAGCAACACCCCGACCAGTCCGAGCGCCACCGCCGCGGTCGCCCGGCCTTGCCTGGCCACCGCCTCCAACCGGCTGAGCCGACCCGGATCGATCAGCGTCCAACCGAGTTTCAGCCCCACGCCGCCCGCGACGAACACAGCCGTCAGCTCCAGGGTGCCGTGCGGGAGGATGAAGCCGAAGAACGAATCCAGCCGCCCGGCATCGGCCATCAGGCCCGCGGTGACGCCCAGATTGAGCGCGTTCATGAACAGCAGGTACCCGGCAGGCAGGATCAACACGCCGGTGAACAACGCCATGGCCGCCACCCACGCGTTGTTAGTCCACACCTGCGCGGCGAACGCACCCTGCGGATGTTCCGAGTAGTACGTCTCGAACGCGCCGCCGGGCGCGGTGAGATCACCGCTGTCTCCCGGGATGCCGAGAACCTTTCGCGCCGAATCGAACCGGTCCACCCAGACGGCCAACCCCGCCGAGACGAGCAGGAACACCCCGGCCACGCCGACCCACCACGGCCAGGACCGGTAGAGCGCCGCGGGGAAACGGTGGCTGAAGAACCGGCCGACCTCCCGCCAGGTGTCGGTGCGCGTCCCCAGCACCCGGCCACGGGCCCGGGCCAGCAGCGCGCTGAGCCCGGCGATCAACTCGGGGTCGGGACTGTGCGACTGCAACCGCGCCAACTGCTGCGACGTCCGGCGGTAGAGCATGACCAATTCGTCCGCCTCGGCACCGGTCAGCTTGCCCCGGGTGGACAGATAGTCGAGCCGCTCCCACTCCCTGCGGTGGGCCAGGCTGTATGCGTCCACGTCCATTCGGTTGCCTCCCACTCCCGCCGCTCGCAAGAATGCTATCGACATGGCTGAATTCACGACCGGCGAAGCGGTGGCCCTGGAGCTGCCGATCGCCCGGATCCCCACCAGGACCACCGCGTTCCTGATCGACGTGCTGGTGCAGTGCACGCTCGGATTCGTCCTGTTCGCGATCGTCTGGACGGTGCTGCCCGCGGGGGTGGATTCGGCGTGGCTGGACGCGGTGGTGCTGGTCACCGTCGTGGCTGTCCTGGTCGGCTACCCGGTGACCTGTGAGACGCTCTGGCGCGGGCGGACATTGGGCAAGCTCATGCTCGGGCTTCGGGTCGTGCGCCAGGACGGCGGACCGATCGACTTCCGGCACGCGCTCACCCGCGGCCTCGCTGGCGCCATCGTCGACTTCTGGATGCTCGGTGGACTCGGCGCCATCGCGGTTCTCACCTCGATGTGCTCGCCGCACGCGCGGCGGGTCGGTGACGTGCTCGCGGGCACCGTGGTCGTGCACACACAACGGCCGCTGCCGCTGCCCGCGCTGGCCATCGCCCCGCCCTGGCTGACGGGCTGGAGCGCGCACCTCGACCTGTCCGGGCTGCCGGAGGATCTCGCGCTGGCCGTACGTCAGTATCTGACCCGGTTCCGGACGCTCACGCCCGCCGCCCAGCACAATTTGGGCACGGCGCTGGTAACCGAAGTGTGCGGACGCCTCCGCGTCGCACCGCCCCTCGGCTACCCCCCATTACAGATCCTCGGCGCGGTCATCGCCGAGCGACAGCGCCGGGTACTGCCACAGCCCAGGTTTCCGGTGTTCCCGCGGCCGATGGCAGTGCGGGCCCAATAGGCGGCTGCCTCGCCTTCGCTCGGCCCGGCGCGGTTCGATGACGGACTTCGTCCGGCAGCGTCATTTGTGCGGCTGCCTCGGCCTTCGCTCGGCCCAGCGCGGGGTTGCGAACGAACGGCGTCCAGTGGCACCCCGTTAGACGTTGGCCGCGACGTAAGCGTCTATCTCGCGCAGGAACTGGTCCTGGCGGGCGGGCGTGATCCAGGATGCGCGGAACGAGTTCCTGGCCAGTTCCGCCAGCTGATCGATCCCGAGGCCTGCCTGTTCGGCGAGAGCCAGGTAGTTGTCGGCGGCGTACGCGCCGAAATACGCGGGGTCGTCGCTGTTGACGGTCACCGTCAGGCCGCGTTCGAGCAGGCCGACGATCTCGTCGGACTTCATCTGCGCGGTGACGAAGGAGTTCGACACCGGGCAGCACGTCAGTGCGATGCCCTTGCTTTCGGCCAGCTCGATCAGACGGTCGTCCTCGACGATGTTCGTGCCGTGGTCGATGCGGTCGACTTCGATGTCCTCCAGTGCTTGGCGGATGTGTTCGATGGAATTCTGCTGGTCGATGTCGCAGTGCATGGTCAGCAGGAATCCCTCCGCGCGGGCGCGTTGGAAGACGGCGGCGAACTTGCTCGGCGGATTACCGCGCTCGTCGGAGTCCAACCCGACCCCGATGATCCAGTTCTTGTACGGCAATGCTTCCAGCAGCGTGGCCATCGCATACTCCGCGGAATGGTCGCGCAGGAAGCACAGGATCAGCTCGGCCGAGATCCCGAGCATCCGCCGGGCCCGCGCGATCGCCGAGCGGTACCCGCTGATCACGACGGGCAACGGCACGCCGCGGCCGGTGTGCGCCTGCGGATCGAAGAACATTTCGACATGACGGACGCCCTGCGCGTGCGCTCTGGTCAGATAGTCGAAGGCGAGGTCGTGGAAGTCCTGTGGTTGTTGCAGCACCCGCATGGCCGGGTAGTAGACCCGCAGGAACGAGGTCAGGTCATGGAAACGGTAGGTCTGCTTGACTTCGTCGACGGACTTCTCCGGCAGCTCGATGCCGTTGCGCTGGGCCAGGCGGAACTTCAGCTCCGGCTCCAGCGTCCCCTCCAGATGCAGGTGCAGCTCCGCTTTGGGCAGTCCGCGGACGAAGGCGGCGAGATCGGACGGCATGGGCCCATGATCCTCCTTCGCCCTCGCACCGGGATGCCGTTTGCCCGCACTCTCGTCAGAGGGCGCCGGACTGCTTGAGTTCCAGGTATTCGTCCGCTAGCGCTTCGGGCAGCCGTTCCGGGGAAGCGGCGACGACCGCTGTCCCGGTGCGGCGCAAAGATTCCTGTACCAGAGCGCGTTCGGCGAGCACCGATTCGGCGGCGGCCGCGGTGTAGAGATCACCCACGTTGTCGCGGCGGGCCGCGGCCGCGGCGACGTCGGGATCGGTGACCGAGACGATGAGCACCCGGTGACGCTGCGTGAGGACGGGCAGTACGGGCAGCAGGTTCTCCTGGACGGCCGCCCCGTCGAGACTGGTGAACCAGACGACCAGGCTCCGTCGGCGGGCGCGCTGCACGGCCGCCCGCACCAGACCGGAGCTGTCGGTGTCGACCAGGGCAGGAGTGATTCCCGCCATCGCGTGCATCAGCTTCAGCTGCAACGCCTTTCCACCGACACCGCGGACTTCGGCGCGCGGTTCGCGGTCGAAGGCGAGCAGGTCCACCGAGTCACCCGCGGCGGCCGCCAGCCCGCCGAGCAGCAGGGCCGCCTCGATGCTCGCGTCGAGGCGGGTGCCCTCGCCGACCCTGCCCGCGCTGATCCGACCCGTGTCCAGCAGCATCAGCATGTGCCGGTTGCGTTCCGGGCGCCAGGTGCGGACCAGGACGTCGGTGGCGCGGGCGGTGGCGCGCCAGTCGATGGCGCGCACATCGTCGCCCGCGACGTACTCGCGGAAGGAATCGAATTCGGTGCCCTGCCCGCGCAGGTTGGCCACATTGCGGCCTTCCAGATGTTGCAGCCGTTTGACTTTCGACCGCAGCAGCCGTTCGGCGCGGAACGCGGGCAGCGCGCGTATCCGGGCCGGGACGTCGTGCCTGGTCTGCCTGCCTGCCAACCCGAGCGGACCGAGCAACCGCACGGTGACCTGTCCCGCCACCCGATCGCCGCGGTAGGTCGGCGTGAGCGTGGTGCGAAACCGGACCAAGGTGCCAGGGACGAGATCCAATGGGTGCGCGCGGTTTTCGGCGCGTGCGCTGTCGGGCCAGTCGTCCCACACCATGCCGCGCAGCACCCGGGGCCCGGTGTTCACCGCGACGAGCTCCACCTCGGTGGAACGCCCGAGCCGGACGGTGGTCAGCGCTTGCCGGGACAGCGCCAGATCCCGCGCTCGGCCCACCGCGGCGAGATCGATGAGCAGGGCCGCGGCCAGCGCGCAGGTCAGCACCACGACCCCCAGCAGAGACGGCACCACCAGGGTGACGAACAGGGCCGACACTCCTGCCGCGGCGGCCAGCCGACCGGTGACGACCATGCGCTACACCGGAACCGGAACCGACAGCAGCAGCGACGACATCACGCCCTCGGTGGTCACCCCGTCCAGCTCGGCCTCCGGCCGCAGGTGCAGGCGGTGCCGCAGCACGGCGACCGCGACGGCCTTCACGTCGTCCGGTGTGACGAAACCGCGGCCGTTGAGCCAGGCGAACGCGCGGGAAGCCGCCATCAGCGCCGTCGCGCCTCGGGTGGAGGCACCGTGCTGCACGGCGGGGGAGGTGCGGGTCGCCCGGCACACGTCGACGGTGTATGCGAGCACCTCCGGGCTGATCGTCATCTTCGTGATCGCGGCGCGGGCGGCGGAGATGTGCGCCGGACCCGCCACGGGACGCAGTCCCGCGGCGGTCAGATCGCGCGGATCGAACCCGGCGGCGTGGCGTTGCAGAATGCGGAATTCGTCATCGCGGCCGGGCAGGTGAATGTCCACCTTGAACAGGAACCGGTCCAGTTGCGCTTCCGGCAGCGGGTAGGTGCCCTCCTGCTCGATCGGATTCTGCGTGGCGACCACGACGAACGGATCGGGCAGCGGCTGGGGCTTGCCGTCCACCGAGACCTGCCGCTCCTCCATCGACTCCAGCAGCGCGGACTGGGTTTTCGGCGGCGTGCGGTTGATCTCGTCGGCGAGCAGCAGATTGGTGAACACCGGGCCGTGCCGGAAGGTGAACTCCGCCGAGTGCGGGTCGTAGATCTGCGAACCGGTGACGTCGCCCGGCATCAGGTCCGGGGTGAACTGCACGCGTGCGTGGTCCAGATCCAGCGCTGTGGCCAGTGCCCGCACCAGCAGCGTCTTCGCCACTCCCGGCACGCCCTCGAGCAGCACGTGGCCGCGGCACAGCAGCGCGAGCACCAGGTACATGACCGCGTTGTCGTTGCCCACCACCGCCTTGCCGATCTCGGCGCGCAGCGCGTGGAACGCGGCGAGCGCTTCCTCGGCGGTAGGAGCGGTATCGATGCTGGTCATTCGACCTCCTGTGTCTTGCGGGGGCTCCCGCACCCCATCGGCCCGATGAGCGCTGCGCGATTGTGTCGCACCGAGCCTCCCTGTGGTTCGCGGGCGTTCCCGCACGTCGTCGGCCGGACCGGAGTTGGGCGATGCCTCATCCGATCTCCGATTCGATCCATTCGAGCTGAGCCGCGACCACCCGCAGGGTGTCCTGGTCGGGCACCGGGCCGAACAGTGCTGCCGCGACCTG
>NZ_BAGF01000086.1 GCF_000308755.1 Nocardia pneumoniae NBRC 100136
CCGTGGCCCATATCGGCGTGCGTACTAGGAACTTCGCCTACACGGTGCACGGAAAGACCCCGCCCGCTGCGGAATTCCGAGTCGAGCTGACGGCGCCGGATGGCACGATCTGGTCGTGGGGCCCCGACGACGCCGCGCAGCGGGTGACCGGACCCGCGCTCGACTTCTGCCTCCTGGTGACGCAGCGCCGCCATCCGGACGACCTCGCGATCGAGGCGCACGGCGACGACGCGGCCGAATGGCTCACCATCGCACAGGCTTTCGCGGGGCCGACAGGGGAAGGAAGGACAGCGGGCCAGTTCGCCTGACCCGCTGCCACTCGACCCGATCCGAGGTTTGGAGCGGGCGAGCGCCACACTTGGGTGCGCCGTGTTCGTGTCGACGGCCGGACGCCGTTGGCCGGGTGTCTCGATGTGGCAGTCGAGAATGACGCTCGCCAGCTACACGGATATTTACCCGCTCGTGTACTGCCGGAAACATGAACGCCCCGCGAGGGCATCGTTGTCATGCCACCGCTTACCCTGCTCGACAATGAGCAAGCGAACCATCGACATTGTCGCGGTCGCGCCGGAGCCGAGCGAAAGGGAGGCGCGGGGATGACCACCTATGACTTCTGCGTCATCGGCGGCGGCATCGTCGGCGTCGCGACCGCGCACCAGATCCTCACGCGCCACCCCGGCGCGAGCCTGGTGCTGCTGGAGAAGGCATCTCAGCTCGCCGCTCACCAGACGGGGCACAACAGCGGCGTCATCCATTCCGGCATCTACTATCCGCCGAACAGCCTCAAGGCCACGCTGTGCCGCCGCGGCGCACGCTGGACGAAGGACTTCGCCGCGGCACATGGCATTCCGTACCGAGTCTGCGGCAAGTTGCTGGTGGCCACCGACGATGCCGAATACGCGCGGATGCTCGCGCTGCACGAACGGTCGATCACCAACGGGGTGGCCGTCGAACTGATCGACGCCGCGGAACTCGCTCGGCGCGAACCGCGGATCACCGGCGTCGGCGCACTGTTCGTACCCGACACGGGGATCATCGACTTCACCCGGGTGACGACCGCGCTCGCCGAGGAAGTACGCGCGGCCGGTGGCGAATTCCTGCTCGATACCGAGATCACCACGCTCACCGAGACGGCGGACGCGGTGACCGCCGCAGGCCCGACCGGCTCCTGGACCGCGCGCCGCTTGGTTGTCTGCGCGGGTTTGCAAGCCGATCGGATGGCGCGAGCGGCCGGGCTGCGCACGGACTTTCGCATCGTTCCGTTCCGGGGCGAGTACTACCAGCTGCCGCGGGAACGAGCCGGGCTGGTCCGCACGCTGATCTATCCCATTCCGGATCCCGAGTTGCCCTTCCTCGGTGTGCATTTGAGCCCGACGATCGATGGCGCGCTGACCGTCGGCCCGAACGCGGTGCTCGGATTGGCCAGAGAGGGCTATCGCAAGGGCAGCTTCGACGCCAGGGACGCACGAGAGATATTCGGATTTCCCGGATTTCACCGGGTCGCCAGGGCGAACGTGCGGACCGGGCTGCGGGAACTGCGCGACTCACTGTTCAAACGCGGGTACCTGGCGCAGTGCCGCCGCTACTGCCCGGAGCTGACGCTCGCCGATCTGCTTCCGCGCGAGGCGGGCATCCGCGCCCAGGCGGTACTGCGGGACGGAACCCTGATGCACGACTTCATGATCGAGCGCACCGCGCGCGCGATCCACCTGCTCAACGCCCCTTCGCCTGCCGCGACCTCGGCCATGCCGATCGCGCGGCACATCGTCGACCAACTCTGAGCGTTGTCGAAAGGCACCTATCCACGGAGAAACCGGCCGGTCGCGATCTGGCAATACGGCACACCAAATCTTGCCGAGCTCTCGAATAAAGAGGAGAGCTGTAGTACTTTTAACGCCAGTCGTGAACAGGGAGGGCCTATGGGCCACATCAAGTACGCGAGTGACGTCGGAGCGCCTGTCGAGGTCGCCTTCAACTACACGGACAACCACCTATTCGTGCCGGACTGGATGTTCGGCGTCGCGGAATTCGTACCGACCGGCGACGCGGACCGCGGGCTCGGCGCCGTCTTCGCGGCCGGTGCCCGCCTCGCACTCTGGCGACCCAATGTGACCTGCGAGATCACCGAATACCGCCGCAACGCGGTGATCGGGTATACGCTTCGTGGACGCTTGTCCGGAACGCTGACGCTGCGCTTCGACCCGCTCGGCTACGGGCGGTCGGTGCTGACCTCCGAGGCGGAATACGGCCATCCGCGCGGCCCGGCCGGACGCCTGGTGGACGCCGCGGTCAAATCGGCGCTACGCCGGACGGAGTCCCGGTTACGGAGGGAGATAGAGGAATTCCACGGTACCGATCTTGTCGGTCGGATTGCGTAGGGTGCCAGCCATGATCATCGTGAGCACCGACGGATCCTGCCTGCGCAATCCCGGCGGCGCCATCGGCTGGGCTTGGGTCAATCATCAGGGCTCCTCGGCGAGTGGGGGAGCCGCGTCGGGAACCAACCAGGTGGCGGAGTTGCGCGCGGTGCTGGAGGCGATCGTCGCCCACCCCGGGTCCGAACCCCTTCTCATCGAAAGCGATTCGCTGTACGCGATCAAATGCGCCTCGGAGTGGGTGTCGGGGTGGCGGCTCAACGGATGGCGCACGTCCACCGGCGGCGCGGTGAAGAATGTCGAACTCATCCAGCAGATCGATCGGGCCATCGCGAGCAGGCCGGGTCCGGTCCGATTCCGTTGGGTCCGGGGACATGTCGGCAACTATTTCAACGAGCAGGCCGACGCGCTGGCCGGAGAAGCGGCTCGGCAGGCGGCGGTCACCGCGGCTGTCGCCGAGGCGAACACCGTGGAAATGCCCGCGGTGGCTGTGGAGGAAGCGTCGACGGCGCCGGAAGCGCCGAAGGACAAGGCCGCGGGGAAGGCGGCCGCGCCGTCGGCGCCACAAGCATTGACGCTGTTCTGATCCGCTCGCGCGGACCAGGAAGGCTGCCCGAATGACCTCCGGCGGTGGTGGCTCGGCCCACCGCCGGAGGCGCTCGGCTAGTTACCCGGCTGCGGCGCGGGCTGACCGGACGGCGCGGGCTGCGGCGCCCCGGGCGGCGCGGGAGCACCCGGCGCACCGGGCAGGCCCGTCCCGGCGCCCTTCAGCATCGGCGAGTCGAGCTTCTCGACCAGCCACTTGTCGCCCGACTTCTGCAGCTGGGCGATCACGACCACGAACTGCCGCTCCGGGTTGGCCTGGGTGAAGTTGGTCCGATACTGCGTGAGGGTCACCAGCACCTTCGCCGAGGTCTTGTCACCGGACTGGTAGCCGCACTGCACGTCGTCAGCCCAGGACTTGACCTGTGCCTGCACCATCGCGTCCTTCAGCGCCTTGGTCGCGTCGTCGAACTCTTTCAGGAACTCCCCGGTCGATCCGGCCTTCACCGTGGTGAAGTAGTCGTCGAGGTTCTTCGAGTAGTCGTAGACCGAGACGTCCTTGCCGAACTCGCAGGCGGCGCTGGTGGAATCGCGAATGGCGTCCAGCTTGTCACCGCGGTCCTTGCCCTGCAGGAAGAACACCACGAGGGCGGTGATCGCCGCGACCGCCAGCACACCGGCCGCGAACGCGGCCACCAGCGGAAGCGACGCGGATTTCGCGTCCGCCTCGGCAGCGTCCTTGCCCGCCGACTTCCGCTCCGTCTTCGGCTTGTCCGCCTTCTCCGCCTTGGACAGCTCGGGCTTCGCCGCGTCCGCGGCGTCCTCGGACTTCTCGGTCACCTCGTCGGTGTCCTTGCCGCCCGCGGCGGCGGTGGTCTCGGCGTCCTTGTCGGTCTCGGCGTCGTCGGTAGACATCGATACAAACCTGCTTTCCCGGCGCGCGTCGGCGCGCGCCGATTGGCTTCAGGGCCCGCGACAGCGAACCTTACGCGTTCTACCGGCGAGTATGCCCGGTCCGGCGAGGTGACCGGCGGACCGGGTGCGAACTCACCGCACCGGAGGAAGGGTCCGCTCGTGCGGATCCACACCCGGCGGCATGTGCGCCCCGTTGTTCGGCACGTTGGGCCGCGGCGCGTTCGCCGCACCACGGATCAGCTGGCCCGGCGGCGGGTTCTCACAGTAGTTCCACTTCGGAATCGTGCCGTCCTGCACGACCTCGTTGCGGATCTTCGGCGTCTCGTAGGTGCAGAACGGCCGCGGCCAGATATCGATGATCGCGTGGAACTCACCGTCGTGCGCCGGGATGCCGAGTGCTTCGCCGCCGAGCGCGAGCGAGGGGAACAGCGCCCGCAGCGCGGGCAGCCGCAACTGCGCCGCCTTGGTGATCGCCTGGAAATTGGTCGCCAGACTGGTGATCGGATCGGCGGTCCGGTCCACCACCGCGCCCAGGCTTCTGAGCTGGCCGGGAGCCTGATCCAGCACGCGCTGCAGTTCGGCGTTCGCGTTGTTGAACTGCTCGAACAGCGTGCCGGAGTTGCGGGTCAGGGTGGCCAGGTCCGGCTGCGCCATGGACGTGGTGTTGGCGATGGTGCGCAGGTTCGTGATCAGGTTCGTGGTCTGCGGCAGCAACGAGTCAAGGCCCGCCATCGCCAGACTGATCCCGTTGACCATGCCGCGCAGCTGATCCGGTCCCGCGCTGAGCGCGATGTCCAGTTCGTTCAGGATGACCTGGAAGTGGTCCGGGTTGATCTGCGCGATCAGGGCGCTGGAGTTGTCCAGCACCGCCCACACCGGGGTCGGCGTCTGGATCTTCTCCCGATCGAACTCGATCACCGCGCCGTCGGCCAGGAACGGCCCCTGCTCGGAGTTCGGCCGGAAGTCGATGTACTGCTCGCCCGCGCCGGACAGCGCCTGCACCGCGATCCGGGTGTCCACCGGGATCTTGTACTTCGCGTCGATCTGCGCGGTGGCGGCGATGGCCTGGCCGCGGTCGGTCAGCTCGATCGAGGTGACCTTGCCGATCCGCCAGCCCCGCAGCGTCACGTCGTTGCCGGGTTGCAGACCCCCGGAGCGGTCCAGGTTCACCGTGACCGTGTAGTCCGAGCGCAGCGGGTTGACCCGCATGACGTTCACCATCAGGTACGCGGCGCCGACCAGCAGCACGAGCACCAAGCCCAGGTTGGACAGCAGCAGCTTGCGACCGGCCAGGTCGCGCAGGAAGGTCATCGGTGTCCTCCCGTCACCCGGCCCTGCACCAGTTGCAGTACCTGGATCAAGCTGCCCGCGAAGTCCTGCAGGTCATTGAGATCCTGAATCTTGCCGTGCTGCGGGTCGGTGAGCGCGCTGATGTCCAGGTTGGTCGCGGTCGCGTACACCGCGAAACTGCCGCCGCGGAAGGTGGCGTCGACCTTCGGCCGCAGCACCCGCAGCCGATCCAGCAGCACGCCGAATCCGTCACCGGTCCTGGCCAGCGCGTCCATCAGCTGATGGGTGTTCTCCAGCAGGCTGCTCAGTTGCTCGGTGGAGGTGTTCGCGTAATCGCCGAGCGCCGCGCTGGCCACCGACAGCTTGGTCAGCAGCTCGCCGATGGCCCGGTTGTTCTCCGCGACCGCGCCGATCATCTGCGGCAGCGTGTCGGCCACCTCGCCGAGTTCCGACCGCCGCGACTCGATGGTATTGGCCAAGGTGCTGAACTCGCCGAGGACGCTGTCCACCCGGGCGGTGTTGGCATTCAAACTGCCGACCACACCGGTCATCTCGGTGATCAGATGGGCCAGCTGCCCGCCGCGGCCGCCCAGGATGGAGTCCAACTCCGCGCCCAGCCTGGACAAGCTCGCGATGCCGCCGCCGTTGAACAGCATGGACACCGAGATGAGCAGCTGCTCGACGGTCGCACCCGCGGAGGTGCTGTCCAGAGTGAGCGTGTCGCCGTCGCGCAGCATTTCCGCGCCCGGATCGACCTTGGGCTTGGACACCGCGACGAACACGTCACCGAGCGGGGTGGCCTGACGCAGTTCGGCCGTGCTGCCCTTGGGCAACTCGATGTCCTTGCGGATGGTCAGATCCACGATGGCCTGGAAGTTCTTCGTCTTGATGTCGGTGACCACGCCGACATCCGAGCCGCCGATCTTCACCTTCGCCTGGTCGGGCAGGTTCAGCGCGTTCTCGAAGACCGCGTGCACCGTGTAGGTGTCCCCGTTCAGGCCGGGTTTGGGCAGCGGCAGTTTCTCCACGGTGAATCCGCAGCCCGCGGTGATCCCGACACCGGCCACCGCGACGACGGCGACCAGCGCCCTGCGTGCCTTGATCGTCATTCGGTACGTCATTTCGTCAGTCCGAGCAGTGCGGCGGTGAGCCCGTAGTCGGGGCCGAAGTCCTGCATGTTTCCGGTGCGGCAGCCGTCGGCCCGCATCTGGACGCGTTCGCAGAAGAGGCTGACGATCTCACCCGACAGCGCGGTGCCGATGATCGCGTGCAGCCGGACGTATTGGTGTTCGCGGTTGACGATGCCGTCGATGTTCTGCATGACCATCGGCGCCACGTCGACGACCTCGGTGATGCCGTAGGCGTTGTCGCGCAGCTGCCGCGTGACGTTGGTCAACCCGGCCATGGTGCCCGCCAGCTGATCCTGGTACTGCGTCAGCGTGGTGCTCGTGTTCACCAGGAAGGCGTTGAGCTGGTCGAGGGTGGCCTGCAAGCCGGGGGACTGCTCGGCGAGCAGGCCGGTCATCTGGGTCACCCGGTTGCTGAAATCGCGCACCGACTGGTCGTTCTCGGCCAGCATGGTGGTGAGCTCGTTCAACTTGATGATGATGCTGGAGATCGCGTCCTTGTTCTCCACGCCGACCTTCAGCGCGCCGGACAGCGCGTTGAGGGTGTCGCGGATCTTCTCGCCGTTGCCGTTGAGCATCGGGTAGAGCACCCGGCCCGACAGCGGCCCGATGCCCTCCTGACCCGGCTCCGGCTTGAGCGCGGCGGCGAACTGATCGATCGTCTTGATCATCGTGTCCAGCTCGACCGGCGTCTTGGTGCGCGCCTTGGGCAGGTGCGCTCCGTCGGACATGGCCGCGCCGCCGGTGTAGACGGGGGTCAGCTCGATGTGCCGATCGGTCACGATGGACGGCGAAACGATCGCGGCCTGCGCGTCCTTCGGGATCTTCACGTCCTTGTCGATGGACATGTGCACCTCGACCAGGGTGCCTTTGGGCACGACCTTGTCGACTTTGCCGACGTCGAGGCCGAGCACGGTGATCGGATTGCCCTCGTAGATACCCGCGATGTTCTCGAAGTCGGCGGTGATCCGCATCGTGGTGCCCAACGCGTCGTTCACCGAGCTGGGCAGCAGTGAGCAACTGCCGACCGCCAGTGCCGCGGCACTGATCATGAGCGTCTTCGCGACGGTCTTCAGCGGAAAAGCCGTGCGGAGTTTCATCCCTGGCACCCCTCGATCACTTGGGCGAAGCACAACCAGTTGTCCGGGAAGAGCCACGGCAGGCCGACGTCGCCGTACGGACCGCTGCCACCCCACGAGTTCGCCAGGTAGCGCACGGTCGGCGGCATGAGCGACAGCAGCCGGTCCAGGTTGTCCTTGTTCTTCTGCAGGCCCTCGGCCATGGTGTTCAGCTGCTGGATGGTCGGCCCGAGCTGCTCGTTGTTCTGCGCGCCGATCTCCTGCAGCTGCCTGGTCAGCGTCGCGACACCGTCGAGCAGCTGGCGCAGCAGGGCCTGGCGCTCCATCACCCGGTTGGCGATGGCCTCACCCTGGGTGATCACCAGCAGCACGCTGTTGCGGTTGTCGGCGAGGATCCGGGTGACCCGGTCCAGGTCCTTCAGCAGTGCATCCACCTCGGCCCTGCGGGTATCGATCACCTTGGCCAGCGCGCCGACACTGTCGAGCGCCTGCGCGGCCAGCTGCGGCGAACCATCCATCTGCTCGTTGATCAGATTCAGCGACTGCGCCAGCTTCTTGGTGTCGAGCGCCTCGAACTTCGGCGTGCCGATCTGCACCACGTCGGCCAGGTTGTACGGAACGGCGGTGTTCGACAGCGGGATCCGCTTGCCCTTCAAACCGGAGCCGTCGCCGGGCTCCAAGTCGACATACCTGGCGCCGAGCAGCGTGGCCATCTTGATCGAGGCGCGCGCGTCCGGGCCGAGCTTCACGTCGTCGCGCACGCTCAGCGTGAGCAGCACGTGGCTGCCCTCGAGTTCGGCGTCGACCACCCGGCCGGAGGACACCCCCGCGACGTTCACCTTGTCGCCGACCTTGATGCCCGCGGCCTGCACGAACTCAGCCTTGATCGACTGCTCGCCGACCCCGATGAGCTTGTAGACGCTGGACACCAGCAGCAGCACCACGATGAGGACGCCGCCGATGATGCCCAACCAGAAGTATCGGTTGCTGTCGAACCTGGCCTTGAGTTTCGTCATCATGGTCGGCACACCGCCGAGTGCGAGGTTCCACCGATCTGGGAGAACAGTCCGCGCGGGAACAGGATGCCGTAGAGCGAGACATCCAGGCCGCACAGGTAGGCGTTGGCGTAGGCGCCTTCGGAGGTGTGCCTGCCCGCCGCCGACAGGACGTTCGGCAGGTCGATCGCCGCCTGATCCAGCTTGGCGCCGTTGTCCAGCAGCAGGGTCAGCGCCGCGCTGGTGGAGTTCTGCGCGGTCTGCAGCCCGGGTTGGATCCGGCCCATCATGTCGACCAGCGACGTGGTGGCGCCGGCGATCTGCTCGGTCGAGGCGAGCAACGACTGCCCCTGTTCGTACAGCCCGCCGATCAACGCGCGGGTCTGGGTTATCAGGGTCTCCAATTCATCACCTCGTTTGGCCAACCCCGCCATCACGCCCGAGAGGTTGGTGATCACATCGGACAGAATCGCGTCCCTGCGCTGGAAGTCGGTGGCCAGCTGCGCGGCCTGGACGATGAACGCGCTCAACGAGACACCGTCACCCTGCAACGCCTGGATGAAGGTCTCCGACAACCGGTTGACCTGCTCGGGCTGCAACACCTGGAACAGCGGCTGGAAGCCGTTGAGCAGAGCCGACACGTCGAACGACGGCTCGGTCCGCTCGATCGGGATCGACCCCTTGTTCTTCAGCGGCGCGGGGCTCGGCGCCTTGCCGGGAGCCAGGGCCACATACCGCTGACCGATCAGATTCTGGTAGCGGACAAGAGCTTTGGTGTCGTCGTAGATCGTCTGATCGCGCTGCACCACGAAGGTGACCTTGGCGACCGACTTCTTCAGATCGGCGTCGCGGGCGAGCTCGATCTTCTCCACCTTGCCCACCCGCACGCCCGCCATGCGCACGTCGTCGCCCTCGTGCAGGCCGAGCACGTCGGAGAAGGTCGCGGAGTAGGTGTAGGTGTCGCCGGAGACGATGCGCGCCAACGTATTCCACACCACCACCGTGACCAGGATCGACACGATGGCGAAGATGCTGAATCCGATCAGCGGCTTACGAATGCTCATCGGCCGCCACCATTGTCGGACACGTGCATGGTTCCGCCCTTCAAAATCGAGCCGAGCAGCAGATATTCGGCGGTGGTCGGCTTGCGGCCGAGCAGCGCGACGATCGCCGAGTCACCCTGGTAGGCGATCGGCGCTGCCGACGGGGTGCCCTCCGGCGCGGCGGCCGGAGCAGCCGGCGCCGGTGCGGCGGGCGGGAGCAGACCAGGCGGCAGCATCGGGAACAGACCCTCGAGCGGCGTGCCCGCGAACGGAGCGGGCGCCCCGCCGGTCGGAGCGGCCGCGGTGGCCCGGGTCGGGTCCGGAGTGGTGACACCCGGGATCAAGGGCAGACCCGGCATCGGCACCACCGGTGGAAGCCCCGCCGCCGAGGCGAGCGCGCGCGGCTTCAGCTGTTCGGGCAGGTCGGGCAGTTCCGCGACGGCGGGCGCGGTGGCGCAGCTCGGACCGGCCAGCTCGCCGTAGCGCGGGCAGTCGGCCACGGAGTACGGCCGGTACGGCGTGAGCGTGACACCCGCGTTCCAGACCTGCTGCTTCTGCGGACCCCAGGTGAACGTGGTGTCCATCCGGCGCATGGTCTCGCTCAGGTTGAGCAGGCTCCGGGTGATCGCGTCCGGATCCGCCGCGAGGGCGCCGAACATGTCGTTGGTCCCGGCGGTGACCTCCTTGCCGACGTCCGGGTTGCGGGCGAAGAGATCGTTCACCGTGTCGATGGTCCCGCTGGTGCCGGTGATCAGCGCGACGAGCTCACCGCGTCGGTCGGCGATGGTGCGCGCGGTCTGCACCGAGCTGCCGAGCACGTCGACCAGCTCCGGCGCGGACTGGTTGAGCGCGTGGAACGACGCGGAGAAGTCGTTCAGCAGCACGCCGAGGTCGGGGATCGACTCGTCGACCGCCAGCAGCCAGCGGTCGAACCGCTCGACCGTGGAGCCGGGCATCCGACCACTGCCGTCCAGCGCCTGCGACAGGGTGCCGAGCACGCGGCCGAATTGCACCGGGTCGATCTTGTCGAGAATGTCGCGCACGGTGGTGAGGGTGTCCTGCAGCGCGATGGTGCCCTGGCTGCGGTCCTCCTCGATGACGGAGCCCTCGTGCAGATACTGATCGGAGGGTCCGTTGAAGACCAGTTCGACGGAGGTGACGGCGAACAGGTTGCTCGGCACCACGCGGGCGGTCACGTTGGCCGGGATGTCGCCGGCGAATTCCGGCTTCATCTCGATCCTGACCTTCTGCAGTTCGCCCTTCGCGGCGACGTCGACGTTCTGCACCGCGCCGACGAGCACGCCGCGGAACTTCACGTCGGCCTGCTCGGGCAAGCCGTCGCCGGTGGTGGTCAGGTTCGCGGTGACGTTGACCTTGTCCTTGAAGTAGCCCTGGTAGCGCAGCATCAACAAGGCCAGCACCAGCGCGAAGACGATCAGACCGCACAGGCCTGCGACGAGCAACTGCCGCATCGTGGGCCCGCGCCCACTGGGATCGATGATCATCTGGTGTTTACCCCGAGATCCGGATGCCGGGGTTGACACCCCAGATCGCCAATGTCATGAACAGGTTCGCGAAGACGACCGCGATGATGCACATCTTGATCGCGCGGCCCGCGGCCACACCGACGCCTTCGGGACCACCGGAGGCGAAGAAGCCGTAGTAGCACTGGATGAACGTGGTGATCGCGACGAACAGGATCGCCTTGAGCAGCGAGTAGATCACGTCGACCGGAACCAGGAACTGATAGAAGTAGTGCTGGTAGGTGCCCGCGGCGGTGCCGCCGATCAACTGCACGGTCACCGCGCAGGAGATGTAGGCCATGGCCAGACCCAGGCAGTACAGCGGGACGATGGCCACCATCGCCGCGAACATCCTGGTGCTGATCAGATAGGGCAGTGGCCGGATGGCGATGGACTCCAGCGCGTCGATCTCCTCGGAGATGCGCATGGCGCCCAGCTGCGCGGTGAACCGGCAGCCCGCCTGGGCCGCGAACGCCAGCGTCGCGAGCAGCGGCCCGAGTTCACGGGTTGTCGCGAACGCCGAGATGGCGCCGGTGATCGGACTCAGTCCGAGTAGGTTCAACGAGTTGTAGCCCTGGATGCCGACGGTCATACCGCCGAATGCGCTCAGGATGACGACGACGCCGATGGTGCCGCCGCCGACGACGAGATTGCCATTTCCCCAGGTGACGTCGGAAAGCAGTCGCCAGACTTCCTTGGGGTAGTGCTTGAGCGCCAACGGAATGGAGCCGATCGAGCGCAGCAGGAAGAACACCTGGTGGCCGAGCCTGGCAAGCAGATCCACCGGCGCTTGCGCGGATTTCCGGAGTGATTGGAACGGCCGCAGCAGCGGGGGTACATAGGTCGATGACACCGGCTCAGACCACCTGTGACGGGAATAGTGCGTTGTAAACCTGGGTGATGATGAGGTTCACCCCGAACAGCATGATGGCGGAGCTCACCACCGCGGAATTCACCGAGTTCGCGACACCGCCGGGACCGCCGCGGGTGTTCAATCCGGTATCGCAGGCGATGATTGCGGCCAGCAGTCCGAAGATCAGCGATTTGATCAGCGCGACAAGCAGATCGGTGGTCACCGCGAACGACGAGAAGGTGCCGACATAGGAACCGGGCGTACCGTTCTGCGCGAAGATATTGAAGATGTAGCCGGTCAAGAAACCGACGAAGACCACGAAGCCGCACAGCAGCACGCTGACCAGCATCGCGGCGCCGAGTCGCGGTGCGACAAGCCTGCGCATCGGATCGACGCCCATCACTTTCATGGCGTCGATCTCCTCGCGAATGGTGCGGGAGCCGAGATCGGCGCAGACCGCGGAGCCGACCGCGCCGGCGATCATCAGCGAGGTGACCAGTGGGGCGCCCTGCTGGATGATGCCGAGGCCGTTGGCGGCGCCGATAAAGGAGGTGGCGCCGACCTGACCGGCGACCGAACCGACCTGGATGGAGACGATCACGCCGATCGGGACGGCGACCAGCAGCGTCGGCGCGGCGGAGACACTGGCCATGAACGCACACTGCCGGATGAACTCCCCGAACGGGAACCGCCGACGGAAAATCGCGACGAACAGTTCGGCGACCGCGGCGAAACCCATGGTGATCTGACGGCCGAACGTTTCCAGCGAACGCTTCGGGTGATCTTGCCAGTACGACTTCGTCCAATCGACCGCATCACTGAACCGTGACCCTCGGGGTGGACTCTCGGTCGACTGCACTGGCTAACCCTCCTCGACGCCGGTTGGCTGCCCCGACGACTCGTTTGCTTGACGCACCTTACTACGGAGTAGTGCAGAACACACCACTGGCTTGTGATTGCGGTCATAGATGTCGCTCACCGATGACAAAAAGCAATGGCAGCGGCCGTGAACATTGGGATACGGCCTAGTACCGGCGCGCCGATCTCTGGCACAAGTGACAACCAACCTGCGTGAATCTCCGGCCTATGCCGGTTGCTGTGGCGAATTAATATGGAGAGAATTCATCAAAAATCATATTTGATTCCGGAGACGAACTCACCCACCTGTTAGTACCCCTGCAGCACAAACGGACACGAGATTTTCACAATTATGATAGCGGTCCGCTATTAGGCACGTAAGGTACATTACAACTGCTGTGTATGAAATAGGGTTGAACTAGATCGCAATGGGGACAACCCGTAGTGGGTGACGCGCCCGAGGTCGATTACTGACACGATGGGTGCGACAGATTGATATCGTGCGGGCTTCCGACGTCTGGAGGGACATGTTCAGCAAACTCGCCAAGGTGGCCAACGCCGCCTTCGCCGTCGCCCTTGGCGCGGCGCTGCTCGGCACGGGCGCAGGGGCCGCAAACGCCCAACCGGGCCTGCCGGTCGTGGGCGGTGGATCCGGGATCATCATCGACAACCAATTCGAGTGCACGGTCACCACGGTCGGCCACGACAACGCGGGCCGTCTGGTCGGGCTGACCGCTGGACACTGTGGCGATCCGGGCTCGCAGGTCTACGCCGAATCCGATCGGGACGCGGGCGTGATCGGCCGGTTCACCTATTCCAACCACGACCTGGATTACGCCGTCATTCAGTTCGAGCCGGGCAAGATCGTCCCGGTGAACCGCATCGGGAACGTCACGATCACCGGGGTCGGCGGGCCTGCCAGCTTCCCGCAGATCGTCTGCAAGGAAGGCCGGACCACCGGCAACACCTGCGGTATCGCCTGGGGTGACGTGTTCCGGACGAACGTCGAGACCTGGAGTCAGATGTGCGTGGTGGAAGGCGACTCCGGCGCACCGGTCGTCGTCGGCACGACGCTTGTCGGCATGGTGAACGCCTACCTGGCCATCGCTTGCTTCGGCCCGGAAGTCGGCACCAACATGAGTGCGATCGTGGGTGATCTCAACGCGCGCGGCGGCGTCGGCGCGGGGTACATCCCGATCTGATCACACCTGAGTCGAGGAGTACCAGTCGAGCGGCCCGAATGGAGCAATCCATTCGGGCCGCTCACTTTTCGCTTCGGGCCGGTGCGAGCGCAGGACCGGCCACACCGCATTGCGGCAGGCAGTCGACGTTGTCCAGGACGGGCGCGCGCCGCTCGGGACGCAGGAGGACGGCGGCGAGCGCCGCTCCGGTCACCAGCAGGCCGACGCACAGCCACATCGCGGTGGCGAAGCCGTCGTCGAACGCCTCCGGGTCGCCCAACGCGCCCGAGATGCCCGCGAGCCCGGGCAGCGCCGCCACGGCGAGCAGTTGCGCCGTGCGCGCGACCGCGTTGTTCACGCCGGATGCGATGCCCGCCTCACTGCTGGGCACCGCGCCGAGCACCGCTCCGGTCAGCGGGGCGACCAGGACCGCGAGCCCGAGCCCAAAGACGAACACGCCCGGCAGCACGTCGGTGAGGTAGGTGGTGTCGGGACCGATGCGCAGCAAGAGCACCAAGCCCGCGGCCGCCAGCAGCGGTCCGGCGGTCATCGGCATGCGCGGCCCGTGCACCTGCGCCCAGCGCCCGGCCGGAGCGGAGAGCGCCAGCATGATCAGGGTGACCGGCACAGTCGCGACCCCGGACATCAGCGGCGAGTATCCCGCCACCAGCTGCAATTCCAGCACTAACAGGAAGAACACGCCGCCGAGGGCGGCGTAGACCGCGAGCGTCACGAGGTTGGCCGCGGTGAACACCCGGGAACGGAACAGCGAGGGCGGCACCAGCGGGTGATCGCCGCGCAACTCGATCACGACGAAGACCGCCAACAACACGACACCGATGCCGATGAGCAGCGGAATCGTGTCGATCAGTCCCAGCGTCAGCGCGCCGAGGCCGAGCGCGACCACAAGCGCGCCAGGCAGATCGAGCTCGGTCGCCGCGCCCGGGTCCCGGCTCTCCGGCACGTGCCGCACCGCGACGAGCACAACCACCACGGCCAGGGGAACGTTGAGGAAGAAGATGGACCGCCAGCCCGCTATCTCGATCAGCCAACCGCCGAGGAAAGGGCCGAGCGCGCCCGCCACGCCCCCGAAGCCCGACCAGAGTCCGATCGCCGCGCCTTGGTCGCGCTGGTCGATCGAGGATGAGATCAGGGCGAGGCTGCCCGGCGTGAGCATCGCGCCCGCCACGCCCTGCAGGATCCGGGCCGCGACCAGCATCTCGATGGACGTAGCCCCGCCACACAAGACGGACGAGATCGCGAAAGCGACGGTTCCCCAGACGAAGACCCTGCGCCTGCCGAGCTTGTCACCCAGCGAACCGCCGAGCAGGATGAACGAGGCGAGAGTCAGCGTGTAGCCGTTCAGCGTCCATTGCAGTCCGGCGACGTCGGTGCCAAGCGATTCCCCGATCCGCGGCAGTGCGATGTTGACGACCGTCGCGTCGAGCGAGGCCACCGACGATCCGAGGATGGTAGCCAGCAGAATCCAGCGACCAGTGCCCGATCGCAGACGGGGAAGCTCAGTGGTGCTCACCAACCCAACCTAGCGACAGGCCGCCGGTCGGTAGCCCCAACGATGACGGGCCGTGCCCCGCGAGGCACGGCCCGTATGGGTCATCCGCCAGGTCAGAGTTCTTGGACGCAGACGACGAAGCGGCGCTTGTCGTAGACGTAGCCGGTGCCGCTGCCGCAGACGCTGACGTCGTCGGCGCCCTGCTGGATCTTGACCACCTTCACGCCCTTCGCCGGGCTGGAACCGGTGCAGTCGATGCGCTTGGGATCATCGCCGCCGACGTCCATGCAGCCGCCGACCACCCAGTCGATGTCCAGGCACAGCGCGCCCTGCTCGATGCCGTTGATGGTCTCGGCGTAGTAGTTGTCCGCGTCGCTGACGCACTGCGAGCTCTTGGACTTCTTCTCGATCACCTTGTAGTTCGACGCACGGCTACCGCACGACGCCTTGTCGATGGTGGCGTTGGTGGTGGTGCCGCCGAGTGTCACGCAGTCACCGACCTCGGCCTGGAAATCGGTGTTGCCGCCCGACTTGGTCGGCGACGGCTTGCTGGTGCTCGGAGCGGGCCTGCTCGCGGACGGTTTCGGCGTGTTGGTCGCCGAGACGGCATCGATCGTCCCGTTCTCCACGGCAGGCTGCGCGGTACCGCTGATGGTGGAGCTGCACCCGATCAGCGACAGACCCGCCGCGATCGCGAGTCCGGCAAAGGCGAGACGACCCCAGGTCGGTTGACGAGACACGTACAGTCCTCCCGCTGTAACGCTCCGAACTCACACCCCCGTAAGAATCCGAAGTTGCCATAGCTGTGCTTGAAATACCACGCCATGAATACACCATCGACCGAGCGCACGTCGAGCCGGAGACGGAAACCAGCCGTCGAAGATTCCGCCGGTAACTGCCTCACCACGCCTTTTACCCGTCGGCGGACCTGGTCGGCGGGTTACTCTGGTTCACCGGCGCGACTAACGGTGGTCAGGAGGTGACCCCATGGTTTCGGCAATGGCGGCTGATGAGTTCGAGCCCGCCGATGCGGCGGGCAAGAAACTTGCGCCACCGCGCGACATGCTGGTCGAGCCGCGCTTCATCCGGCTGGCCGATCAGTTCTTCGGCTTGTTCGCCCAGCCTGCGCGCGGTGGCGGCGCACTAGCGGTCTATTTGGACGGCAGGCCGGTTGTCGACATCTGGGCCGGCTGGGCGGACAAAGAGCGCCGCTGGAACAGCGAGACCGTCGTACTGACCTTCTCCACCGGCAAGGGTGTGGCTTCCACCGTGGTGCATCGGCTCGCCGAACGCGGACTGATCGGCTACGACACTCCGGTCGCGGAGTACTGGCCCGAGTTCGCCGCGCACGGCAAGGAGGACATCACGGTGCGCGACGTCCTGTCGCACCGCGCCGGTCTGCATCGGGTGCGCGGCTTGGTTCCTGGCCGCGAGGGCATCCTGAACTACGACGCCGTCGTTCGCGCGCTCGCCGACAGCCCGCCGGATCCACGCCGCATCCGCACCTCCGGTTATCACGCGATCACCTTCGGCTGGCTGGTCGCCGAGATCGTGCAGCGGGTGACCGGCGCGTCGTTCACCGACGTGGTGCGCACCGAGATCGCCGAGCCGCTCGGGCTGGACGAGTACTGGTTCCAGGTGCCGGAATCCGAACGACATCGGATCGCCAAGATCGTGCGGCCGCTCGGTCCGCCGGGAATCCGCTGGAACACCGCTTCCTCGGTGATGTCCTGGGTGCGGCCGGTGCGCGGGCTGGCCGAGGCGGGCATGCCGGAGAGCTTCGACGAGCTGGTCCGCGACCCCCGGGTGCACGACGCGGTGATGCCCGGCTGGAACGGCGTGTTCTCGGCACGCGCACTGGCGCGGATGTACGGCGCGCTGGCCAACGGCGGTGTGGTCTACCCCGACCGGCCGGAGCGGGGCGTGCACGGCCTCGGCACGGCCGCTCCGGAGCCCGTCGTGCGATTCCTGGCTCCGGAAACGATCGAGAAGATCAGCAGGGTGCAGCCCGCTCAGAGCCGCGACTACGTGCTCGGTGTGCCGATCCGCTTCACACTCGGTTATCACCGGCCCGTGCTGATGGCCAAGCAGCAGCCGCGACACGCGTTCGGCCACTATGGCGCGGGCGGTTCGGGCGCCTACGCCGATCCGGATCTCCGGATGTCGATCGCGTTCGTGACCAATGGGATCGGCAGCATGGTCACCGCGCTCGGTGACGCCAGGCTCGCGCGGCTGGGGGCGACAGCACAGGCCACGGTCCGCAAATACATGCAGGCCGGACGGTAGCCCAGCAGCGGGCTGCCCAACTGAACGGACGTCGAACCTCTGTGGTGCCTGGTTCGTATCTCTGGTTATGGACGTGCGCATGCCGACAACCAGCGCAAGCGAGGACAGCGCCGGGCCACGCGCGCCCCGACTCACATTGCTGCACGCGCTCGCCGCGGGAATCGACTTCGACCGGTACTTCCGGTGGCGCAGGGCGCGCGAAGGCGATCCCTTCTATATTCGCTTTCCTGGATTCGGTGCGGCGCTCTTCACCGGGACGGCCGTCGGCGCACGCGAAATATTCCGTGCGCCGGTGGAATTCACGCGGCCGCCACGTCCGAATCCGATCGAGCCGATGGTCGGCGCGGCATCGCTGATCCTGGCTTCGGGCGAACGCCACCGGCGTGACCGTGCGCTGCTCGCGCCCGCATTCCACAGCGTGCGGATTCGCGACTACGGCGAGCTCATCCGCGACGCCACCATCCGGGAGATGGCCGGGGAAAGCGGCCAGGCTTGGGTGACGGGCGCCCGCATCGACGCCCGCGCGGCGGCTCGGGCGCTCACGCTACGGGTGATCTCGACCGTGGTGCTCGGAGTGGACAACGCGCAGCGGCAGGCGGAGTACACCGCCGCCGTCACGGACTTCCTCACCGCGTTCTCCGGACCGCTGCTGCTGGTGCCCGCCCTGCGGCACGGACTGCTCGGGCACGGTCCATGGGACCGGGTCCACGCCGCCCGCGCGCGGCTGGACACGCTGATCCGCGCCGAGATCGCACGGCGGCGCCGGACCGACGGCGCGCAGCCGACCGATGTGCTGGGCATGCTGCTGTCCGCCGCTGCCGACGAGCCTGCCGCGAGCACCGATGACGAGCTGTGCGAGCAGGTGCGCACCCTGCTGGTCGCCGGGCACGAGACCACCGCCACCGCGCTGGTGTGGGCGCTGTTCCGGCTGCATCGGGCACCGGAGGCGCTGGCGCGGCTGCGAGCGGAGCTGCGTGACGCCGGTCCCGACGCCGGCGCGATGGAGCTGGCCGGACTGCCCTACCTGGACGCCGTATGCCAGGAGACGTTGCGGCTGCACCCGCCGGTCCCGATCGTCCTACGGCGGCTCACCGAGCCGTACGCGCTGCGCGGCGTCGCGCTCACACCCGGCGACACCATGGGGATCGCGGTCCCGTTGCTGCACTCCGACCCGGACGTCTGGTCCAACGCCGCCCGCTTCGACCCGAGTCGCTTCACCGAGCGCCGCTACCGTCCGTTCGAGTTCGCTCCGTTCGGCGGCGGCCACCGGCGCTGTGTCGGCGCCGCGCTCGCGGACTACGAATTGCGGATCGCGCTGGCCACCATTCTCGGGCGGAAACACCTGCGGCTCTCGCCACGCTATGCGTACGGACGCGTCCCGGTCTCGGTGCCGCACAACATCGCGAGCGGCCCCCATCACCCGATCACGTTCGACGTGGTGAGTGATGTTCCTCACTAAGAGGTTTGCGCGTATTCCCTTCCGGCCCTTTATCGGAACTGGTCCCTATGCGCGGCGATCCGGGGTTGACCGGGACCTTCGCGGCAGTAATACCCATTGGAATCAGTTGTGATACAGAGCACAGTCAGCGCGCTGACTGAATCACACTGAAACGCCGGTAGCTTCGGCGGCCGCCGGGACGGTAGGAAGGACGACGGGTCGGGCTGTCAATACCCATGGGGCGCTCTTCTGGCTCCGCGCTGAATGAAAGATCTCGCACGCGCGCGTGCGAGAGATGGAATGGACGAGAAACCTATGCATGCCGCTTTGCACACCGCGTCGTTGCCTGCTCACCGCAAGGGAGCTCGGCTAACCCGCCGGTTGCGCGAGGGCGTCCTGCTGTCCGCCGCGATCGCGGCAGCCGGTGTCATGCTCGTCGCGCCCGCACAAGCCGAACCGATTCCGGGTCTCGACACGGGCTCGGCCACCGCGGCCACCGATCCGGGGCCGCAGGCCAACTTCGCCCCGCCCTCGATCAACATCGCCGACGGCGAGGTCGTCGGTGTCGCGCAGCCGATCATCATCACCTTCAAGGAACCGGTGACCGACCACGCGACCGCCGAGAAGGCCATCAAGATCACCTCATCGAAGCCCGCTCCCGGACACTTCTACTGGCGCGGCGACAAGCAGGTGCGCTGGCGTCCGGACGAGTTCTGGCCGGACAACACCGACGTGCAGGTCCAGGCGGGCGGCACGACCAGCTCGTTCCGGATCGGCGACGCGTTCGTCGCCACCGCCGACGACGAGACCCACACCATCACCATCACCCGCAACGGCGAGGTGGTGAAGGAAATGCCGACCTCGATGGGCAAGCCCAAGCACGAGACCCCGAACGGCACCTACATCGTCGGCGAGCAGCAGCGCAAGATGATCATGGACTCGTCCACCTACGGTGTGCCGACCACCGACCCCGAGGGCTACAAGCTCGAGGTCGAGTACGCGACCCGCATCTCCAACAGCGGCATCTTCGTGCACGCGGCTCCGTGGTCGGTCGCCCAGCAGGGCGTGTCCGACGTCAGCCACGGCTGCCTGAACGTCAGCACCGAGGACGCCAAGTGGTTCTTCGAGAACGCGCGCCGGGGCGACGCGGTGATCGTGCAGAACACCAAGGGCGGCACCCTCAGCACCAGCGACGGCCTGGGCGACTGGAACTGATACCTGCCCGCTGTCGCGTCAGCTCCCATACGGACGCTGACGATCAAAGCGGTCGGCTGGGGGCGGCCCCTCTGAGTGGGGCCGCCCCCAGCCCGCGAACTCACCAGATCTTCACGCGCTCAGCGGGTTCCAGGTACAGCGCGTCACCCGGTTTGACGTCGAACGCTTCGTGGAAGCTGTCGATGTTGCGCACGACCGCGTTGCAGCGGAATTCGGGCGGTGAGTGCGGGTCGACGGCGAGTCGGCGGATGGCCTCCTCCGCGCGGGCCTTGGTCCGCCACACCTGTGCCCAGCCGTAGAACACCCGCTGCAAACCGGTGAGTCCGTCGATCTCCGGCGCCTCGGCGCCGTTCAGCGAGATCTTGTACGCCTCCAACGCGATGGACAGGCCACCGAGGTCACCGATGTTCTCGCCGATGGTGAACTCGCCGTTGACAGTGTGCTCGTCCGGCAGGTCCGTGGGCGAGAGCACGTTGTACTGGGCGATCAATGCCTTTGTGCGCTTGGCGAATTCGGCGCGATCCGCGTCGGTCCACCAGTCCACCATGTTGCCGTCGCCGTCGTACTTCGCGCCTTGATCGTCGAAGCCGTGGCCGATCTCGTGACCGATCACGGCGCCGATGCCACCGTAGTTGGCCGCGTCGTCGGCGTTCATATCGAAGAACGGCGGCTGCAGGATCGCGGCGGGGAACACGATCTCGTTCATGCCCGGGTTGTAGTAGGCGTTCACCGTCTGCGGGGTCATGAACCACTCGCCCCGATCGACCGGGCCGCCGAGCTTGTTCAGATCCCGATCGTGTTCGGCGGCATAGCCGTTGCGGTAATTGCCGACCAGATCGGCCGGATCGATGGACACGGCCGAATAGTCCCGCCACTTGTCCGGGTAGCCGATCTTGGGCGTGAACTTCGCCAGCTTGGCCAACGCGGCGGCCCTGGTGTCCGGACCCATCCACTCGAGTTCCGCGATGTTGCGCCGGTACGCCTCCTGCAGGTTGGCCACCAGCTCCACCATCCGCGCCTTCGCCTCCGGCGGGAAGTGTTCGGCCACATACAGTTTGCCGACCGCCTCACCGAGCAGGTCTTGCACCAGCGCGACGCCGCGCTTCCAGCGCTCCCGGTTCTCCTCGGCGCCGGTGAGCGTACGGCCGTAGAAATCGAAGTTCTCTTCGACCAGCGCGTCGGTCAGATACGATGCCCGCGAACGCAACACCCGCCAGGCCGCCCAAGCCTGCCAGTCCGCGAGCGGCTCGCCGGCCCAGACCCGTGCGAAGGTACGCAGGTAATCCGGCTGGTAGACGACCAACTCGGCGAACAGATCGGGTCCGTTGCCTCCGACTCCCTCGGCGAGCGCCGAGGTCCAGGCGGCCCAGTCGAATTCGGGATTGTCCGCGACCAGCGCGTCGAAGGTGCTCAGGTTGTACCTGAGTTCGGCGTCGCGGCGGCGCACGACGTCCCAGTGGCCGGCGGCCAACTTCTGTTCCAAGGCGAAGACGCGCTGCCCGACCGTGTCCAACTCGGCGGGCAGCGACCCCGCCACCCGTGGGTCGGCGGCGGCCAGGGCGAACATGCGGTTGATGTGCGCGATGTACTTCCCGCGGATCTCGGCGAACTCGTCCTGCCGGTAGTAGGACTCGTCGGGCAGCCCGATCCCGGACTGGGTGGCGTGCGCCAGATACCGGGTGGAGTTCTTGTCGTCGGTGTCGATGAAGACGGCGACGGCGCCGCCGACGCCGGTGCGCTGCAACCGGCCCAGCAGCGTCGCGAAAGCCCCCTTGTCGTTCACCTCGGCGATCGCGGCGAGTTCGGCGGCGATCGGCGCGAGCCCGGCGGCGGCCACCGTGGCGGTGTCCATGAAGCTGGAGTACAGGTCGCCGATCTTGCGGGCGTCGCTGCCCGGCTCGGCGTCGGCCGCAGCGGCATTCTGGATGATTGCCTGGACGTCCAGCTCGGCCTGGTCGTAGAGCGCGCGGAAGGCGCCGTCCACCGCGCGGTCGGCGGGTATCTGGTGGTCGGCCAGCCATTTGCCGTTGACGTGCGCGAACAGGTCGTCCTGCACCCGCACGCCCTGGTCGAGGTGGGACAGATCGATACCGGAAGGGCGGGTCAGCTCGGAAGTCACGATCTCCAGTATGCCGATACGCGCGCGGGCCGGCCCCCGGCCGCGCAGGCCGGGGGTGTACTGAGCAGAGGAATCAAGCGAACGCGACGATACGGTCGAATTCGCCGTCGTGTGCGCCGAGCACGAAGGCGTCCCATTCCTCGGGGGTGTAGGTGAGGGTGGTTTCGCCGTGGCGCAGTGTGGTGTGACCGTTGGCGGCGGTGTGCGCGCTCAGTTCGCCATTGGATCGCCCGCGGGTGCGCAGGACTTCCAGGAACGCGGTCCATTCGGCTGCGGAGACGGTGATGATGGGCTCGTCGGCGGGGCGGTTGGCCGGGTTGCGGCGATATTTGCTGTCACGGATGAGCACCGCATCACCATCGAACCGAACCTCGACACATTGGTTGCCGTTGTTCGATCTGGTCGATGTGAACCAGCCGGTGCTTACCGGCCGTGCGGTGGTGGCCATGGGCAGGATTTTACACGCGGGAATAGTGCCTGATCAGGGCCAATGACTCGGTCCGTGAGAGCGATTGCTCCACGGCGCGCAGGTACGCGAAGCTCAGATCGCGGACCAGATCCGGGTCGTCGACGGCGCCGCCGAACACCGCGCTCTCCGCCCATCCGAAGGTGGGCAGCTGCTCGCCGGCGAAGTCGATGAGATGGAAGCTGGAGCCGCCGAGTACCGCCCCCGCGGTCGCGGCGAACGGGATCACCCGCACTTCCACGGTGTCGAGTTCTTCCATCAGCTCGGCCAGATGGTTCAACTGTCCCCGGAGCACGTCCGGCCCGCCGGTCTGCTGCAGCAGCGTGCCCTCGCCGAACACCGCGGTCAGCTCGACCGGGTCCTCGCCGCGCAGCCGCTCCTGGCGCCGCAGCCGAATCGCGACCAGCTGCTCGACCTGGACCGGCCGGATCATCACGTCGGCGCTGATCAACGCGCGGGCGTAGTCCTCGGTCTGCAGCAGGCCCGGCACGACCAGGCTGTCGTAGCTGCGGATGCTCTGCGCGCCGTACTCCATTCCGTAGAGCCGCTGCAACTCCGGTCCGATCAGCGCGGACGACTTCGCCCACCATCCGCGCTGCTTGCTGGCCTCCAGCAGGGCGAGCAGTTCCGCGCGTTCCTCGGGTTCCACCTCCAGCAGCTCGAGTACCGGTCCGATGGTGTTGCCGGTGAGTACGCGCCTGCCCTTCTCCACATGGGACCAGTTGGCCGGGGTGAAGCCGACCCGTTTGGCGAAGCCCGCCGAGTCGAAACCGCGCTGTTCGCGCAGCTCACGCAGGCGAAGCACCAGCTCCCAGCGGGCAACGGTCGGCGAGACGGGTGCCATGTCCGGTGATGCTACGCCGACTCGGACGCGCCGACGTCTGACTATTGTCAACCGAATTGCCCAGGACTAGGGTCGATGCAAGCGGTCGATTTTTCGAGCACACGATCCACCCGCAGCGAGGCGAGGTTGTTCGTCATGAGTAGATCCCGCATCCAGTCCGGCAGCCGTCTCGCGCCAACGGATCCGCCGGCGATCGAGGACGCCTTCACTCGCTGTCGTCACTACCGCCAGGACCACGGGCTGTACGCCGTGGTGGACGCGACACTCGGACGGATCATGCTGGAAGTCGGCTCGGTGGGCGCCGTCGTGATGCCCACCGCGTTCGGCCGAAAGGTGAAAGAGCGACTGACCGCGGGAGCCGAGCACCGGCCGGGGCCGATCATCGCGCATCCGCGCTCCGACCGCTGGACCTTCCTGACCGGTCCCACCGACAATTCGTACCTGGATACCGAGCTGTTCGCCGACCTGTTCCGCTGCTGCGCGTCGATCGCCCTACCCGGCAGCCATGTCGTGCTGCCCTCGCCCACCGACGAGCGCGGTGGTTACCGGATCTGGGTCGTGGCGCCGGACGGTGACTTCCGCCGCGAGTTCGCCGAGGTGATCGCCACGACCCGCGCGTGCGCCGCTACCGGGGAGTCGGTGGGGCGGGCGGAGTGAGCGTGACGCTGTACCTGTCCTGCAGCTTCTGATTCCACTCGCGCTCACACTGCTCGATCTTGGACTGATCGTTGCCCGCCTTGTTCAGGCAGTCGACGAAGTCCTTGCCGCCGGACTCGACGAAGAAGCTGTACCCCACGATGGTGAGCAGGACGGCGCCGACGATGCTCAGCACGCCCAGCACCAAGCCGGCAATCGCCATGCCCATGCCGCCCGCACTGCCTGCGCGGGCCTTGAACACCGCGATCAAGCCGAAGATGACGGCGAAGATGCCGAAGAGATAGCCGCCGACGATCGTCCAGAAGCTCAGCAGCCCGACAATGCCGAGCACCAGCGCGGTGATCGCCAAGCCCTTGCCCTTCGGTGACTCCTGCCAATAGGCGGGCTGGCCGGGGTACTGCCCGGGAGGCGGCGGATATTGACCCGGCGGCGGCGGGTACTGGCCGGGGGGCGGGGGATACTGCGACATGGACTTCCTCTCCGTCGGTGCCTCGCGATGCTCGGTCCGGACGAGGTGGTCCGGTAGGTGCGCGGCGATCGCCTACTGATCGCGCTGCCTACGGACGGACGTTAATGCGGTGGCCAGGCGGCTACTGGGCGCCCAATCGCGCATGCATCTCCCACACCAGGATCTCCGATGGCCGCCGTGCGATCACGCGCTGGCCGCCGGTCCTGGTCGAACGCACCGCGTCGCCCTCGTAGAGCGGGCCGACCCCTTCCATCTCCACCTCTCCACGCGCGACGAACAAGTGCAGGTAGGGCGCGTCGGGCAGTTCGACCACCGGTTCGGCGCCCGGCTCCGCGCTCACCATGCGCGCCACGTGCAGCGCCGAATGGCTGCTGTTGATGGCGATGGCGGTCCGGTCGCGGTATCGGGGCAGCCCCGAGGCGACCGTCACCAGGCCGCCTCCGGCCAGTTCGTCGTCGATCTCCAGCTGTTCGTAGCCGGGAGTGAGTCCCGACTCGTCCGGCACCACCCACATCTGCACGAAATGCACGGGCTCGTCATGTTCGGCGGTGCGGCCGTCCAGCCGCCACGAGTCGTTCTTCTCCGAGTGCAGAATGCCGGTGCCCGCGCTCATCCGCTGGGCCAGCCCTGGATAGATGACGCCGCTGTGCCCCAGGGAATCCTGGTGCACCAGGCTGCCGCCGAGCACCCAGGTGACGATCTCCATGTCCCGATGCGGATGGGTATCGAAACCTTGGCCGGGGGAGACGATGTCCTCGTTGTTGACCAGCAGCAGGCCGTGGTGGGTGTTCTCGGGATCGTAGTGTTCCCCGAAGGAGAACGAGTGCTTCGAATCCAACCAGGAGACCCGCGTCTTCATGCGGTCGCCACCACGGTGGACGTCGATGTGTGGTGTCGTGAGTGTGGACATCATGGTCCTCCTCTCGGGACCGTGCACCGATCGCCATTCAGGGTAGGGCACTTGCGCCGCGGTACTCCGCATTCCTAGTAAATTGAGCTGCACTCGGCATTTTACGCGAGCGACCGGAGGGTGAACGGGAGGCGAGCAGAACCAACCGGTACGTCGAAATGTCGGGCCACCTCGTCGGATATCGAGGCCCGTGCCGATCGCCGAACGCCACAATGCCAACCGGAGGTAACGACGTGCTGGGAGCCGATGCCCTCGCCCGGATCGAACGGCGACTCCGCAGCGAAGCGCGACGCGACGGCATCGCGCATTTCGTGATCGGCATCGCCGTGTTCCGCGCGGGCAGACTGCTGGTGGTGCGCAGGGCCGCCGACGACTATCGCGGCGGACTGTACGAACTGCCCGGCGGAGGGGTCGAATCCGGGGAGACTTTCGCCGAGTGCGTAGCACGGGAATTGCTGGAGGAAACGGGGTTGCGCGTGCGCGCGATCACCGAATTCCTGGGCGGATTCGATTACGCCACCCGAACCAAGGCGAAAGTGCGCAAATACAGCTTCGTGGTGGAGGCCGAACCCGGTGATGTCGCTCTCGCGCCGGGTGAGCACGACGCGTTCGCCTGGATCGACGCGGGCGGCCTCGACGACCTGCCGATGGCGCCGGACACCCGGCAGACGGTCAGCACACTGGTGGATCGGGTCTGATTCGGACGCCGTGTGATTCGGGCCGCGCGGCCGAGTGCGCGGCGTCGTCGAGGAACGCAGTACCCTGCGGACGTGTCGACTGGTCAGGCCGAAGGCCGCACCCCGGCCGAGCAACAGCCGGTTGGGCTGCGCGCGGCACTGCGGGAAAGCCCGGGCGTGTCGCGCCTGGCCCTGGTGCGGTTCGCCGGGCAATTCGGTGACGGCATGTTCCAGGCCGCGTTGTCGGGCGCGATCCTGTTCAATCCCGAGCGGGAGACCGATCCGCTGGCCATCGCGGCGGGTTTCGCCGTGCTGCTGCTGCCGTACTCGCTGATCGGGCCGTACGCGGGCGCGCTGCTGGATCGCTGGGACCGGCGCATCGTGCTGCTGGTGGCCAATGTGCTGCGTGCGGTCTTGATCGCCCTGGTGAGCGCGGGGCTGCTCGCCGGGATCGGCGAGACGCCGCTGCTGCTCTTGGCGTTGGCCGTGGTCGGCGTCAGCCGTTTCGTGCTGGCGGGTGTGTCGGCGGCGCTGCCGCGGGTGCTGGCGCAGTCATGGCTGGTGCCGATGAACTCGGTGTTCGCCACGGTCGCCTCCGGCTGCGCCGGACTGGGCGCGGCCGCCGCGGTGGGGATGATCGGGCTGATCGGGGCGGGGGACTTCGCCTCGGCGATCACGGTCGCGGTCAGCGGCGCGGGGTCGGTGGTCGGCGCGGTGTTGGCGGCCGGGTTCCGCCACCGTGTGCTCGGTCCCGCCTCCGACGCGGCGGCACGGGAGAACACCGTGCACGCGATCGCCACCGGACTGCGCACCGGCGCCACGGCGGTGTGGGAATCGGTGCACGTCACCACAGCGATGCTGGGCATAGGCACGCACCGGATCGTCTTCGGCGTCAATACGCTCATCATGGTGCTGGTGTTGCGCCAGGCTCCGGTGGACGGCTCCGGACTCAGCGGTGGGCTGGTCGGTTTCGGTGTCGCCATCGCCGCCACCGCGGCGGGCATGCTGGTGGCCGCCGTCGTGGCGCCGCTGCTCATCCCCAGGCTGGGGCGGCCGCGCACCGTGGTCGCGGGTCTGATCACCGCCATGCTGGTGCAGGTCACGCTGGTGACGCCGATCGCGTTCGCCGACTCCGGCGGGACGCAGCGCGCCCACGAACTCCTGCTGGTCGGCGCGTTCCTGCTGGGCCTGGCCGGGCAGACGATCAAGCTGACCGGTGACGCGACGATGCAGATAGACATCGACGACGCCCGGCGCGGCGAAGTGTTCGCACTCCAGGACACCGTCTTCAACATCACGTTCGTGCTGGCGATCGCGGCTGCCGCGCTGGTGATTCCGGATGACGGCCGGTCGCTGCCCGTGATTCTCGCCGGCGCCACCGTCTACGGCGCGGGCATAGCGGCCATCGCGCTCAACACGCGACGCGACGCGCTCACACGATGAACGGTTCGTCGCCGAGGTTTCGTCCCTCGCGGCTCAACCAGTGCGCCAAATGCTCGGGCAGCGCGTCGACTTGCGCACGCTCGGACAGCGCGGCGGGATGATCGGTGTCCGGGTGCGCATCGGACGGCTGCGCGCCGCCGACGAGGCGATCGGGCATCTCCTGCTCGGTGCGTACGATCCAGTCGAGCGGCTCGCTCGCCGCGTCGCCGGGCAGGCCGGTGACCTGGTGATTCCAGGTGCCGAGGCCGGTGGGGTCGGTGAAGAAGTGGTCGAGCACACCGTCGTCGTCGAGATCCAGCGCCGCGATATCGGCGACGCCGGAGCCCGAGGAATCCCATAACGCGTCGTCGGCGCTGCCGTCTCCGTCGAAGTCCAGCCGCACCGCGTCGGCGCCGCCCGTATCGCCGAGTTCCAGGTCGGCCTGGCTGGTCCAGACGTGCACGGGCCCGTCGCCGGTGCCGAACACATACTCGATCTCGTTCATATTCCTTTGGACGCACGCACGGCGGTACCGGTTCCACTACCCGGCGTTTCCGATTCTCGTCCCACGTTCGCGGGCCTGGTTCCGGTATGTTGACCTGTCGGCGGCCGACCGACAGGAGGCAACACGACATGGGTTTTCCGGCGACGAAGCCCGAGGCGGTGCGAAAGCTGCTGGGCCCGTGGAAGACCCGGCCGATTACCGGTCGCCCGATGCTCGGATAGCCACCGGCGAGCCGACGTGATGCGCCGCAAATCACCTTGTGCACCGGCATTGTTCGGCGCGTTGCTCGCCGGCGTTCTCACCATGCCGATGCCCGCCACGCAGGCCGCACCCTTCCCGTGGGCGCCACCGCCGGTGAACAGCTGCGGAGAGGTCGGGTTCGATCCGCTCAACCGCGAGCCCGATCCCTCGCAGCCGCCTCCTCCGCCGGTGCCGCCGCAGATCGATATTCCCGTGCCGATTCCGGAGCTCACCCCGGTTCCGGTGCCCGACCCGCCGCAGGACAACACGCGGATAGTTCCCGAGCCGTTGCCGGAGAATCCGTGTGACAACCCGTGCCCGGACATCAGGGACAACCCGAAACCACCGGAGCCGGACGTCGATCCGAACACGAAGTCGGACAACGGCACCGATCCCGGGACCGGCACTGATCCGGGCCCCGACTCCGGGTCCGCGTCGGGCTCGGGCAACGGCTCGGGCTCGGCCAGCGGTTCCGGTTCCGGCAGCGGTTCCGGTTCCGGCAGTAGCTCCGGTTCCGGTGATCCGGTCAAACTGCCCCGCATCGAGTTCAAGCCGGAGATCGAACCGATTCCGATTCCGGTACCCGGCGGTCCGGGGGAAGAACCGCAGCCAGCGCCGCCGCACGTGGTGCATCCGGCTGAACCGGGTCCGCTCGCCGCGCCGGTGACCGCGCCGCAGGTCGAGTCGGTGCGGCTGGTCGGCCAGGTGACCGGGCACGGATCGGAGAACCGGACCGACATGCGCTGGCAGGTGGACGGAACCGACCTCGGGCTGATGTGGGAAACGCGGCCCGGCGAGG
>NZ_BAGF01000085.1 GCF_000308755.1 Nocardia pneumoniae NBRC 100136
GGGCCGACGGGTAACGTCGGGCGGCACCCGCAGGACCTTCGGCGTGCTCGTAAAAACCCAATGTCCACCGACAGCGACCGCCGCTGGCGACTTCGTCGCGGACGCGGCGGCCACTCGGACGCGAGCCGGGCCGCGAACCAGTAATGCTCGGTCTCGCTGCGCTCGAAAACAGGAGCAGGGCCGACGGGTAACGTCGGGCGGCACCCGCAGGACCTTCGGCGTGCTCGTAAAAACCCAATGTCCACCGACAGCGACCGCCGCTGGCGACTTCGTCGCGGACGCGGCGGCCACTCGAAGGGAGCTGGGCAGCGGATGGGTGGCGCCACTTCGCTCGAACAGATCGCAAACAGGTAAACGCGATCTCTCTCCACTCGAAAACCGGGGTCGGGCGAGTGCGGTCGTGCTGGGCGGCAACTGCGGCATCGGGCGTATGCGGCGCTGCAATTGGGTGGTCGGCGTTTGCGAGTTCGGCGCGGCTAGTCGGTCGGGATCTGTCAGCGGAACCGGAGCGCGTCGGGAATCGACTTGAACTCAACCATTGTTGAGGTCTTAGTGTCGGTGGCCAGGTCTTGGATGGGGTGGGAGTGAGAGGGAGAACAACGTGAGCATCGAATCCGTGGCGTGGAGTCAGATGTACCGGCGGGCGAACGCGCCGCGGGAGCAGCGACCGTTCCGCTTCGCCACCGCCAAGCGCATCGTCCGGTTCGCCGCGCCGCATCGCCGTCGGATCGGGGCGTTCCTGCTGTTCAGCGTGGTGTCGGCGATGCTGGCGGTGGCCACGCCGGTACTGGCGGGCCGGGTCGTCAACGACATCGTCGGTGGGGCGGCGCCTCGGGTGGTGGTCGCTCTCGCGCTGGTGATCGGTGGGCTGGCGGTGGTCGATGCCGGGCTCGGGCTGGCGATTCGCTGGATGTCGGCACGGATCGGGGAGGGATTGATCCTCGACCTGCGCACCGCCGTGTTCGACCACGTGCAGAAGATGCCGGTCGCGTTCTTCACCCGGACCAGGACCGGCGCGCTGGTCAGCCGTCTGAACAACGACGTGATCGGTGCGCAGCGGGCGTTCAGCGACACCTTGTCCGGCGTGGTGGCCAATCTGGTGACCCTCGCGCTGACGCTCGGCGTGATGGTCAGCATTTCCTGGCAGATCACGCTGCTCGCGCTGGTGCTGCTTCCGGTCTTCGTGATTCCGGCGCGCAGTATGGGCAACCGCCTCGCCGACATGCAGCGGGAAGCCGCCCGGTTGAACGCGGCGATGAGCACCCAGATGACGGAGCGGTTCTCCGCGCCGGGCGCGACGCTGGTCAAACTGTTCGGTCGTCCGGAGCAGGAGTCCGAGGAATTCGCGCTGCGGGCGCGGCGGGTGCGGGACATCGGGGTGCGCACCGCGATGCTGCAAACCGTGTTCGTCACCTCGCTGACGCTGGTGTCGGCGCTGGCGATCGCCCTGGTGTACGGGCTGGGCGGCTGGTACGCGCTGCGCGGGCAGTTGGACGCGGGCGCGGTTGTGTCGCTGTCGCTGCTGCTGACCAGGCTCTACACGCCGCTGACCGCGCTGGCCAGCGCCCGGATGGAAATCATGGCCGCGCTGGTGAGCTTCGAGCGGGTCTTCGAAGTGCTCGACCTGAAACCGCTGATCGAGGACGCGCCGAACGCGAAACCGCTTCCCGAGGGTCCGGTCTCGGTGGAGTTGGACGAGGTGAGCTTCGGCTACCCGTCGGCCGACAAGGTGTCGCTGGCTTCGCTCGAAGAGGTGGCGAATCTGGACACTCGCGGCGGGGTGGAAGTGCTGCACAGCGTGTCACTGCGCGCCGAGCCCGGACAGCTGATCGCCCTGGTCGGCTCGTCGGGCGCGGGCAAATCGACTATCGCCCACCTGGTTTCCCGGCTCTACGACGTGGACGGCGGCGCGGTGCGGTTGAACGGCACCGACGTGCGCGAGCTCAGCACCCGGTCGCTGCGGGAGACGGTCGGACTCGTCACCCAGGACGGTCATCTGTTCCACGACACCATCCGGGCCAATCTCCTACTCGCACGCCCGGAAGCGACCGAGGACGAACTCTGGGACGCGCTGGAACGCGCACGGCTGCGTGAGCTGGTCGCATCGCTGCCGGACGGGCTGGAGACGGTGGTCGGCGAGCGGGGCTACCGGCTCTCCGGCGGCGAGCGTCAACGCCTGACCATCGCGCGCCTGCTGCTCAAGCAACCACGCGTGGTCATCCTGGACGAGGCGACGGCGTCGCTGGACTCGACCTCGGAAGCCGCCGTGCAGGAAGCGCTTTCGGAAGCACTGGACGGCAGGACAGCATTGGTGATCGCGCACCGCCTGTCCACGATCCGTGCCGCCGACCAGATCTTGGTGCTGGAGGACGGCCGAATCGTGGAGCGCGGCACGCACACTCAACTGCTGGACGCTGACGGACGTTATGCCGAGCTATATCGCACCCAATTCGCCGAAATGCCAGCCACCGTAGCAGCGTGACCGTCCTCTTCGGTGGCTAGGGCGCGCCACATGGTTGGCGCGCCCATGCATGTGCTGGACGAACAGAACAGCAGGTCCCCTGCTCGGCGATACAAGCACCGGCTCGAGCGTCAGCCATACATCTACTCATCCCCTCCTTCCCCCTTTCCTTTGCCTTTGCCCTTCCCTTTGCCTTTCCCTTTGCCTCCCTCTTTGCCTTTGCCATGCCCCTCGGCATGCTCGTTGGGTTTGCCACCCTCGTCCGCGATATTCGAGATATGCACACTCTGCCCACCGACATCCTGGACGTGCTGAGCAATGCGAACCTCCCCGTTGGCTTCCACCGATGAGAACGTTTGTGCGGCAATGAATCCGATCGCAAGTACTCCCGCGGCACCGGCCATCGCCGCGGCCCGAACAGATGTTGTTCGCACCGAAGATTCCTCCTGTCCATTCGGATTGGATATGGAGCACCGCGACACTAGCCACCGGCACATCACCCGGTACGCGGCGCGCCAACCGGTATCGGTGTCGTGACAGCAACGTCACTGCACGGTGATATCGATAGCCCGTTACCGTCGCGGCGTGATCACCACCGCTGACCCGCGCTCATCGCCAGGGTCAGCGGCGCCGGGCTAGAGGGCGGACGGATTCGCGTAGCAGGTGATGTCGGTGGCCGGGAGCGTTCCCGCACCGAAGTAGGCGTTGATCGCGTTGTTCACACAACTGCTGAGATCGGGTCGGAAGGTCATGTGGATGCGGACGTCCTGGAGCGTGACCATCCGTGACTCGGAGAGGTACTCATGCAGTCGGACGCCGTGGGCATAGGGTGTGCGCGGATCTCCGCTCGCCTGCACGATGAGTGCGGGGACCGCATTCCGGACGACCGTCGGCGGTTCCACCGGCCGCGGCCAGAAGGCGCACGGCTGGATATTGCCCGCCATTGCGCCGAACACCGGTTGCGTCGCACGGGTCTGTTCGATGTTGCGCCAATACCAGGTCGGATCGATCGGTGCGCCGACATCGCCGCAGGCGATCTGTGCCAGTGCCGAGTTCTCCTCGTCGCGCAGCGCCTGCACGATCGCGCGCAGCCGGGGCGTGCGCGATGTGGTCGGCGGACCGCCCGCGGCGTCGGCGATCTCCCGCACGGTGGTGGCCAACGCTTCGTTGAGCCGGAAATTGGTCAGCAGGGCGTGCAAGATGAACGGCAGCCAGTGATCGTTGATGGCGAATCCATCGATGACGATCGGCTGACGGGCGGCGACCCGTACGAGTTCCTCGATAGTGGCTCGCACCAGCTGCGGAGTCGCACCGAGCCGGAACTCGCCGTCCCGGGCAGCCACCCACCCCGCCCAATCGTCCAGCGCGATTTCGTCCGCCGGACCCCAATCCTGCACCAGACCGGTCCAATAGCGGTCCGGATCGATCGCGCTGTCGAGCACGACCCGATCGCTGCGCTCGGGGAACATCTGGGTGAACACGGCACCGAGGTAGGTGCCGTAGGACAAGCCGTAGAAGTTGATCATGCGCTCACCGAGGGCCGCGCGCACGATATCGATATCCCGCGCGGTGTTGCGCGTGGTGAACTGCCGCATCGTGTTCGGATCACGAATCAGGCACGACGCGGCCATGCCAGCGGACTGCACGGTGTCGTGCACGAATCCAAGCACATCCAGGCCCGCGGATCGCACCATCTCGCCGACCGGCCATCCGCACCGCGGACTCCGACCGGACGCGCCGACTCCACGCGGATCCATGCCGATCAGGTCGTAGCTGGCCAGCACCTCTGGCGAGAGCACGTCACCGAGCAGATCCACACTGTCCAGGCCCTGCCCGCCCGGGCCGCCCGGATTGGAGAGCAGAATGCCCCGGCGCCGCGCCGGGTCCGCGGCCTTCACCCGCGAAATCGCCACGGTCATCGTGCGATCCTCGGGCTTGCCGTAGTCGAGCGGCACCAGCACGTCCGCGCACTCGCCACCCGCCTTGTCCAGATTCTCGACACCGCAGGGCTTCCACTCGAGCCGCTGCTGATAGAACCGGTCCAACCCGGTCGGATGCGCTTCGTCGACCGGCTCGGCGTGGCTGTATGCGGGCACAGCCAGCAGCGCGGACACCGCCAGTACCGATATCGAACGCCAGAACAACGTCGCTGCCAACAGATTTCGCCTCTCGACCGGGAGCGATCACGCGGGGTTGTTGCGCAGTGAACCGTATCGGATCAGGGCCGCGGCGGTGGCGACCCATTCCCACTCGGGCAGAGCTCGGGCGTCACGGTCGCCCTGACGGTCAGAACTCGCCCGCGACGCCCAGTACCGTTCGGCCCGAGTGCGCCCCCTCCTTGATCGAGCGCAGCACCCGCTCCGCCTCGGTGACCGGCGCGTAGCTCTCCAGGGTCGAAAGATGCTGCGGACGCAGCTCATTGGCGAGCCTGGTCCACAGCTCGGTACGCCGCTCGATGGGCACGTTGACCGAATCGATGCCCAGCAGCGCGACCCCGCGCAGGATGAACGGCATCACGGTGGTGGGCAGCTCGGACCCGCCGGTGAGACCGCTGACCGCGACGGCGCCGCCATAGCCGATCGCGCTGAGGATATAGGCGAGCGAAGTACCGCCGACGCTGTCCACCGCCGCCGCCCAGCGCGCTTTGGTCAGCGGCCGCAGCTTCGCGGTCGGGTCCTCCGGCAGTCGGCCGATCACCTCATTGGCGCCGAGTTCGCTGAGCAAATCGTCCGCGTCGGTCTTGCCCGTCGAGGCGATGACCTCGAAGCCGAGGTGGGAGAGGATGTCCACGCTGACGCTGCCGACGCCGCCGGTCGCGCCGGTGACCAGCACCGGGCCGTCGTCCGGGGTGAGTCCGCGGTCCAACAGCGCCTGCACGCTCAACGCCGCGGTGAAGCCGGCGGTGCCGATCGCCGCGGCGTCGCGTGGGCTCAGCCCGTCGAGCTTGACGATCCAGTCCGCCGGCACCCTGGCGTATTCGGCGAAACCGCCGTTGTGCGAAACACCGAGTTCGTAGCCGTGCGCGACCACCGGATCGCCGGGGGCGAAATCGTCGACCGACGATTCGACCACCTCGCCCGCGAGATCGATGCCGGGCACGATCGGGTAGTTGCGGACCACGCCGCCACCCTTGGTGACCGCCAAACCGTCCTTGTAGTTCGCGCTCGAGTAGTGCACCTTGATCGTCACGTCGCCCGGTCCGAGGAATCCCTCGTCGACCTGCCGCCGGGTCAGGACGATCCCGCTATCCGATTCGTGTGCCACCATCGCCCAGAACTCCATGCCGACGAGCATACGAGTGTCCGGGCGGGTCCGGGCGCTACCGCGGCACGAGTTCCAGGCGGACACCGAGCAGGCGAACCGGCCGGTCCAGCTCGAATCGGTCGATGATGCGCACCGCGGTCTCGGCGATCCGTGCGACGTCGATGGTCGGTTCGGGCAGCTTTTCCTGCTTGCTGCGGGTGTAGAAGGTGTTGGTGCGAACCGTGACGGAGACCCGGGTGCCGATCCGGCCCGCGGCGGCCATCTCTTCGGCGACCTCGGTGGCCAGCCGGGCGACCTGGGCGCGGATCTCCCCGGGATCGGTCAGGTCGTGCGGAAACGTCTCGGATTTGCTGCGACCGACGGGAATCCGCGGTTCGGTGGTGACATCGGTGTCGCCCTTGCCGTGTGCCAGCACCCACAGATAGGGGCCGGTGTTCGGACCGAACTCGGCGGCGAGTCGCTGCCGGTCGGCCGCCATCAGCTCGCCGACCGTGTGAATGCCGAGCTCGGCGAGGCGGGCGGCGATCCGGTTGCCGATTCCCCAGAGCGCGTTGGCGGGGCGGTGGGCCATCACTTCCCTCCAGGTCGCGGCGGTGAGCCGGAAGACGCCCGCGGCGGCGCCGGCGTCCGCGACCGGTTCGGCCGACGACTTGCCCGCCGACTTGGCGAATCCGGTGGCGAGCTTGGCGGTGAGCTTGTTGTCGCCGATGCCGATCGAACAGGTCAGCTCCAAGCCTGCGATGGCGTCGCGGACCTGCTGTGCGAGCGTCTCGGGGTCGTCGGTGTCGGCGGCGAGGAACGCCTCGTCCCAGCCCCATACCTCGACCCGCCCGGGAAACGTCCGCAGCAGTGCCATCACCTCGTCGGAGGCGTCCTCGTAGGCGGCCATGTCCAGCGGCAGGAAAACGCCGTCCGGGCATTTGCGCTGTGCGCTGCGCAGCGGCATCCCGGCGCGCACCCCGAACGCGCGCGCCGGGTAGGACGCGCAGGTCACCACCTTGCGTGGTTCGGTCGGATCACCGTGCCCGCCGACGATGACCGGCAGCCCTCGCAGTTCCGGATGACGGCGGAACTCCACCGCCGCCTGGAACTGGTCGAGGTCGACGTGCAACAGCCATCTGGCCACATGCCGTTCTTACCGCAGCCCTCCGACACACTGGCGGAATTCCGCCAAAGCGGCACAGCCTTGTGCGTGCCGGAAAACAGAACTAAATTCTGGATATGAAGATTCGAGATCGGTTGCTGCTGGCGGCCGAGCGGCAGTTCGCCGAGCGGGGAGCGCTGGACGCGACGCTGACGCAGATCCGCGACGCGGCGGGCGCCAGCGTCGGAGCGCTCTACCACCACTTCCCGGACAAGGCCGACCTGTACCGGCAGGTGTGGGCCAACGCGCTCGCGGACTACCAGGAGCATTTCTGGGCGGTGGTCGGCGACAGCACCGATGCCCAGGAAGGCATCACCGCCGGAGTGCGCGAGCACCTGCGCTGGGTGAGCGAGAACCAGTACCGGGCAACGGTGCTCACCTCGGCACGGCCACCTGGGGTGCGCGAGAGCGAGAGCAATCGGCGTTTCCTGAGCGACATCGCGCGCTGGTGGCGCACACATGCCGGATACGGGGTGGTCCGTGATCTCCCGCTGGACTTGGTCTACGCACTGTGGCTCGGACCAGCGCAGGAGTACACGCGACAGTGGCTCGGCGGCGAAATGCGCATCTCCCCGATGGACGTCGCGAGCGAACTCGCCGACGCAGCCTGGCTCACTCTCGCCGCCGAACACATCCGATCCCTGCACGGAAAGGCTTCCGAATGACCGCTTCCACGCTGGATATCGACAGCGCGCGAAAGGTTCTGGAGGCACAGCCGTTCGCCACCCTCGTCGGCACCGAGATCACCGCCTTCGGCGACGGCGCCGCTACCTTGGTCATCCGCATCCGCCCCGAACTCGGCCAGCAATTCGGCTTCGTGCACGGCGGCGTGCTCGCCTACGCGGCCGACAACGCGCTCACCTTCGCAGCGGGAACAGTCCTGGGCCCCAACGTGCTCACCGGTGGCTTCACCATCACCTACCTGCGGCCGGCCGCGGGAACGCGATTGCGCGCCGAGGCGACCGTCACGGGCTCGACCCGACGACAGGCCGTGGTCCACTGCGAGATCTACGCCGAAAGCCCCGACCGTGAACCCGTGCTCTGCGCGGTGGCGCAGGGCACGACGCGGACGGTGGAACGCGATCTGGGGGCGTGATCAACACGGCCAAGATGTTCCGCAACGGCGTCGCGCGCGGCGAGACGGTGATCCTGCCGGAGCTGCTGAAGCGACGGAAAGATCTCCCGCCCAGGCCGGGCACGAAACGATCTCCGTGCCCGGCCTTTTGGTACCACGTCAGGCGGTGGCGGCGAGGGCTGGGCCATCCAGGGCCGGTTCGGCGACCGGCTCGATGGCGTAGGCCAGGATGTCGGCCACGTCGGCGACGGGGCGCACATCCAGTGCGGCGAGCACTTCCTCGGGGACATCGTCCAGATCCGGCTCGTTGCGCGCCGGGATGAACACCGTCTTCAACCCGGCCCGCTGGGCGGCGAGCAGCTTCTGCTTCACGCCACCGATCGGCAGCACCCGCCCGTTCAGCGTGACCTCGCCGGTCATGCCCACGTCCGAGCGCACCTGGCGACCCAGCGCCAGCGACACGAGAGCCGTGACCATGGTGACGCCCGCGGACGGGCCGTCCTTGGGCACCGCGCCCGCCGGGAAGTGGATGTGGATGTTGCGATCCAGCACCGACGGTTCGATGCCGATCTCCTCCAGGTGCGAGCGCACGTAGGTCACCGCGATCTGCGCGGATTCCTTCATCACGTCGCCGAGCTGGCCGGTGAGGGTCAGCGAGCGCTCACCCTCGGCGGCGTTGGCCTCGATGTAGAGGACATCGCCACCGGCCCCGGTCACGGCGAGGCCGGTCGCCACGCCCGGAACCGCGGTGCGTTCCACCGAATCGGGGGTGAACCGCGGGCGGCCGAGGTAGTCCTTCAAGTCGCCCACACCGATCGTCACGGCGTCCTCGACCAGTCCCTCGTAGCCCAGCTCGGGGTCGTAACCCGACGCGGCGGGTGCGGTCGCACGCTCCGACAGCCGAGTCGCCGCCTTGCGCAACGCCTTCGCGATCAGCCGCTCCATCTGCCGCACACCGGCTTCCCTGGTGTAGTTGGCCGCGATCTCGCGCAGCGCCTCCTCGGTGACGGTCACCTCGTCGGCGGTGAGCGCGTTGCGCTCCAGTTGCCGCGGCACCAGGAAGTCGCGGGCGATGGCCACCTTGTCGTCCTCGGTGTAGCCGTCGACGGTGATCAGCTCCATCCGGTCCAGCAGCGGTCCCGGGATGGTGTCCATGACGTTGGCCGTGGCGATGAACAGCACGTCGGACAGGTCCAGATCCAGGTCGAGGTAGTGGTCGCGGAACGTGTGGTTCTGCGCCGGGTCGAGCACCTCGAGCAGGGCGGCGGCCGGGTCGCCACGGAAATCCGAGCCGACCTTGTCGATTTCGTCCAGCAGGACGACCGGGTTCATCGAACCGGCCTCCTTCATGGCGCGCACGATGCGACCGGGCAGTGCGCCGACGTAGGTGCGCCGGTGACCGCGGATCTCGGCCTCGTCGCGCACGCCGCCCAGGGCGACGCGAACGAACTTGCGGCCCAAGGCCCGCGCGACGGACTCACCGAGCGAGGTCTTGCCGACACCGGGCGGGCCGACCAGCACCAGCACCGCACCGGAGCCGCGTCCACCGACGACCTCCAGGCCGCGAGCCGCACGACGGGCCCGGACGGCCAGGTACTCGACCATGCGGTCTTTGACCTCGTCCAAGCCGTGGTGATCGGCGTCCAGGACCGCGCGGGCGGCCGAGACATCGGTGCTGTCGGTGGTTTTCACCGTCCACGGCAGTTCCAGCACGGTGTCCAGCCAGGTCCGGATCCAGCCGGATTCCGGGCTCTGATCGCTGGCCCGCTCCAGCCTGCCGACCTCGCGTAGCGCCGCTTCGCGCACGGTGTCGGGCAGGTCGGCCTGCTCGACGCGAGTGCGGTAGTCGTCGGCGCCGTCGGGTTCGTCCTCGCCGAGTTCCTTGCGGATGGCGTTGAGCTGCTGGCGCAGCAGGAACTCGCGCTGGCTCTTCTCCATGCCCTCGCGGACTTCTTCACTGATCTTCTCGGTGATCTCGGCCTCGGCGATGTGCTCCTTGGTCCACTCGATCAGGGTGCTCAGCCGCTTGGCCACATCCGGGGTTTCGAGCAGCTCGCGCTTCTGCTCGACGGTCAGGTACGTGGCGTAGCCCGCGGTGTCGGCGATCGCCGACGGATCGGTCAGCTGATTGACCGCGTCGATGATCTGCCACGCCTCGCGGCGCTGGAGCACCGAGACGACCAGCTTCTTGTACTCCGCGGCCAGTTCCTTCGTCCGGCCGTCCGGTGTGGGCGTCTCGACCGGCTCGGCCTCGACCCACAGCGCGGCGCCCGGTCCGGTGACCCCGTGTCCGATCTTGGCGCGCCGCTCGGCCTTCAGGACGGCCGCGGGGGCTCCGCCGCGCATCCGGCCGACCTGTTCGATGGTGGCGACCACACCGTAGGTGGCGTAGCCCTCGGTCAGCCGGGGGGCGAGCAGGACGGAGTCTTTCTTGGCGGCCCGAGCGGCATCGATCGCGGCCTGCGCGGATTCGTCCAGTTCGATGGGCACGACCATGCCCGGCAGCACGATCGGATCGGTCAGGAACAGCACCGGCAGGTTCTGTGGTGTAGTCACGTCTTCGACCCTTCCAAAAGTTGAGCGTTGCCTACTCAACCCGGAGGTGTCCGTGTTTGTTCCGCGCCGCTCGGGTCGTTCGCTGACGGCGAATTCTCCGCCGGAGGCCTCGTTGACACCCTGTCCAAGACAATGAGAACGTGGGGGCCTTGATATCTCATACCGGCGGTACCGCCGGCCCGGCCTAGGGAGTCCCATCCATGTCGTCGCTCGCCGCTGGCGTGTTCATCGACTGGGAAGGGTTGACCGGGCAGTCGAAGTTCGTGGTCGACCTGGTCACCTTTCCGGTGTTCAGCGCGCTGGCCGGGTGGCTGACCAACTGGACCGGCGTGCTGATGCTGTTCTGGCCGATCCAGTTTCGCGGTGTTCGCTTCCCCGGGCTGCACGTGCTCTACCCGTACTTTCCGCGCCGCGTCCAGGTGCTGCCGACCTTTTCCGGCGACGGCCGCCGCCTCGGATTCCAAGGCTTCATTCCGGCGCGCGCGGAGAAGATGGCCAGTATCTGCGTGGACAAGGCGCTGATGCGGATCGGCAGCCCCAAGGACTTCATCCACGAACTCGATCTGGAAGGCATCGCCGACTACACCGCGATGCTCGCCCGCCAGCAGGTGCGGCCGCTGGTCGATGAACTGATGTACCGGGACAACCGCGACCTCTGGCGCACCGTGCCGCGGGCCGCCAAGCAGTTGATCTATCAGCGGGTGGATCGAGAGCTGCCCGCGCTGTCGCGCCGCGCGTTCGCCTCACTCGGCGACAACGTCGACCAACTGATCGACATCAAGAGCTTCGTGATCCGCTACCTGCGGGAAAACCCTGCCATCCTGAAGGACTTGACCACCACCATCGCGGCGCCCGAGCTGCGGTTCATGGTGCGAATCGGATTGCTCGGCGCCCCATTCGGATTGCTGCTGGCCCTGTACATGCATGTGCACCACAGCATTCCCGTGTTCGGCTCGGTGCCGGGCTGGGTGATCGTGCTGCTCGCCTCGGCGGCGATCGGTGTGACGGTGAACGTCATCGCCGTGAAGATGGTGTTCGAGCCGGGCGACCCCCAACCGAGGTACAAGTACCTGTGGAAGCAAGCGCTCCTGGCGAAGCGCCAGCAGCAGGCGGCGACCGATCTCGCACACATCCTGGCCTACCAGGTGCTGACCCTGCCCAACCTGTCGAAAGAGCTGCTCGAGGGCCCGAACGGGGACAAGACCAGGCAGTTGCTGGAGCATGTGATCGCCGACGAGATCCATCGCCAGCTCGGACCGACCACCACCCTCGTGCGAGCGGCACTGGGGCGCCGCCAGTTCGTCAACCTCTCGGTGGGCGCGGCGGGAGCGGCGGTCGGCTTGGCGCCCAGCCTGGTGGAAGACGAGGAGTTCACCCTCGAACAGGCCAAGACCATCGACGAGTTCGCGGCGCGCAAACTCCGGGACCTGACCCCGGGCGAGTTCATGGAGATGTTCTACGCGTCCGTCGAGCAGGACGCCTGGCTGCTGTACCTGCACGGTGCGGTACTCGGGCTCGTCGTCGGCGCCGCCCACCTGGTCGTTTTCGGCTGGTAGCGCGCACCCCCGGGCCAATATAAAACAAGCATGCTTGCCTTTTTCTGTCTCCGCTGCGATGCTGACAATAACGGCATACATGGTGGTGTGCCCGGGAGCGCAAGGAAAAGGATGGCTGACCTCGAAGCGCTGCTCGGTGATTTCGCCGAAGAGTGCGCGGATCTAGAACGACTCATCGGTTCCTTGGCCCAAGAGGAGTGGGCGCGCACGACGCCCGCACCCGGCTGGACCATCGCCCACCAGATCGGCCATCTGGCCTGGACCGACGAAATCGCGACGATCGCGGTGGCGGACCCCGAGACCTTCCAGCGCCTGGTGGCCGAGGCAGGACCGCGTGCGCTCACCTTCGTCGATGAAGCGGCCGAGAAGGCCGCGACCGAACCACCCGCTGATTTGCTCGACCGGTGGCGGCGGGGACGCGCGGCCCTCACCGCGGCGCTGCGCGCGGTGCCCCCGGGTGTCAAAGTCCCGTGGTTCGGCCCGCCGATGAGCGCGGCCTCGATGACCACGGCCCGGATCATGGAGACCTTCGCGCACGGGCAGGATGTGGCCGACGCCCTCGGCGTGCGCAGGACGCCGACAGCGCGGCTGCGCA
>NZ_BAGF01000084.1 GCF_000308755.1 Nocardia pneumoniae NBRC 100136
AGCGTCGGGTCCACCCGACAGACCGGCACCGAGTCCAGCGCCAGCCTGCGCACCTGCGTCAAAGGCGCCGCCGAGGCCGCTCTCGAGACCGGAACCAGCGTGCAGAACGCCGTCCACGCCGCTGGACAATCCTCCGCCGAGACCGGTCGTCGCCTCGCCCCCGGCGTCGAGCGCCGCCCCGAGTCCGCTTTCCAGTCCCGTCCCGAACTGTCCTCCGGTGTTCAGCGAACCATCCAGGCCGCCACCCAGTTCCGCGCCGGTGCTGACGGCCGCGCCGAGTCCCGTCGCGAGCCCGGTCTCCAGACCCGCCGTCGCCTGCGTCCCCAGATTCCCCGCACCGCCGACGGCAGAGGAGAAGTTGCCACCGACTCCTGTGCTCAAATTGCCCGAACCCTGCGCCGCGGTATCGATTCCGCCGGTCAGCCCGCCGGTCGCCTGGCCTCCGGCCCCGAGCGCGCCGCCGATCCCGGTCGACAAACCACTCTCCAGTCCGCCGCCGATCTGCGCACCGGCGTCTGCGGCCCCATGCAATCCGGTCGAGGCCCCCGCACCCAGGCCCACCCCCGTCTGCGCGGCACCACCCAGCGCCGCATCCACACCCGTGGTCAAACCACCAGCACCATTCACGGCACCTTCCAAGCCTCCACCGACACCGGCCTGCCCCGCAGCACCGAGCCCCGCCGAGAAGTCAGTCGCCGCACCCGCAGCGCCCTCGAGTCCCGCACCCAAGCCAGAGGTCGCGTCGGCGGCACCGCCCACAGCGCCCCCCGGACCCGCGCCGAGACCAGCCTGCGCGCCAGCACCGAAGCCCGTGGTCAATCCGCTCGCCGCGTCCACGGCACCCTCGAGGCCCGCGCCAGCCTGACCGCCAGCGCCCAGCGCCGCGTCAACACCCGTGGTCAAACCACCAGCACCATTCACGGCACCTTCCAAGCCTCCACCGACACCGGCCTGCCCCGCAGCACCTAGACCGGCCGACAAGTCAGTCGCCGCACCAACGGCGCTCTCGAATCCCCCGCCCAAGCCGGTTGTCAGGTCCGCGGCACCGTCCACAGTGCCCCCGAAACCTGCGCCAGCCTGACCGCCAGCACCCAGACCCGCCGAGAAGTCAGTCGCCGCACCCGCAGCACCCTCGAGTCCCGCGCCCGAGCCAGAGGTCACGTCCGCGGCACCCCCCGCAGCGCCCTCCAGACCCGCGCCGACACCAGCCTGCCCCGCCGCACCCAGACCGCCCGACAAGTCGCTCGCCGCACCAATGGCGCTCTCGAATCCAGCGCCCAGGCCCGTGGTCAGGTCGGCGGCACCACCCACAGCGCCCCCGAGGCCCGCGCCAGCCTGACCGCCAGCGCCCAACGCCGCGTCAATGCCTGTGGTCAAACCACCGGCCGCATCCACAGCGCCTTCCAGACCTGCACCAACGCCAGCCTGTCCACCAACACCGAGATCGGTGGTCAAGTCGGCTGCTCCGCCGACAGCGCTCTGAAGTCCCGTGCCCAGGCCCGTGGTCGCGTCCACGGCGCCTCCGAAACCCGTGTCGAGCCCAGCGCCAGCCTGACCGCCGAGAGCCCCACCGATGCCGGTCGACAACCCGGCCGCGCCACCCACGGCGCCCTCCAGACCCGCACCGAGATCGGTGGTGATGCCAGCCGCGCCGTCCACAGCGCCTCCCAGACTCGCGCCGAGGCCGCTCGTGGCACCAAGGGCGCCCTCCAAGCCCGCACCCGCCTGCGCACCGAGGCCACCGGTCATGTCGGTAGCCGCACCAACGGCACCATCCAGACCAGCGCCCAAGCCCGTGGTCACGCCCGCGGCGCCATCCAAAGCACCATCGAGGCCGACCCCCAGACCGGTCGTCGCATCCGCAGCGCCCTCCAGACCCGCACCGAGACCCGTGGTCACGTCCGCCGCGCCATTGACAGCCCCTCCCAAGCCAGCGCCCAGACCGGTGGTCACGTCCGCCGCACCACCCACGGCGCCGTCGAAAGCGCCGCTGAGGCCGGTCGTCAGACCGGTTGTCGCATCAATCGCGCCATTCAGACCAGCCCCCAAGCCCGTGGTCGCACCCGCCGCGCCATCCAGGCCAACCCCCAGACCAGTCGTCAAACCAGTCGTCGCATCCACAGCACCCTCCAGGCCCGCGCCGAGACCCGTGGTCACGTCCGCCGCACCACCCACGGCGCCTTCCAGACCCGCACCCAGACCGGACGTCAAACCGGTCGTCGCGTCTACAGCACCCTCGAGACCCGCGCCCAAACCGGTCGTCAAGCCGGTCGTCGCATCAATCGCACCACCCAGACCTGCGCCCAGATCGGCGCCAGCCTGCGCACCGGCGTCCAAGGCGGCGTCTACCCCGGTGGTGAGACCGGCTGCCGCGTCCACGGCACCCTGCAGCCCGCCGCCGAGGCCCGCGGCTCCGTTCAGCGCGCCTTCCAGGCCCGCGCCGAGGCCTGTCGTCAGGCCCGCCGCCGCGTCCACCGCGCCCTCCAGGCCGGTGGAAAGGTCGGCGCCCGTGCCGATGGCGGCGTCGATGCCGGTGGCGACGCCGGTCTCCAGGCCGGCGCCGATGTTCCCCGCGCCCGCCAAGCCGGTGGACAGGTCGACGTCCAGGTCGGCGCCGCCACCGATACCGCTGATCACCTGGGCGCCCGCCCCGAGCAAGCCGCCAACGGCCGCGGACAGGTCGGCGCCCGCGTTCACCACAGTGTCGAGTCCGGCGGCCAGCCCGCCACCCAGGCCCGCGCCGATCTCCAGACCCGTGTCGATCGCGGTGTCCAGACCCGCGCCCAGGTCGACGCCCGTACCCACACCCAGATCGACACCGGCGCCGCCGCCCACACCGAGGTCGACGCCCAGGTCGGTGCCCAGGTCGACACCCGCGTTCGCGACCGCGGCCGCACCCACGGTGCCCGCCGCGCCCACGGCGGCCGCCGCACCGGTCTGCGCGCCCGCCGCCACAATCGCCTGCAGCTGGGAACCGCCGGTGACCAGCGCCGACTCGGCAACCATCGGAGCGCAGAGGGTGATGTCCTCGGGAGTCACCGCGCTCAGCCCGGCGGCGGCCAGCGCCTGGGTGGGGTTGGCGCAGTAAGCGACCGCGGCCTCGTCGTTCCGCAGCAGATTGAGGATGAACTCCAGAATCGCGTTGGGTGTCATGAGATTCGTCTCCTGAGATCCGGCGGACCTCGATGATCCGCAGTCGTTGGAATGCAAATCACGCTAGGAGCGCATCCCGTTACGCCGAAACGGGGCGAACCCCTACGACCCCGCGGGGGTACTCGGTAGGGGTGCGGGCGAAATTAGGGGAATTGCCCCAACCTTTCCCCTAACGAAGTAACGGCTGATGACCAGCTACCGACAGAACGGTTGCGTCGGCGTAGCTCCAACGACCTGCGCATCTCGGAACTACACAGCAGCGACACCGGACCAGACAGCTTTTCGAACGGGGTTCTCGAATGACACAGCGCCTGGCGCTCGGCATCACTGTCGGGGCGTCGAATTCGGTCGCCGTGGCGGCAACGGAAGATGGCGACGACGGCATCGGCCCGTCCGGCGGCGGTTACCTACGCGCGCATCCGAGCGTGCTGCGGTTGTCGCAGGACATGGGGCCCACTTTCGGCTCGGGCGCTCGCGTCACCGGCCGCCATTCCAGTGACGTCGTGTTGGAGGGTTTCCTGGCCAGGGTCGGTGACCCGGTCGCCATCCTCGCCGAGGACGGCTCCTCCTATTCCGCGCCCGACCTGGTCGCCACCGCGATCGGATGCTTGATCGACGAGAACGCCGCCGACACAGGGCAATCCGCCACCGAGGCGATCGTCGCCTGCCATCCGGCCTGGTGGTCGCGGCACACCGTGGAGATCCAGCGCGACGCGCTCGAGCGAGCCGGGCTCGGCGAGGTGACCTTGGTTCCTGAGCCCACCGCCGCGATCCGCTGGCTGGACGCGGCGCACGGCAGGTCCGGCGACGGCGCGGTGGTCGTCTACGATCTCGGCGCGACCGGGCTGACCGTCTCGGTGGTGCGCACCGGCGAGCACGCCAGCCTGCTCGGCACGCCGTTGCGCAACACCGATGTGGCCGGTGCGGAATTCGATCTGCTGACCATGCGCTATGTCTTGGCAAATGCCGCACTCGACGCGGATTTCGATCCGTTCGACCCGGTGGTCGAGCGCGAATTGTCGGCTTTGCGCGAGCGCTGCAGAAAAGCGAAAGAAGAGCTTTCCATAAATACGGCGACCGTTGTTCCGGTCCGGGTGGATCCCGCCGACCCGCACGGCAGCACCGTGCGTCTGGTGCGCGGCGAACTGGAAGACCTGCTGCGCGGACCGGTGTCCAGTTCTATCGATCTGATCCGCGACGCGGTACACCGCGCGGGCCTCGAGATCGGCGATATCGGCCGCGTTCTGCTCACCGGCGGTGGCGGCGCGATCCCGCTGGTCGCGGAATTGATCTCCTCCGAGTTCGGGCTGCCTGTGGTCGCCGCCCCCGACCCGGAGCACACCGCGGCACGCGGCGCCGCGCTGCTGGCCGCCGATCTGCTCGCCGCCGAGACGGATCAGCTTCCGCTGCTCGCCCCGGACGACGAGGACGAGACCGTGCCGCAGCCCAGAGCACTCCCCGCATCCAGGATCGCGGCGCTGCCCGAGGATCCCCCGGCACGCCGCCCGGCGACGAGCAGACGGCGCGTCGCCGTTGTGGCGGGGGCCGCCGTGGCCATCGGCCTGCTGGCCAGCGGGACGCTCGCGATCGGCACCGGTATCCAGTCGGGCCCGAGCCATCCCGCCTCGACCGAGCAGTCGACCACCGGCGCGGCGCAGATCGCCGCCACGACGGGAGCGCGGCCGGGCGATCCGTCCGCCCCCGCGACCGGTGTCGCTGCCACCGGCTCCGCGACATCGGCGGGTCGCCCGACAACCGGCGCTTCGCAAGCAGCAGGTTCGCCCTCGTCCGCCGCCGAAGGCAGCACCGCGACCGTTGCGAACAGCGAGCAAACTCCTGGCCAGCCCGCTCCCGCGGAATCCCCGGCGCCCCAGCCTGCCCCTCAGCCGCAACCCCAGCCCCAGCCTTCCCCTGCTCCCGCACCGGCACCGACAAACCCGCAACCCACGCAGCAGCAGCCGCGGCCCACGTTGCCGAGCGCGCCGAGCCTGCCGACCGGCGTGCTGAACGACACCATCGATGGCGTCGGCGACTCGGTCGGCACGGTGCTGCGCGCGCCCGGCGAGATCCTGGGAGGCTCCGGTGGCTGATATCGCCTTCGACACCCTCCCCTGCGCCCGCGACATCTTCCGCGACCTGGAATCCGTCGACGAGCAGCCGGTCGTCTACCTGATCCGCGGTCGCTCGCAAACCGGCAAGTCGACCCTTCTCACGGAGATCCGGGCTCGCCTGCGCGCCCGGGGCGTCCCACTGCAGGACGACACCGCCGCCCTGCGGCACGCCCACGCGGGCAATGGCTCCCCTGTGGTGTCCCACGCGCCGAGCGCGGTCGCCGCGGGCACGGCAGGGGTGACGACCGAGGCCACCCGCCCCGCCCTGGTCATCGACAACGCCCACACGCTCGGCCACTTCGAGCTCGAATATCTCTGCGCCGCCGTCGAATCCGGTCATCGCACGGTGGTCGTCGCCACCCAGCCGCGCCCGCACGACACGCGGCTGCGGATGCTGGCCGACGCGGTGGCCCGGCGGGGTCGCGTGGTCGACCTGCGCCCGCTCGGCGTCGCGGATATGGCGCCGTTCGCCAGGGAACTGGGCATGATGGTGCCGCGCCAGGTCGCCCAGCACATCCACCTGCAGACCGGGGGCATTCGCGGCGGTGTGGTCGCCGCGCTGACCGCGGCCTGCTCGGCTCGGCTGGACGCGGGCATCGCCGCCGTCGACACGGCCGTCGCCGCGTGGGCGCGCGGGCTGCTGGACAACCTGGAACCCGACCTGCTGGAAACGCTCGTCGTCGCCACCACCGGAACCGGACTCGACTCCAGCGAGCTCACCGAGGTGCTCGGCGTGGAGCAGGCGGTCGCGCAGGATCTCATCGACCGAGCCAGGGCCAGCGCGCTCGTGACCGACGCCGACCTGCTGCTGGAGCCCGCCGTCGGGCCGCTGCGCACGCTGCTCGGCGACCGCAGGTTCGTGGCGGTCGAACGCCGGTTGCTCGGCGCCCGGCTGGAGGCGGGTCTGCTGCGTGACCGCACCGCCGTGCAACTCGCCGAATCCGGTGTCCGCGATCCCCGCCTGGCCGAATTCCTCGTCGCCGCCGCGGACAAGGCCGGTGCCGATGCGGTCCGCTATTACGCAGCCGCGGCTGCCGCGGGCGCCGAACTTGATCTGATCGCGCTGCGTTGGGCCGAGGCGGCCGCGCGCGCCGGCGACAGCGAGACGGCCATGCGGCTGGCCGAGCCCATGCTGGCGCGTACCGACCGGCCGGGCGCCGATCTCGCGACCGCCGTGCGGATCTGCGCGGCGGTGCTGACCCGCCGTGGCCTGGTCGGTCGCGCGGCACAGTTGTACACCTGGCTCGGGCCGGACCGGGTCGGTCAGGACTGGGCGCTCGGCGCGACCGTGCTGTGCCTGGCAGGCGACGCCGCGGGCGCGAAAGAGATGTCCGCGTCGGCGACGCAGTGGCCGCCTACCGAGGCCGACGCGCACGCGCGGCTGATCGCGACCGCGCTCGCGGACACCATCGAACCGGGCAACGGCACCGCCGCCGCGGTCTCGGCGCTGGTGCAGGCGACGCACGCGGACGCGGGGGTGGAACGCTTCCTGCCGTGCACAGCGGCCTCGATCGCGACCCTGCTCTCGCTCGGCACGGGTGAGCCGCGCCGCGCGGGCGACGCCTTGCGGCGTGCCACCGCGAGCGGGCTGCGCGGTCATCAGCTCGACGTCCTGGCGGCGTGGACCGCGATGCTCGGCGGCGACGAGCGCGCCGCCGCCGCGACGGTGGCCGAATTGGATCATTCCGAGCTCGACGTCCGTGACCGGCTGCTCGCGCACGGCGTCGAGGTCGGTCTCGCCCGGCGCAGTGGCGACCACACCGCACTGGCCCGCGCGTGGCAGGCGGCGTATCCACTGTTCGACGACGTGCAGGCCGATCTGCTGTCCCTGCTGCCGATCGGCGAACTGTGGCTGGCGGCGATCCGGATGCGCGACGAGCGCCGGATCGCGCCGCTGGTGGACGCCGCGACCGCCCTGCTCCGTCGTCTGGACGAGCCGCCTGCCTGGTCCAACGCCTTCCACTGGTACGGCGTACAGGCCGCGATCGCGCACGAGAGCCCCGAGGAACTGCTGCCGCACGCGCGTGCCCTGAAGGCCGCGGCCGAGGACGGCGACCGGCACGCCGCCGTGCTCGCCGACGCCGGCCGCACCTGGGTGCTCGTGCTGCGTGGCCAGGTCGCGACCGCACCGGTCCAGGCCGCCGTCGCCGCGCTGACCGAGATCGGCATGACCTGGGACGGCGCCCGGCTGGCCAGCGAGGCGGCGCTCGCGGCGGCCGACTCGGCGACGGCCACCGCGTTGCTCAAACTGGCCCGCACGGTCCGCGCCGAAGCGCGGCCGCAGGACATGCCGCCACGGCCGTCCACGCCCGCGACCGCCGGCAACGGCGAGGCGACCGCGCCGCCGCCCGCGAAGCCGCAGGCCGCGATCCTCAGCGAACGCGAACGCGAAGTGGCCGAACTGGTACTGCTCGGACTCACCTATCGGGAAATCGGCGCGCGCCTGTACATTTCCGCCAAGACGGTCGAGCACCACGTCGCCCGCATTCGACGCCGGGTCGGTGCCCGCTCCCGTTCGGAGTTATTGTCGATGCTCCGCGCCATGGGACACGGCTCGCTTCTGGTGTGACCGGGTGCGGTTCCGTCAGCGGGAACGCCGAAGCGAGGTATAAGAGGATGGCCACTGGGGTGGGCCTGCGCGTCGCCGAGGACGAGTGCACGGCGGTCATCGTCACCGACGGCGACGAGGAACCGCGGTACATCGTCCGGGAGTCGATCCTGCACATGTCCGACGACGGCGACACCGTCCTCGGCGGACCCGCGCCGGCCGGGCACTCCCACTCGATCACCGGATTCGTGCGCGCCGTCGGCGACCCCACCGGCATCCCGGTCGACGAGGGTGAGGCCTACCGCGCCGAGGATCTGGTCGCGACCGCCCTGTTCTGCCTGATCAACCTGGCCGCCGAACATCTGAGCGGTCCGGCCGAGTTCTACGCGACGCATCCGGCCCAGTGGCCCGCCGAGCACGTGCGTTCGCTGCGCGATGCGCTGGACTACCTCGGCCTGCGCTCGGTGCTGCTGGTCAGTGAGGGGGAGCTGCCCAGCGCCGAAACCGGCGGGTACGGAAGCTCGTTCGCCCATGACGCGGCGCGCGGTGCGCTGGCGGCCGTGCTCGCCACTCCGGCCGGAGCCACCCCGCCGGACCCGTCGACCGCGGAGAACTCGACGGTGGACACCGTCGTCATCCCCGCGGTGCCCGCCGCCGACGCGCCACCGCAGGCGTATTCGGCGGCCATCCCGATCTCCGAACCCGTCGCGACCACCGAAGCGGCCGTGTCCGAGACAGACGCGCCGACACCCGCTCCGGCGAAGGAACGGAAACGAACGCCGCTGCTGGTCGCCGGAGCCGCGGCGGTCGGGCTGGTGCTCGGCGGCATCGTGGTCGCCTTGATGCTCCGCGACGGCGACCAGACGCCGGTGCCGCCGCTGCCCGACGCCAAATCCGAGCAGACATCGGCGCCTACCCTTCCACCGCCATCGATCGTGCCGTCCACCGTGGCCACCACCACCGAGGAACCCGAGCCGCCCGTGGTGACCCCCGAGACGACAACACCCGAGACGACCACCCCGACGACCACCGAGCCGCCCACCACCACTGCGCCCACCACCACCCCTCCGTCGACCACGCGGACCACCACGACCACGCGCAACCCGTACCAGCTACCGCCGATCCCAACCATCCCCGGCATGGGAATACCGGGTAGTCGGTGATTAGTAGCGTCCTTTCCGGGTTTGTGGCCTAGAGTGTTGCGCTGACCCTGTTGTCGGATGAATTTCGCCACAGCGGTCAGTTGCTGGACGAAGACTGTGTGCCAATGGATTACGTCCGTGGCCACGGATTTAGCTGGCACCTGCGTGCCGACGAAGGGACTTCATGCGCAAGTTGGTGGCGCGTCGCGCCGCGGTCAAAGCTGTCGCCATCGCCTCGACCGTTCTCCTGGCTCCCTTGTTCGGCACGACGGCGGCCTCGGCGGCACCCGAGGCCCCGGCACAGCTCGCCGCGGACACTCTGCCGCCGGAACTTGTGCAGGCCATCGCACGCGACCTGCATATGACCCCCACGGAGTACCTGGACCGCGCCGCGCGTGCCCAGCAGCTGCGTGACTACGCGCGCGACTTCCGTTCGGAGCGACCGGATTCCTACGCGGGCGCCTGGATCGGCGCCGACGGTAAGCCCGTCGTCGCCGTCACCTCGCTGGACGCCGCCAAGATCGCCGCGGCCGACGGCTATCAGACCAGACTGGCTCCGGTCTCGGCGGACAGCCTGGAGACCTCGCTGGTGCAGCTCAACCAGTGGATCACCGGTTTGCCGCGGGAGATTTCGCAGGCGATCAACTCGGTGGCGATCGACTTCCTGAACAGCCAGCTGGTGCTCAGCGTCGCCAACACCCCCGCGGGCCACCTGCTCAATCTGCCGACCCTGCTGGCGAACATCAAGGTCATCCTGTCGCCGAACGGCGGGGGGCCGGTCGAGCGCAGGCCGATGGGTGGCGACACCTACATCAGCGCTCCCGGTTCGCTGCGCGACGCGTCGTTGCAGGCGGTCGATGTCTGCTCGTTCGGGTTCAACAGCGTCGACGCGGCGGGCAACGCGCTGAACATCAGTGCCGGCCATTGCGATCCGAACCTGGGCAAAGGCAACCAGGAGGCAGGCGTCTACTACCCCAACGTGCGCGACATCCCGGCCAGCCCCGAACTGGGCACCTTCGTGCGCGCTTCACTCGGTGGCCCGACCGCGCTGGACTATTCGGTGATCAAGTTGAACGAGCGCGCGGTGCGGGCGGGCATGGATCAGCCCTCGGTGCGCGGCGCCAACGGCACCACGCTGTGGATCACGGGCACCGCCGACCCGATCACCGGGGCACCGGTATGCAAGTCGGGCCAGTCGTCCACGTTCACCTGCGGCTTCGTCGTGGCCGACCGGGTGGAGACCCAGCTCTACACCGCGGAGGGCGAGAGCAAGACCGTGCGCGGGTTCGCCAGTTCGGCGTGCACGCTCGGCGGTGACAGCGGCGGTGCGATCGTGTCCGGCACGCTGGCGCTCGGCATCACCAGCGGTTCCAACGCCGCGGACGCGCCGAATTGCAACGAGGCCAACATCGGCTTGGCGCAGTACGGCGGCACCGCCTCGCTGGGCATCCCGATCCGGGCGATCCTGGCCGATATCGACGCCTCCTCCGGCGGCGGAATCGGCAGCGGCATCGCGGTGCGCACCCGGCCGAACGCGGGCTGATTTCACCCTCCGCGCATGTGGCGACGAACATATCGGCGGTCGGCGGGCTATCGGGGGAACCAAGAACACAAGATGAGTAGGCATACCGGGCAGAACCCCATATAGTCTGCTCATGCTCCTGCCACGTATAGGTCCTCCCCGATCAGCTGCGCGACAGACCGGAATCCGAAAAACAGTGATCGCCGCCTCGGCGGCGATCCTGCTGTTCGGCCCCACGGCGGCAGTAGCGACGGCTCAACCCGATCAGGCGCCCGGCCTGCCCGCCGAACTGGTGGCCGCGGTGGTCCGCGATCTGAAGATCTCGCCCGACGAGTATCTGCACCGCGCGGAAGTCGCGCAGCAGGTGGCCGCGTTCGCTACCACCGCCCAGCGGCAGTACCCGTCGGTGTTCGCCGGCTCCTGGCTCGACGAGGCCGGCAAGGCGGTCGTGGCCCTGGCTCAGGGCCCCGGCGCCGACGAGGCCAAGAAGGCGGCGGAATCGGCCGGATTCGAGGTGCGCAACGTAGCCAAGAGCGAGGCGGCGCTGCGCGGCGAGAAGAGCGCGTTCGAGCGCTGGCTGGAGGGCCAGCCGGAGGCGGTGCGGTCTCTGGTGCGCGGCGCGGTGGTCGACACCGTGAACAACAGCATCGCGGTGCGCGTCGACCAGGCGGGCCTGCCGATGCCGAACTTCATCGATCCGGCGCGCGTCATCGTGATGGCGCCGCCGATAGCCGGCGAACAGGCCACCATGCAGGCCGGTGAGATCGCCGGAGAGGCGCGCGGTCCGCTCGCGGGCGGCGACGGCTTCGCCTCGATCGCCGGCCGCAGCTCGCTGCGCTGCTCGCTCGGCTTCAACGGCACCGACCGCAACGGCAACACGGTGAATATCACCGCGGGCCACTGCAATCCGGACATCGGGTCGGCCGGCACCGGCAACGCCGCTGGCGTCTACGAGCTGAACGGCGACCGCGCCGGCGCCCAGCTGGGCGTGTTCCAGAAGTCGGTGCTCGGCGAGCAGGACTACTCGATCGTGCGGATCAACGACCAGGCGAAGGACCGCTTCGCCAACAACGGCGTCCGGGCTCCCGGCGCGGCGCCGATCCCGATCGAGGGCGTGGCCACCCCGGTCGTCGGCGCTCCGGTGTGCAAGTCCGGTGCGCGCACCGGCTTCAGCTGCGGCGTGGTCAACGCCGTCGACCAGACCGTGCAGGTCGGCGAACGGGAGCTCACCCAGAGCTTCTCGGCCAACATCTGCGCGCTGCCCGGCGACAGCGGCGGCCCGATCGTGACCGGCAGGCTGGCGCTGGGCATCTCCAGCGCGTCGTCGGTGGCGGACTACCCGATCTGCGAGATCCCGAACATCATCGGGGCGCTGACCGGCAACGTGCCGCAGTTGTTCGCGCAGCCGGTGCACGTCGTGCTCTCGGACAACCCTGGGCTCCGCGTGCGCACCAACTGACAGCAGGACGCGAAAAGGCCGGCAGCCCTTGGGCTGTCGGCCTTTTCGCCGTCTTCGGTCCTTTCCGCTGCCCTTACGCGGCCTCCGGTGGTGGAAACGCCGCGTGGTGTGCCGTGCCGGTCGGGCATGCTGGACTGCATGTGTTTGGTGTTGATCGGCTGGCGCGCCCACCCGGAATACCGGTTGATCGTCGCCGCCAACCGGGATGAGTTCTACACCCGGCCGACCGAGTCCATGCGCCGGTGGCCGGAAGTGCCCGGCCTGATCGCCGGGCGCGACACCGGAGCCGTCGGCCGGGCCGAAGGCGAACCTCCCGGCACCTGGCTCGGCCTCACGGCACAGCCGCAGGGCAACAATCGCTTCGCGGCGGTCACGAATGTGCGCAATCCCAACGACCAGCGCTCCGACGCCCGTTCCCGTGGGGCGTTGCTGATGGACTTCCTGCGCGGCGCCTCCGACCGCCACCCGGCGGGCGAATTTCCCGGCCCGGAAAAGTACCTGCTCGATGTCGCGGCGGCGCCCGACGACTACAACGGCTACAACCTGGTGGTCTCCGACCTGCGGACGCTGTGGTGGCATTCCAACCGCAGCGCCGCGGAGCCGAGGGAGCTGGCTCCGGGCTTCCACGGCCTCTCCAACGGCACGTTCGTCACTTCCGCGGAGACGACCGAGCCGAACGCAGATCTTGCTGCTCCACAACCCATCTGGCCTAAAGTGCGGGCCGGTATGACCGAGCTGCGGGAGGTCGTTCGATGCGATCCCGGCGCGGTGGACCGCTACTTCGATGTGCTCGCCGATCGCGCCGAGGCGCCGGATGAGGCGTTACCGCATACCGGAGTTCCGTACGAGATGGAACGGGCGCTCTCGGCCCGATTCATCGCGCACAGCGTGCACGGCACCAGGGCGAGCACGGTGCTGCTGGTGCGCGAGGACGGCACGTTCGAGATGGTCGAGCGCTCGTTCGGCATACTCGGGCGGGATCTGGGCGAGGTCGTCGTGCGGGGGATGCTCGATCTGACCTGCTGACGACGGCGGCCTCGCCGGAAACGACGAGTGGCCCGCTCTCCGGGGAGAGCGGGCCACTCGTCGTGTCGATCGAAAGATCAGTTGGGCTGCTGAGCCGCGACCGGCTTCTCGGCCCACTTGGTGGTGCCGTCCGGCGCCTGCAACGTGTTCAGCAGTTCGACGCCCGCGGCGACCAGCGTCGGCCCACCGACCGCGATGGTGCCGAGGATGCCGCCGATGCCCGCACCGATCGGCAGACCGGCGAGGCAGCCGACGCCGAACAGCGGAAGACCGAAGATGCAGCCGACAACGGCGCCGATCGCGGTGCCGATGAATCCACCGACGGCCGTGGCGATGCCGAAGTTGCTCGCGAACTCGTTCTGCGCGCGCTGGTTCTCGATCGGCGAGGCGATGTCCTTGGCCACCACCGGCTTCGCGACGACCGGCTTGTCGGAGACGACCAGGTCGGCCGGGCGCTCGGGGGTGACTTCGAGGACGGTGCCGTCCTTCTTGACGTCGGCCTTGACCGGCACCAGTTTGCCGTCGACATCGACGTTCAACGGGAACGAGACCAGGGTGTTGCCCTTGTCGTCGCGCACGTTGGCGACCGTGGTCTTCGGCTCGTCAGCGGTAGCGCCCTCCTTCTCGGTCACCGAGAAGGTTCCTCCCTTGAGCGCTGCCACGACGGTCTTATCGACCAGCTTGACCGAGTACAGCACACCGGAATCGGTCTGCGTAGGAGCCGGCTCGTCGGCGTGAGCCGTCCCCAGACCGATGGTCATCGCACCGATGACCAACGCGGCCGCCGCGGTGGTTCTGCGGAGTTTCATTCAGTTTCCAATCCATCATCAGGTCGTCATTACCGGCTGGTCATCAGCACGCGAGAGCTCTTTCCACAAATCCGGGTGGTCGGCTCCGGATCCTCCCCGAGCGGTGTGAAGACGGGCACGGCTATCAGAACGTCGTGAGCCTAATGGAATAGCGCGTTTTAAGCGAGATGCCTTATCAGGCATGGGGACTAAGCCGATCCTTACCAGACCGGGCGGAATGCTTCGCCGTTACGGTGGTGGTCACCGGACCAGCGGTAATGATAGACGGAACACAATGTGACATTGATCACAGGTAAATAATGGGTCAAGCCCCAGCATGCGGGGCTATCGCCCAAAAGTCGATCGTACGATGGACGGGGTTGTTACTGGCGGGTAACTTACCGCCAGTTAGGATACGAGCCAACCGAGGCGGTAGCAGACCGGCCGCTCTCGTGGTGCCTCTAAAGAAAGGTCGCGACATGAATGCCCTGACAGTGACGCTGGGCACGATTGGGGCGGCGCTCAGCCTCCTGTGTTGGGCGTCGTTCATCGGCGGCGTCCGCAATATCGCGCGCGCCATCATGATCGGACAGCCCGCGCCGGATCGTTGGCGGCCCTTCTTCCCGCGGTTCAAGCAGATGCTGGTGGAGTTCATCGCGCACACGCGGATGAACAAATTCCGCACCGTCGGCTGGGCGCACTGGCTGGTGATGATCGGCTTCCTCGGCGGCGCCATGCTGTGGTTCGAGGCGTACGGGCAGACATTCGACCCGGCGTTCCACTGGCCGATCATCGGCAACCTGGCGATCTACCACCTGTGGGACGAGATCCTCGGCATCGGCACCGTCGTCGGTATCACCACGCTGATCATCCTGCGTCAGCTCAACCATCCTCGGCTTCCCGAGCGCCTGTCCCGGTTCAGCGGTTCCAAGTTCGGTCCGGCCTATGTCATCGAGGCCATCGTGCTGCTCGAGGGCCTCGGCATGATCTTCGTCAAGGCCGGGAAGATCGCGACCTATCACCACTCCGACGCCGCGACCGACTTCTTCACCATGCAGGTGGCGAAGCTGCTGCCCGCCAGCCCGGTGATGGTGTCGATCTTCGCCTTCATCAAGCTGATGTCGGGTATGGCGTTCCTCTACTACGTCGGCCGCAACGTCACCTGGGGCGTGGCCTGGCACCGGTTCTCGGCGTTCCCGAACATCTACTTCAAGCGCGAGGACGACGGCGGCGTCGCGCTGGGCGCGGCCAAGCCGATGATGTCGAAGGGCAAGCCGGTCGACATGGAGACCGCCGACCCGGACACCGACACCTTCGGCGCCGGCCGGATCGAGGACTTCTCCTGGAAGGGCTGGCTCGACTTCACCACCTGCACCGAGTGCGGCCGCTGCCAGTCGCAGTGCCCCGCCTGGAACACCGGCAAGCCGCTGTCGCCGAAGCTGCTGATCATGTCGCTGCGCGACCACGGCTACGCCAAGGCCCCCTACCTGCTGGCCGGCGGCCGCAAGGACATGGGCGGCGACGAGGTCGGCCTGGTCGACGCCGAGGGCAACCCGAACGAAGCGAAGCTGGCCAAGATCTCCGAGGCGGCCAAGGCCGAGGCGGAGCGTCCGCTGGTGGGCGGCGCGGAGGTCAACGGCATCATCGACCCCGAAGTGCTGTGGAGCTGCACCACCTGCGGCGCGTGCGTCGAGCAGTGCCCGGTGGACATCGAGCACGTCGACCACATCATCGACATGCGCCGCTACCAGGTGCTGATCGAATCGGAGTTCCCGTCCGAGCTCGCCGGTCTGTTCAAGAACCTGGAGAACAAGGGCAACCCCTGGGGTCAGAACGCCAAGGACCGGCTGAACTGGATCAACGAGCTCGACTTCCAGATCCCGGTCTTCGGCCAGGACGCCGACAGCTTCGACGGCTACGAGTACCTTTTCTGGGTCGGCTGCGCCGGCGCCTACGAGGACCGCGCCAAGAAGACCACCAAGGCGGTCGCCGAGTTGCTCGCCACCGCGGGCGTGAAGTTCATGGTGCTCGGCGCCGAGGAGACCTGCACCGGCGACTCGGCGCGCCGCGCGGGCAACGAGTTCCTGTTCCAGCAGCTGGCGCAGCAGAACATCGAGCTGCTGAACTCGGTGTTCGAGGGCGTCGAGGAGCGCAAGAAGAAGATCGTCGTCACCTGCGCGCACTGCTTCAACGCGCTGAACAACGAGTACCCGCAGGTCGGCGGCAGCTACGAGGTCGTGCACCACACCCAGCTGCTCAACCGCCTTGTGCGCCAGAAGCAGCTCATTCCGGTGGCGCCGGTGTCGCAGAACGTCACCTACCACGACCCCTGCTACCTGGGCCGCCACAACAAGGTCTACAACGCGCCGCGTGAGCTGATGGCGGCCTCCGGCTCGAACCTGGTCGAGATGCCGCGGCACGGCGAGCGGTCCATGTGCTGTGGCGCCGGTGGCGCGCGGATGTGGATGGAAGAGCAGCTCGGCAAGCGCATCAACATCGACCGGGTGGACGAGGCGCTGACCACGTCACCGGCGAAGATCGCCACCGGCTGCCCGTTCTGCCGCGTGATGCTCACCGACGGCGTCACCGCCCGTCAGGAGAAGGGCGAGGGCGAAGGCGTCGAGGTGGTGGACGTCGCCCAGCTGATGCTGGACGCCATCGAGCGCGTCGAGCCGTCGGTGCTGACCGAGAACCTCACCGTCATCCAGGAGCCGAAGGCGCCCGCGGCGGAGCCGGAGCCGGAGCCCGAACCCGTCCCCGTGGCCGAAGCGCCTGCGCCCGCCAAGGCGGCGCCGACCGGCGGCGGTCTGGCGATGAAGGGCCCGGCCAAGGCACCCGGCGGTCTCGGGATGAAGGGCGCTGCCAAGGCGCCCGGCGCCAAGAGCGCCGCGGCTCCCGCCGAGTCCGCGGCCGAGGCGACCGAGGCTCCTGCCAAGCCGGTCAAGGGCCTCGCCATGAAGGGCCCCGCCAAGGCACCTGGCGGTCTGGGGATGAAGGGCGGCGCGAAGGCACCCGGTGCGAAGGCTGCCGCGGCTCCGGCCACGGAATCCGCGCCTGCCGAGGCTCCATGAAGGGCGCCGTCAAGGCACCCGGCGCGAAGGCTGCCGCGGCTCCGGCCACGGAATCCGCGCCTGCCGAGGCTCCGGCACCCAAGCCGGTCAAGGGACTCGGCATGAAGGGCGCCGTCAAGGCACCCGGCGCGAAGAAGGCGACCACCGCGGCCCCGTCGGCCGAAGAGGCGCCCGCCGAGACGGCAGCGACCGACGCCGAGCCGATCGAGACGAAGCCGACGGTGCCCGCCAAGGGTCTGGCCATGAAGTCCGGCTTCAAGCGGCCCGGCCCGAAGGCACCCGGTGCCGCGGCTCCCGCTGCGCCGGACAACGCGCCCGCGGCGGAAGCTTCCGCGGCACCGGCCGAATCCGCCGCCGAGCCGGAGCCGACCAGCAACGGCAGCAACGGCGCGCCCGAGGTCGCTCCCCCCGCTGCCAAGCCAGGCGGTCTCGGCTTCAAAGCGGGCGCCAAGGCGCCCGGCCGGAAGAACTGAGCACGGCGTCCGGCAAACGAATCAGTGCCCGGGTCCCTTGGGACCCGGGCACTGTCGTTTGCTTGGTATGCCGCGAAACTACGGCCTGGTCAGCGCGGCGTACCGCGCGAGATGGTCGTCACCGGTACCGAATTCGTGCTCGATCACGGTGAGGCGCTTGAAATAGTGGCCGATGGCCAGTTCCTCGGTCATGCCCATCGCGCCATGCAGTTGGACGGCGTTCTGCCCGACGAACCGCGCCGCCCGCGCGATGGTGACTTTCGCCGCCGACACCGCCCGCGCGCGGTCCACGGCGGGGGCACGCAACGAATGGATCGCCAGATGGACAGCGGCGATGGCTTGTTCGATTTCGATGTACATATCGGCCATCCGGTGCTGCAAGACCTGGAAGCCGCCGATCGGCTGACCGAACTGCTGCCGCTGCTTGGTGTAGTCGACGGTGTCGGCGAGCACTTTCCGCATGCATCCGACGGCCTCCGCGCAGATCGCCGCGGTCGCCTCCGCGATGGTCGGTTCGATGACCGTCCAGGCGTCCGACTCCGTGCCGAGCAGTGCGTCGGCGGGCAGGCGCAGGCCGGTGCACACGAGGTCGGAAGCGACCCGGTCATCGATGGTCCGATAGGAATGCACCTCGACTCCCGCAGGCGGGCGACTGGCGTCGAATTCGAGGCAGAACAGGGAGATGCCCACCTTGTCGCGGCGCTCGCCGGAGGTGCGCGCCGTGATCAGCAGATGCGTGGCCAGCGGTGCACCGGTCACCACGACCTTCGAGCCGTCGAGCACCCACGAATCTCCGTCGCGGTAGGCGGTGGTCGACACGTCGTGCAGCGTGTGCCCGGAGGTCGGCTCCAGCGCGGCGAAGGCCACGCGGGCGTCACCCGAGACGATCCGGCGCAACACGTCGTCGGCTTGCTCGCCACCGCAGCGTCGCAACAGCCCGGCGCCGACGACCACCGTATCGATGAACGGCTCGACCACCAGCGCCCGGCCGAACTCCTCGGCGATGACCATCAATTCGACCGGACCTCCACCGGATCCGTCCACCCGCTCGGGCAGGGTCGCGCCGAGAATCCCCAGTTCGTTGGCGAATCCCCGCCAGATGGCGGGCTGCCAGCCCACCTCGGATTTCGCCGCCGCGCGGCTGTCTTCCAGGTCGTAGCGGGCGCCGAGAAATCCGGCGATCGCGGAGCGGAGCATTTCCTGCTCCTCGGTGAGTGTGAAGTCCATCAGAGCCCCAATGCTGCTTTGGCGAGAATGTTTCGCTGGATCTCGTTGCTGCCCGCGTAGATCGAGCCCGCCCGGTCGTTGAAATAGCGCAGCGGCGCGACGGCCTGCCAGTCCGCGCCACTGACGTATCCGTCGCCCGGCGGGACGTATCGGGCGATCGGCCCGCCCGGTTCGGTCGCGTGCGGCTGGTACACGCGCCCGCGCGGACCGGCGGCTTCCAATGCCAGCTCGGTGAGCTTCTGGCTGAGTTCGGTCGCGAGGATCTTCAGCATGGACGACGCGGGGCCGGGGTCCTTGCCCCGCGCCATCGCGGAAACGGTGCGGTATTCCAGGATTTCCAGCACTTCGGTGCGGATCCGCAGGTCGGCCAGTTTCGCCGCGAAAGCGCGGTCATCGATCAGCGGATTGCCGTCCTGGCCGGGCTGCCGCGCCGCGGCCGTCGCGATGTCCTGCGCCATGACCTGGAGATACGGCGCCGCCGCTCCCCCGCGCTCGTGCACGAGCAGGTACTTCGCCACCGTCCATCCGTCATCGATCCGGCCGAGCACATTGCTCTTGGGCACCCGCACGTTGTCGAAGAAGACCTGGTTCTGCACCTGTTCACCGGAGGTCATCACCAGCGGCCTGATCTCGATGCCCGGCGAGGTCATCTCGATCAGCAGGAACGTGATGCCCTGTTGTTTCTTGCCGGTGCGTGAGGTGCGCACCAGACAGAAGATCCAATTCGCCTCGGTGGCATGGGTGGTCCAGATCTTGCTGCCGGTGCATACGAAATCGGTGCCGTCGTCGACGGCGGCCATGGTCAGCGCGGCCAGGTCCGATCCGGCCTCGGGCTCGGAGTAGCCCTGGCAGAAGAAGATTTCGCCGGTCAGGATGCGCGGAAGGTAGAACGCCTTCTGCTCGTCGGTGCCGAACGCGATGATCGCGGGCGCCACCATCTTGATGCCCATCGGCGAGAGCGCCGGCGCGCCGGCCAGCGCCGATTCCCGATGGAAGATGTAGTGCTGGGTCAGGCTCCAGTCGCATCCGCCGTGCTCCACCGGCCAGGCGGGAGCCGCCCAGCCACGCTCGTGCAGGATTCGCTGCCATGCCATGCTCGCCTCGTGGTCGGGATACACGCTCGTCGCAAAGCGCCCGGCCCGCCGCAATTCCGGCGTCAGCTTCGCGGCGAGAAATGCGCGCACCTCATCCCGAAACGCTAGATCCTCCGCCGACCAGTCGTATTCCATCTGCCCTCCCGGAGGGTCCGCACCGTTGCTTCCGCGGCGGCCACCGCGCCACGCGACAGAATGTACGGCTGATTCTCTCATCGAGTCAAACTGATGTCGCCCGCCCGCACATCGTGCCGACTTCAGCAGTCCTCGAAGAACGCCTTCGCGAAGCCCACGGACTGATAGGCGTAGTCATAGGCCCAGCGGGGCACGGAGAGATTGGGTTGCGGATCGATGAAGAGCAGTTCTCCCGCCCAGCACTTTTGCAGGATGTAGCGGGCCCGGGAGACGTGCGGGGTGAACGTGACAACGATGACCCGCCGCCAATTGTGTGTTCGGGCGAGTCGGGCGAGTTCCCTGCCTTCACCCCGGGTAGTCCGCGGTGCGGGGTCGAAGCACAGGACCTCGAAGCTGTAGCCGCCGTGACAGATGCGGTTCAGCATCGCGCTGTTGGTATAAGGATTGGAGAACACCACGCGCGGCGCGTACCCCTCGCGCGCGAGGCGCAGGCCCAGTTGTTCGCGCCCATCATGCGCGCCGCCCAGGACGAGGATCGCGTCCGCCGGGGCGGGCGGGTCGGTCCGTGGACGCACGTAGACCGGCCAGAGCGCGACCACGGCAACCGCGACCACCAGAGCAGCACCGAGCAGGGCCGAGGCCCACCGATGACGTCGCACCACGCCGATGCTAGCCGGGCGCCGCACAGATCCGCCCAGGTCAATGGGCCGGTCCCATCGATGTCGCCGCATGTACATCTGCTGTTGCCCGGACACTTGCCTCGGTGACGTGGCGTGGCCACCGTCGGGGCTTACCAATCGATCATGCGATGCACAGTCTTCGGAACCGGATACCTCGGGGCTACGCACGCGGCGTGCATGGCTGAACTCGGGCACGACGTCATCGGGGTGGACGTGGACCCGGGCAAGATCGCGAAGCTGTCCGACGGCGTGGTGCCGTTCTACGAACCCGGGCTCGAGGATGTGCTGCGCCGCAATCTCGACGCGGGCCGGTTGCGGTTCACCACTTCCTATGCCGAGGCCGCCGCACACGCGGAAGTGCATTTCCTCGGCGTGGGTACGCCGCAGAAGAAGGGGGAATACGCCGCCGATTTGAAATACGTCCACTCCGTGGTGGATACGCTGGCCCCGATGCTGGAGCGTCCTTCGGTGATCGTCGGCAAGTCGACGGTTCCGGTCGGCACGGCGGCCGCGCTTGGTGACCGCGCCCGCGCGCTGAGTCCCGCCGAGGTGGAAGTGGCGTGGAATCCGGAATTCCTGCGTGAAGGCTTCGCGGTCGAGGACACCCTGCGTCCGGACCGTCTGGTGCTCGGCGTCGATCGCGACCGCGACGCCGCCGGGTGGGTGGAACAGCTGGTGCGCGAGATCTACGCCGACCTGCTCGCCGCCGAGATCCCGTTCCTGCTGACCGACCTGGCCACCGCCGAATTGGTGAAGGTCTCGGCGAACGCCTTTCTGGCGACGAAGATCTCGTTCATCAACGCGGTGTCGGAAGTGTGCGAGGCGACCGGCGCCGACGTGACCATGCTGGCCGACGCCCTCGGTTACGATGCGCGCATCGGACGCCGATTCCTCAACGCGGGCTTGGGTTTCGGCGGCGGTTGCCTGCCGAAGGACATCCGCGCGTTCATGGCCCGCTCCGGCGAACTCGGCGCCGACCACGCCGTGGCCTTCCTGCGCGAGGTGGACAACATCAACATGCGCCGTCGCACCAAAGTGGTGGACATGGCCGCCCGCGCCTGCGGCGGCTCACTGCTCGGCGCAAACGTCGCGGTTCTCGGCGCGGCGTTCAAACCCGAATCCGACGACGTCCGTGACTCTCCCGCGTTGAATGTGGCGGGCATGATCCAGTTGCACGGTGCGGTGGTGACCGTGTACGACCCCAAGGCACTGGAGAACTCGCGCCGGGTTTTCCCGACGCTCAACTACGCGACCTCGGTGGCCGAGGCGTGCGAACGCGCCGACGTCGTGCTCGTTCTCACCGAGTGGGACGAGTTCACCGCGCTGCGCCCCCAAGATCTGGACCGGGTGGTGCGGGCGCGTTCGATCATCGACGGCCGGAACTGTCTCAATCGTGCCACCTGGAGAGACGCCGGATGGGTGTACGCGGGACTCGGCACACCGTAGAGTTGCGGAGCGAGGCGGGCTACTGCCAGACAGATGACCAGTCCGCCTTTAGTACAGCTGATCGCCGGCGGTAGGGTCCGTCCAGCGCGCCTCCTCCGCCGACGTGCGGTGCGGGCTCGCATGTCGTGAAGTGTTAACGAGATGGGCAGCTGATGAGTTCGGTACTGGGAGTTTCGGTGGGGGCCGGCGCTGTCCGAATGGCGCGACCGCATGCCGGCAACCCCCACGCGCATGTCTCCCCGCATTCTTTCGACCTGCAGACCATTCCGGTTGCCGGTCAGAGCGTGGAAGAACTCGCGGCCGAAGCCATCGGTGTCACTCTGGAAGCCACTCCGGGAATCGGCGCCACCGCGATCGCCTACCGCAGTGAGCAGCACGCCCGCGCCATTCGCGCGGCCATGGCGCGTCAGCAGCTGACCAACTACGAACTCGTCCCGGAGATCGTCGCCGCGCTCGAATTCGCGCAGGCCACCGGCGATATCCGCGGTATCTCCTCGCTCGTCGTCTATGACCTGGGCAGCTCGGGTCTGTCGGTGAGCGTGGTCGACACGCAGACCCGTGAAGTTCGGCACAGTGAACGCACCAGCGACATCAGCGGCGACTATCTCGATTCGCTGATTCGCGAACAACAGATCGCGTCCGGCCGGATCGCTCACCCGCCGAACGCGGCGGGCCTGGCCGAACTGGACGCGCTGTGCCGGGAGGCCAAGGAGCAGTTGAGCTCCAACACGGCGGTGGCGCTGCCCAGCGAGCAGGGCTTGGTGCTGCTGGCGCAGGAGAACTTCGAGTCGTTGATCATGTTGGCGATCGAGTCGTCGGCGCGGATGGCCCGCGACGTGATCGTGCGCTCGGACCGTCCGGTGCACGGGGTGCTCGCCATCGGCGGTTGCGCCCGGATTCCCTTGGTCGCCAAGGTGCTCGAGCGCTGGATGGGCGTGCCCGTCATCGTGCCGGACAGTCCGGAGACCGTGATGGCCCGCGGCGCCGCACTGTTGGCTCGGCCGGTCCGCAAGGAGACCCCCACCGCGAGCCCGGTGCTGGACGACGAACTCTCGCCCGCGTGGTTATCCGCGCCGACCCAGCGCGGCAAACGCGAGATCAGCGGCGCCGTGCTGACGGTGAGCGCGCTCGCGGTGGTCGCCGCGATCGGGCTCGGCCTCGGCTACGGGCCGCAGGTGCTGGAACGCGATTCGCACACCAACGAGGGTTCGCCCTCGTTATCGCCGACCACCGCGCCGCGCACCACGATCCTCGATCCGCAGATCGCGGTCGCGCCGGGCACAACGGAACCCCCCGCGCACGAGTCGGCCGCCGCACCGCCTCCGAATCGGCGACAGACCACCAGCGAGGCGCCGCCGACGCCCGGCCCGAACACTATTGTGGTGCCCGGCCTTCCGCCGATCGTGGTTCCCACGATCCCGCCGGGGGTCTTTCCCTTCCCTCCTCCTCCGCCGCCACGCTGAGTCGAATACGCACTGCGGTGTCGTCCCGCCTTGGTTCGACTGGCTGTGAGCGAGATCACTGCCCGTAGTGCCGCACCGTGAACTGACCGCCGCGCAGGCGGCGTCCCGCCCGCGAACCGCCGACGGCCACCTGACGCATGGTCGCCGCAGTCGTCCGGGCCCGTGGCGGTTTCCACAGGTGTCGACGGCCGCACTACCGCGCGCCCGCACATGGCCGAGAGCACGGCCGCCGAGAAGACCCACTCAGACCCGCGCGTGCCGAGCGTGCCGCGACCGCGGCGGCGGGCTCGGCTCCTTGGCTCCGAACGGGCGGGCGAGCAGCACCGCGATACCGGTGGTCAACGGCACCGAGAGCGCCAGCGCGATGCCGCCGACCGCGGAGCGCGCGATCTCGATCGCGACCGCGTCACCGGTCAGCACGTCGCGAATAGACCGCCCCGCCACGCTGAACAGCAGCAACAGCGGTAGCGCCCCACCGGCGTAGGCGAGCACCAGGGTGTAGACGGTACTGGCGATATGGTCGCGGCCCACGCGCATGGCGGCGGCGAAAACCTCACGGCGCGAAGCGGATTCGTCGATGGCGGCCAGCTCGAACGCGGCCGACGCCTGAGTGATGGTGACGTCGTTGAGCACGCCGAGCGACCCGATGATGAACCCGGCCAGCAGCAACCCGGTGATGCTGACGTGCTGGATATACGTGGCGACGTTGGTGTTCTGCTCTTCGGAGAGCCCGGTCAGATTCGTCAACTCGATCGTCAGCCAGGACAGTGCCGCGGCGAGCAGCATGGCGGTCAGCGTGCCGAGCAGCGCCGAACTCGTGCGCAGGTTCACCCCGTGCGCCAGATACAGCACGGCGTACAGGATCAACGAACCGGCGACCAACGCGACCGGGATCGCCGGTTTGCCGTCCAGCAAGGCGGGCAGCAGGAACATCACCAGCACCGCGAAGGCGAACACCAGGCCGAGCAGCGCGCGGACGCCGCGCCAGCGGGCCACCACGATGATCACCACCACGAAGGCCAAGGCGATCAGCGTGAGCGGCAGTCCGCGCGAGTAGTCCTCGAACGAGTAGAGCGGCGTTCCGCTCGGATCGGTCTGGCGGACCACCCGGATCTCGTCGCCCGCGCGCAGGTCGGGTTGTCCTGGGCCGGGGGCGATCTCGAACAACGTGCGGTTGCCCTTGTGCGGGCCGGACTCGATCGCGATCACGCTGCGCTGGCAGGAGTAGGCGTTGCTGCGCGGCGGCTCGGGCTTGTCGGGGAACACCTTGCCCAGCGACGGGCTGCCACACGGGCCGATGTCCTGCATCACCACGGTGCCGGCTTCGGTCTGTACCGCGCCGCCACCGGCGTTCTGCATCGGTAGCGGGATATCGACGTGCTGCTCGCTCGGCCACAGGGCGATCGCACCGATGACGACGGCGACGCCGATCACGGTGAGTAGCCCGACGACCACGCGCGCCGCGGTGGCGCCGATCGCGATCGGTCCCGAGTGATCGTGGTGATGGTGGTGGTCGCTCACCGCGCTCCTACCTGTCCGAGGTGTTTCTGCCCGGGCCGAGCCTAAAGGATTTCATTTTCAGGATCGGAGCGGTGGCCACGATACACAGCGGAGCAATGGGATCGGAAAGAAAAGCGGGATTTTGGAGGGGGCGGCGGAGAGCAGGGGGATGTCTCCGCCGCCCGCGGGTCGGCGGCCCAGGGGGGTAGGCGGCCGAACCCGAGGCCGGATATGCCCAGGGGGGTAGGCAATCCGACCAGGCACTCTGTGGTGCCGAGGACCACTGTACACAAAAGTACTTCTTTTGCGCTAGGTGGTCGCCAAATCCGACAGATATTCGTACATATGGTTTGTTTACCGGCTCGAAGCGGGGCGCCCATCGTGCCCCGCCACGTGCCCGTCTCACTGGCGATAGCTGGAAAGGAAGTTGCCGAAGCGCTCGATGGCGACCGCGAGATCCCGCGCCCACGGCAGCGTCACGATCCGGAGATGGTCGTGGTTGGGCCAGTTGAAGCCGGTCCCCTGTACCATCAAGATCTTCTCCTGCAGCAGCAGATCCAAGATCAGTTTCGAGTCGTCGTGGATCTCGTACACATTCGGATCCAGTTTGGGGAACGCGTACAGCGCGCCCTTCGGCTTCACACAGGACACACCCGGAATCATGTTCAGCCGCTCCCAGGCGACATCGCGCTGCTCCAGCAGCCTGCCGCCGGGCAGGATCAGATCCTCGATACTCTGATGCCCGCCCAGCGCGACCTGAATCGCGTGCTGCGCAGGCACATTCGGGCACAGCCGGGACGAGGCGAGCAGGTCGATGCCCTCCAGGAAACCGGCCGCGTGCTCCTTGGGACCGGTGATCGCCACCCAGCCGGACCGGTAGCCCGCGACCCGGTAGGCCTTGGACAGCCCGTTGAAGGTCAGACACAGCAGGTCCGGCGCCATGGTCGCCAACGAGATGTGCTTGGCGTCGTCGTAGAGGATCTTGTCGTAGATCTCGTCGGCGAGCAGCAGCAGCTGATGCTTGCGCGCGAGATCGGCCAGCTGCTGCAGCACCTCGGCGGAGTACACCGCGCCGGTCGGGTTGTTCGGATTGATCACCAGCAGCGCCTTGGTCTTGTCGGTGATCTTCGATTCGATGTCGGCGATATCCGGCTGCCAGCCGTTGGACTCGTCACACAGATAGTGCACCGGGGTGCCGCCAGCCAGACTGGTCATGGCGGTCCACAGCGGGTAGTCCGGCGCCGGGATCAGCACCTCGTCGCCGTTGTCCAACAGCGCCTGCATGGTGATGGTGATCAGCTCGGAGACGCCGTTGCCGAGGTAGACGTCGTCCACGTCCAGTTCGGGGAAGCCGGGCACCAGTTCGTAGCGGGTCACGATCGCGCGCCGCGCCGAGAGGATGCCCTTGGATTCGGAGTAGCCCTGGGCGTACGGAAGCGCGGCGATGATGTCGCGCATGATCACATCCGGCGCCTCGAACCCGAACGGGGCCGGATTGCCGATATTGAGCTTGAGGATGCGATGGCCCTCGGCCTCCAGCCGTGCCGCGTGCGCGTGTACCGGTCCACGGATCTCGTAGACGACGTTCTGCAGCTTCGTGGACTGCTCCAGAACACGCGGGGGGCGGTGCGGATGATGACTAGGACTCACGCGTCCCATGGTGCCATCCGTCGCAACTGGATAAATCGCCTGTCCGAGCCGGCGACCGGCGGCAGCGGCCGCGACGGCGGCTCCGGCGCCGTGGAATGTGACGCGTCATACATCAACACGGGTTGCCCGGCGGGATGCCCTTGGCCGCCGTGGAGCCGCAGAACTCCTCGATCCGTTCGTCCAGACGCCGCGCTTCCACCGCGTCCTTGAAGGCCGGGGTCGCGATCCGTCTGCGCACGCCGTTCAACCGTTCCTCGAGCTGCGCGATGCGCTTGTCCTCGTCGAGGTCGAGCACCGGATGCAGCGCCTCGGCGGCGCCGTCCAGACTGCCGTTGATCAGGTGCGCGGCCGCGCAGTCCACCCTCGCCAAGGACTCCGCGCCGTAGGAACGCTGCTCGGACGGTCCTTTCGCATACAACTCGATGGCCCGCTTGGTGGCGTTCAGCGCCGGCTCCGCCTGACCGAGGTGGATGTAGGTCGCTCCCGCGTAGTAGTTGGCCTTGGCGTCGTTGAACCCGAAGACGCCGCCCACCTCGTCGTGCAGGGCGTCGGTCGCGCCGATCTCCCGGGCGTCGGCGGCGGCCCGGACGCATCGATCGGTGTCGGCGGCGCTGCCCAGCGCCGACCAGATCCGCGCCTCGATATTGAGCAGTCGCACATGCGCGGTCGCGGACTCGGCGAACTCCTGCCCGCTCTGCGCCAGCTGGACCGCCCGGCGGGGGCGCTGCGACCAGTACTCGATCAGCGCGTGCATGCCGCGGGTCCAGGCGCGAAGTCCGTTGTGCCCGCAGAGTTCCGCATAGGCCCAAGCCGCCCTGACCTGTTCGCCCGCGGCGTCGTAATGGCCGAGATCGGTACTCGCGTTGGCGAGCAGCCCCGAGAGCGTGCCCGCCAACAGATACAGATGGCTGGTATCCGCGGGCCGCTGATGGCCCTCCAGCAGCCGGTACACCCGCCGCCGCACCCGCAACATCTCCACCATCATCGGAACCGGCGGGATGTGCACGTAATCGTTCGCGATCCGCGCGACATCCGCGTCGAGTTGTTCCAAGGTGGTCGCACCCACATTGGTGCTCTCGGCCTTGCCGGCGTGCTCGCTGGCCTCGTGGGCAGCCGCCATGATCAGATCCCTCTCCGAAATCGCTGCTAGCGCAGCACCTCTCAGCGCACCGGCGTCTATGAGAGCCAGAAGATCCGCGTCGGTCGTATACGGGCCGCGTGCCGAGGCGCCGCCCCGAGCATCGACACCCGGCGGGACGCTTCGATCGATCACCGGCTGATCGATCAATGCCGCGAACCGCGCCCGCACCACTTCGTCGGATCTGGCCAAGGACGTGTCCAGAGCGGCCTGATTGATCGGTCGTGGGTGGACCCGGACGCCCCCGGCCTCCCACTTGGACACCAAGCGTTCGTGCACCCCCAGATGGGCGGCGAACTCCCTGATGCTCATCCGCTTGGCATCGCGAAGGGCTCGGGCCTCTCTGCCTGACCAATGCCTGACCACGGTTCATCCCTTCCGAACGGATTCCTTCCAGAGTACGAGGGGTTTGTGAGCAGAGCCACAGTTGAAATACGCGCTCTATCAAAGGCAGCGGAAGGGCAGCGGAAGGCAGGCTCTCGGGCGATGCCGAATCAGCAGGCGCGACGGGACCATTGAAGGGGAAGGCAAGGAGTTCGCCGTGAATGTCGAGAAGCTCAGGACCGTGGACGATTGGGTGGCTTTCTATCGCCACGAGTTCGGGCTACCGGTCACCGAGCGTGGCGGTTTCGCCATGCTCCCGATCACCGGGCGCGTCTGCGTCGTTCACCTGCCGACCGCACGTGCCGAAAAGGTGCGCGCCGCACTGGAACAACAGGGCATGAGGGGTCCCATGTTGGCCAGACAGATCCGATGGAGCTTCCTCGCCGAGCCCGACAGCCGACCGGGACCCCAGGTGCTCGAGGTGCTCAATCGGCTGGATATCGGACTGCCCGCCATCGGCAGTGCCGTGATGTTGCCGACCGGCCTCGGCCGCTGGACCCGGGAAGGGTGCTTCTGGGTCAGCCCGCCGAGCCGCGGTGACACGCTTCCGCCGCTGTCCGTCATCCTCACTACGGCGCTCGCGGTGGGAGCGGGCGGCGGGGACTGATCACCTCCGCGATCAGTTCCCGCTGCCGTCGCCCGGGACCGCTTCCGCACAGTCGACGAGGCGGACCCGGCCCCAGCTCAGCGCGACTCGGCGGCGTCGACCGCCGCCGCCGGAATCGGGAAGTTGAGATAGGACCGCGACGGCGTCGGCCCGCGCTGGCCCTGATACTTCGAACCCGCCACGGCGCTGCCGTACGGATGCTCGGCCGGGCTGGTCAGCTTGAGCAGGCAGAGCTGGCCGATCTTCATACCGGGCCACAGCGTGATCGGCAGATTGGCCACGTTGGACAACTCCAGCGTGATGTGACCGCTGAAGCCGGGGTCGATGAAACCCGCGGTCGAGTGGGTCAGCAGGCCGAGCCTGCCCAGACTCGACTTGCCCTCCAACCGCCCGGCCAGGTCGTCCGGCAGCGTGCACACCTCGAGCGTGGAACCGAGCACGAACTCGCCGGGGTGCAGCACGAACGGCTCCCCTTCCGCCGGTTCCACCAGGCTGGTCAGTTCGTCCTGCCGCTGCGCCGGGTCGATGTGGGTGTAGCGGGTGTTGTTGAACACCCGGAACATCCGGTCCAGCCGCACGTCGATACTCGACGGCTGGATCAGGTTCTCCAGCAGCGGCTCGACGCCGAGACGCCCAGCGGCGATCTCCGCACGGATGTCACGATCGGAAAGCAGCACGCCGACGAGCGTAGCGCCTGCTCGCCGCGGCGCCGCAGCCTGCCGACATCGGCGCTGTCGCGAACCTTCCCGGCAGCGCGAAGGGACCCCGGTTAACCTCCAGCGCCGATAGTGGCACCGTGGAGGGGTGACCTCCCGTCGGATCATCACCGCAATCGGGGTGCTCATCGCGTTGCTGATGGTGTGCACCACGGCTCTCACCGTGGTCGCGCTCGGCGACGACGGCCACGGCGGAATCGACCGCACGATCACCGACTGGGCCATCGCGCACCGCGCCGAATGGCTGACCCCTATCGCGGTAACGGTCAGCGCGGTGAGCGGCACCGTCGCCATGACGGTACTGGCCACCCTGACGTGCCTAGTTCTGTCCTGGCAGCGGCGTTGGTCCTCGGCGGCGCTCGTCGCGGGCGCGGGCATCGGCGCCTGCGTACTGGTCCGCGGCGGCAAGAACCTGGTCGGCCGCGCCCGCCCACCCGTCGAGGACCACCTCATCTCGGTGGAGAACCTGTCCTACCCGTCCGGCCACAGCGTCGGCTCGTTCGTCGTGATCAGCGTCGTCACGGTAGTCGCCCTGCCCAGCCTGCGCGGCCCAGCTCTGCGCATCCTCGCCGCGGCCGCCGCGGCGATGTTCATCGTCGCGGTGGGCCTCTCGCGCATCTACCTGGGCGTCCACTGGACCACCGACATCCTCGGCGGTTGGTGCGTCAGCGCGCTGTGGGTCATCCTTTGCCTGACCATCTACCGCTATGTTGCGCCTGCTCGTGAAGGCGCCGTGGATCAGCAGGGGCTCGAGCGCGAGGAGCATGGTTACGCCGAATCGGCGCGAAGCTGACAAGCCCGAGCAGGCCCGTGGCGCGGAGAGCACCGCGTGTGGCGTCCGAGAACCCCGACCGGAGTCACCAGTCCATGTCCCGGGCGACTTCCTCCTGCGCCGCGGCGATCTCCTCGGCGGTTGCTGTGGTCACGTTCTCGTCGGCCGCCCACTCGAATCGGGTGAGAAGATCCTGCAAAGCCTGCTTCTGCGCCGGGTGCGTGGTCGGCACCGCATTCAGGTCGGTAGTGGCCAACCAGTCGAACAACACGATGGCGTCGGCACGCCACAAGCGCACGTTGACGGTGGGCACCGGGTCGTCCATGGCGATCATCGTGCCATCGACACCACACAGGCGGCGGTGAACCACCGATCGGACGAGCCGTGACCCTCGGCAGGGAGCCGGGGGCGGAAGCTCCAGCGCGCCAAGCTATCCAGCGACTCGATCGCTATCGGGCCGCGATCATCGGGTGCGTGAAACCTCCGGCGACGTCACGCGATGAGCACCGGCAAACGTCTGCTCCCCCACCGCTCGACCGGTCCCTCGTAGACACCGGGCAACTGCGTTCCGCACTTCGCGCAGCGTCCGTCGTCGGTGAGTGCGTAGCGGCGGATCACGTACCAGTCGCGGGTGATCACGGCGGTGCCGCAGGATGGGCAGGAGGTGGTGCCGCCGTCGGTGTCGTGCACGTTGCCGGTGTAGACGAAGCGCAGGCCTTCGGCTAGGGCGATGTGACGTGCACGGGTGAGTGTGGCGGGTGGCGTGGGTGGGATGTCGAGCATCTTGTAGTCCGGGTGGAACGCGGTGAAATGGAGCGGCACGTCGTCGCCGAGTTCGTCGCGGATCCATGCGCACTCTGCGGCGATCTCGGCGTCGCTGTCGTTGTGCTCGGGGATGAGCAGCGTCGTGATCTCGAGCCACACGTCGGTCTCGTGCCGCAGGTATCGCAGCGTGTCCAGCACGTCGTTCAGGTGCCCGACGCACACGCGGCGGTAGAAGTCCTCGGTGAACGCCTTCAGGTCGACGTTGGCCGCGTCGATGTGGGAGTAGAACTCGGCGCGCGGGGCGGGGCACATGTAGCCCGCGGTCACCGCGATCGCCTTGATGCCGCGGTCGCGGCAGGCGTCGGCGATATCCGCCGCATACTCGAAGAAGATGGTCGGGTCGTTGTAGGTGAACGCGACGCTGCGGCAGCCGAGATTCTCAGCGGCGCTTGCTAGTTCGCCGGGTTCGGCGCGGCCGGACAACGTGTCGATCTCGCGAGACTTGGAGATGTCCCAGTTCTGGCAGAACTTGCACGCCAAATTGCAGCCAGCGGTCCCGAAAGACAGCACCGCCGAGCCGGGCAGGAAGTGGTTGAGCGGCTTCTTCTCGACCGGATCGACGCAGAACCCGCTGGAGCGGCCGTAGGTGGTGAGCACGATCTGGTCGTCGACGCGGCCACGAACGAAGCACAGCCCGCGCTGCCCCTCGCGCAACTTACAGGCGCGCGGGCAGACGTCACACTGGAGCCTGCCGTCGTCGAGCCGGTGCCAATGCTTGGTCGAGACGGTATGAGGATCGTCGAGCGTTACGGTCATCTTCGGATTCCTCCGACGACAAGACTACGTCGTCCCAGCGACCGCTAGTCCCGCAATGCGGCAGCAACCGCCCACGTTCGCTGGTCTCGGTCGGCGCTCCCACAGCCTCGGGCCGCCCGATGGAGAGGAAATCGCGCCGAACGACTGACAACAAGATCAAGTCTGGCCCGGATCCGCCCCCTCAGCCCAGCCAACCCAGAGCACATCGCCGCAGGTCAGAAGCATCTACCAGGACTTTTCCCGCAGCACCGGCGACTCTGCTACAGTCTCCGATGTATCTCGGTACACCGGCCGATGTAGTTCAATGGTAGAACTTCTGCTTCCCAAGCAGACAGCGCGGGTTCGATTCCCGTCATCGGCTCCACCAGAAGACCCGCCCTGGTCAGGGCGGGTCTTCTTTTGATCCCAGCAGCCGAGCCCCGCTCAGTACCCCGGGTACCTTACCCGGGTGCACACCGGAATCGGATGAATAACCCAAGGCCAGAGGGTGCGCAGACGTTGCTCGTGATCGCCGCTACGGTGGCTCGATTGCTACCTTCGACGTGTGAGCCGAACCCAGTGGACCATCCATGGCGAGCGCCTCGTCGACGAGAACCGACACATTCGACTGTCGACCGTTGATGTCGAACTGCCGACGGAGTGAGGTTCACGCAGTACGTGGCTCGGATGCCGCGGTGCGCGATGACCCTGGTACTGAACGAGAAGCGCGAGGCGCTATTTGATGTACCGGCATCGGTTCATCATCGACCGCTGGGTGTGGGAGCTGCCCGGAGGCTACGTAGACGACGCCGAGGACGTTGCGTTGGCGGCGGCCCGGGAGGTCGAAGAGGAGACCGGCTGGCGCCCGCGCACCATGGAACACCTCGTCACCTATCAGCCCGCGATCGGCACTCTCGACCAGCCGCAAGATATCTACCTCGCGCGCGGTGCCGACCTGACTGACAATCCGCCGGATATCAACGAGGCCGAACAGATCGAGTGGATCCCGCTGCCAGATGCGATCGCGATGGTCGACCGCGGCGAGATCGTCGGCGCCGCAACAGTCGTCGCGCTGTACCGCGCCCTCAGTCTGTCGCTCCGGTCACAAGGACCGCCGACGATGGATCTACAGCTTCCAACAGACCCGCGCGGGCAATGGCGGCAGCGAATGGATCGCCGCCGCCGTTGACGGCGCTCACTGGATCCCTCACCGACGCATGGCCGAAACAGGACGGGACCTCGAGCGACGAGTTCACCGTCATCGGTCCAGCGTTCGGTGCGCTGCACTGTCCACAGGTGATGCCGAGTGAAGGGTCCAAGCCCCTTTGGCCACCGCCGAGCCCAACCGTTCCAGATCGTGCAGCTTCCGCCATACGTGCAGACCAGGCACGGAAACAGTGCTGTAATCGGCGGAGGTTACGCGGACTGCGTGCCCGCACCCCAACGTTCCCCGTGAGCCTGACCCTGGAATTTATGAAGTCCGGTAGCGACTGGGAGGTGTTATGAAAGACCGACTTGCGATCTATCAGCGGCTCCCCGCCTGGACGTCGGATTGGCACTGGTTCCGCCGCAAGCTACTCAGGCTGTCGCCGCCTCCGAAGCATGAGTTCGAAGCGCTACTGCCGCCCTGGACTCGATCCGGTTCCCGGGGAACCAGCTATCCTCTGCGGCGCGAGTTCGGCGGCTGGGCGATCCGGCCTTCGCGCGGCTGGCGCCAGTTCCGGTGGATCACGCCGCCCCTGCACTACACGCGCGGCATCCCCGCCGATAACGAGGATGTCGCTTGCGACTGGGCATTGGAACGAATGGGTCTGTAGTCGATGTTCTGACGTGACGATGGGGCTGGGCGTCAATCCGGGACAAGACGGTAAAGCGTGATCGTTTCCGCGACGCGGGCGGCGTGGAGGGGCGTGGTGGGGTTGTTGGCCCGGGGGTGAACGGGCCTGGTTTCGAGTTGATCGGCGATCACCAAACCCGCCGCCGTGATGCGGGCGAGTAGGTCGTGGTGGGTGCGGAGGCCGAGGAGTTCGGGGAGGTCGGAGAGGATGAGCCAGCCCTCGCCGCCGGGGTGCAGGTGGGTGGGGAGGTCGGAGAGGAAGGTGTGGAGCATGGACGAGTTTTCGTCGTAGACGGCGGTTTCCAGTGCTGAGGTGGGCGTGGCCGGGATCCACGGTGGATTGCAGACGACGAGGTCGGCCTTGCCTTCCGGGAAGAGGGTCGGGCCTTGCACGTCGACGGATGTGAGGCGCAGTCGATCGAGGTTGGCGCGGGCGCAGAGCAGGGCGCGAGAGTTGTTGTCGGTGGCGGTGATTCGCCCGAATCCGCGGCGGGCGAGGACTGCGGCGAGCACGCCGGTACCGGTGCCGAGATCGAAGGCCGTGTCGGCTCGCGCGGGCAGTGGGGCGCGGGCGACGAGGTCCACGTACTCGCCGCGGACCGGGGAGAACACGCCGTAGTGCGGATGAATGCGGTCGCCGAGGGCGGGCACGTACACGCCCTTCGCCCGCCACTGCGCCGCGCCGAGCACGCCGAGCAACTCGGTGAGCGCCACTACCGTGCGACCGTGCGGCAGGCCGTACGCCTCCGTGCACGCGCGTCGCACGTCGGGGGCGCGGCGCAACCGCAGCGAGTGGTCGTCCTCCAGCAAAACGAGCAGCTTGCCGAGCACGCGTGCACGACGGCGGCGCGCCGCACGGTACCGCCGGAACGCTTCGGCCGGATCATCAACCAGCGTAAGCTCTCGATCGACCCGCCTGCCCATCGCCCGCAGCAGTTGCCTGGCATTGTGGAAATCCCCGCGCCACAGCAGGCCGGTCCCTGCCCGCGCCAGCCGACAGGCGGTGTCGGCGGTCGTCCGATCATCCACCGGCACAATCAATTCGGGTGGCGGCGCGGCACTTTCGGAATGCCAGCGAGCGGTTCGGGATGTGTTGTCTTCGGTCCAGAAAACGGTGGACACCGCGTACTCCTCGTGAGGGAACGTGCAGGGGCACGAGAAGCACTTCGACGCGGAGTCGCGAAAAGACCTGTGCGACTACCGCACAGGAATCAGAGAGAAGCTGATCTACGCCCGCGCCGAAGTGCGCGGGAAGTCACCGAGAACCATGCCGAGCGTCATGACCAGACCTTTCCGAAAGAGACACCCGAGTGTGCCACAGCGCTGATCGACGCGGCGAGCAGGCGCGGGCGGTCGTCCGCATCGGGACAGGTCGTCCAGGTCTCACGCCGCGCCGTTGCCGACAAGGCATGTCTCCCATCGAGTACCTCGGCCATGCGGCAGCAGTCCGGAGGCGGCCATCTCTCTCGAGTCTACTGCGCGCTCGTGGGGCACCACAGGTAATGTGGCATCGGCGGGAGGGGCACTGATGCTGATCGACTTCGTTCCCGACGGGAGTCTGTACCCTTTCGAGTCGCGCTGGTTCGACTCGTCCGTCGGCCGGGTTCACTACATCGACGAGGGGACCGGACCACCGATCCTGTTCTGTCATGGTGCTCCGACGTGGAGTTTCCTCTACCGCCACATCGTGAAGGACCTGCGCGACCGGTACCGGTGTGTCGCCGTCGACTACCTGGGTTTCGGATTGTCCGAACGTCCTGCGGGTTTCGGCTACACCATCGCCGAGCACACCGCGGTCCTCAGTGAGCTGATCGATCACCTGCAGCTCGACGGCTTCGTTCTGATGGGACACGATTGGGGCGGACCCATCGGTCTGGGCGCGGTCACTGCGCGCGCGGATCGGGTGCGGGGAATCGTGCTGGGCAACACCTTGTTCTGGCCGACCGAAGCAATGGCTAATCGGGCGTTCAGCATGATCATGAGCAGCCGTCCGATGCAGAGGCGGATACTCGAACACAATTTCCTCGTCGAGCGCGTCCTGCTCGCGGAGCTGGGGCGCAAGCTCACCGCGGCCGAGGCCGACCACTACCGCGCGGTGCAGCCCACCGCGGAAGCCCGGCGCGGACTCGCCGTGATGCCCAGAGAAATTCGTGCCGCGCGCCCGCTGCTGAACCAACTCGCCCGAGACGTGCCCGTCCTGCTCGGTGACAAGCCGACCCTGCTGGTGTGGGGAATGCGGGACATGGCGTTCCGTCCGAACGCCCATATCCCGCGAATTCGTGCCGCCTTCACCGATCTCGACGTAGTCGAGCTGCCACGCGCGGGGCACTTCATTCAGGAACACGCACCGGACGCGATCACGGCGGCGATCGCGAAGCGATTCCCGTAAGTACGGTCGACGAACGTCACACCCTCGACTCGCCCTGGCTCGCGCTATGGGAGACACGCCCTAGTGCAGGACTAGTCCTTCTCAGGCCGCCCCATTGGCCGGTTCCGCGTGCAACCGGCGGAAGCGGCTGCCCTGGAAGACCAAGGGCTCGACATCGGTACGGGTGGCGATGCGGTGAACGCGGAGGATGACCACAGCGTGGTCGCCCGCGGGCACGTTGGCTTCCTGCACGCCCTCGATCCAGGCGGAGGCGCCGTCGATGAACACGGCGTCGCCGGACCCGCGGTGCAGGCGGATGTCGCGGAAGCGGTCGCCGTCGCGGGTGCCCAGTGTGCGGGCGGCGGCCTGCTGGTCGGTGCCGAGCAGGCTCAGGCCGAGGTGGCTGGCGGCGGCGAGCTTGGGCCAGGTCGCCGAGGAGTTCTGCACGCAGAACGAGACCAGCGGCGGGTCGAGCGAGACGGGGACGAACGTGCTGACCGCGAGGCCGTGCGGAGTGCCGTCGATCTCCGCGCATACCGCGACGACACCGCTGGGGAAGTTGGCGAACGCGCGACGCAGACTGGCTCCGTCGGCGGGGAATTCGAACAGGTCATGCATGGTTCGCAGCCTTCGAGCTGTGGGTCAGTGCCTGGGCGACCGAACGCCACCGACCACTGTACCGGTCGATGACGCCGTCCTCGGCGAATGTGCGGTCGGACAGGTACAGCCCCGGCAGCGCCGCGGTGGCCCCGAGCTCGACCAGAACGGGCTTGAGCAGCAGGTCCGGCGCCAGGGCGTGGGCCGGTCCCGCGCCGAGCATCACCGGCACCGCGAGCACGCCCGCGAGGCCGGTTCCACCGTCGAACTGTTCGAGGAACAGCTTGAGCAGACCGGTGTAGGTCGCCTTGAACGTGGGGCTGGCGAACACCACGAGCTCCGAGTCGGCGACGGTGCGCACCGCCTCGGCCACCGCGGGATCGCCCCAGCTCAGCAGGCTCGGCCCGAAACCGACGAGATCGATCACGGCGGGCTCCACCTCCGGCCGCAACCCCTTCGCGACCAGGGTGGCCGCGGTCAGGGTGCGAGAAGCGGGTTTCGGATTGCCGACGACGACAGTGACTGTCATTTCGTCTCCTTTCAGATCACACCGTGCAGCGGCGGCGCCGTGTCGTGCAGCAGGGCACGGCCGATGTGCTGGTACTTCCAGCGCACCGGGTCGTGCAGGGTATGCGTGCGCGCGTTGCGCCAGAAGTGGTGCAGGTTCAGCTCCGCCGCGGCGCTGCGGGTTCCGCCGACTTCGAACAGCGCGGCGGACACGTCGTTGGCCGCGCGGTCGGCGAGTACCTTCGCGGTCGCGACAGCCAGCGACGCCTGCGCGACGCGTTCCGCGCTCGATTCGGTTCTGGTCGCCGCGTCGACCGCCCAGCCCGCGGACGAGAGGGTTGCCTCGGCCGCGGTCACCGCGACGGACAACTCGCCGAAGCGCTGGATCAGCAGCGGGTCGTCGACCGCGTCGGCCACTCCGGCCTCGAACCACGGGCGGCTCGTGGAACGCACGAAGTCCGTGGCGGCGGTGAGAGCGCCGCGCGCGATGCCCGTGTCGATGGCGGCGTGCAGCAGCTGAGCGAACGCTCCATAGCCGGTGGGCGCGCGCACCGCGCCGGATCGGGCGACCACTTGGTCGCGATCGACGGCCACGTCCTCGAAGGACACCGTTCCACTGCCGGTGGTCCGCTGCCCGATGCCGTTCCAGTCGTCCACGATGCGCACGCCGGGCGTGTTGGCGGGCAGGTAGGCGATGTACTCGCCTGGTTCGAGTCCGCTGCGCCCCTCCAGGTCATCCAGCCTGGTCAGCACCGCCAGCAAGTCGGCGAACAGCGACCCGGTGCAGTAGTACTTCACGCCGTCCACCCGGAACCGGTCGCCGACCGGCCGCAAGGTGGTCGCGATGTCGGCCACGGTCGCGCTGCTGCGCTCGGACTGGGCGTTCGCGATGCGCGCTCCATCGAGCACGCGGCCGAAATACCGCTCGCGCTGCCACTGCGAACCGGCCAGCCGCAGCAAGTTCAGATACACGAAGTGGCTGTGCGGGATCTGCGCGATATTGGGGTCGGCCGTGGCGAGAATCCGTGTCACTTCCGCGACCGCGCTCGGGGGCAGATCCGCGCCGCCGAACGCCGCGGGGACGGTGATGGCGAGCAGGCCGCTGGCCGCCAGCCGGTCGACCTCCGCGTACGGCAATGCGCGATCCCGGTCCCGCACGGCCGCCGCGGACGCGAAGTCCGCGGCGAGTCGCTGTGCGACCGAAAAAGCCTGTGCCGCCGACAGAATGCGATCGGCGGCAACCGCGGTCATCAGCTCACCGCCGCGACGGGCCGCTGGGCGGCTTCCAACTCGCGCACCAGCGGGAGCACCTTCGCGCCGAAGTACTCGATCTCCTCCTGGAAGTGCAGGAAGCCACCGAGGATCAGGTCGACGCCGAGCTGTTTGTAGGCGACGATCCGCTCGGCCACCTGCTCGGGTGTGCCGATCAGCTGCGTGCGGAAGCCGTCGTTGTACTGCACCAGGTCTTCGAACGTGGAGTCGGCCCACATGCCCTTACGATCTCTGGTGGACGCGCCCGCCTGCCGCACCGCGTCGCGGAAGCCCTCCACCGCGGGCTTGTTCGCCTTCTCGATGATCTCGCGCAGGGTGTCGCGGGCTTCCTTCTCGCTGTCGCGGGCGATGATGAAGCCGTTCAGCCCGAACTTCACCTCGCGGTCATGGGCCCGCGCGATCGTGCGCAGGTCGTCGAGCTGTTCGGTGACGCCGTCGAAGTCTTTGCCGTTGGAGAAGTACCAGTCGGCGTAGCGACCGCCGTTGCGCCGGGCCGCGGTGGAGTTACCGCCTTGGAACAGTTCGGGATTCGGGCGCTCGGGCGTGTTCAGCGGCTTCGGCTTGAGGGTGAAGTCGCGGATGCGGTAGAAGTCGCCGCCGTAGTTCACGTTGTCCTCGGTCCAGATCTTGCGGATCACCTCGAGGAATTCCGCGCTGCGCCGGTAACGCTCGTCGTGTTCCAGCCAGGGCTCGCCGAGCGCGGTGAATTCGCCCGCGAACCAGCCGGACACGACGTTGATGGCGAACCGGCCGCCGGACAGGTGGTCGGCGGTGGCGCCGAATTTCGCCAGCACAGCCGGGTGCCACAGCCCGGGATGCACGGCCGCGATGACCTTCAACCGTTCGGTGGCGCCGAGCAGCGCCAGGCTGAAGGAGGTCGATTCGTGCTGGTACTCGGCGCCGTAGGAGGCGGTGTAGCGGACCTGGGAGAGCGCGTAGTCGAAGCCGTTGCGCTCCGCGGTGCGCGCGAGCTTCTTGTTGTACTCGAAATCCCAGCTGGTGCGCTGTTCGATATCGCTGGTTACCAATCCCCCGCTGACGTTGGGCACCCAGTAGGCGAACTGGATCTGCTCGGCGATCTTCTCCGTGGTCATAGCTGCTCCATGGTTTTGCGGGGGTAGCCGTTGGATCGGAGGCCGGACGCCGCGCATGCGTCCGGCGCTCCTTCCACTCCAGCACCGTGCCCCGATCGGGACGAGGGTTTGAATCTGCGCGATCGGATCAGGCGCCGGCGAGCGCGTTCGCGTAGGTGGATCGGGTGAACGTGCCAGCGGGCGCGAACCTGGCGAGCAGCGCCGCGGCGTCCTCGCCGGTGACCCGGGTGATGAACTCGGTGGCCGCCTCCACCGAATCGACCGGAAGGAACGGCTGCGGACGGTGCAGCAAGCCGACCAGCGCCGAGGCGAACGCCGGATCGACGCTCGCCGCCGCGAAGAACGCGTTGCCGATCTCGGCCAGTTCCGGGTCGCCCAGGAACAGCCTGGTCACCTTGTTGGCGGCGTCGCCGCGCGCGGCCAGGAACGCCGCGTACTGACGCCCGATCCACACTTCGTCGAACGGCCCTTCGTGCACCGCCGCGGCGGCGACCAGCCGCTGCGCCTGGATCAGCCCGCTCTGCGCGCCCTGCCCCGCGATCGGGTCGTAGGCGACCGACGTGTCACCGAGCGAGGCGACCACGTGCCCGCCCGCCGTGCGGCCGACGCCGGACCGCACCACCGGACGCACCGCGCCCTTCAGCCACGAGTGCGGATCCTCCGGGATGGTCTTGGTGGCCAGCACCTCGGGCAGATCCCAGTCGATGTAGTCGCGGTAGAGCTCCTGCACGACGCGGTGCGCCGACTCGGCGGAGTCCGCGGCGGCGAAACGCTTCTCCCATTCGCTGCCTGGACGTGCCCATCCGAGGAATGCCCAGCTGGGGCCCACGTCCTTGTGCAGGTACGGCCCCCACCATGCCTCCCCCTGCTCGGCGAGGATGGAGAAACCGCTGTGCGCGCCACCCGCGACGCTGCGATGCGCGAAAACGCCGGTGTCATGGCCTATTCCGGTGACCGTTACGGTGAGCAACGAACGCTGCGGAGCGTCGTAGGGCGTGCGAGCCGTGTCGATCGGGAACAGGTCCGACAGTCCACCGCGACCGGTCGCGACCAGCGTGAGGTCGTTCACGGCGGCGATGCCGTCGAGCGTTTCCGGCGTGACTTGCTCGACGACGAACCGGCCGCCGCGCTCCAGGAACGCGCTGAGTCGTTCGTCGGCTTTGAGCCGAGTATCCACCGCGACTCCGACGAATCCGTCGAAATGACCGTCGAATTGGATCAATTCCGCGCGGTCCGGGCCTGCGATGCGCACGCTCAGGCCGGTATGCCGGGGCGCACGCGCGGTATAGCTGTCCAAACCCAGCGCGGCCTCGGCCTGCTGGGTCTCACCGAATTCCAGAGCGGTGCCCGTGGCGGGCACATCGTCGCGCAAAGAGCGCTGATCGCGCTCGCTGTAGAGCGTGACGTCGAAACCGGCGTCGAGTAGTCCTAGCGCCGCAGTGACGCCGGTCTGCCCGGCACCGATTACCGCGGCCGAACGAGTGGAACGGGATACGGATTGCTGCGATGTCATGCAGGGATGATGCGGTGCCCGCACAGCGCCCGAAGAGTGTTGCGATCAGCCGGAATCAATAGCCGCACAGCGAATTCCGAGCGCGTATCATTCGCCCCATGTCATTTGTCGTCGCTGCTCTGACCGGAGACCGCACCGAGCAGTACCGCCAGCTCACCGCGCAGGCGGCCGCGCTGGTGGCGGGCGAAACAGACCGCATCGCCAACGCGGCCAATCTTTCCGCACTGGTGTTCCACGCGCTGCCGGACGTGAATTGGGTGGGTTTCTATTTCTACGACGGACACGAGCTGGTCGTCGGACCATTTCAGGGCAAGCCCGCATGCGTGCGCATCGCGCTCGGAAAAGGGGTGTGCGGCACCGCGGCACAGACAAGAGAAACCCAACTCGTGCCGGACGTGCAGGCTTTTGCGGGGCATATCGCCTGCGACGCCGACACTCGTTCGGAAATTGTCGTACCGCTCATCCGGGACGGCGAACTCATCGGGGTTTTCGACCTCGACAGCCCGAAACCGGGACGTTTCGACGACGTCGACCGTGCGGGATTGGAATCGGTAGCCGAGGTATTTCTTTCGGTTACGAGTCCGCCGTGACCGTCGCGCCCGGCCGCGAGACGGCATCCGGCAGGGCGGTCGACCCCGCACCACCCAGTCGATAGCTCGCGCCGCGATGCTCCGCGGGCAACCTGTCACCCGCGGCGAACAACGCATTTCGCAACGTTCCCCGGACATACTCCTCGGCGTACGCACCGCGTGCGGTCAGTACTGGAACCACGTGCCGGACAATGTCTTCGAATGAGCCAGGTGTAATCGCGTAGGCCAGGTTGAACCCGTCGACATCGGTCTCGGCCACCCACTCCTGGAGCCGGTCGGCCACCGTCTCGCCCGAACCGACGAACACCGGACCCATGCCCCCGATTCCGGCCCATTTGCCGATATCGCGGACGGTCCATTCCCGACCGTCGTCGTCGAACTCCTGGAACGCCGCCACCGCCGACTGGATCGCGTTGCTCTCCACCTGGCCGATCGGGTCGTCGAGGTCGTAGCGGGACAGATCGATCCCCATCCAGCCGGACATGAACACCAGCCCGCCCTCGACGCTGGCGTAGGACAGGTACTCCTCGTGCTTGCGCCGGGCCGCTTCGTCGGTCTCGTCGGTGATGATCGTGGCCAGTGCGTAGATCCGCGCCGCGTCGCGGTCGCGCCCCGCCGCCCGCAACGCGTCCCGGATCCGGGAAACGGTCTGCGCGAGCACCCGTTTCGACGGACCCGCGATGAAGATCGCCTCGGCGTTCTCCGCCGCGAACCGGACACCACGCGGCGACGCCCCCGCCTGATAGATGACCGGCGTGCGCTGCGGCGACGGCTCCGAAAGATGGATGCCCGGCACGGTGTAGTGCGTACCGCGGTGGCCGATGTGATGCACCTTCGCCGGGTCGACGTAGACGCCCGCCGCGGCGTCGCGCACCACCGCGTCGTCCTCCCACGAGCCTTCCCACAGCTTGTACAGCACCTCGAGGTACTCGCCGGCCTGGTCGTAGCGATCGTCGTGGTCGAGTTGGTCCGCCGCGCCGAAGTTGCGCACCGCCGACGGCAGGTAGCCGGTCACCACGTTCCAGCCGAGTCGGCCGTTGGTGAGGTGGTCGAGGGTGGACAGCCGCCGAGCGAACGGGTATGGGTGCTCGAATCCGGTGCCGGTGGTGATGCCGAACCCCAAGTGCTCGGTCACCGCGGCCATGGCGGACACCAGCAGCAACGGGTCGGCCACCGGGATCTGCGCGCCCTGGTGCAGCGCGGCGATGTCGTTGCCGCCGTAGACGTCGTAGGTGCCCAGCACGTCGGCGATGAAGATGCCGTCGAAACGGCCGCGTTCCAGCAGCTTCGCCAGCTCGGTCCAGTAGCTCAGTTCCTTGTAGCGGTGGGACTGGTCGTCCGGATGCCGCCACAGCCCCGGTGACTGGTGGGCGACACAGTTCATGTCGAAGGCGTTGAAGCGGATCCGGCGCGTCACCGCACCGCTCCCTCGGCCGGTGTGCGGTCGCCCGCGCTCCACGCGAAGGGCAGGTCGGCGCCGTTGAGCAGATGATCACCGATCGCCCGCGCCTTCTGGATCGCGGGATTGTGCACCGAGATGGTGCGGGCGTTGCGCCAGTGCCGATCCAGGCGCAGTCGCTCCGAGACCACCGAGGCACCGCCCACTTCGAACAGCAGCGACGTAGCGGGCAGCACCAGGTCGATGACCGCGAGCTGCGCTCGTGCCGCGGCGAGTTCCACCTCGACCAGGTCCTTTTCGTCCTTCGCACCGCGCGCCAGTACGCGGTCGAGCACGTCGGCGACCGCGAGCACGCTCGCTTCCGCGGCGTACGCGGCCGCCGAGAGCCGCCCGATCACCTGCTGCACCAGCGGGTCGTGCCGCGGCAGATCCGCGGCGGAGTGCGTATAGCCGCGGGTGCGCGCCGCGACCCACTCCCGGACGTCGCGCTCGGCGCGCTTGGCGATGCCCGCGAGCACCGAGAGCTGGACGAGTTGCAGATACGAGGTCGCGTAGGTCGGGCCTGGGGCGCCGTAGCCGGGGCCGAGAATCCGATCCTCGGTCACCACCACGTCGGTGAATTCCGTGGTGCCGCTGGCGGTCAATCGCTGCCCGAAGCCGTCCCAGTCGTCATGCTGACGCACGCCGTCGGCGTTCGCGTCCACCAAGACGCCCACCCGCTCGCCGTCCCGGTCGGCCGCGGCAAGGATGTAGTCCGCGTACAGCGAGCCCGTGCTGTAGTACTTCACGCCGTTGAGCAGCCACCGGCCGCCGTCCTGGGTCAGCGTGGTGCGGTAGCGGTCCACCGCGCCGACGCCCGGTTCGGTGATCGCGTTGCCGACCAGCGTGCCGTCGGCGACCGCGCGCAGCCAGCGTTCCCGCCGCGGCCCCGCGTCCGCGAGCACCTGGTCCTCGACGAACGCGAAGTGCACGCGCAGCGCCTGCGGCAGATTCGATTCGGCGGCGGCGAGTTCGATGAGCAAGCGGAACAGCTGGCGGACGGAAACTCCGTATCCGCCGAACTCGACCGGAACGCGCAGCGCCCCGAACTTCGCCGCACGCAACCAACCGACCTCCTCGAAAGGCAGCGATCGATCGATCTCGCGCGCGACGGCGCCCTGGGCGATGCGGTCGAGGATCGGCCCGAAGATCGCATCCAGATCGGTGTCGGTAGTGGATTTCGCCTCGGTGGTCGTCATCACCCCACGATCGCGCAGGCCCGGCAGTCGCTCACGGGTTGCGCGCAGCGCGATCCGAATACGGTGCCCGCGCGCTCAACGCTGCTCGGTTCCGCCTGGCGAAGCGGGCGCTATGCCGGCGAGTTTTCGCAGCAAGCCGAGGGCAGGAGGGTGTTCGTCCGGGTCGAGGACCGCGAGCAGGATGCGCTGGACCTCATCGGCTTTCGGCAGTAGTTGCGCGTACTCGCGGCGACCGGTGCGAGTGAGGGCGATCCTTCGCTCCCGCTTGTCGGCGGGGTTGACCGATCGCTTGATCAGGTTCTTCCGTTCGAGTGACGCGGCGGATTGCGCCATCGTCGAGGTGTCGGTCCGCACTCGAGCGGATATCTCGTGTTGCGTCAATGGCCCGTCGGTGTAGACGACGTTCAGAATGGCGAACTGCGTTGGGGTGATGGAGTCGCCGACCGTGGCGTTCCAGATGGCGTTGTGTCGCTGGTAGAGCAGCCTGATCAGGTGGCCGGGCGTCTCCGCGAAGACATGCGGCACCAGCGCCGAGGTGAGTGACTCCATTCGCTGATTAGATCACGGTCGCGCCGCCGTTCGGGGCTGCTCGGTCGTTCGGCCAATAGGGTGACGACTCATTGTCCCGAGGCCGATAGTACGCCTACGGACCATCTGGCAGCCGCTGCGGATAGTACGTGTACGGACCAAGTTGAGTCAAGGGTATCCGCTCTGAATCGCTTGTAGAACAACGTATCTCGTCGTCGCCACACAGACCGTGGCCCGACCCCCTAACGTTTAGGGGTTGCCACCCGTGATCATCCAGGGGTACTGTTCGGAATCGATCGAAGTGGTGCTTCCGGGTCCGGACCGGAATCCGCATCACTACATAGGTTCTATGCGAATATGCCGCGTGGATCGATTACGGGGGGAACGGGGGTAACTGGTCAATATATTCAATGCACCCTGCTCGGATGAATGCGTCAGACGCATTCATGGGTGAGAACGGTCCGCCTTTCTTTCGTTATCCAGCTCTGGCGAGCTGGGCATAACGACTTCTCCTGGAAACGCATCGCGTTTATCGATCACGCGCCCCTATGTCCGCGCGTCTCCACGAATCACCACAGGAATTGAGCATGACGACCATGAGCACCGCCCGGGTGGAAACACTCGAGCAGAAATCACTCGACACCCGCACCCGGGTACCGGCCACCCTTCCGACGTTGCTGGGTGTGGCGACCGCCAACCCTCCCAACCGCTACAGCCAGCGCGAACTCGTCGAGCTGCTGAAGATCACCGACCCCAAGATCCGCGGTGTCTTCCTCAACGGCGGCATCGAGCAGCGGTACCTGACCCTCCCCCCACGCGGTGACGACGGCGAATTCCGCATCGAAACTCAAGGCGAGCTACTGGAAAAGCACCGAAACCACGGTGTGCGCACGGGGGCGGACGCGGTGCGCCGATGCCTGCGCGAGATCGGGCGCGACCTGCATGACGTGCGTTACCTGGTGGCCGTCACCACCACCGGATTCCTCACTCCTGGTTTCAGTGCGCTGCTGATCAACGAGTTGGGCCTCGATCCGGACACGGCCCGGCTCGACGTCGTCGGCATGGGCTGTAACGCCGGACTCAACGGCCTTGCCGCCGTGTCCAATTGGGCGTCCACGCATCCGGGCGAGCTGGCTTTGCTCGTCTGCTCGGAAGCGTGCTCGGCGGCTTACGTGTTCGACGGAACAATGCGCACCGCGGTGGTGAACAGCCTGTTCGGTGACGGCGCGGCCGCGCTGGCCGTACAGGCGGGCAACGGCGGAGGCCGTGCGGCCGCGAGCACCGGTCGCACGCCCGTGCTCCTGACCACCAGCAGCTACATGATTCGGCACGCGGTCGGGGCGATGCGCTACGACTGGGATGAAGACGCCGGAAAATTCAGCTTCTACCTCGACAAGGAAGTCCCCTACGAGGTCGGCGCGCACGCCGAGATCGTGATCGAGAAGTTGCTGCGCGGCACCGGATTGCGGCGCAAGGACATCGCGCACTGGACCGTCCACTCGGGCGGCAAGAAGGTCATCGACGCGGTCAAGATCAACCTCGGCCTCACGTCCTACGACCTGCGCCACACCTCGAGTGTGATGCGCGATTTCGGCAACCTTTCCAGCGGCTCGTTCCTGTTCTCCTACCAGCGCCTGCTCGAGGAAGGGCAGGTCCGCCCCGGCGACTACGGCGTCCTCATGACGATGGGCCCCGGTTCGCAGATCGAATCCGCTCTTCTCCGTTTCTGATCCACGTCCACCGAACTAGACACAGGGGGAACGATGACCGCATCCGACGGAGCCACGACCAACGTTCTGGCCGCGGTGATACCCGCCGATCGACCACTGTCACCTGAGCTGATCGGCACGGTGACGGCCATCGCGCTGCGTGCCGAAGACGCGCCGCAGGACCGGCCGCACAGTGTCGTCCTGTATGTCAGCGGGCCACAAGCGGGACAGGGCTTTTCGTGGCCAGGCCCGGTCGATATCGGCACCGTCGGCAAATGGGAAGGCGCTTTGCGGCGCTTGGAACAAGTGCCGGCGCCGATCGTCGCCGTCGTCGACGGAGACGCCTACGGCCCGGCGGCCGAACTGCTGCTCGTCTCCGACTATCGGATCCTGCGATCCGGGTCGATCTTCGGATTCGCGACCTCCGAGGGAGGTGCCTGGCCCGGGATGGCGCTGCATCGGCTGGTCGCCCAGCACGGCGCTGGACCTGCCAGGACGCTCGCGGTACAGAGGCGCAGCCTATCGGCGGCCCAAGCGCTGGAGCAGGGCTTGGTGGACGCGGCGATCGATGACGACGCCCAAGCCGAAACCCAAGCGGTACAAGCCGGTCTGGCGCTGTTCGACGGGGTCGCGGGGACCGAGATCGCCATCCGCAGGCGTCTGATCCTGGACGCGACGGCCACCCGATTCGAAGATGCGCTGGGCGCGCATCTGGCGGCGTCCGACCGAGCGCTACGACGACTCGGGAGCACATTGTGACCACACTGCCGCAGTTCATCGGCGACATCGGATACGACCACGCGGCACTCCATGCCGCCGCCACCGAATGCGCCCGCACGCTGCGCGAACTCGGGCCGGTCGCCGACCGTGACGAGGCCGCGGCCGCCCAGGCCGCGCACGCACACCATGCTTTGCGAACCCTGCGCCGGGCGTTCCTGCGCACCCATCTTTCCGCCGTGTACCTCTCCGCCACCGACAACCTGCGCGAATCACTGCGCTCGAGCGAGCTCGCCGCCACGGTCGCCACCCGGTTCCCCGGCCTGCTGCCCGAGCCCGGTCAGCTCGCCGCCGACGCCGCAGCGGTCCAGGCGCACAAGGAAGGCTGGGAGATCGACCAGGGAATCTTCTTCCACGCGGTGTTCTCCGACCCGGTCGCGGGTGAACACCTGCTCGACGCGATGCGCAGGCCGACCAGTCGCGCACAGGCGCTGCTGCCCGAGTTCCAGACCACCGGCCGGATCACCCTGCCCGCGGCGACCCTGACTCGCTCCGGGCACAGCGCGACCATCACGATCACCAACACCCACTGCCTCAACGCCGAGGACAACCAGCACGTCGCCGATATGGAAACCGCCGTCGACCTGGTGCTGCTCGATCAGCAGTCGAAGGTAGGGGTGGTGCGGGGCGGCGAAATGACCCACCCGCGTTATCGCGGCAAACGGGTGTTCAGCGCGGGCATCAACCTCACTCAGCTGCACCAGGGGAAGATCTCCTACGTCGAGTTCCTGCTCGGCCGTGAGACCGGGTATATCGCCAAGCTTCTGCGTGGCTTGTCGGCCGATGATTCCGGCGAGTGGCCACCGCGGCTGCGGACGAAACCATGGATCGCCGGGGTGGACACCTTCGCGATCGGCGGCGGCGCGCAGTTGCTGCTGGTCTTCGATCGAGTGATCGCCGCCGCCGACAGCTACTTCAGTCTTCCGGCGGCTCAGGAGGGGATCGTTCCCGGCGCGGCGAATCTGCGGCTCGGGCGCGGCTCGACGTCGCGGCTGTCGCGCGAGGTGATTCTCTGGGGCAGGCGAATTCGCGCCACCGAACCCGACGCGCGGTACGTGTTCGACACCGTCGTCGAACCCGACGCGATGGACACCGAAATCGCCCGCGCCGCCGAGCAACTGGCAGCCGACGCGGTGGTAGCGAACAAACATATGATCGTGACCGCCGAGGAACCACAAGACGACTTCCGCCGGTACATGGCCGAGTTCGCACTGCACCAAGCGCTTCGGCTCTACGGCGCGGACGTGCTGGCGAAGGTGGGCCGGTTCAGCGCGGGAGCACACCGGTGACCCCGATGCCGGATCTCACCACCGTGGTCTACCGCAAGCACGGCCGCGTCGCCACCGTCGAACTCGATCGCCCAGAAGTGCTCAACGCGATGAACGTGCGGATGCACGCCGAGCTCGCACAGGTATGGGACGACATCGAACGCGACGACGACATCTGGGTAGCGGTCCTCAGCGGCCGCGGCGGTCGAGCCTTCTCGGTCGGGCAGGACCTGAAAGAACTGTCCCAGCGCATCGACCGCGGCGACGGGCACTCCACCTTCGGCAGCGCGGGCAAACCGGGATTCCCGCGGATCACCGAACGGTTCGGATTCCCGAAACCGCTGATCGCCAAGGTTGCCGGATATGCGCTCGGCGGCGGTTTCGAACTCGCTCTCGCGTGCGACATCGTGATCGCCGCCGACAACGCCGAGTTCGGGCTCACCGAAGCGAAACTCGGCCTGATCCCCGGCGCGGGAGGCGTCTTCCGGTTGCCGCGCCAGGCGCCCTACCGGATCGCGCTCGGCCATCTGCTCACCGGTCGGCGCATGACCGCGCTCCGCGCCGCCGAGCTCGGCCTGGTCAACGAAGTCGTTTCCGTTGCCGATCTCGACGCGTGCACCGATGCCTGGGTCACCGACATCCTGGCGTGCGCGCCGCTGTCGGTGCGCGCCATCAAGGAGGCGGCGGCCTCGTCGGTGACCATGCCACTGTCCGAGGCGTTCACCGCCCGATACCACTGGGAAACCCTGCGCGCCGATTCCGCCGACGCCGAAGAAGGCCCGCGCGCGTTCGTCGAAAAACGACCACCGATCTGGACCGGCCGCTGACCGGGTCACCCGAGTCGCAGCACTATCAGGAACGAAAGGACCATGAGTTCATCCACACCGCCCCGCAGGCTGGGCCGCGACATCATCTTCGACTATCTGCGTGCGGTGGGGACCGAGTACGCGTTCGGTGTGCCCGGCACCCACGAGATCCCGCTGCTCGACGGAACAACCCTGCCCGAGAACGGCGTCGAGTACGTGCCGTGCCTGCACGAGAACATCGCCCTGGGCGCGGCCATGGGCTACGCCCGGATGTCGGGACGCCCCGGCGCGGCGATCGTGCACATCACGCCCGGCACGGCCAACATCATCGGCAATCTCTTCAACGCCTACCGATCCAACATCCCGCTCATCGTGTTCTGCGGGCAGCAGCACAGCGAGTTGCTGATCCAGGAACCGATCCTGGCCTCCGACCTGGTCCACACGGCCGAGCAGTACACGAAGTGGTCCCACGAGATCCGCAGCGTCGACGAGATGCCGCTGGTGTTGCAGCGGGCCTTCAAGGAACTTCTGGTCCCGCCGTTCCGGCCGGTGTTCGTGTCGCTGCCGTGGAACTTCCTGCTCGAAGCGCCTGCCATGCAACAGCCGGGGCGCGTCACCCGCATCGCACACGCGGTCGGCGCGGACCCGGCCGGTGTCGCGGCCGCGGCGAAAGAGCTCGCGCACGCGAAGAACCCGGTGGTGCTGGTCGGCGATGGGGTCGGCGAGGCAGATGCGTGGCCGGAGATCGAGCGGCTGTCGAGCGTTCTCGGCGCCGCCGTGTATTCGGAGAACCAGGCCAGCCGGATGAACTACCCGAACGATCTGCCGCACTGGCAAGGCGAACTGGTGCCCACCCAGGACGGGGTGCACATGCAGCTGGCCGACTTCGACACCATCTTCCAGATCGGCGTGAATTCCCAAGCCCAGATCCTGGTGTTCCGGTGGGAGAAGGGCCCGATCATTCCGCCCACCCTCACGCAGGTGACCCTGCACAACGATCCGTGGGAGATCGGCAAGAACGCGTACGCCGCCGTGGGCGTGCTCGGCGACATCAAACGCAGTCTGCCGCTGATCATCGACGCCGTCATCGAACATCCCGCCTACGATGAAGCCGCCGCGGCACAGCGCAATCAGCGCCTTCTGGCGCTCGATGCCCGCCGCGACGAGGCGTTCCTCGCGGCGGGACCCACCGCCCGCGGGCACGAGCCGACGATTCCGGACTACGTCGTGCCGATGGTGCTCGCCGAGGTGCAGAAGACCCTCGACAAGCCGCTGACCGTGATCAACGAGGATTTCGCGATCTCGGCGGCGATTCAGAAGGCGATCGCCTACGACGGACCCGACGCCTATTTCTGCACCTCCGGCGGCTCCCTCGGGTTCTCCCTGCCCGCTTCGATCGGTATCGCCCTCGCCACGGGGACGCGCCGCTACGTCGTGACGATCGTCGGCGACGGTTCGGCCCTGTTCCACACCAACTCGTGGTGGACGACGAGCAAACTGGCGCTGCCGGTGCTGTATCTCGTCATGAACAACCACGAGTACAAGACCCTCATGACCGGGCTGTCCGCCATCGAACAGATCTACGGCTGGCGGCCGAGCAACGACGCCTGGTATTTGCGGTTGGGTCAACCCAGCCAGGACTTCGCGGAGATCGCCGACAGCTTCGACATCGACGGCGAAGTGGTGACCAAGACCGCGAAACTCGCCGACGCGCTCCAACGCGGATTCAAAGCCCTCGATCAGGGCGAACCCTACGTGATCGATATTCGCATCGCGTCGGCGTCCGCACCCCCTATCGACATGCTGCTGGCCGACAAGCCCGGCGTCGACCCGGTTGTGATCGAACAGCTCCAGGCCATGGGTCCGCCGTGATCGGCAAGGCCGCCACGCCGCGTTTCCGCGCCCGCGCTCCGCGTGGGCGCATCGCACCCGGAGGAAGAGGAACATGACCGAGGCAAGCCAGCGTTCCTGGCAACTGAATCGCCGCACACTGCTCGGCAGCGCCGCTGTCGCCGCGCTCGGTGCCGCAGGAATCGGAGGGTTCTTGTTCACCGAGAGCGTCATCGGGCCGTGGCGGCTCACCGCGCGCAGACTGGTGGATCGCCTGCAGGACACCGCGGGCGGCACCTTCCCCGGTTGCCGGCGCAACCATGCCAAAGGGGTCGCCGTCGCCGGATACTTCGACAGCAATGGCAACGGTGTCGAGTTGTCGAAGGCGTCCGTTTTCCGGCCGGGGCGCTACCGGCTCGACGGACGGTTCTCCCTCGCAGGCGGCAATCCGCACATGCCCGATGTGCCGACCGCGCCCCGCGGGATGGGTTTGCGGCTGTTCCTGCCGGGTGGAGAGCAGTGGCGGATGGCGATGATCAACATTCCGGTCTTTCTCGATGCCACAGCGCAGGACTTCTACGACCGCACACTCGCTTTCGCCCCCGACCCGGCGACCGGCAAGCCCGACTCCACCGTGATGGGCCGGTACATCGCGGCACGTCCCAAGACCGCCGCGGCGCTGAGCATCATCGAACAAGGCGCGCCCCCGGCGACGTTCGCGGAGACGGCCTTCTTCGGGCTCAATGCCTTCGAGTTCACCAACGCCGAGGGCGACGCCGTACCGGTGCGCTGGCGACTCGTCCCGGACAATCCCGCTCCGCTCACCCAACCACCAGTCGGCGAGAACGCGCTGTTCGACGGCTTGGTCGCGGGCATTCAAGCCGCACCACTGCGCTGGAAACTCGTCGTGACGGTCGGCGAGCGCGGCGTCGACCCCACCGACGACGCCACCAAGGCGTGGCCCGCCGGTCGCCGCGAGGTGCACGTGGGCACCGTGGTGGTGGAGCAGGCGCACACCGAATCCGCGGACAACGTGCAGAACGTGAACTTCGATCCGCTGGTGCTGCCCGACGGCATCGCGCCGTCCGACGACCCGCTCCTGCAGGCGCGCTCGGCAGCCTACGCCGAGTCGTACCGCCGCCGCGCGGGCGAATCGAAGCCCACCGGAGCCGTTGTGGTGAAGGAGCTCTGACAACGATGGCGCTGCGCGAAACCACTATCGACACCATGCGCTTCAGCGTTGTCGCGCGAATCCTGCACTGGACGATGGCAGCCCTGATCCTGGCCATGATCGGTATCGGCGCGGCGATGGTCGGCTACCTCGGCGCCTACCACCGGTTACTGGCTTGGCACAAGACCATCGGGCTTGCCATCCTGCTGCTCGCCGTCCTGCGCCTCGCCTACCGTGTCCGCCACCGGCCACCACCACAGATCGAATCCATGCGGAGACCCGAGCGGCTCGTCGCGACCGGGTCCGAAATCCTGATGTACGCGCTGTTCCTGGCGCAACCGCTCGTCGGGTGGGCGCTGGTTTCGGCATCCGGTGTTCCCATCCATATCCTCGCGGGCCTGCGCGTTCCGGCGATCGCGCCCACCGACCCCGAGCTGTATGCCACGTTGCGCACGGTGCACAGCGCGCTCGCCTACCTGCTGCTGCTCGCACTGACCGCCCACATCTGCGCGGTCGCCTTCCACGCGATGGTCATGCGGGACAAGCTGCTTCGCCGCATGACTTTCCCGATCTTCCGCCGATAGATGGACAGCCGATTCGGCCTCGGAATCGTGCTGGTCGGCGCGACCCTGCGCGCGCCGTTGACCAGCGTCGGACCGCTGATGCCGGTCATCACCGGCGACACCGGACTGTCCAGCGCGTACGCGGGTCTGCTCACCGCCCTGCCGCTGTTGATCTTCGCCGTGGTCCCGGTGCTGGTGCTGCGCACTGTGCATCATGGGCCCGAAAGGCTGGTGCGGCTCGCGCTGGTCGGCATGCTGGTGGGGCTGGTGATCCGCTCGGCGCCCGGGCAGCTGTGGCTGTTCACCGGGACGGTGGTGATCGCGGGGGCTATCGGGTTCGCGAATGTACTGCTGCCCGCCATCGTCCGCGGCAGCGTCTCCGCCACGCGTGTCACGGCGGTCACCGGCGCCTGGGTCGCGGCGATGTGCGCCGCGGCCGCTGTGTCCTCCGGAATCGCGGTACCGCTCGCCGATGTTCTGCCCGGTGGGTGGCGACCGGCGCTCGCGGCCACCGCACTGCTGACCGGCATCGCGTTGCTGGCCTGGCAGAGTCGCACCGAGCCCATACCGGAACCGCCGCCTACCATCCGCCGGGTACCGATGCCGTGGCGTTCGGCCTTGGCTTGGCAGGTCAGCGCCTTTATGGGCTTGCAGGCGTTGGGGTTCTACACCACACTCGCCTGGTTGCCCACCATCCTGCACGACAACGGGGTGTCGCACCAGACAGCGGGCTGGTCGCTGTTCGCGTTCCAGATCCTCGGTTTGGCGGTCATCAACACGATGCCCTGGCTCACCCGCACCGCCGCGGCGAAACGCTGCCTCGCTGTCGCCGCCTCGGTACTCGACGCCGCAGGATTCCTGCTGCTCGCGCTGGCCCCCGCTTTGGCCGGGCTGTCGATCCTCATGCTGGGCATCGGAGCGGGCGCATGCCTGGCCCTGGCCATGGCATTCCAGAGTGAACGCGCCGACGACGCCGGCCACGCGGCCGCGCTGGCCGCGATGGCCCAGACCGTCGGGTTCACCCTCGCCGCAGTTGGCCCGACCCTGGTGGGCCTGCTCCACGCTCGGACACACGGCTGGGCGCCCGCGCTGGGCGCGCTCACCGCGATGGCCCTCGTACAGGCCGCCGCGGCGGCCGGAGCCGGACGGTCGGAGACTGTCCGGCGCGATCGGCACTCGGATCAAGTCCCAGGCCCTCGATCCACAGTTGACCACCCGCACCCACGGCCGGGATGACCCCGCTGATGCCCACTGTGTGGCCCATCGGCGGTCGAGGGCGGAGTGTCGGTGCCTGCCGATACAGTCGCGGCGTGGCTGGATCGCGGTACACGTTCACGGCGGAGGTGTGGGAGCACCAAGGTGATGCCGCATGGCATTTCGTGTCGCTACCCGAAGACGTGGCCGACGAGATCGAGGAGCGGTACGCGCATCGGGCGGGCGGGTTCGGGGCCGTGCGGGTGCATGTGGTGATCGGCAACAGCCGATGGTCGACGTCGCTGTTCCCGGACAAGTCCCGGGCGACCTACGTGCTGCCGGTGAAGAAGGCGGTACGGGTCGCGGAAGGGCTCGAAGCGGGCTCGGCAGCGCGGGTGGAACTCACAGTCGCGCTGTAATCGGCGAGAGTCGCTCGACGCAGACTGCGCGCACTACCGGCCCGCTATGTGAAGCGTCGATTGCCACCCGGCGGTGTGGAGGCGCTGATCTGCCGCGATAAGCCGGTCGACGCCGTCAGCGCCCGTCGACTCAGCGCGGCTGCGCCGCCGACATGCACTCGCTGGCGATGCGGGTGCTGGCCGAGCGCGCCTTGTCCGCGTCTTCCTTGCTCATGCCCAGCGTCTCCTGGTTGGGAGCCTTCACGTCGTACTCGTCGCTGACCATGACCCGCAGCCCGGCCTGCGAAATCCCCTGTTCGACGAACACCTTCGCGGCGCAGTCGGCCAGTTGCTTGTTCTTGAGGCCTTTGTCCTGCAGCGACTGGGCGAGCTCGGCCTGCGTCACCGTGGGCGCCGCCGTGTCCTTGTCGCTGCCGCATGCCGCGAGCACCGGCAGCGCGATCAGCGCCGCGGCGATCATGCAGATCCGCACCTGACTCCTCTTCCTCGACTGGCCACCGTCAGTGGCGTCGCCACCATAATGCCCCGCGGCGCGTCGCGGTAGTCGTACGCGCCGAAAACATAGAAGAGGTTGCCGCACAACGGTTTACGTGGACGGTACTCACAGATCCATCGCCGCTCGCAACGCGGTGTCGAGCCGCTCCAGGGTTTCGGTGTCCACCACGTCGACCCGCTCGGCCAGCCATCCGCGGAAGATGCGCCCGATATTGCCCGCATGCACCCAGCCGTGCTCCTGCACCGGGACCGCGAGGATGTCCCGCGGATCCTCCTCGATCACCTCCGCGGCGATCAGCCACGGACGCGGCGATTCATTGATGCCATCACTGCTGATCAGCACGACCGTTCGGCGACGCGGCGAACCATGCGGGTTGTAGATCCACAGTTCACCCCGACGCACGCATCGCCTCCTCGGCGGCCGCCAGCTCGGCCGCGTCCGCCGCGGCATCGGCGGTCACATCCGACACCGGACCGACGCCGGTTCGCACGGCTTCCCGCCGCGCGGCCTTCGATATCCACGCCGAGGGCGACATACCCGCGCGAGCCGCCGCCTGCTCGGCGTATGACCAAGCGGCTTCGTCCAGCGAAAGGGTCACCTTACGGGTTGCCATACCAATTATCGTACCGGTCGCGCCCGACCCGGCGCCAGACTCGTTTTCCCAGCACACGGGACGAGCGAGCGAGGTCGCGGTGTGGCGCACGGTCCGATCGATCCGAACTGATGGCCGCTGACTGCTGTTAGGGTTGGCGCAGGCGGACGAACGGAGACGACAAGCATGACGACGTTGCACCATCACCGGGTCGGCGCAGGGGAACCGCTCGTGCTGGTGCACGGGGTCGGAAGCCGGTGGCAGATCTGGGAACCGATCATCGACACCCTCGCCGCCTCGTATGACGTGATCGCCGTCGACCTGCCCGGCTTCGGTGGATCGAACCCCCTCGCACACACGACCGTCGACACCCTCACCGACGCGCTCACCGAATTCCTCGCGACGCAGGGAATCGAACGGCCGCATCTGGCGGGCAACTCGATGGGCGGTCTGATCACGCTGAATCTGGGGGCACGCGGTCTGGCCCGCTCGGTCACCGCGTATTCGCCGATCGGCTTCTGGGACACGGCGGGTCGCGTGTGGTGCCAGCAGTCGCTGGGTAAGTCGCGGGCGCTCGCGCGACTGCTCCGGCCGACACTGCCGTTCGTCCTCGGAAACGCCGCGGGGCGGACCGTCTTTCTCTCGCTGATCTTCGGCAAGCCCTGGGCTCTGGACCACCAGATGGCGCTGGAGACGGCCATCGGCGCGGTCGAGGCGACCGGATTCGACGAGGCGCTCGCCTCGTTCGCCGACGCGCGACTGCGCGAAATCGGCTCGCTCACCGACATTCCCGTGACAGTCGCCTGGGGCAGCCGCGACATCCTGCTCACCTATGCCACCCAGAGCCGCAGGGCCCGTCGCGCGTTGCCGACCGCCGAGCACGTCACGTTGCACGGCAGCGGGCACAGTCCGTTCCCCGACGACCCCGCCGCCTGCGCACAGGTTCTGTTCGAGACGATCGCGCGGGCGCGGTAGACGTTCGGTTCAGCGGCCCTGCCACTGGGGCTCGCGCTTCTGCGCGAATGCCAGCGCACCCTCGGCGGCGTCCTTGGAGAACAGGGCAGGCAACGCGATCTCGCCCTGCTTCGCGAACGCCTCCGCGACCCGCCAATCCGGTGACTCGTCGATGATCCGCTTGCTCGCCGCCACCGCCAGCGGTGCGGCCGCGGCGATCTCGGCCGCCAGCTCCAGCGCGACGGAGAGCGCGGCGCCGGGTTCGGTGACGCGGTTGACCAAGCCGAGCTGGTAGAGCCGCTCGGCGCCGACCCTTCCGCCGGTGAGCGCCAATTCAGCGGCCATGCTGCGCGGCAGCCGCTGAGTCAGCCGCAGCACGCCACCGCCCGCGGCGACCAGACCGCGCTTGACCTCCGGGATGCCGAACTGCGCGTTCCGCGCGGCGACGATGAGATCGCCGGACAAAGCCAGCTCGAAGCCACCGGCCAGCGCGAAGCCCTCCACCGCCGAGATCATCGGCTTCGCCGGGGGCTTCGCGGTGATGCCGAGCGGACCGCGGTGCTGGGTGATGGGCATCTCGCCCTTCGAGGCGGCCACGAGATCCATTCCTGCGCTGAAGGTCGCGCCCGCACCGGTCAGGACGAGCACGCGCGCGGCGGCGTCGGCTTCGAACTCGTCGACGGCGGCCTCGATGGCTTGCGCGGTGGCCAGGTTGATCGCGTTGCGCGCCTCGGGACGGTTGACCGTCAGCACGGTGATCGCATCGCGCCGTTCGACACCTACCAGGTCGGTCATCGGGCGCTCCTCTCGGTGAGCAGGGTGAACGTGTCCGCGGCGAGATCGGCGCCCGCACGGAGCAGGCGGCTGCCGCGGTGGTGCCGGTATCCGGCGCCCGGACCAGTATGCGCGGTTGCGCGAGCGCCAGCGCGCTCACCGCGACGCCTTCCAGGCGAACTGACTCGTGAGTAAGATTCGAGAATGGGCACCAACATTGCGCTGCGGTTCGACAACGACCGCGCCTACGTCACGCTCGACCGGCCGGACAAGCACAACGGCCTGACCATCAACATGATTAGCGAGCTGATTGCTAGCGCGAAAACCGTGGCTCGTCACCCGGAAGTCCGCGCGGTAATCCTGTCCGGCAACGGGCCCAGTTTCAGCAGCGGCATGGACATCGCGGCGGCTTCCAGCGATCCCCTGGCAATTGGGCGCAACTTCGTGCCGCTCCCCGGGCGCGGCACGAACGCCTTCCAAGAAGCGTGCTGGGCGTGGCGCCGCCTGCCGGTCCCGGTGATCGCGGCGGTGCACGGGCGCTGCTACGGCGGCGGACTGCAGCTCGCGCTCGCCGCGGACGTCCGCTTCGCCGCCCCGGACGCGGCGTTCTCCGTGATGGAAGCCAAGCACGGCCTCGTCCCAGACATGACCGGAGCGGCAACGCTATCCCGGCTGGTCGGCGTGGATAAGGCGCTCCTGCTGGCGATGACCGCGGACACCGTGGACGCCGCCTACGCGGCCAGGATCGGCTTGGTCACGGAGGTGGCGGCCGACCCGGTCGCCGAGGCGGAGAAACTGGCCGACCAGATCGCGGCTCGGCCACGGCACGCCGTCGCGGCCGCCAAGCGGCTGTTCGAGAAGACCTGGCACGCCTCGCCGCGGCGCACCTTCGCCGTCGAGCGTGCCACCCAGCTCCCACTGATCCTGCGGAAGGCAATCAGCAATCTAACAGCAAGATAGCTGAACGCTAACCAGTCTGCGACGAAAGCCCCGAATCCGCCGGTTGCGCTGCTACCATTTGCACGATTTGCCAGCCAGTCGATCTAGCGGTGCGAGGCACACTGCGAAGGAGTCTGTGTATCGCGGGACGTCTGTGTTTCGCACCGCTCCCGGCACGAAACCGGAGGGCTCACAGACCTTGATCAGAACCGCATCCTTGCTGCTCTCGGCGCTGGCGGGTATCTCGGCCCTGCTCTGCCCAGCGACTAGCCCCGCATTCGCCAATCCGAACGCCATCAACCCGATTCCCGTGCTCAACGGCACCACCGGACTGCCCAATCTGGTCGGCCGCGCCAGGGCGGTCTTCCAAGTGACGGGTATGGCCAGTCCGAACAACACCCAGAATTACAACGTGCTCGGGACCGACCTGGGGATCATGTGGGACAACGGGCACGGCGAAATGCTCACCGCGTTCGGCGATACCGCCGGTTTCGGCTTCCCGAATCTGCTCGCGGGCAGCATGTGGGCCTGGCGCAGCAATATCCTGCTCCGCAGCCATACCACGGATCCGGCGGAGGGCATCTATTTCGACAGCGCGGTCCGCGACGTGTTCGGCCAGGCGCGTGATCTGGTTCCCAGCCCGAAGATTCCCTTTCTGGAGATCAGCCGCATTCCCACCGCGGGCATCGCGGTCGACGGCGTGCAGTACATGAGCTTGATGTCGGTGCGGAGCTGGGACGACGTCGGACGGTGGAGCACCAATTTCTCCGGACTGGCCGTCTCCGGCGACAACGGCGAGACCTGGGCGGAATTGCCGGAAACCCGGCGCCCGAACGAGGGCGGAAACGCCAACTTCCAGATGAACGCCTTTCTCGCCGACGGCGGATACATCTACGAATACGGCACCCGATCCGGGCGCAACCACACCGCCCACGTGGCTCGCGTCCGGGCGCATGACATCGCCGATCTCAGCGAATACGAATATTGGGACGGCAACGGTTGGCGTAAGAACGACGTGAATGCCGCGGCACCCATCATGTGGGGTGTGAGCGAGTTGTCGGTGATGTACAACGCGTATCTCGGGCAGTTCATTTCGCTCACCACCGACCCGTTCAACTCCGTGGTGATGCGCCGCGCGTCCTCTCCGGTCGGCCCGTGGAGCGAACCCGAAGTGCTGATCGACTCGCGCGAATTGCCCACCGCCTATGCGCCATCGATCTTTCCGTACCAGACGGGTCGTGATCTGTACTTCCTCACGACCGTGCACAGCCAATACAACGTCGTGCTGATGCGCACGACGTTGTAGCTCGCGACGTACCGATCCAACGTGGCCCGCACCGCCGAGAGTGCCGCCCGGCCGTTGCGACCACGCCGTCGCGACCGACCGCACCGACCCCGGCTTTCCCGGCCGGGGCCTCGACGCCCTGATCGCGCCGCTCGACGCCCCGACTGTAGCCGGGCTCGGCGATCAATAGACTCACGATATGGATGCGGCCGATTGGGACGAGCGCTATGCGCAAACGGAATTGGTCTGGGGCGCACCGCCGAACAACACCGTGGTGGAACACGTCTACGGGTTGGAGCGGCGGACGCCGCCGCAACCCGCCACGCCCGACGGCGAGCCACCGGAGTTTCCCCGCGCCCTCGATTTGGCGTGCGGGGAAGGCCGCAACGCTTTGTGGTTGGCCACGCACGGCTGGCAGGTGCACGCCGTCGACTACTCCCAGGTGGGCATCGACAAGGGACGCACCGTGGCGTCCCGGCTGTCCCGATCGGTCCGCGGTCGCATCACCTGGCAGTGCGCCGACGTCACCGACCTGGACGCGGCGGGCGTCACCGGGCCGTTCGAGCTGGTGCTGATGGTCTTCCTGCACCTGCCCGCCGAGCAGCGCCGCGCGGTGGTTCGCAAGGCGGCTGGTCTGCTCGCTCCCGAAGGCACCCTGCTCGTGCTCGGCCACGACACCACCAACCTGACCGACGGCTGCGGCGGGCCGCAGGACCCCGCCATCCTCTTCACCCCGGACGACATCGTCGCCGACCTCGGCCCCGTGATCGCCGCCAACCGCATCCGCGTCCGCATCGCCGACCGCGTGTACCGCCCGACCGAAACCCGCGATGCCATCGATGCCCTGGTCATCGCCACTCGCCCGGCCGAGTGACACGGACCCGCCCGCTCGACCCGGGACGCCAAAAGCCCAGTTCAGGCCCAGCGTTCCAACCACGGGATGACGGTCTCGGCGATCAGATCGAATCCGGCCCGGAACGCGTGCGCTTGCCCGGGAATGATCCGGACTTCGGCGGCATCGTCGGCATCGGGAATGCCGAACGGGTCGTTCGCGCCATTGACGACCACCACCTCGATGTCTCCCGGGGCGAGTAGCTCGTCCCGGCGGGAGTTCTCCGGCTTGCCCGGCGGGTGCAGCGGGAACGAGAGCGCGAGCACGCCGCGAGCCCTGGCTGCGACGGCGGTGCGGCAGGCGACCCGCGCACCGTTGCTGCGCCCACCCTGGATCAGGGGGATGCGCTTGCGGCCGCGTAGCCGAGCGACGATCTCCAGCCATGCCTCGTCCTGCTTGACCGCCGAACCGGGCGCCCGACGCCCGGCGACCCGATAGGGCTGCACCACCCGCGCCACGGCGCCACCCAGCCGCAGCGCCGAATCACGCACGGCCAGAAGGTCTTTCGTATCCACCCCGCCGCCCGCACCATGCGTCAGCAGCAGCAGGAACGCGGGCCTGCGGGGCTGCTCCAGCTCGACCTCGGCCGGTCCAGCACTCGTCTCGATGCGCATTGTCTCCATCTTGCCTGCTCGGCCTAGTTCTCAGGGCCGCCACCCTGCGCAACCACACCGGCCCAAGCTGCATTTTCGAGCGCAGCGAGACCGAGCACTGGCCGTTCGCGTCGCAGGCGCTGGCAAACCAACACAGCGCCGCAGATCAGACACTGTAAAACGCATCACATTGCCTGCTCAGCTCTTTGCGTCGTCATTACCGGCCGGTAATATGGCGCATAAGTTACCCGCGAGTAGCATGCGGAAAACCGGCACGACTACCCGGTGGAGCGAACAACGGGCGGGAACGGCACCAACCGACCGCACCAACTCAACGGAGAGTGAGTACTGACAATGGGTCACTACAAGAGCAACGTCCGCGACCTGGAGTTCAACCTCTTCGAGGTCCTGGGCCTTGGTTCCATTCTGGACAGTGGCGCCTACGGCGACCTCGATGCGGACACCGTCAAGGAGATGCTGAACGAAGTGCGTCGCCTTGCCGAGGGCCCGCTCGGTGAGTCGTTCGCCGACGCGGACCGCAACCCGCCGGTCTTCGACCCGGCGACCCACACGGTCACACTGCCCGAATCCTTCAAGAAGAGCTACCGGACGCTGCAGGACGGCGGCTGGGACAAGCTGGGCATCGCCGAGGAACTCGGCGGCCTGCCGATCCCGCGCGCGGCCTACTGGGCCATCGCGGAACTGCTGCTGGGCTCGCAGCCCGCAGCCTTCATGTACGCCGCCGGCCCCGGCTTCGCGAACATCTTCTACAACAACGCCACCGAAGAGCAGAAGGGCTGGGCGACGATCGCCGCCGAGCAGGGCTGGGGCGCCACGATGGTGCTCACCGAGCCCGACGCCGGTTCCGACGTGGGCGCCGGCCGCACCAAGGCGATCAAGCAGGAAGACGGCTCCTGGCACATCGAGGGCGTCAAGCGGTTCATCACCTCCGCCGACTCCGACGACCTGTTCCCGAACATCATGCACCTGGTGCTGGCCCGCCCCGAGGGCGCGGGACCGGGCACCAAGGGCCTGTCGCTGTTCTTCGTGCCGAAGTACCACTTCGACCACCAGACCGGTGAGCTCGGTGAGCGCAACGGCGTCTTCGTCACCAACGTCGAGCACAAGATGGGCCTGAAGGTCTCGGCCACCTGCGAGGTCACCTTCGGCGGCCACGGCATCCCGGCCAAGGGCTGGCTGGTCGGCGAGGTGCACAACGGCATCGCGCAGATGTTCGATGTCATCGAGCACGCCCGCATGATGGTGGGCACCAAGGCGATCGCGACCCTGTCGACGGGCTACCTGAACGCGCTCGACTACGCCAAGCAGCGTGTGCAGGGTGCGGATCTGACCCAGATGACCGACAAGGCCGCGCCTCGCGTCACCATCACCCACCACCCGGACGTGCGGCGCTCGCTGGCCATGCAGAAGGCGTACGCCGAGGGCCTGCGCGCGGTCTACCTCTACACCGCCGCCCACCAGAACGCCGATGTGGCGCAGCTGGTTTCCGGCGCCGACCCCGAGCTCGCGGCCCGGGTCAACGACCTGCTGCTGCCGATCGTCAAGGGCGTCGGCTCCGAGCGGGCCTACCAGTACCTGACCGAGTCGCTGCAGACCCTGGGTGGTTCCGGCTTCCTGCAGGACTACCCGATCGAGCAGTACATCCGGGACGCGAAGATCGACTCGCTGTACGAGGGCACCACCGCCATCCAGGCGCAGGACTTCTTCTTCCGCAAGATCGCCCGCGACCGCGGCGTCGCGCTGGCCCACGTGGCCGGCCACGTGCAGAAGTTCATCGACGCCGAAGCGGGCAACGGCCGCCTCAAGGGCGAGCGCAAGCTGCTGGCCACCGCGCTGGAGGACGTGCAGGCCATGGCCGCCACGCTCACCGGCCACCTGATGGGCGCCCAGGAGCAGCCGAGCGAACTGTACAAGGTCGGCCTCGGTTCGGTGCGCTTCCTGCTCTCGGTGGGTGACCTGCTCATCGGCTGGCAGCTGCTGCGTCAGGCCGAGATCGCCATCGCGGCGCTCGACAACGGTGCGACCGGCGCCGACCAGGCGTTCTACAACGGCAAGATCGCCGTCGCGCAGTTCTTCGCGCGCAACGTCCTGCCGGAGCTCACCGCCACCCGCGCCGTGCTGTCCAACCTGGACAACGACATCATGGAGCTGGACGAAGCGGCCTTCTGACGCATCTTCACAACGAAACACGACAAAACGGCCCGGAGATGATCTCCGGGCCGTTCTGTCGTCTAGGTTGTCGATTCGTGACGTCTGATCAGCGCTCGACGCCGATGCTCTCCGGTAGATTGCGTGCTCCCGGGAGGGGGCAGGAACCTCCCGACCCCCACGGTTCGGGGCGGAAGGTGTCGGCAGAGGTGCCCGAGGTGATGCGCAACGCGACTGGCATCGGCGCTTACTTGCGCGAACGACGACTCGCAGCCGGATTGACGCCCGCGCACCTGGCCCAGCACGCCGGACTCACCGAGCCGGTGCTGGATCAAGTCGAAACGGGCGCGGTCACACCGAGTTACCCGCTGCTCGAGCGGCTTTTCGACGCGCTGGAAGTGCCGGCCTGGTACCGCAGGCACATCGTCGTGCTGACTTTGCCGAACTTCTTCGAGGCCGCTTACGGACCCGGACCGGGGGTGCCGACTCCCGACGACCTGGACGACCTGCACAGCCTTCCCGATCCGGCCTGCTATCAGCGAATGCCGACGCAGGATCTGGTGGCGGCGAACTCCGCCTTTGATCGGACCTTTCCGGGAGCCGCCGCCCGATCGAACATGCTGGAGTGGATGTTTCTGGACTCGGCCGCCAAACGGGTGATCGTGGAGTGGGCCGTCGAGGCGCACCTGCTGGTCGACGCGTTTCGCATCCTGTCCCCGCTCGCGCCGCGCGAGCGCGTCGAGGAGATCGCCGAGCGCTGCCGCCGCTCCCCCGACTGGGACCGCATGTGGACCAGCGAGGTGCGCTCCGCGGACATCCCGCGCGGCAGGCTGCTGGTGCGCGACCTCGCCACGCGCCGGGTACGCACGATGAGCATGCGCGTCTACAGCCCCGAACTGCCCGAACGGCCTTGGTGGCTCTACCGGCTGGTGACGAGCGCCCCAACTCGTGGCGCGCATGCGCCGATGTAAGCGACATCGAGGCGGCGAGCAGGCACAATGAGCGAGCAGACTGCGTCCCAGACGAAGGGAATTGCCGGATGACTCGCTCGCTGTCCGCACTTGCCGGTGCCGGTGCGCTCGCAACGGTCCTCGCCCTCGCCGCCGCCGCGCCGGTCGGGGCCGACCCCAACAACGTCATACCGATCCCGGCCCTCAACGGCATCCACGGACTGCCGAACCTGCCCGGTCCGACCAAGGCCGTCTTCCAGGTGACCGGCATGGACAGCCCGAACCGCACACAGAATTTCAATGTGCTCGGCACCGATCTCGGCATCATGTGGGATGACGGCAACGGCCGCATGCTCACCGCTTTCGGCGACAGCGCCGGGCTCGGCTTTCCCAATCTGCTCGCGGGCAGCATCTGGGCCTGGACCAGCAACGTGCTGTTCCGCAGCTCGACACACGACCCGGCCAGCGGCATCATCTTCGACGACGTGGTGCCGAATCCCCTACCCAGCCCCAAGATCCCAGGCATCGAGATCAGTTTGATCCCCACGGCGGGCATCTCGGTGGGCGGCGTGCAATACATGAGCCTGATGTCGGTCCGGGAGTGGGGCGACCACGGCAAGTGGCACACCAATTTCTCCACGCTGGCCTCCTCGCAGGACGGCGGCACCACGTGGACGCCACTCACCACCACACGCCGCGCCAATGTCGACGGTCACGAGAACTTTCAGCAGAACGCCTTCCTTAAGGCGGGCGGCTACGTCTACCGCTACGGCACTCCCTCCGGCCGCAACAATCCCGGATTCGTCTCGCGTGCAAAAGAAACCGATATCGCCAATATCGACGCCTATGAATACTGGGACGGCAAAGCGTGGAAGCCCGGCGACGCGAAGACCGCGGCGCCCATCGTGGGCGGCGTGGCCGAATTGTCGGTGATGTGGAACGACTACCTCGGCCAGTTCGTCATGCTGACCACCGATCCGTCCAACAGCGTCGTCATGCGCACCGCGGCAGCACCCGAAGGGCCGTGGAGCGAACCCAGGGTCCTCATCGATACCCGCGCCCTGCCCACCGCCTACGCACCGATGATCTTCCCGTACCAAACCGGCCGTGACCTCTACTTCATGGTCACCCAGCACACCCAGTACAACGTTCTGCTGATGCGAACACCGCTGTGACAGTGGGGGCGACTCGTGCCAGCCCCTGTCCGCATGAGGCAGCGGTCCACTCGGCCCTTCCTCACTGGGGCACGACGCTCTTGGCCCCCACCATGCGCACCATGCTGAGGATCGGAAGACCGATCACCAAATGTTCGATCCCAGTGGTGATACCCACCCACAGGTCGCTGGACAGGGCCAGTGGAATGATCACCGCCGCGGCGGTGAGGATCCCCACGATCCAGCCGAAGAACAATTCCGGTGACGGAGTACCCAGGCGAAGCAGATACCAGAGCACCCCGGCCAGCAGCGCGCAGATGAAGGCAACCACGGCGAACCAGTACGCGGGCTGGGACATCGGGTTCCACACCCCGAACTTGCCGCTTTCCGTCATCCGGGTGGCGATGATTTCGATGATCCAGGCGCACAGCCAGGCCGCGAGCGCGGTTACCACTGCCGTGGCGAACACGCCGCCGGCGAACATGCCGATGTTGACGTCCGGCCCCTGCTGTGGCCGGGACTGCCGGTCCGGATAATCGGACTGCTGATATGCGCTGTATCCGTGGTCTTGGCCGTACCCGGCACCCTGGCCGTATCCCGGATCACCCCGGTAGCCGGGATCACGGTAATTCCCCGGCTGATAACCGGCTTCATAACGTGCGGTGTGCTGGTCGCGCGGATCCATGGGATTCAACCGCCGATCACCTCCGTCGAGAGCATGCGTGTGCGTCGAGTGTAGGGCCCGGCCGATCAGGCTGCTGGCCGCATTGAGGTGTCCATAGAGAGCACACCACCATCGACGCGATTCCAGCGGCCGCCATGCTTCGACGTTCGAGCAGAGTTGTGGCGGCCGGGAATCTCACTCACACTTGACGACCGGAATCGGGTCGTATTTCACCGTGCGGGTGGTGCGGGAGACTTCGCGTCCGGTTTTGCGGTCGGTGATGACGCGGGTGTCGGAAATGGTGAAGCCGGGGGCGCCTTCGGAGGCGATGCAGTCCTTGCCCTTGGGCAAGGTGATGGTCTTGGGCTCGGTCGGTTTGGTCTTCTCACCGGTGATGGATTCGACGTCCACCGTCTTGGTGCCCCACAGGCGGACGGTCACCTCCGAGTCGGTGACGAAAGCCTCGATGTAGACGCCGGTTTGGCTGTTGTTGCGGAATTTGAGGTCGATCGCGCCATCGAAGACGGTGGCCTCGCGGGCGGCCGGGTAGCGGGAGATGTAGTAGCTGTGCTCGGTATGGCCCGCGTCTTCCAAACCGGCGAAATACGCGGCGTTGTAGAGCGTGGTGGCGAACTGGCTGATGCCGCCGCCGACGGCGGTGCTGGGGCGGCCGTGGTCGATGATGCCGGACTCGACATATCCTTCCGCCGTACCGCGCGGACCGGTGAATTCGTTGAGCGAGAACGTCTCTCCCGGCTTCACGATCGCGCCGTTGACCTTCCTGGCCACGGTGCGGATATTGACGCCGGAGGGTCCGCTGAAGCCGCTGGTGGTGAACGAACCCACGGTCTCGACGATGCCGAGCCCTTGCGCCGCCTCGGTGGTCACTTTCGGTTCGACTCGCTCGTAGACCGCCTGGCCGGTCCGCTCGCCCTGGGCAACCAGCAGCGCGTTGAACTGTTCGAAGGTCTTCGGCCAGTTGATCTTGTCGCCGACCACCGCGGGAACCACCGCCGGTCGACCGCCGGAGACGGCGAAGGTAGCGTCCTTCGGCTCGACCTCCGTGGGCGCGAGCTGCGCGGCGAGCAGGCCGATCGCGGCGTCCTGGTTCACCGACACGGCCAGACCGCCCTGCCCGTCCGGCGCGAAGGTCAGCACGGACGCGATCTGCTCCGGGTCGAGCCTGGCGGCGCCGCCCTTGCCCGCGAACGTGATCGGCGCCTGCACCGCGGGCTGCGCGATCTCGCGCAGCGCCGTGTCCACGGCTTCGGGGCGCACGCTCTGGGGAGCGGGAACGACCGGAAGGTCCAGCGGCGCTGCGGTGATCCAGTTGTCGACCAATTCCGCTCGCGCGGCAGCACTGTCGAGCACGCGTCCCGGAACCGGCGGCACCGCAACAGGCCTCGCCTTGTCGAAGGTGATGGTGCCCTCGACCGTTGGGCGGTCGTGCACCCGCAGTTCGGACAATTGGCGGTCCAATGCCGGTTCGTCGACCGCGCTGACGATCGCTACGTCGCGGGTGGTGAAGAAGGAGGCGAGCCGGGTGAACGGGTTGAGCGGCTGGGAGCCGATCCGCGACCAGGTGGCGTCCCAGTTCACGCCGAGTCCGGCGGAGCTCGGCACGATACCGGTCTGCACGTCGCCGATGCGCAGCGGCAGTTCCCGGCTCGCTCTCGGCTCGAGTTCGGCGCGCAGGCGGGCATCGGCCGCGGACTTGTCCATGCCGCCGATGTCGACGCCCGCCACGACGGTGCCGCGGGGCACCTCGCCCGAGGACAGCGCCCAGTCCACGGCGTATCCGAGACCCGCCAAGGCGAGGACGGCGCCGACCGCGATGCCGACCCTGCGCACCACGGCGGTATCCGGGCGCTTCGGCGGTGGGCTGGAAATCGGACGGCGCCCGGGGGCGCGGCGCGGCGGCGGGGGCGACGGCCGCCGCGGGCCGGTGTGCATGGGCTGAGTGGGCATCGCATCGCCACGCCACCCGACCGATTGGTCTGATTCCTGGGGTCGATCCGCCCCGAGGAGCTGGCGCCATCCGACGTCGCCACCCGCTCCAGGGCCGCGGTCTCCGGTGCTCGGCTGGCTCGTCACGAACCGTCCTCCACGTTCCATTGAATTGTGGACTCGCACGACACGAGTCCTCACCAACGATAGTGGCCCTTACCGACAGGGGTCGGCACAGCACGGATCAGCAGCAATCCCGCGCAAAAGAGCCGGGTACAGCACGCAAAGAGGCCCGCGCAGTTGCCGGGTCGGGGGTCTGGCAACTGCGCGGAGCCACCCCGTTTATCGGAGCACCGGATGTGGCGTTACACGCGCGGGGCAGACCGTGACCGAAGCAACGCGGGAGAATCGAGAAGGACCGCCGCGCCGCAAGACTTCGCACACGAGGGAGATGGATGGCATGCAGCTGGGAATGATCGGCCTCGGCCGGATGGGCGCCAATATCGTGCGTCGGATCGTCGCCGACGGGCACACCGCCGTCGGATACGAGCGTCGCGCCCAGCACATCGACGAATTGCGCGCCGAGCTCGGGGACGGCTTCCAGGGCAGCACCGATCTCGCCGAGTTCGTCCACATGCTCGAGGCACCGCGCGTGGTGTGGGTGATGATCCCGGCCGGCGCGACGAGCGCGGTGATCGACCAGGTGGCCGAACTGCTCGAGCCCGGCGACATCGTCATCGACGGTGGCAACAGCCGCTACCACGAGGACATCCAGCGTGCCGAGCGGCTGCGGCCCAAGGGCATCCACTACCTGGACATCGGCACCTCGGGTGGGGTTTTCGGCCGCACCCGCGGCTACTGCCTGATGATCGGCGGCGAGGCGGAGCAGGTGAAGTACCTCGACCCGCTGCTGAAATCCATCGCCCCGGGTCTGGAAGCGGCCGAGCGGACGCCGGGGCGCACCGGCGAACCCTCCACGGCCGAGCTCGGCTACCTGCACTGTGGACCGGCGGGCGCGGGCCACTTCGTGAAGATGGTGCACAACGGCATCGAGTACGGCGCGATGGCGGCCTACGCCGAAGGCTTGAACATCCTGCACAAGGCCAATTACGGCGCCGAGCACGCGGGCGAGTTCTCCGCGGAGGAGACGCCGCTGGAGCATCCCGAGTACTACCGGTACGACATCGACGTGCCCGAGGTCACCGAGGTGTGGCGGCGGGGTTCGGTGGTCGCGTCCTGGCTGCTCGACCTCACCGCGGCGGCGCTGCACGCCGACCCGGACCTGGAGTCCTACAGCGGCCGGGTGTCCGATTCCGGCGAGGGGCGCTGGACGATCGACGCCGCCATCGATGTCGGCGTGCCCGTGCCGGTGCTGTCGTCGGCCTTGTTCGCGCGGTTCTCCTCCCGGGGCGAGGCCCTTTACGCGGACAAAGTGCTCTCGGCGATGCGAAAGGCATTCGGCGGCCACCACGAGCTTCCGGACAAGTAGGCGATGACAACGCGGCCCCCGATCGAATTCCGATCGGGGGCCATTTCGTCGTGCGTCAGCTACTCCCGGCGCTCGGCGCGATCAGCGCTCCAGGATCGCGACCACGCCCTGTCCACCCGCGGCGCAGATGGAGATGAGAGCGCGGCCGGAGCCCTTTTCGGCGAGCAGCTTCGCGGTGGAGGCGACGATGCGGCCGCCGGTCGCGGCGAAGGGGTGGCCAGCGGCCAGCGACGAGCCGTTGACGTTGAGCTTGCTGCGATCGATCGAACCGAGCGCGCCGTCCAGGCCGAGGCGCTCCTTGCAGTAGGCGTCGGACTCCCACGCGGCCAGGGTGGCCAGCACCACCGAGGCGAACGCCTCGTGGATCTCGTAGTAGTCGAAGTCCTGCAGGGTGAGGCCGTTGCGGGCGAGCAGGCGCGGCACCGCGTAGGTCGGCGCCATCAGCAGGCCGTCGGGGCCGTGGATGTAGTCGACCGCGGCGACCTCGCTGTCGACCAGGTTCGCCAGCACCGGCAGCTTGCGCTCGGCGGCCCACTCCTCGCTGGACAGCAGCACGGCGGAGGCGCCGTCGGTCAGCGGGGTGGAGTTGCCCGCGGTCATGGTCGCGTCGCCCGCCTTCACCCCGAAGACCGGCTTCAGCGTGGCCAGCTTCTCGATCGAGGAGTTCGGCCGCAGATTGTCGTCGCGGGTCAGGCCGAGGAACGGCGTGATCAGGTCGTCGAAGAAACCGCGATCGTAGGCGGCCGCCATGTTCTTGTGCGACAGGTAGGCCAGCTCGTCCTGCGCCTCGCGCGCGATGCCGAATTCCTTGGCGGTGATCGCGGCGTGCTCGCCCATGGACAACCCGGTGCGCGGCTCGGCGTTGCGCGGGATCTCGATGCCGAGCATGCTCGGGCGCAGCTGGCCGACCAGCTTGAGCCGGTCTTTGTTGGACTTGGCGCGGTTGGCGTCCAGCATCCACTCGCGCAGGCCCTCGCTCACCCCGATCGGGGCGTCGGAGGTGGTGTCGGTGCCGCCGCCGATGCCTGCCTCGATGCGACCCGCCGCGATCGCGTCACCGACGGTGACGATCGCCTGGAGGCCGGTGCCGCACGCCAGTTGCAGATCGTGCGCGGGGGTGTAGGGGCTCAGCTTGCTGCCGAGCACGCTCTCGCGGATGAGGCCGTGCTCGCCGACCCGCTTCAGCACGGCGCCGCCGACGACCATGCCGAGCCGCTCGCCCTGCAGGCCGAAGCGGCTGACCAGCCCGTCCAGCGCGGCGGTGAACATGTCCTGGTTGGAGGCGTGCGCGTACGCCTTGTCCGAGCGAGCGAACGGAATCCGGTTGCCGCCCACGATCGCGACCGGGCGGGTCGTCTTACCGGTCTTGGCGGTGCTCTTCGCCGAACTGACTTTGCTGGTCACTCGAGTCTCCAAGGTCTCGTGGATGGATGTCCCGGCGGCCCGGTTCGGCGTGGCTCCACGCAGATCGGCGCACCGTCGCGGTTGTTTACATTAAACTTACTCTGGAGTAAGTTTAATGTCGACACATACCCCGCAAAAGTGCGCCAGCGAACCACGCCGGGGCGACCTCCAACCCGAGAGACAGAACTCAGAAAAGGTAGGAATAGTGGCAGCCAGCAAGAACAAGGGTGCTCCCAACCTCTACGGATCGTTCGTACACTCCGCTCCCGGCGCGTTCCTGGCCAGCAAGCTCGGCCTGCCGCAGCCGGAGACCTTGCGTCGCTACGTCAAGGGCCAGCCGCCGCTGCCCGGTCCGGTGCTGCTCGGCGGCAAGGGCCGGGTCGCAGAGCCGGTCCGGGCGCTGCTGTCGGACTACACCTTCGCCGACGCACTCAGCCCCGAAACCAAGTACGGCGCCCTGGTGTTCGACGCCACCGGCATCGGCACGATCGAGGACCTCTCGCAGCTGTTCGAATTCTTCCAACCGGCCATGCGCAGCATCGCCCCGTCCGGGCGCGTCGTGGTCATCGGCACCACGCCCGAGCTGGCCTCCAGCGTGGACGAACAGATCGCGCAGCGCGCGCTGGAGGGCTTCACCCGCTCGGTGGCCAAGGAGCTGCGGCGCGGCGCGACCGCGCAGCTGGTGTACCTGCACCCCGAGGCTCCGGCCGCCGCGACCGGTCTGGAGTCGACCCTGCGCTTCCTGCTGTCGGCCAAGTCGGCGTTCGTCGACGGCCAGGTCATCCGCGTCGGCAAGGACGACGCGACCGCACCCGCCGACTGGGACCGCCCGCTGGAGGGCAAGGTCGCCGTGGTCACCGGCGCGGCGCGCGGTATCGGCGCGACTATCGCCGAGGTGTTCGCCCGGGATGGCGCCCAGGTGATCGTGGCCGACATCCCGGCCGCCGGTGAGGCGCTGTCGCAGACCGCGAACAAGGTCGGCGGCACCGCGCTTGCGCTCGACGTGACCGCCCCCGACGCCGCCGAGAAGCTGGCCGATTTCGCCACCGAGCGCTTCGGCGGCATCGACATCGTCGTGCACAACGCGGGCATCACCCGCGACAAGCTGCTGGCGAACATGGACGAGGGCCGCTGGAACGCGGTCATCAACGTGAATCTCGCCGCGCCGCATCGCATTACCGAGGGCCTGGTGGCCAGGGGCGCGCTGAAGGAGGGCGGTCGCGTGATCGACGTGTCCTCGATCGCGGGCATCGCGGGCAACCGCGGCCAGACCAACTATGGCGCGTCCAAGGCGGGTGTCATCGGCATGGTCGCCGCCGAGGCGCCGAAGCTGGCGGAGAAGAACATCACCATCAACGCCGTCGCGCCCGGTTTCATCGAGACCGCGATGACCGCCGCCATCCCGCTGGGCACCAGGGAGGCGGGCCGGTTGATGAGCTCGTTGCAGCAGGGCGGCCAGACCGTCGACGTCGCCGAGACCATCGCCTATTTCGCGAGCCCGGCCTCGAACGCGGTGACCGGCAACGTCGTTCGGGTCTGCGGGCAGAGCCTGATCGGAGCATGATGGCCCACGGCGCAGCAGCGGGGGAACAGACACAGGTGATCACGCTCACCGAACCGCCCAAGAACAGCAAGCTGTTCGCCAAGGCGGCGCTCGGCGCGGTGCCGCTGCTGTCGGCGCGCAAGCCGACGGTGCCGGACCGGGCCGTTCAGCTCGAGGGTCTGCGGGTGGATCCGGATCATCTGGCCGCCTACTGCCGGGCGACCGGTCTGCGGTTCGGTGACGCCCTGCCGCTGACCTACCCGTTCATCCTCACCTTCCCGCTTGCCATGCAATTGGTGGTGGCGCGGGACTTCCCGTTCGTCGCGGTGGGCGCGGTGCACGCGGAGAATGTCATCGAGCGCACGCGCGACATCTCGGTGAGCGAGCCGCTGGACATCCGCACGCACATCGAGAATCTTCGTGAGCACCCGAAGGGGCTGCTCGTCGACGCGATCAGCGACGTGAAGGTGGGGCGTGAGCTGGTGTGGCACCAGGTCACCACGTTCCTGCACCAGCAGCGCACCTCGCTGTCGGGCGGACCGAAGCCGGAGCCGAAGCCGGAGGAGGTTCCGCCGCCGCCGCTGCGCACGTTGCGGGTGGACCAGAAGACGATCACCCGGTACGCCGCCGCGTCCGGTGACCACAACCCGATCCACACCTCCGCATTGGGCGCCAAGGCATTCGGGTTCCCGAGGTCGATCGCGCACGGCATGTGGTCGGCGGCGACCGTCCTCGGCTCGGTCGAGGGCCGCATTCCGGAGCAGACCACGTACTCGGTCAAGTTCGGCAAGCCGATTCTGCTGCCCTCCACCGTGAACGTATACGCCGACCAGGTCGAAGGTGGCTGGGATCTGGCGCTGCGCCACCCGAAGAAGGGCTACCCGCACCTGACGGCGACCCTTCGCTGAACAACCGAAGCCGCTGCCGGATTCAGTCGAATCCGGCAGCGGCTTCGTTCCTCAGCAGTCGCAGCCGCAATCGCAGTTGCAGCAGCCGCAATCACAACAGCCGCAATCACAGTCACCGCAATCGCTGCAATCGCAGTTCTTGATCCATGCGTCCTTGCGTTCGCCGGTGCAGGGTTGCGTGTGGTCGGCACAGCAGGCGTAACCGGTGCAGTATCCGCCCAGGATGAGTGCGAGGGATTCACCTAGTCCGGGGCGGCGGGTCGGTGGACGATGACCCGTGCGGTGCATGCGCGGGCGCACCTCGGCGTGCGGCAGTCCGGCGGTGTCGTGGCATACCGAGCAGGTGTGCGCGGCGAAGGTCCCGAGGCCGCTGCCGATCCGCCGCAGCACCGCGGTCAACGGGTCGAGCAGCATCCAGCGGACGGTCGGCACCCGACTCAGCTCGGCCGCGGCAATAGCGGTGCGCAGGTGCGAATTCGATTCCCGCAGTAAGTCGTATGCCTCGGGCAAGGTTGTTCCGGTGGCCGCCAGAGGGTTGAAGGTGTCCCGAGACAAGTCCTCGTCATAGTCCGCGACGGCGTCGGCCAGGTGCGCGATCCGACCGAACTGCCATCCCGCCTCGCGCAGGGCTTCGACATTGTCCGGGCGATCGGCCAGCACGGCGGTGTGGGCGAAGAACGCCGACGCGCACAGCTGGGTGGGTGCGGTGAGCCGGTCCAGCGGATCGGCCGACGACGCCATCGCCGACGTCCAATGCGCGGAGGCGACAAGCGATTCCGGCACGAACCCAGCCGTCCGCGGCCCAGACGGACGCGAACCGCCCACGGCGACCAGCTCTTTCGCCTCCTGCTCCAGTCGCACCTGGGCATCGAGCGCGGCGACGAGCGGTTCGACGTCGAGACCGATCCGCGCGGCGCCCGCGCGCGCCTCTCCCGCCCACCGCCTCGCCGCTTTCGCCAGCGGCCCACGCGCGAGCGCGGCCACCTCACCGTCATCCACGTGATCGCGAATCTTGGCTGACGCCAATAGCAAGGAGGCCGTGGTGGCCAGCTGCACACCGGGTGAGTCCGCGGTGGCCACCGAGGCCCGCCGCATTCCGCGCAGCGGGCACGGCGCCGCCGTGGTGCGCCGCGCCGAACCGGACTGCGCCTCGGTGAGCACGCTCAGCACCAGCGCGTCCTTGTTGGTCGTGGCGCGGGCGAGCTGACCGTGCCCGTCGCGCAATCCGAGACACAACCCGCACAGATGCGCACGCCAATCCGTGCTATCGATGCCATATTTCCGAGCGCCGTGCGCGCACGGCCTGAGCAACCCGAACACTTCCGCCCCGTTCTCCCGGCTCTACCGAAGGAGCCGGTCCGCATTTGTCGAACTCACGCACTCTGGCAGGAGGGCGACGCGGAAGCAACCGCGCTGGGCAAAAGCCGGGCTACTCGGTCTTCTTGCGACCGGCCAGACCGCGCCAGGCCAGGTCATCGAGGAGGTCGACGGCTTCGGCGACCTCGATCCGGCCACTGGCCAGCCGGTCGGCGATGGCCTCGCCCGCGCCGATCACGGCGACCGCGACGACATCGAAATTCGTCCCGGGCTCGGCGTGCTTGGCGCTGGACTCCAGCAGTTTGGCGGTCAATTCGATGACGCGCTCGCGGGCGTTCTCGATCTCCGACGCGAACGCCTGCTGACCGATGGCCTGCCGGTAGAGCACCTGCCAGGAGCGGCGATTGCGGTCGACGAAGCCGAGGAAACCCTCCAGCGCGGTGCGGACCTGCTCATGCGGCGACAGCAGCGGGTTGCCCGCCGGTGCGACGGATTCGATGAAGCGCATGCCCTCGCGCTGGATGCAGGCGCGGAATAGTTCGTCCTTGGAGCCGTAGTACAAATACAGCATCGGCTTCGAAATCTTCGCCTCGGCGGCGATCGCGTCCATCGAGGTGTCGTGGAAGCCTTTACGCGAGAAAACCTCCACCGCGGCGTCGAGCATCTGCTGCTCGCGTACCGCCCGCGGAAGTCGCTTCGTTCCGCCCGCCATCCACACTCCTACCACAGGTGAACCTCATATATTACTCCAAGGTAAGTTCCGGCGGTCCGATTTGCTCACCGGTCGCCCGACTCGACCGTGCGGCTTCCTCGCCCGGCCGGGTCGTTCATGCGACTGCCTCAGCAGCGCGGCAACGCACCCTTGAAAGCGGCCATCCGCAGCACCGAGGCATCCACCTGCGCCATCGGGAGGCGTCCGCTCGACACCGCCTGCTCCAGCCGGTCGAGCACCCGCGGCACCGCGTCGGTGGTGATCCACAGGGCGTTGTCGGCCCCGGCGACGAGTGCGGCCTCGACGGCCTCCTCGATCGACATTCGGCTGGTGATCGCCGCCATCCCGCCCAGGTCGTCGGTGAAGATCGGTCCCTGGAACGGCGCGGCGCCGTAGCCGCGGCCCTCGCGCAGTAGCGCCATGGCCTCGGGACTGATGCTGGCCGGGACATCGGGGGTGGTCAGGCCGGGCACGTCCAGATGGCCGACCATGACCGCCGCGCCCGATCCGACCAGGTCGCGGAACGGCACCAGGTCCACGGTCTGCAACTGCGCCAGCGGCGGCGTGCGCACCGCGCCGGTGTGCGAGTCGCCGGAGCCGGACCCGTGACCGGGGAAGTGCTTCATCACCGTGCCGACACCGACCTCACGCATCGCCCGGATGTACGCGTCCGCGTAGCGGCTGACCACGGCGGGATCGTCGGAGAAGGAGCGGTCGCCGATGACCGTGTCGTCGGGCTGGGAGCTGACGTCGACGTCCGGGGCGAAGTTCACCGTCACGCCGACGTCCTTCAGCGCGCGTCCCCTGGCCAGCGTCGCGCTGTAGAACTGCTCGGGGCTCATGGTCTGCGCCGTCACCCGCGCGGACGGCGCGGGGCCGATCAGGTCGCGCACACGGGAGACGCGGCCGCCCTCCTCGTCGATGGTCACCATGAGCGGAACCCTGGCCGCCTCCTTGACCTGCGTGATCTCGCCCGATCCGAGTAGCGCCTGGTCGGTCCATCCGCCGACGAAGATGCCGCCGATCTGCTCGGTGCGCACCACGTTCGTGGCGTCGGCCGCGCCGGTGACGCCGACGGTCAGCAGCTGGGCCAGCTTCTCGCGGGTGGTGAACTGCGCGAGATAACCGGCATTGCAGTCCGGCGGCGCCGCGGACGTGACCGGGACCGCGGCGGTCGTCGCGTCCGGTGTGGTGCTGCTCGGCGACGCCGAATCGGAGGAACCGCCGTTCGAGCAGGCGGTCGCGATGGCGGCGAGAATGGCGAGGACGAGCAGAGGCGTCTTCCGCATGGAGGTCAACCGTACTCGCCGCGGCGTGGGCGACCGCACCCGCTGGGTGCCTACCCGGCAGGCAACTCGCGGCCTCGAACGCGACGGCGGTCCAGTCGCGCGCGGCGTCGGCGCGACGCGCGGCAATGCTTTTGGCAGCCGTATTTGCGCAGGTGGGACCGGGATTCGGAGCGACAGGGCGGGGTAGTCTCTTGGTATCGCCGTGCGTCTCCCTCAGGAGGTCACCGTGCCCTGCGATCTGATGCTCATCGCCTACGACGGCTCCGAGAACGCCAAGCGCGCCATCGAATACGCCGGACGCTTCCTCACCGCGAATCGCGCCATCGTGCTGACCGCATGGGAGCCGATGGTGCGGCAAGCCGCCCGCCTGTCCGGGTTGTCGGGTGTCATGCAGCCGGAATGGGTGCCCGACGACGAGATGGAGGACATCGCCTACGTCGACGCGCGCGCCGTCAACGCCGAGGGCGTACGGCTGGCCGAGCTGGCGGGCCTGAACGCCGAGGCGCGCACCGCGGAATGCACCTCGACCATCTGGAACGCCATCGTCGACTGCGCCGACGAATTGGACGTCGACATCATCGTCGCGGGCACTCGCGGCGCCACCGGCATCCGTGCGCTCCTGCACAGCAGCGTGGCCGACGCCGTCCTCAAACACTGCCACCGCCCCGTCCTGCTCGTCCCGCCCGGAAAGAATCCCTGACCGCGCGACGGGTGAGACTTGGATCGCTCGACAGCGATGGGACACCGATGACGGGGTTAGTTTGGTCCCATGGATGGGTTCCTGCTTGCTCGCGCCGATGGGGTTGTTCGGGGGTACGGGAGCCGGGTCGTCTTCGACGACGTGCAGCAGGCGGGGGCAGCGCTGCGGGACGGGAGCGCGGAGCTGATCGTGGGCGCGCTGCCCTTCGATCCGCGCAGGCCCGCGGCGCTGACTGTGCCCGAACGCGCCGAGCACACGGCAGGCCCGTGGCGGCCCGCCGCGCTGCCCGATCTGCCCGCGGTCCGGGTGGTCGCCGAAATACCCAGCCCGGCAGAGCATGTCGCGCGGGTGACGAAACTGGTCGAGCAGCTGGGTGACCCGGCGCAGCCGCTGCGCAAGGTCGTCGCGGCGCGATCGGTGCTGGCGGAGGCGGAGTTCGCGCTCGACCCCGAGCTCGTCGCCGGACATCTGCTGACCAGGCACCCGCACGCGAACGTCTTCGCCGTCGACTTGACGCCCGCGGGCCGCGCCGGGGCGACGCTGGTCGGGGCCACGCCGGAAGTGCTGATCGCCCGGCACGGCGACACCGTGACGCTGCGTCCGCTGGCGGGCACGCTGCCGCGGCTGCCCGACCCGGACGCCGACGCGGCGCAGGCCCGGGAACTGCTGGGCAGCACCAAGAATCGCGACGAGCACGCGTTCGTGATCGACTGGATCGCCGATCGCCTCGGGCCGATCTGCGCCGAATTGTCCATTCCCGACAGCCCGGAGCTGATCAGCACGCACGAGGTATGGCACCTGGCGACGCCGATCAGCGGGCGCTTGCGCGACACCTCGATCACCGCGCTCGACCTAGCGGTGCTGCTGCACCCGACGCCCGCGGTCTGCGGCACCCCGACCCACCTCGCCTTGGACACCATCGCGCACATCGAGGAGGATCGCGGGTTCTACGGCGGAGCGGTCGGCTGGTGCGACGCGGGCGGCGACGGCGCGTGGATGGTCGCGATCCGCAGCGCGGAACTGTCGGCCGACGGTCGCACGGTCCACGCGTACGCGGGCGGCGGCATCGTCGCGGCCTCCGACCCGCAGGCGGAGCTGGACGAGACCACCGCGAAGCTGCGCACCCTGCTCGGCGCGCTGCACTGCACGCTGCCCGCGCACTGATCCCTCCGCCTGTGTGGCCGGTCACATGCAGGTCAGGGCGTGCGCGGCGCCGGTCGGCGGGACAAGTCGATGGAGATTCCGCGGCCTGAACGCATACAAATACCGGACGTCCTGCTAGGTTGACCGGGAACGTGCCTGCATCGACGTAATTGGAGTGCCGCGATGAAGTTTGCTGTCCCTGGTGTTGCGAGTGCGGTCGCGGGCGCCGTGCTGGGCGTGATCGGTGTTCTCCTCATCACCATGGCCGTGCAGCAGAACACGCGACCGGAGATCGACCGCAGCGGCGACAAGGACTCCTCGCTGCTGAACAGCGTTGAGTACGGCAGCCGCTGACCCGCTGACCTCCCCTTCACCGGCCGACTCGCTCGGATCTTCCGCGGCGCCGGGGCAGCACAGCACCGCGCCGCTCGGTAGACGTTGGTTCGCCGCGACAGTCGTCGCGGCGTTCCTGCTGACCTTCGCACAGGCGCCCGGACGCACGGTCGCCGACACGAAATACGACCTGGCGCAGAATCCGCTCGGCTTTCTGGAACGCGCGAGCCATCTGTGGAGCAGCCAGGCGCCGATGGGCCAGGTGCAGAACCAGGCCTACGGATATTTCTTTCCGCACGGCGCGTTCTTCTCGCTCGGCCATGTGCTCGGCGTGCCCGCCTGGGCGACCCAGCGGATCTGGTGGGCGCTGCTGCTGCTCGCCGGATTCTGGGGGATCGTCCGGCTGTGCGAGACGCTCGGCATCGGCACGCGTGGGTCGCGCGTGGTCGCGGCGCTCGCGTTCGCTCTGTCGCCGCGGGTGCTGACCACGCTCGGCTCGATCTCCTCGGAGACGCTGCCGATGATGCTGGCCCCCTGGGTGCTGCTCGCGCCCGCCGCACTCGGCATCGCCCAGCGGGACCGGCGGCGCGGCGGAGCCGCCTCTCCCGCGGGCAGCGCGCTGGCCCTTGCGCTGATGGGCTCGGTCAACGCGGTGGCCACGGTGGCCGCCTTCCTGCCCGCGCTGCTGTGGTGGAGTTCCTACCGGCCGAATCGGCGCTGGTGGCGCTTCACCGCGGCGTGGATTCCGCTGCTCGTGCTCGCCACGTTCTGGTGGGTCGTGCCGCTGCTGCTGCTCGGCAAGGTGAGTCCGCCTTTCCTGGACTACATCGAATCCTCGGGCGTGACCACGCAGTGGGCTTCGCTGGGCGAGGTGCTGCGCGGCACCGACAGCTGGACGCCGTTCGTCTCGCCGGAACGCATCGCGGGCGCGGTGCTGGTGACCCAGCCCGCGGCGGTGCTGGCGACCGGCCTGGTCGCGGCGGCGGGCATGGCGGGCTTGGCGCTGCGGTCGATGCCGTACCGGGGCAGGCTCGCGCTGATCCTGTGCGTCGGGCTGGTCGGCATCTGCGCCGGGTTCGTCGGCGAGTTGGGCGGGCCGTTCGCGGAGTCGGTGCGCGTCTTCCTGGATTCCGGTGGCGCTCCGCTGCGCAACGTGCACAAGCTCGAGCCACTGATCCGTATCCCCCTGGTGCTCGGTTTGGCTCAGCTGCTGGCGCGGGTGCCGCTGCCCGGCTCGGTGCCGATGCGGGTCTGGCGCGGCGCGTTCGCCCATCCGGAGCGCGACCGCGCGGTCGCGGTCGCGGCGCTGATCCTCACCGCGCTGGCCCTGTCCACGTCGCTGGCCTGGACCGGCAAGCTCGCTCCGCGCGGCGCCTACGACCGGGTGCCCGCCTATTGGCAGCAGACCGCGGACTGGCTGCGGCAGAATGCCGCCGATACGCGCGCCCTGGTTGTTCCCGGCGCCCCGTTCGGCAGCCAGGTCTGGGGACTGACCCGCGACGAACCCCTGCAAGCGCTGGCCGACACGCCGTGGGCGATTCGCGACGCGGTGCCGCTGAACCCGCCCGGCACCATCCGCGCGATGGATTCGGTGCAGCGGCTGATCGCCGACGGCAGGCCGTCGACGGGGCTGGCCCCGACGCTGGCCGCCCAGGGCATCGGCGTCGTCGTGCTGCGCAACGACCTGGACCCGGAAACCTCCCGCTCCACGCGGCCGATGCTGGCCCACCAAACGCTGGACGGCTCACCCGGGCTGCGCAAGGTCGCCGAGTTCGGCAATCCGATCGAATCGCTGGTGATCGCCGACGGCTTGGTAGCCGACGGGGATCTGCGGCCGCCCTACCCGGCGGTCGAGATCTACCGGGTGGACGCGCGCGGTCCGGGAACGCCCGCCGAGGTGCGCGGCGGCACCGGCGCACCGCAAGCGTTCCCGGGGGCGTACACCGTCCCGCTCGGCGACGTTCCGGTCGTGCAGGGCGGGCCGGAAGTGCTCGAACGACTGCACCGCGACCACGCCGCCCCCGAGACTCCCACCCTGCTGGCCGCCGACGCGACCCGAGCCGGGCTGCCCGTCGGCCCGGTGACCGTCACCGACACCCCGATGGATCGCGAAGCCGATTTCGGCCGGGTGGACAACCACAATTCGGCGCTGCGGGCTCCCGATGACGCGCGCCGCACACACAACCTGGTGCCCGACTATCCGGTGCCCGGCGCGGAGCTGGTGCGCGGCGAATGGTCCGGCGCGACGATCACTGCCTCCAGCTCGGCGGCGGACGCCACCCAACTCGGCGGTGCGGCGCCGGGGAGTTCCACCGCGGCGGTCGTCGACGGTGATCCCGCCACCGCCTGGATCAGCAACGGCACCGAACGCGCGCTGGGGCAGTGGCTGCGGCTCGACCTCGATCACCCGCTCTCGACCGGGCAACTGAGCCTGACCACCAGCTCGGCCGCCATCGGCGATCCGGTCAAGTGGATCGAGGTGCGCACCGCCAATGGCACCGTCTCGGCCCGGGTGCCCGAACCCGGTACGGCGGTTTCGGTTTCGCTGCCCGCGGGCAGGACCGATTGGCTGACCATCACCGCCATCCGCACCGAAGGCGGTACCCGCGGCGGGCAATTCGGCATCAGCGAACTGACCCTGGACGACTACTCCGAGCGTGACGCGCCGGTCCGCGTCGACATCCGGCATCGGACGGTGGTACCGCCCGCCCCGGTGGGCGCGCCGGTGCGCGGGTGGGATCTGGGGCAGGAATTCCCCGGCCGCAGCGCCTGTTTCGACGCGCCCGACCGAGTGCGGTGCAGCAAGGGCCTCGCGTTGGCGCCGGAGGAACCGGGAGCGTTCCAGCGCACGCTCCAGGTCCAGGAGCCGATGACGGTCACCCCGGCGCTGACCGTCCGGACCAGGCAGGGACCCGCGCTGGAGGCGCTGCTGACCGACCACGGCCGCCCCGTGGCCAGGGGCAAGGCCGACGTCGGTGACCTGCGCGGAGCCGCGTTCGCCGCGACCGACGGCGATCCGCGCACGAGCTGGACGGCGTTGGAGGACTCGGTCCGCGATCCGACCGGCGGCAGGCCGACACTCACGATCGAGCTCCCCGAACCCGCGCTGGTGACCGGCCTCGAGCTGACCCCCTCGCTCGGCGGCCTGCCCGCGGCGCCGACCTCGGTGACGGTGAATCTCGGCGACGGTCCACAGGTGCGCGAGCTGGCCGAAGCCGACCCGGGCACGCCGGTGCGCGTCTCATTGCACCCCACCGTGACCGACCGGATCGAGCTCAGCATGCGCACCTGGCGGCCGGTGCTGGACAAGACCGCGCTCGGATTCGCCCAGACCCAACCGTCCGGCCTGGCGGAGGTGGCGGTGCTCGGACCGGAGTACCCCGAGCCCGCGCCGCTGGACCGCGAGCTCACCGTCCCGTGCGCGCTGGGGCCGACGATCGAGGTCGGCGGCCGGATCCTGGCCACCACGGTCACCGCGACCGCCGCCGAACTGCGCTCCGGAGCACCGGTTTCCGCTCGTGTCTGCGCCGACGACGCGGGCGAGCTAGCGCTGACACAGGGCCGGGTCGACGTGTCGGTAGGGCCGACCGATCTGTTCTTCGTGGACCGTCTGCGCTTGGACCGCACCGGGATGGAGCCTTCCGCCGCGCACCGGTCCGACGCGGGAACACGGCTGCTCGTGCTGCCGCTGAGCACCAACGTCGGCTGGCATGCGACCACCGCGGACGGACGCGTCCTCGACCCGGTGGTGGTCGACGGCTGGCAGCAAGCCTGGCTGCTGCCCGCCGACGCCACCGGCCCGGTCACCGTCTCGTTCCCGGTCGACCGCTGGTACCGCCTCGGCATCTTCGGCGGCCTGCTGCTGCTCATCCCGCTCGCCGTTCTCGCCATTCCACGTCGCGAGCGCACCACGAAGCGACCGGATGTCACCGGGATCGAACACGCTCGCATGGCCTCGGATGCGCTTGCGACACAACCGGGCTCGCCCGCGGGTGCAGCCCCGGGCACCTGGGGCCGCAGGTGGATGGGCGCGGCCGGGCTCGCCGGTGCGACCACGCTGATCGCGGGTCCCGTCGGCGCGATTGTCACGGTGATCGCCTTGGCCGCAACTCGTTTCCGGCCGCACCTGGCCCCTCGAGCACTCGTCGTCGTCGCGGGCGTGGGTACCGCGCTGTCCGCCGCCGCGCTGTCCACCGGGCCATGGCGCTCACCCGACGGGTACATGGGCGGGTCGCTGCTGGTGCAGCTGCCCGCGGTGATCGCGATCATCGCGGTGGGAATCGCGGCGCTGCCCCCGCGCAAAGACCAGTCGGATACGAGACGGTCCGCCGAGTCCGGTGATGAGTTCGGCCGACCGGCCTCCGACTGACCGGCCTGCCAACCGCGTCGGCGTGGTCACCGGGCGCGGCTCACGCATGGCGTCCGACGCGGGCAGCCACGCGTCATTGGTGGACGCCGATTCGCCGTGCGCCGCAACGGCAGTCGTTGCTAACGTGACCACGCGTGAACACCTGTGCCGAATGCGGTTTCGTCTACGACTTGGCTTCGGCGGCCGAGGTGCCGTCGCTGGCGCGGGAGCACGCCGTGGAGTACGCCGATCTGCTCGGCGCGGATATCGACAAGTTGCGGCAGCGCGGCAAGCCCGACGTGTGGTCGCCGCTCGAATACGCCTGCCATGTACGGGATGTGCTGCTGGCCCAGCGCGAGCGCGTGCTGACCGCCCGCCGCCTGGACAATCCGGTCGCGACGCCGATGGGTCGGGACGAGCGGGTCGACTACGACGGCTACGCGGAACAGGCTCCCGCGGACGTGGCCCGCCAGATCCGTGACGCGGCCCTGCTGTTCGGCAACGTGCTGGAGCGACTCGGCGACGAGGACTGGGAACGCACCCTGAGCTTCCCCTATCCAGAACCCGCGGATCGCTCGCTGCGTTGGCTCGCGCTGCACACCTTGCACGAACTGCGCCACCACTTGCTGGACATGCACCGGCAACTGGACGGCTGACGCGGTACCCGCGCTGCTGATCAGGGTGCGGGTTGTGGCTCTTCGTCCCGCTTCACCCGGTCCCGCTTGCGGACCCAGCGCCGCACCGGCTCCTCGACCAGCGCGTAGCTGGCGGCGGCCACCGGGAGCGTGATGGCGATCGTGAGAACGAGGACATGGATGAAGTCCCCGGAGAAGGGCAGGATGCCGAACACGGGGAACACGATCGTCAGCACCGCGAGATGCCAGATGAAGATGCCGTAGGACCAGCGTCCGAGCGTCGCGGCCACCGGCGATTCCAGCCAGCGGTGCGGACGCGCCGCCGGGTCGCGCAGCACCAGCGGCGCGAGCAGGGTGAATCCGATGATCGCGCCCAAGCCCATCTTCACCACGTACTGCCAAGGTTCGGCGCGGGTCAGCCCGGCCGGTCCGGCGAGATCGGTCGCGGCGAGCAGAAACGCGACGGTCGCGACCGTCCACATCAACGGCTGGTTCCCCGCGACCTTCCACCACCGTGATAGCCGCACGCTATGGTCGGCGAGTTCGGCGAGCAGCATGCCCGCGGCGAACCACGGCAAATAACCGGGCAGCCAGTTGTCGGCGTGGATGGCGTCCGGCGTCGGCACCGGAATGAAGTTCCAGCCGAGAGTGATCACGGCCCCGGCGAGCAGCACGGGGATCCGCCAGCGTGCCGCCGCGCCCCGCAATCGAACCAGCGCGAAGGCCAGCAACGGCAACACCAGATAGAAGGCCACCTCGACCGACAGGCTCCACATCTGGGTCAGCCCGTCGGTGAGCGTCAGCGGCACGAACACCTGCAGCAGCGCCAGGTTCGACACCCACACCCGCAGTCCCGCGGTGCCCGCCGCACTGGGCAGCAGCACCAGGACCGCGCACACCACGACCCAGTAGGCAGGCAAGATACGCGCCGCGCGATGTCGCAGGTAGTAGCCGGTCGGCGGTGCGGTGTCGAGCCCACGCGCGGCCGCCGCGTGCGGACGCCAGAGCAGGAATCCGGACAGTGCGAAGAACACCGCGACCGCCATGTCGAACCGTCCCCACACCCGCCCGATGATCGGCGTGCCCGAGGCTCCGGTCTGGAAGGCGACATGGGTCAGCAGGACGCCGAGAGCGGCCATTCCGCGCATACCTTCCAGCGCGGGAACGAACGCCCGTGGGCGCACCCGTTCGGTCGCCGGTGCGGTGGTGGGCAGCGTCGCGGTCATCGGGCTCCAGTCTGCCTCGCGAATTCACAGTTGATAACCCGACGTTTCAGATTTCGCGCTAAACTCGGGCGATTTCTCGGCCGTTTCCGGCCTCGACGCCGCATGGTACGACATCGGACTGTTAGTGTCGGGGCTCACGAGTGCCGCGGCCTGCCCGCAGTGCTCGCCGGAACGACCTGTGTTCTACGACGAGGAGAGTTTGCATGGCACTGAGTGCCGGTACCAGAAGGACGGTGGCCTGCCTGCTCGTGGGTCTCGGCGCGTTGCTGATCGTCGCCGCACTGATGATCCCGACCTACACCGTCGACAAACTGGCGAAAACTCCCCTCGATCTGGAGATCACCACGATCGCGACGAATCAGCCCGGTGAGGACAGCCTGGTGCTCGACTCCAAGTCGCTGACCGCGCCGGAGGGTTCCGCCAAAGTCGACACCAACGTCCCGCTGGTCTCGCAGCGGTTCCTCACCGTCGAGGACCCGGCCGACGCCGAGAAGATGACGGTGCAGGCGGGTCAGACGCTGCGGCGCATCGACAAGCAGGGCGACACCGGCCTGCTGACCGCGGTCATCGACCGGGTGACCATCGACCGCAAGACCGGCATGCCGGTCTCCACCGAGCCCAACGGCTCCATCGCGGTCACCACCACCAAGGAAGGCGAGAGCATCGCCGACCCGGTGCAGCACACCGGCCTGCAGTACCGGTTCCCGATCGGCACCGAGAAGAAGACCTACCCGTACTTCGATCTCAACGTGCGCAAGACCTTCGACGCCACCTTCGTCGAAGAGACCGAGATCAACAACATGACGGTCTACCACTTCCAGATGTCGGTTCCCGCGACCAACCTGTGGGACGTGGTGCAGTCGCCGACCAACCGGCTGAGCCTGCCCGCCGCCAAGTGGGGCGTCGAGGGCGGCGAGACCCCGGTGACCATGACCCGGTACTACACCAACACCCGTGACCTGTGGGTCGAGCCGCAGACCGGCACGGTGGTCAAGGGCGGCGAGCAGCTGCACCTGTACTACTCGCGCACCGCGGACAAGCCCGAGGTCACCGCGCTGAAGTCGCACATCGTGTTCGACGAGAACACCGTCGAGTCGCAGATCTCGGTGGCGAAGGAGAACATCGACAAGCTGTCGCTGTACGGCCGGATCATGCCGATCGTCTTGGGCGTGCTCGGTGTGATCGCGCTGATCGCGGGCGTGTTCCTGGGTGTTCGCGGCGGGCCTGCCCCGGTGCCCGCGCGCTCCGGCGGCGCCCCGGGCCAGCGTCCGGGCGGCACCGTCCCTCGGAGTGCGGCCGGTCGCGGCGGCGATGACGCGCCCACCGAGCAGATCCGGATCAACAAGCAACCCTGATCCGGCTGAGCACACCGAATTCGGCTCCCCCGCCTTCTGGCTGGGGAGCCGAATTCGTTCGCGGGTCAAGCGTCCGCGAGTGGATACGCGGTGGGATGGCGCGGTTGGTACAGCAGCATCGTGCCCGCCCCCGGAATGCGCAGGTCCACGCAGCGGCCGAAGCCCCGATCGGCGGGCTCGCCTTCGAAGCGCGCTCCGCGTGCGGTCAACTCGGCCATCGTTCGTTCGAGGTCATCGCACATCAGCGAGATCTCGTGCCGCGGTCGTTCCTCGGTGGGGTGAACACCGAGTTCACTCGGCCCGGTGGCGAACACGAGCCAGCCGCCGTCGGCGTCGACGTTCGGCCAGCGGAGAACGTCACGGAAGAACGCGCGGGCCGCGTCGGGATCGTCCGCATAGACGAGGGTGTGGACCGCGGTGATCATGGGCTCGATCCTAGGTAGGTCCCCGTCAACCGACCGGGCGCAGCGGCTCAGGGCGAGTCGTGCTGTCGGCCGCTCGAAGCACGATGACGGCGACCACCAGGGTGGTAGTGGCCGCGACGGACGCGGCCGTGCTGATCAGCGCCGGGACCGAGCGGGCCAGAGACAGCATCAACGTGACTTCGACGGCCAGTCCCAGCCAGGTGACCAGCGCGAGGGAGGTGCGGTCGACGGCGATGGCCGAGAGCACCGCGCCTTGCAGCACGGCCAGCAGCGCTCCGTGCAGCGCGAACAGCCAGAGCAGGCCTTGGATCGGGGCGTAGTCCTCGCCCGCGAGCAGCGGAGCCAGCGGAGCGGCGAGCGCGGCCCCGAGCACCGCGACGAGGCCGATACCGCTGAGCACCGCCAGTGCGGCCCGGATCGCGCCCGCCGAGGACGTCGGCTGGGCCATTCGCGGATACAGCACGACGCCGACCGCCTGCGGCAGCCAGAACGCGATCTTGGTGGCGATGGTGCCGAGGGCGTAGCGGCTGGCGTCCACGTCGTCGAGCACGATCCGGACCACGATCAGGTCCGCCGACGACAGCGCCATCAGCGCCGCCTGCACCTGGGCGGCCCGCAGAACCGGCAGCACGCCGGTGGCCGCGGGCGCCTCGCCCGCCTCGATTCCGGCACGGGCCGGCTGGGACGGCGAACCGGCGACCGTCCTGGCCAGCAGCGCCGCCGCCGCGATCCCGCAGGCCGCGGCCCACAGCGCGAGCGTCGCGCCGCCGCTCAGCGCCAAGACCACCAGCGCGGGCGCGACCCGGGCGGTTCCCGCCGCGCCGAGCACCACTCCCAACGCCCGAAACCGCTTACTGCCCTGCAAGACCCCCTGCTCGCCGGACAAGAGCACCAGAGCGGGCGCGGCACTGAGTGCCGCGGCCGTGGCGGCCACCCCGACGTTCAGCGCGAGCGAAACCAGCGGCACCAACACCGCCGCCACCGCGGCGACGATCAGCGCGCACCGCCACTGCAATCCGCGCAGCGCCGCCACATTGGCACCCCGGACCAACTCGCGGGCGACCACGTTCTGCAAGGCCAGCGCCGGGACCGCACACAGCAACTGCACCGCTAGCAGACTCGCGAACTCGCTGTACCCGGCAACCCCCAGCCATCGTCCGGCCAGCAGTTGCAGCAGATACCCGGCCACGTTGGCGGTCATCGCCCCGGCCGTCACCCACGTCAAATCCGCCACCACGAGAAACCGACGGACAGCAGACACGCGGCCCATCGTCCCACGCTCGCCCTCGCGCACGGCGAGTGGCTTGCGGCAACGTGACCACTGATTCAGGTCGGCTCGAGCGAGGGTCGCAGTCGATTCGCCAAGCGGGGTCGCGCTGGGAGGAGCAGGAACCTGCGGATGCCGCCCTGGCCGATGCGCGCACGAGCATCAAAAGGCGGACCGCGTGAGCATCCGCGTCAGGCATCCTCGTCCTCTGGGCTCCGCCGGGCAGTGTTCGCGACGTACAGTGCTCAGCCGTGGGTGTGAGCCGTCGGGATCGAGTGGTGGCTGCGGGATACAGCGCGGCGGTGGCGCTGCTCGTGGCCGGACCGCTGCTGAAACCGGGCTATCTGCTCTTGCGGGATGCGGTGAGCACGCCGCGCAGCTATCCGACCGACTCGGCGCTCGGGCTGGGGGACGCGGCGCCGCGGGCGGTGCCGCAGGACGCGTTGCTCGCGACGCTGTCCTCGATCGTGGACGGCGGGCTGATCGTCAAGGTGATCCTGGTCGTCGCGCTGTGGGCCGCGGCGTACGGGGGCGCGGTCCTCGTGCGCGAACTGCTGCGCGCGTCCATCGGCGCACAACTGGCCGCCGCCACGGTCGCGCTGTGGAACCCGTACGTGGCCGAGCGCCTTTTGCAGGGGCACTGGAGTCTGCTGACCGGCTATGCCGCTCTGCCGTGGACGGTGCTGGCCGCCTATCGGCTCCGATGCGCTCTCACTGCGCAGCAGCGCAGGGGCACCGGGACCGCATCGGTGCGACAACTCGAGGTCGGCCCGGCCGACTCCGACGGCCAGTCGTCCGCGTGGGCGGCGCTGGCGGGGTCGCTTGCCGCGGCGGGCCTCACACCGACCGGCGCGCTGCTGGCTGGCTGCACCGCGCTCGCCCTCGTCCGGGTACGGCAATTGCCCGCGACGGTCGCCCTCTGGGTGGCCGCGTCGGCGCCGTGGCTGACCGCCACCGCGCTGTCCGGCGCGGGCGGCGAACCCTCCGACCCCGCGGGTATCGCCGCGTTCGCCGCACGTGCCGAACCCGGGCTCGGCACGCTGGGCAGCTCGGCCGGGCTGGGCGGGATCTGGAACGCCGCGGCGGTACCGGACTCGCGCACCACGCCGCTCGCCGCGATCGGCACGTTCGCGCTGCTCGTGATCGTCGCGCTGGGTGTGCGTGCCGTCGCACGGAACAGCGACGACCCGGACAGCCGCCACGTCCGCCGCGTACTGCTGCTACTGGCGGCGATCGCGGTTCTGTTTCCCGCGCTCGGCGCGACGCCGTGGGGCATGGACGCGCTGGAGTGGCTGGTCGTGCACGTGCCCGGCGCGGGTCTGCTGCGCGACACCCAGAAGTACGTGGCCTTGGCCATGCCCGCCTACGCGCTGTGCGCGGCGGCCGGGTGCGGCGTGCTGGCTCGGCTTTTCTCCGCGACCCCCCAGCCGACGACGGCAGACCAACTCCGGCTGCCGCACCGAGCCGTGACATCCGCTGTCGCAGCGATATTCGTCGCGCTCCTGATGCTGCCGCTCTTCGATCTCGCCTGGGGGGTCGGTGGAGCGGTTCGAGCCGTGCGCTATCCGGACGGGTGGCGGCGGGTCGCGGAACGAGTCGACGATTCCGCCGACATCGCGGTGCTGCCCGCCGGAATGTTCCGCAAGTTCCCCTACAGCGGCTCCGCGCCGGTCCTGGATCCAGCGCCGCGCATGCTGCCCGGGGACGTCTTGCAGACCGGTGAGCTCCTGGTGCGCGGCCGGACCGTGTCCGGCGAAGGAGCCCGCGCCAGACAAGTGGAAGCCCTTCTGCTGCACGGCGGTCCGGCCGTTGATCTGGCGCGCCTCGGCGTCGGCTGGGTGCTCGTGGAACGAACAACCCCCGGCCCGCTCGGCGAATCGGCGGCCACCCTCGCCCAGCTCGAGCCGACCTACGAGGACGCCGACTTCGCGCTGTATCGCGTGCCCGGCGTCATCGAGCGACGCGGGTCGACGACCCAAGAGCGCGCACTCGCCTTTGCAGCTCATTCACTATGGGTCGCAATGCTTTTCGCCGGGCCACTGATCGTTGTCGGTATGCGTGCACGACCCCGGACGAAGATCCGGCGGTAGCTTCGGTCAGCGCAACCCCAGGAGTCAGTCGACCGGCCGCGCCGCGATCAAGCCGGCGGTGTGCTCACCGCGGGCAGCGGCCGCCAGCACCTCGTAGACGCCGTTTCCGGTCTGCTCCCAGGAGAATTCGCGGGCCCGGGAGCGAGCCTTCTCGCCCATGACCGTCCGCGCCGCCGGATCGTCCAGCAGGTCGCCGACGGCGTCGGCCAATTGCGCGACATCGTCCACCAGGACGCCGGTGGCGCCGTCGACGATGGAATCGGTGAGCCCGCGGGAACTCCGGTAGCCGACGGTCGGCACACCGTGTTGGGCGGCCTCGATCACCGCGAGGCCCCACCCCTCCTTGCGCGACGGCAGCACGTGCACCCATGCGCGGGCGAGCAGTTCGTGCTTGCGCCGTTCGTCCACGTGGCCGTGGAAGGTGACGGCGTCGGCGATGCCGAGCTCGCGGGCGTTGTCCTTCAGGTTGTCGGCCCACCAGCCGTCACCGATCACGTCGAGGCGCAGCCCCGGGATGCGGTCGCGCAGCCGGGCGACGGCGGCAAGCGCGTCCTCGATCTGCTTGTGCGGCACCAGACGGGACAGCACCACGATGGTGGGCTCGTCGGTCCGCGTTTCCGCGGCACCCGTCGGCGCGTCGACTGGAACCGGTTCAGCTCCGTTGCGAACCACCGCGATTCGCGAACGGTCCACACCGAGCGCGGCCAGCTCCTCCGCCGAAGGCAGTGACACGGTCAGATATTGGTTGTCCCGGTGAACGCGCGGCGACAGCTGGGATTCGATCCACCAGCCGATGCGGCCGACCAGCCGACCGGCGACCGGCCACTGCTCACGGTGGCCGTGGTGCACCAGCACCACCGACGGCGCCCGGGTGACGACGGTGGCGAAGAAGGGGATCCCGTTCTGGGTATCGATCACCGCGTCCGGGCGCACGCCGCGCAGCGGCCCGAGGCCGACTCGCGCGAGCAGGAGGGCGGCCAGCGCCCGCGGATATACCGTGTAGCGTCCGCCCGCCCGGCTGATGTCGATGCCGTCGATGCGTTCCCGCCGCGGCGCCCCCGGGTAGCGCGCGGTGCGCAAGGTGACCTTGATCCCGCGAGCCGCCAGATGTGCGCCGACCTGCTCGAGGTACCGCTCGCTGCCGCCTCCCTGCGGGTGCCCGGTGTCGCGCCAGCAGAGCAGGAGGACTTCGCGCACGTGGAGCTTCTCTCGGTCGGTGGTCCCGGTGGGAACGTCGGATATCGCGGTACACCCTAACCGAGCCCCCGTCGAGCATGCCCACGATCGGGGTTATGGAAAACTCGGCGCCGTGCTCAAAGCCGAGAAAACGCCCGTACGCAGCAGCTCGCCCCGGTTCGCCCGGCGGGCGACGCTACGCAGGTCGCTGCGGCTGCTCGGCAGTTTCCGGTTCGAGCAGACCGATCCGGCGCTGTTCTACGGCGGCCTGGCCGCCGACAGCGCGGCCATGATCGCGGACTTCTACGCCGACCTCACCGGCCGGTCGCTGGACGGTGCGACGATTCTCGACGTCGGCGGCGGACCGGGCTACTTCGCGGACGAGTTCCTCCGCACCGGAGCGCGCTACATCCCGGTGGAGCCGGACCCGTCGGAAATGCACGCGGCGGGCCTTTCGGTGGCCGGTGCGGTCCGCGGGTCCGGGATGGCGCTGCCGTTCCGTGACGACGCGGTCGACATCTGCTTCTCGTCGAACGTCGCCGAGCACGTCTCGAAGCCGTGGACGATGGCCGACGAGATGGTGCGGGTGACCAGGCCGGGCGGACTGATCGTGCTCTCGTACACGGTGTGGCACGGCCCGTTCGGCGGGCACGAGACCGGGCCGTGGCACTACCTCGGTGGTGAATACGCCGCGCGCCGGTATCGGCGCAAGCACGGGCGGGAACCCAAGAACCGGTTCGGCAGGTCGCTGTTCGCGGTGCGCGCCGCGGACGGATTAAGCTGGGCGGCAGGCACTCCGGCCGAAGTCCGCACGGTCTTCCCGCGGTACCACCCGCGTTGGGCCTGGTGGCTGGTGCGGATACCAGTGGTGCGTGAGTTACTTGTGAGCAATCTGGTTGTTGTGGCTACTAAAAATTAGCTGAACTAAGGCTCCAGCCATCCGCGACGCCAGTGCCGCTTGCCGCACGGCGCGTGCACCGGCTCGCTCCACGGCGATTCCCGCATGGCCAAGCCAACGGTTTCGAGCGTGGTCAGACCGACCAGGTCGGCTAGCATCCCTACCGCGGCGACCGCCTCGGCGGCCTGCATAGCCGCAGTTGCCTGCTCGATTGTCAGGGTGCGGCCGGGTAGGAAGGAGACCACCCATCCTCCGCTGCCGACGCACTTCGCCTGATGCTCGGTTTGATCACTGGTCATCAGCGACCGGCCGATCACTTGCACCGCCATGACTCGGACTCCCCAGTTTGCGGTATCGGTTGGTGAATGGAGCGAGCTGATCTGTCGCTCCAGCATGACGTTTCCAGCAACAGAACGCAATAGTGCGTTCGGCGAAAAGCGAACCGAGAGGTCGGAATTCACACTCGGAGCCAGGGCGCGCGAAAGCAAAACTAGAACAGGTTACAGACAAATTCAGTACAGAACTGTAACGTGTTCTCATGCATTACGACAGCTTGTTCATCGGCGGCCGCTGGACCGCGCCAGCCACCGCCGAGCGCGTCCAGGTCATCTCGCCGGTCACGGTCGAGCCGGTGGGCAGCGTCCCCGCGGTGAGCCGGGCCGACGTCGACGCCGCGGTCGCCGCGGCCAGGCACGCCTTCGACCACGGCCCGTGGCCCGCCACCCCACCGCAGGAGCGTGCCGCGGTGCTCAGTAGGGCCGCACGGCTGATCGAACAGCGTTCGGCCGACCTGCTCGCCGCGCTGACCGCCGAGGTCGGCGCGCCGCAGATGATCGCCATGACGCTCAATCAGATCCCCGCGGTCGCCGCGCTGGACGCCTGCGCCGCCCTGGCCGAGTCCTTCCCCTGGCGCGAAACGCGGGTCGGCGGGTTCGGCACCACGCGGGTGACCCGCGAGCCGCGCGGCGTCGTCGCGGCGATCACCGCGTGGAACGTCCCGCTGTTCCTCGCGGCCAACAAGCTCGCTCCGGCCCTGCTGGCCGGTTGCACCGTGGTGCTGAAGCCGTCCCCGCTCACGCCGATCACAGCCAATATGCTCGCGGACATCTTCACCGAGGCGGGGCTGCCCGAAGGCGTGCTCTCCGTGCTGCCCGCCGAGCCGGACGCTGCCGAGTACCTCGTCTCACACCCCGGTGTGGACAAGCTGACGTTCACCGGAAGCACCGCGGTCGGCAGGAAGATCGGCGCCATCGCCACCGGCCAGCTCAAGAGCGTCTCGCTCGAGCTGGGCGGCAAGTCCGCGGCGATTCTGTTGCCGGACATGGATATCGCGGCCGGTATCCCGGTGCTCGCGTTCTCCGGCCTGATGAACAGCGGGCAGGGCTGCGTCGCGCAGACGCGGATCCTCGCCCCGCGCAGCCGGTACGACGAAATCCTCGACGCGCTGGTCGACCACGTGCGGACGATGAAGGTCGGCGACCCCAGCGACCCCTCCGTGCAGCTGGGCCCGCTGATCTCCGAACGCCAGCGCGATCGGGTGGAGGGATACATCGCCAAGGGCAAGGCCGAGGGCGCGCGGCTGGTGCTCGGCGGCGGTCGGCCGGAGGGGCTCGAGCGCGGCTGGTTCGTCGAGCCGACGATCTTCGCCGACGTGGACAACAAGTCCACCATCGCCCAGGAGGAGATCTTCGGCCCGGTGCTGTCGGTGATCCCGTACGAGACCGAGGACGAGGCCGTTGCCATCGCCAACGACTCGGTCTACGGCCTCGCCGGGTCGGTGTGGACCACCGACATCGAGCACGGCGCGGAGATCGCGGCGCGGGTGCGTACCGGCACCTACGCGATCAACTGGTACGCGTTCGACCCGACCTCGCCGTTCGGCGGCTACAAGGCCTCCGGACTCGGACGGGAGAACGGCCCGGAGGGCCTCGACTCGTTCTGCGAGCAGAAGTCGCTGCTCATGCCGCTCGGCTGGACCGGGTGATCAGTCCGGTGGCATGACCACCCGGAGTATGGGCGCACGGTCGCCGTACAGCCAAGTCGGCGCGTCGACGACCTCGACGCGCCACCCTGGCGGCAGCACCGAGCGCAGCCGTCCCGCGGCCCGGCGCAGCGGGGTGCTCGCGGTCGCGAACTCGAATCCGGCACCCATCCGGGGAATGGACGCCGTCGTCTCCAGATCGGCCATGCTCCAACCGCCTCTCTCGCGCCTCGATCTCGCCGTGCACCGCGGGGATCGCGGTTCCGATGTCGATAGGGAAGTAGGTCAGTCGATCAGTTAACCGCCAGTAATCAGACTGGTGTGCGTAGCAGGAACAATACGTCAAGCATAAGCCATGACTACATACGTTCTCTCGACAAGATTCTTACCCCACCGCGCGGGTTGATAAACCTACTGGAGGGGGTGAATTCGGTAACCGGTCGCCCGATGTCAACGCATTACGCTGATGCACTGCGTGCCAAAGCCATTCACTTCATCGCGGGTTATCCTGGATCGCAAGGCTTTTCACCCGGGATCGCTACGCAAAGCTGTGGTCACCGGCCCAGCGAGCGGCGATACGCGGCCGGGGTGGCTCCCGTCGCCGCGCGCAGATGCACCCGCAGGGCGGTGACGCTGCCGAAACCCGCTTCGGACGCGACGACTTCGACTGGCAAACGAGTAGTTTCCAGTAGCTCGCGGGCGCGGGCGGTGCGCTGGGCGTCCAGCCAGCGTCGCGGCGTGGTGCCCACCTCCGCCTTGAATCGGCGGATGAAGGTGCGCTCGCTCATCAGCGCGTGCGCGGCGAGCGCCGAAACATCCACTGCCGCAGCCGGTTCGGCGACGGCCCAGGCCAGCGTGGCGGCGAGGCCGCCATCGGCGCCGCGAGCGCCGGATCGATCCGGAATGTATTGCGCCTGACCGCCTTCCCGATGCGGCGCAGTCACGTTCCACCTGGCCAGCTCCGCGGCCGCATGCGCGCCGAGCTCTCTGCGGACGATGTGCAGACACAGGTCGAGACCGGCCGAAAGACCAGCCGACGTGAGCACGTCGCCGTCGTCCACGTACAGCGCCGTCGGGTCCAGTTTCACCGCGGGATACAGCTCGGCGAACTCGTCGCAGTAGGCCCAATGCGTCGTCGCGGGCCGCCCGTCCAGCAGACCCGCCTCGGCGAGGATGAACGCGCCGACGCAGATGCTCACCATCGTCGCGCCGCGTTCCGCGGCCTCACGCAGCGCGGTGAGCGCCTCCCGCGGCGTGGGCAGCGTCGGAATGCCTATCCCGGGGAGGACGACGATATCGGCCTCCGTGAGCGCCTCGAGCCCGTGCTCCACCCGCAATTCGAAGCCGTTCGGCGTCCACACCGGCCCCGGGCGCAACCCGCACGTGCGCATCTCGAACCCGCGCGGCTCGCCGGTCTTACCCGGCCCGTGCCGGAACGCCTGCACGGCGGAGGCCAGGTCGAAGGCCATGACGCCGTCCAGCGCCAGTGCGACCACATTCTTCATCAATCACCAGTTTGGCACGAATCCGAGCATTACTGTCATTTCCGCCACTCGTCGCAGCCCCTGCTACGCGGTTGACTGAAGCGCGCAGGGAGTTTCGACGACGAAGGAGAACCCGTGGCCGCACCGACGGGCATCGACTGGGCATGGGCCACCCGCACCGGTGGCGCGCTGACCAAAGAGCAACGCCTCAGGCTGGCCGTCGAGACCGCGCGAACGCTGCCCGCCGCGGTGCCCAACCGGGTCCGGCTCGCGCTGGGTCGGCGCGGACGCGGCAAACTCGACTTCGCCGGCCTGCGGCTGCCCGACTCCGCGCTGGCCGTGGCAGCGGAAACCGAAGCACGCGAGTCCCTTTCGCCGCACGTGCTGCATCATTCGCTGCGCACCTACTACTTCGGGCGAGTTCTCGCCGATCTCGACGGCGCCAGCTACGATGACGAACTCGTCTATGTCTCCTGCCTGCTGCACGACCTCCAGCTCGAACACCCCACGCCGGGACGATGTTTCGCGGTGACCGGCGGGGAGCGCGCCGCCGCGTTCGCCCGGGAGGCGGGCGCCGACCCAGCGCGCGCCGAGGCGATCGGCGCGGCCATCGCCGCCCACATCACGCCCGGCGTCGCCGACGATCTCACCGACCCGGGCGGCTTCGTCTCCGCGGGCGCATCGGTGGACGTGATCGGCGCGCGGCTGGCGGAACTGGACCCGGACTGGGTCGCCGACCTGCTGCGACGGCACCCACGCCAGGATCTCAAACGGCACCTGATCGCGGCCTTCGAAGCGGAGGCGAAAGCCGTGCCCGACGGCAGGGTGCGCTGGCTCAACGGCGCCGGGTTCCTGACGATGGTCCGGATGGCCCCGTTCGACGAATAGCGCCAAAAACCTTGGCGCACAAGCAAACGCCCGCACCATCGACCAGATAGTGCGGGCGGTGCTACTTTTGGAGGAGTGTCAGCCCAGACGCTGCTTGAGCGCTTCGAACTCGTCGCGCACGCCGGAAGGCAGCTTGTCACCCACGAACTCGAACCACTCTTCGATCAGCGGGATCTCTTTGCGCCACTCGTCGGCGTTCACCGCGAGCGCCTCGTCGACGTCCTTGGGGTCGACGTCCAGACCGTCCAGGTCGAGCTGCGCGGCGGTCGGCACGTTGCCGATCGCGGTCGCCTCCGCCTCGGCGGAACCCTCGATGCGGCCGATGATCCACTCCAGCACGCGGGAGTTCTCCCCGAAGCCCGGCCACAGGAAGCGGCCGTCGTCGCCGCGGCGGAACCAGTTGACGTAGAAGATCTTCGGCAGCTTGGCGGCGTCGGCGTTCTTGCCGATGTTGATCCAGTGGCCCAGGTAGTCACCGACGTGGTAGCCCATGAACGGGAGCATGGCCATCGGGTCGCGGCGCACCGTGCCGACCTTGCCCTCGGCCGCCGCGGTCTGCTCGGAGGACAGCGTCGCGCCCATGAACACGCCGTGCTGCCAGTCGAAGGACTCGGTGACCAGCGGAACCGTGGTCTTGCGGCGACCGCCGAACAGGATCGCCGAGATCGGCACGCCCTGCGGGTCGTCCCACTCGGGGGCCAGGATCGGGCACTGGGCCATCGGCGTGCAATAGCGCGAGTTCGGGTGGGCGGCGAGCGTCTCGGTTTCCCGCAGGTACCAGTCGTTGCCCTTCCAGTCGATCAAATGATCGGGCTCGCCCTCCAGGCCCTCCCACCACACGTCGCCGTTGTCGGTCATCGCGACGTTGGTGTAGACCGTGTTGCCCGCCTCCATGGTGGCCATGGCGTTCGGGTTGGAGCTGCGGTTGGTGCCCGGCGCGACGCCGAAGAAGCCGTACTCCGGGTTCACCGCGTACAGGCGGCCGTCCTTGCCGAAGCGCATCCAGGCGATGTCGTCGCCCAGGGTCTCGGCGCGCCAGCCCGGCACGGTCGGCTGGATCATCGCGAGGTTGGTCTTGCCGCAGGCGCTCGGGAACGCGGCGGCGATGTAGTAGGCCTTGTTCTCCGGGGAGATCAGCTTGAGGATCAGCATGTGCTCGGCCAGCCAGCCCTCGTCGTGGGCCATCGCCGAGGCGATGCGCAGCGAGTAGCACTTCTTGCCGAGCAGCGCGTTGCCGCCGTAGCCGGAGCCGTAGCTCCAGATCTCCCGGTCCTCCGGGAAGTGGGTGATGTACTTGGTGTCGTTGCACGGCCACGGCACGTCGGCCTGGCCCTCCTCCAGCGGCGCGCCCACGGAGTGCAGCGCCTTCACGAACGGCCGGTCGGCGCCCAGCTTCTCCAGCGCGGCGGCGCCCATGCGGGTCATCACGCGCATCGACACGACGACGTACTCGGAGTCGGTGATCTCCACGCCCAGCTTCGGGTCCTCGGCGCCCAGCGGGCCCATGCAGAACGGCACCACGTACATGGTGCGGCCCTTCATCGATCCGCGGTACAGCTCGGTCATCGTGGCGCGCATCTCGGCGGGATCGACCCAGTTGTTGGTGGGGCCGGCGTCGGCCTCGGTCTTGGAACAGATGTATGTGCGGGACTCCACCCGGGCCACGTCGGAGGGGTCGGAGAGGGCGAGGAAGGAGTTCGGCTTCTTCCTCTCGTCCAGGCGCTTGAACGTGCCCGCCGCGACGAGCTGCTCGGTCAGCCGGTCCCATTCCTCATCCGAGCCGTCCGCCCACACCACTCGATCCGGCTGGGTGAGTTCGGCGACTTCTTGTACCCAGGCGAGTAGTTCGCTGTGCTCGGTCGGCGCCTTGCCGTCGGATCCACGAAGACCAGGAATGGTCGCTGACGTCATGAAAACTCTCCTGAGATGGGCGGCCACTCGATGCTTCGCCGCCTGGCCCAAGGCCCATGACCAGCGCGAATGCACCCAGCGCCACCGTTGGCGGGAAGGCGCCCGCTCCGACCGGTCGTCAGCGCACCCTCACCGGGCGGCAGATCAGGACTCAGCGGAACGCCCAAGTTCCTGAATAGAGGTTAACGCCATGTGACGACCCGTACGGCATCGGGTTCATCACTGTGTACCCAATTGGTCGCTCGTTTCAACAGGCGGGATCCAGCGGTCGAGGATCCGGATATCCCGCTCGCATGCGGCGAGTTGACCGGGTTGTTCGGCCGCCGTCCGGCGCAGCTTCGCCTCCAGTTCGGCGACGCGACGATCGATGTCCACCATTCGCGCGGTGCTTGCCTGCACCACGATATCGGCCAATGCGGTCTCGGTTTCCACGAGCGCGGTCGCCACCCGCTGCTCGAGCTGGGCTTTCACATTGACCAGCGCGTCGGCCACCCATTGCCGGATGTGCGCTCGATCGGCCAACTGACCACGGGCACGGACCACCCAGGCGGCGGCGCTACCGCCGAGTAGCAGCGTGACGGGGACGGTCGCGACATCGAGCGCGGGCACCAGCGACAGTGGAGCAACCAGCAGGCGACCGAGGCCGACACCCGCCGACGCGCCGAGCGCGATCATAAGGTGATCTTCGACACCCCGGTGTCTCGGCTCCGGATCCGGGCCCACCCGAGGCGCCGGATCACGCCGTCGCGGTGGCAGAGCGCGGTCCGCGTCCTCGATCCGGTCCCCGAGTTGGGCCAAGCGGTGGTCGATGGTGTGGTCGACAGCGCCGGTCAGCTCGGTCACCGCCTGCTGGAGCCGGTCGGGATAGCCGCGGAGCTGGGCGGGACGCAAGCGATCCAACTCGGCGCGCGCCGCGGTGTGCAACGTGCGAATCCGCGCGCCGATATCGGTCATCAGGTCGACCCGGGCCAGGTGCAGTTGCCCGCGCAGGGTGGACATCGCGGTCGCCCGTCCGCCGTCGCGGCCCGCGAGCAGCACCGCGCGTTCCTCGCGCAGCCGTGCCAAGTCGGCACCGGAGCGCAGCGCGGCCACCTGCTCGATCACTCGCTGGCGCGTATCGGCCAGGACGCGGCCGGTGACCGCGGCCAATCGGTCGCCGGTCGTCGCGGCGGCGCCCGAGGCCGCCGCGGTCAACTGCGCGTGCAGGGCGCCGAGACCGGAGCGATCCAGCAGCCCGGCGTCGCCCGCCGTGCGGGCCGCCGCGGCGAGCCGCGCCGAGACCGGCAGGATGTCCAGGTCGGCAGCGCCCTGGGCGGCCAGCAACTCCAGGTTCCGCGCCCGCACCGCACGCCAGTCCTGGTAGGCGTGGATGCCGTTCATGGCGAGCAGAACGCGGGTACCGTCCGCGCGGATCCGGTCGATCATCTCCAGCAGGTCCGCGCCGATGGTGGTGCCCGCGTCCAGCAGAATCAGCGTCAGCGCCGACGGCGCGGCAAGGGACGGCGAGGTCGTCTCCACGGCCACGCGGGCGTCCGGAATCGGCTCGGACAATGTGATCCGCGGCTCGAAGCGGGCCAGCTCGGTGCGCAGCAGTGTGGTGTTGACATCGGCGGGACCGATCACCGTGACCGTGCTCGCGGCGCCGGAGCCGTGCACCGCCCGCAGCAGTGGCAATCCCTGCGGATTCCACCGCGCCACCACGGCCTCGACCTCGGGCGAGAGGACACGCGCGGTTCCGGAGTCCACGGTGTGCCCACTGTCGGTCGGTGCGCCGGGGTCAGCGGCTCGGCCGGTGCCGGAGTCCACGGTGTGCCCGCTGTCGGTCGGTGCGCCCGCGTCGGCGGCTCGACCGGTGCCGGAATCCACAGTGTGCCCGCTGTCGGTCGGTGCGCCCGCGTCAGCGGCTCGGCCGGTGCCGGTGCCCGACGCCGATCCTGCTGTGTGGGCAGCCTCGGTCGGTGCATCCGAGGGCTCAGAGACCGGCACTGCTCATCCGCTCCCATAGTCGGACGTAACCGTTGTGCACGCGCAAGGCGGCGCGGCGGGCGGCGGGGGGCATGTCGCTGGTGACGACGGCGCGCCACCGGGCGGCGCGGGCCATCGCGTCGTCGGCGTCCGAGGGCGCCGGGGCGGGATAGCCCGCGGCGAGGTGAGCCACCTCGGGCCGGGCCAGGCCCGCGCACAGCCCGAGCCAGGCAGCGTCGTCACCGTAGAGATAGGCCTCCAGGAGGTCGCGGGCACGGCCGCCCTCCTCCGGGACCGCGCGGGCGGCGAGCCGGGCCAGTTCGTCGAGCAGTTCACCGCCACGCAGCGCGGAGACCTGCTCGTAGCGGCGGTGCAGCAGCCGGTGCAGCGCGTCGATGCCGCTGGCGGCGTGCAGGATCTGCAGCAGCGCCTGCGGGGCGAGTTCCGGATCATGGCGCAGGGCGGTGCAGGCGCAGACCACGCCGTACAGGTCCCAGCGCCGCAACAACTGCTCGCGCTCGGCGACATCCGGCCCCGGCGCGACGAACAGATCCGGCGACAGCACCAGCGCGGGGTCCGCCTCGGTGGCGAGCTTGCGCAACAGCCTCAGGTCGGCGTCGGTCATCGCGCCCGCCCTGGTGCGCACCGCCAGCGACGCGACCACCGGAACGACCGGAACCCGCAGTTCCCTGCCGTATTGTTCGGCCGCCGCCACCGCGTCGCCCCAGCGGGACCCGATCGCGTCGGCCTTGTTCAGCACCACGACCGTGCGCTGCGGCGGCAGGGTGGCCAAGATTCTGCGGTCGGCGGGCGTCGGCGCGGCCGACAACACGTAGACGACGATGTCGGCGTCGAGTTCCGGATCGGGCACCCCCGGCTCGTCCACCGGATCGGTCTCCACCGCGGACAGCAGCGCGAGCGCGTGCAGCACCGTGGTCCGTCCCGCGTGGGAGCGCCCGGTCACCTGGATGCGCGGCGGTTTGCGCCACGCGCTGACGGCCGCCGCGGCGGCATAGCCGATCTGCGGGTCCCGTCCCGCTCCGAAACGCAGTTCGGCGAGCAGCTTGTCGAGCTGATCGTGGTTGAGCGAGGGAACGCCCCGCCCCCGCAGTGGCCCGTCGGATTCAGTGGCTGTCGGCATGCTGCACACCCCCTTGTTCGGTGCGCAATTCTGTCAGAAGTCGCGGCACCGGACCGGCTCGACCGTTCAGCTGCCGCTGAAGAATTTGTTCGCGGTCCGCACCGCCCAGTTCGGGGCGTATTTCGCGACCGTGGCCAGCGCCTTCGCCTGCGCGCCGATCTCGTAGTGCACCTTCGGCAGCCGGGTCCGCTTGCGGGTGGCCGCCCAGATTCCGGCGGCGACGTCATCGGCGGTCAACCGCACACCGAGCGACTTCGTCGTCCCGGTCGTCACACCGTCCACCATCGCGGTGGCGACGAACAACGGCCAGATCGCGATCACCCGGATGTCATAGGGTTCCCACTCGAGATCGAGCGCTTCGGTCAAGCTCTTGACCGCCGCCTTGGTCGCGCCGTAGCTGGCCAGCTCGGCTTGGCCGTAGATCGCCGAGGCCGAACAGAGGTTGACCACCTGAGCGCCGGGAGTGTCCCGCAGATAGCGGAACGCGCTGTGCGTTCCCGCCAGCACGCCGATCAGGTTGACCTCGACGAGCGCCCGGTGAGCGGACAGATCGATCGACTCGAACGGCCCGGCGCGCAGGATGCCCGCGTTGTTCACCAAGATGTCCAGCCGCCCGTTCTCGGCATCGAATTCCGCGAGACGCTGCGCCCACTGCGTGTCGTTGGTCACATCGAGCACGCCAGTGCGCACGCTGCCGCCCTTGCCGGTGATCTCGGCGGCGAGCCGGGTCAGACCGACTTCGTCGATGTCATAAGCCCCGACGTGATACCCCTGTGCGGCGAAAAGGAGAGCGGTCGCCCGCCCGATCCCGGCTGCTGCACCGGTGATGAACACGGTCGGTCTGCTCATGCGTGGAATTCTAGGACCGCAGTCCGATATCCAGGGGCTTCCCAGACCTGTCATCGCTCATATACCCTTCTATGGTCGCATCGTTATCAAAACGCAACATTTGGATAACGCTTTGAATTCAGACCGACCTCGACGCTGAGGAGGTGTCATGACCGCGGAGGTCATCGGCGCTGTCGACCCGGACCCTGCTTGTACCGGGGACCGCGATCCCCTGCTGCCGAGCGTCGACCCGTTCCACCGGCCACCGAAGGGCTTCGCGGCCAAGCCGCCGGGCACCATCCTGCGCAGCAGGAAGATCGACGTGGCGCTGTTCGGCATCATCCCGCAGCAGGTCTCGGCCTGGCAGCTGCTGTACCGCAGCTGTGATCTGCACGGCGCCCCCGAGGCGGCGATCACCACGGTCCTGCTGCCGCACGACGCGGAACCGGACGAGGACCGCCCGCTGCTGGCCTTCCAGACCGCGATGGACGCCGTGACGGAGAAGTGCTCGCCCTCGTACGCGCTGCGCTATGGAGCCCGTGCGCTCGGCTCGATCACCCAGTTGGAATGGCTCCTGGTCGCGAACGCGCTGCGACGCGGCTGGGCGGTCAGCATCGCCGACCACGAGGGTCCGCACGGAAACTTCGGCGCCCCGCGCGAGCCCGGCTACCGAGCGCTCGACGGGATCCGCGCCGCCCTGCGCTTCGCGCCGCTCGGTCTCGCCCCCGACACGCGGGTCGCGGTGTGGGGCTACTCCGGCGGCGGCATGGCCAGCTCGTGGACGGTCGAGATGGCGCCGACGTACGCCCCCGAGCTCGACATCGTCGGCGCCGTGCTCGGCGCCCCGGTCGGCGACCCCCGCCAGATATTCGACCGGCTCAACGGCACCGCCTACGCGGGGCTGCCCGCCATCGTTATCGCCGCCCTGCGCAGGCTGTATCCCGCGCTGAGCAGGCTGATCGACCACGAGCTCAGCCCTGAGGGCCATCGGTTCGTCGTCCACGCGGAGAACGCGACACCGGTCGGCGCGGTCCTGGGGCTCGCGCACAAGAAAGTCGACGACTTCCTCAGCCGCCCGCTCGCCGAGGTGCTCGACACGCCGGAGCTGACGGCGATGTTCGATGACCTGCGCCTCGGCAACGCGACACCGGTCTGCCCGCTGCTCGTGCTGCAACCCGTGCACGATCAGGTCATCCACGTGGAGGCCGTGGACGGCCAGGTGGAGCGGTACCGCCGCGGCGGCGCCATGGTCACCTACGTGCGCGACCGGCTCAGCGAGCACCTTTCCCTGCTGCCGCTGTCCACTCCGGTCAGCCTGGACTGGCTGGCCGACCGGTTCGCCGGGCAACCGGTGAGCGACGTCGGCGACACGACCGTGTGGTCGGTCGCCGCCTCGCCCTCCGGCGTGCGTGGCCTGCTGGAGATGGCGGTGACCGCGGCCAAGGTCGCGCTGGGCCGTCCGCTGCGCCAGCAGCAACCGACCGCGTCCAGGATCGCGCCCGCGCGCGCCGCCTGACCTCCCGCTCGGCGGTCCGTGCACAACCGCCTGCCGCGCTGATCGCTGGATGCTGGACAATGGAGGCCGTGAACGACGCCGTGAACCATACTGCCGAATCCGTTCCGGGCCCGCCGTCCACAGTTTCGGCTCCGGCCGAAGGCGGGCCTCGGCACAAGACCGGCTCCCGCCTGTACCCCCGCGTCACCAGCTTCCGGTCGCGCAGGGGCGCGCTGACCGCGACCCAGCAGCAATCCTGGGACCGGATGTGGCCGACGATCGGTCGCGAGGTGGCCGACGAGCCACTGGACGCGGCCGCCTGGTTCGGCCGCGAGGCGCCGCTGGTCATCGAGATCGGCTGCGGCACGGGCACCGCGACGGCCGCCATGGCGCAGGCAGAGCCGCATCTGAACCTGATCGGCATCGAGGTATACCAGCCCGGCCTCGCGCAACTGGTGCAGCGCATCGAGCGCGAAGGGATCCAGAACATCAGGCTGCTGCGCGGCGACGCGGTCGACGTGCTGGAGAACATGATTGCCCAGGAGTCGCTGACCGGCGTCCGAGTGTTCTTTCCCGACCCGTGGCCCAAGGCGCGCCACCACAAGCGGCGGCTGCTGCAACCCGCGACGGTCGCGTTGATCGCCAACCGCCTGAAGCCGGGCGGTGTCTTGCACGTCGCCACCGACCACGCCGGCTACGCCGAGCACATTCATCAGGTCGGCATGGCGGAGCCGCTGCTCAGAGGGTTGAACGAGGCCACGGGCGGAGACAGCGCGCAGCACCGCGCGACCGCGCCGATCGGTTTCGAACGGCCCGTCACGAAATTCGAAGGCAAGGCGCATCGCGCCGGTAGCGCCATCACCGAGCTCATATGGGGGAAGATCGACCAATGAGCGTCAGTGAGATGGCCCACGAGGTGGTCGATGTTGCCGGGGAGGTGCACGGAGGCGGAGCCGAAGGCCTGGGCGGCGCGGCGCCGGACGTGCGCCGGGTCCTTCTGGTCTGGGACGCCCCGAACCTCGACATGGGCCTCGGCGCCATCCTCGGCGGGCGGCCGACCGCCGCCTACCGCCCGCGTTTCGACGCCCTCGGCCGCTGGCTGCTGGCCAGAACCGCCGAGCTGTCGGTGGGCAGCGTGCATCGCGTCGAACCCGAGGCGACCGTGTTCACCAATATCGCGCCGGGCACCGCCGACGTCGTGCGGCCGTGGGTGGAGGCGCTGCGCAATGTCGGCTACGCGGTCTTCGCCAAACCCAAGATCGACGACGACTCCGATGTCGACGCCGACATGCTGGCGCACATCGCGTTACGCAGCCGCGGCGCCGGTCTGGCGGGCATCATGGTCGCGTCGGCCGATGGCCAGGCGTTTCGCGAACCACTGGAAGAACTCGCCGCCAAGGGCGTGCCGGTGCAAGTACTCGGCTTCCGCGAGCACGCGAGTTGGGCCGTCACATCCGATACCCTCGAATTCATCGACCTCGAGGACATTCCGGGCGTATTCCGTGAACCACTGCCCCGGGTGAGCCTCGACTCGCTGCCCGACGAGGGTGCCTGGCTGCAGCCGTTCCGGCCGCTGTCGGCACTGCTCACCTCTCGCCCTGCGCAAGGAGTCGCTTAGTGTTCACACGCTGGGGCGATCTGGCCTACCGGCTGCGCTTCGCCGTCATCGGGATCGTCAGCGCGGCCCTCTTGGCACTAGGCGGATACGGCTTCGGCCTGGAACACCACCTCAGCTCCAGCGGATGGGACGATCCGACATCGGAATCCGCGGAGGCGGCGCGAATCTCCGACGCGGCGTTCGGGCGCGACCACAGCAGCGACGTGATCGTGCTCTACACCGCGCCCGAGGGCAAGACGATCGACGATCCGGCGTTCCGGCAGAAGATCGTCGACAGCCTCAACCGGCTGCCCAAGGAGCACCCGGACGAGATCGCCAAGGTCAACGGCGCCTACTGGCAGACCGAGACCGGGCAGGGATCTCCTTCGCTCTTCGGTTCGAAGGACAAGAAGTACACCTTCGCCTCGATCGCCATCGTCGGCGACAACGACACCGAGATGGTGCGCAACTTCCGGAAAGTGAAGGACGTCTTCTACATTCCGGGCGTCGACGTCCAGGTCACCGGCTTGCAGGCGGTCGCGGGCACGCTCAATGACACCATGGCCGCCGACCAGAAGCGCATGGAGATGCTCGCCATCCCGGCGGTCGCGGTGCTGCTGTTCTTCATCTTCGGCGGACTGGTCGCGGCGGGCCTGCCGCTGGTCGTCGGTGGTCTCACGGTCATCGGCGCCAACGGCATCATCATGTTCCTGACGAAGTTCACCGAGGTGAACTCGTTCGTCTCCGGCGTGGTCTCGATGATCGGCCTCGGCTTGGCCATCGACTACGGCCTGTTCATCGTGAGCCGTTTCCGTGAGGAACTGGCCGAGGGCTACGACACCCGGGCGGCGGTCCGGCGTTCGGTGATGACGGCGGGCCGCACCGTGGTGTTCTCCGCGACCATGATCATCGCCAGTCTCGGCGGCATGCTGCTGTTCCCGCAGGGCTTCTTGAAATCGGTGGCCTACGGCACCATCGCGACGGTCTCGCTGGCCGCGCTGACCGCCATCACGATCCTGCCCGCGATGCTCGGCGTCCTCGGGCCGCGCGTGGACATGCTGGGCCTGAAGAGATTCCGCAAGACCAAGACCGCGGAGGAGATCGAGAACGGCTTCTGGGGCAGGATCACGCAGTGGGTGATGAAGCACCCGCTGAAGATCGCCGTGCCGATCTGCATCGGCCTGCTGCTGCTCATCATTCCGGTGAAGAACCTGGCCTTCGGCGGCATCAACGAGCGATACCTGCCGCCGGACAACAAGACTCGCGTGGCACTGGAGGAGTTCTACGACGTCTTCCCCCTGCGGAAGACCGATCCGGTCCAGCTGGTCATGGTCTCCGACGACAGCACCGCGGTCGGCAAGGTGTGGAAGCAAGCCAGCGAGGCTCCCGGCCTCACCGGCAAGTTCGAGGTGCCCAGCCGCTCCAACAGCCAACCCGACGTCTACCGGACGAGCGCGACGCTGGAGGATTCGGAAAACGCCGATCCGACCATCGAATACCTGCGCTCCATCGACGTTCCCGACAACGTCCAGCTCTACGTCGGCGGCCAGCCCACCATCCAGAAGGACAGCATCGACGCGCTGCTCGGCCGCATGCCCGCGATGATCGCGCTGGTCATGTTCGTCACCACGCTGCTGATGTTCCTCACCTTCGGCTCGCTGGTGCTGCCGATCAAGGCCGCGCTCATGAGCGCGCTCGGGCTCGGCTCCACGCTGGGCATCCTGACCTGGATCTTCGTGGACGGCCACGCCGCGAGCCTGCTGAACTTCACGCCGCAGCCGATCATGTCGCCGGTGCTGGTGCTGATCATCGCGGTGATCTACGGCCTGTCCACCGACTACGAGGTCTTCCTGCTGTCCCGCATGGTCGAGGCGCGCACGATGGGCGCCTCCACCACCGAGGCGGTGCGGGCGGGCACCGCGCACACCGGCCGCATCATCACCGCGGCAGCGCTGATCCTGCTCGTGGTGGTCGGCGCGTTCGCGTTCTCCGATCTGGTGATGATGCAGTACATCGCGTACGGCTTGATCGCGGCGCTGTTCATCGACGCCACCATCCTGCGCATGCTGCTGGTGCCCGCCACCATGAAGCTGCTCGGCGACGACTGCTGGTGGGCCCCGGCCTGGATGAAGAAGGTCCAGCAGAAGATCGGACTCGGGGAACCCATCCTCGACGACGAGCGCCCCGGCGGCGGCGATGTCGTCGACCTGGTCAAGACCACGCCGGTCACCGACCCGGTGACCATGCAGATCCCCGCGGTGACGGCCGCCAACAAGGTGCCACGCAGGCGCAAGCCGCGCACCGTCGCGGAGATCGAGGCCGAGGCGCCCACGCAGCGGCTGGACCGCACGCCGCCGCCGACGCCCATGCCGCAGACCGCTCCCGCGCCCGCACCGCACGATCCGACCAGGAGGCGTCCTACTCCACCGACGAATTCCGCGCCGCGGCCGAGTGATCCGATCCGTCCGCGGCGGATCGGACAGATCCCGAAGGCCGCGCACTTCGCGCCGGATCAGGCCGAAGCGCAACCGGAGCCGATGTCCGCGACGACCTATAACGCCGTAGGACCGCGACTGGCTCCGTCCGCTGGCACGCCGCGGGATCCGAACCGGTCGCACGTCGGCACGCCCTCGCTGGCCCTGCCGGAGCACGAGCCGCGGCCCATCGTCCCGTCCGTCACGCCTCCGCCGCGCCCGATCCAGGCACAGGAGCCACTCTCGGGAGTCGCGCAGGACCCCACCGTGGATCTGCCGCACCAGCCGTCCACGCCGCCCGACCCTCGGCCGCTGTCGCGGGAGACGGGTGGTGCCGCGCATCGCGCACCCGAGAGCGGGCCGACTGCGGAGCCGGACAACGGCCCGGACACCAACCGCAGCAGCATCGAGAACTGGATGGCCGAACTCCGCTCCTCCCGCCGTCAGAGCGTGCGGCAGAGCGAGGGACGGCACCATGACAGCGAGGGCCGCACGGTCAGCGTGAACGAACTGCTGCGCCGCCGCGAACGCGAGTGAGCGACCGAGCGCGCCGGTGCGAACGCCGCTGCGCCTCGGACGATGCGCCGACTCCACGACAGCCCCACCATGATCCGGGCCGACCTGGCCAGTTGGGTCGCCCATGTGCATCGCCGGAGCGCTCCGCCTGTCCCCGACCGCCCAGGACACCGAATGCCCATACCTCATGGGAGGTTCGGGACATTCGGTCGGCATGCGATGTGGTCGAGATCAACCAGCCGCCGCGTCGCTGTCCGCTCCCGCGTCGGCGAAGGCTCGGGCGTATCGGGTTCCGGCCAGCAGCAACAGGATGCCGACGACCAGGAACGCGGCGACGCGGACGATCCCGTCCAGGGTGGCCAGGTCGAAGAGGAACAGTTTGGCCAAAGCGGCCGCGGTGACCAGCAACCCGGATCCGAGGGCCAGTTTGGCCACGGCGGTTGCGTTGGCAAGCCTGCGTAATCCGAACAGGAGTGCGGCGGTGGCACCCGCCATCCACAGAATGGTCGCGGCGCTGTGGCCGATGAGGAATCCGTTCCGGGTGCCGGTCGCGACGCCGATGGACACCGTCGCCGCGGTCACCGCGTAGAGCCCCGCGACGCTCGCGGCGATCCACTGCAACTCGCCGCCTGCCGCCAGACCGGGCAGCCGTCGCGCGCACCACAGCGCCACCGCGACCACCGCGAGGGCCAGCACCGCGCCGAGCACGGTCGCCGAGCCCAGATTCGCCTCCGAACGAGCTTGCGAGGCAAGAGTTTCCGGACCCGCGACATTCAGCAGCGCGAACCCGCCGAGGACGGCGAATGCCGCGCCGATTCCGGCCGCGACGCGGGAGCGCTGCTGGCCCGCCACGCCGAGAACGGCCAGCGCCACCATGAGCAGAGCGATGGGCAGCGTCTTCGTGTCCGACACGCCGACGCACGCCTCGAGCAAGGCAATCGAGCCCGCCACGGCGGCGACAACCGTGGTATGGCGCGGAATACGCAGCTGTGCGCCGAGTTTCGGCAGCATGGGCGCCGCGGCGACGAGCAGCAGCACCGCGGCGGCGACCGACGCCACCAGCACGGCAGCGCGCCGGTCGTCGTACATGCCGGGCGCCACCAGGATCGGGACCAGCGCCGCCGCCATCGTCAGCGAGGCGGTGAGGTCGGCGGACCGATGCCGGACGACGACGATCGTCCCGATGAGCCCGACCAGCGCGACCGCCGCCGCGGCGACGAGCAGCCAGGTCCGCTCACCCGCCGCGGGAGTACCGAGTACGGCGCCAACGAGGAACACGAACGTCGCGAGGACCGCGGGCATCGTCCGCGCCGCGTGCAGATGCGGCCAGTTCCGCGGCAGGTGAACCGGCACGCAGGCCACCTGCACCACGATCAAGAACCCCAGCAGTACCAGGCGGCTGGTCAGCACCGGCGACAGCGCGGCAACGGCGAGCACCACGAGCACGGCCAACGGCTGCGACCGCCACCGCATCGCGAGACCGACGCCGGCGGCGGCGACACCGAAGGCGACCGCGAGTCCGAGCACCGGATGCAGCCAGTGGTAGATCGCGGTGACCGCGACCACGTCGAGGTAAGCACCGGCGATGCCGGTGGCCGCCAAGGCGATCCCGCCGACCCGTCCTCCGGTCTGCCCGAAGACCCGCACGCCCGCGCCCACCAGCGCCGCCGAGAACACAGCACCTGCGACAACCCTGGGCACCGGCCCGAAGAATCCCGCCTGCGCGGCCAGCACCAGCAACATCGCGACGCCGATCAGCGTCACCGCGACACCGGCCAACGCCAGGATCCGGCTGATCACCCCGTCCCGCTGCCACCATGGCGTGTGCGGCACTCGCGGCCCAGCGCGCGGTGGGACGGGCGGCGCGACTCCCGGCATCGGCCCCCGCGCGTTCGGCGGCCAGGGCGCGCCGCCACCCCATGCCCCGCCGGGCGGGGCGAAACGAGGAGCATACGGGGGCGGCGGCGCGGGAATCGGCGCACCAGCCACCGAAGAAGGACCGGGCCAAGGCGGCGTGGCCGATGCCACCGCATTGGGCGCACCAGACGTCGTCGGTCGACCGGGCATCGGCTCGATCAGCGCCTCCCGCGGATGGGTGTCTGGAACCTCCGAAGCTGTTCCTTGGACGACGGATGGCGTGCGCCCCAGCTCCCCGGTAACCCCCTCACCTGCGGCAGAATCCGCGGCGACCTGCTCGCGCAGCAGTTCCAGATCACGCCCGAGCACACCGAGCCGCGTTCCCAGCGTGGTGAACTCGCCGGACAGCCGCGCGAGCAGCGCCGGATCGAGAGAGGTAGTCATGCCTTCATGCTCGTTCCCACCACGCGCGCAGGCATGAGTAGTAACCCCTGTAGACAGCCGAGATCTACCTGATCGTCGCCGGATCGCCGGTGCCGCGGGCGCACCACACACGACCGGCCCCCACCCGGGCAGACGAGTGAGGGCCGGTCTTCGCCAGATGGTCAGTAGGCACGCAGGCCGATGACCTCGTGCACGGCTTCGATCACCGCGGAACGCGGCGGCATCCGCAGCACGCCGGGCGCGGGCTCACCGGCCCAATGCCAGCCGAGCGGTGAGTCGGAACTGGGCAGCAGGAGGGTCCGGCCGCCCGGGACCACGGTGACCTGGTGACCGGCGAGGCAGCGCCGGATCGGGACCTCCACGGGCCGTGCGGGGCTGGGTGGCGTGACGAGAAAGGTCCAGTTGCGTTCGCCCGGATCGGCGATCACGGGTGCGGTGTGGTGGCGTTCCAGCTGGGTCAGGACCTTGCGGCCCAGTTCCGGCGGCATGACGATCGCGCCGATGATGGAACCGGTGGTGATCATCGGGCGTCCGGCGAGAAGCTGAACCGGCAGCCCGTAGGTATGCCGCAGCAGGCGCGCGACTTCGTGGGGCGAATGACAGCTCTCGAACATGGCCCTACCCCGCCCCGAAGAAGCCGGATCCGCTGACGACAACGGACATTCGGCATAGCAACTCGTGCCGGTCGCGCACCCGCCGCCGGGAGAACGCGGGTAGGGCGCTGACCAGGCGTGCCGATCGAGTGGTGCTGTGGCGCGCCGGTCGCGTGGTCTGTGCATCGAGCCCGCACGCGCGATCGGCGCGTCCGGCCTGCACGGTGTTGTTCGGCATGGTGATCATTGCCGCCGCCCTTTGCTGTCAAAGTTGCAGAAAGGCAACGGTATTCCAACTAGCAGCCAACTAGTCGTACGCAATGTCCCACTTCGGTCGAGTTCGATGGCATAGCGTCGTACCCTGAAACCCAGATTTAACAAAAGGACTTGGGTACATGGACGAATCGTCGATCGGAGTTCGGATCCGCCAGTTCCGCGGGAAGGCGCTCACCCAGCGCCAGCTCGCCGACCAGGCCGGGGTCAGCGTGGATCTGGTGCGCAAGCTCGAGCAGGGCGGCCGCCAGACCGCCTCGATCGCCAGCTTGCAGAAGATCGCGCGCGCCCTGGACGTGGATATCGCCGATCTCATCGGCAAACGCCACGGCGTGCCGTCCGCCAACCCGGACGCGGGCATCGTCGCCATCCGCCGCGCGCTGACGCCGGTCGACGACCTGCTCGGGGAGACCAAGGAGGAAGAGGCGGTCAGCCTCGACGACGGTCGCCGAGCGGTCGAGTACGCCTGGGGCGCCTACTGGTCGGGCCGCTACGAGCTGCTGACCTCCATCCTGCCGCCCGGACTGACCCAGCTGCGCGCCACCGTGCACGCCGCCCGCAACGGTTCGGTCGCGCCCGCCAACGAGCTGCTGGCCAGGATGTACTGGGTAACCGGCTGCACACTGGTGCATCTCGGCCAGACCGATCCGGCGTTCCTCGCGATCCGCCAAGCGCTCGGCGCCGCCGAGCTGGGCAACGACCCGCTGCTGCTGGCCACCATCCGCGGCTCGGTCGCCTGGCAGTTGCTGGTGCAGGGACGCTACGACGAGTCACGCGGTGTCGCGCTGAACGCGGCGGCGAATCTGGAGCCTTCCGGCGACGTCACGCCCGCCCATCTGTCCGCCTACGGCTCGCTGGTGTTGCAGGGCGCGACCGCCGCGGGCCGGGCGCAGGATGTGCAGAGCGCGTTGGCGCTGGTCGAGACCGCGAGCGAGGTCGCGCTGCGGATCGGCGGGGATCGGCAGGACTACGAGACCTATTTCGGCCCTTCGCAGGTGGTCATGCAAACCGTCGACGTGAACGTCTCCTCCGAGCGTTACCCGGAGGCGCTGGCCGCCGCCAAGGACATGCCGGTCAACGGAAGTCTCCCGCAGGCGTCCCGGGCCCGCCACCTGGCCGACACCGCGGTCGCGCTGACCCGCACCGGCCAGCACCAGCGCGCGCTGGACGCGCTGCTGACCGCGGAACGGGTGGGCGGAGCGGACTGGCTGAAATACCAGACGCTGCCCCGGCATATCGTGTCCGAACTGCTCGACCACGACCGGCGGGTGCCGCTGCGCGCGTTCGCCCGCCGCATCGGGGTCAACACCTAGGTCGCCGGACGCTCGGCCGCCCGGTCGATCACCTCGTCCAGCACCTCGCGCGACCGCACGAGATCTTTGATCGTGCGGGTGATCCGCTCCCGCTCGGTCCGCAGCTCGGCGACGAGCGCAGGGGTCGCGTACTCGTTGGGGCCGCCGTCCGCATCCCGCATGCACGGCAGGATCCGGGCGATCTTCTTGCTGGTCATGCCCGCCGCGAGCAGTTCCTGGATGTGAATGACCCGGTCCACCGCGCGCTCCGGATAGTCGCGATGACCGCCCGGTGTGCGATCGGACGCCAATAGCCCCTGCTGCTCGTAGTAGCGCAGGGACCGCTCACTGACGCCGGTACGCTCGGCAAGCTCCCCGATCCGCATCCGCCACCTCGACTTTCGCGTCGGCTCAGCGCCCCGTCAATCGGCGCCAGTGCGCCAGGAACGGATGCTTGGCGGTGACCGATCCCAGCCGCATCCGGCCGTGCACCACCAGGTGCAGCGGGCCGAGCGGCGGTCCGGTGCGGACCTTGTTGTTCACGCTGGAACCGATCAGTTCCAGCCCGTTCAGGTCGACGGTGGCCTCGGCCGGAACGATCAGGGTGACCGAACCGCAGTAGTCGTCGACGCGGATCTCGACCACCTGGGTCGACATGATGGCCTCGGTGAAGTCCAGCGTCACACCGGACAGCCAGTTGTTCAGATACAGCCTGGGCGCCACCTGCCAGGGGCCGCGGCGATTGACCGCGGACAGACGCGAGCGGATCACGGTGCCCGCCGTGTTCGAGCCGGGCACCGGCTGGACCGGCTTGCCGAAGGCGGGCGAGGAGTTCACGAAGGTCGACGGCGGTGCGGCGGGCCTGCCGATCAGGCGGACGCCGGGCAGGTCGATGAGCACGGCGTTCAGTTCTCCGCGTGTCTTCGCGGCCAGCGCGGTGTCCATCCGCTCGGTGAACTCACCGAGCGAGAGCATGCCCAAGCCGACCGCGCGCTGCAGGAGCTGTCCGACGTGTTCGCGCTCCGCGTCCGACACCCGCAGTTCCCGGTCACCCACCGTGTACACCGCCGGGTTGTCGCCACCGGAGCCGACCGCATTGGATACCGATTCGGGGCCGACCATGCAATCGAGATTACCGAGCGCGCGGCCACGGCCGCATCAGGGCGATCCCCGATTCCGCCGTACTTTCCCGGACTACTCGAGTCCCTGTTCGATGGCGTATCGGGTCAATTCGACCCGGTTCGCCAGCTGGAGTTTGCGCAGCGTCGCCTGCACGTGGTTCTCCACCGTGCGATGGCTCAGGCCCAGCCGCGCCGCGATCTGCTTGGCGGACAGTCCTTTCGCCACCATCCGCAGCACCTCGGTCTCCCGCTCGGTGAGGGCGGGACGATGCGGCTCGTCGGGCTGGGCCGGAGCGGTCGCCATACGCCGGTACTCGCCGAGCACCAGACCCGCCAGGCCCGGCGTGAACACCGCCTGACCGGCTGCGGTGGCGCGAACGGCGTCGATCAGCTCCGCCGCCGACGCGCTCTTGACCAGATACCCCGAGGCCCCGGCCTTGATCGCGTCCAGGACGTCGTCGCGCTCGGCCGATGCCGAGAGCACCAGCACCCGGGTCCCCGGGGAGACGCGCAGCACCTCGGCGGTGGCCTGCGCCCCGTTGCCGTCGGGGAACTGCATGTCCATCAGCACCACGTCCGGCTGCACGGCCGCGGCCCGCCTGGTCGCCGCGCCGACGCCGTCGGCCGTGGCCGCCACGTGGAATCCGGCCTCGGTGAGATCGCGGGAGACGCCGTCCCGCCACATCGGGTGATCGTCCACCACCATCACCGAAATGGTCCCGGCCTCCTGGTCCGCCATCCGCGCCTCCCGTCTTCCCTCATCTCGGCACCCGGAATTCCCATTCCGTGCCGAACCCGACGCCGCCATCGATCTCGGTGAGCAGGTCCGCGCTGCCGCCGAGCGCCGCGATCCGCCCGACGATCGACCGCGAGACCCCCATCCGCCCTTCGGCTTCCGCCTCGGCCAACCGGCCCGGCGGGATGCCGACACCATCGTCGCGCACACTGACCACCAGTTCGTCGCCGGTGTCCTCCAGCAGCACATATGCTTTCGCATCCGGTCCGGCGTGCAGCTCCACATTGGACAGCGCCGTGGCCACCGCCGCCGCGATCTCGTTCGCCACCCAGCGCCCCACCGGCACCGGATCGCCCGGCGTCGACACCGACACCTTCGGCGTGGACTGCGCGGTGAGCAGCGGACGCAGGTCCACCTCGGCTCCGCCTTCGTCTCGGCGATCGCCCTGCTCGGAGATCAGCACCCGCAGCGCGATCTCCTGCTCACCGGCGCGCCGCGCCAGTTCCCCGGTGGGACCGCCGATCTCGCTGCCGCGGCGCTTGATGTAGCTGAGGACCTGCAACACACCGTCGTGCACCTCGCGGGAAAGACGTTCGCGCTCCTCGGCGGCCGCGGTCAGGCGCACCGCGCGCTCGAGTTGATCCTGTGCGCGGCGCGCGGTGTTGGCGGCCAGCCCCAAGGCAAGGCCCACCGAGACGAGCACCGGCACCGTCGCATCTGTCCACACGTCCTCGCCCCACTGGTCGCGCACGGTCAGCGACACCGCGGCGATCAGCGCGCCGGACAGCACGCCCGCGATCGGTCCGCGCAGGATCGCCGCGCCGATCACCGCGTTGGTGGCCCACAGCGTGGTCGGCAGCGTCTGGTGTCCGTGGTACCAGCCGTAGTCGGCGACCAGCCTGGTGGCGGCCATCAGACCGATCACCACCACGTGATCGCCGATCACCACCCAGGTGCGCAAGCGCGCGACGCCGGGGAACTGCCACTGCGACAACATGATCGCCGAAGCCCCCGACCACACGGCCATCAGCGCGATGAGCACCCAGCTCAACCGCTGGTTGCTGTAGTACGGCACGGAGGCGATCTGCTGACCGACCGCGTACAGCAGCGTGACCAGCCGCAGCGCCTGGGCGGCCCGCCACAGCGGCGTGGTCGCCACGTCGGCCGAGCGCAACTCAGGTGTTCGCCGCGCCGTCATCGGATTCCGCGCCCGCATCGGATTCCGCCCGTTGCCTCGCCGTGCCTGCCCGTTCCGCCGTTTCCTCCCCGCCCGCTTTCCCCGCGTCCTGTTCCACGGTTTTCCGCTGCGCCGCCTGCCGGTGCGCCGCCTCGACCAGGGTCGCCGCCACGTCGAACCGGCTGGGATCGGGCCGGTCCGGTTCGGCCGAATACAACCTGCGATGGTCCTCGCCGGTCCGCAGCTCCTCGAACAGCTCCTCCGGCCCTTCCAGCAGCGACCGGATGGCGGTGTTCATCACCGCGACGAACGGCACCGCGAGCAGACCCCCGGCTATCCCGCCGATCACCACCCCCGCGGTGATGGCCAGCACCACCGCGAGGGGATGGATGCTCACCGCGCGGCCGAGCAGCAGCGGTTGCAGCACATGGCCCTCCAGCTGCATCACCGCGATGATGATGCCGAGCACGATCAGGGCGGTGACCAGCCCCTTGGTGACCAGCGCGATGAACACCGCGATGAATCCGGCGAGAAACGCGCCGATGATCGGGATGAACGCGCCGATGAACACCAGGGAGGCCAGCGGAAGCGCCAGCGGCACCCCGAGGATCGCCAATCCGGCGCCGATGCCGATGGCGTCCACCGCGGCGACCACCACGGTCGCGCGGACGAACCCGACCAGCGTGCCGAACCCGAGTTGCCCCGCGGTGCGCACCCGCTCGCGGTGCTCGGTCGGCACGATCCTGGTGACGAAATCCCAGATCTGATCCCCGCCGTAGAGGAAGAAGATCAGGATGAACAAGGTCAGGAAGGTACCGGTGAGCAACTCGCCGATGACGGTCGCGGTGGTGAGCGCCCCGCTGGTCAGGCTGTCCTGATTGGACTGGATGGCCTTGACGATGGCGTCGCCCGCGTTGCGGATCTGCTCGTTGCTCAGGTGCAGCCGTCCATTGATCAGCCAGTCCTGGATCTGATGGATGCTGTCGGTGAACTTGGCCGACAGCTGCGGCACACCGGCGACGAACTGCTCGACGACGAACGTCATGATGCCAGCGACCACACCCAGCGACCCGACCAGCGCGACGAAGACGCCCAGCGCGCGCGGTATCCCCAGTCGCTGCATCCAGTCCACCAGCGGCGCCAGCAGCGCCGCCGCGAGCAGCGCGATGGCGAGCGGAATGACCACCGTGGCCAATTTCTGCACGATCGCCGTGATCGCGATCGCCAGCGCGAACAGCACCAGCAGCCGCCAGCCCCACTCCGCGGCGACCCGCACCACCGGATGCACCGTCTCCGCCGCGGGCCGCGACAGGGTGATTTTCCGCTCTGGACTCGACTTCGGCTCGGTCACCTCCGTGAGCCTAATGCGCACACCTCGGACGTAGTCGGTCGTCCGCCCTGCCCGTCGGCACCCGGACATGCCGTCTTGTCGAAACGCTAGATTGGTCTGGTGTCGGCGCCCTTGGAAGCGGTCAAACAGACCATGCGAACGCGCTGGCCGCTGTACCTGACATCGATGCTGCTGGCGAACGCTTTCGGCGCGGTTCTGGTATGGGCGTTCATCCAGTACGGGCTACCCGTCCCGGAGGGTGAGCCCTCCGGTGTCAGGCGCACCGGCCTGCTGATCCCGGCCCTGGTCTTCCTGACCGGCGGCCTGCTCAGCGTGGCCGCCTCCGCTCTGATGCTGCGGCCGGTGATGCGCTGGCAGATGCGCGGCGGACCGCCCAGCAGGCAAGAGCAGATGGCCGCGCTGCACGCCCCGCTGCGTCAGGCGATCCTGCATCTCGCGCTGTGGTTCATCGGCGGAGCCGTCCTCGCCGCACTGATCATCAGGGACACCCCGGCGCTGGCCGGCGCGGTCGTCGTCACCGAATGCATGGCCGCGACCTTCGTGTTCGGGTTCACCTACATGCTGGGCGAACGCATCCTGCGGCCGGTCGCGGCCCAGGCGCTGACCGAGGGGACCTTCGACCACACCCTGACCCCCGGCATCGGCACCAGGATGGCGATGACCTGGGGGCTGGGCACCTTCGCCCCCACCATCGCGATCGTGCTGCTGTGCGTCACCCAGATCTCCTCGGATGTGAAGTTCTCTGCGCAGTCGCTCGCGCTGTCCATCCTGCTGCTGTGCGGCGTGGTGATCATGCAGGCGCTCGCGCTGTCCATGCTCACCGGTTCCAGCATCTCCGACCCGGTGCGCCAGCTCAGCCAAGCCATCGACCGGGTGCAGGCGGGCGCGCGCGACGTTCAGGTCGAGGTCTTCGACGGCAGCGTCATCGGGCTGCTGCAGGTCGGCTTCAACCGGATGATGGAGGAGGCCGCCAAGCGCCGCCAGCTGCAAGAACTGTTCGGCCAGCACGTCGGCGAGGACGTGGCCCAGCGGGCGCTGGACTACGGCACCGAACTCGGCGGCGAGACCCGGTTCGTCGCGGTGCTGTTCGTCGACATGGTCGGCTCGACGGCGACCGCGGCCGAGCGCCCGCCCACCGAGGTGGTGAGCCTGCTCAACGAGTTCTTCCGGATCGTGGTGGACGTGATCGACCGCCACCACGGTTTCGTGAACAAATTCGTCGGCGACGCGGCGCTGGCCATCTTCGGCGCGCCGCTGGATCGGCCGGACGCGCCGACCGCCGCCCTCGCCGCCGCCCGGGAACTGCGCGAGACCCTGCGCGAGGTTCCCGGCCTCGACATCGGAATCGGCGTTTCCGCGGGTCTGGCCGTCGCGGGGAATATCGGTGCCGCGAACCGCTTCGAATACACGGTGATCGGAGACCCGGTCAACGAGGCGTCCCGGCTGACCGAACTGGCCAAAGAACGGCCCGGCCGGACGCTGGCGTCGGGCAGCGCGCTGTATTTCGCCGAGGAAAGCGAGCAGGAGCAGTGGGAAACCGGCGACGAGGTACAGCTGCGCGGCAGACGCAGGAAAACGCTCCTGGCCTGGCCACGGGAACGGGCCGACGACGCGCCCGAGGGTACCGATGTCGAAACGGCGCGTTCGTTAGGCTGACCGCGTGACGGCCAACGGGGAACGGGCAGGAGAACCTGCGCCGCCGCCCACGGCGGATGCCCGCCGTGGCCGATTCCGGTGGCTGAAATGGGTGCTCGGAGCCGCCCTGCTGGCCTTGCTGATCGCCGAGAGCGTGTATCTGTGGCCCCGCCTGCACGAATCCTGGCGCAAACTCACCGAGATCCACTGGGGCTGGCTCGCGGCCGCGATCTGGCTGCAGGCGGTATCCATGAGCGGTTTCGCCAGGGTGCAGAAACAGCTGCTCAGCGCGGGCGGGGTGGCGGTGAGTCAGCGGAAGTCCGTCGCGGTCGTCTACGGCGCGACCGCCATGTCGGTCACCCTGCCCGCGGGCCAGGTGTTCTCCACCGCGTTCACCTATCGGCAGACCAGGCGCTGGGGCGCGAGTCCGATCGTGGCCTCCTGGCAACTGGTGTTCTCCGGTGTGGTCGCCGCGGTGGGGCTGGCGTTGCTCGGCGTCGGCGGCACGCTGCTCGCGGGCGGGACCGTCGGCCCGCTGAAGCTGATCCTCTCGCTGGCCGCCGTCGTGGCGCTGGTGTGGGCGGGCAATTACGTCTCGCGCAATCCCGGTTCGCTCGAATCGCTGCTGCGCAGGCAGCTCGCGCTGGTCAATCGGCTGCGCAAGCGCCCGCAGGACCAGGGCACGAACAAGATCGCCGAGGTGCTCGACCAGCTGGAGTCGGTGGATCTCGGCAAGCGCGACGGCGTCCTGGTGGCGGTGTGGGCGCTGGTCCATCGGTTCGCCGACGTGGCCTGCCTGGGCGCGGCCTGTTACGCGGTCGGCGCCGATCCGCGGATCGCGGGTCTGCTGCTCGCGTTCGCCGTCGGCAAGGCGGTCGGGTCGATCCCGTTCGCACCCGGCGGCATCGTCTACGTGGACGCGACGCTGATCTACGGTCTCACCGCCGCCGCGGGCCTGCCCGCCGCGCAGGCGGTCGCCGCGGCGTTCGTCTACCGGATGGTGAGCTTCATCCTGGTCGCCATCGCCGGCTGGATCGTGTTCCTGTTCCTGTTCCGCACCCGGCAGGCCGAGGACGCGGAGTTCGAGAAGGAATTCGAGCAGCGGCGGCTGTGAGCAGCTGTGGCCGCACTACGCTTGCCCGCGTGAGGAAACTGCTGCCGCTGGTCACGGATGCGCTGCTCGTCGTCGTCTTCTGCGCGATCGGCAGGCGCAGCCACGACGAAGCCGTGCTCGCCGGACTGCTGCGGACCCTCTGGCCGTTCGCCACCGGACTGGCCGCGGGCTGGCTGATCGCCGCGTCCGGCCGATGGCGGCGCGGGGCCGACGAAGCCCGGTTCGACGGCACGGCCCTGTGGCCCACCGGTGTCGTGGTCTGGATCGGCACCCTGGTCGGCGGGATGCTGCTGCGCGTGGTCAGCGGTCAGGGCACGGCGGTCAGCTTCGTGCTGGTCGCGGGCACCGTGCTCGCGCTGTTCCTGCTCGGGTGGCGCGCCGCGTTCGGCGCCCTGCGATCACGGTTCCGGGGTCGCCAGCGCCTGTAGCATCCTGGCCGCCATTCGCGCGGTCGCGTCCCTGCTGTCCACGTCCTTGATGTGCACGGCGAAGACCAGATCGCCCATGCCCCCGATCAGCCATCCGTCCCGTCCGGCGATCGCGGCGAACGCGTTGACGTCCCGGTAGCGGCGCACGCTTGCCAGCTCCGGCGCGTTCGTGGCGTCGCGCAGCAGGCCGCGCAGCCGATCGGTGGTCTCCGGCGACAGCGGAGCCAGCTGGGCGTCGGTGGTGCTCGGCCGGGCGACCTCGATCATCGGCGGCGGCACCGAGCCGCGCGCGATCGTGGCGGCGGCGATCGCCATGCCGAACGGGCTGGCCAGCACCGCGTCCGAACCGGCGCCCTGGGAGACCTGCTCGGCGCTGCGGCCGGCCACGGCCAGCCGACCGGTCACCTCGTCCAAGCCGGGCACCTTGAAGTCGATGCCGACGCCGAGCGCGGTCGCCGCCTCGGCCGCGTCCTGCACCGAGACCTCGTGCGGCGCCTTGCCCTTGGCCACCGCCGCGACCGTGCGGAACAGTTCCATCGCGCCGCCGACCGGATACAACCCCGTGAACGCCACGGGGCCGTGCTCGCTGGCGTAGCTGTTCTGCGCGACCGCGACCACCGCTCCGCTGGACGGCTGGATCGCCACGATCGAGGCGGGCGTGCCCACGCTGACCACCGCGTCCTCGGCGGCGCGCTGCAAGCGCTGGTCCATGGTGCCCGCGATGTCCGGTCCCGGCGGCCCCTGCTGCCCGGCGAGCTGTGTGATGAACCGGCCGTCCCGCTCGAATAGCTGGACACCCCAGCCCGAGTGCGCCTCCTGGCTTTCCTGCTGCACTTTGCGCAACGCGTCCAGCATCGGCGACCAGACCCTGCGGTCGGCGGAGATCAGCCGCGGCTGCTTCTCCATCACCACGCCGGGAATCGGCGCCATGCGCGGTTCCAGGATGGCGAAGTCACCCTCGCGCAGGTTCACCGCGATGATCGGCTTGCCCTGCGAGCTGGCCAGCTGCTGCATCAGCGACGGCCCGGTGATCAGCGGCGCGACCGGCTCGATGGCCTTGGCCAGTGCGTCGGTCGAGGCCACCGGGTCGGGCATCTTCGCGGGATCCAGCTTGATGACGTTGATGACCTGCTCGGTCATCAACGGCTCACCGACGATGTCGTTGACCCGGGGGGCAGGCGAGGGCAGCGTCCGCACCAGCCGGACCATCCGGTTGTGCGCCAGCTGCGGCATGACGACCGCGGGCTCCCAGGAGATCCGCCAGCCGATGGCCAGCTTGCGCACGTTGCCCTGCAGGCTGTAGTTCCAGGTCTTCTTCTCGCCGAAGCTCCACTCGACGTCCATGCTGAAGATCGCCGACTGCGCGTCCAGACCGATGAACTGGGTCTTGCGGTAGTCGACCTTGCCGGGCTGGAGCCCCTCGAACATTTGCTTCATCGTTGCCGAAGCCGCAGTGGGGTACGACGTCAGGTCCGCCGCCTTGGCGTAGTCCTGATCGTCGAGCAGATCCGTGAAGCGCTGTACGACTACCTCGGCTTCATTCTGCTTCTCGTGTATCCCACACGACCCGATCGCGAGCGCGAGCGATGCCACCGCCATGAGTGCCATTGCGCCCCGAACGCGAAAGCGGCGGGATCCCCACACATCCATGTCGCCCACTCTTCACTCTTGTCACTCCAGTAACAAGACCACCGTACCCGAAAAAGACCAGACCGCGATGCCTCCGTAGCGCGGACGTTACCCATGCTCAGCATCCCAATTTTGCCCCGGGATCTCGCATCTCGGGGGGCCTTTCATGATCATCGCCCAGCCGCACGAAGGCAAACCGGCGCCGCTACCGTACCGGCCTTCATCAAAAGCCGTGCGGTTACCGCCGTACCGGACGTTTCGGATCAATAAATACCCCTCCGCGCCCCGATCGAAGCGCGCGGGCCCCTGTTCGCACAGAGCGGAACCCCTGTGCGCGATTGCGAAGTAATCTTGTAATCAATGAAAGTCGAGCACCACAGTAAGTAGGTGACTGTCCCATGAGAAACACACACCGCGGGCGCGGTTTCGGACGACCGGGCGGCTGGCAGCAGGCGGACCTGCCGGACCCGGCGGACGTGCCGGATTGGTTCGCCGGAAGGTTGCCAAGCGACTGGTTCACCGGCCCGCCGGTGATCGAGGTGGACCGGGACGAGATCGTCGTCATCGGTGAGCTGCCGATCCCGCAGCCGGAGAAGCGGCAGGACGACGACGCCGAGGCGCAGACCGACGAAGTTCCGCGCGCGACCAAAGAGGGCGCCGTGGCCCGGTTCCGCGAGTCGACCCGCCCCGCTCGCATGCAGATCGCGAACGAAGCGCAGCACCGCTACCGGCGCAGCGTCGCCTGGGGCGTATCGGTGGACGGGGAGCGGATCATGTTCACCCACCTGGCCGTTCCCGTCATGACCCGGCTGCGTCAGCCGGAACGCAAGGTGCTCGACACCCTGGTCGACGCGGGCGTGGCCCGTTCCCGCGCCGACGCGCTGGCCTGGACGGTGAAGCTGGCGGGCAAGCACGCGGAAGCGTGGCTGGAGGAACTGCGCGTCGCGATGCGCAAGGTCGACGACCTGCGCTCGGAAGGACCGCAGGGGCTGTAGCCGCGCCCTCCGCCCATGCCGGGTCGGGTCTACTGTTGCGTGCATGGCTGAGACCGTCGGCGCGACGCCGGGCCCGATCCTCGTCCTCAACGGCCCGAATCTGAACATGCTCGGCACCCGGCAACCAGAGGTGTACGGGTCGGCGACCTTGGACGACGTGGTGGAACTGTGCAAGCGGACCGCGGCGAAGTTCGACCGGGAGGTCGTCGCCTTCCAGTCCAATTCCGAGGGCGCTCTCATCGATCGCATCCATCAGGCGCGCGGCGCCGAGTCGGGCATCGTGATCAATCCCGGCGGACTGACCCATACGTCGGTGGCTTTGCGGGACGCGTTGGTGATTCCGGAACTCCCCATCGTCGAGGTGCACATCAGCAATGTGCACGCGCGTGAGGAGTTCCGGCACCACTCGTACATCTCTCCGATCGCCACCGCCGTGGTCGCGGGCATGGGGATCCAGGGCTACGCCGCCGCGATCGAATTCCTGGCGCGCTCGGCCTGATCGAACCGGCTCCGCGCGCGGGTTCGGCTCACTTGGCGAGCTGGAAAACCGGAAACCCGGGCGCGATGGCGGCGAGTTCCGCGTCGGTGGCGTCTTTGGTCACGCCCTCGAAGAACTTGCCGACCTCCCAGCCCCACTTCTGCAGGTACAGGCGCAGCAGCGGCACCTTGTCGGCGTCGGCCACCTCCGTGGCGGTGAACGCCTCCACCTTGCGACCGAGCCGCAGCTCGCCCCCGCCCGCGACCCGCAGGTTGCGCACCCACTGCGTGTGCCCGCGCGGCGCCACCAGGAAGCGCTCGCCGTCCTCGCGCACCAGCAGATTGACCATCGTGGTCCGCCACTCACCGCTCTTGCGCCCGCGCACCGCGAGCAGCCGCGAACCCATCACGCTGATGCCCAGCTTGGGCAGCAGATCGAAGATCCGGTTGAGGACCAAATCCAGTCCGGCGGGTCCGATGTAGCGGGTGCTGTGGTCCATAGTTCCTACTCCTCGTTTGCGAGCACTGCTCTCTATAGCGAGAAGTGTTCCACGTTTGCCGCGGTGAAGTCAAGAGCACTGCTCTCTCTTTCGCTTCACATCGGCGCGGCGGACATGGCGGACCGGGAGGCGGGGTAGGCGTGGACGCCGGAGTAGGCGGGGAGGACGGTGCAGGCGCGGCCGACTCTGCGGGGTGGGGCGCGGCCTACCCGTCCGCGGGCATCAGGCGTCGCCGCGCATCAGCGCGTAGGTGGAAACCGCCTTGCCCGCCTGCTCGCTGGCGGCGACCGCCTTGCGCCAGAAGGATTGGGAGGTGTGCGAGAGCGTCGCGTCGACGCCGACCTCCTCGCTCGCATCGATGACGTGCTGGGCGCCCGCGTCCATCATCTTCAGGCTGGCAAGGGTGGCCCATCCGCCGTTCTGGTTGGCGACCGAGAACTCCTCCATGAAATACGGGAACGCGGCGGCCGAACGGATCGCGAACGGGACGAACGCGGCGATGTCGTGGCCGGAGCGATCGATCATCGCGGTCGCCTGGTCGAAGGCGAGCAGCCACGGATGGAAGATGGTCAGCAGCCCCTGATAGAAGACCTGCGCCAGGCCGTCGTCGGCGCCGAGGTACTCCTGCGGGCTCAACGGGCGCAGCAGCTCGGCGTGGGCGTCGAAGACCTCCCGCGGGCCGCTGTAGAAGATGTACGACGCCGGATGCGTGATGTTGTCCCCGGCCGACATGACGCCGCCGGAGAGGAACCGCGCGCCGTGCGAGCGAACCCACTCCGCGCCCTTGCGGGCCTTCTCCGGCGAATCCGAGGACAGGTTCGCGATCACCTTGCCGTTCAGGTGATCGGTCGCCGGACCGAGCACGTCGTACATGGCCGCGTAGTGGGTCAGGCTGAGCACGGTGACCTCGTTGGCGTCGAGCGCGTCGGCGACGGTCGCGGCGCGTTTCGCGCCCAGTTCGACCATGGCGTCCACCTTCTCGGGGCTGCGGTTCCACACTGTCACCTCCACGCCTGCGTCCAGGAAAGCCCGGACCATCGCCTGGCCCATCGGACCCAGCCCGATGACGGAGACGGCGCGTGTGGTGGTCTGCTCGGACATGATGTGTCCCTTCGGTTGTCGTTCGCATTGCTGTCGGCGCCGGAATTCATCGTCGTTCCCGCAGGTAGAGTCGGGAAGACCGAACGTGCGGGTGCGGTTGCTTACCTCGAGGTTCGAAAACAGGTCAGAGGAGCGCGGTGGACGTGAGCAGTGACGCGGATCACGATGTGTGTGGCATGACGGTCGCCATCGATGTCGTCGGCGGGAAGTGGAAACTGCACCTGATGTGGGTGCTCGGGACGGGCCCGCGGCGATTCGGCCAGATCCGCAGGCTCCTCACCGGGGTCAGCGAGAAGGTGCTCGCCGAGAATCTGCGCCAGCTCGAAGCCAGCGGCGTGGTGCACCGCGAGGTCTATCCCGAAGTCCCGCCGCGGGTGGAATATTCGCTCACCCCGCTCGGTGAGGAACTCGCCGTCGCCCTGCGCCCGCTCGAGGAGTGGGGCGACCGGCACCGCCGCGAACTGACCGCGAACCTGTTGGCGTCCGCGAGTTAGGTCAGCTGCTCGGCGGCGATACGCGCGCCGACGCCTTCGAGCAGCGACGCCGCGTCGGTCATACAGCGTGCCGGGTCGGGTTCCACGTCGGCCAGCGCATAGCAGTCGGCGAAGCCCGCGGCCCGAATCTCGTCGGGCGCGAGGAGAGTGCGGCCGACCACGGCGATCACTGGAACACCCGCCTCGCGAGCCACCGCGCACACGCCGACGGGAGCCTTGCCGTGCAAGCTCTGTCGATCGAGCGAGCCTTCGCCGGTGACGACGAGGGTGGCGGTGGCGAGTAGGTCGCGGAATTCGAGGAGTTCGAGCACGACCTCGATGCCGCTGCGTACCCGCGCACCCAGCACGGCCAGCGCTCCGAAACCGGTGCCGCCCGCGGCGCCCGCACCGGGATGGTTTGCGAAGTCAGGACCGGCGACGGACGCCCACGTGGCGAGCGCGGATTCGAGCATCTCCGACTCCGCCGGACCCGCGCCTTTCTGCGGCGCGTATACCGCGACCGCACCGTGCGGCCCGAGCAGCGGGTTGTCGACGTCGCAGGCCAGCGTGAATGTCGTGGCGGTGATGCCAGGGTGCAGAGCGGAACGATCCAATTCGGTGGCGCTTGCCAAAGCGGCTCCGCCGGTAGGCAATTCCCGCCCGTCGGCGTCCAGGACGCGCGCGCCCAGCGCCCGCAGCATGCCCGCGCCTCCGTCGGTGGAGGCGCTGCCGCCGAGACCGAGCACGATGTCGGTCACACCATGGTCCATGGCATGCGCCAGGACCACGCCCAACCCGTACGTGCTCGCGCCGAGCGGATCGAGCCGCCCCTCGGGCATGGCCGACAGACCGACAACCGCCGCCAGTTCGACGACGGCCCGCGACCCGTGCCGGGCGTAGGCGGCACGACGGGGCACACCGGTCGGTCCCGGCGCCGTCAACTCCACGCGCGTCCAACCCGCGGCGACGAACGCCTCGACCGTGCCGTCACCACCATCGGCGACCGGAACGAGCCGAGCATCGACATCCGGCGCGCCCCGCGTCAATCCCGCGGCCAGGGCCGCCGCCACCTTCGGCGCGGAAAGCGATCCCTTGAACTTGTCGGGAGCGAGAATCACCCGAGGAGTGGATACCGATGCCATCCCCACATTCTCGGACCCGACCGGGTCAGGCGCACCACGACTCGTCCGCCGCCCGGCATCGGGATCGGCGCGACCGACGACACCCACGGTGTCACGTCCGGCGTCCACAACCCCACACCCGCACCGAAGCGCGTCCGGGGCCGAATCGATCGATCCCGCGCCCACAACGGCGCAGGCTCGAGTTCGACGCGCCTGCCGGGCATCGGGTCATCGTGCCGACCTCGTCGACCAGCGCGCCCCATGCCGGACCGAGTGAAGGCAAGGCAGCCGCTTATCCGGCGCGCTGGACCTTGCCCTGGCACGTCCCGGCAGCATGACTGAGGTCGAGGGCTCTTCGGAGCCAATGGGAACGCCAGGATCCCCGGAGAAAGAGACCGGAGCAGCACCGCTCGGTGCGCTCAGTTGCCCGGCAGCGGAGCCTGGTCCGCCTGTGTGATGGTGACCTTCCCGGTCCGCAAATAGGTGAGCACGGCCTCGTCTACCGCGGGATTGCCGCGACCGAACGTGCCGTGATCGCCGCCCTCGACGGTGACCAGCGCCCCACCCAGCGCCTTGGCCATGGCCGGGCCGCCTTCGTATTTGGTCAGCGCGTCGTGGCGGCTTTGCAGCACCAGCGGCGGAGTGCGCAGACCCGCCCCGGTGATCGGCACCGGCTTCGTCACGGGCTTCCAGGAACCACAGGCCATTCCGGAGCGGACCAAGTCGGCGCGTGCGTCCATGGCGTTGCCGCCGGAAACGATGGTGCCGACCGCCGAACCGAGCAGTTCCGGCCTGCCGGGCACGGCGTTCTCGTTGCAGGTGATCGCGCTGAACACGAACCGCCCGGTGGAGTCGGTCGCGGTCGCCCCCTCGATGGCACGCAGTCGCTGCACGTTCGCCGGATCGGCTGCGGCGTCGGCCATCGCGCGGGCGAAGGTCGGCCAGAACGCGCGGGTGTAGGTGGCCACCGTGGTGGCCCCGAGCAACGGCACCTGCGCGGAGACGCCACCGGTCACCAAGGTGCGCAGCAGGTTCTGCAATTTGCCCAGTTGCTCGACGCTGCCGTCGTAGCCGCCCCTGGCGATCTCGGCCAGCGGCTCGGGCAGCGCACCGGGCAGGTCGGCGAGGCTCGCTGGCGGCGGCGTCAGGTTGGCGTACCAGCCGCCGCCCTGGGCGGCCGCCAGCTGGACCCACGTCCGGTAGACCTGCAGGGCGGTGTCGCCGAGGCGGTACTCGGCGTTGTGCTCGGCGATCCAGGCGAACAGATCGTCGAGGCGCTGTTTGCCCGCCACCTGCTGCTGGGCGAACTCCTCGGTCCACACCCAGTCCGGGTTGACGTTGGAGTCCAGGATCATTCGCTCCACCCGATCGCCGAACAAGGTCGCGTACACCGCGCCGAGGTAGGTGCCGTAGGACGTGCCGAAGTAGCTGATCCGCTCCAGCCCGAGCGCGGCACGCACGGCGTCGAGATCGCGTGCGGTGTTCTCGGTGGTGATGGTGTCCAGATAGCCGGGCTGCGCGGCGTCGCAAGCCTTCTTGATGGCGTCGCGGTTGCCGCCGCCCAGCGAGACCTGTTCCCCATCAGCGGTTTTCGTGCCTGTCCCGCATTCCAGCGGTGTGGCCCAGCGCAGCCCGCGCGGCTGGACCGCGATCCGGTCATAGTGTGCGGCGAGTTCGGCGGGGAACGCCTCCGACCGGCGCGCCCAGTAGTCCAGCGCGTCGGCGCCGGGGCCGCCGGGATTGGCGAACAGGACGCCTTCTCGCGTGTCGGTCGCCGCGATCCGGCTGACGGTCACCTCGATCGTCGGCCCGTTCGGCTCGGCGTAATCCATCGGAACGCGGACGACGACGCACTGCACGCCGCGGTCGGCGGTGACGGACCCGTCCGGGCACGCGCCGAACACGACACCCGGCGCGGCATTCGCGAGGCCGGTGACGATCGATCCGCCGAGCAGAGCCGCGGCGGCGACGGTGGCCGCGACCCGGGAAACCCGCAGTGTCCGCATCATGTTCCGTACCTCCCCTGGCCCGCCGCGCTCGCGCGTGAACCGGCTGGCGACCAAGAGCATTCTGCGCAGGCCTGCCGGGACAGACAAGTCGGTGGCGGGATTTGGTCCGGTCGAGCATGTGGTTTACCCCGATCGCGGTGCACAGAGTAGCGTCGAGCCATGTCGACCGAGGTCAGCAACAACACCGCACTGGAACGTTTCGAGATCTACGTCGACGGTGCGATCGCCGGCTATGCCGAATACCAGGACACGGCCTCCGAACGCGCGTTCGTGCACACCGAGATCTATCCGCGGTACGAGGGCCAGGGCTACGCGCGGCTGTTGGTCGAGACCGCACTGAACAGCACCCGCGACGACAAGCTCGGCGCGCTGCCCATGTGCCGCACGGTCCACCACTTCATCGAGACCCGCCCGGAATACCTCGTGATGGTGCCGCACTGGGCGCGCGACCGGCTGAACCTGCCCCAGTGAGCGAGCGCAGCGAGCGAACCATCGACACAGCCGCCGGTGCGGTCATGACGGAGCCGAGCGCCAGCGAGGCGTAGGCATGACCGCTCAGTACGCGCCGACCGCGCCGTCGAGCGCCGCTTGCAGGTCCTTGCGCACCAATCGGGCGATGTCACCGGGCCGGGCGGGTAGGTCGAGCACCGGAACGCCGAAGTAGAAGCTGGCCGATTTGGCCTCCTCCTTCGTCGGCTGCACCGCCGGGTCCTGGCGCGGCCCGTAGCTCAGCCCCATGGACAGCAGCGCGGGCTCGGCGCCGAGTTTCATCGCGCGGAACGCGATGTGCCCGATGCCGCTGCCCACAGCCTGCACCTGGGTGGGGTCGATGTCGTTGCAGGTGCCCTCGGGGAACACCGCGATGCCGTCGCCGCGAGCCATCCGCTCCGCGCAGATGTCCATCATGCGCTGGCCGGCCGCGTTCACCGCGCGGATGCCGTGGTCCTTGCCGCGGAACACCGGGATGCCGCCCATCATGTCGATCTTGCGGCGCTGGTCGGGGTCGACGAACAGCTCGTCCTTGGCCAGCACGCGCACCCGCCCGATCACCCGCCGCAGGCCGCTGCGCCAGGCCGCCGCGGCGACGGTGTAGGGATCGTTCTCGGATAGGTGGTTGATCGCGATCAGCAGCGGCCGACCCTGTTCGATCACCGCGCGGAGCGCTTCGCGCGCCCCTTCGGCGTAGCTGACCCGGGGATGGTAGCGGCGGCCGAGGATGGCGTACGCACCCCACGCTTTCAGCCGGTTCTGGCGATGATCTCGGTAGAAGTCGTACACGGTGTCGCTGTTCTCGAGGCGCACCTCCGGCGGTTCCATGACCTTGGACTCTACGGTGTCGCGGCGGCACCGCAACGCGGCGTCCGGCCGCGGGCCGATGGCCGCCCGGCAAATCCGGAAGACAGAAGTGGCCCGCAGAAGGCGCATTGTGGGCGAACAGCTGAGATGATGTCGGAGTGGCACGCGCAGAAGACCCGGATGATCGGAAGACTCGCGGCGGACACGGCGACCGCAGGCGGCGCGATTTCCGGCCCGGCGAGCAGGTCGTCCGTGCCGGGACGCTGCTGGTGTCGGCCACCGAGTTGGTCGAACCCACCTTCCGGCGCACCGTCGTCTACATCATCGAGCACAACGACGCGGGCAGTCTCGGGGTCGTGCTCAACCGTCCGAGCGATACGGCGGTGCACGACGTGCTACCCCACTGGACGGACGCGGTCGCGGCGCCGCGCACACTCTTCATCGGCGGCCCGGTGAAACGGGACGCGGCACTGTGCCTCGGCACCGTCCGGGTGGGCGCGCGGATCGAAGGCGTGCCAGGGCTGCGGCGCATCGACGGGCGCGTCGTGCTGGTCGACCTGGACGCCGATCCGGAACGGATCGGCCCCCTCGTGGAGGGCATCCGGATCTTCGCGGGCTACGCGGGCTGGACCTTCGGCCAGCTGGAAGGCGAGCTGGAGAACAACGACTGGATCGTGCTGTCGGCGTTGCCGTCCGACCCGATCAGCACGGGGCGCCCTGACCTGTGGGCGCACGTGCTGCGCCGCCAGCCGCTGCCGCTGTCCCTGCTCGCCACCCACCCGATTGAACTGGAACGCAACTGAGAACGTGTACTCCTCGAAAGGACAGTAAGGAGACACGGTATGAGACACGAAAACTGATCTGGCGAGAGCATGGGTGACTCTTCGGGTGCGCCCTCACACCGGCCCCGTAACACAGGCGGAGAGGGATCTAGTTGTGCGCAACGAAACGGATGGGCCCGACGATCAGTCCGAATTGATGCGGGCTCTCTATCGCGAGCACGCCACCCCGCTGTGGCGGTACACCCTCGGCCTGGTCCGGGATCCGGGGCGAGCAGAGGACATCGTGCAGGAAACTTTGCTGCGGGCATGGCAACGCCCGAACGTCTTGGATCAATCCACGACGTCGGCGCGCGCGTGGTTGTTCACCGTCGCGCGGAATCTCGCCGTGGATGAGCATCGCAGCGCCCGCAGCAGGCGCGAGTTCCGCACCGACAACCCGCCCGAACGGGCCGCCCCCGACCAGTCCGACCGCGCACTGGACGGGTGGCTGGTCGCCGACGCCCTCGGCAAGCTCAGCGCCGACCATCGCGAGGTGATCGTGCGGGCCTACTACCGAGGACTGTCCACCCAACAGATCGCCGAGGAACTCGACGTCCCGCCGGGCACGGTGAAATCCCGGATGCACTATGGCATGCGCGCATTGCGACTGGCACTACAGGAGATGGGGGTGACGAATCAATGACGGATATCACCGACGACTACACCACGTGGGACGCACCGTATGTGCTCGGCTCCCTCACCCGCGATGAGCGTTTGGAGTACGAACGCCACCTCTCCGGCTGCACCGAATGCCGCGCCGCCGTGGCAGAGCTGGCGGGTCTGCCCGGGATGCTGGCCTTGGTCGAGACCGAGACCGCGCTGGCGATGATCGAGCCGCCCGCCGCCGAGCCGGTTCCGTCGATGCCGCCACCGCCGCCGATGCCGCAACTGCCGCCGATGCCGCGACCGCCGACGGCGCCACTACCGCCGCCGCGGCTCGCCGACGCCGCCGAACGGCGCAATCGGCGGCGCAGCCGGTGGACGTCGGTCGGCATAGCGGTGGCCGCGGCCGCGGCCGCGGTGGCGATCGCCCTGCCGATCGCCGTCACGATGTCGGAGTCGGACCGGGCGGACACACCGGGTACCACCGAGCAGGCATTCGTCGAACGCCCCATGGACCCGCTGGAGACGACGCCGGTCTCGGCGAGCTTCAAGCTCTTTCCGGCAGGTGAGCAGACCCGGCTCGTGATGACCTGTAGCTATCCGCCAGGGGAGCCGCAACGCTACAACTGGGAGCTGGCCCTGTACGTCACCCGCACCAACGGACAGCAGCAGAAACTCGACCAGTGGCCAGCGGGCCCCGGCACCGAACTGACCATCGATCGGACCATCGACGGTCCGCCCGATCAGGTCCGCTCGGTCGAGATCCGCGCGGCGAGCACCGGCAAGGTGTTGCTGGCAGGCACGATCTGATCGATCGAACGATCCCCCGCGGTGACATTGCCCGCGGGGGATCGTCGTGCGGCCACCCGATCAGCGCGTCTGACGCCGGAAGATCGAGGACGACCACAGGTACCCGACCACGGTGATGCCCACGCCCCAGGCGATCGCGATGATGCCGTTGTTGCCGATCTCGGTGCCCATCAGCAGTCCGCGCACGGTCTCGGTGAACGGCGTGAACGGCTGGTATTCGGCGAACTGGCGCAGCCCGGCGGGCATGGTGTCGGTGGCGACCAGACCGCTGCCGAGGAATGGCAGCATCACCAGCGGGAACGGCGTGTTGCTCGCGCTTTCCGGGTTCGGCGCGAGCAGGCCGAGCGCCACCGACAACCAGGTGAGCGCGAACATGATCAGCGCGAGCAGTGCGAACGCGGCGATCCACTCGACCACGTTCGCGTTCGGGCGGAACCCGATCAGCAGCGCGATCGCGACCATCGCGGCGATGCCGACCATGGCCTGGATCAGCGCGCCGACCACGTGGCCGGTGAGCATGGCCGATTGCGCGATGTCCATGGTGCGGAAACGATTCACGATGCCCTTGGTCGTGTCGGTGGCGACCGACACCGCGACCGAGACCGTCATATACGCCGGAATCATCAGCAGCATGCCGGGGGCGAGATAGTCGATGTAGTTTCCGCCGGAGGACTTCTCCAACGCGCCGCCGAAGACGAAGTTGAACACCAGCAGCAGGATGGTCGGCATCACGATGACGCCGAAGGTCATGCTCGGATAGCGCTTGGCGCGCACGAGGTTGCGACGCAGCATGGTCGCCGAATCGGCGAGCGCGTAGGACATGGTGCTCATCGCACGGTTTCCTTTTCGGTGGTGGGGTGACCGGTGAGGGTGAGGAATACGTCGTCGAGATTGGGGGTGTGCACCGAGAGCCCCTCGACCTCGATCTGCTCGTAGTCGAGCCGATCGAGCACCGACCGCAGCGATTTCACGCCGCCGTCGCTCGGTACCGCGAGGGTGAGGTCCTCCTCGTCGTCCTCCGGCGTCGGTGCGGTGGCCCCCAGTGCGTCGGCGGCGGCGAGCAGGGCGGACCGATCGGCGAACGACAAGCGGATATGCCCGCCCGGCACCAGCCGCTTCAGTTCCGCGGCGGTGCCTTCGGCGACGATCTTGCCCCGGTCGAGCACCGCGATGCGGTCGGCGAGCTGGTCGGCCTCCTCCAGATACTGGGTGGTGAGGAACACCGTGACGCTGTAGTCGTCGACCAGTCCGCGAATGATGTCCCACATCGATCGCCTGCTGCGCGGGTCGAGCCCGGTGGTCGGCTCGTCCAGGAAGATGATGCGCGGATCGCCGACCAGGGTCATGGCCAGATCCAAGCGCCTGGTCATGCCGCCGGAATAGGTGGACGCGGTCTTGTCGGCCGCGTCCACCAGGTCGAAGCGCTCCAGCAGTTCCGCGGCCAGCCTGCGGTTCTCGCGGCGCGGCAGATGATGCAGATCGCCCATCAGCAGCAGGTTCTCCCGCCCGGTGAGCAGTTCGTCGACCGCGGAGAACTGGCCGGTGACCCCGATCTGCGCACGCACCTGCTTGCGCTCGGCGGCGAGATCGTGCCCGCCGACCCGGATTTCACCGGAGTCGGCGTTGATGAGCGTGGTGAGGATCTGCACGGTGGTGGTCTTGCCCGCGCCGTTGGGGCCGAGCAGCGAGAAGATCGTGCCCTCCGCGACGGTGAGATCGATGCCGTCGAGCACCACCTGCTCGCCGAACGTTTTACGCAAGCCCCGTGCCAATACGGCGGGCGCGCGATGGCCGTTCACCATGAGTCTTCCTTTCGAAAATAGATGCCTTCATGCGAATGTGAGCATGTTTCACCTGCACCGCGCCCGAGGTCCGGGGCGGCGATTGCCGGTGGGTTATTCGGTTGTCGTGCCGGGTGCGCGGACTAGATGTCCAGATCCTCGATCTTCGGCCCCTCGGCCAGGTCGACCACTCGCTGATAGAGCTTGTCGGGGATCTGCCCCTTCAGCTCCTCGGGCGAATCCACCACGACGAAGATGAACTCGCCCCAATCCTGCTGCCCGACGCCGAGCAGGCGCCGCCAGCTCTTCGGGTCCCGCCAGTCCTTGAGCCACTTCGCACCCGCGTCGGCCGGGTACTCGTCCCAGTTCGAATACTGGGCGTGCATCACGTATTTGCCCTTGCGGCTGCGGTACACCTTGACGTGCTCGATCCGCGTATCGTTGACGTCGTGCCATTCGCCGAGCAGGGTGCCGGAGAAGCGGACCTGTCGCACACCGTCGTGACCGACCTTCAGCACCACCTCGTCGAAGCCCTCCAGCCGACCCTCCTCGAGTTCGATGAACCGGCGCAGCGCCGTGACCACCGCTCCCGAGAGATTGCCGCCGACCAACTCCTGCGCACGCTGAAAGAGTGGCAGGTCGTCATCGGCAACGTAGATCGTCTTGTTGGGCATGAACTCACTATACGTAGATGTATACGTACACGCAAGAACGGCGGCCGCCTCTTCTTCTGATCCGCCGTTGAACCATCCGGCGGCCCAGCCCGTATCACTCGTGTACGCAGCCGAATGTTCGTCAGCGGAAGGGAGTGCCGATGCGGGTCGTGGACTATCTGGTGCAAGCGGTTTCGGCACTGGGCGTGCGGCACATCTTCGGCGTGGACGGCGCCAACATCGAGGACTTGTACGACGCGATCTTCGACGCATCCGATGACGTCACCGGCGTGATCGCCAAACACGAGTTCTCCGCGGCCACCATGGCCGACGGCTACGCCCGCGTCAGCGGCGGATTCGGCGTCGTCGCATCGACCTCCGGCGGCGGTGCGATGAATCTCGTTGCCGGACTTGCCGAATCGTTCGCATCGCGGGTTCCGGTGCTCGCGTTGGTCGGGCAGCCACCGACGTCACTGGAAGGCAACGGCGCCTTCCAGGACACCAGCGGACGGGCGGGCGCCATCGACGCCGTCCGCCTGTTCGGCGCGGTCAGCACCTATTGCGCGCGCGTGGCGACCGGCGCCGACCTGCCCGATCAGGTGGCCAGGGCGGTCGGCGCCGCCCGGCGCGGCGGGCCCGCGGTGCTGCTGCTGCCCAAGGACGTGCAGCAGGCCGACGCGGGCGACGTCGCGCCGTTCCGCTTGCCCCCCAGGACGCATCGATCCGACCGGGCCGCAACGGCCCGCGTGCGCGACGCGCTCGCCCGGGCCAGGCACACCGGAAAGATCGTGATCATCGCCGGTGACCAGGTCGCCCGCGACGACGCGCGCGGCGAGCTGGCCCGCCTGGCCGCCGCGCTGGACGCCGCCGTCGGCGTCGCGCCGGACGCGAAGGACACCTACGACAACGCCGACCCCGCGTTCTGCGGCGTCGCGGGCACCATGGGTCATCCCGAGCTGGCCGCGGCCATCCGGTCCTCGGCCCTGTGCCTGCTGGTCGGCACCCGGCTGCCGGTCACCGCGCGCGCCGGGCTCGAGTCCCTGCTCGGGGAATGCACGGTGGCGAGCGTCGGCGTCGCCCCGCCGTACGTCCCGGCCATCCACGCGACCAGCACCGATCTGTCGCGCACCCTCGCCGATCTTGCTGCCGAATTCTCCGGTGGCACAACCGGTTCCGAACGAGCTGGCGCGGCGCAACCTCCGACGCCGCTGCGTGTGCCCGACTCCTCAGGTCCCGGCCTGCGCTACCGGGATCTGGTGGAGACGATCGAGATGGCACTGCCGGAGGGCACCGACGTGTTCGCGGACGCGGGCAACACCGGCGCCGCGGTGGTGCATCATCTCCGGGTCCCGCGCGGCGGACGGTTCGTCGTCGCGCTGGGCATGGGCGGAATGGGCTACGCGTTCGGCGCGGGGATCGGCTCCGCGTTCGCGCGGAAGGCGACGGCGGACGGCACGCGGCGCACGGTCGTCATCGGGGGTGACGGCGCGTTCTTCATGCACGGCTTGGAAGTGCACACCGCGATCGAGCATGCCCTGCCGGTCACTTTCATCGTGCTGAACAACAACGCGCACGCCATGTGCGTGACCAGGGAGCAGCTGTACTACCGGGATCGCTACAGCTTCAACCGATTCCGTCCCGCATACCTCGGCGCGGGCGTCGCGGCCATGTTCCCCGAGCTGCCCGCGTTCTCGGCGCACACCGTGGGCGAACTCGACCGCGCCCTGCGGTACTGCCTGGGAACCGAAGGGCCGTCGTTCCTTTCGATCGACTGCGACCCCGACGAGATCCCCCCGTTCCTGCCCTTCCTGACGACCATCGAGCAATCCAGAAAACCCTGATGAACGAGGCACGCGCCGCTCACGCGCCGCGCCTGCCGAGAGGAGTGCACCGTGACCACAAGCTCCCTGCCCGCGCTCAGCGACATCCCGGAGATCCCGCCGAGTGTGCTGCGCATCGAGAACTCCGACAAGGACGCGACCACTCCGATCATCATGGACATGCTGCGATCGGTGTACCCGCACGACCAGATCTACGGCGATTACTGCCCGGTGCAGGCCTACATCGCCGCACCGCCACGCGAGGTGTACGAGTACCTCGCCGACACCAGGTCGCTGGAGGAGTGGACCTACAGCCTGCGCGGGTTCGTCGAGACCGAGGAACCCGGACTCTGGCTGGCCTACGACCGGCTCGGCTCCGAGACCAAGATCTTCACCCGGACTGTCGCACATCCGGATGCGATGACCGTCGACTACCACTGCGCCTGGGATCAGGGACAGCACCTGTGGATGATCTACCTGCTGCGCGTAGTCGACGCGCAGGTGGTGTTCAACAAGCCGGGTTCGGTGGTGCTGTGGACGAATTGCAAGCATCCGTTCTACGACGAGAACCCCTACCCCGAGACCGCGCCGCCGCAGCGGCCGGTGTGGGTCGGCGACTTCTGGGAGATGTTCTCGGCTGGTCATCAGCTGGAGATGGACAACCTCAAGGCGATCTGCGAGTACCGGGCCGCGCACGGCCTGCCCATCAAGCCCGACTGGATGAAGTGAGACACACGTGATCAACCCCCCGCACCAGGACACCTCGGGACTACCGCCGGTCAGCCTCGTCGACGTGTCCAGCTACCTGCCCGGCGAGCCGGTCGGCACCGAATACTTCACCCAGTTCGCGCGCTCGGACCGGATGGCGAAGAACGTCATGTTCCGCGCGCCCAAGGGCCGCCACCACGTGGCACGCGACGAGACCGCGGTGGACATGGTCGAGCGGGCCGTCGCGCCGCTGATCGAGCGCCACGGCGAGGACGCCATCGCCGACGTCGACGTGCTGATCACCCATACCCAGCTGCCGGACAACCCGGTGCTGGGCTGCGGTCCCGAAGTGGCGCGGCGGCTCGGCCTGCGCCCCTCGTTCGTCTACGACGTGCACAACGGCGGCTGCGCGGCATTCGTGCACATGATGGCGATGGCTCGCATGGTGTTGCAGACCACCTCCGCCCGCACCGCGCTGATCGCGGCGACCCAGAACTGCGCGGGGCCGGTGTTCACCCAGACCGAGATCCGCAAACTGGCCCAGGCTCCGGTGCCCGGCGACGGCTGCGGTGTGGGGCTGCTCCGCAAGGACGACAGCGCGCCGATTCTCGACATCGAATGCCGTACCTATCCCGAATTCGCCGGGGACATGGACTTTTCCACCAACGGCGACCGCAAGTACTGGGAGCCCGGCGAGGGGCAGGGCTGCGTCAGCTTCACCGAGTCCAAGGTCACCAAGGTGTTCGCCCGCGGCAACCGCCTGGTCCCCGAGGTGGCGCTCACAGTGTGCGATCGGATCGGTGTGAAGGGCAGCGAGGTCGACGCCTTCGTCACCAACCAGCCGAACCGCCTGTTCCTGCGCAACTGGCACGACGCGTTGGAGCTTCCGCCGGAGCGGCATCCGGACACCTTCGACTCCTGCGGCAATCTGTTCGCCGCCGGTATCCCTGTGACCCTGGATGTGGAGAACCGCGCGGGACGGCTGGCCAACGGATCGCTGGTGCTGATGGCGGCATTCGCGCACGCGGGCGACTTCGCGGGCGCGGCCGCCGTCCGCTGGGGTGCCGCGCGATGAGCGCGCGCATCGCCGACGGACCTTCCCGACGTCATCGCATCGCACGGGCGCCGCTGGATCTGGAGTACTGGGCGGACCGACTACCCGACGAATGGCAGGGGCCGACAGCGGCGTTCGGATTCGCAGCGCCCGTCGGCTGGGGAGGTGCGCGATGACCGTTCGCATCGCCGACGAGACACGGCCATCGCGGCGGCACCTGCCCTCCAGGACGCCGCCGCGATTCGACCTGAGCCTGAGCGAGAATCCGTTTCCACCGCTGCCCTCGGTGCTGCGGGCCGTGCACACGACGCTCGCCCAGGCGAATCGGTATCCGGAATTCCTGCCGCGGCGGCTGCCGACGCTGATCGCAGAGCACGTGGGTGTGCGGGCGGATCAGGTCGTGGTCGGATCGGGCGCTACCGGAGTGGCGATGCAGATCATGCAAGCGCTCATCCCGCCGGGAGCGGAAATGGTATACAGCGCGCCGACTTTCGACGGGTACCCGATCATGTGCGAGATGACCGGCGTGGCGGGCGTGCCGGTGCCGCTCGACAAGGCGGGGAATCAGGATTTGCGGGCGATGCTGCGGGCCATCGACAAGCGGACCGCGCTGGTCGTGGTGTGCCGCCCGCACAATCCGACCGGGACGGTGATCCCGGGCGGCGACCTGAAAGCGTTCCTGTCCAGTGTGCCCGCCAGAGTGCCGGTGATTCTGGACGAGGCATATGTGGAATTCCTGGGTGCCGGGGAGTTCGTCGACCCGGTCGCGCTGATCGGGAAGCATCCCAATCTCCTGGTGCTGCGTACCTTTTCGAAGGCGTACGGCTTGGCCGGGCTGCGCATCGGTTATGCCTTCGGCGGAACCGAGGTGATCACACGGGTTCGCACACTGCAACTGCCCTTCGGGATGAGCGCGGCCGCGGTGGCCGCGGTCGCCGCCTCGTACGCCGCCGAACCCGAACTCACCGCCCGCACCCTCCGCATCACCGAAGCGCGGGACACACTCCGCGCCGCGCTCCTGACCAGGGGAATCCCGGTCCCGGAAAGCCACGCCAACTTCCTGTACCTCCCCGGCCCCGGCATCGTCACGGCCCTACGCCGCGCGGGCATCGCCGCCAAGTCCTACCCCGACGGCAGCGCCCGCGTCGCCGTCGGCGACCCAGCCGCCGACAGCGCCGTCCTCCAAGCGCTGACCCGAACCTCGACATAGCCGTATTTGTCGAACTTCGACGGGAAATAACGCTGAATCCGTACGGCCAGCGGCCCCGCCATCCTTTGACGGGCCGGGCCAGCTGCCGTCCGCAACCTACGGCTGTTTCCTCATCGCCGCCGATGGGTGTATTCCGGTCCGCGAAGGAGATCCAAAGGTCAAAGGCGTTGCGCACAGTGCGCCGAGCACTTTCGCCTGCGGCTCAGTCAACGCCATCGGTCACGTCTTCCATGGGAATGCCTTGGCGGCACAGGTATTCGGTCGCGGTGCGCTTCCTAGGGCAGGCCGGGACGCAGTGCTCGTGGATGCCGATGATGCCACGAGCCTGGCGGATGTCGATGCCCGGAACCGCGGCATCCTCACACCCCTCGCCGACGAGTCGTCTACTCATCGCAACACCACCGACCCGTGGCCCAGGGCGGCGAGGAACTGATCACAGCTGTGTGCGGCGTGATAGGTGAGCGCGAACCGGGCATGCTCGAGGTTCTCGATCACCTGGTTCGTACACGACTGTGCGTGCCAGCGGTCGAGCACATCCGGGTGGGCGACAGGGTTCATCGGAAGCTCCTCGCAGGCCGCATACGCCCCGCTTCGATGAGGATGTCGATCGCTGCGCCCTTGGCTGCGCATGTGCGAGCGTCGCAATCAATGTGATCCTGCGTCACCCAGTGGGCCTCATCGACCAGGTACGGCCTTTTCGGCGCGGCGTGGGGAGATAGGCCTTCCGGCATTTCGTCAGCGTGCTCGAGTTCGGGTATCTGCCAGCCCAAGTCGATGAGCCAGGGCAGCACCCAGAACAGGAGTAGCACCATCCCGACGGCGGCGACTGCGACGATCAATACGACGGCAAGTTCTTCGGGCATCTCGTCCCCCTGGCGCGTGTATGTTCCGTTGAGTTGGAAGCACCCGGTGCCGGGAATCTGCCCCCGCGGCGTTGGGTGCTGCGGTTCACGGTATGAACGCGCCAAATACTGATCAGGTACATTCCGTACCCCATGCCACCTGGTCCGATACGCTTTACTCATATGGGTTGAGTGCGGAGGAGGGGCACCATGCAGGAACCCCGGGGTGAAGCATCTGTCGGCATGCGAATCAAGAGGCTGCGCGAGCGCGCGGGCATGTCGAGGCCCGTCCTGGCTGGTCTCGTCGGCCGGTCGGCGGAGTGGATCAAAGCCGTTGAATCGGGCCGTCTCCAGTGTCCGAAGCTGCCGATGCTGCTACGAATCGCACGGGCCCTTGAAGTCAAGGATCTTGCCGAGCTGACCGGCAACGGTCACGCCGTGTCGGTGGCGGTGTTCGCGGGCGAGCAGCATGAGGCGCTGGCCGAGGTGCGTCACGCGCTTACGGACTATCGGATGGCGGCCGGTGCACGCCCGGCCAGTGCCGAGCATCTGGCTATCCGGTTGGATCAGGCGTGGAAGATCCGTCATACCAGCCCCGATCACCGAACCCAGTTGGGAGCGTTGCTACCCGGCCTGATCAGGGACGCGCAGCAAGCCGCCCGTATCCCGGGGCCGGACCGCAGGAAGGCACGCCGCATCCTCGCCGCCGTGTACCAGCTGGCCGACTTCTATGTCGCGTATCAACCTGCCCCGGAGCTGGTTTGGCTGGTCGCCGACCGAGCCATGAACGAGGGCTTCGAAGCCGACGACCCGTACGTGATCGCGTGCAGCACATGGGCGATGGTGCAGGCGCTCCGGGACTCCGGCCGCTGGGAAGAGGCGGTCGGACTGGCACGGGACGCCCTGGATCAACTCGCGCCCTATCTCGACAGGGATGGGACACCGGACGATTGGCGGGGCATCGCGGGCGCTCTCGAAGCCGAGGTGGCGTACGTGCATGCTCGCCGCGGCCGTCACGGGGAGGCGTGGGAGCGCTGGGAGTCAGCCGACGAGATTGCCCGGAACTTGGGGCCGAGCTATCGGCATGTGCAGACGTCATTCTCCATGCCGGTGATGGCCGCGCACGCGACGACACTCGGGGTGGAACTACGGCGCTCAGCGGAAGCGCTGCGTGCCGCGAGGGACTTGGATGCGGAGACGATCGTGTCGGTGCCGCGCCGCAGCCGCCACTACATCGAGGTGGCGCGCGTGTACGCGCAGCGCCGGGAGAACGCCGCTGCGTTCGCGATGCTGGTGAAGTCGGAGCAAACAGCGCCGGAGACCATCCGATACAACGGGTTCGCGCGGGAAATGATCCATGACCTGGTGCAGCATCCGCCGACAGGAATGAGCCGTGACATGCAAGACCTGAGCCGCCGCATCGGCGTACCCGTGTAGCAGCTGCTTGAGGGCTATTGCGCCGTCGCAGGCCGGATGGGTTGGTGTGTTCCTGCGGTGCGATGAGGCGGGGAATCTATCCGAGCCAATCCAGCACGGACGCCGCCGTCCAGGACTGCTGCATGCTGCCGAGTGGTTCGCCGGTGAACGGCTCGTAGTACTCGGCGAAGGCGCCGTCGCTGGCCTGGCGCAGGCCCTCGGCGCGCAGCATGAACGAACGCTCGGCCCAGCCCCGCCTGGCGAAGACCCAGGAGAACAGCCAGCTCATCACCGGCCACACCGGGCCGCGCCAATACTCGCGCTGGCGGAAGTCCTTGGAGACCGGCGAGGTCGACGGCGGCAGGGCGTAGCGCAGATCCGGGTGCCCGCAGAAGCGTGGTCCCTCGAACAGCCGCAGCAGGCTGCGCTCGGTGTCGCGGGGCAGCCCGCCGCACAGCAGCGGCGCGAACATCGACAGCGTCTCGGTGTTGATCCACCGCCGCAACCGCACGTCGAAGTCGCGGGCGGCACCGGTGCGGGCATCGGTGGTCGCGATGACGCCCGCGCGAAAACGGTCGGCCCACGCGTACAGGTCGCGCACGTCGGCGTTGGGCTGCTTGTACTCCTCGCCGATGTTCGCCAGGACCTCGCAGGCCAGCGAGAAGATCCCGGTGACGAACACGTCCTCGACGGCGAAGCTCATGGTCGAGGCGAGCTGGTAGTCGTCGTAGCCCGCGCGGCGCATCTGCTCGACCAGCCATAGATAGCGGTCGTACTCGCGGTCGGTCGGGCGCTGGGTCGGATCGGAGATCACCAGCACGTCCTCGCGACGGTAGGGCGGCAGGTCGCCTGGGATCACGTTCTCATAGGCGCGGTCCCAGCGCGGCGAGTTGTCCATCCCGGACTCCCAGCCGTGATACAGGGTGATCCGGCCGGTCTCCTTCGGATCCCGGGCGTGCGCCAGCCAGCGGTGCCAGCGCACCAGGTCCGGCCAGCGCCGGTTGAGGAACTCCTCGGCCACCGCCCTGGTAGTGCGCCCGTGCCTGCGAGAATGATCCAGAATCCGCTGCACCGCGATGGCGTGCACCGGTGGCTGGGTGATCCCGGAGGTGTCCGGGCCGTCCGGTGCGTTGGCGGCCAGCTTGCGGCACTCCCAGCGGGCCGGACCGGGAAAATAGCCGTCCACGCCGTTGGCGAAGACGATGTGCGGGATCATCCCGTTCTTCCACTGCGCCGACAGCAGCGTGTCCAGCTCGACCACCGCGCGCTCCACGCTCAGCGGAGCCAGGCCCACCGCGACGAACGCCGCGTCCCAGCTCCACATGTGCGGATACAGCCGGGGCGCCGCGGTGGTCATCGTGCCCAAGTCGTTCCCGCGCAGCAGGTAGGCAGCGCGGGCCGCGAGCTGGGTTGGGGTGAAGCCCGGGTGTGCCATCCCCCTATTCTGCGATGTCACCCGCAGATATGCCCGCTCAGCGGTGTCCGTTTCGGCCCCGTCCCGTCGGCCGGTGGCCGGATCGTCTTCGGCGGTTCTCACTCTCGAATGCCCCATCCCGTGATCGCTGCTCGAGAATTGTCAGTCGACTCATGCCCGCATGGCTAGTCCTTCGTCCAGTGCTACGGGTTTTTACGCCTTAGTTCCACCGCCGGTTACGGTGGGGCTCATGACTTCCGCCGCGACCTCGAAACCGACCGCGTTGATCACCGGCGCCAGCCGCGGGCTCGGCGCCGCCATCGCCCGCGAGCTCGCACCGACGCATGACCTGCTGCTCGGCGCCCGATCGGCGCAGGCGCTGCGCGGCATTCTGGCGGAGCTGCCCGCCGCGACGGGCTGGCCGGTCGAGTTGACCGACTATCCCGCCGTCGCCGCGGCGGTCGCGCCGATCCAGCGGCTGGATGTGCTGGTGCACAACGCCGGTATCGCGGACCTGGGTACCGTCGCGGGCTCCACGGTCGAGCAATGGCGAAACACCTTGGAAGCCAACCTGATCGCCGTAGCGGAGCTGACCAGGTTGCTGCTTCCCGCCTTGCGGGCGGCCAACGGCCATGTGGTGTTGATCAACTCGGGCGCCGGGCTGCGGGCGAACGCGGGCTGGGCCTCGTATGCCGCGAGCAAATTCGGGCTGCGCGCGTTCGGTGACGCACTGCGGCTGGAAGAACCCGATCTGCGCGTGACCTCGATTCATCCGGGTCGCATCGATACCGATATGCAGCGCGAGATCATCGCCGGAGAGGGCCGCGAGTATCGCCCTGAGGAATTCCTCACACCGGAGACGGTCGCGTACGCGGTGCGCGCCGCCATCGACACCCCGCGCGACGCGCATCCCACCGAGATCGTGCTGCGGCCGTACTGACCGAGACGGCGTGGAGGCACGCTCGGCGCACGGCCGCGCCGCCGACCGACGGTCGCCTCAGGCGACGATGTTCACCAAACGCCCCGGCACCACGATCAGCTTGCGCGGCGTCGCTCCATTGAGCAGCTCGGTGATCTTCTCGTCGGCCAGCGCGGCCGCCTCGATCGTCGCGTTGTCGGCGTCCGCCGCCACCTGAATCCGGCTGCGCACCTTGCCGTTCACCTGGATCGGGTACTCCACCGACTCCTCCACCAACAGGGCGGGGTCGGCGACCGGGAAGGGGCCGTGCGCCAGGGATTCGGTATGGCCCAGCCGTTCCCACAGCTCCTCGGCGATGTGCGGGGCCAGCGGAGCCAGCATCAGCACCATCGGCTCCACCACCGAGCGCGGCGCGCCGCCCGGGTAGGACTTGGTCAGGTGGTTGGTCAGCTCGATCAGCTTGGCGCCCGCCGTGTTGTCGCGCAGGGCGGCGAAATCCTCGTCCACACCCGCGATCGTCTTGTGCAGCAGCCGCAGCGTCTCGTCCGTCGGCGCGGCGTCGGTGACCCGCAGCGCGCCGGTCTCCTCGTTCACCACCAGCCGCCACACGCGTTGCAGGAACCGGTGCGCGCCGACGACGTCCTTGGTCGCCCACGGCCGCGAGGTGTCCAGCGGACCCATCGCCATCTCGTAGAAGCGGAAGGTGTCCGCGCCGTACAGATCACACATCTCGTCGGGAGAGATGGCGTTCTTCAACGACTTGCCGATCTTGCCGTACTCCTGGAACACCTCGATCTCGGTGCCGGTGGCGTCGGTCCAGAAGAACGTGCCGCCCCGCTCGACGACCTCGGCGGCGGGCACGTACGCGCCACGCGCGTCGGTGTAGGCGTGCGCCTGGATGTAGCCCTGGTTGAACAGGCGCCGGTACGGTTCGCTCGCCGACACGTCACCCAGGTCGTACAGCACCTTCTGCCAGAACCGGGCGTACAGCAGGTGCAGCACCGCGTGCTCGACGCCGCCGACGTACAGGTCGACGCCGCCCGGGTCGTTCGCGCCGTGCTCGGCGGGACGCGGGCCCAGCCAATACGCCTCGTTCTCCTTGGCGCAGAACGTCTCGGCGTTCGTCGGGTCGGCGTAGCGCAGCTCGTACCAGGAACTGCCCGCCCACTGCGGCATGACGTTGGTGTCGCGGCGGTAGCGCTTCGGCCCGTCGCCCAGATCCAGCTCGACCTCCACCCAGTCGGTCGCCTTGGCCAGCGGCGGGGACGGCTCGGAATCCGCGTCGTCCGGGTCGAAGGTCACCGGGGCGAAATCGTCCAGCTCCGGCAGCCGCACCGGCAGCATGGATTCCGGCAGCGCGTGCGGCGCGCCCTGCTCGTCGTAGACGATCGGGAACGGCTCGCCCCAATAGCGTTGGCGGGCGAACAGCCAGTCGCGCAACTTGTACTGGATGGTGCCCTTGCCGTGGCCGTCGGCTTCCAGCCGGGCGATCATCGCCGCCTTGGCCTCCTCGACGGACATGCCGTCGAGGTAGTCGGAGTTCACCAGCACGCCTTCGCCCGCGTGGGCGCCCGTCGCCAGGTCGCCGCCGCTGATGACCTCGATGATCGGCAGCCCGAGCACGGAGGCGAACTCCCAGTCGCGGTGGTCGTGCCCTGGCACCGCCATGATCGCGCCGGTGCCGTAGCCGCTGAGCACGTAGTCGGCGATGAAGATCGGCACGGCCTTGCCGTTGGCCGGGTTGATCGCGTAGTTGCCCAGGAAGACGCCCGTCTTCTCCTTGTTCTCCTGACGCTCCAGATCCGACTTCGCGGCAATCGACTTGCGGTAGGCCGCAACGGCGTCGGCCGGTGTGGCGGCGCCGTCATTGGTCCAGCGCGGGTCGGTGCCCTCCGGCCACGAGGCCGCGGTGAGCTTGTCGACCAGCTCGTGTTCCGGCGCGAGCACGACATACGTGGCGCCGAACAGGGTGTCGGGGCGGGTGGTGAAGACCTCGATCTGTTCGCCGTCGGCGTCGAACTTCACCTGCGCGCCGCGGGATCGTCCGATCCAGTTGCGCTGCATGGTCTTCACGTTCTCCGGCCATTCCAACCGGTCCAGGTCGTCGACCAGTCGATCGGAGTAGGCGGTGATGCGCATCATCCACTGGCGCAGCCGCTTACGGAACACCGGGAAGTTGCCGCGCTCGCTGCGTCCGTCGGCGGTGACTTCTTCGTTGGCCAGCACGGTGCCGAGGCCGGGGCACCAGTTGACCACCGAATCGGTCTGGTACACCAGCCGATACGAGTCCAGCAGCGCGCCGCGATCGGCGGGCGACATCGTGTTCCAGGACCGGCCGTCCGGCACGGCCCGCGCGCCGGAGGCGAATTCCGCCTCCAGCTCGGCGATCGGGCGGGCCCGGTTCAGGTCCACGTCGTACCAGGCGTTGTAGATCCGCAGGAAGATCCACTGCGTCCAGCGGTAGTACTCCGGATCGGTGGTCGCGAAGCTGCGGCGCCGGTCGTGGCCGAGGCCGAGCCGGTCCAGCTGGCGCTGCATGGTGGCGATGTTCGATTCGGTGGTCACCCGGGGATGCGCGCCGGTCTGCACCGCGTACTGCTCGGCGGGCAGGCCGAACGCGTCGTAGCCCAGCGCGTGCAGCACGTTGCGTCCGTGCATCCGGTGATAGCGGGCGAAGACGTCCGTGGCGATGTAGCCGAGCGGATGCCCGACGTGCAGCCCCGCGCCCGACGGGTACGGGAACATGTCCTGGATGAACAGCTTGTCGTCCGGAGTGGGGCCGGCCAGCGGGCCGACCGGATTCGGCGCATGAAAGGTTCCGCGCTCGTCCCACGCCTGCTGCCATCGGCGTTCGATGCGCCCGGCAAGCTCCGCGTTGTACCGGTGCTCTGGTACATCGCTTTCGGTTGCACGTGTGTCCTGCACGGTCCTGCCTTCTTGTGGTCGCCGATCCCCGTCGAACTTCGCCTATCAGGGTAGAACGTGTGGTCGGCAGGACCGAAAATCGGGCTGGCCTGGACTTCCTGGCGCGTTCGCTGCGCACGGCCCGTCGGCGGCGGTTCGGCACCGATGCGCTAGCCTGCATGGGTGTTCGTCGTCGCTCTCGTCCTGTTCGTGCTGGCTGTGGTGGCCGTCGCCACCGGCGCACTCGGGCTGACCGGCCGTTTGCCCCGTAACCGTTTCTTCGGGGTGCACACCGAGGCCGCGCTGTCGAGCGATGAGACGTTCCGCGTCGCCAACCGTGTCGCCGCGCCCACGTCGATCGCGGCCGGGGCGCTGTTGTTCGCCGGTGGTCTCGTCGCGCTGGCTGCCAGCGGAATCGTGGCGCTCGTCGTCGCGGCCGGTGCCGCCGTCGTCGCGCTGTTCACCCTCGGCGCGGGCGCTACCGCCGCTGCTCAGGCCGCCGACGCCATCGCGCCGCCCGCCGAGGTCGGGGGCTGCGGCAGTTCCTGCGGCGCGTGCTCGCTTCGCGACGCCTGCCAGCCCGCAGGTTGATCGGATACTCCGGGCGGCGAGCCACCGCTATTCCGCGCAGGCTGGTGGCGTGACACTGCGCGACAGCGGGCTGTCCACCGGAGTGACGTAGAGCACGCACAGTAATACCGGCACCGACCCCAGGTTGCGGGCCACATGCGGGTAGCGCGGCCCGCTCGGCTCCCGGAAGACCCGCCACCGACGGTAGGTCACCGGCGCGCAGTCCGCTCCGGGATGGTGCAGGGTCCCCCGGGCGACCAGGACGAACAGTGTGCCGTCGTGATAGTGCCAGCCACTGGTGCCGCCGGGTTCGATGAGCGTCTGGCGCAGAATGAACGCCCGCCGACCCAGAGTGAACCGGAACAGCACCCGACTCGCGGTGCCCTGCGCGGGGGCGGGATTCCGCTGATATTCGAACCGCGTCATCAGTCGATCGAACCACTCACCGCGCCATGCCCACCCGCCCAGGCAGGCAGATCCGGGCGGGTCCCGATCAATAGTTAATTCTTAGCAACTATCTCATCTGTACCTCTAGTCGCATCAGACACAGCTGGCTATCGTCGAACGGCATGAAAAGCCCTGTGGTGAGTTCGGCTCTACGCTGCCTCGGCATCGCGCTATCACTTTTCCTGCCAGCTGGCATTCACACAGCTACCATTTCGGCCGCGGCGCCGACCGGCCCCGATGTGTCGTCCTGGCAGCACCCCGAGGGGCGGATGATCGACTGGTTCGCCGTCAAGCGGGCGGGGCACGACTTCGCCATGGTCAAGGCCACCGAAGGGCTCAGCTACGTCAACCCGTACTTCGTGACCGACAGCCTGCTGATGTTCGCCGCGGGCATGGCCCGTGGCACCTACCATTACGCCCGGCCCGCCTTGCCGCCCGAACCGCAGGCCGCGATGTACGCGTCGGTGGCGCTCGGGCAGAACGGTCCACACGACCTGCCACCGGTGCTCGATCTCGAGGATTCCGGCGGCCTCGCGCCACCCGCCCTGATCGACTGGACTCGCCGCTACCTGGCCGCAGTGCAAGCCCTCACCGGCCGCGTCCCGATCATCTACACCTATCCCAGCTTCTGGCGCACGGCGATGGCCGACACAGCCGAGTTCGCCGGATACCCGCTGTGGATCGCCGACTATCGCGGCAATGCCCAGCCCGAAGTGCCCGGCGGGTGGTCGAACTGGACGTTCTGGCAGACGACCGACCGAGGCGCTATCCCCGGCATCGCGGGCCGGGTCGACCTCAACGTCTACAGCGGCGCCCAAGGCGATCTCGCCCGCTTCGCGAACATGGGCGGCCTCACCGGAAGCGGCTGACCGCACCTTCCCGACGGGTGCGGAGGTGGAGCCGCTACCCGCCCAGTCGAGTAGCGGCTCCACCCATGGGGAAAGCCGCGGGAGAAACGGCCGTGGTTGCAGGGTGGCCGGTCGCGGCTGAGGTGTCAGGCGCCGATTCGGCCGCCGTCCTTCTTCCACACCGCCACGACCGAGGGGCGCGGCTGGGCCGTACCGCCGTCGGGCCAGTGCGAGAGGGGGTTCTCCGGGGTCGCGTCGTCGGCTTCGCCCGGGTGCTGGACGCAGACGATGACCCGCGATTCGGTGACCACCGGACCGCACGTCTCCGCGCCGCGCGGAACGGTGAGGAACTGCTTGGTCTGACCGCGGTTCGGACCGTCGAGCACCACGGAGAACAAGCCGTCGTTCGACTTCAGGGCGTTGCCGTCGGTGGCGATCCACAGGTTGCCGTACGGGTCGAAGGCCAGGTTGTCCGGGCAGGAGATCGGGCTGACCTTGGACTTGTCGTAACCGGCGAAGTAGGTGTCCGCGGCCGCGGGATCACCGCAGACCAGCAGGAGCGACCAGGTGAACGTGGTGCCGGTGTGGTTGTCGTCGATCTCCAGCACTTGGCCGTTCTTGTTGAGTTTGCGCGGGTTCGCCTCGTCGGGGCCCTGCTTGCCTTCCGCGCCGCGATTGTCGTTGTTGGTCAGCGCGACGTACACCTTGCCGGTGTACGGGTTGGCCTCGAAGTCCTCCGGGCGGTCCATCTTGGTGGCGCCGACCTTGTCGGCGGCCAGCCGGGTGAAGACCGCGACCTCTTCGGCGCTCATGCCGTCGACCAGCGACTTGCCCTTGCCGTCCGCGCCGGTTTCGAGCAGCGGAATCCACTGGCCGGTGCCGGTGAACCCCCGGTCCGACGGCGTGGCGCCGGTACCGTCGATCTTGTCCGGGTGGTCGCCGGTGAGCTTCGCGACGTAGAGCGTGCCCGCGTCCAGGATGGTCAGGTTGTGCCGCATGCTGGACGCGCCGGTGCCCGGCTGGATCTGGCGCGAGGACACGAATTTGTACATGTACTCGAACTTTTCGTCGTCGCCGGTGTAGGCGACGACCTCGCCGTTCTTCGTGACGTAGATGTTGGCGGCCTCGTGCTTGATCCGCCCCATCGCGGTGTGCTTGATCGGCGTCGAGTTCGGATCCCACGGGTCGACCTCGACCACGTACCCGAACCGGTTGGCCTCGTTGGGTTCCTGCGCGAGGTCGAAGCGCTTGTCTGCGCGCTCCCACTGGTTGGCGGTCTTGCCCGCGGTGAGGCCGTAGCGCTTCAGCCTGACGGTGGCGGCGGCGTCGGTCACCTTGTCGCCGTTGGCGAAGTAGCCGTTGAAGTTCTCCTCGCCGGAAAGCACTGTGCCCCAAGGCGTCAGGCCACCGGAACAGTTGGCGAAAGTGCCGAGCACTTTGGTGCCGGTCGGGTCGGCCGAGGTCTTCACGAGATCGCTGCCCGCCGCGGGGCCGGTCAGCGTGAACTCGGTGGTCGCGGTGATCCTGCGGTTGTACTTGCCGAAGACCGGAGCCAGCTTGCCCGAACCGGATTCGCCCTTGACCTCGACCACGCTCAGGCCGTGCGCGGCCATGGTGACGGCGATCTGCTCGTCGGTCGGAGCGTCTTTGTTGTAGCCGCGGAACATGTGCGGGCCGGTGGTGTACTCGTGGTTGACCACCAGCAGGTAGCCGTTGGCCTGGCCCTCGATCGGCAGCAGGGCGGCGAAGTCGTTGTTGTAGCCGAACTGCTGGGCCTGCGCGGCGGCGGTCTGCTTGTCGAAGTCGAAGGCGGGCGCGTCCGGGAACAGCGGGTCGCCCCAGCGGATCACGACGGACTGCTCGTAGCCGTCCGGGATCACCACGGCGTCTTCTTTGTTCGGCGCGACGGCGGTGAAGTCGGTGCCGGTTCCGGGCGGGCCCGCGGGCTTGGTGGATCCCGCGGGGGCCGGTTCGTCGTTGCCGCAGGCCGCGAGCGCGCTGGCCGCGCCGACCGCGAGGACGGCGGCAGCGCCACCCTTGATCATGCCGCGCCGGTTCAGGGAGCTGACGATGTCACCGAAGTAGGCACCGGCGGAGGTGTTGGGCGCCTCGTGGAAGCACGCGTTGGCGCACTTGTACTCACACGTCACGGCGGCGCGCGACGACTGGCCGTCGTGCTTCACGAAAAGGGCGAGTGGTTGAAGACTCACGGTGACTCCTGGGTTGGGCCGACGGGCGCACGGTAGACCATCCGCACCATCCGGAATAGACGACAAAGTGAACAGCCGCCCAATTAGGTAACCCTCAAATTGCCCGGTTACCGCGCAAAGCGAATGCCGCGTCGATTCGATATCTCGAATCGACGCGGCATTCCCACTGGCGGTTAGGCGGATGTCTCGCCTTCACTCGCCCCCGCGCTGACGGAGTTCGTCGGACCGCCCACACTAGGCGTTCACCGGAAGGGCGATGACGACCTCGCTCTCGTTGTCGGGCAGATAGTGCGCCTGCACGACGCGCCCCATCTGCACCTGCCCCACACTGCCGGGGGCGAGGAACTTCGTCACCCGGGTGGCGAAGGTGGATCCGTCCGGCCGGGTGACCACCAGACCGAGTTCCACCTCGGAGTGACCCTCACGGATCGCGCCGGTGACCGACAGCGATTGCACCACCGCCTGGGTGGCGATGCCGCGCTCGGCGATGTCGAGCTTGTGCCGGGTGGTGATGCCCTTGCGGATCAGCGACTCGTTGATCACGTGCTGCGCGGCGGACGCGTCGCCGGACAGGTCGACCTCGACCTTGTCGGTCCGGTCGGGCAGGTAGCGCACCGGAAGCACCACGCCGGGGCGCAGCAGGGCCAGCTCGGTGAGCGGCACGATCAGCTTCGCCGACGAGTAGAAGGTCTTGCCGTCCGCGCCCTCCACGCTCAACTCGATGCGGACCTGCGGCTGGTCGTTGACGGTCAGCCCGGTCTCCCGCACCGAGCGGACCGTGCCGAGCCCCGTGAGCCCGGCGCGGAACTCGGCGCTGTTGCGGCCGGTGAACGCCGCGGCGATGCCTTCGCCCGTGAAGGAGAAGACCAGCGGCACCAGCGTGAACGCGAGAATCGGCAGCGCCATCTCGAAGCCGAGCCAGCCCATCCCGGAGGGCTCGTATTCGCTGGTGGGGACGTAGGTTACCGCGTGATAGACGTAGTAGCCGATCGCCGCGGCGCCGAGAGCGAGGGCGAGAACACGGATCTTTTTCATGACATTCCTTCGGTGATGAGAAGTTTCGGGATTCGCCGCCACCCGTCATCCCGGTGTGAAGACCGGGATGACGGGTCGCGGATCGGGGGGCATGCGGCGATCAGGCGCCGACGATGGACGAGCAAGCGAAGGTGATGTCGAACTTCGACGTCTTCGGACCCGCCAGCGGGTTGGTCAGGTCGGGGGCGCCGACGCCCTCGCCGGTGACCTTGTAGGTGTTGCCGTCTTTCACCAGCGTGGCCGAGCCGCCGGGCATGCCGTTGCCGAAGCCGACCGCGTAGGGCAGGCCGTTGTCGCCGCCCTTGCTGCCCGCGATCGCGACCGCCTGCACGGTGTCGGCGCCGGTGATGGTCGCGCTCACCGAGAGGTTGCCGTAGGCGGCGTTGTCGGTGTCGGTCAGCGCGAGCGCCAGCGTGCCGCCCTGCTTGGCGCAGGTGGTGGTGAACTTGGCCTCGAGCGCCTTGCCGTCGACCGACGCGATCGACTTGCCCGCCGGGGCCGCCGGGCCCGGCTTGGCCGAGGAAGGCGCGGGCGAGCTGCTCGCGTTGTCGCTGCAACCGGTGACCAGCAGCGCGACGGCGGCGGACGCGGCGAGAGCGGCGGAGGCGAAACGGATGGTGTTCATGGTCTGTCCTTGTGGTTCGTGGGCGCGGCGCCCTGGTCTTCGTTTCGTTCGGCCCGCGGTGCGAAGCCGATGAGAGAAAGTTAGAAACGATTCGCGCCCTACCGATCCCAGGTTTTCCGGTGATGCGGTCGGTGGAATATCCATTAACCTGGTGCAATGCGACGACCGCGCGCCATGGTGCTCGATGAGGTGTGGCGCAGGCTCGACGGCGTCGAGGCGCTCAGCGGCCCCCATGGCGGTCCGCTGCGCCGCACTGTGAAGCTCGTGCTGGACCCGCTGGTGATCCGGCCCGTGCAGCATCCGCTGTGCGCCGGGCCGATCCTGACGGCCGACGGCGCGGTGCTGCTCGAGGCGCGCATCCAGGCCGCGGCCGACGTGCTGCGCGCGACGGCGGCTTGGTTCACGGTGCTCAAGCAGGTGCGGCGGACGCTGCGGATCACCGAGGGGCATCCGCAGGATCTGTACTTTCAGCGCTGCTTCGAACTGGCGACCACGTCCGGTGCGCCGGATCCGGCGCGGGGGCCCGCCATCGCCGAGGCCGTGCTGCGCGAGATCCACGAGTACACCGCGGGGCGCACCACCCAAGCGCTGAAGGAGTACCTGAACGACCACACCACGGGCCAGGAGCTGACCGAGCTGCTCGATCTGGCCTGGCGTCGCCGCCCGCTGACCAGCCCGTCCGGCGGTGAGCACGCCGCCGAGGTGGACGCCCTGCTGGAAGCCTGCGCCGCCGCACGACTCGGTCAGGACGCGCCCGCTGCGCAGCCCGCACTGGATCGGCTGATCGGCGGCCACGCCGGTACCCACACGGGAATTCAGCTGTGGCGCAAAGAGTCCGACCCGTCGGCGCGGGAACTCGGACTCACCGCGCATCCGGTGCCGCGGCGCCCGGAGGTCGGCGCCTCCGCCTCGAAATCGACCCTGGGTCTGCCGTTCGATCGCAGCGTCTACGAGCGCGTCTTCACCGTGCTGCAGGCCTCCAGCGACCGCGCCGAGCTGCCGCCGATTCCGGAACTGGTCGACGCCGAGATCGCCAGGAGTTGTGCGCCGTGGGCACTGTTGGACGAGTCGTTGCGCGTCGCGGCGACGGCGGGTACGAGGCTGGCGCGCGGGCTGGCGCCGATTGATCAGCGGCACCGGCGAGCTGCGGGTCACTCGCGTCTGCGTGTGGCCGAGACCGGTTCGGAGACCGCGCGTTCCGCGGCGCACCAGGTCGTCAACGGCCGCTGGCAACGGGAGGCGTATGTGCTGCAAGCCCGTCGGCTGGTGGTAAACGCCGGTTCCGCCGAGCCGCCCTCCGGCCCGCTGGCCGCCATCGCCGCCGAGCTCACTACGCCGTGGCGGCCCTACCTGCGGCGGCTGTGGGTTCGCCTGCACGGCAGGGACGTCCGGGAGTACGCGATATCCGACCCCGACGAGCTGTGGGATCTGCTCGACGGCGTGGCGCGTTCGGTCATCCTCGACCATCGCACGCGGGTCAAGCGGGCGCTCAGTGTGCGGGCGGGCGCGGACGAGCCGGACGCGGCGGAATCGAAGGCGAGCTGATGAGCGAGCGTAGCGAGCGAACAATCAACACAGCCACGTTCGTGGTCATGGCGGAGCCGAGCGCCAGCGAGGCGGAGTCATGAGCGAGCGTAGCGAGCGAACAATCAACACAGCCACGTTCGTGGTCATGGCGGAGCCGAGCGCCAGCGAGGCGGAGTCATGAGCACGACCGTACGGATCCGGCATCGAGACGGCCTGTGGATCGTCGCCCCGGACGACGCGCCCACCGTCGTGGACGACACGGCCGGAATCGACGTGCTGGTGCTCGAAGTGGCGGGTGGGCATCTGACCTGGAGCCTGCTCGCCGGGCACGCGACCCCGGCCGCGGTGATCGATGACCGCTCGCTCGCCCAGGAATGGGTCTGGGCCGTTTACGGCCAGGAAGTATCTCTCGCCCTCGACGAATTGGACGCGGACACAAGGGAATACACCGTAGAACCCGCATTGCCCGACCTCGCGGCACGCATCTGGCGGCTCGCCTACGCCCGCTGGGCCGCGCGCTGGTGGCCCGCCTCCACCCTCGACGGCATCGCCCCCCTGGACGAGCACCTGCTGGAGGACGAGATCGCGGCATTGAGCGAGGAATGCGAGCTGATCGTCGACGGAGCGGACGTACTCGAGCAGACACCCGGCCGCGCCGAGACCCTGGGCCGCGCGGAGGACTACGCGCTGGCCGCCGGGCCGGTCGCGACAGTGGCACCCGGCGCCCTGATCTTGGCCAGGGGCACCGCGGGATGGGACTGGCGGCGCTGCCCACCAGGACTGCTCGATGCCTCGGAGCGCGCCGTGTCGTGGGAAGTGGTGCGCGCCGCGGGCGCGACGATCGTGCGGGTCAGCGCGGTCGCCGCACCGTTGTCGGCCGTGGATGTCCCGGCGCACCTGCATCCCCGTGCCCGCGTCCAAGCCGCCGACGCGGTCGACGTGCCCCTGATTCGCGACGGTGAACTCTGGCATGCGGAGACAGCCGCACCGGCCGGATCGGAGTCGGGTGTGGCCGTGCAGATCTACGTGCCCGGTGTCGGCGCGGACGAGCCGGAAGCGGATGCCGTCGACCGTCGCGCCCGGATCCGTGCGCTGGTCATGGCGCGGCTACGCCGCACGGCCGATGCGCCGGACAATCCCGTGGAAAGCCCGTTGCTCGCTGAAATCGCTGCTGCTGCCTCCGATTCGGACTTCTGATATGACCGATGAGACTCCGGACGACGGTCGCGAACTGCTCGCCACGGGCGCCGCGGCCTATGCGCGCGGCGACACGGCGGAGGCCAAGCGCCTCTTCGAGGACGCCGCGGACAAGACCACCGGCGACATCCGGCTAGGCGCGATCATCAACGCGGCCAGCATGGCCGACGAACTCGGCGATCACACCGCCTCGCTCGCTCTCTATCGTGCGGCGCTGGCCGAAATGCCCGAGCACGCACCGCGTTTGCGCCCGAACGCACTGGTCAACATGTCGCAGGCGTTGCAGCATCTCGGTGCGCTCGACGAGGCGCAGGAGGCACTGGAGCAGGCGCGGGCGTTGCTCGCCGACAACACCGACACCGACCTGGGCGTGCTCCGCGTGGCCTGCCTGCTGTCGTTGACCGCGGTCGCACTGCACCGCAAGAACTGGGCCTACGCCGCCGAACTGGCCACCGAGTCGCTGGAGGCGGCACGGCGTTTCGCACCGCAACTGGCCGGCCACCCGCTGATGAATCTCGCCGCGACCTACTTCGAGACCGGACGCCGCGATCTGGCCATCGATTTCGCGCGGCAGGCGCTGGAGGCGTTCGCGTCGGTGGACGACCGCAACGCGGTCGCCGAGACCGAACAGAACCTCGCGACCATGCTGATCCGCGTCGAGCGATACGACGAGGCGGAGGCTCCCCTGCGGTCGAGTCAGGAATATTTCGAGCGCGCCGGTCTCGGTTATCGCGCCGGAATCGGGCTCAAGACGTTGGGGTTCCTCGCCGAGGGCCGCGGCGATCTCGCGAGCGCGCAGGAATGCTACGGCCGGAGCTTGGCCTACTTCATCGAGTCCTGCGCCGTGCTGGACGCGGCCGACCTGCGCATGCGGCTGTCCACGGTGGCCTTCAAGACCGGGCGCCCGGCCGAGTGCGAGGAGCTGTTCGCCGCGGCATTCGCGACCTACGCCGAGCGCGGCCTCGGACTGCACTGCGCCCAGCTCGATTTCTGGCACGCGACGCTGTTGAACGACGCGATCGCCGCGTCCGAGGCGCCGACCGCGGAAATGCTCGCGCAGGCGGTCGGCCTGGCCGTTCCCGCGGCCCTGGCGATCGATGCGGTGCGCTACACCCTGCCCAACGGAACCCAGCGCGAGCAGTGGAACCGTCAGATCGCCGACCCCGCCATGCGGCTGGCATTCCGGTTCGCCTACCTGTCCGGCAACGGGCCACTGCTCGCCGATCTCATCGAAACCCAATGCGCTGGAACCAGCTTGGCGATCGACCGCTCCGAACGCGACCGGCCCGCGCGGTTGCCCCTCACGTTGTTCGAGGCTCCGCCGGAGTTCGACGACCATCCCGGCAGCGCCGCGCTGCAACTCGGCGCCGCCCTCGCCGAGGTCGCGGCCGGTGCGGGTCTACCGGTCGCGCCACCGCCGCGCCTGGCGCTGGCCGCGGAAGGCCGGATCGCGCTGGCGCCGTTCATCACCGCCGCCGAACAGCGCTACGGCCGGGTGATCCGCGACGATCGGGTATTGACGATATGACGCCGACGGTGGTCGTCCGCATGGCGGACGCGGGAGACGTGTACGTGTCGTGGCGGTGGGTCGGCGACAGCGCGCAGCGTGGCGCGAGCATGCTGCCGGAAGAACCCGCCATGCGGGCAGTGGGCATGCTCGCCGACGCGCTGCCACGACCCGGCGAGTCCGGTGGCCTCGAGCGCGCGCTGACCACCGGAGCCTTCGCCGACTATGAGCGCGAATACGCTGTGGCACAGGCACTTTCCCGGGCACTGCTGCCCTACGGTTTGGCCGCTCAGCTCTACGAATTGTGGCAGCGCGGCGTGCGTCCGCATATCCGGCTGCAGCCGTCGCCGCGTGTCGCGCAGGTGCCGTGGGAGTTGATCGCGCCGGACCGCGATGTCCGGCTGGTCGACATCGCGGACGTCAGCCTGCTCGCCCCGGCGAGCGTCGTGCAAGCGCCAGGGCGCATCGCGCGCGAATGGACGCGGACGCAGGCGAGTCCGGTGGTCGCGGTGCTGGACCCACGGGTGCCCGGGTTCCGCGCCGATTCGACGCTCGGCTCTGTGCTCGGCCGCATGACGGCCGACACCCCACTCGCGCAGCGCATCGCGGACTATGCCGGGCAGGGCAGGCTGCGGCCCGCGGTCGATGACCCGGTGAAGGTCTTCCGCCGCACCGATGTCGACCGCGCCTGGCTGGGCGCCACCTTGCGCGAGGGGGCCAGCCGCATGATCTACGTCGGGCACGTCACCGCGGCCGCGCCGGAATCCGGCCGCAGCGAGGACGCCGAGCTGCACCTTTCCTGCACGGCCGAGGCCGTCGGCTTCGCCGAGCCCACCCGCACGCACCGGCCGTTGTCGGCCAAGGATCTGCTGCTCGGCACACACACGATCGCCCCCGATCCCGTTGCCGGGCCGCACCTGTGGCCGATCCCGAGCCGGGTGGCGCTGATCGCCTGTGAAAGCGGCGGCGACCTGCGCTTCAGCGAAGCGCTCGGCCTGACCGCCGCGATGATCAGCGGCGGCGCCGAGCTGGTCACCGCGAGCAGGTGGCCGCTGCCGACCGACCTCGCCTTCCAGCGCATCGCGGGCGCGCCGCCCGAAGCCCACCCGCTCCAGCAGGCCATCTGCGCCATCGACGCCGCGCACGAACAGCCCGACCCGGTGTCCGCACTCGCCGAGTGGCAGCGCGCCCGATTGGCCGCCTGGCGCGACACCGGCGGAATGCAGCACTCGCCGGTGCTCTGGTCGGCGTTCGCGACCGTGTGCGCCAGCAAACCATAGATCATCCTTTCCATAGACCGCTCTACCTGCATCGCGGGCGCAAAAGTCCGACGAAAACGGGTATGCCGCTACTCATGCGCACCCGAATCCGGAGGCGGCACCATTCGGAGCTGGAGCCAGCTAGGCTCGGACTCCTTCAGCCACAGCGTGTTCTGACCAGGAGTAGCTACACCATTCGGATGACCGTCTCGACCGGCCACTGAGGAGCCAGCTCATGCGTTACTACGCCGTCTACGACACCGACGGGAATATCGCGACCATCCTCGGTCAACCCGACCACGCCCCTCCGCTGCGTCCCACGGGCCACCAGCTGACCGAACTGGCGGTTCCCGAGGGAGTCATCGAGCCGGTGGACCCGGGCAACCTGATGACGCTGCTCGAAATCGCCGCGAACTACCGCGGCGGCGCGTCGACGCCTCCCAACTGACGAGGTACCTGATCGCCGCCGCCGGATTGTCGCTGCGGCTGGGCAGGGAACCCAGGTGGACGTCAGGCCCGAGTGAGGGCGACCACCGGGATGACGCGCGAGGTCTGCATTTCGTGCTCGGCGAAGAACGGGTAGGTGTTCTTGAGCATGGCCCAGGACACAGCGCGGTCGTCGCCGGTGAGCGGGGTAGCCAGCGCGGGATAGGTCTCCTCGCCCACCTCGACGGTGACGCGCGGATTCTTCCGCAGGTTCAGGTACCAGTCCGGGTGCCGCGGCGCGCCGACGTTGGAGCCGACGACCAACAGGCGGTCGCCGTCGCGGTGGAACATCATCGGGGTGGTGTGCAGGGCGCCGGAGCGGCGGCCGGTCGTGGTCAACAGGACCAAGCGGTCGCGATGCATGCCCTCGATGTCGCCGCCCGCACGGAACTGAGCGATCGTCCGGCGATTGATTTCCTTGACGTCCATGGTTCACCTCCCTCGGATGTGGTGGACCAGGCTCAGCTTTCCCCCTGGACGCGCGCCGCGTCCGGAAAACGCGCGGATTGACGTCGCGACCTGTGCGTTCATCCGTTATGGGGAGCCGGTGCCGATCACCACCTGGGTGAACCGCAGCGAATCTCGTGTTCGTCGATCACCCGCCGCAGAACCGGGGCATCGACGAGTCAGTGTTCGTCGAAGTGACCGTCGTGGGCCGCGTGACGGTGACCGTCGTGGATGTAGTCGACGTGGTCACCGTGCTGGACGGCCTCGTGGCCGCAGTTGGGGCCGTGCTGATGCGGGTGATCAGCGCACTCGGTGTGCCCGGACGGCTCGCATTCGTCGTAGTGACCTTCGTGTTCGCGATGGAGATGACCGTCGTGGGCGTAGTCGGTGTGATCGCCGTGCTGGAAGGCGGTGTGGCCGCAGTCCGGGCCGTGGACGTGCTCGTGGCCGGTGTGCTGCTCATGCGCTGTGGTCATCGAATTCCCCTCTTTCCTTGCACGGATAGCTGGAATCGTGATGCACGATACATTAGCAGATGCGCATCAATAGAGATTGCCCTCGGTGTGCTGGGGCACGGGCACTGCTCACAGCACCTGGGAGAGGAACCTCTGCAGACGCGGCGTCCGCGGGTCGTCGAACAGCGCGTCGGGCGAGCCGGTCTCCACGACCTGCCCTTGGTCCATGAACACCACGCTGTCGGACACCGTGCGCGCGAAACCCATCTCGTGCGTCACCACGATCATCGACATGCCACCGGAGGCCAGATCGGTCATCAGTGCGAGCACCCCTTTGACCAGCTCGGGGTCCAGCGCCGAGGTGGCCTCGTCGAAGAACATGATCTCCGGCCGCATGGCCAGCGCCCGTGCGATCGCCACACGCTGCTGCTGGCCGCCGGAGAGGTTGGCGGGCCTGCTGTCGGCCTTCTCCGCCAATCCGACGATCTCCAGCTGTTCGACGGCAAGCGCCCTGGCCTCGTCCTTGGACAGGCCGCGCAGCTTGCGCGGGCCCAGCGCGACGTTCTCCGCCACTGTCTTGTGCGGAAACAGGTTGAAGTGCTGGAAGACCATGCCGATGCGCTGGCGCAGCCGGTCCGGGTTGTCGGTGAGCACGGACTTGCCGTCCAGCAGCACGTCGCCCTGATCCGGTTCGTACAGCCGGTTCAGCACCCGCAGCAACGTCGATTTGCCGGAGCCGGACGGCCCGATGACGGTGGCGGTCTTGCCCGCGTCGACATGGATATCGATGCCGCGCAGCACATGGTTGTGCCCGAGCGTCAAATGCAGGCCCGTGCCGGTGAGGGAGGCACTCATCTATCCGCGCCCTTCCGTGATCGTTGCGGTCTCGATCGGGTCGATCGGCCGGTCGGGACGTCCGGTGCGCATCCGGCGGTCGATGTAGTTCACCAGGTGGGTGAGCGGGACGGTCAGCAGCAGGTAGACCAGGCCCGCGGCGACCAGCGGCGAGAGGTTCCCGGTCTGCGCGTTGAGGTCGCGGCCGACCGCGAACAGCTCGCGCTGGGTGGCGAGCAGTCCCAGGAAGTAGATCAGCGAGGAATCCTTGATCAGGGCGATGAACTGGTTCATCAGCGCGGGCAGCACGCGGCGCACGCCCTGCGGGATCACCACCAGGGTCATCGCCTGCCGGTAGCCGAAGCCGATGGCGCGCGCCGCTTCCAGCTGACCCGCCTCGACCGATTGGATACCGGAGCGGAAGATCTCGCCGATGTAGGCGGAGGCGAGCAACGCGAGCGCGACGGCGCCGAGCCAGTACGGGTTGTTGCCGGTGAGGTTGCGCACCACCGGGCCGACGCCGAGACCGATCAGCAGGATGATCACCACGGCGGGCAGTCCGCGGAAGATGTCGGTGTACACCCGCGCGGGCCAGCGCAGCCAGCGGGTCCGGGAAATCCCCGCGACCGCCAGCAGCATGCCGAGCAGAGTGCCGAGCGCACCCGACACCACCGCGAGGATCAACGTATTCGGCAGGCCGGTCTTGAATAGATCGGGAAAAGCCTTGCGGTACAGCGACCAGTCGAAGAACGTGTCCTTCAACTGCCGCACCGTCGATTTCGGCGCGTTCTGCTGGGTCTCGCCCTGCTGCTGGTCCGCGGCGAGCGCGGCGAAGTCCGGCAGTTGCGGTGTGGGCGCGGCCTTGGAACCCGGCTTCCAGCCCGGCGGCAATTCCCTCGGCACCCAGTCGCTGTAGAGCCTGGCGTAGGTGCCGTCCGCGATCACCGCGTCCAATCCGCTGTTGAGCGCATCGATCAGGGGCTGGTTGTGCTTGGCGACCGCGTAGCCGACGAAGTTGTCCAGGCTGAACGTGTTCTGCGACACCGAGATACCGTCACCGGGCTTGATCGCGCCTTCGGCCTGGGCGGACGGCGCGACCCACGCGTCCACCTGGCCGGACTTCAGGTTGGCGTAGGCGGTGTTGTAGTCCGGGAACTTCACCGGGTTCAGGCGCAGCTGGTTCACCACGAACTCGTCCTGCACCGTGCCCTGCACCACGGCGATCCTGGTGGCGCGGTTGAGATCGGAAAAACCTTTGATAGCGGCGCCATTCGGCACCACCAGGGAGAAATAGCCGAAATCGTAGCCATTGGTGAAACCGACCAGCTGGCGGCGTGCGTCGGTGGTGGTGATGTTCGACGAGCCGACATCGAAGCGGCCGCCGGACACCTGGGCGAGCAGCCCGGCGAACTCGGTGCCGGAGAACTCCACTTGAAGGCCGAGCTTGGCGCCGATCGCCTTCAGCAGCTCGTTGTCGAAGCCGGTGAAGGTGCCCTGCCGGTTGACGCAGATGCTCGGCGGTGCGTCCGAGAGTGTGCCGACGCTGAGTTTGCCGGGCGTGATCAACCCGAGCTTCGAGACGTCGATCGAAGCCAGCGGCACGGTCGTCGCGGTGGTGTATCGGTCGGTGCCCGCGGTCGCCGAGGAGGCCAGGTTGGTGGGCGCGGCGGACGCGGCGGCCAGGCCCGGTGGTGCGCAGAGGTTGCGCTCGGTCGACGCGTCGTCCGATCCGGAACCGCACGCCGTCGCGCTCAGACCGACGGCAAGCAATATCACGGCGATCAGCGCACGAGACCGCACAGCGGGCAGAACAGCCATGACGGACAACCCTAGCCGCGGGAATTTGCTATTTCGCGGCTACCCCGAGGCCGCTACGGCGGGAATCCTTGGCCGCGCGGTGGTCGAGACTTTCGATCACGCTGATCCGAATGCCGCGCCGTCGCGGATCGGCCGAGCGGGCAATCCTGCTCAGGCGATTCCGCTGACGGGTTCCGGGTTGACTTCGTCGCGCCACCGGATGGCGGTTTCGAGCTCGCTGAGGTCGTAGTCCGGGCCGCTGACGCCGACGGTGAACGTCGTCACTCCCGCGTCCACGAAGCTCGCCGCCCTGCCCGCACCTGGCCATTGCACCGACCGCTCGATGCGCGCCTGGTCGGTGCCGAGCGCGGCGCAGTGGTCGGCGAGCACCTGGTTCTTGTGTGCGAGCAGATCGAGGTCGGCGAAGGTATGCCACATGTCGGCGTACTGGGCGACCAGCCGCAACGTCTTCTTCTCGCCACCGCCGCCGATCAGGATCGGGATGTCGCGGGTAGGCCGCGGATTCAGCTTGGGCAGCCGGGCGGTTATCCGGGCCAGGTTCTCCTTCAACAGGGCCAGCCTGGTGCCAGGGGTGCCGAAGTCGTAGCCGTACTGGTCGTAGTCCTTCTGGAACCAGCCCGCGCCGATGCCGAGAATGAGGCGCCCGCCGCTGATGTGGTCGACCGTGCGCGCCATGTCGGCGAGCAGGTCCGGATTGCGGTAGCCGCCGCCGGTGACCAGCGCGCCGATCTCCACCCGCTCGGTCTGCTCGGCGAACGCGCCGAGCATCGTCCAGCATTCGAAGTGCGCTCCGTCCGGGTTGCCGGTGAGTGGGAAGAAGTGGTCCCAGTTGAACACGATGTCCACGCCCGCGTCCTCGGACCGCAGCACCGCGTCGCGGATGAGCCCGTAGTCGGGCGCGTGCTGCGGCTGCAGCTGAACTCCGATACGAACTGGACGACTCATGCGTGCTCCTCGTCGCTCGGGCGGATTCCCCGATCGAGGCTACCGGCGCGGTCGGGTTCCCGCAGGCGGCGTTTGCGGCGCGTCGACGCGCCCGGTCGGCGGTACCTGCCGCCCGCGCACAACTCGCCCGCGCGACGCGCCGACCCAGTAGGATCGTCCCGCCCTTACTCGGATCGTCCGGCACGTTCCTGCCGGGATGGGATGTGAATTCGTCATGGCCACGGTGACCTTCGACAACGCGACGCGGCTCTACCCCGGCGCCGCCAAACCCGCGGTGGATCGGCTGAATCTGGAGATCGCGGACGGTGAGTTCCTGGTGCTGGTCGGCCCGTCCGGCTGCGGGAAATCGACCTCGCTGCGCATGCTCGCCGGGTTGGAGGACGTCGACGACGGCCGCATCCTGATCGGCGCGAACGACGTGACGCACGCCGAGCCCAAGGAACGCGATATCGCCATGGTGTTCCAGAACTACGCGCTCTACCCGCACATGACCGTCGCGGAGAACATGGGCTTCGCGCTGAAGCTGGCCAAGGTCGCCAAGGCGGAGAAGGAGAAGCGGGTCCTGGAGGCGGCGAAGCTGCTCGACCTGGAGCCCTACCTGGACCGCAAGCCGAAAGCGCTGTCCGGCGGCCAGCGCCAGCGGGTCGCGATGGGCCGCGCGATCGTGCGTCAGCCGCAGGTGTTCCTGATGGACGAGCCGCTGTCCAACCTGGACGCGAAGCTGCGGGTGCAGACCCGCACCCAGATCGCGCAGTTGCAGCGCAGGCTCGGCACCACCACGGTGTACGTCACGCACGACCAGGTCGAGGCGATGACCATGGGCGATCGCGTCGCCGTGCTGAAGGACGGCCTGCTCCAGCAGTGCGCCACGCCGCGCGACCTGTACCGCGATCCGGCCAATGTGTTCGTCGCGGGCTTCATGGGCTCCCCCGCCATGAACCTGTTCACCCTTCCGGTGACCGATGGCCGGGTCGAGCTGGGCGGGCATGCGGTACCGCTGCCGCGTTCGGTCGCCGACGCGGCGGGAAGCACCGTCACGGTCGGCATCCGGCCGGAACACTTCGACCTGGGCAACGGCTCCGGTATCGAGATGGAGGTCGACGTGGTGGAGGAGCTGGGCTCCGATGCCTACATCTACGGCCGTACCGTCGCCGGAGACGGCAACGGCGGCGCCGGGGAAACCATTGTGGCGCGCGCGGACTGGCGCAATCCGCCCGCGAAGGGCACCCGCCTGCGGCTGGCGACCGATCCCGAGCACATCTACTTCTTCGACATCGACGGCCGTCGGCTCAACTGAGCGCTGACCGAGCGACCCGCTCGCCGAAGGGCTCCCGGCGAGCGGGTTCGGCCGTCTATGTCGGTCGGCAACCCGGCCCGGATCGCGTCGAACGCTCGGCCGACCCGCGGACGGGATACGGTCGTGTCCGTTCGGCCGCCCATCCAGGCACCGCGCAGTTGCCGTCCGGTCGACGGTCCTGGCCGCGGCCGCTAGGCATCCTCGCCGGACCGGCGTTTCCGCTGGCGGACATACTCCTGGTTGAGCCGCACGCCGAGCTCATCGAGCTCGATCTCGCGGCCGGACTCGCTGCGCACCTGCACCCGCACCGGAGCGCCGGTCGCCTCCTCGACCAGCAGCAACGGCGCCGGACCCGCCTGTAGGTACGCGTCGCCCCACTGCATGAGCGCGAGCACCGCGGGCAGCAGATCCCGCCCCATCGGCGTGAGCACGTACTCGTGCCTGGTGCGCTTGCCCTCCTCTTGATACGGCTGTTTCGCCAGCAAGCCCGCCTCGGTGAGTTTGCGCAACTGCGTGGCGGCGGCCGCGTCGGTGATGCCGACCCGGCTGGCGAACCCGTCGAACCGGCGGGTCCCGTAGTACGCCTCGCGCAGGATGAGCACCGCCGAGCGGGTGCCGACGATCTCGAGCGCCTTCGCGATCGAGCACTCGTCGGCCTTCCACGCGCTCAGATCGGCCAACGGTCCTTCCATCACTGCTGCCATGACGAACATCATACCGATCCTGACTTGCCTCAACTATCGCCAGAGTTATCCTGGCTATGTGTTAATAGAGCCAGGCATGGCGGCCGGGCTCTCGGTCCGGAAGGAAGCACCATGAGAGACGCGGTGATTGTCGAAGCGGTTCGCACCCCGATCGGCAAAGGCAAGCCGAACGGCGCACTGCACACCATCAACGCGGTGGACCTGCTGGCCCACAGCCTGCGCGAGGTGGTGGACCGCAGCGGCATCGATCCCGCGCTCATCGACGACGTGATCGGTGGCATCGTCACCCAGGTCGGCGAGCAGGGCGCCAACATGACCCGGCGGGCCGCGCTGGCCGCCGGATATCCCGAATCCGTCCCCGCGACCACCGTCGATCGGCAGTGCGGCAGCAGTCAGCAGGCGATCCACTTCGCCGCGCAGGGCGTCATCGCCGGCGCCTACGACGTCGTCGTGGCCGCGGGCGTCGAGGCGATGGGCCGAGTTCCCATGGGCGCCAACCTGGTCGGCTCGGACGACGTCTCCGGGGCCGGTTTCGCCGAGCGATACCCGGAGGGCCTGGTGCCGCAGGGCATCAGCGCCGAGCTGATCGCCGCCAAGTGGGGGCTGACCCGCACCCAGCTCGACGAGTTCGCGCTCGGCAGCCACGAGAAGGCCGCCGTGGCCACCAAGAACGGACTGTTCGCCAGGGAACTCGCGCCGATCAACGGACTCGCCACCGACGAGGGCATCCGGGTGGGCAGCACGCTGGAGACGCTGGCCGCGCTCCGTCCCGCCTACTACGACCCGGCCATGGCCGCCCGGTTCCCGCAGATCGGCTGGGAGATCACCGCGGCGTCCGCGAGCCAGGTGAGCGACGGCAGCGCGGCGGTGTTGATCATGACCAGCGAGCGCGCCGCGCAACTCGGGCTGAAACCGCTCGCCCGGCTGCACAGCTTCGCCGTGGCCGGTGACGATCCCCTCCTGATGCTGACCGCCGTGATCCCGGCGACCAGGAAGGTGCTGCAGCGCGCCGGACTGCGGTTGTCCGACATCGACCTGATCGAGATCAACGAGGCGTTCTCGCCGGTGGTGCTGGCCTGGGCGCACGACACCGGGGCGGATCTGGCCAAGGTCAACGTCAACGGCGGCGCCATCGCGATCGGTCACCCACTCGGCGCGTCCGGCGCCCGCCTGATGACCACGCTGGTCCACGCCATGCAGGATCGCGGCGCCCGCTACGGCCTGCAAACCATGTGCGAGGCAGGCGGTCTGGCGAACGCCACCATCGTGGAGCGGCTGGGTTGATCCTTTTCGCCACCGGCACCGCGTGTTCGCGACGGTCGAACGCGAGCATGCGGGCCGGTGGCGCCGCCTGCCGCGCGCACGCTGTGCCGCGAGCGGAGAACTAGAACGACACGAGTATCACCGCGATCAGGAAGCCGACCAACCAGGATTCCAGAATCAGCGGCACCGCGATCAGCGGCGTCCATGCGATCGGCCGTCGGTCGCGCACTTTGTCCAGGGCCGAGACGACCGCCGCGAGCACCGACGCCGCGATGCCGGTCCAGCCGACGACTTGCGCCCACCACAGGTATCCGACGCCCCCGCCCTGCTGTCCGTCGCGCAAGAGCACTTCGTAGAGCGGGACGAAGCAGGCCATCACCCAGCCGAATCCGAGGACAACCACCGAACCCAGCGCCACGCGCAAGGCATCGATCGTTCGCCGCCGGAGGTGCCACGCCATTGCTTCAGCATGACCGGTCCACGGACGCAGGGCATCTCAACCGCCGGTGTAGACCTGGGAAGCCAGCGCGAGGCCACCGGCGAACGACAGCGCGATCAGCGCCATCGCCAGCACCGGCCAATACCACATGTACCAGCGCTTGATCGCGGCCAGAATGAGCATCACGGTCACGCCGGCGATCGCGATCGCCGTGCCGCTCCACGACACGGCGAAGGCCCAGCCGAGGTATTCGGTACGGCAGTTGTCCTGGCCGCACGGATCGGCGGCGAAGGCGAAGAAGACGGTGCAATAGGCGGCGGCCAGTCCGAGGACCACCGCCGCGCAGTACAGCACTACGGCGAGCACGACGTCCCAGGTTCGCACCGGCCGCTGCCCGGCTACCGGCCATGACGGCGTGCCGGGCGGCCATGGCTGCGGGGTGCCGGTGTGGATCATGACGCCGACGATCCCCTATCGCGGCCTGCCGTCGGCTCCGGGAAACTACTCGAGTCCGGATGCGCAATCTCCCGATCCGCCGTGGCGGCCGCATAAGCTGATCGGCGATGAGCGACTCCGCAGCGCAGAACATCGTCTACGCCATACCCATGCGCACCCGTTTCCGTGGCATCACGGTGCGCGAGGGCATGCTGATCCACGGGCCGCTCGGCTGGGGCGAGTTCTGCCCGTTTCCCGAGTACGACGACCGGGAGGCCGCCGCCTGGCTGGCCACCGCCCAGGAGCAGGTGACGACGGGCTGGCCCGAGCCGGTACGCGACCGGATACCGATCAACTGCACCGTGCCCGCCGTCGAACCGGAGCAGGCGCACGCGATCGTCGCCCGCTCCGGATGCCGTACCGCCAAGGTGAAAGTCGCCGACCACCCGCAATCGCTCGCCGAGGATCTGGCCAGGGTGGAGGCGGTGCGCGACGCGCTCGGCCGCAACGGCGCGATCCGGGTCGACGCCAACGCGGTCTGGGATGTCGACACCGCGGTGCGCCACATCCAGCAGCTCGACAAGGCGGCGGCCGGACTCGAGTACGTCGAACAGCCGTGCCGCACCATCGAGGAACTCGCCGCGGTCCGCCGCCGCGTGCACGTGCGCATCGCCGCCGACGAATCCATCCGCCGCGCCGAGGACCCGATGCGGGTCGCGGTCGCCGGGGCCGCCGATATCGCCGTCCTCAAATGCACTCCCCTGGGCGGAGTCCGCCGCGCCCTGCAAGTGGCTGAGGCGGCCGGACTCCCCTGCGTGGTCTCCTCCGCTCTGGAAACCAGCGTCGGCCTCGCCGCGCAACTCGCCTTGGCGGGTGCGCTGCCCGAACTCGATTTCGCTTGCGGCCTGGGCACTTTGAGCCTCCTCACCGGTGACGTGACCCGCGGCTCGCTCCGTGCGGTCGACGGCTACCTCCCTGTCCCGCGCACCCCGCCGGAGCCGGAACCCGAACTATTGGAAAGCCATCGCCACCCCGACGCTGATCGCACCGCCTGGTGGGAGGACCGCTTGGCTCGCGTCAGTGCGCTGATCCCGCCCGCGTAACGGCACGAGAACCACCGCAGTTCGCCGCCATCCGCTCGCGGACGACGCGGTTGCCTCCCTCCGTTCGCGACGCATTCCCCGCCAGCAGCGCACGTGCCCTCCAACGCGGCCTTTGGCGGTATGAGGACTACCTCAACAGCTTCATCGGTCAGGATTGATCTGGATCCATACAACAAAGTCCAGGCACCGGGTAGCGAGTATCACGCTGCGCGGCCGTAATGCGCTGGCGCGGTTACGAGCATTCGAGCGCCCTCAACAAAGGGGCAGCCGTGACATGCGCTCTACTAACGCGGGTCAATGAGCGTCTCACTCGTCGGGGGTGCCGACAACGATCGTGTCAGCAGCCGAGTCGAGCCGCCCCTGGACTTGACCGGAGGGCGGATAAAAATAATCGCTGAACGATGGAACCGCTCAGGGTGCTTCGACGTCCAACCAGATGAAGAACCGAAGATTCCATCAACTGCGGTAGGCGCGAATAACGAAGTACGCGAGGAGTATCGGGACGGTCGCGGGTGGCGTGCTGGCGGTCTTGATGACCACTTGTGTGGCATTGCCGCCGCCGACGCGGCGCCCGGGCCGGGCAACGCCAACTGCCACGTGGACGCCGTGAAGGCCATGAATCCGCACAATTCCAAGGGGACGCCGACCGACATCGTCGGAAAGGGCAGTATCACGTGCACGGCGGACATCGACTCGCTGTACATCGATGTCGAACTCCAGCGCAAGGAGGGTGGAAGCTGGAAGCGGGTCGCCAGCGGCCACAACGAGGCCACCAAACCCACCGCGGGGACCAAACTCGTTGCCCAAGGCGCCACCACCTGCGCGGACGGGGAGTACCGGACGGCTGCTCGCGGGGGCGGCGTGTATGGCGGAGTACCCTCGCAATCCTCGGCGTGGAAGTACTCGGACACGGTGGTGAATCCGTGCGGTAAGTAGTGCCGATGCGGGGCAAGATTGCGAGTGGGCTGGGAGGCCGGGGTGAGTGGGACGGAATGGGAGATGTTCTGCTCGGAGGTGTTCGTCATCGCCGAGCGTTACGCCATCCAGACGTTTTCGCATCCCGGCACCCTAGTGCTCTCCAGCGAATCCTCGTCCACGGAAGCCGAAGTGCGCGGGGCCAATCCACACATCAAACTGGTGGATATGGGTGACGCCGCGGTGCGCATCGAAACGGGCTGGTGCATCCGCGCCATCGCCGACTACGAAATCCAATCCGAGGACAAGCCGTCCCAGGCGGCCGAGGCGGTGGAGGCGATCATTCTCGGGGGCGCCGAAGAGTATGTGATCACCGATGACGACAACCGGTGGGTGGCGTTCGGGTGGTGTATTCGGGGGAAAGATCTCCTGATGTCGCAACCCCCGCACATCACCTCGGGACGAAAAGCGGTTCGTCGGCTCCTGCCGTGGCGGTCGGAGTGACCGTGCGGCCAAGGAGCTCGACCAAGCCGACCCAGCTGCCGTCGGTGTAGCGTGCCCAGCCGTGGAGTCGGCCGGGCACGGTGGCGGTCGAATCGAGGCCACCGACCCCTCACGCGCATCGGCACCTTGTCCCGTCCGAAGCCGTTGGGTGGATGGTGGGGATGGCTTTGGATAGATTCGACGAGGACGGGGATCGGGGGATCGACGGCGCGGGCACGAAGAAGGCGAGCGGGTCCAACGAGATTGTGCGGGAACCAGACAGCGCCGGGGCAGGCTCAGCCGATCCGGACGCCACAAGCCAGCATCGTGGTGCGCAGCAGCAACGCCGCCTCGGGGCCGACGACGCCGTCGACCAATTCCACATAGCGGTCGCAGAATTCCGGGCCGTGCGCGGCCACGGAGCCCGGCGCGGACTCCAGGTGATGCGCCAGTTCGTGCAGGATCACCAGTTCCCGCAGCGCCCAGGCGGTGCCGCCGGTGTGCAGCGGAACCGCCAGGACGTTCCCGGCCGCCTCGTAATGCGCGGCCGTTGTTCCGGCGCGTGAGCGAACGCGCACCGCCACGGCGGCCCGCTCCCAGCGCGCCCGTACCCAATTGAGCGCCAGCACCTTGTCCGTATAACTCTGCACGGATTCCACCGAGGCGAAGCGGCGCTCGATCGGCAATGTGAGTTGCGAACCATAGAGTTCGACGGTGCGCACCCCGTGCTCGTCCGCGCGATCGAAAACCCCACGTATCAACTGCTCGGCGTCGTAGACCTTCGCACGTTGACTGTCGCGCACGGTCATCGCCGCGCGGCCGATCCCGCGGTGCGCCTCGCCCTGTCGCAGGGTCGTGCCGACCGAACCGCGGCAGCCGCTCGCCCAGCGCAGCCCGTACCGTTCACGCTGGTCAACCGCCTTCGGAAGAGGTCAACTTGGTACGGGCGGCGGGCAGTTCGGGAGAGGTGCCGATCCGTGCGGCCCGGCCAGCGCGATCCCCCGCCGCCCGCGCCGCCGCCGAATGCCCGGTGGACGCCTGCGGCCCGCGCCAGGTGCCGCGCGCCTCGGATGTCCTCGCGTAGAAGTCCGTGAGCTCGATCTCTTTGTTCCGCAGGGCCAGCGCGGTACCGGTCACCTCGGCGCCTTGCGGCAACACCTCGGCTTCGACCTCCGCCTTCACCTCCGACAGCCGCCTGCCGATCCGCGCGGCGAAGGCCATCTGGAAATTCAACCGCGCGGTCACGCCCGCGACCGGCGCTTGCACCCTGCGCCGGACCTGGCGGCCCCACCGCTTCTCCACCACGATCTTCTCGACGGTGGCCGACCGGTAAGCCCCCGACTTGATGTACTGATCGGACGCGCGCACCATCTGCACGAGCAGACTGGCGTAGAGCGCTTCGCAGGTATCGATATCGGAGTCGAACCCGTAGGCGTAGACCTGCGTCGAAGTCCGGGCGACGTCGCAGCGCACGTCGTTGGCCGCCGCGATGGCGACGAACAGCTGGACATAGGTGCGCAACCCGCGTTTGCCCGGCTCACCGATCGGGATGATCCGCTGCACCGGCGTGGTCCTCCGCTCCCGCCCGGCGATGTGTGCGCGCGCCACCGCGAGGTCGATGGACGACTTCGTGGCCAGCCGCTGCGCCGCAGCGAGGAACGCTTCGGCCTCGTGCTCGTTGTCGGTGGATTCGGCCTTGCGCAGCAGTCCACCGATGCGGGTGAGCATCCGATCGGGAATCGCGTTCGGCGAAGACATCGCGCCCCAGCCTAGTGGGCGACTTGCGGGCACTGTCCCGCACACCGGATCGACACCATGTATCTTGCCTTGTGCACCGGCAGGGTGTGCTGCCGCTCACGAACGATCCTGGAGTGTTTGCGATGGCTGTGAAGAAGGTGTCGGCCCTACGTTCGTCGCTCGTGCCGCGGGCAGCGATGGCGGCCGCGGCAGTCGCGCTGCTGACCGCGACGTTCACCAGCGCCTGCTCCAGCGACAACGGCGGCAGCCCGATCAGCCAGAACCTCACCGGACGCGGCCCGATCACCTACGTCGAGGGCAAGGACACCAGCGCGACCGGCGCGGTCAAGCAGTTGATCGAGCGCTGGAACGCCACGCACCCGGACGAACAGGTGACGTTCAAAGAGCAGTCGAACGACGCCTCCCAGCAGTACGACGACCTGGTCGAGCACATGCGCTCCAAGCAGTCCAACTACGACGTGGTCGCCCTGGACGTGCCGTGGACGGCCGAGTTCGCCGCCAAGGGCTGGATCCAGCCGCTCAAGGATTCCTTCGCCCTCGACACCACCGCGCTGCTCTCCCCGCCGGTCGCCAGCGCCACCTACAACAACACCCTCTACGCCGCGCCCCGCAACACCAACGGTGGCCTGCTGTTCTACCGCAAGGACCTGGTGCCCAACCCGCCCAAGACCTGGAACGAGATGCTGGCCCAGTGCCACATCGCACGCGAGCAGAACATCGGCTGCTACGCGGGCCAGTTCGCGCCCTATGAGGGCTTGACGGTGAACACGGCCGAGGTCATCAACGCCTACGGCGGCACCTTCGTCGGCGCCGACGGCAAGACCCCCACGGTGAACAGCCCGCAGTCGCGCGCCGGACTGAAGGTGCTGGTCGACGCGTACAACAACGGCGACATCCCGAAGGAAGCCATCACCTTCAAGGAGCCGGAGTCCAGCAACGCCTTCGCGCAGGGCAAGCTGCTGTTCCTGCGATCGTGGCCGTCCACCTTCGGTGACGTCGGCAGCGAGGCTTCCGCGGTGAAGGACAAGTTCTCGGTCGCTCCGCTGCCGGGCGAAGACGGCGTCGGCGCCTCCACTCTCGGCGGCTACAACGCGGCGATCAGCGCGTTCTCCAAGAACAAGGCCACCGCGCTGGACTTCCTGCGCTTCCTGATCAGCGAGGACGCCCAGCACATCGTCGCCTCCGGCGCGTTGCCCTCGGTGCGCGCGTCGATGTACGACGACCCGGCGCTGATCGCGAAGATGCCGTACCTGCCCGCGCTCAAGGACTCCATCGCCAGCGCGGTGCCGCGCCCGGTGACCCCGTTCTATCCCGCGGTGTCCAAGGCCATCCAGGACAACGCCTATGCTGCGTTGAACGGAACCAAGTCCGTCGATGACGCGATCACCGGTATGCAGAAGGGCATCGAGACCGCCGGATCGTAAGCGCTGATTGCAACGGACCCGACGAACCCGCAGGAGAGAGAAACGGTGTCGGATCCTTCGGGAGCGGCGACTATCGCGCCGAAAGACGACGATTTCGTTCCGGCCAGACGCGGCATCGCCGCGACGATAGCGCTGGAGCTGCGGCGTTCCGGAAAATCCTGGCTGTTCGTCACGCCGGTGCTGCTCGCGCTCGCGGTCGTCATCGGATATCCGGTGATCCGGGCGCTGTGGATGTCCTTCCAGAAGGACTCCGGCCTCGACCCGGCGACCGGCATGTTCGTCGAGGGCGGCAGTGCCGGGTTCTCGAACTACACGCACTGGCTGCTACAGCAGTGCCAGGTCGCCACCGGCGAGGTGGTGTCCTGCCCGACCGGCAACCTGGGCTCGCAATTCTGGCTGGCCGTCGGGGTCACGCTGTTCTTCACCGTGGTGACGGTCACGCTCGAGCTGACGCTCGGCCTCGGCATGGCCATGGTGATGGGCAAGACCTTCCGCGGCAGGGCGCTGCTGCGCGCGGCCGTGCTGATTCCGTGGGCCATCCCGACCGCCGTCACGGCACGGTTGTGGGAGTTCATGTTCCAGTACGACGGCGTGGTGAACCGGGTCCTCGGCACGCACATCCTGTGGACCTCCGACGCGTGGCCCGCGCGGTTCGCGGTGATCGCGGCCGACGTATGGAAGACCACGCCGTTCATGGCGCTGCTGCTGCTCGCCGGTCTGCAAGTGATCCCGGCCGACGTGTACGAGGCCGCGCGGGTCGACGGCGCGTCGGCTTGGCAGCGGTTCACCCAGATCACGCTCCCGCTGCTGAAGCCCGCCCTGCTGGTCGCGGTGCTGTTCCGCACCATGGACGCGCTGCGCATGTTCGACCTGCCCGCGATCATGACGCTGGGCAACCCGTCCACCCGCACGGTGTCGATCCTGGTGGTCGAGCAGGTTCGGCAAGGACCCAACAGCGCGGCCGCGTTGTCCACGATCACCTTCCTTTTGATCTTCGCGGTGGCGTTCGTGCTGGTGAAGGTCCTGGGCGCGAACGCGGTTCGCACCCAGGAAGAGCAGCGGAGGGCCGGATGAGACACACTCGCGAAGCTCTCGTCCGGCCCGACCGGGTGCGGGTGTCCCGCAGGAACACCGAGAGCCGGATGACATACGTGTCCCGCGCGACACGGGAGGCGCACTGATGTCCGTGCAGACGACGAAAAAGCCCGTCACCGAGGTGGAAAAGCCCGCCGCGCGGCAGGTTCCGTGGACCAAGCGGCTCGGTTCGGTGCGGTTGTACCTCGGCGCCGTGATCGTGCTGGTCTGGGGTCTCGCGCCGTTCTACTGGATGGCGGTCACCGCGTTCCGCGACCCCGACTACACCTTCGACAACACGCCGTGGCCGACGCACGTCACCTTGGAGAACTTCCGCAACGCGTTCGACACCAGCCGCGGCAACGACTTCGGCAAGGCCCTGGTGAACAGCGTCGTCATCGGCGCCGCCACCACGGTGATCGCGCTGGTGATCGGCGTGTTCGCCGCGTACGCGCTGGCCCGGCTCACCTTCCGGGGCAAGTACGTGGTGTCCGGACTGATCCTGAGCGCATCGATGTTCCCCGTCGTCGTGCTGGTGACCCCGCTGTTCCAGCTGTTCACCAGCCTCGGCTGGATCGGCGAGTACCAGGCGATGATCATCCCGAACATCTCGTTCGTGCTGCCGATGACGGTCTACATCCTCGCGTCCTTCTTCACCGAACTGCCCTGGGAGCTCGAGGAAGCGGCGCGGATCGACGGGGCGACCAAGATGCAGGCCTTCCGTCTGGTCATGCTGCCGCTCGCCGCGCCCGCCGTGTTCACCACCGCCATCCTGGCGTTCATCGCGGCGGTCAACGAATACCTGCTGGCCCGTTTGCTTTCCAGCGACAAGACCGAGCCCGTCACCGTCGCGATCGCCCGCTTCTCCGGCAACAACCCCTTGGTGCAGCCGTACGCCGCGATCATGGCCGCAGGCACCATCGTCACCATCCCGCTGGTCATCATGGTCCTGCTCTTCCAGCGCCGCATCATCTCCGGCCTCACCGCGGGCGGCGTGAAGAGCTGAGTTTTCGGCCGCGCGGGCGCGGCGTGTTCGCGGCATGCTCGGTCTCGCTGCGCTCGAAAACGAGAGTCGGGCCTATGTGGTTGCCTTCATGTGATAATCGCGGCAGCTGCGTGTCCGCCGATCCTCTCAGGGGCGCCGGACGGAAGATGTCGCACACGCGTCAGCCGCCTCGAAGCGGAAGCCGCTGTCGAGGCGCACGGTAAACTCGGTCCCTCAATACTCTTTTCCGATCGTGTTCGTGCAGGTGGGTTCGTCCGACACTCCGGGAGGAGATGATCGTGAGCTCGTTCCGCAAACCGCCAGGGCGCACGCGCGGCGCCAAGAGGAACCCCCGACCCGCACTGCATTCCTCGAGCGCGGGCCGGAACGGGCCGACGAAAGCACTGAACCAGACCGCGCGCGAGCGGAACACGGCTCGCCGGACGCAACGCCATCCCACGCCACCTCCGGTGCACGATCCGGATCGGCCGCCACGCAGTAGGGCCGAACGCGTCCGCCGCCTACTGCTCGCCCTGTTCATCCTGTTCGGCGTGGTGCCCGCGCTGCTTTCCGTTCTGGCGTACTGGAGCGCCGAGATACCGGACCCGACGGCGATGCAGGGCAACCAGATCGCCACCGTTCTCGCGGCCGACGGCAGCACCGTGATCGCGAAGGTCGTCCCGCCCGAAGGCAATCGGACACCGGTCCCGTTGTCGGAGGTGCCGCGGCCGGTGCGCGAGGCGGTGCTGTCGGCCGAGGATCGCAACTTCTACACCAATCCCGGTTACTCGACCTCCGGCTTCCTCCGCGCCGTCCGCGACAACCTGCTCGGGCGCGACAACGCGGGCGGCGGCTCCACGATCACCCAGCAGTATGTGAAGAACGCGTTCCTCGGCTCCGAGCGCACGGTCACACGCAAGCTGCGCGAGCTGGTCATCGCGGCGAAGATGGCCCGGCAGTGGAGCAAGGACGATATCCTGGCCGCCTATCTCAACACTATCTATTACGGCCGCGGGTCCTACGGGATCGCGTCGGCGGCCAAGGCCTACTTCGACAAGCAAGTGAGCCAGCTGACCCTCGCCGAGGGCGCGGTGCTGGCCGCGCTGGTCCGGACGCCGTCGCTCCTTGACCCGGAAACCCATCTGCCGGAACTGAAGGCGCGCTGGCGTTACGTGCTCGACGGCATGGTGGAGATGGGGGTGCTGGCGCCGGGCGATCGGGACGCGACGATGTTTCCGCCGATCATTCCCCTCTCCGACATCCCCGACGACATCGTGGCCCGCGGGCCGGAGGGTTTGATCCGCAACCAGGTGGTGCGCGAACTGCGCGCCTCCGGCATCAGCGAACGGGAATTGAACACCGGCGCACTTCAGATCACCACCACCATCGACGCGAAGGCACAGCAGGCGGCACTCGACGCGGTGCGTGATCGGCTCGATGGCCAGCCACCGGAACTGCGCGCGGCGGTGGTGTCGATCGATCCGCGCTCCGGCGCGGTGCGCGCCTATTTCGGCGGCCACGACGGCATCGGCTTCGACTTCGCGCAGGCGCCGTTGCAGACCGGTTCGGCGTTCAAGGTCTTCGCGGTGATCGCCGCGCAGCAGCAGAGCATCCCGCTGTCTCGTGTGCTGGACAGTTCCCCGGTGACCGACAACCGCACCCGGATCACCAACGTGGACGGCGAGTCCTGCGGAAAGTGCACCATGGCCGAGGCGCTGAAGCGCTCGCTGAACACCAGCTTCTACCGGTTGACCATGTCGATGTTCGATGGGCCCCAGTCCATCGCCGACGCGGCGCACGCGGCGGGCATCCCCGAGGAGATGCCCGGCGTGGCGGGCAAGACGCTGACCGAGGACGGCGGAAAGCCGCTCAACGGCATCGTTCTCGGCCAGTATCTGGTCCGGCCCATCGACATGGCCTCGGCGTACGCCACGATCGGCGCGTCGGGCGTCTACCACCAGCCGTACTTCGTGCAGCGGGTGGTGACCGGTGACGGTCGGGTGCTCCTCGATCGCGGCCCGGACCAGCGGGTCGGCAAACAGATGCCGCCGGGCCAGCAGCGCATCCCCCCGGCCATCGCGCAGAACACCGTTGCGGCGATGACTCCGATCGCGGCCTACTCCAACGGGCACGGGCTGAAGGACAACCGGCCCTCGGCCGCCAAGACCGGCACCACGCAACTCGGCGACAGCGACGCGAACAAGGACGCGTGGATGATCGGCTTCACCCCCTCGCTGTCCACGGCGGTGTGGATCGGCACCGAACGATCGCAGCCGATCCGGACCGCGCGCGGCGCCGACATCTACGGCTCCGGCCTGCCCGCCGACATCTGGAAACAGGTCATGGACGACGCGCTCGACGGCACCCCGATCGAGCAGTTCCCCGGTGCGCCGGCGCAGCCGAACCAGAGCAAGCCCTCCGGCGGGGCCTACGACATCTTGAATCCACCGCAGCAGTCGCCGCAGCGCGAGCCCGTCGTCATCATCCCGCCGACCACGCAGCCGCCCAGGGAAGTCGAGATTTTCCCGGGACTGAGCATTCCGGTTCCGGGATAGCGATGATGCTGTGACCTTCCGTGGCCCGGCGGAACGGATGACATGGCAGCATCGTTTGCCAGAGTGAGAGCGAACAGCGAGTGCGTCGGAGGCCGACGCCGAAACCGCGGAAACGATGCGGAAGGATAGGCGCTCGAGCGACGACAGCGCGACGCGAGCGACGTGCCCGGAGGCGGTAGCCTGCGTCTCCATGGAGGGCACCGGGAGCGACGCCAATTGAAGACAGACGAGACATAGGGGCTACGCCGGTGGATTTCAATGTCGTTGACCAACCCGAGACGCTGGTGGCGGGAACGGTGCTTCGCAGCCCCGCGCTCGCGGTCGAGGGGCCGCGCCGCGCGAAAGTCGAAGAGGCGTGGAAGCGCAACCTGGCCCGCAAGCTGCCCGGGCCGCCGACCACCGCGTACGTCGACCATGCGCCGGAGATCAATTCGTACCTGACCCACATCGTCGGCTACCGCTGTCACAGCCTCGCCGATCTGCTGCCCGGTGACGTGCTCGCCCGGGTGCCCGCCGGACGGTTCGCCCGGTTCATCGCCAGCGGCGACAATCTCGGCGACACCATCGTGAGCATTTGGCGCGCGGTGTGGGACGCGGAGGCAGCAGGCCGCCTCGTACGCGCCTATACCGGCGACTGGGAGCACTATCCCGACGCGCGCACGGTGGAAGTCTTCGTGGCATTGGCGGACGATCAGGTCGACGAGTAGGAACGGACAGTGGATTTCGAGATCGTCACATTGGAGCAGAGCATGGTCGCGGGCCTCACCGTGCCGCTCGCCGGGCGCGAGGTGACCGCGCGCGACCTCGACCTGGTCAACTTCACCTGGGACCGCTATCTGGCGCGGGAGAAGAACGTGCCAAGGGTGGCCGCCTACATCGGCCAGAACGACCATGCCGTCGCCGTACTCGGCTACGAACTCGCCGGGCTCGAGGAGTTGGACCCCGGCGACGTGCTCACCATCATCCCGCGCGGCCGCTACGCCAAGTTCGTCGTCGCCGACAAGCCCTACGACCTGCTGCGCACCGCATGGGCGCAGGTCGCGAAGGCGGAGAACGCGGGAACCATCACCCGCTCCCACACCGCCGAGATCGAGCGCTACACCGGCCCGGCCTCCGTCGAGGTCTACGTCTCGCTGGACTGATTTCACGCCGAGTTTCCTGGACTCTGCCCGCCGAGAACTGCGGGCGATCGAGCGTCAAGACGCGATGGGGATTCTCACCCCACTCACGGCGCTCGGCGACGACCCTTACGCTCCCGGCTTGGATGTGAAGAAGTTGTCCGGCCACGACGATCTATTTCGTCTGCGGGTAGGCAGGTTCAGGGTCGCCTATCGGGTGGACAACGGCGTGCTGGTGATCCTCGTGGTGAAGGTCGGCTGGCGAAAGGACGTCTACCGGGGCCTATAGTCCCCGGCAGGTCGGCCGAAGGCGTTTCACCTTCGGCCGACCTCATGACACAGCGCGTGAATTACTCCGCACCGATGATGAAGGCTTCGAGCTGGGCGCGCGCCACGTCGTCGGCGAGCTGCTTGGGCGGGGACTTCATGAGGTAGGCCGAGGCCGGGATGACCGGTCCGCCGATGCCGCGGTCCTTGGCGATCTTGGCCGCGCGCACCGCGTCGATGATGATGCCCGCCGAATTCGGCGAGTCCCACACCTCGAGCTTGTATTCCAGGTTCAGCGGCACGTCGCCGAAGGCGCGGCCTTCCAGGCGTACGTAGGCCCACTTGCGGTCGTCGAGCCAGCCGACGTGATCGGACGGGCCGATGTGCACGTCGTTGGCGCCGAGCTCCTTCTTGAGGTTGCTGGTGACGGCCTGGGTCTTGGAGATCTTCTTGGACTCCAGGCGCTCGCGCTCGAGCATGTTCTTGAAGTCCATGTTGCCGCCGACGTTGAGCTGCATGGTGCGGTCGAGCTGCACGCCGCGATCCTCGAACAGCTTGGCCATCACGCGGTGGGTGATGGTGGCGCCGACCTGGCTCTTGATGTCGTCGCCGACGATCGGCACACCGGCCTTGGTGAACTTCTCCGCCCACACCGGGTCGGAGGCGATGAACACCGGCAGGGCGTTCACGAAGGCGACACCGGCGTCGATGGCGCACTGCGCGTAGAACTTGTCGGCTTCCTCCGAGCCCACCGGCAGGTAGGACACCAGCACGTCGACGTTGTTGTCCTTCAGCACCTTCACCACGTCGACCGGTTCGGCCTCGGACAGCTCGATGGTCTCCGCGTAGTACTTGCCGATGCCGTCCAGGGTGGGACCGCGCTGCACGACCACGTCGCTCGGCGGCACGTCGGAGATCTTGATCGTGTTGTTCTCGCTGGCGAAGATCGCCTCGGCCAGGTCGAAGCCGACCTTCTTCGCGTCCACGTCGAACGCGGCGACGAACTTGACGTCGCGAACGTGGTACGGCCCGAACTTCACGTGCATCAGCCCGGGAACGGTCGAGGACTCGTCCGCGTCCTTGTAGTACTGCACGCCCTGGACCAGCGAGGAGGCGCAGTTGCCCACACCTACGATGGCGACGCGAACTTCTGTGGCGTTGTCAGCCTTTTTGTCGTCACTCATGGCCGATATTTCCCTCTTTCTGTGGTGCCGCCTTCGTCGATTGCTCCGCCGCAATCAACTCGTTGAGCCAGCGCACTTCGCGCTCGCTTGATTCGAGTCCGAGTTGATGGAGTTGCCGGGTGTAGCGATCCAACGACCCGCTGGCCCTCTTGATCGCCTCCCGGAGCCCCTCTCGGCGCTCCTCGACCTGACGCCGCCTGCCCTCCAGAATCCGCATCCGCGCCTCCGCGGGGGTGCGGCTGAAGAAGGCGAGGTGAACGCCGAAGCCGTCGTCGGTGTAGTTCTGCGGTCCGGTGTCGGCGAGCAATTCGTTGAACCGCTCCCGCCCGGCCGGAGTCAGTTGGTAAACCCGGCGCGCACGGCGTGTCGTCGCGCCCGCGGGGATCTCCTCGGCGATCAACCCGTCCGCCTGCATGCGGCGCAGCGTCGGATAGAGCGATCCGTAGGAGAAGGCCCGAAACGCCCCGAGCAGGCCGGTCAGCCGCTTGCGCAGCTCGTAGCCGTGCATGGGCGCTTCGAGGAGCAGCCCGAGAATCGCCAGTTCCAGCATCGGGCTTCACCCCCTGACTGTGTTCAGACCTAACCGATGGATGCGACTTTCCACTATATCGGACCGATACATCTGTGCACAGTCGTCACCGATCGGTGGACGACGTGCCAGGTCAGCGCGAGGGCGGATAGACCGCGAGCGGCTCGCCCGCGAAGGTGACCGTCACATATCCGGACGCGCCGCCCTTGCCCTTGACGTGGATGTCCATCACAGGGCCGAGGTCGACGGCGCTGTGCGACGAATATTCGACGACCACGTGGGTGATCACACCGTCCGGCAGCCGCACGGTCTCCGGCGCACCGGCCAGCAGCCGGGCGATGGCGGGCACATCGACGGTCGCGAGATCGAAGGTGCGCGTCCCGGATTTGCGCTCCGAGGTCGTCGAGGTGCGGAAGTCGCCGTCGTAGCGGTAGTCGCTGGTCTCGGCCGCATCGCCCGGCGTCTGCCGGTCCACGAGCACGTACTTCGGATACAGCGTCACCTCGTCGGCGGTCAGATCGCCGAATTCGGCCCGGTACTCCGCGAGGAAGTAGGCCAGACCCGCACCGGTGGTGAGGTCCGGAACGTTCTCCGAAGAGCCGGGCAGATCTATGCCACACCGGCTGATCCCGCCCACCAGCGCACCCGCGACCACGGCGGCGGCGACCGTCGAGACCGGCGCCAGCCAGCGCCGCGGACGACGCCGGTCCACCCGGACCACGGGTGCGTTCACCAGCTCGTCCGGGATCTGCAGGTCACCGATCAACGCGTCGAGCTCGCCGAACGACTTCGCGCGCATGGCCGTGGCGGTCCGCTCGGCGTGCTCGCTGTCGGTGAGCTGTCCGTCGGCCAGCGCGGCGTCGAGCAGTCCGCACACGTCGGCGCGGTCGGTGTCGCGGGCACGGATGCCGCTGTATCGAGTTGTCGCCATCGTCTTATCCCTTGAACGGCCAGACGCGGCGAACCTCGCCCGCCGGGGTCATCATGAAGTGGCCCGACTCCCTGACGGAGTTGCTCACGTAGACCTCGACGACGGGTTGCTTGCCGGATTCGGCGGAGACCCTGTCGTCGTTCACCCCCACCGCGAAATGCGAGATGACGCCGCCGGGGACTCGGGTGATGGTGGCCGCGTCGGCGAGCGCACGGCCGACCGCCTCCGCGTTCAACCCGCCCAGATCGACCGACGGCGTGTCGGCCTTACGCGTTTCGATCTCACGCGACTGCGCGAAGCCCCCGCGGTAGTAGTACTCGACCTTCCGGCTCGGCTGACCGGGCACCGCCCGCACGAGCGACGCGTACTCGTCGTACATGCGCAGTTCGTCGACCTGAAGGTCCCCGAATTTCCGCTGGTAGTTACGCAGGAACGTGGTGATGCCGTCGGTGGTGAGCAGACTCGGCGTCGGGACCACCAACGGCTGCACCGCCCCCAGGTCCGTCACGGACACCGCTTCGGTCGCGGCTCGCGGCTCGTCCGCCGCCCGGGTGACCGCGAGAAATCCGGCGCAGGCGGCCGTCACCGCGGCGACGGTGACGGCACCCAGGTACCACTGGCGGCGGCGCGAACGCGGTGGACGCGGCGGCGGGGCGACGTCGCCGGGCCGCTGCAAGTCCGCGACCAGATCCTCCAGGTCCCCCAGGGTGCGCGCTTGCGCGGCCAGTTCGGTGAGGGTCTCGTGTTCTTCTTCGGACAGCTGGCCGTCGGCGCGGGCGAGGTCGAGCAGCTCGCGAGTAGTGGCGCGATCGGCATCACGAGCCCTGGTGTGACCGGGATAACTTGTCCCGGATGCGGGGCGCCGCAACATCTTTCGCGTGATCGGCGGCCGGTCGGCGGCGAATTCCCCCGCACCGGCCGGGGTTTGCAGATCAGCGGTGAGCCTGGTCAATTCGCCGAGCGTCCGCGCGGCCGCTGCCTGCGCGATTCGGTCGTGGTACTCGTCGGCGCCGAGCTGCCCTTCGGCGTAGGCGGCATCCAGCAGGCTGGACGCGGCGGCGCGGTCGATGTCGCGCGCTCGTATGCGCCCGGATGCTGCGGTGGACACAGACGGATCGTAGTCGGGGCAGCGGCGCGACGCGCCGGTACGCGCACGGTTCGCCGACCGGGCAATCCGCACAGCCCGGGGCGGCCCGATGGCAACACCGCTACTCTGGTTCTCGTGCGAATTCAGCGGCAAGTGGTCGACTACGCCCTCCGGCGCCGGTCGCTGCTGGCTGACGTCTATGCGGGCCGGGTCGATGTCGCCGAGGTGTGTGATGCGAATCCTTATCTCTTGCGTGCGGCAAAGTTCCACGGTCGGGGGAGCGAGGTCACATGCCCCATCTGCCGGAAAGAACAGCTGACCCTCGTATCCTGGGTCTTCGGCGACGGCCTCGGGCCGGTCGCCGGATCGGCTCGCACACCCGAGGAGCTCATGCGCCTCGCCGAGACTCGCGAGGAGTTCTCGGTTCATGTCGTCGAGGTATGCCGGACCTGCAGCTGGAATCATCTGGTGCAGTCCTATGTGCTCGGTTCCGCGCCGGCACCGCCGCGCCGCCGCACCTCGACACGCGCGAACCGGCGCACCGCCGCCGAATGAAGTGCCCGGTCATCTGCCCGGCGGGTGACTCGCGGAGCCGACCTGCGGCCGCCGCGGTGACCACCGCTGATAGCCACCTGGACCGCTACGAGTTATGGAGATCTTGTCAGTGAATTCGCCCTACGACTCCCCCTACGGCGATGAACCACATGGCAGCCGTCCGCAACGCAGTTCACCTCCAGCTCCCAACCCGTACCAGAATCCCCGCCCAGTGCCCCCGCCCGGCGCCCGGCCGGTCCCTCCGCCCGGTGCGCGTCCCGGCGCCCCGTTCCCCGGCGAGCCGCGCGGCCCGCAGCCGCCGCGCCGTCCCGTACCCTCGCCACAGGGTCGCCCGGCCCAGCAGGGCCGCCCACCCCAGCCCGGGCGTCCGCCGCAGCCGAATCGCGGCATGCCCGATCGTGCCGCCTCCGGCCCGCAGGCAACCCAGAAGATCCAGCGCGGCTCGCTGAGCGAGTCGGTGGCCGAGCGCGAGCGGCGCGGGCCTGCCACCGGTCCCCGCCCGATCACCGGGCAGCGCCCCGCGGTCGATCGCAACGGCCGTCGCGTCCCCGGAGCCGGACCCAGCACCGGCGAGCGCAGGCAGACCGCGGGTGGCCCGCCTTCCGGCCCGCCCCCGCGCCGGGGCGGCGGCAGCGGCGGCTCCGACGGGCCGGGGAGGCGCCGGCCCGCGGCGCAGAAGAAATCGCCGTGGCGCATCGTCCGCCGGACCCTCTACGTCCTCGTCGCGCTGGCCATCCTGGTGCCGAGCGGCATCTTCCTGGCCGCGTACACCACGGTGTCGGTGCCGAAGCCGGGCGATCTGAAGACCAACCAGGTCGCCACCATCTTCGCCGCCGACGGCACCACGGTGGTCAGCAAAGTCGTTCCGCCCGAAGGCAACCGGACCGACGTCACCATCGAGCAGATTCCGCCGCACGTGCGCAACGCGGTGATGGCGGCCGAGGACCGGGATTTCTACACCAACCCCGGCTTCTCGATCTCCGGCTTCGCGCGCGCGGCCAGGGACAATGTCCTCGGCAAGGAAAGCGCCGGTGGTGGCTCGACGATCACCCAGCAGTACGTGAAGAACGCGCTGGTGGGTGACGAGCGCTCGCTGACCCGCAAGATGCGTGAGCTGGTCATCTCGGCCAAGATGGCGCGCCAGTGGAGCAAGGACGAGATCCTCGCCGCCTATCTCAACACCATCTACTTCGGTCGTGGCGCCTACGGCATCGATGCCGCTGCCAAGGCATATTTCGGCAAGCCGGTGCAGGATCTCACCGTCGCCGAGGGCGCGGTGCTCGCCGCCACCATTCAGCTGCCGTCCAGCCTGGACCCGGAGAAGAATCCGGAAGGTGCGAAGACCCGCTGGAACTACGTGCTCGACGGCATGGTCTCCGGCGGCAACCTGGCCGCGTCCGAGCGGCAGAACCTCCAGTACCCGCAGGTCGTCCCGCTGGCGTCCACCAAGGACAAGGAGGGCGACTCCGGACCGGAGGGCCTGATCAAGACGCAGGTGCTCAAGGAGCTCGCCGCGGCTGGCATCAGCGAGCAGCAGCTGAACACCGCCGGTCTGCAGATCACCACCACGATCGACCCGAAGGCGCAGCAGGCGGCGATCGACGCGGTGACCAAGAACATGGACGGCGAGCCGGAGAACTTGCGCACCGCCGTCGTCTCGGTGGATCCGCGCACCGGCGCGGTGCGCGCCTACTACGGCGGCAGCGACGGCCAGGGCTACGACTTCGCCAACGCGGGCTTGCAGACCGGTTCCTCGTTCAAGGTCATCGGCCTCGCGGCGAACCTGGAGCTGGGCATCCCGCTCTCGCAGATGTACGACAGCTCGCCGATCACCGTGAACGGCATCAAGATCACCAACGTCGAGGGCGAGCAGTGCGGCATGTGCACCATCGCCGAGGCGCTCAAGCGGTCGCTGAACACCAGCTTCTACCGCATGCAGCTGGACATGCAGAACGGTCCGCAGAAGATCGCCGCCATGGGCCACAAGCTCGGCATTCCGGAAACCATTCCGGGTGTGGGCAAGACGCTCACCGAGCCGGACGGCTCCGGCCCGAACAACGGCATCGTGCTCGGCCAGTACCAGGCGCGGCCGCTCGACATGGCGTCCGCCTACGCGACTTTGGCAGCCTCCGGCGTGTACCACGCGCCGCATTTCGTGTCGAAGGTGGTCACCGCCGACGGCCAGGTCCTGCTCGACCGCGGTGAGGTCGCCGGCGAGCAGCGCGTCTCGGCGGCGGTGGCCGACAACGTCACCGCGGCGATGAAGCCGATCGCCGGTTATTCGCGCAACCACGGCCTGGCGGGCGGCCGCGAATCGGCGGCCAAGACCGGTACCGCACAGCTGGGCGATACGGGCGAGAACAAGGACGCCTGGATGGTCGGTTACACCCCGTCGTTGTCCACCGCGGTCTGGGTCGGCACCGAGCAGGGCGATCCGCTGCGCAATGCCAGTGGCGGCATGATCTACGGCTCCGGCCTGCCGTCGGACATCTGGAAGGCCACGATGGACGGCGCCTTGAAGGGCACCACGAACGAGACCTTCCCGAAGCCCGCCCCGATCAAGGGCCAGGCCGGTGTCCCCGAATGGTCGGCGCCGTACACGCCGCCGTCGTCGGTCGATTCCCCGCTGTTGCCGCCGGTCGTCGTCGCGCCGACGCAGGTGGAGGTCTTCCCCGGCATCGTTATCCCGGTCCCCGGCGTCCAACCTGCCCCGCAGCAGCCGCGTTCCCAGCAGCAGCGTGAGCAGGACTCGGGGCCGCTGCCGGGCCAGCCGGTCGCACCCACCGACGGTTCGTCCCCCACGGCCACCGGCGCACCACGCGCGGGCAACAACGGGAACGGCAACGACGCGGGGACGACCGGAACAGCCCCGACCCGCGGCCGGTAGCCTCGGGTTCCGTGACCGATCAGCAGCTGGTGGTGCCACGGACGAACGGGAGGCCGCCGCTCTCCGACCGGGCCGGGGCCGGTGGGGCGTACTACGCCGCACCCGCCCCGCTCGCATCGGATCTCCGCTCGGCGGACGCGCGAGACCGGCCGAGCCGCACCGATTCGCTGACCGCCCAGCTGTCCACGGTGATCGGCGGGCCGGTCGGTGATCACGCCCTGATCGGGCGGGTGCGGTTCTGGACGCCGATGCGCGTGCTGCTGGCGTTCGCGGTCGTGTTCCTCGCACTCGGCTGGTTCGGCAAGGCGGGCTGCATTCAGCAGACCACCGGCGCGGACGGCGACCTGACCCTCGACTGGAACAACGGCCGCCAATACGTGGCCATGTGCTACTCGGACACCGTGCCGCTCTACGGCGCGGAGCGGCTGAACGAGGGCGCCTTCCCGTACAAGAAACATTGGATCGAGCAAACTCCCGACGGCGGCCGGGAGATCCGGTACATGGAATACCCGGTGCTCTCGGGCCTGTACCAGTATTTCGCGATGCGGATCGCCAAGAGCTGGGACGCCGCGCCGCTGCCCGGCGCGCTGCAAGTGGTGATCTACTTCAACGTCGTCGCGTTCGGGCTGGCGATGGCCTGGCTGGTCACCATCTGGGCGTCGGCGCTGCTGGCCGGTCGCCGGATCTGGGACGCGGCGCTGGTCGCCTGCTCGCCGTTGGTGATCGTGCACGCGTTCACCAATTTCGACGCGCTCGCAACCGCTTTCGCCGCGACCGGCCTGCTCGCCTGGGCCCGGCGCAAACCCGTGCTCGCCGGGATCCTGCTCGGTCTCGGCGGCGCCGCGAAGCTGTATCCGCTGCTGCTGCTCGGACCCATCGTGGTGCTGTGCCTGCGCACCGAGACGATGCAGCGGACCCCGCGCACCCACCTCGGCCTGCGACTGCGCGATGTGGACGGCTGGCCGACGTTCCTGGCGTGGGTACGTGAGACGCCCTACCGCATCCAATTCCTCAGCGCCCGCCCGCTCGGCGCCGCGTCCGTCACGGTGTCGGCGGCACTGGCCACCTGGCTGGCGGTGAATCTGCCGATCGCCGCGCTGTACCCGAACGGATGGCGAGAGTTCTTCCGGCTGAACACCACCCGGCACGCCGATCCGGACTCGATCTACAACGTGATCTCCTCGTTCACCGGCTGGCCCGGTTTCGACGGCGTACTCGACCACGGGGAGCAGCCGGTCATCCTGAACGCCGTCTCCCTGCTCGCGTTCGTCGTGGCCTGCGCGGTGATCGGCTATATCGGTCTCACCGCGCCGCGGCGCCCGCGGCTGGCACAGCTGTGCTTCCTGGTGGTCGCGGCCTTCCTGCTGACGAACAAGGTGTGGAGCCCGCAGTATTCGCTGTGGCTGGTGCCGTTGGCCGTGCTCGCGCTGCCGCATCGGCGCATCCTGCTGGCCTGGATGACCGTCGACGCACTGGTCTGGGTGCCGCGCATGTTCTACTACCTCGGCCTGGACCGCAAGGGACTGCCCGAGCAGTGGTTCACCGGCACGGTGCTGCTGCGTGACCTCGCGGTGGTAGGGCTGTGCGCGCTGATCGTGCGCCAGATCTACCGCCCGGAGGAGGACCTGGTCCGCTTCGACTACGTCGACGACCCGGCCGGTGGCATTGTCGACCGGACGCCGGACCCGCTCTTGCCGTGGCTACCCGAGCCGCTGCGGCCGCGGGTGGCCGTCGCGCGAGGCTGACCGCCCGGCCGATCAGCCTCGTCGAGCGCTCACCGGGTGCGCAGGAAGCGCGCCTGCTGCCCCGGCTCCTGCGGCAGCATATCCAAATCGAGCTGCCACGCACTGCCGGTCCACGGATCGAACAGCGGGGTGCCGCCCACGGTGGGCAGGTGCCTGCACAACTGCGACAGCGACGCCACGGTGGAGTCGGCGGAATCGGATTCGTTGGCGCCGACGATCACCGTGGACAGACCGATCAAGTCGCCGCGCGCGATCAGCGCACCGATCCGCTGTGCGTCCGAGCTCTGGTAGCCGTGCGGAAAATCCGCCGCCAGCAGGACCCGATGCTCGCTCGGCGGCGTGAAATCCCCCGTGCTGTAGGCCAATTCGGCCAGCTCGGCGGCGTCCACCAATGCCTGCAATCGTGCCGAGATGTCGGCGTGGTCGGTGACCGGCGGTCCGTTCAGCACCGGTGCGAGCAGGCCGGTGAAGCCGCTGAACGCGTCGGTCAGGTCGATGATGTCGACCAGCGCCCGCCGCTGCGGCGCGGTGGCGAGCAGTCGCGCGAGCAGCGCACCCACCACGGGCGCGACCGCGCGGGTCGACTCGGTATCGATCCACAGCGGCCGATTCAGCGGCACGGGAACGCAATACGGGATGCGCAGCGGGCCGCGATCGAGCGCGTAGAGCTCGCCGAGCCGGATGCCATCGCTCGGCGCGGGCGGCTTGTCCCAGGCGGGCGAATCCCAGGACGCCAGCGCGGGCGGTAGCACCAGGTCGGCTTCGGCGAGTTCGCGCATCAGCTGTTCGCCGTCGCGCTGATGGTTGTGCTCGGCGGTGGCGATCAGCTCGTCGCTGCGTTGCTGCGCGGCGCGGCGCGCCTCCTCGGCCGCCGGAGTATTCCTGGTCGCGGGATCGGAAACAGCGAGCGACAGCTCGTGATCCAAGCGCTTGGCCGCGTATTCGCGCGCCGACACCAGCGCGGCGGCCGACCGCGCGGCGTCCTCGAAGACCATCCACATCCGTTCCAGGCCGTGACCGACTTCCAGCGGCGCGCCGGTGGTCCGCGCATCGCCCGCCAAGGGATCGGCCACGGTATGCGCATCCGGCTGTGGGCCTGGAGCAGGCTGTGCGGGCTCACCGTCGACGTCGACGCCGTGCGCGGTGAGCAGCACGGCGAGTCCGCCCGCGTATCCCTGGCCGACGGCGCGCAGCTTCCACGCCGAGCCGCGCCGGTATACCTCGAGGCAGATCAGCGCCGTCTCACCCGCCGTCGGTGTTACCGTGAATTCCGCTGTCGCACTGTCATTCTCGGACAGCGTCGCGGTCACCGGCCCGATCCCGGCGCCGCTCGGCGGGGCGGCTGGGTCGGCACTCGCCACCAGCAACACCGCCTTGGCGTCCGGACGGACCTCGGCGAGCGTGATCGTCACCCCGTCGGCGGCCAGAGCGACGCCCGCCGCGCTGGGCTGGTTGTAGAAGACGAAATCGTCGCTGGAGAAAACCTTCAGGTTCTCGGCGACCACCAGCGCGGAAACATCGAGGGCAGCCTCGGCTTTCGCACTGAAACGAAGGACCTCACCGGTCAGCGGAATGTTCTGACCGGCCTTCAGTTGAATCACGGAACCGCCCTGCTGTTCGCCCGCCGATCAACCGTTGACGAGGAACCGGCCGAGCTGCGGCACCGCCTCACCCGGATGCTTGGCCTGGAAGCCCTCGCCGAGCGCCTGCAACTTCCAATCGGCGCCGACCCGGTACAGCTTGGACATCGCCATCGCGGTGAACGGCATGCCGCCCGCCAGGGTGTACCTGGCCAATTCGCCGTTGTTGGTGCCGTCGACCAAGCGGCAGAACGCATTCTGCACCTGCTCGAACGTGTGGCCCTTGTAGGAGGTCACGATGAACAGCAGCGTGGTCACGTGCGGCGGGACGCGGGTCAGGTCGACCAGGATCATCTCGTCGTCGCCTTCGCCCTCGCCGGTGAGGTTGTCGCCCTGGTGGCGGATCGAGCCGTCCTTGGAGGTCAGCTGGCCGTAGTAGGCGACGTCCACCGGGTTCATGTCGGCGAACATGATGACCGACGCGTCCAGGTCGATGTCGACCGTGCGGTTGCCGAACATGCCACGGCTGCGCACCGGATCCCAGCCGAGACCCATCTTGACGAAGGTCAGCGCGGCGCCTTCCTTGCGCAGCGTGACCCGCTGCCCCTTGACCAGGCTGACCGGCCGGTCCTTGGTCAAGCTCACCTCGCCCGCCGGTTGCTGCGGCTGCTGCGGCGGCGCGGGCTGAGCAGGCGGCGGGTAACCCGGACCGGGAGGCGGCGGCGGGTACCCCGGGCCGGGTGGGGGGTAACCCGGACCGCCCTGCGGCGGGTAGCCGGGGCCGGGCGGCGGCGGATACGAACCGGACGGCGCGTACTGCGGCGCCTGCTGCTGTGTCGGATATGCCGGGGTGGTCGGCGGCGGGTAGTTGGCGGGCTGCTGCGGAGGTGGCGGCGGGGCCTGCGCGGGCTGCGGAGCCTGCGCGGGCTGGGCGGGCGCGTCGTCGACGGTGACACCGTGGTCGGTGACCAGCGCGGCGAACCCACCGGCGTAACCCTGCCCCACCGCGCGCACCTTCCACGCGCCCTGGCGCCGGTAGAGCTCGAGCGCGATCACGATCGACTCGGTGTTCAGGCCGTCGATCTGATACTCGTACAAGCGATTACCCGTCCCATCCGACACGATCGCGGTCGGCGGAGCGAACTGTCCGAAGTTGCTGTTCGCGTCGTCCAGCGTGATCACCGCACGGATCTGGTCGATGTCGGCGGGCACCGCGTTCAACGACACCGCCAGCGACGCCGGCTGTCCGGCGGGGGCGGGCTGCAAATTCACGCCGGGGCCGGTCGGCTGGTTGAAGAAGACGAAGTCGGCGTCGGAACGGACCTTGCCCCGCTCGGTCACCAGTAGTGCCGACAGATCCGCCGGCGCCGTGAGCTGGATGGAAATCACCACGTCATTGGTGGCCAGCGGACCGTTCTGGCCCTTGGCGAGTGTTGCGGACAAGTTCGACCCTTCGCTTGTCGGTGCGTACGCCTGACACTCTACGAGAAACGCGCTCGGCACCGCTCGTACTGAACGGCCGCGCTACCCCGACACGCGTTGGCACATCGGTTAGGGTGACGGCACGCAGATGGAATACGGCAACTACACCGTGTTCCCGATCCAGACAGCAGGCAAACACTCCATGGCGCAACTGTTCGAGCAATCGAAGAAGGTGATCGAGGCACACCTCGCCGGAACCAGCCTGCGGGCGATTTCCGGCTCGATGATCGCCTACGAAGGAAATGTGCAGTTCAAGTCGGCCGGTTTCGGTGGGGGCGACGGCGTGCTCGCCGGGCTCAAGCGGCGGGCGACCGGCGAGAAGCTCTCGCTGATGGAGTGCTCCGGCAACGGCCGGGTTTTCTTCGCGGTCAACGGCCAGCATGTCACCGTGGTCGACGTGAACAACGAGACGCTGCAAGTGGAGTCGCAACAACTGCTCGCCTTCGCCGGAAACCTGCGCACCGACGTGCGTTTCGCCGGTGTGCGCGGCGCGTCCACCGGTCAGGGCCTGTTCACCACCACCGTCTCCGGACAGGGGCAGGTCGCATTGCTCTCGGCGGGCGGGCCGCTCATTCACCTCGAGGTATCGCCGCAGTATCCGCTGGTGGTGGACCCTGACGCGTTCGTCGCCGCGCGCGGCAACCTCAACCAGTCGTTCGTCACCGACGTGTCCTGGCGCAGTTTCGTCGGCCAGGACGCCGGCGAAGCGTTCTCGCTGCGCTGGGATGGGCATGGCGTGGTGTCGATCCAGCCCGCGGAACGGTAGGGGCAGCGATGTTCGAGAAAGTCAACGGCAAGGTCGTCAAGGTCGACGTCGGAATGGCGGGCGGCGTGGTCGCCCGCAACGGCGCGATGCTGTTCTACACCGGCGACGTTTCCTTTGCGCCGCATGCCATTCCGGGTGGTCAGGGGATGGGCGGCATGGGTGGCGTCATGGGGCTGGCCGGACGCATGATGGCGGGCGAGCACGAGCGCACCATGCTGGCGCAGGGCACCGGCGAGGTGCATTACGGGTTCGCGGGCCTGGAAGTGCAGGTGGTGCACATGCAGCCGGGCGCGACACTGCGCGTCGAGGCTTCGCGACTGCTGGCCAACACCGCCGGGTTGCAGAGTTCGGTGGTGTCGGTGATGAGTTCGAGCGGCGGAGGCGGTGGCGGCGGCCTGATGGGCGCGCTGCGCGGCGCCGCGTCGGGTGCGTTGACCGGTCAAGGCATGTTCACCACCCAGTTGTCCGGGCACGGCGCTGCGGTGTTGCTCGCGCACGGCGGATTCCTGGAACTGCAAGTGGGCGGTCCGCATCCGATCGTGGTCGACCCGCAGGCGTTCGTCGCCGCCTACGGCAACGTGCAGACCGAGCTGAAGACGGCGCTGAGCTGGCGGGACGCGGTCGGCCGCGGTTCCGGCGAGGCGATGCAGTTGCACTGCGTCGGGCAGGGCGTCGTCTATGTGCAGGCCTCCGAAGAGAAGTTGTGAGCATGTCCCAGATCCTCAATCCCATGAATCTCGGTGAGAGCGACAACATCCCGGGAAACAACTACGCCTACTGCATCGACCTGAACAAGCCGTGGTTCATGCGCAAGGGCGCGATGATCGCCTACTACGGCGACATGCGGTTCCAGATGCTCACGCACGGTCTGCACGGCGGTCTGCTGCACATGGTGTCGCAGCAGTTCTCCGCGCCGCTGTTCACCGGCGACTATGTCGTCGCGGAGGGGCACGGCAAGCTGATCATCGGCGACCGCGGCTACGACATCAATTCCTATGACCTGGAGGACAACGGCAACCTGACCATCCGGGCGGCGAACCTGCTGGCGTTCGAGCCGGGTCTGTCGCTGAACCAGTCCATCGTGCCGGGGTTCCTCACCCTCATCGGCACCGGCAAGTTCCTCGCCTCGTCCAACGGACCGGTCATATTCGCCGAGCCGCCGCTGCGGGTGGATCCTGAATCGCTGGTGGGGTGGGCGGATTGCCCCTCGCCGAGTCACCACTACGACCAGCGGTGGGTCACCGACTTCCTGGCCGCGGGCGCGGCGGCCTTCGGCGTCAACTCCGGTGAGGAGCGCCAATTCGACTTCACGGGCGCGGGAACCGTGCTGATCCAGTCCAGCGAGAAGGTGCTCAGCGACTCGATGCTGGTGCGCACCATCGAAGGACAGCTCCAGAGCGGCATCACCGTCGGCGGCCTGCAACGGCTGCAAGGTGTGATCGCACAGCAGCTGGCGGGTCAGCAGCAGTACTGAGCATCGTGATCACTCGCACGGGGGATCCGCCCACGCTCGCGCGGGGGATTCGCGACGCTCGGAACGCGGCTACCGTTCACCCGTGTTTCACATTCTCTCCTCTCGGCTCCTGCGGGTAGCGCTGCCTGCGGCAGCCCTCGCCGCGGCCGCGATACCCGCCGCGGCGGTGCCGATTCCTTCGGTTCCCGCCGGACCCGATGTCCCACGATTTCTCGGCGCACCCGCGATCGGCGACCCGGTCACCGGCATCGCCCCGGTCCCGCAGCACCCGCACCTGGCGCCGAACGGCAACTCGGGCGTCCACAACGACGGCTGGATGAGCGATAGCTATACCCGCCCCGGACCGCTCGGCCGGACGCCGCGGACCGATTCGCTGCTGCTCGGCAGTGAGTGCGGCTCGCTGGCGTTCGATCGTGCCGGTCGCATCGTCACGACCTGCCTCGGCCTCACCCCTGGCCTCTATCTCATCGACCCCACGACGATGACCGTGCTGGGCAAACATCCGCTGCCCGGCAAGAGCCCGATCGATACGCTGCAACCCGGCGCGTTCGACAACTTCGTCGGCGGCGGGTACTTCTATCTCGACGACGCGGACCGCGCGGTAGTGGGCACCAGCACCGGACACCTTCAGGTCTTCGCGGAAACTCCTGCCGCCGACGGCTTTTCGCTGGTGCGCGACTACGACCTGACCGGCGTGCTGCGCCCGGGCGAGACGCTGAACTCCGCACTGCCGGACTCGAACGGGTTGATCTGGTTCGTGGCCAAGACGAACGGCGTCGTCGGCACACTCGACCCGGATACCGGTGCGGCGCAGGTCGTCCGGCTCGGCGCGGGCACGGAGAACCAGATCGAGAATTCGTTCGCGGTCGGAACGGCCGGAGATGTCTACATCGCCACCAACCGTCAGCTCCTGCGTTTCGACGCGGCTCCGGATGGCGCACCACAGATCACCTGGCAGATCTCCTACGCCAACAGCAACCAGCGCAAGCCGGGCCAGGTGGACGACGGAACCGGCACCACACCGACCATCCTCCCCGACGGCTATGTCGCCATTACCGACAATGCCGACCCGATGAACGTCGTCGTCTACCGCACGGCGCCCTCGGTCGCCGAACGGCAGGTCTGCGCGGTACCGGTCTTCGAACCCGGCCGCGGAGCCACGGAGAACTCTTTGATCGGTGCGGGCCGCTCACTCATCGTCGAGAACAACTATGGCTATGCGCATCCCGACGCGACCGCGTCCGGCAAGACCACCACGCCGGGTTTCGCTCGCGTCGACATCGATGCCGACGGCAGCGGCTGCCATCTGACCTGGACGAACTCGGTCGAAGCCGCGCCGACCGTGGTGCCGAAACTGTCGCTGGCCACGGGGCTGATCTACACCTACACGAAGGGCACCGAGCCGAGCGATCCCTGGTACTGGACCGCTCTCGACTACCGCACCGGTGCGACGGTGTGGAAACAGCTGTCCGGCACCGGCCCAGGATTCAACAACAATTACGCCGGGATCGCGATCGGACCCGATGGAGCGGCATACCTCGGCACGCTCGGCGGGTTGGTGTCGATGCGCGACGGCGGCTGAGCCCGGCAAGCATCCGCGTGGCTCGACGTACGGCGGAAGCGGCTGGACACGACGCCCTCCGGAACGGGTTGCCGAGTATCGCGCCACCGCGCACGGGTAGCCGTGTCGGAGCGAATACTGTACGGACAGCAAAGAATTCGCGTCCGTACGGTGAAATCGTCTCGATGCTCGCCGACCCAGGGCGTCGACGGCGGAGAATCGGTGGATGGCTGACTTGGCGCTCTCGCCGCAGCGTCGCACGGCGCTGACGAACCTGGTCCAAGACGAATCCACGTTCGCGACCGCGTATCCGCGCGTCGCGGACTACTGGTCCACCGCGGGCCGGTTGCCCGGCACCGGCGACGACATCGCCGACGCCACCTTCGACCTCCACCTGCTGCACTACATGACCGGCGGCGCGAGCACCAACCCGTACTGGGACATCGTCGCCGCCGCGGTCTCGCCGGGGCCGCCGGAGCGTGCCGCGCGCCGCGAGGTCAACGGTGGAAACCCGAAAGGCAGCGCTCGTCTCGCCTATGCCCAAATTCTGCTGCAAGCCGCCTACGCGTATGCCATTCCGTCTCCTGCGACGCTGCGGTGGGTCGCCGACGTCACGGAGGGCAGGCCGGTCGTGGAGGTCGGGTCGGGTCGCGGCTACTGGGCGCATCAGCTCACCCGGATCGGTGTGCCGACAACCGCTTTCGACTCGCATCCGCCCGACCTCGTGACCAATACGGCATTCCCCGCCGCCCCGGGACAGCTGGCGACGTGGCACCCCACCGCGACACCGCCCGCGTCGACGGCGGACCTGGCCGCCGCCCACGCCGACGACGTCCTGCTCCTGTGCTGGCCGCCCGGCTGGGAAGACCCCATGGCCTCGACCACACTCACCGCCTATCAGGAGGCGGGCGGCCGCACGCTCGTCTACATCGGCGAGCCACGAGGCGGACGCACCGCCGACACCGCGTTCTTCGACATCCTGGACGCCGACTGGACCCGGCTCGACCAGGACCCCGACTACGTCTCCTGGTGGAACCTCGCCGACACCGCCCAGTGCTGGCAGCGGCGATGACCGAACGCGCGGCCGGTCAGCTCGCGCGCTGGAATTCCCAGGGGTCGTGCGCGCTGATCAGCGTGACGTCGTCGGCGTGATCGCGGTGTAGTTCGCGCAGCCGCGCCTGGGTGCCCATCCGCAGGTCGTGGTGGACCTCGGAGGTGGTCTGCACGATGTCGAGCACCGGGTGCGGCTGCGGGGCCGGATCGAGCTCGCGGTGGTAGTAGTAGGCGTCGCCGCAGTGCAGCAGCCAGCGCTCACCGTCGCGGACGGCGACGCCGGTATGGCCCGCGGTGTGGCCGCCCAGCGGAATCAGCTGGAAGTCTTCCGGCAAGTCCTTCGGCTGAATCGCATGGAAGCCGAACCACTTTCCGGTGGCATCCGACGGGTAGGTCACCCACTGCGGGTCGTGCGCCCAGTGCGCGGGACGGTAGCGGAAACTCGGCGCTTCGGCGCGGGCGGCCTCCAGTTCAGCGGCCAGCACGTGGACCCGCGCGTGCGGAAAGTCGGGCAGCCCGCCGCAGTGATCCACGTCGAGGTGGGTCAGGATGATGTGCCGCACGTCGCCGGGGTCGTAGCCGAGACGCCGCACCTGCCGGATGGCGGTCTCGTCCTCGGACAGGACCGGCTGCGCCATCGCGACCCAGTCCGCGCCCAGGGTGCCCGCCGGGTCGCGGACATCGTCCAGCCCGAGGCCCGTCTCGATCAGGACCAGCCCGTCGGATTCGGTCTCGACCAGCAGGCAGTGGTTGACGGCGTGGGCGGGCGGGAGTCCGTCGTAGGTGGCCTCGATCTGCCGCACCGATCCGCAATTGAGGTGATGAACTGTCATGCGAGCTAGTCTGTGACTTGAAGCGCGGTTCAAGTCAAGGAGTCAGGATGACCGATCTGCTCGATATCGCCGAAGTAGCCGACCACACCGGCCTCGCCCCCTCCGCCCTGCGCTTCTACGAGAAACGCGGACTGATCGCCGCGACCGGCCGCAACGGCCTGCGCCGCGCCTACCACCCCGATATCCTCGGCCGCTTGGCCCTGATCACCTGCGCCCGCGGCGCCGGTTTCACCCTCGCCGAAATCGCCCGCTTCCTCCGCGCCTCCCCCACCGACGCCGAACTCCGCACCCGCATGGCCGAGAAGGCGAACCAACTCGACGAAGACATCGCCCGCCTCATCCGCATGCGCGACAGCCTCCGCCACGCCTCTACCTGCACCCACGACCCCCTGGTCGAATGCCCCGACTTCAAGTCGACCTTCGAACCGGCGTGATACTCCACCGGCCCGGTTCGCTCCTGTACTGCCGCGACCGCAGCAGGGGTGCGAACGCTTATGCGTCACAGTGGTCAGGGGCCGCTTTGATGAACCAGTTGATGATTTCCTCGCCCGCGAGGATGCCTTCGGCGCGGGTGACGGTGAGGTTGGGGTGGGTCCAGTTGAGTTGTTCCAGTTCGCCGTGGCGGGGGCGGATGGCGGAGTCGGCGGCGCGGAGCATTTCGGCGTCGAGGGCGCCGTCGCCCGCGGCCAGGGTCCTCGCGTCATCGGCGAGTTCGCCGCTTTCCCAGAGGCGTTTGCGGACTTCGTCGACCGCGCGGCTCTTGCAGACGGCGAGCGGCATGGTGTAGATCTTGCGGCCCTGCTGGGACGCCGACCAGCCACGGGGACGGCACCAGGCGTCCCATTCGGCGAGGAATTCTTCGGGCACGGCCTTCGGTTTCACCACCAGATAGCAGAACAGGTGGTCGGCCACCCGGAATTTGGTCACCCATGAATCATCGATGCGGGCGTGCAGTTCCCTGGTCACCTCCGACAGGGTGGCGCCGCCCGCGCGCACCTTGGCGTCGATGTCGATGCGCCAGCTCAGGTCGGGCACACCGTCGACCAGAATGTTCCCCCCATTGCTGGTGATCGCGTATCGCCACGGCGCCCCGGGTAGTCGGATGCGCCCGAACTGCTTGATGGTGCGGGTGGTGGTGGGAATGACGGCGGCGGGTTGGGTGAGGGACTGCATCCGCAGCGCCGCGGTTGTGGTCATGAACGACAGCGGAGCGCCTTCCAGATGCTCCACACAGACCGTGGCCACGTCGGCTGTGGTGCTGAAGGCGTTACGCGAGTAGATCATCGTCCGGTCCAGGTCGGTCGCGATCAGCGCACGTCTTCGCTGCGCTCTCCGAGATAGGTTCACTACTGCACGTCCTTGATCAGTCCCATACACGAATATGCCAGGTCGTCGACGACTTCCACGGGAACCCCGCGTGCGGCGGCGAGCAACCGGATATGCGCGTGCTCTGGCGCGTCCGCCTCGCGGACCAGCACCCGCCACGGGACGCGCCGCAACAGCACCCGGGTGGTCTCGCCGACGCCGGGCTTCACGAAGTTGACGCTGCCGATGCCGTACCGCTCCCTGACCTTCTCCACCGACGCCCAGCCGGTCCAGGTGGGCGTGCGGTCGCTCGCGCGGATCGCGGCCACCTCGGCCGCCACCCGATCGCGGACCGCGTCGAAGGCGCCGCTCACGGTGTCCAGCAGCCGTCCGGACACATCGTCACCGGCCAGCTCCCGGTAGAACTTGGCGCCGTGGAAATCGCCAGGGCCGATCAGCGTGTCGTTCAGCACGGTGCGCGAGATCAGACCGGACACCGTCGAATTCAGGCAGGCCGAGGCGATCAGGAAGTCGTCGCGGGTGCCGTAGGTGCGCACGCAGTGCCCCGGATCGGCCAGCACCGCCAGCTCGTCGTTGAACCGTGCACCCCCGGCCGCACGGTAGGCGTCCAGCGCCTCGGTCAGCTCGCGGGTGATCGCCCCCTTGCCGGTCCATCCGTCCACGAACACGACGGAGTCCGGGTCGTGGTGCTCGGCCAGGTAGTCCAGCGCCACCGCATCGATGCCGCGATCCCGCACGATGGACACCGCGTAGTGCGGCGCCGCGAGGGTCGGCCGCCGCGCACGCAGCCAGCGGCGCATCAGGATGCCGACCGGCGTGCCCGCCCGGGCCAGCGACACCAGCACGATATCCTCGCCGCGTTCGGCGACGACCAGTTCCGACACGGTCGCGACGGCGAGCGCCAGCCGCTCGGCGCTGGCCGTGAGCACTTCGTCGAACAGCGCCCGGTATCGCGCGTCCGGTTGGTATTCGATCGGCAGCGATTCCGCGTAATGCGCCCGCCCGGCTTGGATCTTCCGTTCCCGCTCGGCGACGTCGCGCTCCAGATCGACGTCGGACAGGTCCTTGAGCAACCAGGAAACCTCGTCCGCCGCGTAGGAGCCGAACTCCGGACCGTGCAGCGGAAAGGGCAACGCAGCCACCCTCGTGCTCGTCATAGCCGACTCGCCTTCGGTGACTCGGCGCGTTCCGCGTGGAGTAGCCGCGGGTCGGCTTCCCGCAGCACCGCGAGCAGCACGTCGGCGCCGGAAGCGGTCAGCACATCGATCAACCCGCCGTCGGCCCGCAGCTGTGCGGTGTCGGCGGGCGAGTCGACCACGACGACGAGCACCGGATCGGACGCGGGAGCGTCGCCTTCCGCGCCGCTGTCGACGCCGTCATCGGTGATCGTGACGTCCTCGCCGCGCCCCGAAGCCGCGCTCGCGACCAGTTCTCCGAGCCCGGCCATATCCGCCTCGAAAAGGTCCAGCGAATCACCGGGCCAGTGCGCGTTGTACAGGTAGCGCGGCGCGGTGTCTCCCGGTTCCGGCGCGACGAACCGGAACCCGCGTCGCAAGGGATATCCCGGTTCGTCCAGCACATACGCGGGCGATCGCGTGGTGGTTTGGAAGCGCGTGGGCCTACCGGCTTCGGCGAGCAGCGCCGCCAGCCGCAGCGGGAGATACATCAGCTCCTCGTGACCGAGCACGATCGCGGGCCGACCAGCGAAATCAGTGTCGAGCCGCGCGGTCAGCACCTCGGCCGCGGTCAGGAGCGCCTCTTCGAACGCTTCGGTTTCCGAGGCGAGTATCCCGTGCCTGCCGCCCTCCGGCACCGAAGCAGGCCAGGGCAGTTCCATCCGCCGGAACGAGCCGGGACGACCGGCGGTCGGGTTGAGCCGGGGCTCGGGGAGGGCGCCGACCGCGTCGACCAGTCCGTCCGGCAGCGTCGCGCGGCCGGTGGCGAGACAGACCGTGTCGATGCGCGCACCGAGTTCTGCCGCGGCCGCGTCGAATTCGGCGCGGTCGGCCCCGCCGCGCAGGTCGACCAGCGACGCCAGCACGTAGTGCGCCCGCGGCGAGAAGGCGTGCAGCGCGCGCACCGCGTCGATCGCCGTTGCTCCGGTGGAGATTTCGTCGTCGACCAGCACCAGCGGCAGGTCGTTGACGAAGATGTCGGCGGGCGCCGGTTGCAGCAGATGCGAGGTCGCGTGCGAATGTCCCTCCTCGAACCCGGCGAGCGTCCGCGCGTGCGGCACCTCGCGCCGGGTCGAGTGGAGATAGCAGCTCGCGCCGATCCGCGCCGCCACGCAGTGGCCGAGTCCGGTCGCGGTCTCGGCGAACCCGAGTACCACCGCTTCGCGCTCGCCGAGCACCTCGCGCACCAGATCACCCAGGCGGTCACCCGCCCCGAGCACCACCCGAGGATCGGTCGGGAGATGCTTGCCGAGCACGGTGGACACCAGCAGGTGCGCCCGGCGCGGATTGTTGTGGCGGACCCCCGGCTGGATCAGCGCGGTGATCGGCAGCCGGACCGAGCGGAGGCGGTCCGCGTCACGCTCGGCATCGTGATGCAGTTCGATACCGAGAAACCTTGTCGCCCAGGGTATTTCGTTGTGTCCGAACTCGATAGCCGTCTGGCTCATACGGTGACCAACGCCGTCAATAGATCCACGAACGACACTCCCTTGTTCGCGACGCCGAACACCCTGGCGCGCAACAGCGTCTGCCGCGCCCAACTGCGATGCGGCCGCATCTCGTTCATCTTGTTCCGGTAGCCCGAGGCGGCTACGCCACCGACATCGGCACGCAGAATGTCCAGCGCGTCCGAGTACTCCTCGTGCGTGACCACCGACAACGCGTGCACCGCGGCCACATGCGACGGATGGATCACCGTCTTGCCCTGAATGCCGTTGGCGCGGTCCAACGTGATCTCCCGCAGAAGTCCGTCCAGATCCCGGCTGACCAGGTACTGCCGGAACGGCACGGCATCGGACTCCTCGAACGGCGCGGTGCGCAGCAGCGGCCGGAACATCCGCTCGTGGTCGGCGAAGTACTCCCACACCGGCCCGGTGATCACGAAACCCGTTCCGTCCGCGCGCCCCAGATAGTTCACGATGTCGGCGATGACGTCGGCGACCACCCGCACGTCGTAGATGGTCAGGTCACGATCGCGCCGGATGCCGAAGGTCGAGCACATGTCCGTCGCGCCGACCCGCACCGCCAGCACCCGGTCCCGATGCGCGGCCAGCAGCGCCGCGATCTGCGTGAGCTCGTAGTCGCGGGTCTCCCGGTGCACCAGGCACGGCGACTCCAGCACCGGCATCCCGTACAGCGGCCGGTCCACCCGCTGGGCGGCCACGTTCAGTGCGTTGAGGTACTTCGGTCCGGAAACGCTGTCGAACTTCGGGAACACGAACCCGGTCAGCGTCCGCGCCCCAGGGCCGAGCTGCTCGACGATCTCGGTGATCGTGTCCGCGTCCCGCACCCGCACGAACAGCAGCGGGTTGGCGTCGTGGCTGGCCGCCAGCAGATCGAGCGCGGCGACGGTCTGCTGTTTGGCGTACTCCACCTCGTCGTCGGCGACCGCGTCCTCGAGATCGATCACCATCGAACAAACCCCGCGCTCGGCCCGCTTACTGATCGTCAGCGCGAGATCGGGCCTGGTCGCGGGCGCGTACAGCGTCGCACCGAGCCCGAACGCGAGTAATTCCCGGTCCGTGCGGTCGCTGGCGAACGGTTCGGGCTGCCGGTGAAAAAGACGCCTCGCCTCTGGGCCGTGCAACTGCCGGAAGTGGCGCAGCGGCATTCGCTTCCGCAGGGAAACCTCCTGCTGGACGGCGATGCCTGCGGTCATCGTTGCCCCATCCTCATTCTCGTCGTGGTCCTGCTTGTTTTCTCATTCGATCCACTATCCCGGCTATGAATTCGGTGACGGCATCCAATTCCGCCACATAGGCCAAGTAGTCGGGGTGACGCCCCGCCAGTGTGTCGCTGATTCGGTCGATCCGTGCCGCCTGCGCGTCGAGCGCCGATCCCCATTCGGCGACGAGCCCGCGGCTCACCGCGAGCATCTGCGCATCCCGCAGCCGGAATCGTACGGCCTTGGCGTGTTCTTGCGGGTCGGCCCGTATCGCGCGCAGCAAGGTGAGCCGCTTGGTGACGGCATCGATCTGCTGCTCGGCCTCGGCGAGGAACCCGCGCGCGGATGTGGTCAGTTCAAGTGCAAACTCCGGGTTGTTTTCCGCCGCTGCCGCACGCGCTCTGCCCAGAGCCGCGTCTGCGGCCTCGATGGCTCGCCGACTTTCCCGCTCATTGTCAGCCAGATCCGCCGAACTCGCAGCGTTGAACTCGCGCAGCAGCGCCGAGTACGCTGGCGCGACCCCTTCGGCCCTGGTCCGGACGGCGGCCAGGCGAGTGGTCACCGAGGTGATCGCGGTCCGCGCCGCGGCGGCCCGAGATGGCGCCTGCGCCAACGCTTCCGCCAACTCCTTGGTGGCGCTCTCCAGCCGGTTCGCGGCCTCGCGCAGGGAGCCGGGCGCGTCGGATCCGATGGCTTCCAGTGTGACCAGCGCCTCATCCACCGCGGCCGCGCGTTCCCGCACCGAGGGATAGTTCGTGAACTCGGATTCGGCGGCCCGCCCGCGCACGCCCGCCGCGGCGAGCTTCACCTGCCGCACCAGCCGCGGCACCGCGGCGAGCACGGCGACCGCCTCGTCGAGCCCGCGCCGGTTGCCGTGATAGAACTCGTCGACGGCACGGGCCGCGTCGGTCAACTGCCGCACCGCGGCATCGACCCGCTGCTGCCCCTGCGGTATCGGCGCGCCGCCGCGCTGCGCGCCGTCCAACTCCTCACTCAGCGCCAGGTAGATTTCGACCGCGCCATAGCACCTGTCGCGCACCGGTTCCCACCGTGCGCCCATCGCCCGCTCCGGGAAAATCCGCTCGGCGGCGTGCACCGCCGCGTCGGCCGCGCTCTGCCGCCGATCCATATCGAGAAACGCCGAGGCCAGCGCCGTGCGGGCATGCTCGATCCATTCGTCGTTCCCCGACGACCGGAACCAGCCACGCCTTCGGTCTGCCACGCCCCGATGGTAGGAGATCTTCCTGTTCGCCGAGGGTTACGCGGGTTCCTACGAAAGTTCGCCGAAACCTACTACTGTCGTATGGCGTCCCCGGCGATTCGGACATGCTGGGAACCAATGACGGACTATTGAAAGGGAATCCCGCATGGGTGTCAGTTTGTCCAAGGGCGGCAATGTCTCGCTGACCAAGGCGGCGCCTAACCTGACCGCTGTTTCGGTCGGCCTGGGGTGGGATGTGCGGACCACCACCGGCACCGACTTCGACCTCGACGCGAGCGCCATCGCGACCGGCGCGGACAAGAAGGTCGTGTCCGATCAGCACTTCGTCTTCTTCAACAACCTGCGTTCCCCCGAAGGCACCATCGAGCACGCGGGTGACAACCGCACCGGCGAGGGCGAGGGCGACGACGAGGTCATCAACGTCGACCTGGCGAACACCCCGCCCAGCATCGAGAGCATCTTCTTCCCGGTCTCCATCTACGACGCCGATTCCCGCTCCCAGTCGTTCGGCCAGGTCCGCAACGCCTACATTCGCGTCGTCGACCGCAGCAACGGCGAGGAACTCGCCCGCTACGACCTCACCGAGGACGCGTCGACCGAAACCGCCATGATCTTCGGCGAGCTGTACCGCAACGGCGCGGAGTGGAAGTTCCGGGCGATCGGCCAGGGCTACGCCTCCGGCCTGGCCGGCATCGCCCGCGACTACGGCGTTAACGTCTAAGGAATTCTTCGCTGTTCGCAGGGGGCCCGGCGACGGGCCCCCTGCTCATGCGACCCAGGCATGCCGGTGCGCCTAGGGAACAGCGTTGGACAACCGGCGATCCAGCGGCCACGCTGGTAGCAACCGTCGCCGACTCGTTTTCACTTCACGAAAGGTCCCAGCGTGGTCCTGCGCATATTCGGCATGTCCCTCGTCGTCACGGTGCTCTCGCTCGTGGTGGCGCTCGTGTACGGCGGCCCGACCGCCCTGGCACTCGCCGCGATCCTCGGCATCCTCGAGGTTTCGCTGTCGTTCGACAATGCCGTGATCAACGCCACCGTCCTCGAACGAATGAGCGCGTTCTGGCAAAGGATCTTCCTCACCATCGGCGTGCTGATCGCCGTCTTCGGCATGCGCCTGGTCTTCCCGCTGGCGATCGTCTGGATCACCGCGGGCCTGAACCCGGTCCAGGCGTTCGACCTGGCGCTCAACCCGCCACCGAACGACGCGCTGACCTTCCCGGACGGCAGCCCCAGCTACGAGAAGCTGCTCACCGACGCGCACCCGCAGATCGCGGCGTTCGGCGGCATGTTCCTGGCGCTGCTGTTCCTCAACTTCATCTTCGAGGAGCGCGAGATCACCTGGCTGGGCTGGCTGGAGCGGCCGCTGGCCAGAGCGGGCAAGCTCGACATGCTCTCGGTGGTGGTCGCCGGTATCGGCCTGATCCTGACCGCGGAGTTCATCGCGACCGAGCACGAGCGCGCCACCGTCCTGGCCGCCGGCCTGCTCGGCATGGTCACCTACATCGCGGTCGACGGGCTCGGTTCGATGTTCCACACCGAGGAGCTGGAGCACAGCGGTCCGTCCGAACTGGCCAAGGCCACCGGTAAAGCGGGCTTCTTCCTGTTCCTGTACCTGGAGGTGCTGGACGCGTCGTTCTCCTTCGACGGCGTGATCGGCGCGTTCGCCATCACCTCCGACCCGATCATCATCGCGCTGGGCCTCGGCCTGATCGGCGCCATGTTCGTCCGGTCGATCACGGTGTACCTGGTGCGCAAGGGCACCCTCTCGGAATACGTCTACCTGGAGCACGGCGCGCACTGGGCAATCGGCGCGCTGGCGGTGATCCTGCTCGTCTCGATCGGCGTGCACATCAACGAGATCGTCACCGGTCTGATCGGTGTCGCGTTCATCGGCGCGGCCTTCCTCAGCAGCATCATCCGCAACGGCCGCGAGGACGAGGAAGAACTCGACAGCGAACGGGAACCCACGCCGGTAGGCTGATTCCCGGCATGCAGCCGAAGACCCGTTGCGGCAGCGGCCCCATCCCCAGGGATGGCCGCTGCCGCTCTCGTTTGCACAGAGGGGGGAGCGCGCCATGGCGATCGAAGCCAACCCTGGCGGCGTCAACCTGTCCAAGGTGACCCTGTCGAAGGCGACACCGAGCATCAACCTGACCAAGCCGGGCGAACAGCAGGGCACCATGCGGGTGAACCTGAACTGGTCGAGCGGTCCCAGGGGATTCTTCCGGCGCTCCAAGCCGGTCGACCTGGACCTCGGCTGCCTCTACGAGCTGGCCAACGGCGCCAAAGGTGTCGTGCAGGCGATCGGGCACAACTTCGGCGCACTGGACGTCGAGCCCTACATCAAACTGGACGGCGACGATCGCAGCGGCTCGGCCTCCAGCGGCGAGAACCTGCACATCAACCTGGCCAGGCCCGAGCTGTTCCGGCGCATCCTGATCTTCGCCTTCATCTACGAGGGCGTGCCGAACTGGGCCGCCGCCGACGGCGTGGTGACGCTCTACCCCACGACAGGTCCGCAGATCGAGATGCGGCTCGACTCCCCCGTGGACGGTGCCCGCTCCTGTGCCATCGCCCTGCTGCAGAACCAGGGCACCGGGATCACCGTGCACCGGGAGGTGCACTACGTCAACGGCGCCCAGCGCGAGATCGACCAGGCCTACCACTGGGGGATGCAGTGGCACAACGCGCGCAAGTAGGACTAGGGCACCGGAACGAGATCACGCGGGTCGGACCGCGGCGTCGACCGCGACACTGATCGGTACCCGCGCGGCAGCGCCCACAGGAACACGAAGAACAACACCACCAGCAGGCTCGCGCGTCCCCACACCCCGAATTGGACGATGTTCTCCATCAGCTCGACCGAGGTGCCCGAACCCATCGAGTAGAAGTAACGGAACACCCCGATACCGATGGCCGCGTCGGCGAGGAGGTAGCCTCCGATCAGCCACCACGGCACCTCGAGCAGCACCAGGAACGGCACCAGCCACAAGGTGTACTGCGGCGAATGCACCTTGTGGAACAGCAGGAAGCCACACAGCATCGCACCGCTGACGCCGACCCACGGGAACACGCCGGTACTCAGGTACCGCTTCCAGCCGAGCCACATGGCCAGCGCGAACGCCACGAGCACCAGCGCGGGCGAGACGACCGAGACCAGCTCCTGGAACGCGGCCTCGCCGCGCGCGTCCGGACCGAACATCGGCCGAAGTCCCCAGTACCAGATCGAATTCGTGGTGATGTCGGCCTGACGGAGCTGCTGGAACGTGATCGATGCCCGCCAGCCCTCGTAACCCGTCAACGCGAACGGCAGGTTGACCGCGACGACGGTTCCGATGGCCGCGGCCGCGGTGAGCAGCGCACCGCGCACGTCCACACCGCGATCGCGCTCGTCGGCGTCGCGTTCCACGCCGCCGGTCAGCACATATGCCACCAGCGGCAGCACGAAGATCCCCGGGTACAGCTTGAGGCAGAACCCGAGCCCGAGTAACACGGCTGCCGCGATGCCCCTGGTGCGCACGGAAAAGCGGGTCAGCGTCGTCACCACGTAGACGGCCGCAACGGCCATGCACACAACGGGGAGTTCCCAGTTGTGGAAGGCATAGAGCACCAGCGGCGGACCGGCCGCCCACAGCAGAGCCGCACCCCCGGCCAATCGGGCCAACATCCACGCGGTGAGCAGCGCGAAGGGCGCGAGCAGCAGGGCGGAGTTGCGCAGGAACTCCGCGTCGTTGTCCGCGCCGACCGCACCGAGCCACATCAGTACGCCGCTGAGCACCGGATACTCCACTGCCCCGCCGACCAGCGCGCCGTCATCGGTGATGCCGCCGGACACGTAGGGAAAGACGTGCTCGTTGATATCCCTGCCGAGCCAGAGGAATTGGATATCCGAGTAGCAGACGTCCGAATCCTTGATGACGTCGAACACCGCGCTGCGACCGTCCCCGTTGAACGGGTCCCCCGCACAGCGCGCCTTGTTCGCATACGCCAAGGCGAGGGTGAGGCCGCACAGCAGCACGACCACCGCGGCCAGCGCCGCAGGGCGTCGCACACGGCCTGCGGGCAGGTCGCGGGCGGCGAGTCCGGTCGGCATGACCACCACCCTAAGCGGGCCCGCCCGACCATGCCGGTGTACCCCGAGGAACTGATCGATTTCGCTGCTCAACGGCCGCTCATGTAGCCTTGTCGGGTTGCTGACGCAACGACCCTCCTGCCACGGACCGTCCGTGGCCGTTTCCTAGTCCACAGGAGGTGATTGGTCCGTGCGTCATTACGAAGTGATGGTCATCCTCGATCCGAGCCTGGACGAGCGCACTGTTGGTCCGTCGCTGGACAACCTGCTCAGTGTCGTTCGCACCGAGGGCGGCAAGATCGACAAGGTCGACATCTGGGGCCGCCGCCGGCTCGCCTACGAGATCGCCAAGCACGCCGAGGGCATCTACGCCGTGGTCGACCTGACCGCCGAGCCCGCCACCGTGAGCGAACTCGACCGCCAGCTCGGTCTCAACGAGTCGGTGCTGCGCACCAAGGTTCTGCGCCACGACAAGTAGTCCGGCAACCCTCGTTTGCGTCAGAGCCTGTGCCTAGGCTCTAGCGCAACAGCGAGACGCGGACTGCACACCGAGCAGGAGGAACCACCATGGCAGGCGACACGGTCATCACCGTCATCGGAAATCTGACGGCCGACCCGGAGCTTCGATTCACACCGGCGGGACAGGCGGTGGCGAATTTCACCGTCGCGTCGACCCCCCGGGTATTCGACCGTAATTCGAACGAATGGAAAGACGGCGAAGCGCTGTTCCTGCGCTGCAATATCTGGCGCGAAGCCGCGGAGAATGTCGCCGAAAGCCTGACCAGAGGTTCCCGTGTCATCGTGAGCGGACGGCTCAAGCAGCGCTCCTACGAAACCCGCGAGGGCGAGAAGCGCACGGTCGTCGAGCTCGAGGTCGATGAGGTCGGTCCCTCGCTGCGCTACGCCACCGCGAAGGTCAACAAGACCAGCCGCGGCGGCGGTGGCGGCGGCTTCGGGTCCGGCGGCGGTGGCGGCTACGCCTCCTCCGGTGGTGGCGGTGGGCGTTCCGGCGGTGCCGAGGACGACCCTTGGGGCAGTGCGCCCGCGGCCGGCTCCTTCGGGAGCGGCGGCCGCATGGATGACGAACCGCCGTTCTGACAACGGCTACATCGGCCCGCCTTATTCGGGCCATCATTGATTACGGAGTACAAGACCATGCCTAAAGCGCCCGCGCGCGAAAAGGTGCTCAAGAAGAAGGCTTGCTCGTTCTGCAAGGAGAGCAAGTCCGGAACCGTCACGATCGATTACAAGGACACGGCGTTGCTGCGCAAGTACGTCAGCGACCGCGGCAAGATCCGCGCTCGCCGCGTCACCGGCAACTGTGTGCAGCACCAGCGCGATATCGCGGTTGCGGTCAAGAACTCGCGTGAGGTGGCTCTGCTGCCTTACGTGTCGACGGCTCGCTGAGAAAGGGAGGCACGCAAATGAAGTTGATTCTGACTGCTGATGTGGACAACCTCGGTGCCCCCGGCGACACCGTGGAGGTCAAGGACGGTTACGGCCGCAACTACCTGCTGCCGCGCGGCCTGGCGATCGTGGCCAGCCGTGGCGCGCAGAAGCAGGTCGAGGGCATTCGCCGGGCACAGGAAGCTCGCCGGGTCCGCGACCTGGACCACGCCAACGAGCTGAAGCAGGCCATCGAGGGCCTGGAGTCGGTCTCGCTGTCGGTGAAGACCGCGGGCACCGGCAAGCTGTTCGGGTCGGTGACCCAGTCGGACGTCGCGGCCGCGATCAAGGCTGCGGGTGGTCCCGTCGTCGACAAGCGCAGCATCGAACTGCCGAAGGCGCACATCAAGACGACCGGCAAGCACGGCGTCGTGGTGCACCTGCACCCGGACGTGGTGGCGAAGTTCGACCTGACGGTCACGGCCGCCTGATTCGGGCATCCGTCGAGGACCACTCCCGTGGCGACACGGGAGTGGTCCTGATTGCGCTGCGCTCGCTAAATAGCTAATTGTTTGCCGAATGGCCGGAGCGTCATTCGGGGCATTTGGGCTGCTCATCACCTTGCGATAGGACACCTGTTTTTCCAGCCTGTGGATTACCGGCCGAACCAACCGCCCGCGCTGTGATCCAGATCATATTCACCTCACGTGCTGTTAACCCAACACGCCCGGCTGTTCAACTTGGCCGACACGCCGTAACTTCATTAATCCACACGGTGGAAAATGCGGAAATCGCTGTCTATCTGCGTATTCGGCCGCACCCACCTGTGTTTTCCCCAAGTTGTACACAGGGGGTGCACACCGTTGGGTGAACTCTCCCCAAGTTATCCACAGCTGTGTGCACAGTCCGGTTTGGCGGGTGCGCGCCGGGTCGCCTAGGTTCGTCGCATCGCCGTGTGCGCATCCCCCGAACGGCGTGCACGGGCGGGTGCCGCAGCGGTAGCTGGACCCCTGGTCAGCGGCGGTGACGAACCTGTCGGTGCCCAGGGGTAGAACGAGTCGACAGGGTGGAACCCGGTCGTGGGGTAGAGAGGACGGTCGAGTCTGGTGACAGCCACCGATGACCGCGGGCACACGGGTTTCCCGCCCGAACCCCCCGGCGAAGACTTCGGCCGCCAACCGCCACACGATATGGCGGCCGAGCAGTCGGTGCTCGGCGGCATGCTGCTGAGCAAGGACGCCATCGCCGATGTGGTCGAGGTACTCCGCCCCGGCGATTTCTACCGTCCCGCCCACCAGGCCATCTACGACACGATCCTCGATCTCTACGGGCGTGGTGAACCCGCCGACCCGGTCACCGTCGCCGCAGGGCTGGACCGCCGCGGTGAACTGAAGCGCATCGGCGGTGCGCCGTATCTGGTCACGCTCACCCAGACCGTGCCGACGGCCGCCAACGCCGGCTACTACGCCGAAATCGTCGCGGAGAAAGCCATTCTGCGCCGCTTGGTCGAGGCGGGCACCCGCATCGTGCAGTACGGCTACGCCGGCGCCGACGGGCAGGATGTCGCCGAGGTCGTCGACCGCGCCCAAGCCGAGGTCTACGAGGTCACCGAACGCCGCACCAGCGAAGACTTCCTCCCGCTCGAGGAGTTGCTCCAGCCGACGATGGACGAGATCGACTCCATCGCCAGCCGCGGCGGCATCTCCCTCGGCGTCCCCACCGGCTTCACCGAACTCGACGAGATCACCAACGGCCTGCACCCAGGACAGATGATCATCGTCGCGGCCAGGCCCGGCGTGGGCAAATCAACTTTGGGAATGGATTTCATGCGCAGTTGCTCGATCAAGCATGGCTTGGCGAGCGTTATCTTCTCGTTGGAGATGAGCCGCACCGAGATCGTCATGCGGCTGTTGTCCGCCGAAGCGAAAATCAAACTCGGTGATATGCGGTCCGGGCGAATGAGTGACGACGACTGGACCAAACTGGCGCGGCGGATGAGTGAGATCAGCGAAGCGCCGCTGTTCGTGGATGATTCGCCGAATCTGACCATGATGGAGATTCGCGCGAAGGCACGGCGGCTCAAGCAGCGCCACGATCTCAAACTCGTTGTGGTCGACTACCTCCAGCTGATGACCTCTGGAAAAAAGGTAGAGTCGCGCCAGCAAGAAGTCTCGGATTTCTCTCGGAATTTGAAGCTGCTAGCAAAGGAACTGGAAGTTCCGGTAGTCGCGATCAGCCAGCTCAACCGCGGTCCCGAACAGCGAACCGATAAGCGCCCTATGGTCTCTGACCTGCGCGAAAGTGGCAGTCTGGAACAGGATGCCGACATGGTCATTCTTTTGCATCGCCCGGATGCTTTCGAACGGGATGACCCGCGTGGCGGTGAGGCCGACCTGATTCTCGGCAAGCATCGTAACGGGCCGACCGCAACGATTACCGTTGCACACCAACTGCATTTGTCTCGGTTCGTGGATATGGCTCGCGGCTGATCCGCTGTGGCGGCGGCTGGGCAGCGTGTGCCGACTGTCAGGCGAGTGCGGAGCGGAGGTACGTTTCCAGTACTTCGATGCGGTGGCGTTGGAGGTCGGTGAATTCCGGTGGATGGTGGATTTCTACGCTCAGGCGGCCTGCGAAGGTGCTGATGACGCAGGTGCCGCCGCCTGGTTGCTGGGGGCGGCGGCCGGTCAGGTCCGGTTTCGCGAGCATGGTGGAGTGGAAGTCGTCGATGCGCAGGGCGTCTTGGTGGGGCAGCTGGGGGATGGTGCCCCAGTTCGTCGCGATCACCACGCCGGGCAGCGCCGGTGGGGGTGCGGCGGCCATGTCGGGGATGTTCAAGGGCGTGCGTTGCACGATGCCCGCGGACAGGCCCGCGTGCAGGGCTTCGCTGATGCCACGAGCCAACTCGACCAGTGTCACGTCGGCTTCGGGGGACAGGTAGTTGGCGAAGCCGAGAACGTTCGTGCCCTCGGTGGCGCCGACTTCGGGGCTCATCCTGGTCCGTAGGTCGACGGAGTACAGGTAGAGCAGTCCGGTCAGGGGTAGTTCGCGAACCTCGGCCTCGGTCCGCAGCAATGCCGCCGACACCAGGCCGTGCACCGTGACGTTCTCGCGATGACCGAGTTCGACCAGCACCGCGGTCTCGTCTCGAGTGAGCTGGCAACGGGTCGTATGCAGTACCGGGTACTCGTCGTCGCGCGGCTGCGAAACCGGTGGCGGAGAAGTCGATTCGCCCGGGGGTGGCGCTCCTGGCAGCGTCATCTTCTCGATGCCCCGCGCCGCGAGCAGCTGCTCCACCGGCTCGGGAAACGCGTGCACGGGCAGGTCGAGCGGGCGCCCGGCGAGCGCGTCCCGGTACCCGGCCCACAGCGCGCCGACCACCGCGAAAGCGTGATAGGCGTCGGCGACGCTGTGGTGGATCATGAGCGTCACGCTGGCGGTATCGCCCGCGCGCACCACGCACAAAGCACAAAGGCCGAGGCGCTGATCGAATTTCGCGCCTGCGAGCGGATTGTCGGGGTCCGCGTCGGCGACGAAGACCTCCGGGGTGGCATCCGAGACAGCGAACACATGCCCGCCCCCTTCGGCCACCTCGATGCGGGCGCGCAGGATCGGATGCGCGCGGGCGACGGCCTCGAAGGCGGCTGTCAAAGCCGTCAGGTCCAATGGGCCCGATACCCGTGCCGAATACCCGATGAAGACCTCGCCCGCGGCGAACATCTCTTCGCTCGGGGCCAGCCTGCGGATCACGTCGACCACGATCATGCATTCCCTTCGCTCCCGGCGAGACTAGCTCGAATCCGGTTGCCTCGCCGCTCATTCGGGAAAATCGGACGAAGTGGACAGTCCGACCAGCGAGAAACCGGCCTTGTCACAGTCGAGAACTGGATCTGTCGGATGATCGGATCATCTGTTTAAGCTTCGAGTGGTCGAAAGCGAGCGGAGCATGTCACGAACCGACCCGATCCTGATTCCTCGGCGCCGATCGGCGGTCGCGCGATGACGCGACGCGGGTGGGCGTTGTTCCTGGCGATGGGCGTGATCTGGGGTGTGCCCTACGCGATGATCCGGATCGCGGTGGAGGATCTCGACCCGATCGTGGTCGCGTTCGGGCGCACGCTGATCGGCGGCCTGCTGCTGTTGCCGATCGCGCTGTACCGCGACGCGTTGACTCCAGCGCTGCGGCGATGGCGGCCGCTGCTGCTCTACACCCTGGTGGAGATCACCGGCCCGTGGTTCCTGATCGGGTACGCGGAGACCACGCTGAACAGTTCGACCGTCGGTTTGCTGATCGCCGCGGTTCCGCTGATCGCCGTGGTGATCGTGACCAAGCTCGGCCACGACCGGTTCGACGCGCGCCGGGTGACCGGCCTGCTCGTCGGATTCGCCGGTGTAGCAGCACTCGTCGGCCTGGATATCGACCTGGCGAATCCGGCGGCTATCGGCGCGATCGGCCTGACGACCATCGGATACGCGGTCGGCCCGATCATCATCAACCGCGCGCTCGCCGACCTGCCTCCGCTGGGTGTGGTCACCGGCTCGCTGGTGCTGGCCGCGGCGATCTACGCCCCGCTGGCGGGCTGGCGGTGGCCGTCGCGTATCACGGCCGATTCGGCGTGGTCTGTGCTCGGCCTGGCGGTGATCTGCACGGCCGCGGCGTTCCTGTTCTTCTTCGCGCTGATCTCCGAAGTCGGTCCCGCGCGCGCCACGGTGATCACCTACATCAACCCGGCGGTGGCGATCCTGCTCGGCGTCACGGCGCTCGGCGAGCCGCTGACCGCGGGCATGGCGATCGGCTTCCCGCTGGTCATCCTCGGCTCGATTCTCGGCACCGCGCGCAGCCGCGCCCAGCCGGCTCCCGAGGATCCGCCCGTAGCCACCATTCCCGAGGCGGCTGCCCCATTACCCGAGAGGTAATCGCTCCGCGGCGGGAACCGACCGAGAATGAGAACGCGTCGCACGGTCCCGCGGCGCCGCTTCGAAAGGACCCGTCGTTGTCAGTCACGGAACCGACCACCCGTGCGGTGGTCGAAGAGCTGTTGCGCCGAATCGGTTCCGGTGATCCGGAGTCGGTCGCCGAGCTGTACGCCGAGCACGCGGATTGGCGGCTGAATTGGCCGCAGGCCGAACACGGCCGGGCGGCGACACCCTGGATCCGGCACCGGTCGACCCGTGCCGACGCGGCAGCGCATTTCCGCTCGATCGCCGAACACCATGTGCCCGAGGAGGCCGCGACCAGCGTGGACCGTGTGCTCGTCGACGGTGCCGATGCCGTGGTGCTCGGGGAGATCCGCCAGACCGCTCGCCCCACCGGCCGCGCGTACAGCGCTCGCTTCGCGCTGCATCTCACGGTGCGGGACGGTCTGATCACGCGTCACCACGTCTACGAGGACAGTCTGGCCGTAGCTCATGCCTTCGATCCGATCGCCTAATACGCTGCTGGGAATGCCCGACTCGACCGCAGACTTCGCTGGCGAATTCGCCGATGTGACCGCTACACGCAACGCCTACGACGACGTTGCCGACCTCTACGCCGACCTGTTCCGACACCAGCTCGATGCCCAGCCGCTGGACCGGGCGATGCTCGCCGTGTTCGCGGAGTTGGTGGCGGACAACGGTTCCGGGCCGGTCGCGGATCTCGGCTGCGGCCCCGGGCGGATCACCGGGCATCTGGCGGCCCTCGGCGCGCGGGTGTTCGGCATCGACCTCTCGCCGCGAATGGTCGCGATCGCGCGGGCGGAATTTCCACACCTGTCGTTCGACCAAGGTTCCTTGGAGCAGCTACCGATCGGCGACGGAGAGCTCGGCGGCATCGTCGCCTGGTATTCCATGATCCACCTCCCGCCCGATCGCGTGCCGCAGGTGTTGGGCGAGTTTTCTCGGGTACTCGCGGACAAAGGCCACCTGTTGCTGGCGTTCCAGACAGCCGATGTGTCCGATGCGGTACAAGCCTTCGACCACAAGGTGACTCGCGCCTATCGGTGGGCGCCGAAACAGCTCGCGCGTCTGCTCACCGATGCCGGGTTCACCATGATCGCCCGCATGGTCCGTGAGCCGGAGCCAGACGAACGGTTCGGGCAGGCATGCCTGCTGGCCACGAAGGTTCGGTGATTCACCGAACACGACCCCTCCGCTGCGGGTAAGTTGATCGTGTCGCGGCGGTTTTCATGGGCTGCGCGGGCCCGCCGACAACGTGGTCGATCGCACATCACCAACTTTCACCACTGTCGTCAGGGGGCGACTCGTCATGGAATTCATCGCGCCGGTCGATGCGGTCTTTCTGCTCGCCGAATCCCGCGAACAGCCGATGCACGTCGGATCGCTGCAGCTGTTCGAGCCGCCGGAAGAGGCGGGCCCAGATTTCGCCGCGCAGGTTCATGAAAAGCTCTTACGTTGCACCGATATCGATCCCACCTTCCGCAAGCATCCCGCAACGGTGCTCGGCACACCGCAGTTGGCGTGGACGTACGCCGAGGACGTCGAGCTCGATTATCACGTGCGGCGGCTGGCGGTGCCCGGCCCCGGACGAATGGACCAACTCGTCGAGCTGGCATCCGGGCTGCACGGCAGCCTGCTCGACCGGCATCGCCCGCTGTGGGAGATCCATCTGATCGAGGGCCTGGCCGACGGACGGTTCGCGCTGTATTCGAAGATGCACCACGCGTTGATCGATGGCGTTTCGGCACAACGCCTTTTGCGACGCACGTTGACCAGCGACCCGTCCTCCACGGCGGCGCCGGTGCCGTGGCATCTGCCCAGGGCACGACGTAGGGCCGAGCCATCCGGTGTGCGCGCCGCGACGCGAAACCTCTTCTCCGCCGCCATATCCGGCGTTTCGCTGCTGCGTGCCGCCCGGGAAGCCCTGCTGCGGCAGCAGCCTTTCGCGGCGCCGCGCACGATGTTCAATGTGCCGATCGGCGGCGCGCGCCGTTCGGTGGTGCGGTCCTGGCCGTTGGAGCGGTTGCAGCAGGTGAAGAAGGCGACCGGTTCGACGCTCAACGATGTGGTGCTGGCCATGTCGGCGGGCGCGCTGCGCCGCTATCTGCTCGAACGGAACGCTTTGCCGGACAAGCCGTTGATCGCGATGGTGCCGGTGTCGCTGCGTTCGGAGGACGACAACGAGACCAACGGGGTGAAGGTCGGTGCGGCCCTGTGCAATCTCGCCACCGATCTCGCCGATCCGCTGGAGCGGCTGCGCGTGGTCAGCGCGTCGATGCACGACAGCAAAGAGGTCTACCGCGCGCTGTCGTGCAATCAGACGATGGCGCTGTCGGCGTTGATGCTCAGTCCGCTGGCCCTCAATCTCGTGCCCGCGCTGATCCCGTGGACCAATCCGACGTTCAACATCGTCATCTCCAACGTGCCGGGTCCGCGTGAACCCATGTACTGGAACGGGGCGCGTCTCGATGCGGGTTACCCGCTGTCGATCCCGTTCGACGGGCAGGCGGTGAACATCACGCTGACCTCCAACGCGGGCAACCTCGATTTCGGCCTGGTGGGCTGCCGCCGCAGCGTGCCGCAGCTGCACCGGCTGCTCGATCACCTGGAGGACTCGCTGGCCGAACTCGAGCTGGCCGCGGACTGACGCGGCGGGACTCCCCCCGAAAACTAGAACGTGTTACTGTCGATGCATGGTGGGCGGGCCTGTCGATGACGCCGCGGCCGCTTCATGGCGATATTCGCGGTTTGCGGCGGCATCGACGCGCTGGCTGCCTGCCGGACCGCGCGACAATTATGTAACTCGTTCTATGACATCTGCGCCGCGCCGTTCGCGGCGGAGCAGTTAGGGAGACCAGCACGCCATGCGTACCGAAATCTGCGAACGGCTCGGGATCGAATTCCCCATCTTCGCCTTCACCCACTGCCGCGACGTGGCGGCCGCGGTCAGCAACGCCGGTGGGCTCGGCGTGCTGGGTGCGGTCGGCTTCACCGCCGAGCAGTTGGAGGTCGAGCTGGCTTGGCTCGACGAGCACGTGCAGGGCGTCTACGGCGTCGACCTGGTGATTCCGTCCAAGTACGAGGGCAAGGGAATCGACGGCCTCACCCCCGAGCAGCTGGAAGCGAAACTGGCCGAGCTGGTCCCGCAGGGTCATCGCGACTTCGCCGAGAAGATCCTCGCCGACCACGGCGTGCCCAAGCTGCCCGACGGCGAGCACCACAACCAGCTGCTCGGCTGGACCGCCACCACCGCGGGCCCGCAGGTGGAGGTGATCCTGCGGCATCCGAAGGCGAAGCTGGTCGCCAACGCGCTCGGCACCCCGCCCGAGGACGTGATCAAGCAGGTGCAGGACTCCGGCCGGTTGATCGGCGCGCTGTGCGGCTCGGTCAAGCACGCGCTCAACCACAAGAAGGCGGGTCTGGATTTCGTGGTCTGCCAGGGCACCGAGGGCGGCGGCCACTGCGGTGAGGTCTCCTCGCTGGTGCTGTGGCCGCAGGTGATCGACGCGGTCGGCGACCTGCCGGTGCTCGCCGCGGGCGGCATCGGGAACGGCCGCCAGGTCGCCGCGGCCATGGCGATGGGCGCCGCGGGCGCGTGGACCGGCTCGGTGTGGCTGACCGTCGAGGAGGCCAACGTGCCGCCCGCGCAGATGCAGACCTACCTCGACGCCACCAGCCACGACACCGTGCGGTCGCGCGCCTGGACCGGCAAGCCCGCCCGTATGCTGCGCAACGACTGGACCGAGGCGTGGGAGCGGGCCGACACCCCCGATCCGCTGCCGATGCCGCTGCAGATGATGGTGGCCCTGGACGGCGTGAAGCGTGGCCACCGATACCCCGAGGCCGCCAAGGACGTCAACTTCAACCCGGTCGGGCAGATCGTCGGCATGATGAACCGGGTGGAGCGCTCCGCCGACGTGGTGAACCGGCTGATCGAGGAGTACGTGGAGGCGTGCGAACGTCTCAACAAGATCAACGGCGGCCTCTGAGTCGTCGGAGAGCTCTCGGCGGAGCGGAGCGGATCGGGCGACGTTCGCAGCGTGGCTGCGCGGCCGCCCGATCGGTCCGACGGCAGGACCCGCCTGCGGACACGTCGACCGGCGGGTCCGCGCCGGAATCTGGCGCTCGGCCGGTCGCCGGGGGCCGACTGCCGATGGGGCAGTTACAAGCCGACTGCCTCAGACAGACTTGGCTCATTTCCGGCCTGCATGCCGCCACGGAATACGCCGTATCGAGTATCGCCTCGGCGCGTGAACCATTCGCGTCCGAGACGGACTGTGCAGTGTACGAACGACAGCGGCTATGCCGTGGCGGCGCGCATTTCGTCGACACCCGATTCGACCCCGCCCACCAGTTCCTCGAACCGCGCGATGACCTTCTCGTGGTACATGCCGAACAGATCCTCGAACAGCGCCAGCTGCGCCTCGCTCGGCCCGGAGCCGGAATCCCACACCGCGGCAAGCGCCCGCCAGACCAGTACGTGCAAGTCGGGCGCGCCCGCGAAGTACGCCTCGACCGCCTCGGGGACCTCGAGCACCATCTCGCCGATCGAGTTCAGGATCGCGCGCTGCATGGTGAGACCGAGCGCGGTCAGCATCCTGCGCACCAGCGCGACTTCGATGGTCAGAAGCTGCCGCAGGTCCGGAACGTCCTGCCGGGCAATCGTTTCGAGTTCGTCGATCGAGGCCTTCCACTCGGCCGTGTCGATCTCCTGCTCACCACTGGTGAAGGCGAGCAGCGCCTCGAACACCAGGTTGCGCTCCACGTCCACGATGTCGCGGAACATCTCGATCGCGATGTCGGGCATGGGAATCGAGAAGCGGAACAGCTGGCGGTACACATCGACGCCGCCGCACTCCCGGACGTCCCGAATGGTGAATCCCTTGCCGCGCCGAGCTTCGACGAAACCGTACGACTCCAGCCGACCCAGCGTCAGCTGCGCCGTCGCGCGGTTCATGTCGAATTCCTCGGCGACCTGACGCACCGACGGCATGAGATCCCCCGGTTGATATTCACCCGCGGCAACCCGGCGCGCCAGCTCGTCGGCAACGTCGGCGACCACCGTCTGGGATCCCATCGAAGTCACCTTTCGACTACTTTCGAATACGTCCCAGACAGTCTAGGCCCTACTGTGCGGTACTGCACCTGTGTCACACTTGTCCGCGCAACTGTGAGGTGAGTCATGACCATCCGGCCCATCGGTGAACGCCCCGAGGAGCGCTTCACAGGCAAGCGATCTCGGCTCTTCGCGTCGCGATCCTCCGATAAACCTCCAGTTCACAGCGCAATTCGCGGTGCCAAGCTCGCGGCGCTCCCGGTGGCGTTCGCCGGACGACATGCCGCGGGCGCGGGTAAACGCGCATTCGGAAAATCGGCTGAAGAAGTCAATCGCGACATCCAGCTCCGCACCGCGCAGCACATTTTCGAAGTGCTCGGCGAGCTGAAAGGCTGCGCGGCGAAACTCGGGCAACTGCTGGCCATCTACGAGCTGGCGCTGCCGCAGGAGCTCGCCGAGCCGTACCGGATCGCGCTCAGCAGGCTGCAGGACGCCGCGCCCGCCATGCTGCCGCACACCGTGCACGCCGCGATGGCGGCCAGCATGGGCGAGCAGTGGCGGTCGCGATTCCGCGAGTTCGACGACCGGCGCGCCGCCGCGGCCTCGCTCGGACAGGTGCATCGCGCGGTCTGGCACGACGGCAGGCAGGTCGCGGTCAAGGTGATGTATCCCGGCGGCAGGCAGGCGGTGGCGGGCGATCTGGAGCAGCTGCGCCGGACCTCCTATCTCGCAGCGGTATTCATGCCCGGCGCGGACGTCAAGTCGGTGACCGAGGCAATCTGCGCATCGATCACCGACGAACTGGACTATGCGGCCGAGGCGGACCACCAAAGGGTTTTCGCCGCCGCCTATGCCGACGACCCGGAGTTCCACGTGCCGAACGTTGTCGCGCAACACGGTGACGTGCTGATCAGCGAATGGATCGCGGGCACGCCGGTGCAGCGGATCATTGCCTCCGGGTCGCGGGCCGAGCGAGACCGGGTCGGCATGCTCATGGTCCGCTTCGTCACCTCGGGCTGGGGTCGGCACGGCCTGCTGTACGCCGATCCGCATCCGGGGAACTTCCGGGTGCTGCCCGACGGCCGGCTCGGCGTGGTGGATTTCGGCGCCTGCTGCGCTTGGCCGCCCGCGGGTTTCGCCGAGCTGACCCTCGATTACTGCAAGGCGATCTTCACCGGCGGTCCCGAGGACCTGGCGGCCGCCACACGCAGGCACGGATTCGTGCAAACCGGGCGGGTCTTCGACAGCGCGGCGCTCTACGCCGCGATCAGTCCGTGTGGCGAGCCGCTGCGGCACTCGACCTATCGGCTGACCACGCGCTGGTTGCGCCGTCAGGTGCTGCGCACCACGAACCCCCGCTTGTCGAACGTGCTCCGGCAGACGACCATGCCTGCCTACTGCACTCCCTTCGCCCGCTCGTTCCTCACTCTGGTCGGCGTGCTCGGCCAGTTGGAGACCGAGGGCAGCTACCGCGACGAAATCCTGCGCTGGCTGCCGGAATTGGCCGAGGCATTCAGCTCCGACGAGGAGCGCGCCGGTGCTGCACGGCCGGTGGATCTGGACGCGGCGCGCAGGCGGCGGTCCGCGGCGTCCTCGCGCTGATCGGTCAGCGGGACAACCACTCCCGCCACGGCGGCGCGATCAGGGCGGCGATCTCGTCGTAGCCCGCCGCCCCCGGATGCGCGCCGTCGCCCGACCGGACCTCGGCGGCCCACACCGCGTTGTCGCACAGCGGCTGATGCACGCCCACGTAGGGCACGCCCGACGCCGCACAGGTCTGTGCGAACCGCGCGTCGAGGGCAGCGGTGCGGGCATTGTGTTCGGCGTCCGCGATCGGCGGCGGCGCGACCACCAGCACCGGCCAGCGTCGCTCGGCGGCCTGCCCGAGCAGACGTTCCAGATTGGCCACCGACTGCGCGGGCGGCACTCGTGGACCGCCGTTCTCGTCCATGGCGTCGTTGACGCCGAACGACAGGACCACTCTGGCGTCCACGCCCTCGGGCAGCCGCGGGGCACACTCGATCAGCCAGCGGTCCAGGATCTCGGTGGAGGTCTGCCTGCGCACGCCCAGGTTGTACGCGGTCAGCGGCACCCCCTCCGCGTGCGCCGCGGCTGCGAGCCGCCCTGCCCAGCCCAGGCAGCGTTCGTCGCCGACACCGGCGACGAAGGAGTCCCCGACGAAACACACACGCAGATCACGACTCATCCCGCCGATCCTGGCAGGGCCGAGACTCGGCCGTGCAACGGGTGCGGGCAATATGCGGCTGCCTCGCCTTCGCTCGGCCCGGCGCGGGCTGAGGACGGACTCCGTCCGGCTGCGCCCCTTATGATCGCGGATGGTCAGACCGGGAGGGAGTGATGGTGACAACCGAGTCGGGGCTCGCGGTTCCGCAGTGGTTCGCGCAGTTGTTCGCCCATCGGCGCTGGGTCCGGCGCAGCCAACCGTTTCCGCACGTGTACGCCCGCGATGTCTTCGTTCCGGAGTTCTATCAGCGATTGACCGGCGAACTGGACCGGGTTCGCCGCGAGCGTCCTGAGCTGTTCGGTTCGGTCGCCGACGGCTACAGCGCGGACGGCATTCGCCTGGCCGACCTGCGCGATGGGCCGCTGGCGATATTCAGCTCGCGGGAGTGGCACGACTTGGTCGCCCGGGTCGGCGGCGTCGAGGCGACCGGCGATGTCGAGGGATCGGTGCACCATCACGGTCCCGGCAGTCCGTTCGGCTGGCCGCACAACGACTTCAACCCGGCTTGGTTCCAGGGACCGCCTCCTGGTCCCGGCGAGGTACGGCTGCCCGACGGGACGGTGGACACCAAGACCGGGGCACGCGCGCCTGGCGTCGTCGCCCGGGAAACCGTGCGTGCCGTAGCGGTGCTGTTCTATCTGGGCAATCCGGGGTGGGAGCCCGGCGACGGCGGCGAGACCGCGCTATACGACCACGTTGCCGACGACGCCACGCTCCCTTCGGTGACCCTCGTTCCGCCGCTGGACAATTCGCTGATCCTGTTCGAGGTCACGCCGCGTAGCTGGCACACCTTCGCGGGCAACAACGCCAACGACCGCAACAGCGTGGTGATGTGGGTGCATCGCACCAAGGCGGATGCCGAACGGCGCTGGGGAGGAGACAAGATTGTCCACTGGTGAACGCCGCGTCTGCCTGCTCACCGGCGCGAGCGGTACGCTCGGCGACGCCTTCTGCCGCGCCTACTACCGCGACTACGACATCGTCGCCGTGTGCCGCACGCGGACGCCCGCCGCGCCGTCCCAACTGGAGTGGTATGTCGATCCGCTGGCGCCGGACGCAGTGGTGCCGGAGAACGATTCGCGCATTTTCGTGGTTCGGTCGGATCTGACGCAGCAGGGTGAGGTGGAGCGGGTCGTCGACCTGGCGCTGGCCCGGTTCGGGCACGTCGACCTGCTGGTGAACAACGCGGCGCACATGCGGTCGCACCCGCGCGGCATCGTCGACGGAGACGCGGCACTGGAAGACTTCGATCGCCATTTCGCACTGAATGTGGCTGTGCCGCTGCGTCTTTCGGCGCGCGTGGCGCAGCGCTGCTGGTTGCACGCCGGTGCGGAGAACCGCGCCCGCAACCGCAACATCGTCAACGTCTCGAGCATCTCCGGATCGGAGGTGTACCCGGGACAGACACTGTATTCGGCGTCGAAAGCCGCGTTGAATCAACTGACTCGCAATATCGCCGCCGAGTTCGCCGAGTTCGGTGTGCGCGCCAACGCCATCGCGCCCAACAGTTTTCCCGCGCTCGTGCCCACCGAGCAGGTCGCTCGGGCGATCGTCGAGCTCGACGCGAGCGACCGGTCTGGTGCGGTGTACGGCGTGGGCGTCGGGCTGGACCAGGTGGACGAGCCGGAGGGCGTCGACTCCCTCCGGCTCGCCGACGCCGAACCGTGAGCCGCTATTCCGTGGTCGCGATGCCGGTGGCCTGCTCGGACAGCGTCCACAATCGCTGTGCGAGATCGGCGTCGATCGCCTGCTTGTTGCTCGGCGGCTCCAGCTTGAAGCGGTGGAAGTACTGCCCGTTGATCGCCTCGCCGTCGGCGGTGGTGGCCAGGTGCACCAGGGGCTCGGCGCCCTTGTCGGGGCGGATGAAGAACGGGCGCGACAGCGGGGACCGGATGAACCAGCCGAGACCGAGCGGGGCGTTGTCGTAGACGTGGGTGGCGACCGCCCCGGGGTGGAAGGCCGCGGTGGTGAGGCCGGTGCCCGCGGTGCGGCGGGCCAGTTCCCTGGTGAACAGGATGTTCGCCAGCTTCGACGCGCCGTACGCGCCGAGTTGGTTGAACGAACCGGTCGGCGCGTTGACCGTGTCCAGGTCCAGCTTGGCCATCCGGTAGGTCATGCTCGAGGTGTTGACCACCCTGGCCCGCGACTGGGTCAGGCGCTCCAGCAGGAGGTTGGTCAGCAGGAACGACGCCAGGTGGTTGACTTGGAAGGTCAGCTCGTTGCCGTCGTCGGTGACGGTGCGCTTGGGCCAGGCGCCGCCCGCGTTGTTGGCCAGCACATCGATGCGCTGATACCGGTCGAGCAGCTGATCGGCCAGCTTGCGCACGTCGTCGAGCCGGGCGAAGTCGGCGACGAACGGCTGCGCGCCCACGCTCGCCGCCACCTCCGCGGTGCGTTCCGGCGAACGGCCCACCACCGCGACGGTGGCGCCGCGGTCCGCGAGCCGCTGCGCCGCCGCGGCGCCGATGCCGGAGCTCGCGCCGGTCACCACCACCGTCTTTCCGGTCAGATCCTTGTCCTGCACTGCCATTCCCGCCTCCCGAGCATCGGCTATGTGACCCGATCGTCTTCGGATCGCGCCGATTCGGCAAGTGCCGACGCGCCCGCGTAGTGCTCGGCAATTTCGTCGCTAGTTGTCAGCCACACCCCGGGATGCGTCGCCACGTACTCGAGCGCTTGGTCGAGGTATTTGATCCGGAACGCCTGACCGATCACGAACGGGTGCAGGGCGAGCGCCATCACGCGGCCGCTGTCGGCCGACTCGGCGTAGAGCTGGTCGAGTTGATCACGAACGATCCGCACGAATTCGGGACCGCTGGTGGCCTTGCCGAGGAACAAGGTGTTGTCGTTGAGCTCCACGGAGTAGGGGACGCTGAGCACGCCGGGCACGGACAGGCGATACGGCTGATCGTCGTTGGTCCAGTCCAGCACATAGTCGAGGCCGAGTTCGGCGAGCAGTCGCGGCGTCTGGAAGGTCTCGGTGAGCGCCGGGCCCATCCAGCCGCGCGGCCTGCGGCCGGTCGCTCGTTCGATGGTCGCGACGACGTCGGCGAGATAGGCGCGCTCCTCGTCCACCGACATGTCCGCCTGGAAGATCGAGTTGTTCTTCCCGTGCGCCAGCCATGCCCAGTCACGCCGCAGCCCTGCGGCGATGATCTGCGGATTGCGGGCGGCGACATCGGAGTTGAGCAGCGCGCTGGCCCGGACGCCGTGCCGGTCGAGCACCTCGATCACCCGCCAGATGCCGACTCGCGGCCCGTAATCGCGCCAGCCGTAGTTCAGCGGATCGGGCGCCAGCCCGGCGGTGCCGGGAAAGATGCTCGTGCTGGGCCGGTCCACCTGGTAGTGCTCGACGTTGAGACCGACATAGAACGCCACCCTGGCCCCGCCGGGCCAGTGCAGCGGCGCGCGCTCGACGATCGGGCTGTAGTCGAAGAGTTCGTTGTCCATGCCCACATGCTCGAACTTGACACCAATGTGAAGATCAACCCCGGATGCGAGTGATGTAGGGCACAGTGGGTTGCGGAACATCACCCCACCACCGGATATCAAGAACATCGCCACGTGCGCTGGGCAGTATCGTGCAGCGAACACAACAACTCATAACAACTGAGAACGCAACAACTGATCTCGTACGCACATGGGTAACTCGCCGGGCACGCCCAGAACTCGAGCGGCACCCAACGCAGGACCTGAACGCACATCCTGCGCCCCCGACTAGTACGGCCTCGAGACCCGGAGAGGCGGAGGAGCACAGCACATGGGTAACTCGTCGGGTACGCCCAGAACTCGAGCGGCACCCAGCGCAGGATCGGTACGCGAGTCCCGTGTCACCCGACTGGTGCGGCCCGCGTACTCGGAGAAGCGGAGGAGCGGGCGCGAGATCCCGGTCACGGGGAGCCTGCTACAGCCGATGGTGCGGCGGACGAGCGACATCGTCCGGGTGGTCCTCGCGATGCTGGGGGTGGCGATCGTCGTCGCGGCATCGCTGATCACCCGGCCGGAATGGCTGGCGCTGGAGCGTTCGGTATCCAACATCGTCGGCTTCCTGAATCCCGCCCAGTCGAATCTGGTGTATCTGGTCTACGGCATGGCGATCCTGGCCTTGCCGTTCGCGATCCTGATCGAGCTGATCATCGGCAGGCAGTGGAAGCTACTGGCGGGCTATGCCGCGGCGGGAGTGGTCGCCGGACTGCTGCTGTCCATCACCGGCACGGGGCTGTCCGCGCCGAAATGGCACCTCCAGGTGCCGGACCGGTTGGACACGTTCCTGTCCCAGTTCCTGGACGATCCGCGCTGGATCGCGATGATCGCCGCGGTGCTCACCGTGTCCAGTCCCTGGCTGCCCGTTCGGCCGCGTCGCTGGCTGTGGTTCCTGCTGCTCGCCTTCGCGCCGATCCATCTGGTGGTCAGCACCGTGGTCCCGGCGCGGGCGATGTTCGGGCTCGCGGTCGGCTGGCTGGTCGGCGCGGTGATCGTGCTCGTGGTCGGCACGCCCGCGCTCGAGGTTCCGCTCGACGCCGCCGTCCGGGTGCTCGCCAGGCGCGGCCACGCCGTCACCGGGTTCACCGTGGTGCATCCGGCCGGTCGCGGGCCGCTGGTGCTGGCCGCCGCCGTCGAGGGCCCCGAGCGCGAGCTGATCGTCGAGATGTTCGGCAAGAACCAGCGCAGCTTCGGCGCGCTGCGGCAGGTGTGGCGCTGGCTCACCTTCCGCAGCAGCGAGACCGCGGCCATGCACGGTTCCATGCACCGCGCGGTCGAGCATCGCGCGCTGATGGCGATCGCCGTCGGTGACCTCGGTCTGGCCAGCTGCACTCCGGTCGCGGTCGCCGCGCTCTCCCGCGGCTGGATGCTGTTCGCGCACACTCAGCCGCGGGGTAAGCCGATCACCGAGGCGACCGACGAGGTGCTGCCCGGTCTGTGGCAGGCACTCGACACCCTGCACGGGAAGCAGATCTCGCACGGGGATCTGCGACCGATCGACATCCGCGTCATCGACGGAGCGACAAGTTTCGGCGGCTTCGGCAACGCCGAGTTCGGGGCGTCGGACGCGCAGTTGCAGTCGGATATCGCCCAATTGCTGGTGACCACCACCGCGGTCTTCGGCAAGGAGCCCGCGGTGCGCGCGGCCATCGGCGCGCTCGGTGAGCCGAGGGTGCTCGCCGCGGCGAGCCGGTTGACCAAGTCGGCCATACCCACCGGGATTCGCAAGTCGGTCCCGGACTGGAAACGCGCGCTGTCCGAGGCCAAGGAGGAGGTGCGCAAGCAGACCGGGCAGGACCGGATCGAAGCCGAGCAGATCACCCGGTTCTCCCGCAACCAGATCATCCAGCTGGTGCTGCTGATCGGGCTGGTGTATGTCGCGTATCCGTTCATCAGCGCGGTGCCGACCTTCTTCACCCAGCTGCGAACGGCCAACTGGTGGTGGGCGCTGCTCGGACTCGCGGTCTCGGCGCTGACCTACATCGGCGCGGCGGCGGCGCTGTGGGCCTGTGCGTCCGGTGCGGTGAGCTTCCGGAATCTGGTGATCATGCAGATCGCCAACACCTTCGCCGCGACGACGACGCCCGCGCGCGTGGGCGGGCTCGCGCTGAGCGTGCGCTTCTTGCAGAAGGGCGGCATCGGTGCGGTCCGTGCGACCGCGGCGGTGGCGCTCCAGCAGGCCGTGCAAGTGATCACGCACGTGAGCCTGCTGGTCGCGTTCAGCATCGTGGCGGGCACGTCGGCGGATCTCTCGCACTTCGTCCCCGATGCCACGGTGCTGTATCTGCTCGCCGGTGTGGGCGTGGGCATCGTCGGCACCTTCATGTTCGTGCCGAAGCTGCGCCGGTGGCTGAACAACGCGGTCCGGCCGCAATTGCAGGAAGTCCTGGGCGAGCTCGCCGATCTGGCCCGCGACCCCAAGCGGTCCGCGGTGATCGTGCTCGGCTGCGCGGCGATCACCCTCGGCCTCGCGGGCGCGCTGTGGGCAAGTGTGGGGGCGTTCGGCGGCGGCACGACGTTCGTCACCGTCACCATCGTCACCATGATCGGCGGCACGCTGGCCTCGGCCGCGCCGACTCCGGGCGGTGTCGGTGCGGTCGAGGCCGCGCTGATCGGCGGTCTGGCCGCGTTCGGACTGCCCGCGAACATCGCGGTGCCCTCGGTGCTGCTGTACCGCGTGATCACCTGCTGGCTGCCGGTGTTCTGCGGCTGGGCCACCATGCGGTGGATGACCGCGAAGGACCTGATCTGAGCGGCTGACTCTGCCTTCGCCCAGCCCGGAGCAGGCTGTGGACAGAGTCCGTCCGGCACCGCCCTTTATGGCTTGGTGGCCAGCAGCACGCCGGTCGAGGGTCGCACCGCGACGAACTGCACGTCCTGGAATCCGCTGGCGCGCAGCATATCTCGATACCGGCGGATATCGACGCTCGCCACGGGATCGTCGGCGTCGTGTGCGGCATCGTGCGTACGATGCGCGGCGAAACGCGCCATGACGCGCACGACCGCGGAAAGGACCGGGCCGGTCGGGTCGGTGTCGGCGAGCAACAGCCTGCCACCGGGTCGCAGCACCCGGAACATCTCGTCGAGGGCGCTGGAGCGATGCGCCGCGGGGATGTGGTGCATGGCGAAAGTCGAGGTCACCAGGTCCGCGGATGCGTCGGGCAGCGGAAGTGATTGCGCCGTACCGAGTTCGAATCGGCAGTTCGTCAGGTAGCGGGCGCGCGCGGTCGCATAGTCGATCATCCGAGGCGACGGATCCACGCCGGTGACCTGCCCGGCGGTGCGAGCCAGTACGCGAACCAGATCGCCTGGGCCGCAACCGATATCGACGACGTCCGCGCCGGGGAGCGGCCGGGCCAGCTCGGCCAGGCGCTCGTTCAGGCGGCCGCCGCGGCCGAGCAGGAACGCGGCCTTGAACGCCCGGTAGCGGCGCGGCTGGGTGAGCAGCACGCCGATGTCGTCGTCGTGCTGAGGGATGGCAGACTTGGGTTCGTTTCGGGTCATATGTTCAGGATCGGTGGACGTCACGGTGCCGACCAGGGGCAATGTGGCGGAAACCATCCGCAACCGGACACCTACGGAAGATTCGTTCAGGAGGCATCGTGCCGGATCGACAGGACACCGCGGACAGCGCAGATCGCCGGGTCCGGCGCACCAGGAACCTGCTGCACCGGGCGCTGATCGAGCTCATGCTCGAACGCGGCTACGACCGGATCACCGTCCGGGACATCTTGGACCGCGCCGATGTCGGGCGCTCGACGTTCTACGCGCACTACCGCGACAAGGACGATCTGCTCCTGCGCAGCAGCACCGATTACCTGCGCGCCGCCATGGCGGCGGCGGAGACGGACACCGGCGCCGACGAACCGCTCGCGCCGGTTCGCACCCTGTTCCGGCTGGCCGCCGACAACCCCGAGGTATATCGGGCGCTGCTCGGCCGCAAGAGCGGCACCGTGCTGTTGCGGACGACCAGGGTGATGGTCGGACAGATCCTTGCCGAGCGGCTGGAGGACCGGCTGGCGATGCCGGAGGACGAATTCACCACCACCGTGACATTCCTGTCCTGGGGCGTGGTCGGCATGCTCGGCACCATCGCCGAGCCGCATCCGCCGCTTTCGGCCGAGGAGGCCTACCAGCACTTGGTCCAGTTGGTCGGCCCCGGATTGAACAGTCGGGTCCGCAGCGAACGAACAGCATCTTTTGACGAATCCTTGCTACTCTAGGGCTAATTTCTTGACGATGCCCATACAGCCGAACTCATACGCTCGGAAATCGTGCGGCCCACCCCCTGGCAGATCAGAGAAGCTCGATATGAGCAGGCCGACTCAGCAGGCGGGACGCAGCGAAGTCGATGGAATGATGCGCGGCTGCGGGCCGTAGTCCTGGGAAAGCGGCTGCGGACCGCGTCCGACGGAAACTGGGGTCACCTGTCCGCCGCTGTCGGCTGCGTCATCACATTCGCCCTGCTGTTCCAGCCATGGCTGACCACGAACACGGGCGGAACCGACGGCACGATCCACGCTAACGCCTTCGGCCGACTCCAGGTGACCACCTTCTGGGTAGATCTCTGGGCGCGGTCCTCAGTGCCCAGCCCCAAGGCAAGCGGGGCGTGGGGCATCCTCACCAGCGTTGCGATCTGCGTTGCCGTGTGCAGTGTGGCGGCAAATTTGCTGGTCCACGCCAAGGCGCTCAGGCACCTATCGACCGCCGCAACAGTCTTCGTCGCGGTCTTCACGATCGCCACCGCGCTGTACCTCAACAGCAAAGGCGACGAACTGACGCGCGTGGTTTCCTATGGCACGGCCCGAGATCCGGGTACACAAATCGGATTGCTGCTCCGATGGGCCAGGGGCCACGACAACTATCCGGCCCCCGGATTTCTCCCGGTTTCCTACGCCACCGCCAGCCTCACCTGGTCCGCGATACTCGCCTGCGCGATCTCGCTGGCCTCGGCCATCGCCGCTGTCGCCCAGCGACTGATGGATCGCATGGCCGCCGACGACAGCGGACCCACCAACGAACCGTTGGCCAACGCCCTAGCGTGGGCCCGTCCGCGAGTGGCACACCACGGAGAGGGTTACTCGGCCGATGCCGCAGCCATGCGCCACTCGCGGGATGGGGTTCGCTAACGCGGCGAGGTTAGTGGAATGGCGGTGCGACACGCCGTCGCCAACCGCCTTTCGACTACCGTCGCGGGCCGCCTTCGCCGAACAACTCGGGATCGAAGAGGCAGTCCGTCACCGGCGAGTGAAGCTGCCACCGCACGAACGGTGATACCGACCCTCAGCACGCTAGGAAGCAGGCAACGATGACGCGAATAGGCTTGGGGCGCAGACATGATTGGGCAGCACTCGCCAGCGGGATCGTCGTCCTCGGCATCCTCGAGACAGCCGTATTGCACTTCCTCGCGCACGCTTTCCTGCCGCCCGCACCGGCCCTCGCCGTCGATGCCATCGCCGCGGCCTTCACCCTGTTGGTGATCGCCGCCTTCGCCTCACCGCTGTGGGGCTCGTTCCGTCTGGACTCCACCACGCTACGACTCCGATTCGGATGGCTTGCGGCCGTCGACATTACGCTGTCGGGAATCGACACCATCCGTCCCCACAAGGCAGACATCCGCGATCCCGCGGAACTCGGCCTCGACTTCGACCGGGAATCCGCCCTGTTGACAGTAGTCCGCTCCCCGTCGTCCCCTCTGGTACGCATCGAACTGACCGCCGAGGTCGCCGCACGCACCCAGGGCTGCAAGCACGTCGGGCGCGCATCCTTCTCGTCAGCACCGACGACGCCGACATCCTGTGCCACCATGTCACCGAGGCCAGCTAGTCAGGCAATGCAGCGGCGATCGAACCGGCGGTCGCGACGGCCTTGGTGAAGGCGTCCCATTCGTTCGGTTGCCGATCCGAGATCAACGAACGCACCGAGCGAATCAGGCGACTTGCGGACCCGGCGGCCATCACCGAAATGGTGACCGCCTACCGGACCGCGATGCCGCCTTCTTCGATCGCTGCCTTACTCGACCCACGGGTCGGTCACTACACCCGTGTCATTCGGCGATGCTGGACAGCGACAGCTATGCCGACTGGCTGGCGATCAAGCACCACAAGCCGAGAACGGGGTTGGCGTCACACCACCCCCCGGCGACAGACTCGGTCGGCGCCGGTGTGAACGTTTCGAGCGGAAGGGGCTCGGCCGTGGCGGCGCCGCCGCCGACAAGGGTCGCGGCACCGATCAGAGCGCCGACGAAGATTCCACGCAGTGCGAACATCTGAAACTCCTAATACGTTGGGTGGTAGCGATTTCTCAGGGCAGCGATCTGAACGGGCGGGCCCCGACCACATTCGCGTCCGAGCAGGGGTCGCCCACATCGGTCTGGACGCGAATATTGCGCACCGCGAACACGATGCTGCCGAATGCGGCCGGGGTGCCGACATCGCAGGTCAGCTTGTGCGTGTCCGCCACCGATCGGTATTGGATCACCTGCCGACCGTAGAATTCGGTCCTCCTGAGATCCTGGTACGTCCCGGGTTCGAGCAGATCGTTGATCGTGCGATCGGACGCGCGGCTGTGGGGCCGGACTCCCAGATGTGGTGGCATCGACATCGACCCGGGTGGCTTCCGGGCGGCCGATTCACCATCGGCACGGGTCGTCGTGGGCGCGGCGGCAGTGCTCGTCGCGGAGGCGGCCCCACCCGGTGTCGACGTGGTGTCCATGGAGGTGGTCGCACGGCCTGCGAGCAGCATCACCGCGCCACACGCCACAGCTGCGACACCACGCGCGGCAGCCCTTTCGTCATCTCGGGATCCCGCTTCAGTCAGACTTTCACGCAACGGTGAGCCCGACCTGCGCGGCGACCGCCGCCGTGGTCATCACACAGAGTTGGCCCGATAATCGTTGAGCGGTAACGCTTTTCAGTCGCATGACCATCTTGTCGGGCCGCACCCACAGTCCGTTACAGCTCGGGTGGGCGACGGGCGAATTGGCCGACGGCGACAAGAACTTCAGGCAGCGAAGTGACGCCGTCCGAAGCGAGGAAGTGACCGGCTCCGGGAACCACCTGCACGCAAGTTCCGAGGAGGTCGGCAAGACGGTCGGTGTGACCGACGGGAACCAGCGGGTCGGAGTCGGACCGGATGACCGCGAGTCGACCGATGTGGTCGCTGAGCCCCTCCACATCGCAGCCGTCTCCGATGTATGCGTTCAGTTCCGGGAGCGCGGGCAGTTGGTCGACGAATCCGGACACCAGCACGAGGGTTCCGACGTGCCAGGGCTCTGGAAGTGAGCGCAGATAGCGCAGCACGGTCAGACAGCCCAGGCTGTGCGCGACGATGATCGAGTTCTCGTCGAGGGTGCCCAGCGCGGCGCGGATCGCCTCGGTCCACTGCGACCGGTCCGGCTGGTGTGGATTCGGCAGAGCCGGAACCGTGGTCGGTATGCCGACCGCGTCGAGTTGCCCGGCCAGCCAACCGAACCAGTGATCCTCGGGCGACGCGGAGTAACCGTGGATGATCGAGGCCCGCCTCTGGGTTGTTCGAGTTGTCATACGGCGGAGGCTATGGGTTCACGTCAGCGTGAATGTCAAGCCGATGAGGAGGGACCAAGGGTGCTGATCAGCGAACTCGCCAAGTTGACCGGCGTGAGCGCGCGAGCGCTACGCCACTACGAGGATCGAGGACTATTGGTCCCGACTCGTAACAGCAGCGGGTACCGGGAGTACTCCGAATCCGATGTCACCCGCGTGGCCCAGATCACAACGATGGTCTCCGCCGGTTTGGCAACCGCGACCATCCGAAAATACCTCGGTTGCGCCCACACCGGCGATCATGGCGTCTTCCTCGAAATATGCCCCGAACTGCGGGCGGAACTGGACGACGTGGCACGACGCATCCAAGCCCGACAGGCGGAACTCAGCGAGACGCGGCGGCGATTGGACAGGCTCGCATCCACTGGTGGAAGCAGGTCGATAACATCATGACAGGCAACAACTAGGTCAGGCCGTCAGCCGCTGACCAATTCCAGCGCCTGTGCGGCGTGCAGGCATCCTGCCGTGACGAGCTCGAGGTTGGCCAGCGCGGCGTCGTGCGCTTCCAGGCTCCCCGCGGCCACGCAGTCGGACACCGGGTGCACGGTGAACCCCAGGTCGGTGCCGTGCCGAGCGGTCTGCTCGACGGTCAGGTTGGTCGCCACGCCGGTGATGAACAGAGTTTCGATGCCATGATCGGCCAACCACTCCGGAAGTTTGCTGCCCGCGAGCCCGGACAGCTTCTGGTTGTCGAACACATCTGTGGGCTGCGCTTCCATCTCTGGAATGATCGCGGTGCCGGGGGAGTCGGGGCGGAACTCGGTTTGCGCCGCGCCGACCGAGCGCATGAAGCCGGTGTTGCGCACGAGCTCGCCCTCGCCGACTGGGATGGTGAAGCGGGTGAACACCACCGGCACCTCCAGCGCGAGCGCCGCCGCGTGGAAGTCCTTCGCACGAGGCACCACACCGCTGGCCGCCACGGGCGCGGCCAACATCGGCCCGAAGAACCCTTCCGGTCGAACGACATTCACCTGCCAGTGCAGCGCCAGCACGGCGGCGCGGATGCGTCGGATCGCCATGGGACGACCTTACGCATCGACACCCAGTCGCAGTGTCCGATTCACGTGAAACGTGCGTGTCGCCAGGTCAGGACGAATAGTCCTTGCGCAACTGCACTTTCACGACCTTGCCGCTGGCGTTGCGGGGCAGCTCGGGAACCAGCACCAAGTCTTTGGGGTGCTTGTAGCGGGCCAGGTTCTCGTTGAGGAACGGCTCCAGCTCGGCCAGCGTCAGCTCGTCGTCGGGGTTCTCCAGCGCGACCACCGCCACCGGCACCTCGCCCCACTTCTCGTGCGCGCGGCCCACCACCGCCGCCTCCCGGATCTTCGGGTGCGCGAACAGGACGTTCTCCACCTCGGCGCAGTAGATGTTCTCGCCGCCGGAGATGATCATGTCCTTCTTGCGGTCCACCACATAGATGAAACCCTCGTCGTCCTGGCGGACCAGATCGCCGGAGTGGAACCAGCCGCCCGCGAACGCCTCCGCGGTGGCTTCCGGCTTGTTCCAGTAGCCCCGCATGAGAGTGGGTCCGCGATAAACGATTTCGCCCACCTCGCCGGGCGCGACGTCGTTCATCTCGTCGTCGACGATGCGCGCCTGAATGGTCGGGATGGGCTTGCCCACCGAGCCGATCTTGCGGATGGCGTCCTTTCCCTCCAGCACGCAGGTGATCGGCGACATCTCCGTCTGACCGAACACCGCGACATTGAACGCGTTCGGGAAGCACTCGGCCATCGCGCGCAGCACGGTGTCCGACGCGGGCGCCGCGCCCCAGCTCAGTACCTCGAGCGCGAGTTTGCGCTCCTTCACGGTCGGGTGGTCGCAGACCAGCTGCCACTGCGCGGGCACGCAGAAGGCGGAGGTGGCCTGCTCTCGCTCCAGCGCGTCGAGGAATTCCCCGGCGTCGAAGGCGCCGAGCGGGTGCAACACCGTCTTCGAACCGAGCAGGAACGCCGGTGCGAGGCTGCCGAGTCCGGCGATGTGGAACAGCGGCGAGGTGCACAGGCCGATCGAGTCCGGTTCCAGCGCCAGCGCCCGGATGCAGGTGAGCGCCTGGGCATTCATGTTCGCGTGGGTCAGCACCGCGCCCTTCGGGCTGCCCGTGGTGCCCGAGGTGTACATGATCAGGCTGGGAGTGTCTTCGGGAATGTCCAGCGGGGTATGCGGTTCGCCATCTTCGGCGAGCAAGTCGTCGAAGCCGATCACGCCGTCGCCGGACGCGCCGCCGATCACCACGCAGGTCTCCAGGGCGGGAGCTTGTGCGCGCACCACGGTGGCCAGCGGTTGCAGCACGGTGTCGGTGACGATCGCCTTGGCGCCGCTGTCGCTCACGATGTAGGCGACTTCGGGGGGCGTGAGCCGGAAGTTGACCGGGACCGCGATCGCGCCGAGCGCGGTGATGCCGAAGACGGCTTCGAGGTATTCGGGGTAGTTCAGCGCGAGAATCAGCACCCGATCGCTGGATCCGACGCCGCGGCGCGCCAGTCCGTCGGCGAATTTCAGTGACCGCTCGTGCAATTGGCGCCACGTGGTGTCCACGCCACGGAACCGCACCGCGACCGCGTCCGGGCGCATTTGCGCATGCACGGCGATCTGGTTGTTCCAGTGGTTGCGCCGCGACCTGATCGGCTCGGTGAGCGCTGCTGCCCTGGTGGTCATGCCACGAACTCCTCTCGGACCGCCGGGATGCCCGCGGCGGCGACGGGCTGAATCAGGAGCAGAATAGCAACTAACTTAATTGCTCGACAAGGGAGACAGAGATGAATGGTTGTTAAGCGGTGGAGACTTGTACCTCGACTCCAAGTAGGTACTTTCACCTGGTTATTCAGGCACAATACGCGCAGCATCGAAGCGTATGAGGGCAACGTAGAACCTCGTCATCGGTGCGAACCTCGGCTCACTTGTGGGTTGAACGTGGGCCGATCCTCATGTCACCATCGACGCCAACGGGCGAACCGGCACGCCCGCGCGAGACAGAGGAGAAGCGCAATGCTGCGGACCAGGTTCACCGAGAAATTCGGGGTGGAGCATCCCATCGTCCAGGGCGGCATGATGTGGGTCGGGCGCGCCGAACTCGTCGCGGCCGTCGCCAACGCGGGCGGACTCGGCTTCATCACGGCACTGACCCAGCCGACCCCGGACGACCTGCGCCGCGAGATCGCCCGCACCAGGGAGCTGACCGACAAACCGTTCGGCGTGAACGTCACCATCCTGCCGTCGATCAACCCGCCGCCGTACGCGGAATACGTGCAGGCGATCATCGACAGCGGCGTGCAGATCGTCGAAACCGCGGGCAGCAACCCGGAGCCGTTCCTGCCCTACTACAAGGACGCGGGCATCAAGGTGCTGCACAAGTGCACCAGCGTCCGGCACGCGCTGAAGGCCGAACGGATCGGCGTGGACGGGGTGAGCATCGACGGGTTCGAATGCGCGGGCCATCCCGGTGAGGACGATGTCCCCGGCCTCGTGCTCATCCCCGCCGCTGCCCGCGAACTGAGCATTCCGATGATCGCCTCCGGCGGCATCGCCGACGCCCGCGGCCTGGTCGCGGCACTGGCTCTCGGCGCGGACGGCGTCAATATGGGCACCCGATTCCTGTGCACGCAGGAGTCCTCGATCGATCACAAGGTCAAGGAGCGGATCGTCGCGAACTCCGAGCGCGACACCCAGCTCATCTTCCGCACCATGCGCAATACCGCTCGCGTCGCGGACAACGAGATCAGCCGCAAAGTCGTCGAAATCGAGAAGGCAGGCGGCACTTTCGACGACGTGCGCGATCTGGTCGCGGGCGCGCGCGGTCGCCGGGTGTTCGAGGAGGGCGATCTGGATGCGGGCATCTGGTCGGTTGGCCTGTGCCAGGGCCTCATTCACGACATCCCGACCTGCGCCGAACTGATCGGCCGGATGGTCACCGAGGCCGAGGCGCTGATCACCGCCCGGCTCGCCGGAGCCATCGTCGGCTGACGAGTTTACCTGCCACGCGGGTGGTCGGGCTCGTAGTGCCGTTGGCTGAGTGACTTACCTCCGCGCGGGCGGGTCACAGGCTCATCGCCGTGACTGGCGCTGCGCGCGGTCGCCGAAACCGTCGGCGGCGGCTGAGCGGTTACGTGCCCGCGCGGGCGGTAACGGCCTCGCAATCGTGACCAGCGCTGAGCGCGAGGTCGCCGAAACCGTCGGCGGCGGCTGAGCGGTTACTTGCCCGCGCGGGCGGTGACGGCCTCGTAATCGTGACTGGCGATGAGTTCGATGTCGTCGGGCAGCGCGTGCAGGCGGTGGATCGTGGTGAAGGCGGCGTCGCGGTCGGAGTCGAAGAGTTTGCCGGGCATCGGGGCCTTCTCCCGCAGCAGATCGACCTGCAACTTGCTCCAGACGGCGTCGCCCGCGAACAGCACCCGGCTGCCGTCGTCCACGGCGAGCAGCACGCCGATGCTGCCCGGTGTGTGGCCTGCGAGATCCACCAGCAGCACCGAACCGTCACCGAACAGGTCTTTGCTGCGCGAGAAGGTGAGCACCGGCGGTCCGTCCAACTCGAACCGGTCGAACGTGCGACCGCGCAGGGGCCCGCGCGCCACACCGGCCGGGGCGTGCGGGCCGCCCATCGCCCAGTCGTATTCGACGCCGGGCAACCGGACCTCCACCGAGGGTGGCAATTCCAGCAGGCCCGAGACGTGGTCCCAGTGCAGATGGGTGGGCAGCACGAAATCGATGTCGGAGCCCGCGATGTTGTGCTCGGCGAGCACGTCGGACAGACCGAGAACCGGTTTGTCCGGCGCGACGAGCAGCGGGACGGGGAACGGCAACTCGGGTAGCACCCGGTCGTGCACGCCCGCGCACAAGGCGGGATCGACCAGGAAACGCGCCTTCGGATGCTCGACCAGGAACGCCGCCATCGACAGCGTCATCTCCCGCAGGCTGCGCACGCCCTCGGCCACGATGGTGGTCGGCGCCGACATGGTGGCCTGATTCAGCACGGTGAGCCGCACCGCGGCGCTCGCCGTGGGCAGCGGCCGCACCTCGAGGTTCGCCAGCAGCGCGGTGTCGGGGCGGCGCGGGCGCAGTAGGCGGCCGGGCGTCGCCGCCAGCGCGGCACAGCAGCGCAGCAGAGTGGGCACGATCGGAGTGCGCTCGGCGCGGGTGGCGGCACCGCTGTCCGGTTCGGTCACCATGCCACCGTAAGTGATCGCCGTGGTTCGCGAAAGGCTGGGCAGGCAGCGGAAACGCGGCTGCCTCGCCGTCGCTCGGCCCGGCGTGGGCTTCGGACGGACTACGTCCGGCTGCGCCGTCTATGCGACCTTGCTCCGGCCGATTTCTGCGGCATAATCGCGTGAGTACCGTTCTTTAGTTGGTCGCAGCAGCCGGGAGACGGGGAGGGAGGACGCGATGCCGCCCAGTCTTCCGGACGGGCACAGTGGTGCGCAGGGGAATGACGGTTCGCTCGGCTATCGCCGACGCACCGCGCTGACTTGCGCCGCCGTCTCGGCCGTCGCGGACCTACTAGGGGTCGACGCCGCCACGGTGTCGACCAGCTCGCCCTTTACCGATCTCGGCCTCAGTTCCACCCAGCTTGCGAGGCTGACCGCCCATCTCGAAGACGCTATGGGAGTCGAGGTTCCGCTGACCGCGATCTACGACCATCCAGACATCGAGCAGCTTGTCGAGTATCTCGCGATGCGATGAGCAGCGCGGATACTGACTCGATCGGCTCGCATCCCCCCGTCTCCATCATCGGCATCGGCTGCCGACTGCCCGGAGCGGCGAGCGTCGCCGAATTCTGGCGGCTGCTACTCGACGGTGTGGACGCCACGTCCACACCGCCCGCAGGCCGCCTCGGCACCCGGCGCGGCGGCTACCTCGACGATGTCGAGTCGTTCGACAACGACTGGTTCGCCATCGCCGCGCGGGAGGCCGCCGTCATGGACCCGCAACAGCGGATCGCGCTGGAAGTCGCGGTGGAGGCTCTCGACGATGCCGGAATCGGCTATCGTGCACGGGGATCCGGCGCGGCCGTGGTGTTCGGCGCGTCCGGGTACGACCACGGCATCGCGGTGCTCGGCCGGGAAGGCCACGACGCCCCGTACGCGGTGACCGGATCGGCGCTCAGCATCATCGCCAACCGGCTGTCGTACGTGCTCGATCTGCACGGGCCGAGTCTGGTGCTCGACAGCGCGTGCTCGTCCTCCCTCGCCGCGGTGGACCTCGCGGTCCGGTTGCTCGCCGACGGCACGGTCCCGTTCGCCATCGTCGGCGGCGTGAATCTGGTGCTGTTGGAGCACACGTCGAACTACCTGGCCGAGAGTGGTTTCCTGTCGCCGGACGGGCGAACGGCGCCATTCGACGCCACCGCCGACGGCTATACCCGCGGCGACGGATGCGCGGTGGTCGTCCTGCAACGGACCGCGGACGCGCTGCGCGAGGGCAACCGGGTGTACGCGGAGATCATCGGAACGGCCGTCGGATCGGACGGACGCTCCAACGGCCTGTACGCACCGAACGGCCGCGCACAGCAGGAGACCCTGCGCACCGCGTGGTCGCGTGCCGGTAGCACCCCGCGCAGCGCTGGATACATCGAATGTCACGGCACCGGAACACCTTTGGGTGACGCGGTGGAGATCGGCGCGCTGGCCGCCGCGCTCGGTGAGAGCACTGAGTGGTGGAGCGAGTCGCGCATCGACGCGAACGATCCGATCTGGATCGGCTCGGTGAAGTCCAATATCGGACATCTGGAAGCCGCCGCCGGAGTCACCGGGCTGGTCAAGACCGCCCTGTCCATCCATCACGGCGTGATCGCGCCGACGATCAACCTCCGCACCGAACACCCGTTGCTGCACCTGGCGGAGCGCGGTCTGCGTGTGCCGACCGAGCCGGTGGACTGGAGCCACGTGCCCGCACCGCAGCGGATGGCGGGCGTCAGCTCGTTCGGATTCGGTGGCACCAACGCGCATATCGCGGTGCGCGGGGTGGCCGCGCCACAGCACGCCCGAAGCGATCCGTTTCCGGTACTGCTCACGCTGACCGCCCGCGACGACGGGGAACTGCGCGAGCACGCACTGCGGCTTGCCGACGAGCTGGACCACGCCGACCCGCCGCTGAGCGAGTTCGCCGCGGCCACGGCGCGATTGCTGCCCGAGACGGCGCGGGCGGCGATCCTGGCGCACGACCACCGGGACGCGGTGCACCGGCTGCGCACCTTCGGCCGCGGCGACGCCGACGCGGCGCTCGGCCCGGTGCGCAACCGCCGTCCTGGCGGCCTGCTCTTGTTGTTCTCCGGTCAAGGTGGCCAGCATCCGAGAATGGGTCGCGCGCTGGCGGCGCGATATCCGGTGTTCGCCACCGGGCTCGCCGAGGCGACAGACGCCATCGTGACGGCGGGTGGACCGCGAATCTGGACGCCGCGGCACGGTTTCACCTTCGCGGGCGCCAGCGAGTCGCACGCCACCGAATTGGTGCAGCCCGCGCTGTTCACGTTCCAAGTTGCGGCGGTGAGACTCCTGGCGGAGTTCGGGATTCGTCCCGACGCGGTGGCCGGGCACAGCCTCGGCGAGATCGCCGCCGCGACCGTCAGCGGCGCGCTGTCCCTGGCCGACGCGGCGCGCATCGTGGTGCTGCGCAGCGCGACCCTGGCCCACCTGGACGGCCACGGCGCGATGGCGGTGCTGGAGGCGGGCCCGGACGTAGCGGCGAAAATGGTGGAGCCGATGCGCGGGGAGGTGGGCATCGCCGCGATCAACGGCCCCAGATCGGTGGTGGTGTCCGGGACGCCGCGCTATATTGACACGCTGGTGCGCCGAGCCACCCGCCGCAACATGTTCGCGCGTCGGCTCGCCGTCGACTTCGCCGCGCACGGCCCGCAGGTCGCCGCCGTGCTCCCATCGTTCGTCGGGGCGTTGAGCGAGATCACACCGCTGGTGCCGCAGGTACCGGTGTACTCGACGGCTCGGCGCGGCGCGAAGATCACCACAGCCGCCATGGACCGCGAGTACTGGGCCGACAATGCCGCGGGCACAGTGGAATTGGCGGCGGCGATGGAAAGGGCGGCTGAGGACGGCATCTCGACCGTGCTGGAGATCGGGCCGCATCCCGTGCTCGCGTCCGCCGTGCGGGAGTACCCGGATTTCCGGGAGGGCACGCATCCGGTGGCGTCGCGCGAGGACGAGGCGGGCGGGTTCCTCGCCGGTCTGGCGCGGCTGTACTTGGAAGGGCGGCCGGTCGACTGGTCGGCGCTCGGTCCGTACCATGGAGCATTCCCGCGCCAGTGGCGCAAGCGAAGGTTTCCGCTCCTGGTGTCGGGCCCCGCGAACGGGCACACCCCCGAATCCGCCTTTCTCTCCGAGGATCTCACCGACCACGTGGTGAAGGGCGACAGCACCGTCCCCGCCGTGTTCTGGCTGCGTAGGCTGCTGCACCTGGCCCGAACGACCGCCGGGGTGACCAGGCTCGCCGACTTCGTCGTGCACGAGCGGACCGATTCCAGAACACTGCCCGAGGTCGTCTATCGCGGACCGGGCGCCGAGGAAAGCGTGCGGGCGGAGGTCACTGGCACCGAGACGCTGGCTTCGGCCCGGCCCGCCGGTGACCCCACACCCGCGGATATCGTCGCATGGATGCGGGTGGTCGACGCAAACCGGGCCGCCCGCCACCATATGCGTGTCATCGCCACCGGCACTTTCTACGAGGAACTGCGCCGCAGGGGATTGGAGTACGGACCGCGTTTCCGTGCGCTGCGCGGCATCGCGGCGGGCACCGGACGGGCGCTCGGCCTGTTCGACGCCGCCGAATTGCACCGCACCGCAACGCTGGACGGGTGCCTGCAAGTGCTCGCTGCGGCGCTGTTCGACGAGCTGCCCGCCGCGTCGATTCCGCTGCCGATCGGCATGGACTCCGCCTGGCTGTCGACCGAACCGAATCGCCATGTGCTCGAGGTGCACGCGCTGATCCGGGAGCGCAGCGACAACGGGCTGGTGGGCGACGTCATCGCGACCGATCAGCACGGCGTGCCCTGTCTTGCCTTCTCCGGCGTGCACATTCGCTACGCCGCACCCGATGACGCGGACGGGATCGGCGTACTGCGAACGCCACGCGCCGGACAGGACGCGTCGTTCCGTCACGAGACGTGGATATCGCGCGATCCGGAGTCGCTGGGGCTCGGCGACGCGCCGGACGCGTTCGGGCGGCGCGCGGTCGTGGTCGGCGCCTCCGAACTCGCGGTCCGGCTCGCCAGGGCACTTGATGCCACCCTTCCGACCGAGCGCATCGCGCGCGAACCGGACGACGCTGGCCCCCTCGTCACGGCGGTCCTCACCGGGCGCGATCACGCGCGGACCGCCGTGGTGGTGGTCTGTCCGGCGGACGACGGCGCGAGCGATGCGCAGGAAGGCATCGCATCGCTCGGGCGCGTCCTCGATCTGCTGCAACGGATTTCCACCGACGAGGCCACCGGGTCCATGACGGTCGTCCTGCCACGGCACGACCTGCGATCCGCGGCGATCGCGGGCCTTGTGCGCTCGCTGCAACTCGAGTCGGGTCGGCCGGTGCGCCTGGTGTGGGCCGATACCGACCCCGCCAGTGTGCCGGTGCTCGGCCGTCTGGTGTCCGCTGCCGACCTTCCCGACGAGCTGCGCCTGTCCGCGGGTGAGGTCGCGGTCCGGCGCTTCACGCCCGCACGAGCGCGGGCACTGCCGGTCGCGAGTATCGATACGAATGGAACCTATGTCGTCACCGGCGGGCTGGGGACGCTCGGGTCGGTCGCCGTCCGCTGGCTGCTCGACGCGGGCGCGCGAGACGTGGTGGTGCTGACGCGCGCACCTCGCCCGGTGCCCGCGCTGCTGGACGGCTTGGAGGACCGCATTGTCGTGGTGCGCTGCGACGCGGCCGACCGGGACGATCTGGCGAACGCGCTCAGCGACATCCGGGCGTGGGGGGCGGCCATTCGCGGTGTCGTGCACGCCGCAGGGGCGCTGGAGGATGCCGCGTTCGACGCGGTCACGGCAAGTCAGCTGGCCAGGATGTACGCCCCCAAAGCCACCGCGGCGAGCAATCTGATCGAGCTCACCGCGGCCGACGCGACCGACTTCGTGCTGCTGTTCTCCTCGGCGACCGGCGCACTCGGCGCACCTGGCCAAGCCGCCTACGCCGCGGCGAACGCGGCCATGGACGCCATGGCCGCGGGTGACCCGGGCAGGCGGATTCTCAGCATCGGCTGGGGCCTCTGGGATTCCGGGCTCGCCGCGGCGGCCGGTGGGGCGAGCCACTTGCGACGCGCGGGCGTCGGGGCGTTCGACGTGCGCCGTGGAACCGCCGTGCTCGCCCAGGCCCTCCGCTACGAAAGCCCGTATCTGCTCGCACTGGAGTACACACCAACCACCGACACGTCACCGGTGGCCGCGCGTCTGACGAATCTTCTTGTACCGCTGGTCGATTCAGCGTCCGGTCGAGACAACGCACCGAAGCCCCTTCCCATGCCGTCGGACTCCGCCGAGCCACTGACCACCACCATTCGCCGCGTGCTGGCGAGCACACTCGGCCTGCCCGCCGAACACATCGACCCCGCCGCCGACTTCAACGACCTCGGCCTCACTTCCCTGCTCGCGATCGAGATGCGCCGCAATCTGGAGACCCGGCTGCGCGTCCGGATCGCGACCGCGGAGCTGTTCAAACACCCCACCATCACCGCACTCGGCGCCGCCCTGCTGGACCGAGTCGCGGCGAACACCAGCGAGGCGTCGTGACCACGAGTGACCACATGCCAGGAGCGATCCTCGCGGCTCAGGTAGCCCACTCGGCAACTCCACCGGACGAGCCCGCCTACACCGAACTGCGCTACCGCCTGCAAGAACGCGCGCCCGTCACGGCGATATCAGCGAGGCATCGTGACAGCAAGTGACCACACGACGGGCAATGTCCTCGCTGCCCAGGTGGCCCACTGGGCGGCGACTCGACCGGATGACCCGGCATACACCGAACTGCGCTACCGCCTGCAAGAACGCGTGCCCGTCACGGTGACCTACGCAGACCTGCACGCCGCCGCGGGGGCGATCGCGGCACGACTTCGAGAGGAGAGCGCGCCCGGCGACCGGGTCGCCATCCTCTGCGCCCACGGAATCGATTATGCGGTCGCCTTTCTCGCCTGCCTGTACAGCAATCGCATAGCGGTACCGCTGTTCCCCGCAGCTGGAACGCGCAACCGAGACCGCTTGCACGCGATCCTCGCCGACGCCCGCCCCACCCTGACCCTGCTCTCCGCCCACGACGAAACCACCGCCGCGACCCTCGGACCGGCACTGGGGCGCATTCTTACCGTGCCGTCGGAACCTTCAGCGGATTGGGTCCTGTCACCCGCATCGGCGGCAGCTTCGGCCTCCCCGGAGCAGCCAGTTCCAGCCGGACAACCAACCGCATCGCGCGCTGAGTCAACCCCATCGGCTGCGCACTCCGCCGCACCAGCGACGTACTCGGCCGCGCAGTCACCAACGTCGGTAACCGAATTCGCCCTACCGCACGCGGGCGCGCATGTCGCACGACAAACGACGCCAGCGGCGGACCCGCTATCACCGATGACGCAGGCAGACAGACCGATTCCGCGCCCAGCCGCGCAGCCGACCTCGACAGTGGGGGACCTGGTAGCACCGATCACACTGCCGCTGCGCCCACCCGAACCCAGGCCGCTCTCCGCCGCACAGCGCGCGCGACGAAGCACACCGGCCGCGAGCGAGCGCGACGATGCATCGCGCAGCAGGAATGCGGCCACGCGGATGACAGTGCCCGCTGCGACTGATGCGCCCGTCGTCGACCCGGTGTGCAGCGAGCTCGCGTATCTCCAATACACCTCCGGGTCGACCAAGTCTCCTGCCGGTGTTCGGGTCACGCATGCGAATCTGGCCGCGGCGCTGGCGCAGTTACGGGATGCGCTGTCCTCGGTCAGGGATCGGCCCATCGTGACCTGGCTGCCGTTCTTTCACGACATGGGGCTGATCCTGGGCTTGGCGCTGCCGCTCTGGCTCGGTGTGCACGGCGTCACCCTGGCGCCCGCGGAATTCGTGAAGCGGCCCATCCGCTGGCTGCGCGCGATCGCCGACTACGGCGCGGGCATCACGGGATGCCCCAATTTCGCGTTGACGCTCGCGGTGTCGGGAACGACGCCGCAGGAGCGGACCGGTCTGGACCTGTCGGGGCTGGACGTCTTGCTCAACGGCTCCGAACCGGTCCGCGCCGACGCGCTGGAGGAATTCACCAGGACGTTCGCCCCCTACGGCTTCCGCCACCACGCGCACACACCCGGATTCGGCCTCGCCGAGGCCACGCTCACGGTCACCGTCTGCGACGCGCGCGAGGAACCGGTGTGGCACCACTTCGACCGCGCCGCGCTCGCCGAAGGCCGCGCGGTCGCGTTCCCCGACGACGCGCGTGAATCGCGGAGCGGCACGCAGCTCGTCGGCTGCGGCGCACCAGCGGGACAGGCGGTATGTGTGGTCGATCCCGTCACCGGGGTGGTGCTGCCGCCGGGGCACGTCGGCGAGATATGGGTGGCCGGAAACAATGTGTGCGACGGCTATTTCGGCAGGCCCGACGCCACCGAGGAGACCTTCGGCGCCACGCTGCCCGGTGCCGACGTCCGCTGGCTGCGCACCGGCGACCTCGGCTTCCAGCACGAAGGCCAGCTCTACATCGCCGGACGCCGCAAGGACGTCATCGTGGTGGACGGACGCAATCACTATCCCACCGACATCGAGACGACCGTGGAAGCGTGCTCGGCGGATATCCGGCCGGGCCATGTGACGGCGTTCGGGCACGATGACGGGCGCCGGGAAGACTTGGTCGTGGTCGCCGAAGTCGTCACCATCGGCGCCGCCGAACCCGCCGAACTGTCCGCGCTGGCCCGTCGCATCCGCTCCGCGGTCGCGTCCACGCACGAGGTGATGCCCGGCGCGGTGATGCTCGTCGAGCCGGGGCGGATTCCCAAGACCAGCAGCGGAAAGCTCCGGCGCGGGGAATGCAGGGCTCGCTACGTCGCAGGCCATCTACGCCCAGTCGCGATGATCTGAGATCGGAGCACCAACCGCTGTCACAGCGACATCGCGGTGGACTCGTCAGAATTGCTCCGCGGTCAGCGATCAGCCCGGCCCATGAGGCGGTCGGTCTCACGCCGCTCGCGCTTTGTGGGTCGTCCCGCACCGCGATCCCGACGCGGCATGCTCGCCACGATTTCCCGTGGCGGGGGCGGCGGACTGCGATCGATCAGGCACTGCGCGGCGATCGGGGCGCCGACGCGCTTGGTGACGATGCGCTCCACGATGACGATGCGCTCGTGACCGCCAGACCGGATGCGCACCTCGTCACCGGGGCGCACTGGCTGTGCGGGTTTGGCCGTCGAGCCGTTCACCCGCACATGCCCACCACGACATGCTTCCGCGGCGGCGGATCTGGTTTTGAACAGGCGCACGGCCCAAGTCCACGAATCGACGCGGGCCTGGGTCGCGCTGCTCTGGATGCCGGATTCGGCGCGGGCCACTCGTTAGACGATACGGCGTGCGGTGACCACCATGTCGGGGCGCAGCGGGGTGTAGGACACCGGCGTACCGGACTGGACCGCGTTCAGAAGTTTGCCGTCGCCCGCGTAGATGCCGACGTGACCGCCGCCGTTGGTGACGACGATGTCGCCCGGCTGCAGCTCGTGGTAGGCGACCGGGGCTCCGACGTGCGACTGTTCGAAGCTGGTGCGGGGAAGTTCGATGCCCGCCTGACGGAACGCCCACTGGACGAGGCCGGAGCAGTCGAAGGAGCGGGGACCCGCGGCGCCCCAGGAGTACTGCGCGCCGACCTTGGTCTTGGCGGCGTCGAGGGCGATGTCACCCGGGGTGCTGTGCTGGGCGAACAGACCCGGAAGCACCGGCGCGAGACCGGGAAGCTGAGGAGCCACCTGCGCCTCGGGGGCGGGCGCGGGGGCGGCGGGAGCGGCCGCGAGCGCCTGCTGGATCTGCTGATTGAGCTGCTGGACCGGCTGTTCCCATTCCTGCGGAACGTCGAAGTTACCGACACCGGGAACGTTGATGGTCGCGGCCATGGCCGGAATCGCGGGCATGGCGCCGGTCGCGGCCACCGCACCCATGACAATCGCACCCTTGACGGAATTCGGAACCCGAGAATCCCGTTGCAAGCTGTGTTTACCCACCGAGCTACGTCTCCGATCTTGCTACGCTCCCGCCGACCGAGTTCGAGCCGGGAGAACGGCCCTACCCAGACGATCCTCTGAGTCCTCGGTACGACCGCCGAGCCCGGTTGGCCCCGACTGCCGTTTAGGCGGTAACTAGTGGCGCCGCTTCTCTTACGAAGCGACTGGTTCCACTAAGTCACGAAGAGATTACGGTGTTGGCGCGGTGTTGTCCAGCGCACAGAGCTGCTTGTTTTCGATCACCGTGCGAGCCCCTGCAGGGCGCGGAAACCAGACCCGCGGGCGCAGGGTCACAACTAGATCTCGACCGACTCCGCCGGATCACCGAATGGACAACCCAGCCCGGATCCGGAGCCGTACTCAGGATCGGCCGCCGCGGATCACGCGCTCGAGTTCCTCGATTCGGCGTCGCGCGTCGGCCAACTCGATCTCGAGCTTGCCCAGCGCCATGACCAGCGGACCGACCGCGAGGTCCGCGACCAACTGGGGGTCGTCATAACCGCGTTCGATCGCGACGAGGATGTTCGATCTGATGCGCTGGGCCACCGTGGCGCCCGCGGGAACGTTCCACGACTCGACCACCTCGGCGGTGCCGGCCGGGGTTGGTTCGTCGGACATGACCCCTCCCTTCTCGGGTCGGCCCGGAGGACCGACGGCGACAGCAATAGTGCAATACGGACCGCTAAGGCTCTCTAGGACACGCCGTAGACGTGCCCAGATTATTCGGACCCGACGCGCTACGGTGTCGGGGCATGGACCCCGTGCGGAATCCGTATGCACCCGGAGCGGGACAGCGCCCACCCGAATTAGCCGGGCGCGACAAGCAACTCACCGCGTTCGACATCGTGCTCGAACGCATCGCGCGCGGCCGCCCGGAACGCAGCGTCATGCTCACCGGCCTGCGCGGCGTCGGAAAGACGGTGCTGCTCAATCAACTTCGCTCGGCGGCGATCTCGCGCGGATGGGGCACCGGCAAGATCGAGGCGCGGCCGGATCAGGAATTGCGCCGACCGCTGTCCTCGGCGCTGCACATGGCGGTGCGCGCGATCGCCATGGCGCATCGCAATCCGGAACGGGTGGACGACTTCCTCGGCATCCTCAAGGCCTTCGCTCTGCGAGCCACCGCGGACAAGGGCATGCGGGAGCGCTGGCAACCCGGCATCGACGTGCCTGCGGTCAGCGGGAGGGCCGATTCCGGCGACATCGAGATCGACCTGGTGGAACTGCTGGTCGATGCGGCGGCGCTGGCCGGCGACATCGGGGTCGGCATCGCGATCTTCATCGACGAGATGCAAGATCTCGGCCCCGCCGACATCTCGGCGATCTGCGGCGCCTGCCACGAACTGAGTCAGGACGCCGCGCCGCTGATCGTCGTCGGCGCGGGTCTGCCGCATTTGCCCGCCGTGCTGTCCGCCTCGAAGAGCTATTCGGAGCGACTATTCAGTTATCACCGCATCGACCGGCTGGACCGGGAATCCGCGGACCAAGCGCTGATCGCGCCCGCACAACGCGAGAACGTGAAGTTCACCGATGGGGCACTGGACGCGCTGTACCAAAAAGCCGACGGTTACCCCTATTTCGTGCAGGCTTACGGCAAAGCGGCCTGGGACCAGGCGCCGGAGAGCCCGATCACGGCCGAAGACGTCGAGGTCGCCTCACCTGCCGCCGAGGAGGAGTTGGCGGTGGGGTTCTTCGGTTCCCGCTATGAGCGGGCAACGCCCGCTGAGCGCGAGTACATGCGCGCCATGGCGGACCTGGCCGGGGACGACGGCCCGGTGGCGACCGCGGCGGTGGCCAATGAACTCGGCCGCAAACCGGCCTCGCTGTCGCCCGCCCGCGACGGGCTGATCAAGAAGGGTCTCATCTACTCCGCCGAGCGCGGCACGATCGGCTTCACCGTGCCGCACTTCGGCCGCTATCTGCGCTCGGTCTGACCTGCCGCGTGGCAGCCGGACGTGGCTGCGGCCGATTGCCCACTATTCGCCCCTCTTGCAAGATCAATAGATATTCATAGATTTCTCTCGACCAAGAGCCCTACCGACGGGTAACAAAGTCTCCTACACTCGAATGTGATCCTGATCACGTCCGAGGGAGGACATCATGGCGACAGCCGCGAAAGTCGACGCCACCGAAGAACAGGCCCGCGCACTGGTCGAGGAGTCCCGCGAAACGAGCTGGGCCAAGCCCTCATTCGCCAAGGAGATGTTTCTCGGACGGTTCCGGCTGGATCTGATCCACCCGTACCCGCAGCCGAGCCCCGAGGACGCCGCGCACACCGAGGCGTTTCTGACCCGGCTGCGGACGCTGTGCGAGTCCATGGACGGAGCGGTGATCGAAGCCGAGGGCCGGATTCCGGACGAGTACGTCAAAGCCATGGCCGAGCTCGGCTGCTTCGGCCTGAAAATACCGCAATCGTATGGCGGCCAAGGTCTTTCCCAATTCGGCTACAACCGGGCGCTGATGCTGGTCGGCTCGACGCACCCGAGCCTCGGCGTCCTGCTCTCGGCGCATCAGTCCATCGGCGTGCCGGAGCCGCTGAAGCTGGCGGGCACCCCCGAGCAGAAAGCCGAGTTCCTGCCCCGCTGCGCGGCGGGCGCGGTCAGCGCGTTCCTGCTCACCGAGCCCGACGTGGGCTCCGACCCGGCCCGGATGGCCAGCACCGCGACGCCGACCGAGGACGGCGAGGCCTACATCCTCAACGGCGTCAAACTGTGGACCACCAACGGCGTCGTCGCCGAGCTGCTGGTGGTGATGGCGCGCGTGCCCAAGAGCGAGGGGCATCGCGGCGGCATCTCGGCGTTCGTCGTGGAAGCGGACTCGCCGGGCATCACCGTGGAGCGGCGCAACGCCTTCATGGGTCTGCGCGGCATCGAGAACGGCCTGACCAGGATGCACAACGTCCGGGTGCCCAAGCGCAACCTGATCGGCCGCGAGGGCGACGGCCTCAAGATCGCGCTCACCACGCTCAACGCGGGCAGGCTCGCCATCCCCGCCATGTGCACCGCGGCTGCGAAGTGGTCGCTGAAGATCGCGCGGGAGTGGAGCGCGCAGCGGGTGCAGTGGGGGAGGCCGGTCGGCGAGCACGCGGCGGTCGGCCAGAAGATCTCGTTCATCGCGGCCACCACGTTCGCGCTGGAGGCGGCGCTGGACCTGTCGGCCACCATGTGCGACGAGGCGCGCAACGACATCCGGATCGAGGCGGCGCTGGCCAAGCTGTGGGCCAGCGAGATGAGCTGTCAGATCGCCGACGAACTCGTGCAGATCCGCGGCGGCCGCGGCTACGAGACGGCCGCCTCGCTCGCCGCCAGGGGCGAGCGCGCCGTGCCCGCCGAGCAGTTGGTGCGCGATCTGCGGATCAACCGCATCTTCGAAGGCTCCAGCGAGATCATGCGGCTGCTGATCGCCCGGGAGATGGCCGATGCGCACATGGCGGCCGCCGGGGCTCTGGTGGACCGCAAGGCCGAGTTCAAGGACAAGGCGAAGGCGGCCGTCGGCGCGACCGGCTTCTATGCGAAGTGGTTCCCCCAGCTGGCCGTCGGAGCGGGCACGGTACCGGCCGCCTACACCGAATTCGGTGTGCTGGCTCGTCATCTGCGGTTCGTCGAACGCAGTGCGCGCAAGCAGGCCAGGTCGCTGATGTACGCGATGGGCCGCTGGCAGGCCGGGCTGGAATACCGGCAGAACTTCCTGGGCCGGATCGTCGACATCGGCGCGGAGCTGTTCGCCATGTCCGCGGTCTGCGTGCGCGCGCAGGCGATGCGCACCGAGGGCGCGCCGGAGGCCAAGGCCGCCGAAGAGCTGGCGGATACGTTCTGCAGGCAGTCGCGGCTGCGCGTGCGCAAGCTCTTCGACGAGCTGTGGGAGAACACCGACGACGACGATCGCACCCTCACCCGCGGCGTGCTCGACGGCCGCTATCAGTGGCTGGAGGAGGGCGTGCTCGACCCCAGCGAGGGAACCGGACCGTGGATCGGGGAGTGGCAGATGGGCCCGTCGACCGAGGCGAACCTGTTGCGCCCCTTCCTGCCCTCGACCCGCAGCCGCGCGGAGGCGTGAACTAGCGATAGGCCCCGTCACGGTCGGTAGCTCGGGGACCGACCGTGACGGGCGGCTGTCGCTCGGGCCCTATTCGGCAGTATCGGATTATCGCTAGAAAGCGGCAGATTCTTCGGACCCGAGCCGGACCGGCGAGCTATCCGGCTATCTATCGAAATCTACCGTCAGAGCAATCATTTCGTAGATTTTCCTGCCCAGCGCGGCCGCGACCATCGGATCGATCGGCAGCCTCGGTTGGGCAACGTGTACATAACGGCAGGTATGGGCCGTTAACGACGCGGAAATTCCCCTCGAAAAGAGGGCAAGGAGCGCCGATCGCGCTCCACGCCCACAGGAGGGTGCCATGTCTACGACCATCGCCCGCCGAGCCGCCGACTACGACGGCCACCGCATCACGGTGGCAGCCGCGGACGGTGTCCCTCTCGCGGTCCGCGTCTTCGGCGCGGACGACGCCCCCGCGACCGTCGTCTTCGTACACGGACACTGCCTGCACAGCGAATCCTGGTCCTACCTGCGCGATCAATTGCTGCGGCAATGGGGAAGCGACACCAGGATGGTGTTCTACGACCACCGCGGCCACGGTGAATCCGGCGCGGGGCATCCGTCGACCTACACCATCGACCAGCTGGGGCACGACCTGGACACCGTGCTGCGGACGGTCGCCCCGACCGGTCCGGTGATCCTGGTCGGCCACTCGATGGGCGCGATGGTCGTGCTCGCCTACGCCCGGCTCTACCCGGAAGCCGTCGGCACCCGGATCGCCGGGGTGGGCCTGCTGGCGGGCGCGGCCAACGGCATCACCGAGGTGGGACTCGCCCGCTTCCTGAACCGGCGCGCGGTGAACTCGCTGGTGGCGGCCGTCACCCGCGCCCCGCGCGTGATGCAGGCGTCCAAGCGGCTGACCCGCGGCCTGGTCGCGCCGATCCTGCGCGAGGCCAACTTCGGCACCGGGAAGGTGAACCCGCGCATGGCCGCGCTGGCCACGGCGATCCTGAACGACACCCCCCTGCTGACCATGTGCAGCTTCCTGCACTCGCTGATCACCTTCGACGAGACGGCGACCCTGCACCGGCTCGGCACCATCCCCGCGCTGGTGCTGGCGGGGTCGGCGGACATCCTCGTGCCGTTCGCGCACTCGGTGGCGCTGGCGTCCCAGCTGGCCGGTTCCGAGCTGGTGCGCCTGGAAGGGGCCGGACACAGCGTCATGCTGGAGCGAGCCGACGAGGTCGCGCTGTCCATCGTCGGCCTCGTCGAGCGAGCCTTCGCCGCGGTGCGGGCGACAGCCGACTACGCCGCCGCGGGCTGACCACCGGGCAACCAATTGGCGATCCGCGATTTCCCGCCGGGTACGAGCCAGAATCGGATTCTTTCGGTACTGTGTTGTAGATCACGTTGTGTGGTGGGTCACACAACTCGGTGGCGCGCGGTTCGAGGCAGACCGGCAAACCGCGCGCTCGCCACCGAGTTCGCATGTCCGCCAGGGAATACAGGAGGTATCGATGACACGCAGCGAATTTGCGGAACTCCGCTACGCGGTCGGCCAGCTCCGGCAATCCATTGGCGTACTGCGCGACCACTACGGCGACGCCAGCCCCGTGCGCCGACTGGAGAACGACCTCGAGCGCCTGGCCATCGACGCCGACGAACTCGAGCAGTCACCGCCTCCCGAGGTGCGACGCCGAGCGCAGGACGTCATCTACGTTCCGGACAGCAAGTCCGACGAGGCGGCCTGGATGGGCGCGCAGGACGAGGGGCTCGGCTTCCACTCCCGTCCGCGAACCACCTAGAACGCCGTCGCCGATTTCGTGGGCTCCGAGATAACGGGAGTGGGCCCGCGAATCGGCGTGCGTAGTGGACCAGCCTGCCCGCGCCCTGCTGGCGGCACCGACGAGGTTTCGGAGTGGTTGCCATCGCCGTCCAGCGCGGGCCGTGACGCCAGCCCCCGCCCGGAGACCGACCGGCGGACGCCGAAAAGGGCGAGTCACTCCGGCCATCGCTCGAGGCGGCCATCCCGTGGTATCGGCCGGCGATGCGCTTACCTGAGCAAGTCCAGGTCTGACGCCGTATAGACAGACGGGCGGGGCGATCTCCGCACAAGACGACACCACCCGGCACAGACCTCGAGCACGGCGATTCGAGCTCGATTCCGTGCCGCGCACCGGCGCCGAACCCCTTCCGGCCCAGCCGAGTCCGCCTCGTTTGCGGTCCGTTCACCCCGTGCGGCCACCCGCCGATCCGGCGCTCGATGTGGCGCAAATCACTGGCATCTCGTCCGGCTCGTAATGCCGGGACCCTGCTCACGCCATAGCAGGGGTGTCGTATGGTGCTCAGCATCACATTCGATTGCGGAGGTAACGATGACCACCCGCACACAAGATCAGCGAGGCATCCCAGTGAGTGCCGCACCCACCGCCGCCCCGGACACGGGCCCCGGCGTCTTCAGCAGAACAAGGGCCAGGATCTCCGAACGCACATTACGCACCGACCGATGGTGGATCCCGCCACTGTTCACGGTGCTCGGACTCGCCGCGTTCGTCATCTACGCGACGATCAGATCGTATGTGCGCACGGCATATTGGGTTCCCGACTACCACTATCTGACCCCGTTCTACTCGCCCTGCCTGAGCACCTCCTGCGTCGAGGGTTCGAGCCACTTCGGCACCCCGATCGGCGAGCTCCCCGCCATTCTGCCGCTCGGGTTCGTGGCGCTGCCTTTCCTGCTCGGCTTCCGGCTGACCTGCTACTACTATCGCAAGGCCTACTACCGCTCGGTGTGGTTCTCCCCGCCCGCCTGCGCCGTGGCCGAGCCGCACAGCAAGTACACCGGCGAGACCAGGATGCCGCTGATCATCCAGAACGCCCACCGCTACTTCTTCTATGTGGCCCTGGTGGTTTCGGTGATCAACACCTACGACGCCGTCGTCGCCTTCCACGGCAAGACCGGCGGCTTCGGTTTCGGCCTCGGCAATATCGTGCTGCTCGGCAACGTGATCTTGCTCTGGGCCTACACGCTCTCCTGCCACTCGTGCAGGCACATCGCGGGCGGACGGCTCAAACACTTCTCCGCGCACCCGGTGCGCTACTGGTTCTGGACCCAGGTCTCCAAGCTCAACACCCGGCACATGGCGCTGGCCTGGACCACGCTCGGCACGCTCGTGCTGACCGACTTCTACGTCATGTTGGTTGCCAGCAACACGATTTCGGACCTGCGGTTCATCGACTGACCGCCTCACTGAGGAGTTCTCTGCATGGCAGAAGTGGAACGGCACAACTACGACGTCGTCGTGATCGGAGCGGGCGGCGCCGGACTGCGTGCGGTGATCGAGGCCAGGGAGCACGGGCTGTCGGTCGCGGTCGTGTGCAAGTCGCTGTTCGGTAAGGCGCACACCGTGATGGCCGAAGGCGGCTGCGCGGCGTCGATGGGCAATGCCAACGAGAAGGACAACTGGCAGGTCCATTTCAAGGACACGATGCGCGGCGGCAAGTTCCTGAACAACTGGCGCATGGCCGAACTGCATGCCCAGGAGGCGCCCGACCGGGTGTGGGAACTGGAAACCTATGGGGCCCTGTTCGATCGGACTCCGGACGGCCGGATCAGCCAGCGCAATTTCGGTGGCCACACCTACCCCCGGCTCGCCCACGTCGGCGACCGGACCGGCCTCGAGATCATCCGGACCATGCAGCAGAAGATCGTCGCGCTGCAGCAGGAGGATTTCGCGGCGACCGGCGACTACGAGTCGCGGATCAAGGTGTTCGCCGAGTGCACCATCACCGAATTGCTCAAGGACGGCGACCGGATTTCCGGCGCGTTCGGCTACTGGCGCGAATCCGGCCGCTTCATCTTGTTCGAGACCCCGGCGGTGGTGCTGGCGACCGGCGGCATCGGCAAGTCCTACAAGGTGACCTCGAACTCCTGGGAGTACACCGGCGACGGGCACGCGCTCGCGCTGCGCGCCGGCGCGACGCTGATCAACATGGAATTCCTGCAATTCCACCCGACCGGCATGGTCTGGCCGCCCAGCGTGAAGGGCATCCTGGTCACCGAAGGCGTGCGCGGCGACGGCGGGGTGCTGAAGAACACCGAGGGCAAGCGGTTCATGTTCGACTACATTCCGCCGGTCTTCAAGGGGCAGTACGCCGAGACCGAGGAGGAGGCCGATCAGTGGTTGCGCGACAACGATTCCGCGCGCCGCACCCCGGACCTGCTGCCGCGTGATGAGGTCGCGCGCGCGATCAACGAGGAGGTCAAGGCGGGCCGCGGCACCGAACACGGCGGCGTCTACCTCGATATCGCTTCTCGGATGCCCGCCGAGGAGATCGTGCGGCGGCTTCCGTCGATGCACCACCAGTTCAAGGAGCTCGCGGACGTCGACATCACCAAGGAGCCGATGGAGGTCGGGCCGACCTGCCACTACGTGATGGGCGGAGTCGAGGTCGATCCGGACACCGGCGCGGCCACGGTGCCCGGCCTGTTCGCCGCCGGTGAGTGCTCGGGCGGCATGCACGGATCGAATCGGCTCGGCGGGAACTCGCTGTCGGACCTGCTGGTATTCGGCCGCCGGGCCGGACTCGGCGCCGCCGCTTACGTGGAGGGCCTCGCCGACCGGCCGTCGGTCTCCGAGGACGACGTCTCGAAGGCCGCGAAGGCCGCCTTGGCGCCCTTCGATCCTCCCACCGACGGCAACGGCGAGAATCCCTACACCTTGCACACCGATCTGCAGCAGTCGATGAACGACCTGGTCGGCATCATCCGCAAGGAACACGAGGTGCGCCAGGCGATCGAGAAACTCGCCGAGCTGCGCGACCGATTCCGGCACGTCACCGTGGAGGGGCACCGCCAGTTCAACCCGGGCTGGCATCTCGCGCTTGACCTGCAGAACATGCTGCTGGTCAGCGAATGCGTGGCACAGGCCGCGCTGTTGCGCACCGAGAGCCGAGGCGGGCACACCCGGGACGATCACCCGTCGATGGATCCGGACTGGCGCAACAAGCTGTTGGTCTGCGCGGTGGATCCCGGCACGGCAGGCGACCCGATCCCCAGCGTCACAGTGACGCGCAAGGATCAGGTTCCGATGCGCCCGGATCTGCTCGCCCTTTTCGATCTCGGCGAGCTGGAGAAGTACTACACCCCGGCGGAACTCGCCGGGCACCCGGCCGCGGCCGGGAATTCGACAGAGCGAGAGGCGTAACGATGGGTTACGACGCCAAATTCCGCGTATGGCGCGGCGATCTCGAGGGTGGGGAACTGCACGACTTCACCGTGCTGGTGAACGAGGGCGAGGTGGTGCTGGACATCATCCACCGGTTACAGGCCACGCAGGCGCCCGACCTGGCCGTGCGGTGGAACTGCAAGGCAGGCAAGTGCGGTTCCTGTTCGGCGGAGGTGAACGGGCGTCCGCGTCTGCTGTGTATGACGCGGATGTCCACCTTCACCGAGGACGAGGTGATCACGGTGACGCCGATGCGCACGTTCCCCGTGATCAAGGACTTGGTGACCGATGTGTCCTTCAACTATGAGAAAGCAAGGGAGATCCCGTCGTTCACTCCGCGCGCGGATCTGAAGCCGGGCGATTACCGGATGCAGCAGGTCGACGTGGAGCGTTCGCAAGAGTTCCGCAAGTGCATCGAGTGCTTCCTGTGCCAGAACACCTGTCACGTGGTCCGTGACCACGAGGAGAACAAGAAATCGTTCGCGGGACCGCGTTTCCTGATGCGGATCGCCGAGTTGGAGATGCATCCGCTGGATGTCGCCGACCGCAGGGACTTGGCGCAGGACGAGCAGGGCCTCGGCTTGTGCAACATCACCAAGTGCTGCACCGAGGTGTGCCCCGAGCACATCAAGATCACCGACAACGCGTTGATCCCGATGAAGGAACGGGTTGCCGATCGCAAATACGATCCGCTGGTGTGGTTGGGCAACAAGCTGTTTCGTCGCTGATGCGCCGTGGAGGACCGGCCGGGATCACCCCGGCCGGTCGGCGCACCCTTACAGCATTGCCACTACACCGAGGGCTACGATCCAGACCAGCACGCCGACGAGCAATGCCGTCAGGACCGAGCTGGTGAGGATGAAAACACCGATCACCGATACCGCGAACAGCAACGCGACGATCAGCCATTCCACCCAATCGCCCGGCCGTAGTTTCTTGTACCGGGGATGGGAACTCTTGAGCCCACGGTCCACGAAAGAAGGGCTACCCGTAGCCAGACCGGGCAAACGTGATTTTGTTGTCGAATCTGTGTCATTTCGTGATCTTCGAGCGCGGATTCGACAAGATACGGCCTCTGGCCCGGTAGCTCTTCGATCGCTACCGGGCCGCGCCGTTATTACTTCGGGCGATCGAACTCGCCATCGTGCACGCCAGCGGTGAAAGCCGCCCATTCGCCGGGCGTGAAAATCAGCACCGGCCCGTCGGGGTCCTTCCCGTTGCGTAGACCCACGTGCCCATCGGCGAGCAGCGCGACCTCCACGCTGTCGTTGCCCGAGCCTTCGCCCGCCTTCCGCCATACGGCGTTGGTCAGATCAATGTTCGCGTTGCCTTGAATACTCACGACATCACCTCGCCTGCGCTCGGCGCCGCCGTGCACACGGCGTGCTGTGTCGATGGTTCGCTCGCAAGCTCGCTCACGACATGGACTCCTTCGCTGTCAACCAGAGCAGAGGTCTACGGACCGAAAATCTCTGTGCACCGCGCTCGACGCGCGCCCGATCGTACCGCCGCCACCGGCACTGTCCGGTGTACAACCGAGCAGATCTCCGGGCCCCTGCACCACATGCCGGACGAACGCACCGGACGCGTGCCGTCACCGCCGGTGCCGCGCCGGGTCCGCCCAAGCGCGGATGGCCGCCACCACCACATGACCGGACGGGCGAAATTGGTTGCGCGGCGGCACTATCCATCGGCGGATCGAGCCGACCGCCGCTGTCGGAGACGGCAACGCGATCGTCGACCCGGTGCGAGCGACCGACACATCCAGCCGGAACAACTCGGCGAACAGCCGCGTATCGCTTTCCGGCAGATCTGGCGTGATCAGGAACGTCCACCGATTCGAGCGCGGGTGCGCGAGGATCGGACCGAGTGGGACGCGCATGCTCTGCATATGCGCCTTGACCGCTTGACCCAAGCTGCTCGGCATCGTCAACGCCCACACCGATCCGGCGCGCATCACGATCCGGCCCAGTTCGGGAGGGTCGACCACGGCGGGCAGATCACACTCCCGCCGATAGAACTGGCATCTGGACCGAGGTGTATCCCCGAGTGGCATCTGATCCACTGACAACCCCCTGCTGCTGTGTGGTTCGACTATGTGCGCCGGGCCATACCGACCCCCAACGGCAACTTGGTGCGATGCACCGGGGCGGGGATTACGGTGATGGTTCAAACGTGGCGCGGGTCACTCCAGTGTCCGTGGTTCAGCGTGGGAGAAATCGATAAAGAATGGGCAAAACTGGGGAAAATCAGTGCCAGCTGTGGTCGGTGAGGGGAGTACGGGGCCCGAACTTCGGTTTGTGAAAGTGGCCGCTGATTTCGAGCAGGCGAATCGCCCGATAGCGATGCGGGCGTAGCGGTTCCAGGTATTCCACCATCGCGTCGTCATCGATCGGGCGCCCGAGCAGGGTCCAACCGACCGTGGCGGCCAGGTTGTAGTCGCCGACCGACAACGCGTCCGCGTCGCCGAAAGCCCGCTGCGCGATCTCGGCGGCGGTCCACACCCCGATGCCCGGAACGCTGCGCAGCATGCGCGCCGCCTCGGCCGGATCGACCCGCGCCGCACGCTCGAGCGAGTCGGCCAGCCTGGCCGCGCGCACGATGGTCTGCGCCCGCTGCGGGCCGACGTTCGCCCGGTGATAGGTCCAGGACGGGATCCGCCGCCACGTATCGGCGCCCGGTGGCAGCCGCATTCCCTCGGGCGCGGGGCCGGGGGCGGGTTCACCGAACTGCCGCACCAGTTTCCGCCACGACGCACGCGCTGAGATGCTGTGCACTTTCTGTTCCAGCACGGCGGGCACCAAGGCCTCGAACACCAAACCCGTACGCAGCATGCGCAGACCCGGGAAACGACGGTGCGCGTCGACGAGCTTCGGATGATCCGGGGCGAACGTCGAGATGTCCTCGTCCAGGCACAGCATGTGCTCGAGACCGTCCACGAACTCCGCCGCGCCCGGCCCCCAGGCGCGGGCCTGCACCGCGCACGGACCCGACTGGGTCAATCGGTAGGTGACCGGCCCGGTCGGCAGGCGGGAGGCGTGCCAGTGCGCGCCGTCCGGCGTCACCCGATGACAGGGGTCGGCGATGCCGTGGCCGAGCGGTGCGAGGCTGCTCGCCAGATCGATCGGCCGATCCGCCGTCACGGTCCGGCACGCTTCCGGCTCGGCCATCGCAGTGCGCACGGCCTCATTCTGCCCGGCGCGGTACGCGTGTCGGCGTCCGCCTCGGTGTAACGCGGCCGATAGTGGGGCGATACTGAGTTCGATCGGCAAATAGCTGGCAGTCGCCATGACGGAGGTTCCGATGATCACCAACGTGCTCAACTGGTTACTCAACGCCTGGGGCAATGTTTCCGCAGGTAGCTCGGGTTACCAGATTCCGCCTGGCACCCTGCCGTTCGGCAGCTGAGCTCGAGGCCGGACGCGCACCGACCTCCGACGGGTAAGCGAAAGGTTCACTCCCCCAAGAGGAACTGCGCGAGATGCCGACCTCGTCGCCCGGCCAGGGCAGTGGCCTGGGTACGACAGGAGAAGCCGTCGGCGAGGACGACCGCGTCCGCGCCCGCGGCGCGCAGCGCGGGCAGCATGCCGTTCTCGGCCACCGCGACCGAAATGTCGTAATGGCCGGACTGCATGCCGAAGTTTCCGGCCAGACCGCAACATCCGGTGATCTCCGTCACCAGCACCCCCATGCTGGTTAATAACTGGCGATCGGGCTCGAAGCCGAGCACCGCGTGGTGGTGACAATGCGGCTGGACCACCACCGACTGTCCGGTCCGCGCCGGCGGGCGCCAGTTCGGCTGCTCGGCGAGAAATTCGGCGAGGGTACGCACCGCGGCGGCGATCGCGGCCGACCGCGGGTCGTCGGGTAGCAGTTCCGGGAGGTCGGCACGCAACACCGCGGTGCAGGACGGTTCGAGTCCGACGACGATGCCGCCCGCGGCGACGTGGTCGGCCAGTGCGGCCACGGTGGCGCGCAGCCGTGCGCGGGCGCCGTCGAGCTGCCCCGTGCTGATCCAGGTGAGCCCACAGCAGACGCCGCGCTCGGGGATGCGGACGCGGTAGCCGAGAGCGGTCAGCAGCCGCGCCGCGGCCAGCGCGATCTCCGGGTCGAAGGCGTTGGTGAAGGTATCGACCCACAGCATCACGTCGCCGGAGCCGGACACGATGCCCGGTTCCTCTGGCGCGTAGGCCGACTCGGCGAGCAGGGCGCCCTCGTCCAGATCACGCCAGATCCGGCGGAAGGTGCGCTCGGCCAACCGCGGAACGGTACGGCGCGGGTCGATGCCCGCTGCTCGCAAACCCATGCGACGCACTGCGGGACGACCGGCGAACGCGTTGACCAGGCGCGGAGCCCGTGTCGCGACGGTCAGCCACCGAGGTAACCAGCCGAGCGAGTAGTGATCGATCGGCCGCGGCCGACGGCGGTAGCGGCGGTACAGCGTCTCCGACTTGTAGGTGGCCATGTCCACTCCCGCCGGGCACTCCGAGCGGCACGCCCGGCACGACAGGCAGAGATCGAGCGACTCGGCGACGGCCTCCGACGACCAAGGCAGCGCGCCGCGGACCACCTCCTGCAGGACCCGTGCCCGCCCGCGCGTGCTGTCCTTCTCATCCCGGGTGGCCTGAAAGGACGGGCACATGAAACCGCCGTCGGCGCGGCACGAGCCGACGCCGACGCAGCGATGGACCGCGACGCCGATATCGTCGCCGTCACGCGGGAACGCGTAACCGTTCGACGTTCCGAGCGTGCGGAGCCCGGCGAGCCGCAGATCGGCGTCGACCGGACGCGGCGCGACGAGTACACCGGGGTTCAGCACGTCGTCGGGGTCGAACAGCGCCTTGTATCCGGCGAAAACATCGAGTGCCGCGGGCGAGTACATCACCGAGAGCAGTTCCGAGCGGGCTCGGCCGTCACCGTGCTCGCCGGAGAGAGAACCGCCATGACGGACGACCAGTTCCGCCGCGTCGAACAGGAAAGCACGAAACCGCTGTGGCGCGTCGATGATCGGGAGGTCGAGCCGGACGTGGATGCAGCCGTCGCCGATGTGCCCATACAGCAACCCGTCCACGCCATGGTCACGGGTCAGCGCGGCGAAATCGCGCAGGTAGGCGCCGAGCCGCTCGGGTGGGACGGCCGCGTCCTCCCAGCCGGGCCACGCCGGGCGGCCATCAGGTGTGCGACCGGCCAGCCCCGCGCCGTCGGCACGGATCTGCCAAAGCGCGGCGGCGGTGCCGGGATCGGTGACGATCCTGCTGTCGAGCGCGCCCGCCGTCCGGCACAGTCGCTGTGCGACGGCCACCGCGTCGGCCTGCGTCGCACCGGCGGTCTCCACGAACAACCATCCGCCGCCCCGCGGCAGGTCCGGGACGAAACCCCGGTGCGAGCGGACGACATCGACCAGCCGCGCATCGATGCCTTCGACCGCGATCGGCGCGCAAGCCATCACCGCGGCCACGTCATCGGCCGCGGTGGCGATGTCGGGGTAGCCGAGCACGGTGAGCACGGTCGCCGCGGGCAGCGCGACCAACTCGACCGTGGCGTCCAGCAGCAGGCCACAGGTGCCCTCGCTGCCGACGAACGCCTTGGCGGCCGACGCGCCGCGCTCGGGCAGCAGATGCTCCAAGCCGTAACCGGACGCCTGGCGGTCGAACCGCCCCAGATCGGTGCGCAATACCGCCAGATGCGCCCTGGTGAATTCCGCGAGACCCGGTACCACGGACAAATCCGCTGCCAGCGTGCGTTCGGTGCCGCTGCCGTCCAGGATGCGCACTTCGCGCACGGTGTCGGCGGTGCGCCCCCAGGCGACGGCCCGCGGTCCGCAGGCGTTGTTGCCGATCATGCCGCCGAGCGTGCAGCGACTCTGCGTCGAGGGATCGGGCCCGAAGCGCAGCCCGTGCGGACGAGCCGCGCGCTGCAACTCCGACAGCACCACGCCCGGCTGCACCGTGACCACGCGTGCGTCCGGATCGATGGCCCCGATCCGGTTCATGTGCCTACTGAAATCGAGCACCAGCCCGGGACCGATCGCGTTGCCCGCCACCGAGGTTCCACCGCCGCGCGCGGTCACCGGGAGGCCGTGCGCGCGGGCGAATTCCAGGGTGGCCGCGACGTCCTCGTCGGTGTGTGGGAAGACGACCGCGGCGGGACGAACCCGGTAGTTCGACGCGTCCGAGGAGTACTCCGCGCGACAGCGCTCGGAGGTGTCGACCTCACCCGCGATCCTGCCGCGCAGTGCCGCCATCCGGTTGTCGGTCACGTCGCCAGCCTAGGCTGTGTTGGATTTGCAGCGCCTGCGGCGCTGCGTGTTCGCGGCCCCCTTGTGGCTCGCGTCCGAGCGACCGCCGCTGGCGACTTCGTCGCGGACGCGGCGGCCACTCGGACGCGAGCCGGGCCGCGAACCAGTAATGCTCGGTCTCGCTGCGCTCGAAAACAGGAGCAGGGCCGACGGGTAACGTCGGGCGGCACCCGCAGGACCTTCGGCGTGCTCGTAAAAACCCAATGTCCACCGACAGCGACCGCCGCTGGCGACTTCGTCGCGGACGCGGCGGCCACTCGGACGCGAGCCGGGCCGCGAACCAGTAATGCTCGGTCTCGCTGCGCTCGAAAACAGGAGCAGGGCCGACGGG
>NZ_BAGF01000083.1 GCF_000308755.1 Nocardia pneumoniae NBRC 100136
CGTTCCTACCCATCCAACGTTCGAAAGGTTGAGTCTGTTCCACTCAAGTTTGAATTGTTCGCTCGAGCCGTTCCAACGCTCGTGCCGCTCGCCGGTTCGAGTGGAACGCTACGCCCCGACATCGGCGAAAACGACGACTCCGACACCGCCGATACGGTGATTGCGCATGTAGATGACCTTCGGGTGCCTACGATGGCGACGGCCGTCAATCGATGCATCATCATTCAGCCCTAGTCGAGGAGCCAACGGATGCGCGCGATCGTGGTACGGAAGTTCGGAGCGACACCGGAGCTAGCCGAGATGCCGATACCCGAGCCGGGGCCGGGAACCGTGCGGGTGCAACTCCAGGCGGCGGGGGTGAATCCCTTCGACCAGCGGATGGCCTCCGGAATACTGGACGGCAAACTGCCACATGATTTTCCGATGATCCTCGGGGTGGACGGCGCGGGCACCGTGGCCACGGTCGGCGCTGGCGTCAGCCGGTTCGCGGTCGGCGACCGGGTGGTGGGCAAGTTCCTCACACCACCGGTCGGCCACGGCAGCTTCGCCGAGTACGCCGTGCTGCCCGAAGGCGGCACGCTGGTGCCCATTCCGGTGGGCGTCCCGACCGTCCAGGCCGCGGCGTTGCCGACCGCGGGGGTCACCGCGCAGGATCTCGTGGACGCCACCAACATCCAACCCGGTCAAACCGTGCTGATCGTCGGCGCCACCGGTGGCGTCGGCTCGTTCCTGGTGCAGCTGGCAAATATCGCGGGCGCGCATGTCATCGCGACCGCGCGTGGCGACTCCGCCGACCAGATGACCCGCCTCGGCGCGGCCGAGACGGTCGACTACACCGCGGGCCCGGTGCGCGATCAAGTCCTCGCCGCCCATCCCGAAGGCATAGACGTCCTGTTCGACCTGGTGAGCTCGCCCGAGGCGCTCGCGGCGCTGACCACCATCGTCCGCGACGGCGGGACGGTCTACTCCACCACCTTCGCCGCCGACGAAGAGGCCTTGCGCGCGCGGTCCATCAAGGGCGGCAATATCGAATCCAAGGGGAAAGCACCCGAATTGGCCCGGCTGATCCAGCGGGTGGCGGCAGGCGACGTGGTGGTACCGATCGACGCGACCGTTCCACTCGCGGAGGGGCCCGCGGTCATCGGCGCGTCCGGCGCGCGTGGCAAGACCGTGCTCGCCATTTGAGCAGCGCTGGATCGACATCCCGCGAGACCACCCGGAGGTGTGCGTGAGCACCCGACCGCCCGAATTCGGCCTTTTCCTCATCCCGGAAGCCGACAACCACCGGCAGCTCACCGAGCTGAGCGCGTACGCCGACGCGTCCGGGCTCGACCTCATCGGCATCCAGGACCACCCCTACCAGCGCCGCTTCCTGGACACCTGGACGCTGATCACCGCCCTCGCGGCGCGCACAACGCGAGTGAGCTTCTTCCCCGACGTGGCCAACCTTCCGTTGCGCGATCCGGCGATCCTCGCGAAGTCGGTGGCCTCCCTCGACATCCTCAGCGACGGCCGGATCCATCTCGGCCTGGGCGCCGGCGCCTTCTGGGATGCCGTCGCCGGGATGGGCGGGCCGCGCCGGACCGGCGGAGAGGCGCTGCGAGCCCTGGCCGAGGCGATCGCGGTGATCCGGGCGATGTGGAGCGACGAACGATCCGTCCGTGTGCCCGGCGTCTTCTACTCGCTCGCGGGCACTCACCCAGGCCCACCTCCGCGCCACCGTCCCGGCATCTGGGTCGGCGCCAAGGGACCGCGCATGCTCGAGCTGACCGGTCGCCTCGCCGACGGCTGGGTGCCCTCGGCCGCGTGGGCTCCGCCGGAGTTGCTCGACGAGGCGGGCAGGCGCATCGACGACGCCGCCGCGGCGGCCGACCGCGACCCGCTGGCGGTGCGGCGGGTCTACAACGTGTCCGGAACCATCACCGCGGACGGAACCGACCACGGCTTCCTGGAGGGCCCGCCGGAGCGCTGGGTCGACGACCTGCTGGCACTGCACCGCGACCAGCGGATCGACGGATTCGTCTTCTGGCCGACCGACGGGGAACCGGTCGAGCAGATCCGTCGTTATACCGAGCAGGTCGTGCCCGCGGTCCGTGCTGCCGCCGGGGCCTGACCGGCCATCTCATCGCGACGACGCGGCGAGGGTTCCGGTGCGGCTCGTCCGCGGCCCCGAAGGGCGGGTCAGCGACATCCGCGTTTGCCCACCGATTACCGTTTGGGCCGGTCTTACGCCCTATACCCAACACGACCACGGCATTTTCGGGGATACTTGTCGGCGGGAGACCGCCGGTAACGGGTATGTCCCCGGGCAGAACTGAGGGAAAGGAAGCTCGACGTCGTGGATGCGCGTTCGGCTGCGCTGGTCCGCGCCAATTTTCGTTCGGTGATCGAATCGCCGAATGGACCCGAGCGGTTGGTCAGCGCGTTCTACGGACATTTGTTCGCCGAGAACCCCCGCCTGCGCGAGTTGTTCCCGCCCGCCATGGACATGCAGGCCAAGCGGATAGCCACGGCCATCCAGTACGTGCTCGACCATCTGGAGGACTGGGACCGGGCACAGAAATTCCTCGAGCAACTCGCCCGCGACCACCGCAAGTTCGGCGTCGAGGCAGCCCACTACGACATCGCGGGGCGCGCCCTGCTGGCCGCGTTCCGGGTCTACAACGGCCCGGCCTGGAACCGCGGCCTGGAAGAGGGCTGGCGCGACATCACCATCCTGATCTCGGCGTCCATGGCCATCGGCGCCAACTCCGACAAGTCCCAGCCGTACTGGGAGGCGACCGTGGTTGGTCATCGCCGCGTGTTGGAGGACCTGGCCATCGTGCGCCTGCAGTCCGAGGGGCCGGTGCCCTACCAGGCCGGACAGTACGTGCCGGTCTGCGTGCCGCAGCGTCCGAAGATGTGGCGCTACCTCTCCCCGGCCATCCCGTCCAACCCGTACGGCGAGATCGAGTTCCACGTGCGCAAGATCCGCGGTGGGTGGGTGAGCCCCGCGATCGTCAACGAGACCAGGGTCGGCGACCGGTGGCAGATCGCCGGGCCACTGGGCGGCCTGCACGTCGACCGGGACAGCGGCCGCGACGTGCTGATGATCGGCGCGGGCACCGGCATCGCCCCGCTGCGGGCGCAACTGATCGAGATGGGCCAGCGCGGCATCAACCCGCGGGTGCACTTCTTCATCGGCGGCCGCTACCCCTGCGACCTGTACGACGTGGAGAACATGTGGCAGCTGTCGCAGAGCAACCCGTGGCTGACCGTCGTGCCGGTGTGCGAGCAGAAGACCAACCCGTGGTGGTACCCGCATCCAGCGCAGGACGCACCGTACGGCATGCACCGGCGCCTGATCGGTAACCTTGGCGCCGTGGTCGCGAGCTTCGGCGCGTGGGCGGACCGGCAGATCCAGATCGCCGGGTCGGCGCGCATGATCGCGGACACCCGGCGCGCGCTCATCGCCGTCGGCACGCCCGAGCAGATCATCAGCTGCGACCCTGTGTAAACGAAGGAGGCCCCGGTGGGGGATCCGAGCATGCTCGGCAACGGTGCGCACGAGGCGCCGGAGTGGACCTCGACCGTGGTCGGCCATCATCGGCTGCGTCACGACCTCGCGGTGATCCGGTTGATCGGCGAATTCGTGCCGTTCGCCGCGGGCCAGTCGGTCGAGGTGCGGGTGCCGCAGCACCCCGGCGTGCGGCGCAGGCTCTCCCCGGCGCTGCCGCCCTCGCTGGACGGCAAGCTGGAGTTCCACGTGCGCACGGTGCCGGGCGGCTGGTGCAGCGGCGCGATCGTGGCCGACACCCAGCCCGGTGACGAGTGGCGGATCAGCGCTCCGCTCGGCGGGTTCTGGGTGGACCCGGACGGCCCCGAGGTGGTCATGATCGCGGGTGGAACGGGATTGGCGCCGATGCGCGCGCAGATCCTCAAGCTGGCCCGCAAGCCGGAGCCGCCGCGCACCTATCTGTTCGTCGGCGCGCGCTACCCGCGCGACCTCTACGCCGAGGACATGCTGTACCTGCTGGCCGGGGAATTGCCCTGGCTCACCGTGATTCCCGTGGTGGAGAGCCCGGAGGACCCGGACTGGGTGGACGAGTGGTACGAGCAGTCCCGCGTCGACATCGGCTTCCCATCCGACGACCTGCTCTACGGCACGCTCGCCGACGTGGTCGGCTCGCACGGCGCGTTCCTGGACCACCAGGTCCTCGTCTGCGGCTCCCCCGCGATGGTGCAGACCACCGTCGAGCGACTGCTCGAAACCGGAACCCCGGCGGAAGTCATCCAATTCGAGGGACTCTGAGCCAGCCCGGCGCCGCACATTCAGAACAGCGGGTCGTGGCGGATGTTCTTCGCCATCGTCCCCGCCGCCATGAGGCGAAACTTCGTGGTCTGCACCATCGACGGGGAACCGACGATCTGCACGTCGCGGTCGGCCCAGGGGCCGAAGCTCGCGACGACTTTGCCGATCTGCCCGGTCACCCGCGGCTCCAGGCCGGGCCACGGGCCGCGCGGCTCGTCGGGTTCGATGTGCCACCACGGGTCGTCCTCGTGTTCGGTCACCGGCGTGACGGTGAGCCAGCGGTTGGCCATCGCAAGGTCGTTCAACGTGTCCAGATCGTAGAGATCGCACGGATGATGCCCGCCGACGAACAGGTGCACCTTCGGATTGGTTCGCCGCTGCGCCATCGCCATGAGTTGCGCGCGCAGCGGTGCCAGGCCGGTGCCGCAGCCGACCATCAGCATCTTGCGCTTGGTGTTGCGCGGGATGCCGAGCCCACCGAGCGGCGACCCGAGCAGCCACTGGTCGCCGACCGCGGTCTGGGCGACGATGGCCGAGCTGACCCAGCCGCCGAGCACGCCACGGACGTGGAATTCGATCTCACCGTTGTCGTTCGCGGGCACGGCGGGTGAGAGGTAGCGCCACATGCGCGGCCGCGACGGAATCTGCACGCTCAGATATTGGCCCGCGGCATACCGCATCGGCTGGTCGAGTTGCAGCCGGACGATGATCAGGTTGCGCAGCACCTGGCGCCGCTCGATGACGGTGCCGGTCCACACCGGCGGCGTGGTCTCCTTCTCCGCCGCGCCGATCATGGTGTCGGAGATGATCTTCAGACCCTCGTCCCAGGCCCGGTCGACCTCGTCGGTCCACATCTCGGTTCCCGCGAACACCTTGACGGCCGTCTTCAGCGCGGTGGCCACGGCGGTGTAGTGCGCGGCCTGCACGCCGTATTTGCGGTGGTCCCTGCCCAATTGAGCCAGGAAGGGTAGGAGCTTCTCGGGCTCCTCCAACCGGTCCAGCGCATACGAGATCGCCTTGACCAGGCGATCGCGCTGGGAGTCCATCGCGGCCGGAAAGAAATCGCGGACGTGCGGATAGTCGGTGAACAAGATCGCGTAGAACGATCTCGCCAGTTTCTCCGGCCCCCCATCCTCCGCAGCAACCGCCTTGAATGTGGTTCTGATCAAAGCGACAGTGCGCGAATCCATTGATATCACAACCCCATTTCGCACTCGTACACGAACCGTGCCGGCGAGTGAGGTGCTGCGGGGCCACTCGACAGCAGCCGATGGCAAGGAGTGTAGGCGAGGTTTGCCAGCTACGGAATCTTTCGATGGAACATCACGCGTGCAATTTCAGCAAAACGAGGGCAGAAAGCGAGACACGCCAGAGAAACCGACTGCAAGACGGCGCATCTGGCGCAAAATCGGCCGGATGACCGCCGAAATCTCAAGGCCCCCTTGCGAAATTACGTCCCGATCGGTCTGTTCCAGCGACCGTGGGGCAACTCTGGAACTGCCGATCCGATCACGGCGCATCCGAACACCGCCGATACCGTCGATCGGTCTATGGTGAAAACGCCCAGGTGCTTCGGCGCGAAAATGGCGTGATTTGTACGATATACGACGAACATATCCTGGTTTACTGTCAGCAAATCGGGTGGCGACCACGCCGGAACGACAAGGCCCCCGGCCTGGCGATAGCGCTGCGCGATCGCCAGGCCGGGGGCCTGATGGTGTGTCGTTACCGGCGGTGCCTGCTGTCGTCGCGGCGATTGCGCGGCTGCCAGACGACCAACGCGGTACTGCGTTGCGGAGGAGAGAGATCGGGGCGGTACCCCGCCCGCATCCGCTCCAGCTCCGCCGACAGCTCGGCGACCTGCTGACGCAGTTCCTCCACCTGATTGGTCAGTTCGATGATGCGCTTGATGCCCGCCAGGTTGACGCCCTCGTCCTGGGACAGCCGCTGCACCTCGCGCAGCAGCTCCACGTCCCTGGCCGAGTAGCGCCGCCCGCCGCCCGAAGTGCGTTGCGGCGTAACCAGTCCCAGACGGTCATACGTGCGCAGCGTCTGCGCGTGCATGCCGGCCAGCTGGGCCGCCACCGAGATCATGAAGAACTCGGCGCGCGACCCGCCGGACGCGTTCTTCGGTTCAGAGGACATCACGCACCTGCCCATCCCGCACGTGGATCGAAACCACTGGCCCGCTCCGCCTCCCGGTAGCGCTCGAGCGCTTCCACGGCGTCACTGTCCAGTTTCTGCGGCACCGCCACCTTGACGGTCACCAGCAGGTCACCCGCGCCGCCGCCGCGCTTGGGCACGCCGCGGCCACGCACGCGCAGGGTACGGCCGTCGGCGGTGCCCGGCGGCACCTTGACGCCGACCCGGCCCTCCAGCGTGGGCACCGACACCGTGGTGCCGAGCACCAATTCGGCGTAACTGACCGGAAGCACCAGGGTCAGGTCGTCGCCGTTGCGGCCGAAGACCTTGTCCTGGCTGACGTGAACGGTGACGTAGAGATCGCCCGAGGGCGCCCCACGCAGCCCCGCCTCGCCCTGACCGGCCAGCCGGATCCGTTGCCCGTCACCGACTCCAGGGGGAATCCGCACCGTGATGGTACGTGTGCGGTTCTGGATACCGCTGCCACGGCAGTCGGCGCACGGATCGTCGATGATCGAACCGCTGCCCCGGCACTCGTCGCACGGCTCGCTGAAGCCGAACGCGCCCTGGTTGCGGCTGACCACGCCGTTTCCGTTGCAGACCGGGCAGACTCGCGGACTCGTCCCCGGCTTGGCGCCGCTGCCGTGACACGTGGTGCACGGCGAGGGGCTGGTCATCCGCAGCGGAACCGTGACGCCCTGGGCCGCCTCCCGGAAGCCGAGAGTCGTCTCGGTCTCCACGTCGGAGCCGCGCCGGGGGCGGCTGGAGGTCCGCGTGCCACCCCGGTTGAACAGACCGCCGAGCAGGTCGCCGAGGCCACCGTCGCCCGCGGTCGCGCCACCGAAGATGTCGCCGAGGTTGAACTCCTGCGAGAATCCGCCCGCGCCGGAACCGAAGCCGCCCCGGCTGTATCCGCCGCCCGCGAAGAGCTTACGCGTGTCGTCGTACTCTTTGCGCTTGGCCGGATCCGACAGCACGGCATGCGCCTCGCTGACGGCCTTGAACCGCTCCTCGGCTTTGGTGTCACCGGGATTGGCGTCCGGGTGCAAGTCGCGTGCGAGCTTGCGGTAGGCCTTCTTGATCTCGTCCTGCGAGGCAGTGGAGGAGAGACCCAGCTCCTTGTAGAAGTCCTTTTCGATCCACTCCCGTTGGCTCACCGAGCATCTCCTCCTCTCGCGTGCTTAATTGTCGTTCGCGTCGGCATCAACGTCCGATGCCTCTTCCGTCGCCCGATCGGCGGTCGCCGCCTCGGTGGTTTCCGTCAGATCGGCCACGCCATCGGTTACCCCGACGAGCGCGTGCCGAAGCACCCTATCGCCGAAGCGATAGCCTTTGCGCATCACGATGCCGATCACCGGGTCGTGGCCGGAACCCTCGTGCTGCACGGCCTCGTGCAGGGTCGGATCGAAAGGGTCACCCTCCGAACCGAACTCCTCGAGACCCTGCTTCTGCAGCGCGGCCGCCAGCTTGTCGGCCACCGACTTCAGCGGACCCGATTCCAAGTCGCCGTGCGCTCGCGCCCGGTCGAGATCGTCGAGCACACCCAGCAATTCGGTGACCACCGAGGCCTTGGCGGCGTCGATCGCGGTCTTGCGGTCGCGCTCGACCCGGCGGCGGTAGTTGGCGTACTCCGCGGTCAGCCGCTGCAGATCCGCGGTGCGCTCGGCGAGTTCGCCGCTGATGGTGTCGGCGAGCGCCTGAGACTCCCCGCCGTTGTCCGGTTCCGCGCCGTTGCCCGACTCCGGGGCCGGGCCGGCCGCGGTGCCGTTGTCCGCGGCCGGCTCGCGAATCTCCCCGGTCTCCGGGTCGATCTTCCGGTTGTCGACGAAGGTGATCGGTTCCTTCTCCGCGTTTCCCTCGCTCACTTCTTCTCCGTGTCGACCGGCTCGTCCACAACCTCGGCGTCCACGACCTGGTCATCCGACGCGGCGCTCGACGACGCGCCGTCGCCGGAAGCCGCGGCGTCCGCGGCCGAGGCCTCGTAGATGGCCTGGCCGAGCGCCTGCGACTCGGTCGCCAGCTTCTCCACGGCCGCCTTGACCGCGGCGATGTCGGTGCCCTTGAGGGCCGTGTTCGCCTCGGCGATGGCCGCCTCGACCTTGGACTTGACGTCCGCAGGGACCTTGTCCTCGTTCTCCTTGATGAACTTCTCGGTCTGGTGCACCAGCGACTCGGCCTGGTTGCGGGTCTCGGCCTCCTCGCGGCGGGCCTTGTCCTCGGCGGCGTGCGCCTCGGCGTCCTTGATCATCCGGTCGATCTCTTCCTTGGACAGGCCGGAGCCGTCCTGGATCTTGATCGTGTTCTCCTTGCCGGTGCCCTTGTCCTTCGCGGTGACGTGCACGATGCCGTTGGCGTCGATGTCGAAGGTGACCTCGATCTGCGGCACGCCGCGCGGGGCCGGCGGGATGCCGGTCAGCTCGAAGGAGCCGAGCAGTTTGTTGTGCGAGGCGATCTCGCGCTCACCCTGGAACACCTGGATCTGCACCGACGGCTGGTTGTCGTCGGCCGTGGTGAAGGTCTCCGAGCGCTTGGTCGGGATGGTGGTGTTGCGCTCGATGAGCTTGGTCATCACGCCGCCCTTGGTCTCGATGCCCAGCGACAGCGGGGTCACGTCGAGCAGCAGGACGTCCTTGACCTCACCCTTGAGCACACCGGCCTGCAGCGCGGCGCCGACGGCGACCACCTCGTCCGGGTTCACGCCCTTGTTCGGCTCCTTGCCGCCGGTCAGCTCGCGCACCAGGTCGGTGACGGCGGGCATGCGGGTGGAACCGCCGACCAGCACGACGTGGTCGATGTCGGACACCTTGATGCCCGCGTCCTTGATCACGGACTGGAACGGCGCGCGGGTGCGGTCGAGCAGGTCCGAGGTGATCTTCTGGAACTCGGCGCGGGTCAGCTGCTCGTCGAGGAACAGCGGGTTCTTGTCGGCGTCGACGGTGATGTAGGGCAGGTTGATCGAGGTGCTCTGCGAGGAGCTCAGCTCGATCTTGGCCTTCTCGGCGGCCTCACGCAGCCGCTGCATGGCCATCTTGTCCTTGGTCAGGTCGATGCCCGAGCTGGCCTTGAACTTGTCGACCAGCCACTTGACGACCCGCTCGTCCCAGTCGTCGCCACCGAGGTGGTTGTCACCCGAGGTAGCGCGGACCTCGACGACGCCCTCGCCGATCTCCAGCAGCGAGACGTCGAAGGTGCCGCCACCGAGGTCGAAGACCAGGATGGTCTGCTCCTTGTCGCCCTTGTCCAGGCCGTACGCGAGCGCGGCCGCGGTGGGCTCGTTGACGATGCGGAGCACGTTCATGCCCGCGATCTGGCCTGCCTCCTTGGTCGCCTGACGCTGCGAGTCCTCGAAGTAGGCCGGCACGGTGATGACCGCGTCGGTGATCTCCTCACCGAGGTAGGCCTCCGCGTCGCGCTTGAGCTTCATCAGCACGCGGGCGCTGATCTCCTGCGCGGTGTACTTCTTGCCGTCGATGTCCACCGACCAGTCGGTGCCGATGTGCCGCTTGACGGAGCGAATGGTGCGGTCGACGTTGGTGACGGCCTGGTTCTTGGCCGGCTGGCCGACCAGTACCTCGCCGTTCTTCGCGAACGCGACGATCGACGGGGTGGTGCGCGATCCTTCCGAGTTGGCGACGACGACCGGCTCTCCGCCTTCGAGAATGGAGACGACCGAGTTCGTGGTCCCGAGGTCGATTCCGACCGCACGAGCCATTGTGTTTCCTCCTAGTTGACGTACAAATCTGTGTCGGTGCTGGGCGAACAACCGCCCTTCGGCGCCCATGCCGGGCACCGCGAGACCTCGCCCCTCGCACCTCACGGAGCACGGCCCCAGCAACACTGAGCGTGGTCGACTCAATCCTGCATCGGCAGGAGGTCGGGAGTCAACCGAAACTTGAGCCGGTCACACTCAATCTTGTTGTCATGCTCAACGGGCGATCCGCGCGAATAATTCCCGGAGCAGGAGACGGATGGCGCGTCGGGTGACCGCCGCGCGGCCGAGGAAGCCGCGATCAGCGCGTGACGGTTCAGCTCGTCCAGGCCGGTCCCCGCACTAGGGTGACGACCAGGGCGGCCCGACCGGGCCCGCGCCGTCGATCCGAGGAGTCGCCATGAGGGCCGCCGTCGTCACCGCCGCCGAGTTCGAGGTCGCCGAACTGCCCACACCGCGTCCCGGGCCCGGCCAGGTGCTGATCGAGGTGACCCGCTGCGGCATCTGCGGCTCGGACCTGCACGCCCGCACGCACGCCGACGAATTGGCCGACTTGGCGGTGGCGACCGGATACGAGCACTTCATGCGCTCGGAGCAGAGCGTGGTGCTCGGACACGAATTCAGCGGCACGGTCGTCGAATACGGCCCCGACTGCCGCAGGCGGTGGAAGACGGGCACCCCGGTGGTCGCCCTGCCGATCGTGCGGCACGGCACGCAACCGCATCTGGTCGGGCTTTCGGCCGCGGCGCCCGGCGGCTATGCCGAACAGGTGGTGGTCCAGGAATCGATGACCATGCCGGTGCCCAACGGCTTGTCCGCCGAGCACGCCGCGCTGACCGAACCGATGGCGGTGGCCTGGCACGCCGTGCGCAAGGGCCGGGTCGGCACGGGCCGGACCGCCTTCGTCATCGGCTGCGGGCCGATCGGCCTCGCGGTCATCAGCATGCTGAAGGCCGCGGGCGTGCGCACCGTGGTGGCGAGCGATTTCTCACCCCGCCGTCGCCAACTCGCGACCGCCTGCGGCGCCGACGTCGTGGTCGACCCGGCGACCGAGTCGCCGTGGGAAGCCGCTCCGCAGAAGGGGCGGATCAAAGGCGTCACCGACATCCTCGGCCTGGGTTTCGACACCATGGAACGGCTCCGGCGGCTCCCCGGCCTGCCGTGGTGGTATGTCTTCCGGCTGGCGCACACCCTGAACGCGGGACCGGCGGGGCCGGTGATCTTCGAATGCGTGGGCGTGCCCGGGATCATCGATCAGATCCTCACGGCGGCGCCGCCACTGTCACGTGTGGTCGTGGTCGGCGTGTGCATGGAGGCAGACCGGTTCCATCCCGCGATGGCGATCAACAAGGAGATCGAACTGCGGTTCGTGCTCGGCTACGACCCGGGCGAGTTCCGCGACACCCTGCACATGCTCGCCGACGGAAAAGTCGATCCGAGCCCGTTGATCACCGCGACCGTCGGGCTGGAAGGCGTTGCGGACGCCTTCACCGCTCTCGGCAACCCGGAGCGGCACGCGAAGATCCTGATCGACCCGCGCGCCCGCGCTGTCACACCGGTCTGAGCGCTCGCCCCATCACGGGGCGGAGGCGAGGACGTCGTCGGCGATCTTCTCGTCCAGCGTCACCCGCACGAGCGCGGCGGCGAGCTCCGCGGTGTGGTGGTTCGGTGCGAGGTCGCCCAGCCGGGCGGGATCCTCCGGCAGCTGGACGCGTTTGGCGCCGCGCAGCGCCCGCTCGTCGAAGTACGGCCGCACCCACGTCCAGATGTCCTGGACTTCGCGCAGGAAGATGTCGCTTCCGGTCGGGCCGATGCCCTGGAACTCCTGCAGCAATTCGGCGGCACGCTTCGGATCGCGCTCCGCCTTCTTCGCGAGTTCACGCAGGTCTCCGTGATACCGGTCGAGCACGCGCGACGCATTGGCGCCCAGACGGGTCGCGGCGCTCTCGTCGTACCGGACGTAGTTCGCCCGGTCGAGCACGTCCACCAGCTCCTGCCAATCCGCGTCCGCGACCCGGTGCGGCGTGCGGTAGCCGTTGGCGATCAGCTCCCGTGCGGCCGCTACCCCGATCTCGGCGGAGATTCGGGTGCTGAGCAGCTGGGCGAGCATGAGCAGCTGGAACAGCGCGGACGGTTTGTCCTCGAGCGTGATACCGGCTTCTTCGGCGTACCCCGTGCCCGCCCGGACGAGCAGTTCGTGTACGACATCCTCTTGGCTCATCGTTGCCTCCTCTCGCTATCGGCGGCATACCCGGCGCCACGTCGGCTACACCGTCCGCGACCAGGCGTCTCGGCACGCCGGAGGCCACCGCGGGAGGGCGGCTGGATGCCTCGACGCACCAGGCAGGAGGCGTTATTCCGGCAGCAGACTCAGAGCGCCTTCCGCGCTGCGTGCCGCCGTGAGGCAGGCGGTGACGGTGAACTGATCGGCGAGGGGATGGCGGGCGCGGGCGCGCCATTTCCGGACCGCCGCGACGGCGTGGGCGCGCTGCACCGCGGGCGCGGCGTCGATCGGCAGGCCGAGGCGCAGATGGGGTGCGATGCCCGAGCCGCCGATGAGGCGATGCAGCTCGGTGAGATCGTCCGCGGGCAAGGCAAGTTCGTCGGTGCGCAAGCGGCCGAGCAGGCGTAGCTCGGCGAAACCGTGCACGTCCGCGAGCAGCGTGCGCACCCGGGGCAACACGCGGTCGGCCGGTGTGCCCGGGTAGGCGGTGAGCACCCTGGCCAACGCCGTGAGCGCGGAATGCGCCTTGAGCTGGTCGGCCCGCTGGCCGAACTGGATGTCGAGCACCGAGCGCAGTTCGTCGACCCCGCTGCGGCTGGTCAATTCGGCGGCGAGCGTGGCCGAATCGCGCACCCCGAGGCGAATCAGGGTGACCGCCATGCGGATACCGAACAGGCCGAATCGTTCGGCGAGTTGCGCGCGCAGTTCCGGCGGCACCGGCAGCGGAACGGCCGCGCGCGCGAAGCGATCCGCCGACAGCAGCGCGGCCTCCAGCTCGTTGACGCGCAGGCTCGCCAGTGCCTCGAACGCGGCGAACTCCTGCTGACGCAGCGTCGCCGCGGCGAACGCCAGCAGCCCCGCGACCGGGATCACGGCCTGGCACAAGCCGGTTCGCTCGAGTTCCCCGGCAAAACGCGCCGCGACCTCCCGCGCCGAGTGCAACGCGTCGATCCGACCCGCGCCGATCTCGTCCGCGCGGGAAACCACGCCGACGATGCCGAGCGGACCCGCCGACCCCGGACCACCGTTGGCCGCCGCGGTCCCCGCGCCGACGCGCTCCAGGAACTGCACATCCGCCGCGTCCAGCCTGCGCAGCAGATACACGACCGCGTCGGCGCCCGGTATGGCGATGCCCTGCTCGGCCCGCTCGTCGTCCTCCCCTGGCGTCAACAGCCGTGTGGTGCGCCGGGATACCTCCCGCGACAGCGACGACGTCCCCGGCGTATCGATGATGGTCGTGTGCGCGAGCGCCGCCGCGGGCCATTCGACCTCGAGGTGGTCGACCTCGCGCGGCATAGGGGCGCTCCAGTTGAGCCGATCCAGGTCGAAGGTCAGCCCATGCGTTCCACTGCCGCGCCGGACCACGACGTGCGCGCGGGCGCCGTCGGCGGCGTACGCGGTCACGCTCGGGGTGGAGCCGTACCGGTACCACGTGACCACCCTGGTGCACTCGGTCGCGTCCGTGGGTGCGATGTCTTGCCCGACAAGGGAATTCAGCAGCGTCGACTTGCCCGCCTTGATCGAACCGGCCAGCGCCACACGCAACGGCTGGTCCAGTCGTCGGGCGCAGTCGGCCAGCAGCGCGCGCGGCCGCGGCTCGCTCGCCAGCGCCGCCTGCGCCGCACCGACCAGCCGATGCGCCTCGGCGACGATGCTGGGCACCGCGCCACTTTCGCGTCTCACGCCCGCGCCCGGCCTGCGCTCGGCTTCGTCGTGCGCCGCCGCGCCGCCGTATCCTCGGTTCACTCGCTGAGGCTCCCTCATGCCTGCGCCTCGCTGACGCTCGGCTCCGGCATGAGCGAGTGCTCCGCTGTGTCCATGGTTCGCTCGCTCCGCTCCCTCACGGGGCTACCGTACCGGCGGGTCCCCTCGGTAGTGCGGTCTGCATGGCATCGGCATATCGGCGCAGCTCGGCGACCACGCGCAGCTGCTGTTCGAGCTGTGCGCCACGCTCGGCGCGGCGGGTGGCGACCATGCTCGCCGCCTCCTGCGCGGCACGCAGCGACTCATCGATCGAGCGGAGGCTGCGCTCGGCGACGCCGGCGTAGTGATCGCGCAGCGCACGGTGGATGCGGTGCAGGCGATCCTTCGACTCCTTGCCCGCCTGGAACGCCACGTCGTCGACGAAGCGGCGCACCGCCGCCTTCGCCTCGTTGCGCCGCTTGGCCAGCCTGGCCTGCTTGTCGTCCCGGAAGGCTTTGCCGCCCACCACGAGTCCGGCACCGATCGAGATCGGGTTGAGCATCGCGAGCCCGGCGAAGGTACTGGCCAGGCCCACCATCAGCACGCCGCCGTACGAGCCGCGCATGCCGACGAGCAGCTTGCTGCCGAAGCCGATGTCGGGTTCCAGATCGGCGAGCGTGCCGGAGATGGCGCGGCCGGTGTCGGCGCGCAGGCCGGGCCGCACGTCCGGCAGGTCGACGGCGCCCAACTCGGAGAAATGCTCGGCGACCCGTTCGGCGAGCTCGATCGCGCGGGAGTGGGTCCACAGCAGGTTGTCCCCGAGCGCGGTGTCGACCGTGCCGGTGAGGTGTTCGGCGATGCGATCCCAGTGCCTGCCGGGATCGTGCTCGTCGATCCATTCCTCGGTGGTCCTGGCGATGGTGCGCAACCGGTCGCGCAGATCGTGGTCGACATCTCCAGCCAGGTCGGTGATGCCGTCGGCGAGGGTCTGCTGCCACGCGGCGGTTCTGCGGTGCAGTTCCTCGGCGGCCGTGCGGGCGGATTGCAGTTCCCGCACCGCCGCCGCGCCTTGGGCCGGATCCCGGACGGCGACCAGCTCGCTGCCCAGCGCGAGCGCGAGATGTTCCGCCGCGGAGCGGATGTCGCGGGCGACCGCAGTACGTGTGGCCACTTGGTCGCGTGCCACGACCTGGTCGCGCAGGAATTGGTAGAGCACGCCGAACCCGGATTCGACACCCAGCTGGCTGTCCTGCAACGCCATCGCGTGGCTGCGCAACAGCGACGAGACCGGGATCACCGGCACGTCGAGGCGGGCACGCGCGAGATGGCCCAGATCCGCTTCGTGCACTTGGCGCCAGTGCGGGTACAGGTCGGTCTTGGTGAGCAGCAGCGCGACCGTCGGGCACAGCTCGCGCACCTGGCGCAGGAAGGCCAGCTCCGGCTCGGTGAGCTCGGTGGAGGCGTCCGACAGCACCAGCACCGCGTCGGCGGCGGGCACCATCCCGAGCACACCGGCGGCGTGGGCGTTGCCGTGGCCGCCGACGCCGGGAGTGTCGACCAGGAGGATGCCGTCGGCCAGCAGCGCGTTGGGAATCTGAACTTCCAGACGCACGATCCGCCGCCCCTGCGCCAAGGGCGATCGCGGGTCGATCGCACCGATCTCCGCGATCGGCACGGCGACTCTGGTCTCCGCACCGCTCGAGTCGCCGTGCGCCGCGAGCACCAGCTCGGCTCGCGGCTCGGAGCCGTGCGAGAGCAGCATCGGCACCGTGGTGGTGGCGTCGTCGCCGACCGGGCAGATGTCCAGGTTCAGCAGCGCATTGACGAAACGGCTCTTCCCCTGGTCCAGCTGCCCGGCGACGACGATGCGCCTGCGCGGGTCACGGACCCGGTCGGCCGCCACCTCGAGGCGGCCGACCAGATCGTTGCGGCCCGCGGCGCGCGCCGCCGCGATGGTCTCACCGAGTACCGATAGCAGCGGTACCGCCGGTGGTGTGGCGTTCGGCGCGGGCGTCCCCATCGCGGTATGGACCTCTTTCCGTCGAACCGGTCAACTGTCAGTGCAGGAAAGTGTCGCCCGTCAGGTCGGCACCCGCCGAACCGGAGAGATCCGTGCCCGCGTGCGCGTCGCCGAACAGGCCCGCGTCGGTCTGCGCACCCGTGGTGCTGTCCAGACCCGAACCGAAGGCGCTCGACACATCCAGCGAGGACCAAGTGTGCGCGGTCGAGCCGACGCTGCCACCGAGACCCGCCCCGGTGTCCACCGCGCCGTGCGTGGCGCCGCTCGCCGAGCCACCGAGTCCGGCACCCGCGTCCGCCGCGCCGCCGACAGTCGAGTTCAGTCCACCACCGAGCCCGGACGTGGTGTCGAGGCCCGTGGACAGACCGGAGGTCGCGTGCGTACCAGCATCGATACCGCCGCTGACTCCGCTGTCCAGGCTCGAGCCCCACTGCGCACCGGCGCTCGACGCACCCTCGAGCCCGCCGGACAGCCCCGCGCCCGCGTTGCCCGCGG
>NZ_BAGF01000082.1 GCF_000308755.1 Nocardia pneumoniae NBRC 100136
TCATCGTCCACCGCCGGGCAGCGAGGTGCCGATGATGACCTTGGCCTGGATGGATCCGTCCGCCGCTTTGTCGCCCTGGATCAGCACCAGCTCGCCGGTGGGCAGATCGGACACCTTGGTGCCGGACAGCGAGATCACCTGGGTGCTGGCGTCGGTGCGGACGGTGATGGTGTTGCCGAGCACCGTGTCCACCGTGAGCGTGCCCCCGTCGTTGCCGGTGATGGTCCCCATGGTCGTGCCGAGGCCATCGACATCGCCGAGGCCGGGCACGCTCGGCAGCCCGCTCGGCGGGGTGGGCGCACCGGTCCTGGTGCCGGGCGCCGACCTGGTCGTGACCGGCGCCGACGAAAACGCCGCGGTGTCACTCGAATCGGAGTCGCTGCCGCCGAGCAGCATCCCGGCCACGACGCCGACCGCGCCGATCAGCAGCACGACGCCGAGACCGAGCGCGATCCACAGACCGGTATTGCGCCGTGGCGGGCCCGGCTGTTGCGGCGGAGCGCCGCCGGGCGGCACCGTCGTGCCCGCCCACCGGTTGTCGCCACCGCCCTGGTAGGCGGCCCACTGCGCGTCGTAGGACGGGAACTCTCGGGTGGCATTCGGCCCCGGCTGCGCCCATGCGCCGTACTGCTCGGTGGGAGGGTATTCCGAGGGCGCGCCGACGCCGTACGCCTCGGTGTACTCCGCGGTGTGCGCCGGTTCCCCGTACCCGGACTTCCCCGGCGGACCCAGGTGCTCGGTCGGCGCATCCTCCGGCCGCTGTCCCCACGGATCGTTCGGGTTGGTCATGCATTCCAGCGTAGGTGGTATTTGCCACCAGGCGTTCCCCGGCCGACAGGGGCGGATTGCGCGTCGCCCACTGTGGAGGCGCGGACCTCCACAGTGGGCGAGAACTCACCTGCCGACGATCAGGCCGTCACCGTCCGGCGCGACCGTCACCTTGACGTTGTCGCCGTCGGTGACCTCGCCCGCGAGCAGTTCCTTGGCGAGGGTGTCGCCGATGGCCTGCTGGATCAGCCTGCGCAGCGGGCGGGCGCCGTAGGCGGGGTCGTAGCCGCGGACCGCGAGCCAGAACCGGGCCGAATCGGTGACGTCCAGCTTCAGCCTGCGCTGCGACAACCGCTTCTGCAGCTGGTCGAGCTGGATGTCGACGATGCTCTCCAACTGCTCCTCGTCGAGGGCATGGAAGATGACCACGTCGTCCAAGCGGTTGAGGAACTCCGGCTTGAACGCCGAGCGGACCGCGTTCATCACGAACTCGCGATCGCCACCCGCACCCAGGTTGGAGGTGAGGATGAGGATCGTGTTGCGGAAGTCCACGGTGCGACCCTGGCCGTCGGTGAGCCTGCCCTCGTCGAGCACCTGCAGCAGGATGTCGAACACGTCCGGGTGCGCCTTCTCGATCTCGTCGAACAGCACCACCGTGTAGGGCCTGCGCCGCACCGCCTCGGTGAGCTGGCCGCCCTGGTCGTAGCCGACGTAACCGGGCGGTGCGCCGACCAGCCGGGCGACCGAGTGCTTCTCGCTGTACTCGCTCATGTCGATGCGGACCATGGCGCGCTCGTCGTCGAACAGGAAGTCCGCCAAGGCCTTCGCCAGCTCGGTCTTGCCGACACCGGTCGGGCCGAGGAACATGAACGACCCGGTCGGGCGGTTCGGGTCGGCGACGCCGGCGCGCGACCGGCGCACCGCGTCGGACACCGCCCGCACCGCCTCGGCCTGCCCGACCACGCGACGGCCCAGCTCCTGCTCCATGCGCAGCAGTTTCTGCGTCTCGCCTTCGAGCATGCGGCCCACCGGAATGCCGGTCCACGACGACACCACCTCGGCGATGTCATCGGGCCCGACCTCCTCCTTCAGCATGACCTCGCCGTCTCCCGCCGCCGCGGAAGACTTCTCGGCCTCGGCGAGCTGCTTCTCCAGCGCGGGGATGCGGCCGTAACGCAGCTCGGCCGCCTTGCCCAGATCGCCATCGCGCTCGGCGCGCTCCGATTCACCGCGCAGCGCTTCCAGCTGCTCCTTCAGCCCGCGCACCTGATCGATCGCGTTCTTCTCGTTCTGCCAGCGGGTGGTCAGCTGGTTGAGCCGCTCCCTGGCGTCGGCCAGTTCGGCGCGCAGCTTGTCCAGCCGCTGCTTGGAGGCCTCGTCGGTCTCCTTGCTCAACGCCACCTCTTCGATCTCCAAGCGCCGCACCGCGCGCTCCACCTCGTCGATCTCCACCGGACGGGAGTCGATCTCCATGCGCAACCGCGACGCGGACTCGTCGACCAGGTCGATCGCCTTGTCCGGCAGGAATCGGGAAGTGATGTAGCGGTCCGACAGCGCGGCGGCGGCGACCAGCGCGGAGTCGGTGATGCGCACGCCGTGGTGCACCTCGTAGCGCTCCTTGATGCCGCGCAGGATGCCGATGGTGTCCTCCACCGACGGCTCCCCGACCATTACCTGCTGGAAGCGCCGCTCCAAAGCGGCGTCCTTCTCGATGTGCTTGCGGTACTCGTCCAGCGTCGTCGCGCCGACCAGGCGCAGCTCACCGCGCGCCAGCATCGGCTTGATCATGTTGCCCGCGTCCATCGCCGATTCGCCGGTGGCGCCCGCGCCGACGATGGTGTGCAGCTCGTCGATGAACGTGATGATCTGGCCCGCGCTGTTCTTGATGTCCTCCAGCACGGCCTTGAGCCGTTCCTCGAATTCACCGCGGTACTTCGCGCCGGCGACCATCGCGCCGAGATCGAGCGCCACGACGGACTTGCCGCGCAACGACTCCGGAACGTCGCCCGCCACGATGCGCTGGGCCAGGCCCTCGACGATCGCGGTCTTGCCGACGCCGGGCTCGCCGATCAGCACCGGGTTGTTCTTGGTGCGGCGGCTCAAAACCTGGACCACACGGCGGATCTCGGTGTCCCGTCCGATCACCGGGTCGAGCTTGCCGGTGCGGGCGGCCTCGGTGAGGTCGGTGGAGTACTTCTCCAGCGCCTGGTAGGTGCCTTCCGGATCGGGGCTGGTCACCCGGGCGCTGCCGCGCACGGAGGTGAACGCCGAACGCAGCGCGTCCGCGGTGGCGCCGTACTTCTCCAGCAGCATCGTCACGTCGGAGTCGCCGTCGGCGAGACCGACCATGACGTGCTCGGTGGAGACGTACTCGTCGCCGAGTTCGGTGGCCAGGCGCTGAGCGGCGGTGATCGCGGCCAGCGCCTCCCGGCCCAGCTGTGGCGAGGTGGTGGCGCCGGTCGCCCGGGGAAGCCGGTCCACGATGTCCTGTGCCTCGCGTCGCACGGTCGCCGGATCGGTTCCGACGGCCTTCAGCAAGGGCGCGGCGATGCCGTCGGTCTGATCCAGCAACGCCACCAGCAAGTGCGCCGGACGGATCTCCGGATTGCCCGCGGCGGAGGCCGCCTGCAGTGCGGCGGTCAGGGCCGCCTGAGTCTTGGTGGTGGGATTGAACGAGTCCACGAGTCACCTTCCTACTAGTCGATTCGCACGGCGCCCAGCGCGATCTCGCACGACCGCCGTCCGGCTCGGCAC
>NZ_BAGF01000081.1 GCF_000308755.1 Nocardia pneumoniae NBRC 100136
CCGGACGACCCTGGAGCGTTGCGATGACCGACGAGCAGGCCACGCGCGGCACACGGCGCGACACGGTGGTGCGGATCGCCATTCTGGGCTGGCTCGCCCTCGTCTGGATCGCGCTGTGGGGCGATCTCAGCGTGGCCAACCTGCTGGGCGGGCTGGTGGTCGGGGCACTGATCATGGTGGCGCTGCCGCTGCCGCGCGTGCCGGTGACCGGACGGCTGAGCCTGCTTCCGCTCATCGAATTGATCCTGGCCAGCGTGTATTACGCGGTGGAGTCGAGTCTCCAGGTCGCCTGGTTCGCGATCCGCCCGGCTCCGACGCCGGTGTCCGGGGTGCTGCGGGTGTACTCCGGCACGGGGTCGGATCTGGTGCTCGTCTTGTGGGCCGATCTGCTCAACCTGATTCCCGGCACCATGGTGCTGGAGATCGACCGCAGGCGCTGTGTGGTCTATGTCCACGTCCTCGACGTCGGCAGCGACGCCGCCGTGGACAAGTTCTATCGGACCACCCGGCGGCTGGAACGACTGCTGATCGAAGGGTTGGAGCGCCCGACCGGATGGCCGTTCGCCCGACCGACCTCGCCACCGGAGGTGACCCCATGACGATCGTCGCCATTCTCGCCGCCGTCTTGCTGACCGCCGCCGCCCTGTTGACCACCTATCGCGTCGTGGTCGGCCCGAGCACGCTGGACCGAGTCGTCGGCGTCGACTCGCTGATGGCCATCGCCGCCTCCGGGCTGGCCGTGTGGGCGGCCTACAGCGCCGATACCGCGCCGATCCCGGCGATCGTCGCGCTGGCGCTGGTGGGGTTCCTCGGCTCGGCGGCGGTGTCCCGTTTCCGGGTGCGGGACGACACATGAACCTCTGGCACGCGCTCGCGGGCTTCCTGATCCTGTTCGGCTCGACGCTCGCGCTCACCGCCGCGATCGGACTCGTGCGCTTCCCGGACACCCTGACCCGGATGCACGCCGCGACCAAACCCCAGGTGATCGGGCTGATCCTGGTGCTGGCGGGCGCCGCGATCCAACTGCGCGGACACGGCGACGTGTGGGCGCTGGCGCTGGTCGGGCTGTTCACGCTGCTCACCGCACCGGTGATCGCCCACCTCATCGGCCGCACCGCCTACCGCGAGCAGCGCCACCGCGACGGGCTGCTGCGCGTCAACGAGATGCGCGACGACGACGTCGACTAGCCGGGTAACCCGCGCTCAGCGCGCGGCGTGCTCCACCTCCCGCGGCTCCGGCCGCGGTGCCCGCACGCTCGCGAACCAGGTCGCGTGGAACCCGGAGGCCAGCCCGGCCAGCAGCCCGAGCAGGACCGTGCCGGCGAGCACCGGGTACTCGGCCATCGGCACGGCGAGATACCGGTAGGACAGCAGCAGCGCGGCCAGCACCGCCGCACCGGCGGCGACCAGCCGGATCCGGAACCATCCCCAGCCGCGTTCCGGCTCGCGCAGCGTGGACTCGACCGTGAGGCACAGCACCGCACCCGCCACCAGGTCCACGCCGTAGTGGTAGCCGAAGCCGAGGGTGGCCGCCAGGGTGGCCAGCAGCCAGAACGCGCCACCCCACCGCAGCCAGCGGGGCGCGAGCGTGCCGTCGATGTCGCGGCGGGTGTGCAGGAAGACCGACAGCGCCCAGGCCGTATGCATGGACGGCATGCAGTTGCGCGGGATCGCGGCGTCGAACGGCAGCGGCATCGGATTCCGGTCGATCGGCGGCACGACGCCCGGCCAATAGTTGCCCAACTGCAACCCGTCGCCGTCCGGTCCATACGCGAACATCGGCCCCACAACCGGGAACAGCACGTACACCAGCGGGCCGATCAACCCGAGCACGAGAAATGTGCGCACCAGGTAGTGCGACGGCCAGCGTCCCGACGACACCACCCCGCGCAACTGCCACACGGCCACCACGATCGCCGCCACGGGCAGCTCGATGTAGACCCAGTGCAGCACCCCGTAGACCACCGGCCCGAGCGCGTCGATCGCGCGGCCGAGTACCCAGGACGGATCGCCCAGCGCGTGGTCGGCCAGGATCACGTACTCGTCGAGCACTGTCGGCCTTGCGATGACGGTGATGTGCAGCCACACGTCGCCGACTTTGGTGGCCAGGATGAGCAGCGCGCCGAGCGCGGCCGCGTGCAGTGCGTCGCGCCGTTCGGCGCCCGTCCAGCGCAGCCAGGCCAGCAGCGCCAACGCGGTGAGCACGATCACCGGGCCGTTGCCGATCGCGAACGGTTCCCCGGCCAGCAAACGAACTCCGGCCCACACCACATCGATGGCAACCGCGGCACCGACCGCGACCAGTCTGCGCCGGACCGAAACACCCACCAGCGCAAGGATCAGCCCCGCCCACGGAACCGACATGGACTTGGGCGTGCCGACATAGTCCCGCCAGAGGCTGTCCAGCGGCCCTTCGAAACCCTGTCCGATGGCGACGATCTGCAACGCGATCAGCACGGCGGGCACCGCGGCCACGGCAGCCACGACCCAGGACCGAGTGCGCGGCTCGCGACTGCGCACTACCGCGCTTCCTACTCTGGCACCCGGGTTTTCGACAAGCACGACGACCATAGTAAACAGGGGGTGAACGGCATCCCCCTGGCCAGCTGAACAGCAACCGACGCACCCGCGCCGGTTCCCTACTGGTTCAGCTCCTTGACCAGCGCGTCCACCACCGCGACCAAATCGCCCTGCGACGCCGCGGCAACCCGGCGCTGCCGCTGATACGAGGCGCCCCGCTTCGGGATCTCGGCGACCAGCGCGAGTTCGTCGGCACAGCCGATCCGCGCCGCCGTCGGCTCCAGCCGGTTCAGCAGGTCGTCGAGGTCGTCGGTGACCAGCCGCTCGTTGCTGTCGGCGTCGGTGATGACGATCGCGTCCAGCCCGTAGCGGGCGGCCCGCCACTTGTTCTCCTGCACATGCCACGGTGGAAGGGTGGGCATGGTCTCGCCCTCCACGACGCGGCGATCCAGGTCGACGATCAGGCAGTGGATGAGCGCGGCCATCGCGGCCAGTTCGGCGCGCGTGGAGATCCCATCGCACACCCGCACCTCGATCGTGCCCCACTTCGGCGCCGGGCGAATATCCCAGTGCATGCCGCCGAGCTGCGTGAACACCCCGGTCTTGAGCTGGTCGTGCACGAAATGCTCGAATTGCGTCCAGTTTTCGAACTGGAACGGCAGGCCCGCGGTCGGCAATTGCTGGAACATCAGCGTCCGGTTGCTGGCGTAGCCGGTGTCCGCACCGGACCACATCGGCGAGGACGCCGACAGCGCGAGCAGATGCGGGTAGGACAGCAGCAGCGAGTTCAGGATCGGAAAGACCTTGTCGCGGTGGGACACTCCGACGTGCACGTGCACGCCCCAGATCATCATCTGGCGGCCCCACCACTGGGTGCGCTCGATCAGCTCGTCGTAGTGCTCCGAGCGGGTCAGCTGCTGCGCCGACCACTGGGCGAAGGGATGGGTACCCGCGCAGAACAGGTCGACGCCGAGCGGGTCGGCCGCGCGCCGCACGGTGTCCATGGTGCCGGTCAGGTCCTCCACCGCCGCGCCCACCGTGTCGTGCACGCCCGTGACGATCTCCACGGTGTTGCGCAGCAGTTCCTTGGTCACCTGCGGGGTGCCGTCGTGGGCGCGCAGATCACCGACCGCGTCGAAGACTGCCGCCGCGGTATTCGACAGGTCGCGGGTCACCTTGTCGACCAAGGCGATCTCCCATTCGACCCCGATGGTGGGCCGGGGCGAGCCACCGAAGGGAACGTGTTCGATTCCTGCCCCGGCCATATGACACCGTTCTACTGAATGACGCCACAGGCGACACGACCGCCAGCATCGCCGGTCGCCAGTGTCGTCTCATCCGGGCCCGCGACGCCGTCGGCGCGGACATAGCGATTGGGGATGTTGCCGAAGTTGTCGGCGTCAGCGTGGATGATCAGGGCCTTGCCCTTCAGCTCGTCCAACGTGACCGAGTCTGTGGTGGTGACCAGCTTCGCGGAGCCGTCGGAACGCACCTCGAGCGAGGTCAGGTCACCGCTGGCCGGGTGCGCGTTGGCGCTGCCGACCTGCAGATGGCCACCGGCCGAGAGGAAGTCACCCGCCGGGCCGCCGGTCGGGGCGACCGAGTTCGCCTCGCACTTGCCCACCTGGTGCACGTGCAGGCCGTGGAAGCCGGGACGCAGCCCGTGCGCCTCCACGGTGACCTGGAGATGACTGCCGTCCTTGGCGAAGTTCGCGGTACCGACCGAGGCCCCCGACGGGTCTTTCAGCTCCACGTTCACTCCGGGATCGGTGTGCGGCGTGCCGTGCTCGGTGGTCTGCTGGCCCGCCGGAGCGGGAGAACCGGTCCACACCGGCGGCGTGGTGCCCTTGACGTCACTCGACTCCTGGCTGTTCGTGCAGGCGGCGAGGCCGAAGACCGCGACCGCGAGCAGCGGGGTCGCAGTCCGCCAGGACGGGCGTCGAGTAGTGGACGGGGCCATCGGGGAACTCCTTTACGAGTACCGAGTTTACGAGTAAAGCTGGGTGGACACGTTCGTTACCGGACAGAATGATGCCACGCCCGCCGTTTCGCGCCCCCGACCGGGCCGCCCGTCTACTTTCCCGTCCGATGCACGCGAACGGCGGCTACACCCGTCAGTTACCCGTGACGATCACGGTTACACCCGGCGCCGAATCCCCGATCGCGCTCGATTTCGGCGCCACGGCCGCGTCGAGCTCGTCGGCGATCGCCTGGGCCGCCTCCTTGTCACCGGGCGAGTTCCCGTAATAAACGGTGGTTTTCGGGATATTCGACCCCGGATAGTTCCCGGTTTCCGCGATCGTCCACCCGTTCGACGAGAGCTGGTTGGCCGTCTTGGCCGCGAGCCCGGCCACCATGCTGTTGTTGAGCACTCGCACCGGCACCGAACGGGCCCCCGCGCTGCTGGTCGCCGCCGCGGACGTGCTGGTCGCCGCGACGGTGGAGGAAGCGGCCGCCTTGGGCGCCGTGGTGCCCGCCGGGACCTGAGGCGCCGCGCTCGCGGTGGAGGTCTCCGGCTGACTCGGTCCCGAAGCATCGGTGTCGGCGTCGGAATTCGACAGCGACATCGCGCCGAGACCTGCGAAGACGATGGCCAACGCGATCAGCACCATCGCCAGGGCGCGCAACGGTGGCCCACCGGAGGTGGGATTCGGGTAGCTCACCCCCGCGAGCCTAGTCGCACGAGGTGGGTCCAGGCCCGCATCGCCGGGTCAGACCTGGAAACCGAGTCGCCGCGCCGCCCGCGCCTTCTGCCTGCTCGCTCGCAGCCTGCGCAGCCGCTTGACCAGCATCGGATCCGCGGCCAGCGCCTCGTTCCGGTCGACGAGGGCATTGAGCACCTGGTAGTACCGGGTCGGCGACATGCCGAACAGCTCGCGGATCGCCTCTTCCTTCGCCCCCGCGTACTTCCACCACTGCCGCTCGAAGGCGAGGATGTCCAGTTCGCGCCGGCTCAGACCGTGGCCGTCGCCGTGGTCGGCATGCGCCGATTCCGCCGGGACCTCGCCGCTCGCGGAAGGGCCGTCCTGGATCTCGGAAAGATTCCGTGCCGCTGCGCCGTCCATCTCGCTCCCTCGCCGAGTTGCCACCAGACGAAAATGGTGCTTGTACGTCGCGGATCATTCAACCACGCGCGCCGGGAAACGCCCGGGCCACGGCGCGGCGTGTTCGCTACCTGCCGGTAGCAGGCGCGTCGCGGTTGCGGCACCCGAGGCGCCGCGCGGAGGAACCCGCGGCAATAATTGGCCCATGGCAATCCTCCCGATCGTGATCGTCGGCGACCCGGTTCTGCACAATCCGACCGAGCGGGTCACCCAATCGCCGGAGGAATTGGCTCCGCTCATCGCGGACATGTACGACACGCTGGACGCGGCGCACGGCGTCGGACTCGCGGCCAACCAGGTCGGCGTCGGGCTGCGCCTGTTCGTCTACGACTGCCCGGATCTCGGCGCGGACGGCACCACGACCCGCCGCCGCGGAGCGGTGATCAATCCGGTGCTGGAGACCTCGGAGATTCCCGAGACCATGCCCGACCCGGACGACGACGAAGAGGGCTGTCTGTCGGTGCCCGGCGAGCAGTTCCCCACCGGCCGCGCCGAATGGGCCAAGGTGACCGGCACCGACGAGCACGGCAACCCGGTTGAGGTGGAGGGCAAGGGATTCTTCGCCCGCATGCTCCAGCACGAGGTCGGCCATCTCGATGGTTTTCTCTATGTGGACGTGCTGATCGGCCGCAACGCGCGGGCGGCGAAGAAGGCGATCAAGCGCAACGGTTGGGGCACACCGGGTTTGAGCTGGCTGCCCGGCACCGACCCCGACCCGTTCGGGCATGACGACTGACCCCGGCGCCGGCCTGCCCGATATCCCGCTCGGCCGCCGCGTGGTGCTGCGCTATCAGCTGCCCGCGGGCTATCCGCAACCGCTCACCGATGTGATCGGCGAGCTCGTCTCGCTGGACCCGCCGACCGTGCGGGGCGCCGACGGCCAGGTCGTCTCCGTGGCGCCGGACCGGGTGGTCGCGCTGAAAGCCATCGGACCGAGGCCGATTCGCACCAAGGAGATCCGCGCACTGGAAGCCGCGGCCGCCTACGCCTGGCCTGGCACCGAGCACGCCTGGATCGACGGCTGGCTGGCGCGCGCCGGGCACGGCTACACCGGCCGCGCGAATTCCGCTGTGCCGCTGGGAAGTTCCGGCGGACCGGCCGTAGTGTCCGCGGATACGCTGCACCGGCTCGGCGAGTGGTACACCGCGCGCGGCTTGCCGCTGCAACTCGCGCTGCCCGATCGGCTCGCGCCGGTGCCGCCCGGCTGGCACAGCTGGCGAGAGACGCTCATGCTGGCCATCGATATCGGCAATTTCATTCTGCCGCAGGGGCCTCCGATGGTGCGCATCGCGCCGGAACCGAATGACGACTGGCTGTCGATGCACCGCTACAGCGGCGAAGACCTTACCGCGCAAGAGCTTTCGTCCCCCATACCGGTTCGCGAGGTGCTGACCGCGGTCCACGAGGGCGAACTCGGCTTCGCCTCACTCGGACTCCCGCGTCCGCTCGCGATCGGCCGCGGCGCGCTCACCACCGCGCCGGACGGACGGCGCTGGGTCGGCCTCACCTGTGTGGCGGTGGCCGCCGCCCACCGCAGGCACGGGCTGGGCTCGCTGGTCTGCGCCGAGCTGCTGCGCTGGGGCAGCGACCGCGGCGCGACCCACGCGTATCTGCAGGTGGAGGCCACCAACGCGGCCGCAAGGGCGATGTACCGCGAACTGGGCTTCGTCGAGCACCACGCCTACCGATACGCCGCGCCCGCGCCTCTCGCCGAACCCGGCGGCCTGCGGTAAAACGGACCTGTCACCACTCGCGAAGGAAGGCCTTTGTGCGTCTCGCCACCTGGAACGTCAACTCGATCCGCTCCCGGCTCGATCGCGTCGCGGACTGGCTGGATCGCCAGGACATCGACGTGCTGGCCATCCAGGAAACCAAGTGCCGGGACGACCAGTTCCCGTTCGAGCGCTTCGAGGAGCTCGGCTACGAGGCGGCCCATCTGGGCATCAACCAGTGGAACGGAGTGGCGATCGTCTCCCGGGTCGGCCTCACCGACGTCGAGCTCGCCTTCCCGAACCAGCCGGGTTTCGACCGGGACGCGGGCGACGCACTGATCAGCGCGCCGGTGGTCGAGTCGCGCGCGATCGGAGCCACCTGCGGCGGTGTGCGGGTCTGGAGTCTATACGTGCCCAACGGCCGCACGCCGCACGATCCGCACTACGCCTACAAGCTGGAATGGCTTGCCGCGCTGCGCGACAACGGCGCGCGCTGGCTGGCCGAGGACCCGCAGGCGAGGATCGCGCTGATGGGCGACTGGAACATCGCCCCGACCGACGACGATGTGTGGTCCGTGGAGTACTTCGCCGACAAGACGCACACCTCCCAGCCGGAACGCGACGCCTTCCACGCCGTCGTCGACGCCGGGTACGCGGACGTCATGCGTCCGTTCGCGCCCGGCCCCGGCGTCTACACCTACTGGGACTACACCCAGCTGCGTTTCCCGCGCAAAGAGGGGATGCGCATCGATTTCATCCTCGCGTCCCCGGCGCTGGCCGCCACCGTGACCGACGCGATGGTCGACCGGGAGGCGCGAAAGGGCAAGGGCGCCAGCGATCACGCTCCGGTGATCGCCGAATTCACCGACCACCCGCAGCGCGCGTGACCCGGCCGTCGCAACCGCCCTTCCCGCGCCGGACCACCGGGAATCGGGCGACCGGAACTCCCAGGTCGCGCGGCATGGGCGGCGACCCGGCCGCCAGGCAGCGGCAGCGGGCGGAGCATCTGGGCCCGCAACGGCGCCGCCCGCAGGTGCTCGACACCGCGCTCGCCATCGCCGTGGAGCACGGCATCGCCGCGGTCACCATGGCCGCCATCGCGGAGCGCATGAACGTGACCAGGCCGGTGGTGTACGCCTGCTTCGCCGATCGGGTCGAGCTGATCGAGGCGCTGATCCAGCGGGAGGAGGGCTACCTGGTCAACGGCGTGCTCGAGGTGGTGACGCCGTACGACGTGGACGCCGACGAGACCGTCTTCGTCGCGGGATTCCGCCGACTGTTGACGAAAGCCGCGGAGCGACCCGACGCCTGGCGGCTGGTGTACGGCAATCCCGATCCCGCCGTGGCCAAGTCGTTCGGGCGCGGCCGCGCGCTCGTCGTCGAGCGCTGCGCCGAGTTGTTGCGTCCCACTCTGCGCGCCTGGGGCACCGAGGACGCCGAGCGCAAGCTGCCGGTGCTGGTGGAGCAGTGGGTGTCCGCGGGTGAAGCGGCCGTGCGCGCACTGCTCGCGGACCAGGACGGCTGGACGCCGGAGGACCTCGGCGAGTTCGTCGGCGCCGCGGTCTACCGGGCACTGCGGAACGCCTGACCAGCTGGCCGACATTTCTTCGACGAAGGCGGGCACCGCTCGACAATTCAACATGTCGACGGGCGGATATCCGGCAAAATTGGTGCGGCCGGGTCGCGTTTCCGCTCCGCCTACCAGCCCCGATCACTACGATGGTGATCAACTATCCGACCACCGGCTGGCGGAGGGACGGTCATGGCGTTCTATCGGCATGTGGGTGCGGTACCGCCGAAGCGGCACACCCAGCATCGCGACGAGCAGGGCCGGCTCTACTACGAGGAGCTGATGGGCGAGGAGGGCTTCTCCGGCGACTCCTCGCTGCTGTATCACCGCGGCCTTCCGCCCGCGCTCGTCGATTCGACGGTGTGGCAGCTTCCGGACCAGACCACGAAGCCGAACCATCCACTGCGCCACCGGCATTTGCGACTGCACGCGCTGTTTCCCGGCGACACCCCGGCCGAGACCGATCCGGTCACCGGGCGGCGGCTGCTGCTGGCCAACGCGGACGTGCGCATCTCGTACGTGGCCGCCAAGGGCGGATCGCCGCTGTACCGCAACGCCATCGGCGACGAGCTGGTGTACGTGGAGTCGGGTGCCGCGATGGTCGAGACCGTGTTCGGTCCGCTGTCCGCGCGCCAGGGCGATCAGGTGCTCATCCCACGGGCCACGACCCATCGCTGGCGCCCCACCGGACCGGAACCGTTACGCGCATATGTCATCGAGGCGACCGGCCACATCACGCCACCCAAGCGCTATCTGTCCAAGTTCGGCCAGCTGCTCGAGCACGCCCCGTACTGCGAACGCGATCTGCACGGACCCACCGAGACGATAACCGCGACCGGCACGGACGTGGAGGTGCTGGTCAAGCACCGGCCCGGCGGGCAGGTCGTCGGCACGCGCATGGTCTACGCCACCCACCCGTTCGACGTCGTCGGCTGGGACGGCTGCCTGTACCCGTTCACCTTCAACATCGCCGACTTCGAACCGATCACCGGGCGCATCCATCAGCCGCCGCCGGTCCACCAGGCTTTCGAAGGCGGCAACTTCGTCGTCTGCAATTTCGTCCCGCGCAAGGTCGACTACCACCCGCTCTCGATTCCGGTGCCGTACTACCACTCCAACGTCGACTCCGACGAGATCATGTTCTACTGCGGCGGGAATTACGAAGCGCGCAAGGGGTCCGGGATCACGCAGGGCTCGGTATCGGTGCACCCCGGCGGCTACGCCCACGGACCGCAGCCCGGCGCCTACGAGAACAGCATAGGCATCGAGTTCTTCGACGAGCTGGCCGTCATGGTGGACACCTTCCGGCCGCTGGAACTCGGCGAAGGCGCGCTGGCCTGCGAGGATCCGACCTACGCGTGGACCTGGTCCGGGCGGGGGCCCGCGTGAGGGTCGAGGTACCCGCCGAATCCCTTTTCGGCCCCGACAATCTGCCCTATGGCGTGTTCGCTCCGTCCGGGCAGGACTTCCGGGTCGGTGTGCGATACGGGGACAATGTCATCGACCTGGCTGCCGCCCTCGAGGATTCGGTGTTCGCCGGTCCGGATCTGAATGGTTTCCTGGAGCAGGGGCCTGCACGCTGGCGCGAAGTACGCGAACAAATCCGAGAGCTCGTAGATCGCGAGATAGATGACGCGACAGTGCATCCCGTTGCCGACGTGGCGCTGCGACTGCCGGTTCGGATCGGCGACTACGTGGATTTCTACGCGAGCATCGATCACGCGACGAACCTCGGCCGCCTGTTCCGGCCGGACGCCGATCCGCTGCTGCCCAATTGGCGTCACCTGCCGGTCGGCTACCACGGCAGAGCGGGCACCGTGGTGGTCTCCGGCACCGAGGTGACTCGGCCGTGCGGTCAGCGCGGAACCGATTCGGGCGCACCGGATTTCGGCCCTTCCCGCCGCTTGGACATCGAAGCGGAGCTCGGGTTCGTGATCGGCCTCGGCTCGGACCTCGGCGCACCGGTGGAGATCGACCAGTTCCCCGACCGCGTCTTCGGCGTCACGCTGGTCAACGACTGGTCCGCCCGCGACATCCAGGCGTGGGAGTACCAGCCACTCGGCCCGTTCCTCGGCAAGTCCTTCGCGACCTCGATCTCCCCGTGGATCACCCCCCTGGCCGCCCTGGAGTCCGCACGGATACCGCTACCCGAGCAATCACCCGCACCACTGCCCTACCTGCGCGGAACGCAAGACTGGGGCCTGGACATCGATCTCACCGTGACATGGAACGGCCAACCGGTCACCTATCCGCCCTACTCCCGAATGTACTGGTCACCAGCGCAAATGCTGGCCCACCTCACCGCGAACGGCGCCTCCACCCGCCCCGGCGACCTCTACGCCTCCGGCACCATCTCCGGCCCCGCCCCCAACCAACGCGGCTCTTTCATCGAATTATCCTGGGGCGGAACCGAACCGATCCTGGTCAACGACCAGAAACGCACCTTCTTGGAAGACGGCGACGAGGTCACCATCACCGCATCAGCTCCCGGGCCGCACGCGGCACGGATCGGATTGGGCGAGGTCACTGGCCGAATCGTCCCTGCGCGTCCGCGCTGACGACACCGGAGCTGTTCGTCCAACTCGCTGAGATCCTAGCCACTGGCTCCGCCGCCCGCTGACGCGTTCTCGGTGACCTCCGCACAAATAGTGGCCAGTTGTCAGTGTCGATACATCTGCGGCAGTTCCAGCGTCGTCTCAGCGGCCGTCGCGAAGTACTCAACACTGTGCCGCCCCAGTATGCGCGGTGCGGAACGATGGCGACCCAGCACGTATCCGAGCACGAACGACACAACCACGCCCAGCGCGAAGACAATCACAACCATAGCGACTCGCAAGGCAGCGGTGGCATGCCCTCGCGGACTTCATCGTCTATCAGTACGGGAACACCGAGCCAAGCACCGATGTTCTTGGCGTACAGAATCGCTGCTTGCCTCGCTGCGCAGTAGTCGAACACAAGAGGCCCGAACACGATGCGCACGTGGCACTGATCTAGTTGCACGCCACGCCCTTTCGGCGAACGGATTGGCTCTGGGGCCGGGTGAACGACATCGACAGCTCACCCCGGCCCATTGCACAAGAACCTAAGAACCTGGCCGAGAAGACATGAACATGTTTGCTACAGTTTGCGATAGGAGGCGATTTTCGTTGACCGGTTGACCCCGGTCACCGACGATCGTTATGCGCAAGAAAATGCGCGCAACTCCTCACGAAGGACAGAACTCATGAAGTTACGGTTCCTCGGCAAGAACACGAACAAGAACGGTTGCCCGACCCTGTACCTCACCGATCGCGGTACTTACGTCGTGCAAGGTTGGCGGGTACCAGGTCGAGCCGACATGATCGAGATTCCACACCCGCTGCTCGCGTTCCTCGAGCCGGGGACGTGTCTGGGCGTGCTGCTTCAGGACACAGGCCACGGAACGTTCTTGCTGTCCGGCGAGGCAGTGACCGACCCGGAAGCGTTGACGCAGATGGATATACCGGACCACGAAACCTGCATCGAGGTTCCAGTAGGACAGGAGATCAGGCGGGATGCAGCTCTTACAAGGTGAAGCGTTCGACGAGTTCTTCCATACGTTCAGGCGGACGGCGTATCACCTCGAAGTACTCGATACTTACTCGACGCCCGAAGAAGACGAACCGTTCCGCAAGTTCTTGGCCGGAGAGCCCGACGATTACGAGTGGTTCAAGACCTGGGCGGATGACGTACACGCGATCACATCGAGCGGCAAGCAGATGCGCCGTGCCCGCGTCGTCACCGAGCCCCACACCGACTACACCCGGTGGTCACTCGTCGTCGCCCATCAGAACATCGCTGCGGGGGAGGAAATCCGCTACCTGGCTCGACACCTGATCGACCCATCCGAGCTGACCACGGACGACTTTTGGCTGTTCGATGACAACCTCGTAGCGTTCACCGTCTTCGAGCCATCAGGCCAGTTCATGGGCGGTGCGTTCACAGAAGACCCGGTAATCGTCGGGCATTGCCAGGCGGTGTGGAACCGGGTGTGGAACAAGGCCCTACCCCACGCCGAGTACATCAAGGCGTGACCACAACCGCGAAAGAGGCCCGCGAGGCGTTCGGTGAGCGCCTGCGCAACCTCCGCAAAGATGCAGGACTGACCGGCAGGCAACTCGCTGAGCTTGCCGGTTGGCACAGTTCCAAGGTCTCGAAGATCGAATACGGCAAGCAAACGCCAACCGACGAAGATCTCCGCACGTGGTGCCTCCACACCCGCTCCGCAGATCAGATACCCGACCTCATCGCCAACTTGCGCAACGTCGAGACCGCATACCTCGAGCAGAAGCGAATGCGCCTGCCGCACAGGCAAAAACAGTCGATCGCGACCGAGGCCAAAACCAACCTCATGCGCTGGTACGAGCCCGTCGTCGTACCCGGACTGTTGCAGACCCCGCCCTACGCCGAGGCGATTCTCCGGATGGTGCTCGACTTCTACGAGGACCCGCCCGGAGACCTCGAGCCCGGCCTTGCGGCACGTCTCGAACGTCAGCAAGTCCTCTATCGAGGCAATCACCGTTTCTACTTCATCATCGCCGAACAGGTGCTCCGCACACCCGTGGGCACCGTGGACGTGATGCTCGAACAACTGGACCGTTTGCTTACGGCCATGTCTCTGCCTCGCGTCGTGCTGGGCATCCTGCCGACGAAGGCCGACTATCAGACCCCAGTGATGAACAACTTCGTCATGTTCGACAGCCGCATGGTGCAGGTCGAAACCATCTCCGCCGAGCTGACGATCACCCAGCCCAGCGAGATAGCCGTGTACGAGAAAGCATTCCATCGACTTAAGGACCAAGCCATCCACGGACAGGATGCGCGGGCGATGATCGCCGCGGCTATGGACGAGTTGCGCGACTGATCTGATCGGCTCGGTGGCCGATGCCCGGCGTCGGTGACGCCGCCGCCCGCCGGGGTGCGGCGGGCGGCGGGCGACCGTTACGACACGACCGGCAGGTAGACCGCGTTGCCGCTGCTGGCGAACTCGGCGGACTTCTCCGCCATGCCCGCCTTCAGCGCCTCGGTTTCGGTCAGGCCCTGCTTGGCGGCGTATTCGCGGACGTCGGCGGAGATCCGCATGGAGCAGAACTTCGGGCCGCACATGGAGCAGAAGTGCGCGGTTTTGGCGGGTTCGGCGGGCAGGGTCTCGTCGTGGTATTCGCGGGCGGTGTCCGGGTCCAGCGAGAGCGCGAACTGGTCGCGCCAGCGGAACTCGAAGCGCGCCTTGGACAGTGCGTCGTCCCGCTCCTGCGCGCGCGGATGCCCCTTGGCCAGGTCGGCGGCGTGTGCGGCGATCTTGTAGGTGATCACGCCCACCTTCACGTCGTCGCGGTTGGGCAGGCCGAGGTGCTCCTTCGGGGTGACGTAGCAGAGCATGGCGGTGCCCGCCTGGGCGATGATCGCGGCGCCGATGGCCGAGGTGATGTGGTCGTAGGCGGGCGCGATGTCGGTGGCGAGCGGGCCGAGGGTGTAGAACGGCGCTTCCTCGCACAGCTCTTCTTCGAGCCGCACGTTCTCCACGATCTTGTGCATCGGCACGTGGCCGGGGCCTTCGATCATCACCTGGACGCCATGCGATTTCGCGATCTTGGTCAGTTCGCCGAGGGTGCGCAGCTCGGCGAACTGCGCCTCGTCGTTGGCGTCGGCGATGGAGCCGGGTCGCAGGCCGTCACCGAGGGAGAAGGTGACGTCGTAGCGCGCGAGGATCTCGCAGAGCTCCTCGAAGTGCGTGTACAGGAACGATTCCTGATGATGCGCGAGGCACCACGCGGCCATGATCGACCCGCCGCGCGAGACGATGCCGGTGACGCGCTTGGCGGTCAGCGGCACGTAACGCAGCAGCACGCCCGCGTGCACGGTCATGTAGTCCACGCCCTGCTCGCACTGCTCGAGCACGGTGTCGCGGTAGATCTCCCAGGTCAGCTTGGTCGGATCGCCGTTCACCTTCTCCAGCGCCTGGTAGATCGGCACGGTGCCGACCGGAACCGGGGAGTTGCGCAGAATCCATTCGCGCGTCTCGTGGATGTTCTTGCCGGTGGACAGGTCCATGATGGTGTCGGCGCCCCAGCGGGTGGCCCACACCATCTTCTCCACCTCCTCGGCGATCGAGGACGAGACGGCCGAGTTGCCGATATTCGCGTTGATCTTGACCAGGAACTTCTTGCCGATGATGGTCGGCTCGAGTTCCGGGTGCTTGTGGTTGGCCGGGATCACCGCGCGACCCGCCGCCACCTCTTCGCGTACCAGCTCCGGCGACACTCCTTCCCGCGCGGCGATGAAGCGCATCTCCGGCGTGACGATGCCCTGACGCGCCCAGGAGAGCTGGGTGCGCGGACCCTCCACCGTGGGCTTGGTCCAGGTATCGCGCAGTTTCGGTAGACCGGCTTCCAGATCGATGGTCGCCGTGTCGTCGGTGTACGGCCCCGACGTGTCGTAGACGTCGAAGTGTTCACCGTTGGTCAGGTTGATCCGGCGCACCGGAATGCGCAGGTCGTCTACCTCGAGATAGTGCTTGACGCTGCCCTCGATGGGGCCGGTGGTGACGGTGTCGACAGGCGCGGAGCCGCCGTCGGACGCAGCGGTGGGTGCCATTCTTCCTCCCTACGCCGGCATTACCCGGTCAGGTTCATACGGTCGACGGCCCTGACGCCTCTCGGCTAGCCGTCCTCTCAGCCCGCTGGTGCGAGCCCCCGTTGATGGTGAATTTTCCCGCCCGACCATACCCGGCCGGGCCGCGCGCGTGCCGGGGGATTCGACAGATGGACCTCTCCTCAGCGCTCCCGCGGCCCGATCGGGAAGCCGAGCGCGCCGAACGTCGCATTGAGGTTGATCTCGATCTGGGACAGCAGCGCGTCGGCGTCGGCGAGCATGGACACCACGTTCTCGGTGCGGCAGCCGACCTGGTCGGGTGCGCTCGGCGCCAGCCGCGCCTTCAACCAGTTGAAGGTGTCCGCCATGCCGAGCGACGGCAAGCTCAGGTGCTCGCTGAGGTGGTCGCGCTGGTAGGTCACGGACGCGCCGCCCGCGCAATATCGCTGGACCAGAAGGTCGTTGGTCCAGATCGGCACCGCCTCGTCCCAGACGCCGTGGTAGAGGAAGATCGGTGCGGTCGGGATGTTCCGGCCGAGCACCGTCGCGTCGAAGACCTCCGCGATCTCCGGGACGGCGAGGAAATCCGCGATCGGAATCGTCAGCATGCGCTGATAGTCGACGAACATCTGGGTCAGCGCGTTACGCGGAAGGCATTGCGCCGCAGTGCGATCCATCAGCGCGCGGCCTTCCGGCGTCAGGTAGCGGTCGGACGCTTCGCGGAATGCGGGGTACGCCTTGCGCAACGACGAGATGCCGATGCCGATGAGACTGGCGAACATCGAGCCGTTGACGTGCAGCAGGGAGACGACATCCGAGGTCGGCGCACCGAGCGCGATGCCCTTGACATTCAGTTCGGGGGCATAGGTCGGCTGCGTCTCCGCCGCCCAGCCCGAGGCCATCCCGCCGCCGGAGTATCCCCACAGCGCGACCGGTGTGTTCGCGCCGTCCAGGCCCAACGGCTCGAAACGTTCGGCGGCGCGAATGCCGTCGAGGGTCATGTAGCCGGGCTCCTCTGCCACCGCGAGGTGTCCCTCCGGACCCTCGTAGTCCGGGATTGAGACCGCCCAACCCTGGCTGAGCAGCGCGGCGACCGCGATCAATTCGCTCTGCGAGTGGATGCCTTCGACACCCGGCAGGCCCGCGCCCTGTCGCAGCACGAAGGACGGGGCGCAATCGGGACTCGCACTGTCGTAGTAGAACTGCAACGAGACCAGCGGGCGAGACCGATTCGGATCCGCGCCCACCGGCAACAGCACAGTGGTCACCGCCACGGCGGGTTGTCCGAACAGGTCGGTGGTCCGATACAGCAACTGCCAGGACCGAACGTTCAGCGGCAGCACGGTGAGCACCGCGAGCCGCACTTCCCGTGCGCGAAGAATATCGCCGGGCGCACGGGACGCGAACCCCTCCGGCGGCTGATAGAACGAATCCGTTTGCGGCAGCGGCACTGCCGTAGCTACCGCGCCTCCCGCGAGCAGAACGCAGCCCGCCGCCACCACCGTCACGATCACCGTCGCCAGTACGCGCATCCCGCGGCGGGTCAGATCTCCATTGATCACCGACACGTCCTTCCCTCATCGACGTGACAGCGATTACAACACGATGGCAAGTTACCAACAAGAGCTCTTGTTGAAATTGGCCGATGCGGCGCAGCCCGCGCCAGTTGTCCTGGTCAGTTGCCTTCGGTCGACTCCGGCGTGGCGGAGTGGTCCGGCAGGCCGTGGGTGCGGCGGGCTTCCTTCATCTCGGCCTCGTAGATGTGGCGGCGGCCGTCGAGGAGTTCATCCCGGACCTCTCGTTCGATGCTGCGGAACAGGTCGAAGTATCCGTCGTCGTATTCCTCGACGACCTGGAATGTCCAGCGTCCCGGGAGAACGTTGCGGCCGATCAACTCGGTGGAGATCCGGTCGGCGATCTCGAAGTGACCCGCCATGCGGAAAAGGTCCACCGCGAGGTCGAGCATCAGGTCGGCGCGGCCGGTCAGCTGATGGAAGGCGTACAGGTGGCCGCGGGCGCGCTCGGTGGTCTCCAGCGCTTCGGAGAGCTTCCCGGTGGCCGCGACGGTGGCGTCGTCGACGCCCTCGGGCCTGAGGTGACGAACGTCCGGTCGGTCGGTCATGACCTCGCTCCTTCGTCTGCTCCGGGTTGCGGTCGTGATCTCCGCGAGGCTGACCGGCCTGGTGTCGAAGATCGAGACGCTCGTGTAGCGGCGGTACCCGGGTACGCCGCTCTCTAAGCACCGGCGCGGCGGACACGCCGGCCGGTCCGGCGGCTATCGTCGAGACATGACCCGCAGCACCTCCGCCGCGCGGCCTGCCGCTCCCGGATCCCGGCGCCGGATCCGTGGCCTCGACGCCGAGCAGCGTAGCGCCCAGCGGCGTAGCCAACTGCTCGACGCCGCCACCGAACTCTTTGCCGAACAAGGGTTTTCGGGCACATCCATCGAGCAGATCTGCCAGCGCGCCTACGTCGGCACCAAGGGCTTCTACGATCATTTCGACAGCAAGGAAGCCTGCTACATCGCGTTGCTCGAGCAGGTGACCGCACAGATCCAGCAACGCGTCGCCGACGTCGCCGCCGAGGTCGCGGACGCGACATGGCCCCATCGCGTGGAGGCGATCGTCGGCGCCTTCGTGCACGCCATCACGGACGATCCGCGACTGGGCAAGGTGACCTTCGGCGAGGCGGGTGGCATCTCGCCCGCCGTCGAGCGGCAACGACGGAGCAATCGACGCTGGGCGGCGGCATTCCTGGACCGGCAGTGGTCGGAGGGACCCGCGAAAGACGCGGACGACCAGCGTGGACGCCTGGCGCTGGCGCTCGCGACCATCGGCGGCGTCTTCGAACTGGTCACCGATTGGCTACATCACCACGACACGGCCAACTCGGCGCCGACCCTCATCGCCGACCTGACCCGCTTCATCACCGTCGTCGACGCGGGACGCCGAGCCTGAAAACCAAGTACCACTGGCTGATGGAACCATTGCGGCGCGGTTCGATTCACGCCAGGCGGCGGCCGGATAGACCTTCGTCCGAGTGGACCGTCAGTTCCACGGCAGGCAACCGGCGATCCGGAGGCGAGTTGCCAATCCGGAGGAGACACGGGCGCTCGAACCGCTGCCCGCGGTAAGAGCCAGCAGGACGTCCGCACCGAGCCCGGCGCCGAAAGAACATCCCAGCACGTTGACGTCGATCCAGATGTTCTCGTCGGGCCCACTGGGAGCGGGCTCATCGGCGTACGCCGGGCTTGCTCCGGCCACGGTGACGGCGGCCAGTAGCACGGCGATGGTGCTGGCCTTGATGAATCGCACTTGTCCTCCTGGTGCGCGCTCGGCGCATTTCTCTTGCCCGATAGTCGATCTGAGGTGGTTCGGACGTCCGCCGCGCCGGGCCGACGTTCCGCCGCGTGAATGATTGACCAATCGGGAGCCGGGGGAAACGCGCCGGAGGGACACGTCACACCAGCACCACTTCTCGGCCAGGCCGACAACCTTCGGGCGCTGCCGCCCGCTAGCGGAGCATCTGGTCGATCAGAAGCCGGGCGGCACGATCGGTCCGCTCGACTTCGCCGGTGATCAATCGATCCTGGAGTATGCCGCGTAGCCCCGAGACCAGCAGCGTTGCTACCACTTCCGGATCGTCGGCGACATCGAGACGGCGCAGCCCGTCGGTGAGCGCCGAGATGAAAGTGGCAATGGCCGCGGTGGCGTAGTCGGCGTACGGACTGCGCGGAGCACAGGCCGCACCGAGGACTTGGAGCATCACCTTGACGCTCGTGACGCCCGCGCCCGAGGTGTTGGCGGTCCAGAAGTCCCACAGCCGGTCGCGGAGTTCGGCCACGTCGGTGATGTCGGCGAACAGGGCCGCGATATCGGGGCGCTGGGTCGCGAGTGCCTGGACCAGGAGTTCTTCCTTGGTCGTGAAGTAGTAGATCAGCATGCGCGAGCTGGTGCCGAGTTCGGCGGCCAGCGGGCGCAGCGACAGGTCCGCGAGGCCGTGATCGGCGATGTAGCGCACGACGGCGGCGAGGAGTTCGGCGCGTTTGGCGTGGTCGAGGGGACGGGCCATGAGTTGACTGTAGCGATCGGTACAGGTATTCATGACATCGTGACTGTAACAATCGCTTCAGAAACTGGAGATTCGGTCGTGGTCACCGGATACGCGGCGACCACCTCGCTCGCCGACGACATGGACACGACCTGGTCCGAACTGCTGGCGGGACGCAGCGGGATCGGCGTGCTCGAGGACGATTTCGTGGCCGAATACGACCTGCCGGTCCGCATCGGCGGAAAGCTGAAGTCACACCCCGGCGCCGAATTGACCCGGGTCGAACAGCGCCGCCACTCCTACGTCGAGCAGATGGCGCTGGTGCTCGGCCGCCGGGCCTGGCGCTCGGCGGGCGCGCCCGAGGTGGACGGAGAGCGCTTGGCCGTGGCCATCGGCACCGGACTCGGCGGCGGCGACGCGCTCATCTCGGCGGTCGACGCGATTCGCGACGGCGGATACCGCAAGGTGTCGCCGATGTCGGTGCCCATGGTGATGCCGAACGGGCCCGCGGCCACGGTCGGACTCGAAATCGGCGCCAGAGCAGGTGTTTTCGCACCCGTATCGGCCTGTTCGTCCGGTTCCGAAGCCATCGCGCACGCGTGGCGGCTGATCGCGACCGGCGAGGCGGACGTGGTGGTCGCGGGCGGGGTGGAAGGCCATATCGACGCCGTGCCGATCGCGAGCTTCGCCATGATGCGCGCCATGAGCACCCGCAACGACCAGCCGGAACGCGCCTCGCGCCCGTTCGACCGGGACCGCGACGGCTTCGTCTTCGGCGAGGCGGGCGCCCTGTTGGTGCTCGAGTCCGAGCGACACGCTCGAGCCCGCGGCGCCACCGCACACGGCCGGGTGCTCGGAGCGGGCATCACGTCGGACGCCTATCACATCGTCGCCTCTGAACCGGAGGGGATCGGCGCTGCTCGTGCCATGCGCAAGGCCATCCAGACCGCGGGATTGCGGGTCTCGGATATTCAGCATGTCAACGCGCACGCCACGTCGACGTCCATCGGCGATGCCTCGGAAGCCAACGCCATCGCGTCCGTCGTGCCCGACGCGTCGGTCTACGCCCCCAAATCCGCGCTCGGGCATTCGATCGGAGCGGTCGGAGCCCTGGAATCGTTGGTCACCATGCTCACCCTGCGTGACCAGGTCGTTCCACCCACCCTGAATCTCGACAACCGCGACCCGGCGATCGATCTCGACATCGTCGCGGGCGCGCCGCGACCCCAGCGCATCGACTTCGCGCTGAACAACTCGTTCGGATTCGGCGGTCACAACGTCGCCCTCGCCTTCGGCCGGGTCTGACCGCTACCCGGTCGCGATTCGGGCTACAGTCGATACACAACCGACCGATCGTCCCAAAGAAGGACAACGACGTGAGCGAACGTCAGCGGGTGAGCCGAGGAGTGCGTGATGCCTTCTACCTGCCTGATCCGGAGCACCCGGATCGATTCCTCTCCACCGAGCTCACTCGTGGTCCGTGGTCACCGGACGCCCAGCACGCGGGGCCGCCCTCCGCGCTGCTCGGTCACGTGATCGAGCGGTGCGAGCCGCGACCGGGATTCCAGGTCGGGCGCGTCGCGGTGGAAATCCTCGGCCCGGTGCCGCTGGCACCGCTGACGGCGACAGCCCGCGTCGCCCGGCCCGGCCGCAGCGTCGAGCTGATCGAGGCCACGCTGTCCACCGATCGCGGACCTGTGATGCGGGCGAATGCCTGGCGATTCAAGCTGGCCGACCCGGAATTGCCGGTGCCGGAACGCTTCGTGCCCACGGGTTCGCGCCCCGGCCCCGAGCAGGCGTCGGCGTCGGCCCAGTTCCCATCCGCCCAGCCGGTCGGCTTCCACACCGCGATCGAATACCGCTTCGTCAGCGGCTCTTTCACCGAACCGGGCCCCGCGATCTGCTGGATCAGGATCAAGCACCCGATCGTCGCCGGCACCGATCCGAGCCCACTCGAACGCACCCTCGCGGCCGCCGATTCCGGAAATGGCGTCAGCGCGGTGCTGGACTGGTCGAAGTACCTGTTCATCAACACCGATTTGACGGTCACCCTGCACCGCCAACCAGCAGGCGAATGGGTCTGCCTCGACGCCGTCACCTATCCCCAACCCCACGGCATAGGCATGGCCGAATCGTCGCTCTACGACGAGAAGGGCCCCTTGGGGCGCAGCACGCAAACCTTGTTCCTGGGCACCCGATAGTCGAGGACGAGCCACCCGGCGCTCGTTCCAACGTCATCCGCACACTACCGATGACCGCTTCAGAGCGCCGAGGAATTGCATACAGTGCCCGCTGTGCCCGGCGTGTTGGGACAGAATGATCCTCGCGACAGCGAGGGACATTTCACCGGGGTGTTCACTACAGATGCGGTGACGGATGCGGACGACGTCCGCGCTGATGGGTCCTGCGAAGGAGGACCCGAGAGGTGGTGTACCGGTGGGAACCGTACTGAAAGCCTTACTGCAACAACGCCACCTCCAGACCGTCTCTGCGTTCAACCGCGAGTACGACCGAATCGCACGTCGATCCGAACCCGAACTCGTCGGCGCCGGTCCCAAGAAGGCCCAGTTCTATCGCTGGCTCTCCGGAAACGTCACAAGCCTGCCGTACCCCCATCATCGCCGGATTCTGGAAGCAATGTTCCCCGGTTGGGCGGCCGATGAACTCTTCGACGACTGCGAGAATCCCAGCGATATCCAACTGACACGCCAAGCCCAGACGGCGGCAGCACCGTCCGATCGACTCATGTCCGACGTCGAGGCGGTCTTCGCGAACCGAACGGACTTCCTCCATGCCATGCCCCCACGGAAGCTGTTCGAGAACAGTCGGCGGATCGATATGGCTGGCCTGTCATTGAATCTGCTCTGCCAGCAGTATTCGGATACCGACCTCATGAAGTTACTCGAGTCGGGCGCCACGCTTCGCTGCCTATTTCTCAACCCGAAGGGGACTCATATCCGAGTACGGGAGGCCGAGGAGGGTCATGCACCCGGCGTGCTGTCGAGCCTTACCGAACTCAACATGCAGTGCTTGATACGAGTGCAGAAGAGGTACGCCACACAGCAGGCAGAGTCAATCCAGATCCGCACCTACGATGAGACCGTCCGCTTCAATATCACGATCGTCGACTCGGCGGTCTGCATCGTCCAGCCCTACCTACCGAGAGCCCGAGGGGTCGAATCTCCAACGCTAGTCGCTCGAAAATCCGATTCACCAGGGCTATTCGATACTTTCTCCGAAGTCTTCGAAACTATGTGGTCCAGCGCGCGGGAGGTCCCGACGGTATGACAGTCAATCGAGACGAACTACTCACGATCGCCCGTTCAGGTGTTGAACAAGGTGCCGAACTCCTCAGCACGGCTGATCGAGGGACCGTCGACACCAAGAGCGACCGCGATTACGTGACCGACCTGGACCGCCGGATTCAAGACCACATCAGGCGATATTTGGCCGAGGAGACACCCGGCTTCGGCTTCTTGGGTGAGGAATTCGATGACAGGCCGACCGTTAGCACTGAACCGTTCATGTGGGTTCTCGACCCGATCGACGGAACGTCCAACTTCATCCATGGAGTACCGCTCTGCGCGGTGTCGCTAGGTCTGGTTCACGACGGCGAACCGGTAATCGGAGTCATCGGCGCACCATTCCTCGGCCTCGAGTACTACGCTGCCGCCGGTCAGGGCGCCTATTGCAACGACAAGCCGATCAATGCGAGTCGTACCGAGATACTCGGCCGGGCAATCGTGTCCATTGGCGATTACGCGGTCGGAGCGGAGGCGGAACTGGAGAACAAGCGTCGCATAACCCTCACCGCCGCACTGGCGGCGACAGTCGAACGCGTACGAATGTTCGGATCGGCCGCCCTCGATCTCGCGTGGGTCGCCGAGGGGCGGACCGATGCGTGCGTCATGTTGTCCAATAAGCCCTGGGACACGGCCGCTGGGGTGGTCATCGCCCGCGAAGCCGGTGCCGTCGTCCTCGACTCCACACCCCGTCGGCACAGCCTCGACTCTCCTGACACGATCGCCGCATCCCCCGCCGTCGCCGACGAACTCGTGACTCTGCTCAACAAATCGATCCGCTGATCAACGGCACAACGAGGACTCGGTTTGCCGTCGGCCATTGACCGCGCCGGATTTGCTCAGGGGCGGGTGGAGATCTGCTGGACGGCCCAGCCGTTTCCGTCGGGATCGGTGAAGAAGAAGAAACCGACGTTGTCGAGCGGGTCGGGCATGGGGGTCGGGTTCTCGCCGAGGACCTGGATCTCGGTCACCTCGACGCCGCGGGAGACCAGTTCTTTGTGCGCCCGGAGCAGATCGTTGACCACCAGTTGCAGGCCCTGCTGCGATCCGGGTGTCATGTCCGGCACGGCACCCGCGCCGATGACGATCGAGCAGCCCGAACCGGGCGGGGTGAGCTGCACGATGCGGACGCCGTCGGCGATCTTGGTGTCGTGGTCGACGGCGAAACCCAGCTTTTCGGCGTAGAACTCCTTGGCTCGGTCGATGTCCGATACGGGCACGATCACGACCTCGAGTGTCCAGTTCACGGCGACATCCTTTCGGGCGGACAGCGGTCTTCGTACCAGTGCAGACCGCCGCACGCGGCGAAATTCATCGGCGCGTCCAGCGCCAGGCGAACTCGTCCGGCGCGGGAGGCGGGCCGGGCAGATCACCGTCCGCGCTGAGCCCGGCCACCAGCATGGCGAGCACTCGACGGCGTAGCTGGGCGGTGCGCTCCGGGCTCGGCACCGCGATTGCCGCGCAGGACTCCAGGATCAACGCGAGATCCTGCGGGGTGACGTCCGGGCGCAGCTTGCCGGTGGCGTGGGCGCGGCGCACGATCTCCTCGGTCGCCCGTCCGGAGTGCTGGACGGCAGGAAGGATGGAGTCGTCCGGGGTGAAGGTGCCCGCGAGATGCACGGTGAGCGAGTGCACGTCCGCGTCGACCACCCGCTCCAGGAACGCGACCAGGCCGCGCCAGCCGTCCGGATCCTCCAGCGCCGCATCGGCTTCCACGTTGTATCGGCGGAGGCCGTCGTAACAGAGCGTGCGCAGCAGCGCCTCCTTGCTCGGATAGCGGCGGTACAGCGCGCTGATCCCCACACCGGCGCGGTCCGCGACGGCGGAGATGGGGGCCGTGGCGTCGGCGAGGAACACCGCGCGGGCGGCCTCCAGGATCAGGCCGTCGTTGCGGGCCGCCTGCGCCTTGCGGCCGGGTAGACCCTTCTGAGCTGGGGCGTCGCATGTCTTGGGCATGAATCCAGAATAGCACTTGAAACGGAATGATCCGTTCTGATACCGTCCAAACAGAACAGAGCATTCCGTTTCACTGAGGAGCAGGACATGACCGCGATCACCCCCTTCCGCATCGACGTCGACCAGGCCGACCTGGACGACCTGCGCGACCGGCTGGCCCGCACCCGCTGGGCCGAGCAGATCCCCGGATCGGGCGACACCTACGGGGTGAGCGTGGAGCGCGTCCGCCACCTGGTCGACTACTGGCGCGATGGGTTCGACTGGCGCGCGGTCGAGGCGTCGCTGAACGCCTACCCGCAGTTCACCACCGAGATCGACGGACAGAACATCCACTTCCTGCATGTGAAAGCCGAGCAGGACAACGCCTTTCCGCTGATCCTCACGCACGGCTGGCCGGGTACCTTCGTCGAATTCCTGGACCTGATCGAGCCGCTCACCGCGGCCGGATTCGATCTGGTGATCCCGTCCGTGCCCGGGTATGGATTCTCCGGCCCCACCACCGAGGCGGGCTGGAACGACGCCCGGATCGCCCGCGCGTGGGCGGAATTGATGCGACGACTGGGCCACACCCGCTACGGCGCGGTGGGCAACGACGGCGGATCGTCGATCTCGCCGGAGCTCGGGCGGGTGGCACCCGACAACGTGGTGGGCGTGCACGTCGCGCAGGTCTACTCGTTCCCGTCCGGCGACCCGGCCGAGCTGGCCGACCTCACCGAGGACGAGCAGCAGTCGCTGGCCACCCTGGACTGGTTCGTCAAGAACAAGATGGGCTTCAACGTCCTGCAATCCCAGCAGCCGCAGACGCTGGCGCACGCGATCATGGACTCGCCCGCCGGACTGGTCGGCTGGAACGGCCAGCTGCTCGGCCCGGACCTGGACGACGACTTCGTGCTCACCAACATCGCGATCCACTGGCTGACCGGCACCGCGGGTTCGGCGATCCGGCACTACTTCGAGAAGGACAAGGCCGAGCGTCCTACCACACCCACCACGGTGCCGCTCGCCCTCTCCGGCTCCAACGGCGATTTCCACGGCATCCGGCGCTTCGCCGAGCGGGATCACAACATCGTGTCCTGGCGGACGCACGACGTGTTCACCCACTACCTGCACCACGTCGCGCCCGAGTTGATGGCGAGTGAGATCGCCGAGTTCTTCGCGCAGTTCCGCTGACCAGCCGCCGCCGGTATCCGATCGGCCCCGGCCGCGCTATGGCTCAACTGAGCTCTCCAGCACCTCTCTCGGCCCGCACATCACACCTGGGTGCGGGCCGAGCGCATGCGCAACGCACGAGACAGTCGCTTATGTCATCGAGACTCACGGCCATGGCTCGTCTCGCTTCCCGCTGATGTACTGGATTCACCAACAGGACAAGAGCCTTCGAGCAAGGAGACACACACCATGAAAATCGCGGTCTTCGGAGCCACCGGCACCGTCGGACGTCTCGTCGTCGAGCGGGCCCTGCAGGAGGGGCACGAGGTCACGGCGTTCACCCGCAACGCGGCGAGCGTCGGGCAGCGGCACGGGCGGCTGCGCGTGGTGGAAGGCGATGTACTGGATACGAACTCGGTGCAGCGTGCGGTGGAGGGACAGGACGCGGTGCTGATCTCGCTCGGCAACGGCCGCAAGGGCGTCGTGCGGGCGGGCGGCACCAAAGCGATCATCGAGGCGATGAACCGCACCGGCGTCAAACGGCTGATCTGCCAGACCACCCTCGGGGTCGGCGACAGCAAGGGCAACTTGAACTTCCTGTGGAAATACGTGATGTTCGGGCTCCTGCTGCGTCCGGCCTACGCCGACCATGTCGTGCAGGAGGAGTACGTCATGGCCAGCGACCTGGACTGGACCATCGTGCGGCCGAGCGCCTTCACCGATGGACCGCGCACCGGCAGCTACCGGCGCGGGTTCCCGGCGGGCGAGCGCGGTCTCACCCTGAAGATCGCCCGCGCCGACATCGCCGATTTCATGATCGAGCAACTGACCGACACGACCTACCTCCATCAGGCGCCCGGCATCTCCAACTGAGAACGGCGCAGAAGTCGTTGCGACGCAGCGGGTTCATGCGTGTTCGTGCAATTCGCCCCAAGCCGGGAACGGGTCGGGATACTCGGCCCACGCGCCCGGCCCCTCGGCGAACTCGGCGTCGGTGAGCAAGGCCGCGTCCAGCAGGGCGCGGACCCCGTCGCAATCCAGCTTGATTCCGATGAAGACGATCTCCTGCCCCGGCGGCACCTCCAACGACGACCACCAGGCGGCGGGTTCGAAGACCAGGTTCGGCCCGGCCTGCGACCAGACCGCGGCCAGCGTCGAGCGGCTCGCGATCCAGCAGAATCCCTTGCTGCGCAGCAGCCCGCGCAGCTGGTCCAACGCTTCGGACAGACGCAGCGGGTGGAACGGCCGGTCTGCGGTGTAAGTGAGGCTGCGAATGCCGTACTCCTCGGTCTCGGGCGTGTGCCCACCGGCGAGTTCCTCCGCCCATCCCTCGGTCTCGGCCGCGAGCAACGGGTTGTAGCGGCCGGTGTCCAGCACTTCCGCCAAGTCGACAACGCCGTTGCTGGTGCGCAGCACCCGGGCGCGCGGATTGAGCCTGCGCACCGTCGCTTCCACCGCTCCCGCCGCGGCGGCGCCGACCAGGTCGGTCTTGTTGACCAGCAGGACGTCGGCGAATTCCACCTGGTCCACCAGCAGATCGGCGATGGTGCGGGCGTCACCGTCGCCCGCCTGCAGGTTTCGCTCGGCCAGCGCCTGCCCGCGCGCCACTTCGGCGAGGAAGGTCGAGGCGTCGACCACGGTCACCATGGTGTCCAGCCGCGCGATATCGCCGAGCCGGAATCCGTCCTCGAATTCCCAGTCGAAGGTCGCGGCCACCGGCATCGGCTCGGAGATACCGGTCGACTCGATCACCAGCTGGTCGAACCGGCCTTCGCGGGCCAGCCTGGCGACGGCCTCGATCAAATCCTCGCGCAGCGTGCAGCAGATGCAGCCGTTGGTCAGCTCGACGAGTTTCTCCTCGGTGCGGTCGAGGTGGCCCTGTCCCGCGACCAGCGCCGCGTCGATGTTGACCTCGCTCATGTCGTTGACGATGACCGCCACCCGGCGGCCCTCCCGGTTGGCGAGGATGTGGTTGAGCAGCGTCGTCTTGCCCGCACCGAGGAAGCCGGACAGCACGGTGACGGGAAGCAGATCGGAGTCCATGCGGTAAATGATAACGATTTTCATTTGCTGTCGCTCTTCGGGCTGCGGTTGCCCGTGGCGACGCGGCCGGATCGCCGTAGGGTTTGTGACGTGAAATTGCTGCCACTGCCCGCCGAGGGGCAGACCCCCGTCCGGGCGCTCACCATTGCCGGTACCGATTCCGGCGGAGGCGCCGGAATCCAGGCCGATACCCGCACCATGGCGCTGTGCGGAGTGCACGCGCTGGTGGCGGTGGCGGCGGTGACCGTACAGAACTCGGTGGGCGTCAGCGGCTTCCACGAGATCCCGCCGCGGATCGTGGCCGATCAGGTGCGCGCGGTCGTCGGTGACATCGGCGTCGGCGCGGCCAAGACCGGCATGCTGGCCTCCACCGCGATCATCGAGGCGGTCGCGGCGGTGTGCCAGGAGGTCGGCATCGGTCGCGACGGCCACATTCCGCTGGTCGTCGATCCGGTGGCGGCCTCGATGCACGGCGACCCGCTGCTGCACATCGAGGCGCTGGACGCGCTGCGCGACACCCTGATTCCGCTCGCGACCGTGGTCACGCCGAACCTGGACGAGGTCAGGCTACTCACCGGCATCGAGGTCGAGGACGAGGATTCAGCGCGGCGCGCGGCGGAGGCGCTGCACAAGCTCGGGCCGCGATGGGCGATCGTCAAAGGCGGGCACCTGCGCTCCTCCGAATACAGCACCGACCTGCTGTTCGACGGCGAGCAGTTCCTCGAGTTCACCGCGCCGCGCATCGCGACGGGCAACGACCACGGCGGCGGCGACACGCTGGCCGCCGCGATCGCCTGCGCGCTGGCGCACGGCTATCCGGTTCCGGAGGCGGTGGAGTTCGCCAAGGAGTGGACCTACCGCTGCCTCGCCGCGTCCTACGATCTCGGCGCGGGCCACGGGCCGGTATCCCCGCTGTGGCGGCTGCACGAGAACTGATCGGGCACCGCTCAGCGAGACATCGACTTCCCGTACGCCGCACGGCGCGGCACCATTTTGTCGGTGGGCACTGCGATACTGAGGTCGTCGCAAACACAGGTGGCTTCAACGGCGAAGGCAATCGGAACAACGGCGTTCGGTGTGTATGCGACAACCGGCCTCGGCGTCCGCCCGGGCGGCGCCACGGTCACATACGGGAAACGGCGAGGTGCAGCGGACGGCCCGCATCGATGACGATGCCGTTGAGCCGCGCGTTCGCCGCCACCAGCGCGGAGATGATCTCGGCGAGGTAGGCGACGAACTGCTCGATCGGCATGGTCGGTGTCTGGAGCCGGTTCGCGCCGAGCCACCAGTCGGTGGCCGAGGCCACCGCACCGAAAATCGAATAGATGACCAGTTCCGTGCTCGCGATCGGTACCGACTCGTCGCCCGATGCCCCCGCGAACAGCTCGGCGGCGCGGGTGGCCGACTGCCTGGCCGATTGCAGGGCGCGGTCGGAGTCGTCGGATCGCTGCGTGTAGTGGCTGTGCAGGATGAACCGGAAGACGTTCGGGTGCTGTGACACCACCAGTACGTATTCCGAGGCCGCGCGGCGGACGAGTTCACCGGCCGAATCGTTGGTCAGGTCGAAGCTGGCCGTGATGCGTTCCCACAGCATGTCGCCGACGCGGTCGACTATCGCGTTGTAGAGGTCGGCCTTGTCCTCGAAATGGCGATACAGCTTCGGCTTGGCCGCTCCCGCCTCCTTGGCGATATCGCCCATGCTGACACCGGGGCCGTGCTGGTCGAGCGCACGAAACGCCGCGTCCACGAACTCGCCGCGAACCTTCCTGCGATGCTCACGCCAGCGCTCGGTGCGAGCATCGACACGCTTGCGCGGCACCTCATCTGGTCTCGGGCCGCTACGCATCACGAATCCGGATGCTACCTGCCGCCACCGGTACCGGTACCCGGCCGTCGGCCGGGGTGGTCGGCGGCGCTCAGCGCTTCTTGGGATCGGCGCCGCTATCGCCCGCGGCCTTCGCCTTCTTCTCCGCTCGCTTTTCCTTGAGGGTCTTCCCGGACTTCTTGGACATGGAACTGCGCGGAGATTTGTCGGACAATCGTGGTCCTTTGCTCGGAGAACCTGAGTGGTCCCGCTGTCATCGACCGTACGCTATGCCGGGCCGCCACGGGCGCGGCACAGCCGTGGCCCACCCCCAGCAACCTCACAGCTCGGGCCCAGCTCGGCACCAGCGTCGACGTCGAGTCTGGTCCGCATGACCGAGACTGTGACCGTCGCGGCGACGGAACGAACCGAGACCACGGGGCCGCCCGTGCTGGACGTGGTGATACCCGTCTACAACGAAGAAACCGATCTGGGCGTGTGCGTGCGCAGGTTGCACGCCTACCTGCGCGACGGGTTCCCGTTCCCGGCGCGCATCACGATCGCCGACAACGCGAGCACCGACGACACGCTCCAGGTGGCACAGTTGCTCGCCGAAGACCTGTCCGACGTGCGCGTAGTGCACTTGGCCGCCAAGGGCCGCGGTCGGGCGCTGCGTGCGGTGTGGGAACGCTCCGACGCGCAGGTTGTCGCGTATATGGACGTCGACCTGTCCACGGATCTCAACGCGCTGCTCCCCTTGGTCGCACCGCTGATCACCGGCCATTCCGACCTGGCCATCGGCACCCGGCTGGACTCCGCCTCCCGCGTGGTGCGCGGACCGAAGCGTGAGATCATCTCCCGCTGCTACAACCTGCTGTTGAAAGCCTCACTGCGAGCGCACTTCTCGGACGCGCAGTGCGGGTTCAAGGCGATGCGCGCCGACGTGGCCCGCCGCCTGCTGCCGCTGGTCCGCGACGGGGAGTGGTTCTTCGACACCGAACTGCTGGTGCTCGCCGAACGGGTCGGGCTGCGGATTCACGAAGTGCCGGTGGACTGGATCGACGACCCGGACAGCCGGGTCGACATCATCGACACCGCGCGCAAAGATCTGCGCGGCATCTGGCGGCTCGGACGGGCACTGGCCACCGGCGCGCTGCCGCTGGAGGAACTGCGCCGTGCGGTGGGCCGGGAACCGCTGGTGCCCGGCGTGCCGCTGGGCATGGTGGGACAGCTGGTGCGGTTCGCGATCGTCGGCGTGCTGAGCACGCTGGCCTATCTGTGGCTGTATGTCGTGCTGCAATCGTTCACCGGCGGGCAGGTGGCGAACTTCGCGGCGCTGCTGATCACGGCGGTGGCGAACACCGCGGCCAACCGGGCGTTCACCTTCGGGGTGCGCGGCTCGACCGGGGTCGTCTCGCACCAATTCCAAGGTCTGGTGATCTTCGGGGTCGGGTTGGCGCTCACCAGTGGGTCGCTGTTCGCGCTGCATCAGTGGGCGCCGGGGGCCGCGGTGCATCTGGAGCTGTCCGTGCTGGTACTGGCCAATCTGGTGGCGACGCTGTTGCGGTTCGTCGGTCTGCGGTGGGTTTTCCGCAATAGTTCGGGCGCGCCCGAACACCGCGACCCTGCCGAACATCGCAGGACGGTTCCGGCCCAAGCGAAGTCCGCTCCCATCGCATTCGGCCGTGAAGGAGACCACCGGTGACGGCGACACTCACTACGCAACCGGATGCGGCCGAACGACGCGCCGCCCGTCCTTCGGTCGCCCGACCGTCACGGACGGATCTCGCCCGGCTCGCGTTCAAGCCCGCTCGCATCGCGCTCGACCGTAAAGGAGACCACCGGTGACGGCGACACTCACGACGACGCCGATCGCGGCCGAACCGCGACCGAAATCCCAACTTCGCTGGGAATACCCGGCGCTCGCGGTGCTGCTGATCGGCACGACAGTGGCGTATCTGTGCAATCTGAGCGCGAACAAGTGGGGCAACGCGTTCTATTCCGCTGCGGTGCAGGCGGGTTCGGTGTCGTGGAAGGCGTTCTTCTTCGGATCCTCCGATGCCGCGAACTCGATCACCGTGGACAAACCGCCCGCCTCGTTGTGGTTGATGGAATTGTCCGTGCGTGCGTTCGGCCTGAACAGCTGGAGCATCCTGGTGCCGGAGGTACTGCTCGGCGTGGCCACCGTCGCGCTGGTGTGGGCCACGGTGCGCAGGCCGTTCGGACCCGCCGCCGGATTGATCGCGGGATCGGCGCTGGCGGTGACTCCCGTCGCGGCGCTCATGTTCCGGTTCAACAACCCGGAAGCGCTGCTGGTGTTCTTGATGGTCGCCGCGGCGTGGGCGATGACGCGTGCGGTGGAGGACGGCCGCTGGCGCTGGCTCGTGCTGACCGGCGTGCTGATCGGATTCGGCTTCCTCACAAAGCAATTGCAGGTGCTGCTGGTGGTGCCCGCATTGGCGCTCACCTACCTGATCGCGGGTCCGCCGAAGCTCGGCAAACGCATCGTGCAGCTGTTCGCGGCGGGCGCGGCGATGGTGCTGGCCGCCGGGTGGTGGCTGCTGGCGGTGGAGTTGTGGCCCGCCTCGTCGCGTCCGTGGATCGGCGGCTCGCACACCAACTCCATCCTGGAGCTGACCCTCGGCTACAACGGCCTCGGACGGCTCAACGGCAACGAACGCGGCAGCGTCGGCCCCGGCGGCGAACTCCCCTCCGGCGGCAACGGCATGTGGGGCAGCACCGGCATCACGCGCCTGTTCGAACCCGCCCAAGGCGGCCAGATCGCGTGGCTGATCCCAGCGGCTCTCGTCGCGCTTGTCGTAGGAATCATCTTGCGTGGCAAGAACAGTCGAACCGATCAGCAGCGTGCGGCGCTGATCCTCTGGGGCGGGTGGCTGCTGGTGACCGGGCTGGTGTTCAGCTTCATGGCGGGCATCTTCCACCAGTACTACACCGTCGCGCTGGCCCCGGCGGTCGCCGCGCTGGTCGGCGCGGGTGCGGTGCTGCTGTGGCGGGCGCGCCGCAGGCTGAGCGTGCGGCTGGCGTCGGCGCTGGCGGTTGGCCTGACCACGGCGACGGCGTGGATGCTGTTGTCCCGCAGTGCCGAGTGGCAGCCATGGCTGCGTTGGACCGTGCTGGTCGTCGGCGTCATCGCGACGCTCGCCGTCGCCTTCCCCGCGCCGCGGAAGCTGGCCGTGGTCTCGGCGCTGGCAGTCGCGTTCACCGCCTTGGCCGGGCCGGTCGCCTATGCGGTGGACACGATCGCCACCCCGCACGCCGGTTCGATTCCCTCGGCCGGGCCGAACGTCGCGATGCACGGCAATCGACCTCCGTGGGGCGACGTGATGATCGGCATCGGGCCTCCACCGCAGGACGGGCAAGCACCGAATGGGTGGTCCCCCGGGTCTGCGCCGGTGCCTGGAAGGGGTCGGCAGGGCGCGATGCCCGGCGGCGCGACCGGGGACGGTGGTCCAGGCCCCAACGGAGGCGGTGGAATCGGCGGGCTCCTCGGGGCCAATGAGCCGAGCGCGCAGGTCGTGTCCCTGCTCGAGCAGAACGGCGGCGACTACACGTGGGTGGCCGCGGCCATCGGCTCCAACAGCGCCGCGGGCTTGCAACTGGCCACCGAACTGCCCGTGATGCCGGTCGGCGGCTTCAACGGCAGCGACCCGTCGCCGACGCTGGAGCAGTTCGAACAGTATGTCGCCGAAGGAAAGATCCACTATTTCGTCGGCGGCGGCCGTGGCGGTCCCGGTTCTTCGAGCTCTTCGCCCAGCGCGCAGATCGCGCAGTGGGTGCAGGAGAACTTCACCGCCACACAGGTGGACGGCGTCACCCTGTACGACCTCACTGCCACCCGCTGAAACCACGCGACGCGGCCCCGCAGCCCTGCAGCTGCTGGGGCCGCATCGCCGCCCAACGCGGATTGGCGGTGTGATCCCCGACGCGTAGACGCTATCGGCGGACTGTTCGACATCGAGGCCGTTCCCGGAAGGGACACGGGATGGGCGAGTGTGACATGGCCGCGAGACCGCGGCGGGCTCTTGGCACCCGGCAAAACGCCAGCGATGATGTTCGGTACGTGACGGCTTCGGGTCGGGAGCCGGGGCCCCGGCCACCATCAGGTCACGCGTACACCGCGAACACTCAGGGAAACAGTTGAATGCTTTCACGAAGCTGGCCGTGACGGTGGTCAGCGCACTCGTCGCAACCGCGCTCGCCGTGGGATTCGCCTCCACCGCGTCGGCGGCGCCGGTGGACAACGCCGCACCGATCGCGGCGGCGACCAGCGAACCCCCGCAGGTGACCTACATCAAGGCGTGCCTGCCGCCCGGTGACACGATCGAGCTCCGCACCGGAATCGGCGCGGCGATCGGAGCCGCCATCGGTGCGCTCGTCGGGCTGCCGGTGTTCTTCGTCGGCGCGATCCCCGGCGCGATCATCGTCGGACTGATCGGGGCCGCGATCGGAGCCTCCTCCTACGCCATCGATTCCGGGCGGCTCGAGCAGCAGGGATTGTGCTGACCACCTGATGCGCGAATCGGCCCCGCTGGCAGCAGCGGGGCCGTCGCCATCTCCATGAGTAGCCGCTCCCCGCGTCCAGCGCGGCAGCCCCGCTGTCGAGGCGGTGAGGATTCGAGGAGGCGGCGAACGGCCTCGGTGAGTGCGACATTCTTGCCGTACATCTCCGCGATCATCCGTTGCTGCTCATGCCGCGCCTAGTGGCCCGGCAGCGGGCTCAGCGTGTCCCGTGCAGAGCGGCGTGCAGCGTCGCGGCCCACTGCTGCACGATTCGCTTTCGACGGGCCGAGTCGTCGGTGAGGACGTCGGCCAAACCGAGGCCGCGGGCCATGTCCAGGGTCGCCTGGACCAGATGATGGGCGACCGGGTCGGAGTCGTCCACGCCGAGGGCCTCGACGGCGCGGCGGTGTGACGCGCGACCGAAGCGGGCCTCCAGCGGGACGATGCGTTCGCGCAGCGCCGGATCGGCGGCGGCGTGCGTCCACACCTGCAGGGCCGCCTTGAACAGCGGACTGGTGTAGGACTCGACCAGTCCCGCCACCACCGCCTCGGTGCGGGCGGGTCCGTCGCCCAGCTCGGTCAACGTCGCCGCCTCCTGCACGGCCTGCCCGCTGCGCGTGTCGAACATGTACTCCAGCGCGGCGGTGATCAGATCCTCCCTGGTCGGGAAGTGATGCTGGGCCGCACCACGGGACACCCCGGCGCGCTCGGCGACCACGGCAACCGTCGCGGCCGCCCAGCCCATTTCGGCCAGACAGTCGATGGTCGCCTCGAGCAGGCGCTGCCGAGTGGCTCGGCTGCGGTCCTGCTTCGGTTCGTGGGGTGTCGCCATGGTGGTTATTCTGCCCAGCTAGGCGGGCGACGCTGCAAAAAGGCCAGCATGCCCTCGTGCACTTCGGGGGTGCCGAAGAAGCGCGCCGAACGCTGCGCGAGTTCCTCGGCGGAGGAGTCGAACCGAGCGAGGATGTCCGCGTTGACCAGCCGCTTGGCCTCCGCGAGACCCTGCGGCGATCCCTTGCGCACCTCCGCGCACAGCCGCGCCACCTCGGCCGCCGGGTCGTCGGCGGTGACGGTGACCAGGCCGATCTCCTGCGCCACGGCGGCGCCGAACTTCTCGCCGGTCAGGTAGTACCGGCTGGCCGCGCGCGGGCTGAGCCTCGGCAGCAGGGTCAGCGAGATCATGAACGGCGCCAGGCCGATCCGTACCTCGGTGAGCGCGAAACTGCTGCCCGGCCCGGCCACGACGATGTCGCAGGCGGCCACGATGCCCATGCCGCCGGCACGGACATTGCCGTCGATTCGCGCGATCACTGGCTTCGGCGTCTCCACCAGCCTGCGCAGCACACCGATCATCACCCGGGTGCGCTCGTCGGCGGCCACGGCCGGATCGGCGTCACTCGCCTCAGTGAGATCCGCGCCCGCGCAGAAGGTGTTGCCGGTGTGCGCGAGCACGATGACGCGCACCTTGTCGTCGGCCGCCGCGTCGTCCAGGCCGCGCAGCAGCTCGGCGACCAGCTTGGACGACAGCGCGTTGCGGTTGTGCGGCGAGTCGAACGTGAGCGTCGCCACACCACCGCTGGACTCGTAGCGGACGAACGGACCCGTCTCGGTCATGCGCTCCCTCTCAGTACGACTTCGGCAGGCCCAGCGAGTGCTGGGCGACGAAGTTCAGCACCATTTCCCGGCTGACCGGCGCAATCCGGCCGATCCGCGCGGCGGCCAGCATGGCGGCCAGCCCGACGTCCCTGGTAAGGCCGGAGCCGCCGTGCGTCTGAATGGCCTGGTCGAGCGCCTTGATGCTGGCCTCCGCCGCCGCGTATTTCGCCATGTTGGCGGCTTCAGCGGCGCCCATCTCGTCACCGGCGTCGTAGAGGGTCGCGGCCTTCTGCATCATCAGTTTGGCCAATTCCACTTCGACCTTCACCTGCGCGAGCGGATGCGAAATGCCCTGGTGCGCACCGATCGGCGTCTTCCACACCGCCCGCTCCCTGGCGTATTCCACGGCGCGGTCGATGGCGTAGCGGCCCAGGCCGATGGCCATCGCGGCGCCCATGATGCGTTCCGGGTTCAGACCGGCGAACAGCTGCATCAGCGCCGCGTCCTCCTTGCCGACCAGCGCCGTCGAGGGCAGCCGGACGTCGTCGAGGAACAGGCTGTACTGGTGGTCGGGCTCGATGATGTCCATCTCCTGCGCCGTCTTGGTGAAGCCTTCGGCGTCGGTCGGCACGATGAACAGGGCGGGCTTGAGCTTGCCGGTCTTGTGGTCCTCGGTGCGGGACACGATCAGCACCGCCTCGGCCTGGTCCACGCCGGAGATGAAGATCTTGCGGCCGTTGAGGATCCAGTCCTCGCCGTCGCGGCGGGCGGTGGTGGTGATCTGGTGGGAGTTGGAGCCCGCGTCCGGCTCGGTGATGCCGAAGACCATCTTGCCGGAGCCGTCGGCGAGCTTGGGCAGCCATTCCCGCTTCTGCTCGTCGGTGCCGTACCTGGTGATGACGGTGCCGCAGATGGCCGGGGAGACCACCATGAGCAGCAGGCCCGCGCCCTGCGCGGACAGTTCCTCCATCACCAGCGACAGCTCGTACATGCCCGCGCCGCCGCCACCGTATTCCTCCGGCAGGTTCACCCCGAGGAACCCGAGTTTGCCCGCTTCATTCCACAATTCGTCCAGCGGCTCGTTCTTCCGCGCCTTCGGCAGCACGTAGTCGCGGTAGTTGTATTTCGCGGCCAGCGCCGCGACGGCGGCCCGCAGCGCCTTCTGCTCGTCGGTTTCGATGAAGCCCATCAGATCTCCTGGTTTTCGTTGGTCTCGTCGTTCGAGGCGGGTTCGACGACCGCGAGCACGGCGCCGACGTCGACCTGCTGGCCGACGGTGACGTTGACGGCGCTGAGCACGCCCGCGGTGGGCGCGGCGATGGTGTGCTCCATCTTCATCGCCTCCAGCCACAGGATCGGCTGACCCTGTTGGACATGGCTGCCGATCTCGGCCCCGAGCCGGATCACGCTGCCCGGCATGGGGGCCAGCAGCGAGCCGGTGGCCACCTGGTCGGCCGGATCGCTGAACCGGGGCAGCCTGCGCACGGCCACCGGTCCCAGCGGCGAGTCGACGTAGACGTGGTCGCCGTAGCGCGCGACATCGAACTGCCTGCGCACCGGGCCCCGTTCGCCCGGAACGGACAGCACGACGCGATCCGGCGCCGACTCGACGAGGGTCAGCCCGTCGTGACCGTCCACCGTGAGACCGGTCCCGCCGAACCGGTAGCCCACCTCGTGCGTCCCGGTGGCGCGGCTCTCGTAGGACTTGCGCTGCGACTGCGACGGCAGGTTCCGCCATCCGCTGGGCAGCCCGCCGCCCACCCGCGCCCCGGCGCGGTTCGCCGCCGCGTCGGCGAGAGCGGCGGCCACGATGGACAACGCCTCGTCGGGTTCCGAGACCAGCGGCGCGGCGAGGGCAGCCAAGCCGTGCGTCTCGAAGAACGCGGTGTCGGTGTCCCCGGCCAGGAACGCCGGATGACGCAGCACCCGCACCAGCAAGTCCCGGTTGGTGACCAGACCGTGGATCTTCGCCCGGTGCAGCGCCGCGGCCAGCAATCGCGCTGCCGCACTTCTTGTTTCAGCGTACGAGATGACCTTGGCCAGCATCGGGTCGTAGTGCACGCCGACCACCGAACCGTCCACCACACCTGTGTCCAGGCGTACGCCCGGGCGATCGAGCAGATCGAATTCAGTACGCACCGAAGGAATCTCGATTCGGTGCACCGTTCCGCTCTGCGGCTGCCAGTCGTGCGCCGGGTCCTCGGCATAGAGCCGTACCTCGATCGAATGCCCGTGCATCGCGGGCGGTTCGGCGGGCAAGGCGTCACCCGCGGCGACATCCAATTGCAGCCGGACCAGATCCAGCCCGGTGGTGCATTCGGTGACCGGGTGCTCCACTTGCAGACGGGTGTTCATCTCCAGGAAGAAGAACTCGCCCTGCTCGTCGGCGAGGAACTCGACGGTGCCCGCGCCGGTGTAGCCGATCGCGCCGGCCGCCAGCCGGGCCGCCTCGAACAGCCGCGCCCGCATGCCCTCGGTGCGCTCCACCAGCGGCGAGGGCGCCTCCTCGATGACCTTCTGATGGCGGCGCTGGATGGAGCACTCGCGCTCGCCCACCGCCCAGATCGTGCCGTGGATGTCGGCCATGACCTGGACCTCGATGTGCCTGCCGGTCTCCAGGTACCGCTCGCAGAACACCGTCGGATCGCCGAACGCGGATTCCGCCTCCCGGCGGGCGGCCTCGATCTGCGGCGCCAGGTCGGCGAGGTCGCGCACCACCCGCATGCCGCGCCCTCCGCCGCCCGCGGACGCCTTGATCAGCACCGGCAGATGCTCCTCGGTCACCTCGGCCGGGTCCAGCTCGGCGAGCACGGGGACACCGGCGGCGTCCATCATCTTCTTCGCGGCGACCTTCGAACCCATCTGCTCGATCGCCTCGACCGGCGGCCCGATCCAGACCAGCCCGGCGTCGAGCACCGCCTCGGCGAATTCCGCGTTCTCGGAAAGGAATCCGTATCCGGGATGGATGGCGTCCGCGCCGGTGGCGAGCGCGGCCTCGATGATCAGCTCACCGCGCAGGTAGGTCTCCGCGGGCGTATTGCCGGGCAGGCGCACCGCGGCGTCCGCCTCGGTGACGTGCGGCGCGGCGGCATCCGCGTCGGAGTACACCGCGACGGTGCCCACGCCCATGCGGCGGCAGGTCGCGAAGACCCGGCGGGCGATTTCGCCGCGGTTGGCGACGAGGACGTTCGTGATTTCCATCCGCGGCCTCACATTCGGAAGACGCCGAAGCCTTCGGCGCCCTTGATCGGGGCATTGTGAATGGCCGACAAGGACATTCCCAACACCGTCCGGGTATCACGCGGGTCGATGACGCCGTCGTCGTAGAGCCGCCCCGACATGAACATCGCCAGCGACTCGGCCTCGATCTGCGCCTCCACCATGGCGCGCATCCCGGCGTCGGCCTCCTCGTCGAACGGCAAGCCCTTCGCCTCGGCGGCGGCCCGGCTGACGATCGAGATGACGCCCGCGAGCTGCGCCCCGCCCATGACGGCGGATTTCGCGCTGGGCCAAGCGAAGACGAAACGCGGGTCGTAGGCCCGGCCGCACATGCCGTAGTGTCCCGCGCCGTAGGACGCGCCCATCAGCACCGAGATGTGCGGCACCTTCGAGTTGGACACCGCGTTGATCATCATCGAGCCGTGCTTGATGATGCCCTTCTGCTCGTACTCCTTGCCGACCATGTAACCAGTGGTGTTGTGCAGGAAGAGCAGTGGCGTGTTCGTCTTGTTGGCCAGCTGGATGAACTGGGTGGCCTTCTGCGACTCCTCGGAGAACAGCACGCCGCGCGCGTTCGCCAGGATGCCGATCGGATACCCGTGCAGTTCGGCCCATCCGGTGACCAGGCTGCTGCCGTAGAGCGGTTTGAACTCGTCGAAGTCCGAGCCGTCCACGATGCGCGCGATCACCTCGCGCGGGTCGAACGGGATCTTCAGGTCCGACGGCACGATGCCGAGCAGGTCCTCGGGGTCGTAGAGCGGCTCGATCACCTCGGCGCGCGGCGCGGGGCCCTGCTTGCGCCAGTTCAGCCGCTTGACGATGGATCGGCCGATGCGGATCGCGTCCTGCTCGTCCACCGCGTAGTAGTCGGCGAGGCCGGAGATCCGGGCGTGCATGTCGGCGCCGCCGAGGGATTCGTCGTCGGACTCCTCACCGGTGGCCATCTTGACCAGCGGCGGTCCGCCGAGGAACACCTTGGAGCGCTCCTTGATCATCACCACGTGATCGGACATGCCGGGGATGTAGGCGCCGCCCGCGGTGGAGTTGCCGAACACCAGCGCGATGGTCGGGATGCCCTCCGCCGAGGCCCGGGTGAGATCGCGGAACATCCGTCCGCCCGGGACGAAGACTTCTTTTTGCGTGGGCAGATCCGCGCCGCCGGATTCCACCAGCGAGATCACCGGGAGCCGGTTCTCCCGCACGATGTCGTTGATGCGCAGGGTCTTGCGCAGGGTCCAGGGGTTCGAGGTGCCGCCGCGCACGGTCGGGTCCGGCGCGACGATCATGCACTCGACGCCCTCCACGACCCCGATGCCCGCGATGGTGCTCGCGCCGACGTGGAATTCGCTGCCCCAGCCCGCCAGCGGGCACAGCTCCAGGAACGGCGAATCCTCGTCGATGAGCAGTTCGATGCGCTCGCGGGCGGTCAGCTTGCCGCGCTTGCGGTGCCGGGCCAGCTTGTCCGGGCCGCCGCCCGCGATGGCCTTGGCGAACTCGGCTTCGACCTCGACGAGCTTGGCGCTCATGGCTTCCGCGGCCGCGGCGTAGTCGGGCGACCCGGTGTCCAGGGTGCTTCGTAAGATGGTCATGACTGGTACCCCAATCGCTTCGCCGCCAATCCGGTGAGAATTTCCGTCGTGCCGCCGCCGATCCCGAGGATGCGCATGTCCCGGTACTGGCGCTCGATCTCGGATTCGCGCATGTAGCCGAGGCCGCCGAAGAGCTGGACGGCCTGGTTGGCCACCCACTCGCCCGCCTCGACCGCGGTGTTCTTGGCGAAGCACACCTCGGCGATCAGGTCGGTCTCGCCTTCGGCGCTGCGCTGCACCACGTCTCGGGTGTAGACCCGCGCGACGTCGATGCGCCGCGCCATCTCGGTGACCGTGTTCTGCACCGCCTGCCTGCTGATCAGCGGACGGCCGAACGTCTCCCGGTTGCGCACCCACTCCAGGGTGAGGTCGAGGCAGCGCTGCGCGCTCGAATACGCCTGCACCGCGAGGCCGACGCGCTCGCTGACGAACGCCCCCGCGATCTGGTGGAAACCGGAGTTCTCCTGGCCCACCAGGTTCTCCACCGGCACCCGGACGTCCACGTAGGACAACTCGGCCGTGTCGGAGGCGAGCCAGCCCATCTTGTCCAGCTTGCGGCTGACCGTGAAACCCGGCGTGTCCTTGTCGATGATGAGCAGCGAGAGGCCCGCGGAGCCGGGCCCTCCGGTGCGCACCGCGGTGACCACGAAGTCGGCGCGTACGCCGGAGGTGATGTAGGTCTTGGCGCCGTTGACGATGTAGTGGTCGCCGTCGCGGCGGGCGGTGGTGGTGAGGTGCCCGACGTCGGAGCCGCCGCCGGGCTCGGTGATCGCGAGCGAGCCGATCAGCTCGCCCGCGAGGGTGGGCTTCACCCAGCGCTCGATCTGCTCGGCGTTGCCCGAGGCGATGATGTGCGGCACGGAGATACCGCAGGTGAACAGCGACGCGAACAGCCCGCCGGACGCTCCGGCCTGGTGCATCTCCTCGCACACGATCATCGCGTCCACGCCGTCGCCGCCGGAGCCGCCCGCGGATTCCGGGAACTGCACGCCGAGCAGGCCGAGTGCGCCCGCCTTCTGGTGCAATGCGCGGGGGATCTCTCCGGCGCGCTCCCACCCGTCCAGATACGGCAGGATCTCGCGCTCCACGAATCCACGGACCGTGGAACGCAATTCGCGGCGTTCCGGCGTGTCCCAGGGTTTGGTCATGCGGTGTCCTTTCTCGCATGATCGGGGGCCCTGCGTGGTGACGCGAGCTGCCGCCTCCGGGCCTGACCGATCATGCGAACAGCTCCACGGGAATGTCGAGGTGACGGGACCGCAGCCATTCGCCGAGTCCCTTGGCCTGCGGGTCGAAGCGGGCCTGGTAGGCCACCCCTCGGCCGAGCAGGCCTTCGATGATGAAGTTCAGCGCCCGCAAGTTGGGCAGGACATGCCGGGTGACGGTGAGCGAAGCCGCCTCCGGGAGCAGCTCTTTGACGCGTGCCACGGTGAGTGTGTGCACCAGCCAGCGCCACTGCTCGTCGGTACGCACCCACACGCCGACGTTCGCGTCCGCGCCTTTGTCCCCGCTGCGCGCCAGGGCGATCGTGCCCAGCGGAACGCGGCGGGTCTGGCCGGAGGACAGCGGCTCGGGTGCGGGCGGCTCGGCCACCTCGGCGAGTTCGGCTGTGTCGGTGGACGGCGCGATATCGACCCGGGTGCCGTCCGGGAGCACCGCCGTGTGTGGCACCTCGGCGGCGTCGACGAACCCGGGCGTGAACACGCCGTACGGAGACCCGTTGCCGGGCAGGGTCGTGAAGCTGCATCCCGGATAGCTGGCCAATGCCAGCTCCACCGCCACGTTGGAGAACGCGCGGCCGACCTTGTTCGGATCTGGGTCGCGGACAACGCAGCGCAGCAGCGCGCTCGCCTGCTCTTCGGTCTCGGCGTCCGGCCGGTCCAGGCGGGCCAGCGTCCAGGTCAACTCGGCGGGACGGGTCGGCAGCCAGGACTCCAGCTGGCGTCGCGCCAGTTCGGCCTTCGCTTCGATGTCCAGACCGGTGAGCACGAACTCCATCTCGTTGCGGAATCCGCCTAGGGTGTTCAGGGAGACCTTCAGCTGGGGCGGCGGGGCCTCGCCCGTCACGCCGCTGATCAGCACCCGATCCGGACCGTCCTGGGCGAGCTGGATGGTGTCCAGGCGGGAGGTCACGTCGGGTCCGGCGTAGCGGGCGCCCTGGATCTCGTACATCAGCTGGGCTTCGACCGTGTCGACGGTGACCACGCCGCCCGTGCCCTGATGCTTGGTGATCACGCTGCTTCCGTCGGCGCGGATCTCGGCGATGGGGAAGCCGGGCCTGCCCAGGTCGGAGAGCTCGGTGAAGAAGGCGTAGTTGCCGCCGGTGGCCTGGGTGCCGCACTCGATGACGTGCCCGGCCACCACCGCGCCCGCCAGCTGGTCGTAATCGGTTCGGCCCCAACCGAAGTGCGCGGCGGCCGGGCCGACGATCACCGACGCGTCGGTGACCCGTCCGGTGACGACGATGTCCGCGCCCGCGTTCAGGCATTCCACGATGCCCCACGCGCCGAGGTAGGCGTTGGCGGTCAGGGGAGCGCCGAAACCGAGGTCACCGGCGCGCGCGATGAGGTCGTCGCCCTCGACGTGCGCGATCTTCGCGTCCAGTCCGAGATCCGCGGCGACTTTGCGCAGTTTCTCCGCGAGACCGGCCGGGTTGAGGCCGCCCGCGTTCGCGACGATGCGCACCTTGCGTTCCAGCGCGAGCCCGAGGCAGTCCTCGATCTGCTTGACGAAGGTCTTCGCGTAGCCGAGGCTCGGGTCCTTCATCCGGTCGCGGCCGAGGATCAGCATGGTCAGCTCGGCCAGGTAATCGCCGGTGAGCACGTCGAGCTGCCCGCCTTCGAGCATCTCGCGCATGGCACTGAGCCGATCACCGTAGAAGCCGGAACAGTTGCCGATCCGGAGCACGTCCGGGTCGGCGGCCAGCATACTCATCAGCGGGAATGCCTCCTGTGCGGCGAACCGTCAGGATGGGCCGCATGCCGCATCCGTGGAGTCCGCGTTCCGCGACCAGCATCACACTCCAGGCAGAAAAAAGCAAGCATGCGTGCTTGTTAATTGCAGGCTGAACCACCGTTTGCCCGAGGTCCACACCACCCGCGCCGGGATGACCGGACTGCGTGGAGCAAGATGGCACGGTGTCCAGCGACGTGACCGTGATCGTTCTGCTCGCCCTGTCCGGGTTCCTGGTCGGCGGCGCCTACTCCACCTGGAAGACCGCCCGCCCGCTGGCCATCGCGCTGGCGGTCTGCGCCGTTCTCGCGGCGGGTGGCGCCCTGGCCTGGTGGTTCGCGTAAGGGCCTGGGCCGGGCCAAAGCTCGAGGCAGCCGCTCAGTTTCTCGACAGACGAAAGATCCGCAGGTCGTCCGGCACTCCGTTGAGTGGCGCCGCGAAGAAGCTGCGGCGATACGGCTTGACCGCGAGACCGAGCTCCTCCAGCGTCTCGGGCCGCAGCGCTTGCAGCGTCGCTTCGGACAGCATGGTGTGCCCGTTGCCGCCCGCCTCCATCACGCGGGCCGCGATCGTCACGTCCACGCCGAGCCAGTCGCCGCCGATCTCACGCGGAGAACCGGTGTGCAAACCGATGCGCATCCGCGGGCGGTAGCCCCGCACCTGCACGTCGGCGAGATTGCGCTTGGCGGTCACCGCGGCGCGCACGGCCCGGTCCGCCGAAGGGAAGACCGCCATCACGCCGTCGCCCATGCGCTTGACCACTTGACCGCCGCGCTCGCCGATCGGCGGCTCGATGGCCCTGGCGACCGCACGCAGCAGTTCGAGGGTGGCCTCGTCACCCGCCGACAGCGACCACCGGGAGAACGCCACCAGATCGGTGAACATTACAGTTATCTCTTGGCTACCTTTGCCGCGCCCGACTCGCTCCAGCATCGCCTGCCAAACCTGCAAGGCGCCGAAGCCGATTTCCCGAGCCGCGCTGGGGGCGTCGCCGACCAGCTTGTCGGCCGCCCGCGCGACCGCCCGCGCACCGCCGGGACCCGAAACCGACAGGGGATCACCGAAAGCCGGATCACCGGGCAGCTGCTCACGGGCCTTGCGCAGCACACCGATCAGGTCGGCACGCTGATTGGCGGCGTTCATCAGCGCGGACAGCTGGCCACGCCGCGATCCGCCGGAACGGCGGGAAGAGTCGAACTCGTCGGCCGGCTCCAACGGAATGACCATTTCGGGCGGTATGTCGCCATCGGCCTCCGGTCCTGGCGCCGACTCGGCGCCGCCGGAAGGTGTTTCGCTCACGTCCCGAGGGTATCTCAGCCGATCCGGCGTCGGCCGGTTAGCGATCATCGCCATCTCTCACCTCCGCGGTGAACGTCAGCGAGCACGTCGTCGGGCCCCGCGATGGGTAACGAGCTGGTTGCTGACTCGAGGCTACCCGGGTACGAAGGGGTCTCGGAAGCGGCAGGCCGCATAGTTTCCGGGATGTTCACACTCGGCTGCGAACAAGGTGGTCGGCCCGGCGCGAAGAGTCGCACCGGGCCGATCACCGCACCGCCTGCCGGGCAGTGGCAGGCGGTGGACGGAGCACCGGACCTCCCGACAAGGTCGGCGCTCCACAACCCGAGTGGCGAGGGAAGGCGACTCGGGTAGCTATGCGTCGCGCTGGTTCACCGAGACCAGGGCAGCGCCGAAGACGATCGCGACGAAAACGGTGAAGTAGAGCAAGCTCGCCCATGGACCCCAGTGCCAATTGGCGGTGGACGGGGCCGCGCTGAAGAAGTGATTCGCGTTCGCGAACGGCAGGAACGGGGTGACGTTGCGGCCGAAACTGCCGAACGCGCCGAGCAGGCCCTCGATGAGCAGCGGCCACAGCACGATCAGCGAGATCGCGGCGGCGGACTGCCGCACCAGCACACCGACGCCGACCGCGAGGACGACGCACAGGAAGGCGTAGATGGGGATGCCGTAGACCTCGCGCCAGTCCTCCGGGCTGGACAGGGTCAGGCTCGCGCCCGCGTCCGGGCCGCTGAGCGCCTTCGCCACCAGGTAGGCGAGGAACACGAGGACGGTGGTGAGCAACGCGCCGTACACGCCGACCAAGCCCGCCTTGGTCACGATGACCCGGTCCCGATGCGGGGTGGCCTGGAACGTCGTCCGGATGATGCCGAAGCGATATTCGCTGGTCACGGTCAAGGTCGCCATGATCATCAGGACCATGACACCGAAGCCGCTGATCCCCGCCACCGCGGTGGAGACGGTCAGGTTGATCGAGCCTTCCTCGCCGTAGGTCGTCCGCGCCACCCAGGCCAGCAGGGCGGCCATGCCGAGCGCGAGGGCCACCACGATCGCCGAGCACCACCAGGGCGACCTGGTCGAGGTGAGCTTGATTCGTTCCGCTGCCAGCACGCCCATCAGAGCGCACCTCCCATCACCTGATCGAAGCCTTCGCCGTGGTACTGCACGGCGCCGCCGGTCATCCGCATGAACGCCTCCTCCAGCGAGGCACGCTGCGGGGCCAGCTCGAACAGGGTGATGTCGTTCGCGGCGGCCAGCTTGCCGACCACGTCACTGGACACGCCTGCCACGACGAGCGCGGGGCCTTCGGCGCCGCCGCCGTCCTCGCGGACGGTCATGCCGTTCGAGGTCAGCACGCTGCGCAGCTGGTCGAGCTGCGGGCTGCGCACCCGCACCGACTGCTCCGAAGCGCGCTCGATGAACTCCTGCGTGGTCGAGTCCGAGATGAGCTTGCCGCGACCGATGACGACCAGGTGCTCGGCGGTCTGCGCCATCTCCGAGAGCAGATGGCTGGAGACCAGCACCGTGCGGCCTTCGGCGGCCAGTCGCTGCATGAACCGGCGGATCCACAGGATGCCCTCCGGGTCGAGGCCGTTGACCGGCTCGTCGAACAGCAGCACCTGCGGGTCGCCCAGCAGCGCGCCGGCCAGGCCGAGCCGCTGCGACATGCCGAGCGAGAACCCGCCCGCGGTCTTGCCCGCCACCTCGGACAAACCGACCAACCGCAGCACCTCCTCCACCCGGGACTTGGGGATGCCGTTGGACGCGGCCATCCACTCCAGGTGAGCGCGCGCGGACCGGTTCGGGTGCACCCACTTGGCGTCCAGCAGCGCGCCGACGGCGCGCAGCGGATGGTCCAGCTCGTGGTAGGGCTTGCCGTGGATCAGCGCGGTGCCCGCGGTGGGCTTGTCCAACCCGAGGATCATCCGCATGGTGGTCGACTTGCCCGCGCCGTTCGGCCCCAGGAAGCCCGTCACCTGTCCCGGTCGCACGGTGAAGGTCAGATCCTGCACCGCGACGGTCTGCCCGAAGTGCTTGGTCAGGCCTCTCAGCTCGATCATGCTGCCCAGCATTCCGCAAAACGCGGCGGCGCGCGTCGGTAAAAAGTGGCGAGTTCGGTCATCCTCGAGGATGAGAGCGGGATGGGGGGTTCCAGGGCACGGGCGGTTTCGACCGAACACGGTGTGGAAGTCATCGATGATCAGCCCGGAACCGACCTACCCCGCAAGGAGGATCGTCGGCATGCCCGCACCCGACTCCCAGCCGCGGCGCCCGTCGTGGGTGCCCGACCGGCTCTACCCGTTCACCGATCACTACCTCGACCTCACCGAAGCCAGGGTCCACTACATCGATGAGGGCGACGGGCCACCGCTGCTGATGTTGCACGGCAACCCCACCTGGTCGTTCCTCTACCGCGATATCGTCATCGGCTTGCGTGACCGCTACCGCTGCGTCGCGGTGGACTATCCCGGGTTCGGTCTGTCCTACGCGGCGCCGGGTTACCGCTTCACTCCCGCCGAGCACGCCGACATCGTCGGTCAACTGGTCGAGCGGCTGGATCTGCGCGAGATCACCCTGATGGTGCAGGACTGGGGCGGCCCGATCGGCTTCGCCACCGCCACGCGTCATGCGGACCGGTTCACCGCCTTCGTCATCGGGAACACCTGGGCCTGGCCCAAAGCCGACCTGGGAACGCAAGCCTTCTCGCGCTTTCTGGGCGGACCGATCGGTGGCTGGCTGATCCGGGAGCGCAATTTCTTCGTCGAACGCATCATCCCGGCCGGAGTTCGCCGGACGAAACTGGACGACACGGTGATGAACGCCTACCGCGGTCCCTTCCCCACGCCCGGCTCCCGGGAACCGGTGCACGTGTTCCCCCGCGAGATCCTCGGCAGCCGCGATCTGCTCGCCGACATCGAGCGCAAACTACCGACCCTGACCGACCGTCCTGCGCTGATCGTGTGGGGCACCAAGGACGTCGCCTTTCGCGCCGCCGAACTTCGCCGGTGGGAGCAACTGTTCCCGCAACACCGCACCGTGCCGCTTGTCGGCGCAGGTCATTACATTCAGGAAGACGCGTCCGACGAGATAGTCGCCGCGATCCGCTCTTGGGCGTCCGCCTGAACCCTGCGCTGCTGCAGGGTGACACATCCACGCGGCCGAGCCGGGAAGGGGCCGCACTGATCCCGCAATTCCGCGCCCAGCACGATCAATGAAGTGGCGAGCACGGAGGACGGCCCAGCAGGGGACCGAGCCAGGGCGAAGGTCGTTCAGAGGTTCGCACTGAGCGCGACAACGGCACCGAGTGCGGCGGCGGCGTCGAGAAGAGCGTGGGAGCGAGCCGTGATGCTCGCGTCCCTGGCTGCCAGCGCGGCTGCGACATCGTCGGATCGGTTGCCGCGCGGCAGGTCCGGCATCAAGGTCCGGAGGGTGTCAATGCGGTATCCGGCGCCGCGCAACTGGTGGACGATCCGCGCATCCCGGACCTGATCCGGCGAGTACCGCCTGATCCCTTGCGCCGCGACGCGATCAGGAACGACAAGACCCTCGGCATCCCAATGCCGCAAGGTCGACGGGCGCACGCCGAGTGCGGCGGCCAGTTCGGACACGCTCATCGAATCCGACGCGCGCACGTCCTCGATCGGCTCGGCGGAGATCGCCTCGGCCGCCCGCTTGGCAAGCGCGAGGTCCGCACGCTCCCGATCGAGCCGGGCGTGTGCCGCGTCCAGCAGAGCGAGCACCTCCGCGATCGGGCGATCATGCACCGCGCGAACGATCCGCTTGGCCTCGACCGGGCCGACGCCCGCCGCCAGCGCCCGATAGGCCAGCGCGGAACGCACGTGGATCTCGCCGTATCCGCGGTAACCCGTGGCTGTGCGCAGTGCGGTCGGCAGTACCCCGGCACGCTCGAGGTTGCGGATCTGCTGCACGGAGTAACCGGCACGCCGCGCGACATCGACCGTCCGCATGCCCAAGTTGAGAGTCGACACCCGCCCGTTCCTGGTCTTGCGCCTCTAAGTCTCCACAAGCACCTTAATGTGACGCTGGAGCACATGACCATCGACGAGATCATCGACTCGGTATCGCGCCTCGACGGAGTCCTGACCCTCCGACCGGGACCCGGGGACGGCTCCCCCGAGATCAGTTGGGGCGACACGTTCTTCTACTACTCCCCGAGCGGGGAAGTGCCGACGGCCACTCAGCCCTTCGCGACGATCGTGACGAAGAACTATCCCGGCGACGAAAGCTCCCGCCTGGACCGCCCGGATACGTTCCGCGTCAACATCGCCGCCGGAAAGGAAGCCTTCATCCACTGGACGGGCCACACACCACGCGAGCGAGCTACCGATGTCGACCCCAGCGTCACCGACACCGTGATCGCCCACCCTGTTTACGGCTCCGCAGGCTGGCTCGCGGTGGTCAACCCGGGACAACGGACAGATGAGGCAATCCGCGAACTGCTGCGCACAGCGTATGAACGCGCGCGCTCACGCTACGAGAAACGTGCCGCGTCAGCGCACAACTGATCAGCAGTGGGTGAAGTCGGCTACGACGTGAAGACCGGACGAAAGCCGGTACCGGGTCTCACCGGCCGGGTGAACGGACCGCCTGACCGGATACAGCGGGTGCGACACCGACGAGTTTGATCAGGAAACGCTCGACCTGCTCTTCCAGCGGCGGCCACGGGTGATCGGGTTGATTCAGCCGCATGGAGACCGCGCCGTGCACGGCGGCGCGCAGGTCCAGCGCGACGGCGGCGGCATCGTCGTCCGGGATCGACCCGGCGTCCATGCAGCGCTGGACCGCCGCGACGGTGCCGTCGGCCAGTTCCTGCTTGAACGCCATGTCGGTGCGCTGGTTGAGCGTGCTCTCGTGCAGCACCTTGTACAACCCCGCATGCTGGTATGCCCACTCACCGAGAACCATTGCGCGAGCACGCAACTGATCAACCGGGTCGGCGTGCCTCGCCTCGGCCTCGCGCATCGCCCGCATCAACTCGTCATGACAGCGGTTGAGCACCGCGAGGACCAAGGCGTCGCGGTCACCGAAGTGCAGATAGACCGATGTGGCCGCCGTGCCGATCGCCCGCGCCACCGCCCGCATCGACAGCGCCTGATCATCGCCGAGTTCGTCGAGCATCCGCATCGCGGCCACCACGATCTCTTCCCGCAACCGCTCGCCTTGCCCCCGGGGATTGCGTCCCCGTCGCCGATCGCCCGCCACATCTGCCGCCACGGCCGCCATTGTATTCGCACATCTGTAGCGCTACAGTCGTAGCGCTACAGATGTTCAGTTAGAAAGGTCGGCCCCATGACCAGCACAACCACCCTCGAATCGAACAAGCAGGTCGTCGCCGCCTTCTACGAGGCCGCGTTCAACACCAAGGACTTCACCGCGGCGGCGGGATACCTCGCCGACAACTACGTCCAGCACAATCCCCTGATCGCCGACGGCGCCGAAGGGCTACGGGCACGACTCGACCATCTGAAAGAGAACTTCCCGGCCCTATCGGTCGAGGTGAAACGCATGATCGCGGAGGGCGACTACGTCTGCGCCCATGTGCACGCGGTGCGGGTCCCCGGCCAGCGCGGGGTGGCGATCATGGACATCTTCCGGCTCGCCGACGGCAAACTCACCGAGCACTGGGACGTTCTGCAGGACATCCCCGCGGAAGCCCTGAACCAGAACGGAATGTTCTAGCCGGTTCCCTCACAGCGCCGGGGACGACGCCTGGGCCCAGAATCGCTTGGGGATACGCCCGGCCAACCGTGCCGCATATCCGGCGCGGACCGCGTCCGCCATGGCCGCCGCCATCAATTCGGGGCGACGCGCCCTGGTTACGGCGGTTGCCAAAAGCACTGCCGAGCAGCCGAGTTCCATAGCCAGGGCGGCGTCGCTGGCGGTGCCGATGCCCGCGTCCAGGATGACCGGGACGTTCGCGGCGGCGACGATCATTTCGATGTTGTGCGGGTTGCCGATGCCCAGGCCGGTGCCGATGGGGGCGCCGAGCGGCATGACCGCCGCGCAGCCCGCGTCTTCCAGGCGGCGGGCCAGGATCGGGTCGTCGTTGGTGTAGGGCAGCACGACGAAACCGTCGTCGACGAGTTCTTCGGCGGCGGTGAGCAATTCGATCGGATCGGGCAGCAGGGTGCGCTCGTCGGCGACCACCTCGAGCTTCACCCAATCGGTGTCCAGCGCCTCACGCGCCAGCTGGGCGGTGAGCACCGCCTCGGCGGCGGTGCGACAACCGGCCGTGTTCGGCAGCGGCGCGATGTTCAATCGCTTCAGCAGGTCTAGCACGCCGGTGCCGCCCGCGGCGTCGATTCGCCGCATGGCCACGGTGGTCAGCTCGGTGCCGGAGGCGATCAGCGCCTCCTCCAGCACGGCGAGGTTCTCCGCGCCGCCGGTTCCCATGATCAGGCGGGAACCGAACGCGCGGTCGGCGATCCGCAGCGGGGCGTCGATCGCCGAGCGCACCGACGCGGCCGATTCCTCAGCCACCTTGAACCGCCGTGAGCACCTCGATCTGCCAGCCACGCCCCACCGGTTCGTCCCAGCGCGACTTCGGGAACACCGCCCCGTCCACCGCGAGCGCGACGCCCTTGCACGGCAGACCGAGGCGTTCCAGCAGCTCCCGCACGGTGAGCGGTTCGGCGAACTCGTGCTCGTCGCCGTTCACCGTGACACCGATGGGGACGGATGACAACGTCATCGTATTCCTCCTACAGTCGTCGAAAAGCGTTGCGGGTCGGCGACTTCCGCTTCGGGCAGCGTCGCCCCGCCGAGCAGGCTCGTCACCGCGTCCGCGGTGAGCGGCACGGTCAGCATGCCGTTGCGGCCGTGCCCGGTGGCCGCGACGATCCGGTCGGTGAGTCGCCCGATCAGCGGCAGGTTGTCGGGGGTGCCCGGCCGGGAGCCGGCGCCCGCCTCGGCGAGTTCGTATTCGCCGATGCCGGGGAACACCGCCTCCGCGTCGGCGATCAGGTCGCGAACGCCCGCGACGGTGACCGCGGTGTCGAAACCCGCCTCGTACTGGGTGGCTCCGACGACGATCCCGTCGGCCCGCGGCACCAGGTACACCTGCCTGCCGTGCACTCGGGCTCGGATCACCCGCTTCGGCGCGGGAGCGACGCCTGGCCGCTGCCGCAGGCGCAGGATCTCGCCCTTGACCGGACGAACCGGCAACCCGGGCCACAGCCCGGCCGACGCGGCGCCCGCCGCGAGCACGATCTGATCGTGCGGAAGTTCCGTCAGTGAGCTGACCGATTCGGCGCGCACCACAACGCCCGCCGCCTCGGCCGCCTGACGCAACGCGGCGATCAGCTTGCGGTTGTCGATCGCGGGTTCGGTGGGCGCGAGCAGCGCGGCGCGCACCGAGCGGGCCAGCGTGGGTTCCAGTTCGCGGACTCCGGCGCGGTCCAGGATGCGCAGCCGGTGGCCGCGGCCGCCGACCCAGTCGGCGACGGTGCGCAGGTCGGCGGCGTCGGCCGCGTCCAGCGCGACGGTCATGGTCTCGTCGGCGACGAAGACCGAGATCCCGGTCGCGGCTTGCAGCCGGGACGCGAATTCGGGCCAGCGGGCCAGCGAGGCGGCGCCGAACTCGAGCACCCGCTCCTCTCCCGGCCAGCCCTCCGACAGCGGGGCGAGCATGCCTCCGGCCACCCAGGAGGCGCCGCTGGCCACCGCCGGATCCAGCAGGGTGACCGACCAACCGGCCTCGGCGGCCCGCCAGGCCACGGCGAGCCCGATGGCGCCGCCACCGACGACCGCCAGAGTCCGCATCCGCTCCACCTGCCTCCTATTTCGCATCCCCACGGTAGCGCGGCTACCGTCGAAGGCGTGCAACCCTCCCACCCGAACCGACTCGCTTCGCCGCGGGAGCGTCTGGCACGCGCGCGGCTGTATCTCTGCACCGACGCACGCCGGGAAAAGGGCGATCTGGCCAGGTTCGCCGAGGCGGCGTTCGCGGGCGGAGTCGACATCATCCAGCTCAGAGACAAGGGTTCGCCGGGCGAAGCGAAGTTCGGTCCCCTGGAAGCCAGGGCCGAACTCGGCGCGCTCGCCGAATTGAAGGCGGCCGCGCGCAGGCACGGCGCACTCGTCGCGGTGAACGATCGCGCGGACATCGCGCTGGCGGCGGGCGCTGACGTGCTGCATCTCGGGCAGGGCGACCTGCCGCCCTGGTACGCGCGCCGAATTCTCGGCCCGGACGTGGTGATCGGACGATCCACGCACAACCGCGCGCAGGCCGGGCTCGCCGCGATCGACGAGCACATCGACTATTTCTGCACCGGACCGATCTGGGCGACTCCGACCAAGCCGGGCAGGCAAGCGGCCGGACCCGAGCTGATCCGCTCGACCGCGGACGCCCACCCGACCCGGCCGTGGTTCGCGATCGGCGGGATCAACGCGGAGAATCTGCCGCAGGTGCTGGAAGCCGGGGCGACGCGGGTCGTCGTGGTGCGCGCGATCACCGAGGCCCGCGATCCGGAAGCGGCGGCGCGGGAGCTGAAAACGGCGCTGCTGGCGAACGCGTAGGCGGCTTCCTCGCCTCCGCTCGGCCCGGCGCACAAGCGGCTGCCTCGAGCCCCCGCTCGGCCCGGCGCACAAGCGGCTGCCTCGAGCCCCCGCTCGGCCCGGCGCGGGCTGACGACGGACTCCGTCGGGCTGCGTCCTTTCTGCGTCAGGAAAGCAGCTGTCCCCGCGTGAACGAGAGGGCGGTATTCACCGCGGTGCTCCCGCTCGAGATCGGCTCGGCGGTCTGCACGCCGGGCTCATCGACGATCCTGGCGTAGTCGCCCGGTCCGTCCGGATCCGAATGCAGCCAGACGAAACCGAGATCGGCGAGGTCGATCGTGCGGGGCAGCGCGGCGGCCACCGCGTGGTCGATCTCGGCGAGCAGCACACGCGCGGGCGCCGCGCGCAAGGTGGGCCACGAGGCGGCGAAACCGGGATGCAGCGGACGGGCGTCGACTTCGTGTTCGGGGACCCAGGCCAACTCGGTGCTCTCCCGGTTGCCGATGGTCGGGAGGGTCATGACCGCGTCGGCGACCACCGTGGTGTAGGTCCAGCCGCTCAGCGCGGAGGCGGTCACACGCGCGCCGCGCACCCGGACGTCGGCGGGATCGATCCCCGCTTCCTCCCATGCCTCGCGCACCGCCGCGTGCTCGGGCGTCTCGTGGCTGTCGCGCGCGCCGCCGGGCAACGCCCAGGTCCCGCCCTGGTGGCTCCACGGTGCGCGGTGTTGCAGCAGCACCGCCGAACCGCCGTCGGCGAGTGGAGCGCGCAGGAGCAGTCCGGCGGCGCCGAAGCGGCCCCAGTGCCGCAATCCGTCCGGTCCGCGCGACCAACCGTCGCCGTCACCACGCATCTCGTACCATCCTCACCCAGCTACGACTGTGCTCCCCCCACCCGCACCCTTTGCTCCCAACCGGGGGTGTTTCACACGCCGCGGCGTTCGTACGACCACAATAAACTCCGCACCGACACGCGCGACGTGATCGAATATGCGGTCCGGCCGTGAGAAATCCGCGCACGCGGCCCAGACTGGGGAGGTGGACATGGCTAGCTCCGAGCCGACGACGGCCGAACTCCGGCCGTCGTCCGCGCCCGCCGGCCGGGAGAATCCCGGCGGGCTGAGCGTCGCCGTGGTGCGCGAACGTCTCGACCTGGCCAATCTGCGTTCGTTCGCCAATTCATCCCCGGGACGACTGATCGCGCTCGGGTTGCTGCTCATCGGCCTCTGCCTGGCCGCGGGATCGATGACCGCCGCGACGGTCAGCGAACGGCAGCAGAGCCTGGACGTGCTGCTCTACGACACCGAACCGGACGCGCACTCCGCGCACCGGCTGTATACCTCGCTGTCGATCGCCGACGCCGCCGCGAGCACCGCCTTCATCTCGGGTGGACTGGAGCCGCAAGCGGTGCGCGATCGCTACACCCAGGCCATGGGCGAGGCGGCCGCGGAGTTGGTGACCCAATCCGACCGCGCCGTCGGGGCGCCCGCGACGGCCGATGCGGATGCCCGGCTGCGCTCCGGCATAGTCACCGGCCTGCCGGTGTACTCGGGTCTGGTGGAGACCGCACGAACGAACAATCGCATCGGGTACCCGGTCGGCGCCGCGTACTTGAGCGAGGCGTCCAACCAGATGCAGACGACGCTGCTGCCCATGGCCGAGGAACTGCACAATCACCGCTCCGCCGCGGTGAGCGCCGCACAGCGCAATCACGTGCGTCCGCCCTGGTCGGCCATCGGCCTGCTGATCCTCACGCTGGGCGTGCTGGTCTGGGTGCAGCGGGATCTGGCGCGGCGTTGGCGCCGGGTGCTCAATCCCGGTCTCCTGCTCGCCTCGGCGGCGATGCTGATCCTGCTGGCGTGGACGGTGATCGCGGGCTCGGTGTCGGCGGCGGCCATGATCGACGCCCGCGACGACGGCGCGGTACCGTCGTCGCGGCTGACCGAGAGCCGGATTCTGACCCAGCAGGCGCGCGCCGCGGAGACGTTGAAGCTGGTGCGCAGGGACGCGACCGGCGACTACGACCGCACGTTCGATGCGAATATGGAGCGCTTGGCCGACCTGCTCGGCAAGTACCCCGATTCCGCGCCCGCCACCGACGACGTACGCAACGCCGTGCCCGCGCTGGACCGTTGGCGGGTAGCGCATCAGCGCATGAACGACGCGCTGGCCAAGGGCGATTTCAACGGCGCGGCCGCGGTGACGACGGGGCCGGGCCTCGCGGACGCCACCGCGCAGGTGGACGCGCTCGACAGCGCGCTGGAGCAGGGCATCGCCGAGACACGGGACACCCTGCGCGACGAGATCTCCCAGGCAGCCCGCGTACTGGACTTCCTAGGGGCAGGAGCGATGGTGCTCGGCATTCTGGCGGCAGGCTATGTCGGACTCGGCATATGGCCCCGGCTTCGGGAGTACCGATGAGATCCCCGCGCGGCATTCTGGTCGTCGTCCTGGTCGTGGTGGCGCTGGCGAGCGGCTGTGCGAGCGAGGCCAGCGCGCCGCTGGCGACCAGGACGCCCAAGTACACCGATCCTCCGCTGCCCGCCAAAGCCGTACCGGTGCTGACGGATTCGCCGGTCCCGCCGCCGCCCGGCCCGCCGCGGTGCGGAGACCCGACCGCCAGTTTGCGGCCCACCGGGGCGGGCCCCGCCGCGCGCGGACCGGTGATCGATGCGATCCGGGCGCGGGGCAGGCTGCTGGTGGGACTGGACACCGGCAGCAATCTGTTCAGCTATCGCGACCCGATCTCCGGCTCTATCGTCGGTTTCGACGCCGACATCGCCAGGGAGGTCGCCCGTGATCTGCTCGGCAGCCCGGATCTGATCGAATTCCGCAGCCTCGGCTCGGCCGAGCGCGAGACCGCCCTGCAGAACCGCACCGTCGACCTGGTCGCCAAGACCATGACCATCAACTGCGAACGGCGCGAGAAAGTCACCTTCTCCACCGTCTATCTGCACGCGAATCAGCGCGTGCTCGCGATGAAGAACTCCGGTATCCGCAGCCTGGCCGATCTGGCGGGTAAGCGGGTGTGCATCGTATCCGGCACCACGTCGCTGGATCACATCCGCCGCTTCCAGCCCGCCGCGACCATCCTCTCCGTCCCCACCTGGGCCGACTGTCTGGTCGTCCTGCAGCAGCGCCAAGTCGACGCGGTCAGCACCGACGACGCCGTCCTCGCGGGCCTCGCCGAGCAGGACCCGTACACCGAGTTGGTCGGCGGCAGCATCGCCGAGGAGCCGTACGGCATCGGCATCCCCAAGGGCCACGACGATCTCGTCCGCTTCGTCAACGGCACACTGGATCGCATCCGCGGCGACGGCACCTGGACCCGGCTCTACCAGCAATATCTGACCGCGCTCGGCCCGGTTCCCGAGCCACCCGCTCCCACGTATCAGGACTGACGGGACATGAACACACGGCCCGTCCCTGAGCCCGACCCGGACGAAACCGCCACGGGACGGCCGGGATCGGCCGATTTACTCGAGGGCGGGTTCGGCGGATCGGCCGGGCGTCATCCGGGGACCGCCGGAAAGACACCTCCGTCGGTCGGCCGCGATCCGGACGAAACACCCTCGTCCGCAGGCGGATGCAGCAAGGACGACGAAGCGGCCGCGCGGCGGGCGGGCGACGCGACATCGGACGTGCACGAGCAGCACGCGACTCCCGCCGAGGCGGCCGAGGCCACCCGCAGACAGATCGACCAACCGGAAACCAGCTCCGGCACAGTTGCATGGCAACCGGCATCGGACGCCGAGAACGCGCCTGCCACCTGGGGGCGACCACCCGCGGACGAAGGTCCCGCCACGCAAGTCGCGCGTGACGAAGGCCCCGCCACGCAAGTCGCGCGTGACGAAGGCCCCGCCACGCAAGTCGCGCGTGACGAAGGCCCCGCCACGCAAGTCGCGCGTGACGAACAGGAGGCGGCGCAGGAAGACGCGCGGCCGCCGCACTCGGGCCCTGGCTCGGCGCCGCGCACCACGGGACGCAGCGTGCGTACCCCGCGGAGCCGTCCGGCGGTACGACGGCTCGGCGCCGGACTGGTGCCCATTCCGACGGTGCCGCCCACCGACCCACGCGACGCCGTGCTCGCCGACCCGGTGGTCTCCGAGCGCAGGCGGTTCTGCTGGCGCTGCGGCAAACCGGTCGGCCGGGCGACGCCGATCCGGCCGTCCACCACGGCGGGCACCTGCGCGACGTGTGAAGCGCCGTTCGATTTCCGGCCGTCGCTGCACGCGGGCGACATGGTGGCGGGGCAGTACGAGGTCCAGGGCTGCATCGCCCACGGCGGGCTGGGCTGGATCTATCTGGCGATCGACCGCAATGTCAGCGACCGCTGGGTGGTGCTGAAGGGCCTGCTGCACACCGGCGACGCCGAAGCGCAGGCGGTGGCGATGGCCGAACGCCAATTCCTCGCCGAGGTGGCCCATCCCAGCATTGTGAAGATCTACAACTTCGTCGAGCACCCCGCGGCCGACGGCACGCCGGTCGGCTACATCGTCATGGAGTACGTGGGCGGCTGTTCGCTGTGCGACATTCTCGACAGCTACGAACGGCCGCAGCGCATGCCGGTCACCGAGGCGATCGCGTATCTGCTGGAGATCATGCCCGCGCTGGAGTACCTGCACTCGACCGGGCTGGCCTACAACGACCTCAAGCCGGACAACATCATGGTCACCGAAGACCAGGTCAAACTGATCGACCTCGGCGCGGTCGCCGCGCTGGGGGCATACGGGAACCTGTACGGCACAAGAGGATTCCAGGCGCCGGAAATCCCCAAGACCGGCCCGACCGTCGCTTCGGACATCTACACCGTCGGCCGCACGCTGGCCGTGCTCACCCTGCACGTGCCCTTGGAGCGCGGACGCTATGTCGAGGGCATCCCCGATCCTGCCGACGAGCCGGTGCTGGCGCGCTACCAGTTCTTCCATCGCCTGCTGCTCTGCGCGACCGACCCGGACCCGGAACGCCGCTTCCCCTCCGCGCGGGCGATGGCGACGCAGCTGGCGGGAGTGCTGCGCGAGATCCTCGCGCTGGAGACCGGCAACGAGCACCCGCAGCTGTCCACCGTGTTCACCCCGCCGCGCGCCAGTTTCGGTACCGAGGAACTGGTCAGCCAAACCGACGCCTACACCGACGGCCGTTCCCGCAGCAGCCAGCTCGACGCCCTCGACGTGGTGGCCGGGCTGCCGGTTCCGCTGCTGGACCCGGCCGACCCGTCCGCACCGTTGCTGGCGGCGGCGGTGCACCCGGAACCCGCACAGGCGCTCGACGCGCTGCGGGATGCGCGCGCCCGAGCCGAGGCCGATCCCGGGAACGCGCCGGAGAATCTGGATCTGGAGCTCACCCTCGCGGAGGCGCGCGTGCGGATCGACCTGCGCGAGTCGAGCACCGTCCTGGACCTGCTCGCGCACTTGCCCGAGCGGGAATGGCGGGTCAGCTGGTATCGCGGCATGGCCGAACTGCTCGACCGCGAATACGAGCGCGCTTTCGCGTATTTCGACGAGGTCTTCCGGGTGCTGCCCGGCGAAATCGCCCCCAAGCTCGCGCTCGCCGCCACCGCCGAACTCATTCTGCAGCATTGGGACACACCGGATCCCGAACAGTGGCGCGCCTATGCGGAGAACGCGTACGAGACCGTCTGGCGCACCGACCGCAGCGTGGTGAGCGCCGCCTTCGGGCTGGCCAGGCAGCTGGCCGCGAATGGCAGGGTGACCGAGGCCGTGCAGGCGCTCGACGCCGTGCCCGCGGCGTCGCGGTCTTTCACCACCGCGCGGATGACCGCCGTGCTGTTCATGCTGACCGCCGCGCCGGTGGCCGAACTGGATGAGTTCACGCTGCACATCTCGGCCTCCCGGGTGCTGAGCCTGCCGAGAGGCGAGAGTCGTGCGACGCAGATGCGGGTGCTGGTGCTCGGCGCGGCGCTGGCCTGGCTCCAAGCGGGCAACACGCCGAAGCGCCCCGACGCGACGCTGTTCGGCGCGCCCTTCACCGAACGCGAACTGCGAGCGGGCACCGAGGCGGGGCTGCGTGCCCTGGCCCGCGGCGCGCCGAACCGCAAACACCGCTACGCGCTCGTCGACCTGGCCAACGCGATTCGCGCGAAGAGCTGGATCTAGCAGGACATCAGGAATGGCCGCGATCGAGGTCGGCGACCACCTGCCGCGCGGCGCGCGCGATCGCCAGCTCTTCATTGGTCGGCACCACCAGCACCGCGACCGGCGCGTCCGACGGGGAAATACGCCGCGCGCCACGGTCTTTCGCGGTATTCGCGACCGGGTCCACTTCGATGCCGAACCGCGCGAGATCGGCGAGGGCGTCGGCACGCACCTGCGGGCTGTTCTCGCCGACTCCGGCGGTGAAGGTGATCGCGTCCACGCCGCCGAGCTCGATCAGGTACGCCCCGAGGTAACGCCGCAACCGGTGGATGTACACGTCATAGGCGAGCCGGGCGGCCTGGTCCCCGCTCTCGATGAGGCGCCGCAACTCGCGGAAATCGTTCACGCCGGACAGTCCCTTGATCCCGGAATCCCGGTTGAGCAGAGTGTCGACCTGGTCGATGTCCAGGTGCGCCGATCGCACCAGATGCGGCACGATACCCGGATCGAGATCACCCGACCTGGTGCCCATCACCAGCCCTTCCAGCGGCGTGAGGCCCATCGTGGTGTCGATCGGGCGACCGCCGCGCAGGGCGGAGGCCGACGCGCCGTTGCCCAGGTGGAAGACGATCTGATTCAGCTCGGCGGGATCACGCCCGAGCAGCTCGGCGACGCGGCCGGACACGTACTCGTGCGAGGTGCCGTGGAATCCGTACTTCCGGATGCCGTGGGCCGCCGCGATTTTGGCGTCGATCGCGTAGGTCTTCGCGGCGGCGGGCAGGCTGTGGAAGAAGGCGGTGTCGAATACGGCGACCTGCGGCACGCCCGGCAGTAGTGCGCGTGCGCTCTCGATACCCGCCACATTGGCCGGATTGTGCAGCGGCGCGAGCGCGGAGAGATCGGAGATCGCGGCGACGACGTCGTCATCGATCAGTGTGGGCCGGTAGAACACCTCGCCGCCGTGCACGACGCGATGACCGACCGCGCGCACCCCTTCTCCCACCAAATCGTGTCCCGTCTCGGCGAACGCGTCGAAGACCAAGCGCAGCCCCGCGGTGTGGTCAGCGATCCGGCCGGGACGCTCGGTGGTCTCGCCGTCGGCGTGATGCTCGATCCTCCCGTCGTCTTCGCCGATCCGCTCCACGATCCCGGACGCGGCCACCACGCTCGACTCCGGGTCGAGGAGTTGATATTTGATGGACGACGAGCCGGAGTTGATCACCAGCACCAGGTCCTCGGCCGCCTTGCTCATCGCGCCTCCCAGGACATCCGGTCGAACCGCACCGGATCGGCGCGATCGGGTGCTTCGCGATCGTTCCACGCACGCCACGATCGGCCCGGAGCCGACAGCGCCCGCATCACCCCTCCTGCGCCTGGATAGCCGTGATCGCCACGGTGTTGACGATGTCGGCCACCAGTGCGCCACGGGACAAGTCGTTGACCGGCTTGCGCAGACCTTGCAGCACCGGGCCGATCGCGATCGCGCCCGCGCTGCGCTGCACCGCCTTGTAGGTGTTGTTGCCGGTATTCAGATCGGGAAACACGAACACCGTCGCGCGGCCAGCGACCGCGGAATCGGGCAGCTTGGCGTCGGCGACGGTGGGCTCGATCGCGGCGTCGTACTGGATCGGGCCCTCCACCGGCAGTTCCGGCGCCCGCTCGCGCACCAGCTTGGTCGCGACGCGCACCTTGTCCACGTCGGCGCCGGTGCCGGATTCGCCGGTCGAGTAGGACAGCATCGCCACCCGGGGTTCGATGCCGAAGCGCGCGGCCGTCGCCGCGGAGGAGATCGCGATATCGGCCAGCTGCTGCGAGCTCGGGTCCGGCACGACGGCGCAGTCTCCGTAGGCGAGCACCCGGTCGGCCAGGCACATGAGGAACACGCTGGAGACGGTGGCGACGCCCGGCACCGTCTTGATGATCTCCAACGACGGCCGGATGGTGTGCGCGGTGGTGTGCGCGGCGCCGGAGACCATACCGTCGGCAATGCCCTGATACACCATCATGGTGCCGAAATACGAGATGTCGGCGACGGTTTCGCGGGCCCGCTCCAGCGTCATGCCTTTGTGCTTGCGCAGTCGCGCGTACTCGGCGGAGAATTCGTCCAGGTAGCCGGAGTTGCGCGGATCGAGCACCTGCGCGGCGGAGATGTCCACGCCGAGTTCGGCGGCGCGGGCGCGCACCGCGGTCTCGTCGCCGAGGATGACCAGGTCGGCGATCTTGCGCTGGAGCACCCGGCCCGCCGCGCGCAGGATGCGGTCGTCGTCGCCCTCCGGCAGCACGATGCGTTTGCGGTCGGCTCGCGCGCGTTCGATGAGCTGGTATTCGAACATCTCCGGCGTGACCACCGAACTGGGTGGAACGTCGATGCGCCGCAACAGTTCCTCCGCCTCGACGTGCTCCTCCATCAGCGCGAGCGCGGTGTCGACCTTGCGCGGGTTGCCCGCCGACATGCGGCCGCGGGTGCGGTAGGCCGCGCCCGCGGTGTCGTAGGTGCCGAGGTCGGTGGTGAGGATCGGCAGCTTGGGCTCGAGACCGGTGATCAGCCGCGCCACCGCGGGGTGCGGCAGCAGGCCGCCGTTCATGATGATGCCCGACAGCGACGGAAAGCCTTCCGCCTCGTGCGCGTTGACGACACTGAGCAGCACGTCCGAACGGTCGCCCGGTGCGATCACCACGACGCCATCGGACAACCGCTCCAAGATGTGTTCGGCCGTCATGCCGCCGACCATGATCTGCAGCGCCTCGCGGTGCAGCAATTCCGGGTCGCCGCTGTACATTTCGCCGTCGATCGCCGCGCACAGCTCGGCCATGGTCGGCGCGATCAGCAACGGGACCTCGGGCAGGGTCCAGGACGGGACGTCGAACCCGCGCAGCGCGGCGCAGACCTCCTCCAGCCGCCGCGGGTCGCAGCGGTTGGCGATGATGGCGACCAACTGCGCGTGCTCGTGGGACAACTCGACAGCGCACAGTTCGGCCAACTGCTTCACCTCATCCGGGGTGCGGCCCGATCCGCGCACCACCAGCAACACGGGAGCGCCCAGGTTGACCGCGATCCTGGCGTTGAACCGCAGCTCGCTGGGGCTGGCCACGTCGGTGTAGTCACTGCCGACCACGACCACCGCGTCGCACATCTTCGCGACCTCGTGGAAGCGCAGGACGATCTCGCTGATCGCCGCGTCCGGGTCGGCGTGCACCTGCTCGTAGGTCGTGCCGATGGCCTGCTTGTAGTCGATGTCCGCGGTGCTGTGCTCGAGCAGCAGCTCCAGAATGTAGTCCGGCTCGGTGGTCGAGCGCGTGATCGGACGGAACACCCCCACCCGTGCCGTGGTGGCGCACAGCATCTGCAGTACCCCCAGAGCCACCGTCGATTTGCCGGTGTCTCCTTCCGGAGAGGCGATGTAGACGGCTGATGGAGCGTTGTCGGCCATGCCCGTGAGCTTAGTGAACAGGCGGCAATCCGACTCGGTCGCACGACCGGTCCCCTGGTGACGTGCGGTTTCGGCTACTGCCCGCCCGAGCTGGGCCGGACCGCTATAGTCCGGGCATGGCTGAGCAGTTTCCGGATCGGCAGTGGGGTTCGAATACCAACCTATTGGCCCGCGCGGCAAGCAGATTGGCGGCGACAAAGCCGGGTTCCCGGTTGATCCGCGCCGTCACTCCGCTCGACCGGGCGATCCTGGAACGCACCGACGCCAAGTACACCCTGCTCGGCCCGATCGGCGCGCCGGTCATCCTGCTCACCACCATCGGCCGCAAGTCGGGTCAGCCGCGCACCCAGCCGCTGCTCTACGTGCACGACGGCGACACGCTCTACGTGGTCGGCAGCAACTTCGGCCAGGCACACCACCCCGCTTGGACCGCCAATCTCCTGGCGAACCCCACCGCGACGGTGGCGATCGCGGGCGAACGCATCGACGTCACCGCCACCCCCGTCGAGGGACCCGACAAAGACACCATCTTCAACCGCTTCGTCGACGTCACCGCCGCCTACGCCGCCTACCGCTCCCGCACCACCCGCGACCTGCGCATCTTCGCCCTCCGCCGGGCGTAACCGTCCCGCGAGTGGCACATGGCCGCGGCATCGGCCGAGTAGCCGTCACCGTGATGTGCCACTCGCGGACGGGCTCAGGCAAGGGCGCGCAGGCGGGGGGCCAGGTCGCGCTGGAAGAGGTCGAGGAAACGGCGCTGGTCGTGGCCGGGGGCGTGGAACACGAGGTGGTTGAGCCCGGCATCGAGGTAGGGCTTGATCTGCTCCACGGCCTGGTCGGGGTCACTTGCGACGATCCAGCGCTTGCCGATCTGCTCGATGGGCAGTGCGTCGGCGGCGGCTTCCATCTCGATCGGGTCGGTGATGCTGTGCTTCTGCTCCGCGGTCAGCGAGAGCGGGGCCCAGAAGCGCGTGTTCTCCAGCGCCAGTTCCGGATCGGTGTCGTAGGAGATCTTGATCTCGATCATCCGGTCGATGTCGTCGACGGTGCGGCCTGCCTTCGCCGCGCCCTCGGCGACCGCGGGCATCAGCTTCTCGGTGTAGAGGTCCATGCCCTTGCCCGACGTGCAGATGAAGCCCTCGCCCGCACGTCCGGCGTACCGCGCGACCAGCGGACCACCCGCGGCGATGTAGATCGGGACGCCGCCCTTGGGCACGTCGTAGATGGAGGCGCCGACGGTCTTGTAGTACTCGCCGTCGAAGTCGACGCGGTCGCCGGTCCACAGCGCGCGCATCAGGTCGACCGCCTCGCGCAAGCGGGCGAAACGCTCCTTGAATTCCGGCCATTCGCCGGTGTATCCGGTGGCGATCTCGTTGAGCGCCTCGCCGGTGCCCACCCCGAGCATGACGCGGTCCGGGTACAGGCAGCCCATGGTGGCGAACGCCTGCGCGATCACCGCCGGGTTGTAGCGGAAGGTCGGGGTGAGCACCGAGGTGCCCAGCTGGATGCGCTGGGTGCGCTCGCCGACCGCCGCCATCCAGGCCAGCGAGAACGGCGCGTGCCCGCCCTTGTGCCGCCAGGGCTGGAAGTGGTCGCTCACGGTGGCGCTGTCCAGGCCGTGTTCCTCGGCCAGCACCGCGATCTCCACGAGTTCACGGGGGCCGAACTGCTCCGCCGATGCCTTGTATCCGAGCTTGAGTTCGCTCATCTGCCACGCTCCTCGCGTATCGTTTCGCCGCCATCGCGATCCGCCCTCGACAGTAGCCAACCCGATCGTCGTGCGGTGCGGACGGCCCGCCGTGGATGATCTTCGCCGTCGCCCGGTGATCGGCCCGGGCCTCAGCAGGAGAACGTCGTGGCCCGGGCGAGGTATTTCGCCGGAATCGCCGGGCGCGGGGCCATGTTGATCATTCCCGTTTCGGTTGCGGGCCGATAGCGGATAATGGCCGCGTGACTGCGGATGACGAACCGATCCTGTCCTACCTGACCGATATGGACGGGGTGCTGGTGCACGAGGACCATCTCATACCCGGCGCCGACGAGTTCCTCGCCGAGCTGCGTGCCAACGAGACGCCGTTCCTGGTGCTGACGAACAACTCGATCCGCACACCACGCGATCTCCAGGCGCGGCTGCGGCACACCGGGCTCGATATCCCGGAGGAGGCGATCTGGACATCCGCGCTGGCCACCGCCACGTTCCTGAACGAGCAGCGCCCCAACGGAACCGCTTATGTGGTGGGCGAATCGGGGCTCACCACGGCGCTGCACGAGATCGGCTACGTCCTCACCGACAGCCAGCCCGACTACGTGGTGCTCGGCGAGACCAGAACCTACTCCTTCGAGGCGATCACCACCGCGATCCGACTGGTCGAGCGTGGCGCGCGTTTCATCGCGACCAACCCCGACCCGACCGGCCCGTCCCGGGAGGGCTCGCTGCCCGCGACCGGGTCGGTGGCCGCGCTGATCACCCGCGCCACCGGCCGCGAACCGTACTACGTCGGCAAGCCGAACCCGCTGATGATGCGTTCCGCGCTGCGCCGCATCGGCGCCCACTCCCAGTCCACGGTGATGATCGGCGACCGGATGGACACCGACGTCATCTCCGGCCTGGAAGCGGGGATGCGCACCATCCTGGTCACCTCCGGCATCTCCACCCGCGCGTCCTTCGAGGCGTACCCTTACCGCCCGACCATGGTGGTGGACTCCGTCGCCGACCTGATCGGAAAAACCAAATCCCCGTTCACCGCCTGATCGGTCGCTCCGCGCCCCATAAACCTCCGCCACCGGATGACCAGGACGACCATCGCATCGTGTTCGGCGGCTCTGTTGATCGTCCTGATCAGCAGGCGAACCAGGACTGCGGCACCCACTGGCGGCGTCGGTAGCGATTGCTCTTGCCCTCAGGGGTTATCGGCAGAGTCTTCTGCCGACGACCCGACGCCGAGCTGGTCGTCTCGAGCGGTGATCGCGTCCATGGCGGCGGAGAGCTTCGTGAGCACCTCGGCGGTCAGCGCGAGCTGTTCGGGGCCGAGTTCGGCGGCAAGGCGCTTGGCCATCACCGCGTGTTGCGGGTTGATGCGCCCGACCGCCGCGCGGCCCGCGTCGGTGACCGCGACGAGTTTCGCGCGGCGGTGCGCGGGATTGGGCCGGTATTCGGCAAGTCCCTTGTCCACCAACAGATCCGCGATGCGCTGCACGCTCTGACGGGTGATGCCCATTTCGCGGGCGATCCCCGCGACGGGCAACGGCGTGTACAGCACCGCGCCCAGCACCTGCCACCACGCGGCGGTCAACCCCGCCGGTCGCGCCAGTTCCTCGGCCAGCGCGAGGAACTGACCGTTCAAACGGAACGACGTGATCGCCGCCGTCGCGAACAACTTCTGTTCATCATCCATCTTCCGCCTCCCGCCGACCGGGTCGGCGGTCCGGCCGATCGACCGGACCGCCGACGGATCGCTACTCACGCATGCTGCGCGTCGTACGCCTCGAGCACCGCCCATCCTTCCGGATCGGCGTGCGCGAACAGCCGGTACCAGCCGTCCAGCACATGCGGCTCGTAGACGCCGAGCCTGCCCAGCACCTCGCGCGCGAATTCGAACGGCGCGCTCGCGCTGGCCGTGATCACGTCGCCGTCGGTGACGGCACGCTCCTGGACATAATGCTCGGCGCCCGCATATCCGCTGTACAGCAGGAATTCCGCGACATTGCTGGTGTGCTTGCGGTTGTCGAGCAGACCCTGCTTGGCCAGCCCGTACGTCGCGCCACAGATGGCGGCGACCGGAACGCCCGCCGCCACGAACTCGCGCGCCTTCTCCCCGAACGCGTCCAGCTCCGGCCCCATCCACGTCTCGGAGCCGGGCAGGATCAGCATCGCGCTGTCGGCGGGCGTGAGATCGGCGAGCACGACATCCGGCAGGATCCGCATCCCGCCCATCGTCGTGATCGGCTCCTGGGTCAGCCCGACCGTCTCGACCCGCCACGTTCCCGGCTCCCGATGCCAGCTCGGCTTGTTGATGTGCGCGGTGGCCGCGCCTACTTCCCAGTCGGCGAGCGTGTCGTAAACGGCCATGTGCACTGTCTTCGTGGTCATGACAGTATGCTGTCATATTTGACAGCATACTGTCAATGCATTCCGCCCGACGCCGCCATCGACGGCCACGGCTCGGCCGGATCGGAACCTCCGCTGTGCGCGGGCAACGCCGGTGCGCCAGAATCCCAGCAGCGCGAAATTCGCGGGAACGGGAGGAACCGTCAGTGAGCGTGTGGGGTGAGGTGGTCGTCGGGCTGGTGATCCTGGTCGGCCTCATCGGGATCGTCGTGCCGATCCTGCCGGGCGTCATCCTGATCTTCGGCGCCATCGCGGTCTGGGCGTTCCTGACCGGTGGAGCCACGGCCTGGACCGTTTTCGCGATCAGCACGGTGCTGCTGGTGCTCTCCGGGGTCGTCAAATACACCTGGCCGGGACGCAAGATGAAGGAAGCGGGGGTGTCCAATCGCGCGATCTTCCTGGGCGCGGTTCTCGGCATCGTCGGATTCTTCGTGATTCCGATTGTCGGGCTGTTCGTCGGTTTCGTTCTCGGCGTGTATCTTTCGGAACTCCACCGGCTGCGCGTCAACCAACAGGCATGGCGGGCAACGGTTCAGGCGCTCAAGGGCGTCGGCCTGTCCATCCTCATCGAACTCTTCGGCGCGCTGCTGGCCACCAGCGTCTGGGTCGTCGGCGCGATCGCCGCATGAGCGTTCAGCGGTCGATGGCGGGGAACGGAATCGTGTCTCCGGCTCGGCTGCCGGGCAATTCGTCGCGGCGCAGCCGCAGCGTCGGCGGTTCCGGGCGATACAGCGGCAGGGTCGGGGCCGGGTCGGTGGTGACGGTCCGCTCGCGAGCGGGAAGCCGGTAGAACGCGCGCGCGTTGTCCTCGAGCACCGCGTACATGTCGGTGCCGACCACGTCACAGATCAGGTCGACGTCCGAGTCCTGGAACGGGCGTCCCGCCCTGGTGCCGGGCAGATCGCTGCCGAACATGAGTGCTTCCGGGTTCACCGCGTGGATGCGGCGCAGGGTGTCGGCGACGTTCATGGCGACCCGACCGAAACCCGTTGCCTTGACCCGCGCCCCGCGATCGACGAGATCGAGCAGGAACGGCAGCCCCTCCTCGGACATGCCGAGATGGTCGACCGAGAGCGCGGGCAGCTTCGAGATGACGGGTTGCAGTGACGCGAGCATCGTGCCGTCGATGTAGACCTCGACATGCCAGCCGACCAATTCGTGCGCGCGCAACGCTTGCAGCGTCATGCCGGTGATGTCGGCGGCCGCGCGTTTGAGGTTGAACCGCAGCGCTCGCACACCGATGCGGTCCAGCTCGATGATCTCCTCGTCGGTGGCGTCCAGGTCGAGGCGGGTGACACCGACCCAGCCCTCGCCGAGCTCGGCGAGGGCGGCCTTCAGGTAGCTCTGATCCGTGCCCTGGAACGACCCGCTGACCACCGCGCCGCCGCTGACGTCGAACCGCGACATGCGCTTGCGGTAGTCCGCGATGGTGAACGGCTCGGGCAGGTAGCCCTCGTTTTCGGCCAGCGGGAACCGCGGGTCGAAGATGTGCAGGTGGGCATCGAACACTTGTACAGAATGCCTCAGTGTCGGATTTTCCGCTGCCACAACAGGGGTGCTGCCGTGGCGGCGGAGGTCGGCCGACGCGGGTGATCAGACCTTGTGCGGCTCGCTGGCGCGCAGCATGTCCTCGCGTTCGACGACCTTGACGCGTTCGCGGCCTTCGGGTTCGCCGAGGGAGCGTTCGTGGGCGTCGAGGCGGTACCAACCGGCCCAGGTGGTGTACGGGATGCCCTTGCCTTCCAGGAACTCGGTGACGGCCTCCGGGTCGGGCCGCTCGGCCGGGGTGAAGCCGGGGGCGTCGTCGAGCAGGCAGGCGATGGTCTCGTTGGCGTCGCCCTTGGTGTGGCCGATCAGGCCGACCGGGCCGCGCTTGATCCAGCCGGTCACGTAGGTGGCGGGCATGTAGCGGTCGGCGCCGTCGGCGTTCTCGTCGATGATCACCCGGCCCGCTTCGTTGGGCACGGTGCCCGCCTGGTCGTCGAAGGGCAAGCTGCTGATGTTCTGCGACAGGTAGCCGACGGCGCGGTACACCGCCTGCACCTCCCAGTCCTTGAACACGCCGGTGCCCTTGACGTTGCCGGTGCCGTCGAGCTGGGTGCGTTCGGTGCGCAGCCCGACGACCTTGCCGTTCTCGCCGAGCACCTCGGCGGGGGACTCGAAGAAGTGCAGGAACAGCTTGTGCGGCCGGTTACCCGGATCGCGGATGGCCCACTGCTCGAGGGTGTTGGCGACCATGTCGACCTGCTTGGAATGCCGGCGCGCGGCTTCGGAGCCCTCGTCGTAGTCGATGTCCTCGGGGTCGACGATGACCTCGATGGTCGGGGAGTGGTCGAGTTCGCGCAGTTCCAGCGGCGTGAACTTGGCCTGGGCGGGACCGCGGCGACCGAAGACGTGCACCTCGACGGCCTTGTTGGCCTTCAACCCCTGGTAGACGTTCGGCGGGATCTCCGTCGGCAGCAGTTCGTCGCCGGTCTTGGCCAGCACGCGGGCCACGTCCAGGGCGACGTTGCCGACGCCGAGCACGGCGACCTTCTCCGCGTCCAGCGGCCAGGTGCGCGGCACGTCGGGGTGGCCGTCGTACCAGGACACGAAGTCCGCGGCGCCGTAGGAGCCGTCGAGGTCGATGCCGGGGATGGGCAGGGCGCGGTCGGCGTTGGCGCCGGTGGAGAAGATCACCGCGTCGTAGAAGGCGCGCAGGTCATCGAGGGTGATGTCGGTGCCGTAGTCGATGTTGCCCAGCAGCCGCACCTGCGGCTTGTCCAGCACCTTGTGCAGGGCGGTGATGATGCCCTTGATCCGCGGATGGTCGGGCGCGACACCGTAGCGGATCAGCCCGAACGGCGCGGGCATCCGCTCGAACAGGTCGATACTCACCTCGACATCGGACTTCATCAACGCGTCCGCGGCGTAGATACCGGCCGGTCCGGCGCCCACGATCGCGATGCGGAGCGGGCGGGTCTTCGCGGTGTGCGCGTCAAGCCCGGAGGAGGAAGCCTGCGTAACCACGGAGGGCTCGCGAACACCGCCATCCGATACTGCACTCTGTTCGGTCATCTCTTACGCGCACCCTTATGGTCGAAACAATTAATGACGTCTGGCTTAGCTTAGGCTAAGTTGACGCACCGGCTCGGTCGCACCCCGTCCGGTGCGGACGCCGGCGTTGCCGGCTCGTGGCTGCACGGTGCTCCGTTCGCCGCGGCGATGAGCTGCCGATTCGCTATGACAGCAGGCTGCCGTCCCGCGATTCTATCGGGAACGTCGATGCCGCCAGGATCCGGTGCGTGAACTCGGTGGATGCCATCGAACATCACAATGGGCGCGTACCCGTTCCCGCGGGGCCTATAGCGGCCCCCGGTCAGCCGACGGACGCCGCCACCGCATTCGTCCGGGGCCGAGCGCTCGATACCCGCGCCGACCAGGGATCATCGAGCCATGACCGAGCAGCAGCCGACCGCGGGCGAGGACGACATCATCCGGGTCGATCAGACCGACAAGCGCTCCATGGTCCCGTTCATCGCGGCCGCGGTGGTCGCGGTGATCGTGCTCATCGCGATCGTGCTCGGCGGGCTGTTGTCGCCCGCTGAGAAAAATGTCACAGACGCCGACCGCATCGCCGCGGCCATCCGCAACTTCGTCGACGGCGCCAACCGCACCGGCACCGTGCCCGCGCCCGGCACCGGATGCGAGGGCTTCGACGCCGCCCGTTCACCACTGGCCGGGCAGTCCGGCGCCGGAAAGTCCGTCGAGCTCAGGAAAATCGACGACGCGATGGTGGACGGCGACAAGGGCAAGGCGACCGTGACCACGAAGGCGGACGGCACGGAGACGACCAAGACCTGGAATCTGACCAGATCCGGCGGCAAGTGGCTGGTCTGCACCTGAGCGTTCCCGCAGTGTGAACCACCGTTTGACACGGTGACCCGGGTCGGTGCAATCTCAGTCGGAGGTCATGAGAACCAGTGTCAAGCCCCGGCATTGCTGGTCGGCAACCCTCCTCCGCGGTGGGGTGCTCCGGGTGACGACCTGGCCGCGCTCCGATCCCGGGCGCGGCAAGTGCGGATTCGCAGGAGGAGTAGATGACTTACGCCGGTGACATCACCCCGCAGCAGGCATGGGATCTGTTGCGCGACAACCCCGAAGCCGTTCTCGTGGACGTGCGGACGGAAGCCGAATGGAAGTTCGTCGGCGTACCCGACACGAGCTCGATCGATCGGCCGACCGTGCTGATCGAGTGGGTCGACTCCACCGGCGCGCGCAACGAGACGTTCGTCGAGCAGTTGAAGCAGGCGCTCGCCGACCACGACCCCGAGGCGCCGGTGGTGTTCCTGTGTCGCTCCGGCCAGCGTTCGATCGGCGCGGCGATCGCCGCCACATCGGCGGGTTACCGCACCTCGTACAACGTGCTCGAAGGTTTCGAAGGTCCGCTCGACGAGTTCGGCCACCGCGGCGGCTCCGGCTGGCGTGCCCTCGGGCTGCCCTGGCGGCAGTCATGAGCGGGGCTCCGGCCTGCCCTCGGGGCTTTGTCGATGGGCGGCAGTCGTGATCACCGGCGGCGCGTTCGACAAGCCCCTGCCCGATGGCGTCGGTCCCGCGACGCTCGGTGTGCGGGGCGGCCTGCGGCGCTCCGGTTTCGAGGAGACCGCCGAGGCGCTCTATCTGACCTCCGGCTTCGTCTACGAGAGCGCGGAAGCCGCCGAGGCCGCGTTCACCGGCGAGGTCGAGCACTTCGTCTACTCCCGCTACGGCAACCCGACGGTCGCCATGTTCGAGGAGCGGATGCGGCTGATCGACGGCGCCGAAGCGTGCTTCGCCACCGCGAGCGGCATGTCGGCCGTGTTCACCGCGCTGGGAGCGCTGCTCGGCGCCGGTGACCGGCTGGTCGCCGCGCGCAGCCTGTTCGGCTCCTGCTTCGTGGTGTGCAACGAGATCCTGCCGCGTTGGGGCGTGGAGACCGTCTTCGTGGACGGCGAAGATCTCGACCAGTGGGAGCAGGCGCTGTCGGTGCCGACCGGCGCGGTGTTCTTCGAGACGCCCGCCAACCCGATGCAGACGCTGGTGGACGTGCGCCGGGTGGCCGAGCTCGCGCATGCCGCGGGCGCGAAAGTGGTGTTGGACAACGTCTTCGCCACACCCCTGCTGCAACGCGGCTTCGAGCTCGGCGCCGACGTGGTGGTCTACTCCGGCACCAAGCACATCGACGGGCAGGGCCGGGTGCTCGGCGGCGCGATTCTCGGCGGGAAGGACTACATCGACGGCCCGGTGAAAACCCTGATGCGCCATACCGGTCCGGCGCTGAGCCCGTTCAACGCCTGGACCCTGCTGAAGGGGCTGGAGACGATGCCGCTGCGGGTGCGCCATTCGGCCGACTCCGCACTGCGGATCGCCCGATTCCTGGAGGGCAACAAGGCGGTCAGCTGGGTGAAATACCCGTTCCTGGAGTCGCATCCGCAGCACGCGCTGGCGACGAGTCAGATGAGCGCGGGCGGCACCGTGGTCACCTTCGAGCTGAAGGCACCCGAGAACGAGGCCAAGAAGCGCGCTTTCGAGGTGCTGAACCGGTTGCGCGTCATCGACATCTCCAACAACCTCGGCGACGCCAAGACCTTGATCACCCATCCGGCCACCACCACACACCGCGCCATGGGCCCCGAGGGCCGCGCCACCATCGGGCTCTCCGACGGCGTCGTCCGCGTCTCGGTGGGCCTGGAAGACGTGGAAGACCTCCTCGACGACCTCGACCGAGCCCTCTCCTGACCGGCCCGGCGAGCCGGTACGGGAGAGGCGCAGGTTACGTCGCGAGGCTTCGATGTCTCACAGGAACTCGGCGAGGACTTTGTTGAAGTCCTCGGGTTCCTCGGAGAACGGCACGTGCCCGCTGCCCTCGAAGCGCACCACCTTCGCGTTCGGCAGCCGCGCGGCGATCCACGCGTCGAGCGGACCGGGGAAGATCTTGCTCTGCGCTCCGTAGATCAGCAGCGCTGGCACGGTGATCAGCGGCAGGATCGGCCGGAAGTCCGCGAAGGCCATGTCGTACCAGATGGCGCAGGCCGCCGAGGTCGGCATCTTCGTCGTCTCCGCGTACACCGCATCGATCACCTCGTCGGACGGTTCCTCCGCGAAGCAGGCGGCGATGAACGGCTTGATCACCAACGGACGGGCGTGCCGCACCGCCTGCACGAACACCGCGAGGTCGGTCTGGCTGTATCCACCTTGGAGCGGGAAATCCCAGCCTTCCCCGTCGAGGAAACGCGGTGACTGATCGACGAATGTCACCGATCGCAGCTTCTCGCAACCGAACTGCTCGACGTAGGCGAGAATCACCGCGGCGCCCATCGACCAGCCAACGAGTGCCACGTCGTCGAGCGCGAGATGGTCCAGCAGACTGCGGATGTCCCGTGCGTACTGCGCCAGGGTGTGACCATCGTCGGTCTTGCCGGAGGCGCCGTGCCCGCGTAGGTCGACGTTGATGACCCGATTGCCTTCGGCCAGCGCGGGCACGTTCTGCGCCCAGAAGGTGGTGTTCATCGTCCAGCCGTGAATGAGCACGACGGGACGACCGGCGCCGTGATCCTCGTAGTACATCGGCACGCCATCCGGCAACTCCAGGTAGGGCATCGATAACCTCCAGCTCAGGACAAATGGTGCTCACACGATGACGTGCCGGCCGGGGCGCGGCCAAGATCGCGAGGAGGGGTTGCATAGACGTTGCAGCGCAAGGCAACCCGTTGTCAGAGCGACGGCGACGTGCCTAGTCTGGTCCGAACGCCATGACCGCTCGGCGCGGCGAGCACCGGCCGGAATACCACGAGGCAAACGCATTTGGTGACCAGGCAGACGCACGTGATGCGTGCCGACGTGCGCGCCTCCTGGGATCGCGCGCAACGTCGCGGCCTGCATCCGGACCGCCATCTCCCCGAGGTCGGTCTGACCGGGGACGAGGTCAGGACCTGGCGCAGGGACCATCGGATGGCCTCGGTGTGGCCTGTGCTGTTCGCGAGTCTGGAGAGCGCCGCGTCCGAGCCGGGCCACGTGCTGTTCGGCGGCGACGCGGACGGCCATCTGCTGTGGGTGCAGGGCGATGCCGCGGCCAGAAAGGTGGCCGAGCGGGCCAACCTCGTCCCGGGAGCACGCTGGCACGAGGCCGAGGCGGGCACCAATGGCGTCGGCACCGCCCTGGCCCTCGGGCGAGCCTTCCAAGTTCGCGGCACCGAGCACTACCTGTCGATCGCCGCGGACTTCACCTGCTCGGCGGCGCCGATCCGGGACCCGGTCAGCGGCGCTGTGATCGGCGTCGTCGACGTCACCTGCAAGCTGCGCAACACGAGTCCGCTCGCGCTGCCGCTGGTCACGACGGCGGCGCGGCTCGCCGAGGCGCATCTGCGTGACCTCGCGCGGCAGCGCGATGCCGAGATCCGGACCCGTTATCTGGATCGGGTCCTCAGCCGCGTCGGCGGCCACTGCGCTCTGCTGTCGCCCGAGGGCAGGCTGTTGCATGCGGCTCCATCGGGGTGGCTGCCCGCGATCTGGCCCGCGCCGCTGCTCGAGGGCGAAACCGAACTACCCGATGGGCGGCGGGTGGTGATCGAGCGACTCGCGCCGGGTGGGCCGTTCTCCGTCCACGCTCTGCCCACGAGGTATTCCGGCGAGCAAGCTCCTCGAGTCAGCGCGCTGGGCCGTGACCGCGCCGTCCTGTGGATGGACGGGCTGGTGCACGAGCTCAGTCTCCGGCACAGCGAGCTGATGGTGCTCCTGCTCGCCAACCCGAATGGACTGTCCGCCGCGAGATTGGCCGAAGAACTGTACGGAAACGACGGAAAAGCCGTGACGGTACGCGCGGAGCTTGCCCGGCTTCGACGAATCATCGGATATCGCCTCTCCTCGGACCCGTACCGGCTCGACAGCCGCATTCGCGCCGATTTCCGGCAATTGGAATCGGATGTCGCGAAGGGCGTCGTCGGCGATCTGCGGGGCAGGTATCCGGGCCCCTTGCTGCCGGTGTCCGATGCGCCCGGGGTGCGGCGGATACGCGAGCGACTGCACCGCCGATTGGCGTCCGCTCCCCCGTCGAGCCAGTAGTCGATCCTGCCATTCCCAGGGATGAGGACCCGAGCCGCTATGGCGCAGGGCCACAATTCATCTCGGCACCAGTGCTGGGCGGGAGACGTGTCGAATGGGGCTCTGGGCAGGCGGAGGTGGTCATGACTAGCGGGGAGGTGGCGCAGCTCGCGGACAGCGAAGCGTTGGACGCGAGCGGCCACGCCGAGAACGAGCCGGGCGCGGACCGGCCCTCGACATCGACGGCCGACCGGAAGCAGCCCGACAATGCCGTCCAAGCGGCACGTCTTCTCGCCGACCTGGCACGGCACGCGCCGGGTGGTCCCACCGGGACGCCCGCGTCGGGCACCCGCGCACAAGCCGTTTCCACTTCGAGCACAACCGCCGCGGCACCGAGTGTGCAACCGCCGCCATCCACCGTGGCAGCGGTATCCAACGGCGCCGCATCGCCACCGCCCGGCGGTGTCGTCACGCCACCGCAGAGCACCGCGGCACCGTCCGGCACGCCCGCCGCGGCCGAGGCGCCGCCACCGTCAGGGATCGATCCGGAGATCATCGCGAGCCTCGCGCCCGCGGCCATGACGGCACTGCCGATGCTGGCGTCGGCGCTGGCCGGGCTCGCGGGCGGTGGATCAGGGGCGGGATCAGGCGGTTCGGCACCCGCCGCCGCCGAACCCAGCGCCGCCGCGCTGTCGCCGGAAGCACAAGAGGCATTGGACGCCTTGGAAACCCTGGCGGCCCTGTACGGCACCGACGGCACCGCGTCGGGCACTGGCAATCTGGGCTCCCGTCCGGGGGAAATCGGCGGATCAGGCGCGACAGCGACCGCGGTCAGGGCGCGGGCGCTGTTCCAGAAGAACGCGGCGAGAGCGTTCAACACGCTCGACAACGAACTCGCGCGCTACGTCTCCGGCCTTGCCGGGTCGAACAAAGCCGACCGGAAAGCGGTGATCCGGTTGGTGCGCGACGTCAATGTTCAACTGGCCGAACTCGGTCCCGCCGCCTACACCAAAGAAGGCCAGCGGAAAGCGCACCAGATACTCAGGGAAGCATTGCGGAAGGCGCAAACCATCGTCCGCGGCGGTCAGGCCAACGCGACCGAAACCGCCGCGGCGGTCGATCGGCTCACCGCCCAATACCTCAATGCCCTTGCCGGAAAACAATCGCAGCTGGGCAGCGCGTTGCCGGGTAGTGGCCGACCCCGATCGCCCCTCGATCCGGGGAGATACCGAATCAGCTCGCACTTCGGCCCCCGTGGCGGCAAGCATCACGGCGGACTCGATATGGCCGCTCCCGCGGGCACGCCCATCTACGCCGCCACCGGTGGCACGGTCGTCAAGGCGGGCAACTACGGCGACGGCTACGGCTACCAGGTGCGCGTCCGGTCCGCCGACGGCACCGAGACCATCTACGCCCACCAGACGCCAGGCAGCATCCGGGTCAAGGCAGGCGATCGAATCCCCGCGGGCACCGTGATCGGGGCCGTCGGGTCCACCGGCAACTCCACCGGCCCGCACCTGCACTACGAGGTGCGGCGTAACGGCCGCTCCATCGAGCCCATCGCCTACCTGGCGTCGCAGGGCGTTCGAGTGTGACCCGGCTCGTCGTTCCAGCGTTATTGTCATACTGTCAATACACTCCTCCCGGTGGCCTCCGGGAGGACGCACCGGCCGCCGGTGCGCTGGATCAACGACGAACCGAGGTTAGGCGTGAGCATTCCATCCACCGCCGGGCAGGGCCCGCTCGCGGGCATCAAGGTCATCGAGTTGGCCGGTATCGGCCCGGGTCCGCACGCGGCGCTGCTGCTGGCCGACCTGGGCGCCGACGTGGTGCGGGTGCAGCGCCCGGGTCAGCTCCCCGGCGGATTCGACCGGCCGCAGCTGCGCGGCCGGACCATTGTCGAGGCGGATCTCAAGGACCCGGCGGACATCGAGAAGGTGCTGCGGCTGATCGAGAAGGCGGACGTGCTGATCGAAGGCTTCCGCCCCGGCGTCACCGAGCGGATGGGCCTGGGCCCGGACGACGCGCTCGCCCGCAACCCGCGCCTGGTCTACGGCCGGATGACCGGCTGGGGTCAGCAGGGACCGCTGGCCGACCGCGCCGGACACGACATCAACTACATCTCCATCACCGGCGTGCTGCACGCCATCGGCCGTAAGGGCGAACGCCCGGTCCCGCCGCTGAACATGGTGGGCGACTTCGGCGGCGGCTCGATGTTCCTGGTGTTCGGCGTCCTCGCCGCCTTGGTCGAGCGCCAGAACTCCGGCAAGGGACAGGTGATCGACGCGGCGATGGTCGATGGCGCCCTTGCCCTTTCGCACATGATCTGGGGCATGCGCGGCTCCGGCGCCTGGTCCGATGAGCGCGGGGTGAACCTGCTCGATACCGGGATGTCGTTCTACGACACCTACGAGACCTCCGACGGCAAATACATGGCGGTCGGCGCGATCGAACCGCAGTTCTACGCGCAACTGCTCGCCGGGCTGGGGATCGACCAGGAAGGACTGCCGTTCCAACTCGATCCGGCGGGTCAGGACACGCTGAAAAAGCTCTTCGCCGAGCGCTTCCGGACCAAGACCCGCGACGAGTGGACGGAGATCTTCATCGGCACCGACGCGTGCGTCTCGCCGGTGCTCACCTTCGAGGAGGCGACCACCAACGAGCACATCACGGCCCGCGGCTCGCTTCTGAAGCTGGACAACATCACCCAGCACGCCCCCGCGCCGCGCTTCTCGCGCACTCCGAACGGGGTACCCACCCCGCCGCCGACCACGGCCACGCCGATCGAGTCGGTCTGGGCCGACTGAGCACCGAGGGCGGGGTGTCGCGCGGGACCGCACGTGCGTGTCGCCGCGACCTCCCGCCCGGGTGGTTCAACATTGCAACAAACCAACCGGTTCGACAGTTCGGCATCGCACCTGCAATACTGTCCGCGAGCAGGCGGCTTTCGAGCGCAGCTGAATTCCCTCCGGCGCCATCCGGTTCGCTCCTTGACCGCACGCTCGAACTGGAGGCCTCGACGCCGTGCGGCCTTCCGCACGCCGTCCGAGCATGACGTGGGCCGGCTCCGAGGGGTGGCCGGGCGGTCGTGCCCGGCGGCGCTCGGAAGGGTAGTACCGCCGGCTCAGGCCCTCCCTCAATCGGGGCGCAGGTGAATCATCCTCGCTTGTGCGAAATCGGTTCAGTAGCAGGTCAGCGGCGTCAACGGATCGGCGGCGCGCGGCGTCAGCGCCTGGTAGGCGGACGCGATCGCCTTGACCGCCAACCGCAAGTCGGATTCCCGGTGGGTGAACGGCAGTCGCAGGAAACGTTCGAACGCGCCCTGCACGCCGAATCGCGGCCCGGCCGCGAGCAATACGCCGTGATTCGGCGCGGTGGCGGCCAGCGCCGTCGACACCGAAGTGGGCAGCTGCACCCACACCGACATGCCTCCCGCGCCGACGGTGACGCGCCAATCCGGCAACTCTTCGGCGAGCGCGTCGAGCAGAGCGGCGCGCTGCGAACGCAAGTGGTCCCGACGACGGTCGAGGATGGTGTCGGCGTGCTCGAGCAGGTGCACGGTGGCCAGCTGGTCCATCACGGGCGTGCCGAGGTCGACGGTGGAACGGATGCCGAGCAGTTTGGTGATCAGCGCCTGGTTGGTGCGAATCCAGCCGACGCGCAGACCGCCCCAGAACGATTTCGAGGCCGAGCCGATCGTGACGATCTCGGCGCCTTTCGCGAAACTCGCGACCGGAGGCGGCGGGGCGGCGTCGCCGAGTCCCAGATCCGCCATGGATTCGTCGATCACCACGGTCATCCTGGTTTCCCGTGCGATGGCGGCCAGTTCGGCGCGGCCGTCGGCGTCGAGCAGCAGCCCGGTCGGGTTGTTGTAATCCGGCACCAGATAGGCCAGGCTGGCCGCGGTTTGCCGTGCCGCGCTGCGGATTCCGTCGAGATCCCAGCCGCCCGCCGGATCGTCCGGGCGCAGCGGCACCGGCACCGGACGGGCGCCGACATCGCGGATGGCCTCGATGGCGTTCGGATAGGTCGGGTGGTCGATGAGCACGCGGGCGGCGGGCGCGGTGAGCACGTTGAGCAGCAGGCGCATGCCGTGCTGGGCGCCGAGGGTGACCAAGATCTGGTCCGGCTCGGTCGGCAGGCCGCGCGCGCTGTAGCGGCGGGCGATCGCCTCGCGCAGCGCGAGCACACCGACCGGGTCCATGCCGTGCGTGCCGAGATAGGGCGGAATGCCTTCCAAGGCAGCGGAATACGCGTCCTGCATCTCCAGCGGGGCAGCCATGGCGGCGTAGGTCATGTCGATCGTGGGCAACTCGGGCGAGCCCATCATGGCCAGAATGCTCCTGGCCGGCTTGATGCCATCGTGCTGCACGTCGCGGGGTAACGCCACGGTGCTGCGCGAGCCCTGCCGGCTGATCAGGTAGCCGTGCTCGCGCAGCAGCGCGTAGGTGGACGTGATGGTGGTCCGGCTGACGCCGAGCGTGGCGGCGAGGTCGCGTTCGCTGGGCAGCGCGACGCCGAGCGGGGCGCGGCCATCGTGGATCAGCAGCCGGATGCCTTCGGCGAGGGCCAGATATGCCGGACGGGTGGACCGCCGTCCGGCGGAGTCCGGCTCGCCGTCGTGCACGTTCCGCCAGCTGCCCAGATCACGAGCCAGGCTGCCCGCGCCGATCACTCTCGTTGCCATGCGGTCCAGTATCGGCTGATTGGATATTTATTGGCAAGGCCAGTCGAGCGCACTCTGGCGGAATGAACGCCCTCGCCACCTTGTTCCTTGTGGCCGTTTTCGGCTATTCGATCTATCACTATGCCCCGAAACGCGACGAGCGCGCCTTCCGCCTCGAACGCTTCCACCCGGGCACACCGATGTCGGACTGGACCCTCTCGTACTACGAGGAGCAGCGGCGATACTCCGACCTCGCGGCGATCTACAGTCGCGGAGATCTGCCGGATCCGGACTGGCCCGTAACGGAGAAGCCGCGCGTGTGAGCGGCAGACGCCTCGGACCACCGGATCACGGACGCAAATCTCAGGCCAGTTCCACATAACTGGACTGTTCGTTTCGGACTTGTCGGTCCTCGGGTGCAGACTTGGCTCATGAGTGACGCCACGCGCCTCGCCTCCGCGGCCGTTCGCCCGGCAGGCGAGGTCACCGGCTCCGCCGCGGAGCCCGCGGCCTCGAGCCGTCCGGCCGTGCCAGTCGCTGCTGCGCTGTTCGATACCGCGATCGGCTGCTGCGCGATCGCGTGGAGCGGCGAAGGGGTGATCCGTTTCCAGCTCCCCGAGGCGAGCCCGGCAGCCACCCGCGCGCGCATCACCCGCCGCCGCGCCGGATACCCGGGCGAGGAGATCCGCGAAGAAGCGCCCACCGGCCCCATCGCCGAGGCCATCGCGGGCATCCGCGCCCACCTCGCGGGAGCACTCGACGACTTGCGCTGGATCCAGGTGGATACCACCGGAATTCCCGCGTTCCACCGCGCCGTCTACACCGTGACCCGCGCCATCGATCCCGGCCACACCCTCAGTTACGGCCAGGTCGCCGAGCGCGTCGGCGCACCCGGCGCCGCCCAGGCCGTCGGACAAGCCCTCGGCCGCAACCCGATCCCGCTGATCATCCCGTGCCATCGCGTGCTCGCGTCCGACCATGCGCTGCACGGATTCTCCGCCCCGGGCGGAATCGACACCAAGCAGCGGCTTTTGACCATCGAGCGCACACCGGGATTCGGCGAGCCCACCCTGTTCTGAGCCTGGAATCGGCGGGTCCGGCTGGCCGAACAGCACGCACCGACCGTGCTGGATCAGGACCAGCCTGGTAGCGGCCGACAACACGGACTCGCCGGGCGACTACGAGGCCGACCGTGGTGTGCGCGACTCCATGCGCGGTGAACCGCGGCGCCCAGGACTGGTCCGCGGTCGGCGCTTCGCCCCTCGTCATCGCGCGGGCGGCAAGAGCGAGGCGCGGCTCCCGCGAGGGCGGCCGGGCCGTCGCCACGGTTGTCCCCGATGCTGCCCAAGAGGTCCCCACGCTCGGCCACAATCCGAACGTCGGCCTGCTGGCGCCGGTCGCGGTCGCCTTGCTGACCTGCGCCGAGCCGCCAGCACGGCTCGCTCCCGGAGGCTGGGAAGCACGAACGCGGCGTCGCCGATTCAGTCGATCGGGTGTTCGCGGTAGAAATCGCAGGCTTCACCGGTGATGTAGCCGTCCATGCAGCCGAAGTACGTCTGGATGCACACGTTCGTCGAGCAACCGAGTTCGATCAGCTTGTCCCTGATCCTGGTGTAGCGCTCCTGAGGAGTCTCCGACTTCGACGGCGCCACCGTCGCCGAGGGGTGCGCCGAGCTGGTCGCCGGGCCGGGCTGACCGTCCGAGCACCCGCCTACCAAGGCCACCCCGGCCGCTAGGACACACGCCACGATGGTTGATCGCACGGTAGCTCACCCGCTCCCGGATTCGCCGCGCATCAGTGCGCCGAGTGACTCGCGGTCGGTGACGTCCATCTTGATGCAGGCACGGTAGAGGTGGCCCTCCACCGTGCGTACCGAGACGGTGAGACGGTCGGCGATCTGCCGGTTGGACAAGCCCGCCGCCACCAGGTTCGCGATCTCGCGTTCCCGCGCGGTCAGCGGCAAAGGCTGCGCGGCCTGCCGCAAGGCGGGAGTGCTCGCTCCGCCGCAGGCGGCGGCCAGTCGATTGGCCATAGCGGCGGACTCCAGCAGCCTGCGCCGGTCCCCGGCCCGCTCGTGTGCCGACGCGGCCTGTGCCGCGGCGTCGGCGGCCGACAGCATCGCGCCGATCCGCTCGAATTCGGCCGCGGCGGCGTCGAGTCCGGGACCGTCGTGGGCGGCCAGCGCCACCGCGTGCCGCGCCTGCGCCTGCACCAGGCGCCCTTCCACCCGAGCGGCCAGGTCGGCCAGTCGTCCCGCCACGGAGTGGTCGCCGAAGCGGGCCGCCGTGTGCAGGGCGATGGCCTCGATCGCGTGCTGATGCGCTTGAGCCGCCGCGTCGGCGGCGCCCACCGCGATCCGGATGGCCGGAGAGACGGTGCCTTCGGCCGCGGCCAGCCAGGCGCGGGCGACTTCCAATTGCGGCTCGTAGACCGCGCTGTGGCGGCCGCCGCGCGCGGTCGCGTGGGCGATCGACTCGGCGGCCTCGGTGGCGCGGCCGAGCGCCGAATACGCTTCCGCCAGCCGGATTCGCGCGGGGAACATCCAGGCGGCGGCCCCCTCGGCGGCCAGTGCGGCCAGCGCCTGTTCCAGATGCTCGATGCCGTCGTTGAACCGGCCCTGCGCCACGTCGACGGTGCCCTGAAGGATCTTCGACATACCCCAGGCCAGGTACTGGCCGGGCGAGGAGTAACCGAAATACGCTGCCGCGCAACGGCGTGCGGCCTCCAGGTCGCCGGTGAAAGTCAGCGCGAGCACCTCGGCGTGCGTCGACATGAAGCGGTTGAGCCCGTCGATGTGCTCCTCCACCTCGTGCCCGCGTGCCGCGTACTGTCTGGCCGCTTCGCCCTTGCCCATCAACGCCAAGGCCAAGCCGCCGCCGAACGAGGCCCACCACACCGCCCACGGCGGCGCGTCCTTCGTGGACATGACCGTCTCGGCCTCGGCGACCGCCTTATCGATGTTGTTCTCGTTGACCCAGCTGGCCGACGCGAGACCGGTGAAGATGGCCGCGATCTTCGGATGCCGCACCTTCCCGCGCACCAGCGTAAGCACCTCGTCGGCGCGGTCGGCATCGCCCATGGCCCACAACAGGTTCGCCACCCTGGTACTGCCCCAGCGCGCGAGCTGCACCTCGTCGAGCTGATCGGGGTCGAAGCTGGCCAGCGTGCGTTCGGCCTCGATCCGGTGGCCCTGCCACAGCAGGGCGCGCGCCAGCAGGTCGGCGGCCTCCACGCCGCCGCGTCGTTCCACCGCGGCCCGCGCGAAGCGTTCGCCCAGCGGCAGATTCGCCAATCCGATCGCGTCGGCGGCGGCCGCCTCGAACAATTCCAGATCCGCGGATTTATCGCTGTCCAAGGCCAATTCGGCCAAGCGGATCCGGTCGGCCGCGGATTTGATCGGACGTTCCTTCAGCGAGGAATACAGGCGGCCGCGCAAGCGCCGCGCGGAGGCGATGCCGAGCCGTCGCCGGATCACCTCACCGAACAGCGGGTGGTTGTAGCGCACGCTCAGCTCTTGCGTATTCTCCACCACCTTGATCACGCCACGGGTTTCGGCGGCTTCCACCGCGTCCTCACCGGCCAATTCGGCGAGCACGTCCAGATCGATCGGCTCGCAGAAGGTCAGCAGTTCCAGCACCCGCAGCACCGACTCCGGCAGCTGCTCGACCCGGTCCTCGAGCAGCGCGGCGAGTTCCGAGGTCACCGCGGCACGCCCCCGCAGCTGCCAAACGCCGTTGACCTGGCGCAACGTGCCCGCCTCCAGCGCGCCCTCGACCAAATGCCGGAGGAACAGCGCGTTTCCGGCGGAGGACTCCCACATCAGATTGGCGGTGAACCCCTCCAGCTGCCCGCCGAGCATCGACTCCACCAGCTCCACGCTCTGACGCTGGGTGAACGGGCGCAGGTCGATGCGCGTCAGGTGCCCGTCTTTCCACAGCGAGGTGATCGCGTCCGGCACCGGGACCCCGCTGCGGACGGTGACCACGATGTGCGCGGCTTTGTCGATGGCCAGCTGGAGCAGCAGGGTGGCGGAGAGCTGGTCGAGCAGGTGCGCGTCGTCCACACCGATCACGGTGTGCCCGTCGGCGAGCAGCGCCTCGCGCGCCGCCGACATGAACGTGACCGGATCGTGCGCCGTATAGACCCCGACCATGTGCGCGAATACGCCCAGCGGAATGCTGCGCGCCGACTCGGTGCCCGCCACCCAGCGGATATTGCCGCCGATCGCGGCGGTGGCGTGCCGGGCCAAGGTGGTCTTGCCGACTCCGGCATCGCCGGTGAGGACCACCCCGACGTGCTCCGGACCGGTCAGCGCCGCGCGGATCGCCTCGAATTCGCTTTCGCGCTCGATCATCGGCCAGTTCCGAGCCATGCTCTAACTTTAGAGCTTGAACGATCATGATCGAAGCCGAGCGGGCCCGATAACCATGGTGAATTTGTGGTGAACCCCGCCGAATTTGCGCTCACCGCGCGGAATTCGAACCGGTTCTAGCCGAGGACGTCGTGCCGGACGATGGTCTGGTCCCGGCCCGGTCCCACGCCGATGCAGGAAATCCGGGCGCCGGACAGCTCCTCCAGCCGCAACACGTACGCCTGCGCGTTGGCGGGCAGTTCGTCGAAGCTTCGCGCGCCGGAGATGTCCTCCCACCAACCGGGCATTTCCTCGTAAATCGGCTTCGCGTGATGGAATTCGGTCTGCGTGGTCGGCATCTGCTCGACCCGCTCGCCGTCGACCTCGTAGGCCACGCAGATCGGCACCGTCTCCAGACTGGAGAGAACGTCCAGTTTGGTGAGGAAGTAATCGGTGATGCCGTTGACCCGCGTGGCGTAGCGGGCGATCACCGCGTCGAACCAGCCGCAGCGCCGGGCGCGGCCGGTGGTGACGCCGACTTCACCGCCGGTCTTGGCCAGGTAGGCGCCGGACTCGTCGAACAGCTCGGTCGGGAACGGCCCGGAACCGACCCGGGTGGTGTAGCACTTCAGGATGCCGAGCACCGTATTGATCTTGTTCGGCCCGATGCCCGCGCCAACCGCCGCGCCGCCCGAGGTCGGGTTCGACGAGGTGACATACGGGTAGGTGCCGTGGTCCACGTCCAGCAGGGTGCCCTGCGAACCCTCCAGCAGCACGGTCTCGCCCCGCTCCAGCGCCAGATTCAGCTTCAGCCGGGTATCGGCGATCCGGTGCTTGAAGCTGTCGGCCTGCTCGAGCACCTCGTCCACCACCTGCTGCGGGTCCAGCGCGCGGCGGTTGTAGATCTTGACCAGCACCTGGTTCTTGAACTCGAGCGCGGCCTCGACCTTCTGGGTGAGGATCTTCTCGTCGAGCACATCCGCGACCCGCACCCCCACACGGGCGACTTTGTCCTGGTAGCACGGGCCGATACCGCGTCCGGTGGTACCGATCTTCTTGTTGCCGAGGAAGCGTTCGGTGACCTTATCGATGGCCACGTGGTACGGCATGATCAGGTGCGCGTCGGCCGAGAGCAGCAGGCCGGAGGTGTCGACGCCACGGTCTTCCAGCCCGGCCAGCTCGGCGAGCAGCACGCCGGGATCGACGACGACGCCGTTGCCGATGACATTCGTCACGCCCGGGGTGAGGATGCCGGAGGGGATCAGGTGCAGCGCGAAATTGTCGCCGTTGGGCAGCACCACGGTGTGACCCGCGTTGTTGCCGCCTTGGTAGCGGACCACCCAGTGCACCCGGCCGCCGAGCAGATCGGTTGCTTTGCCCTTCCCCTCGTCGCCCCACTGGGCGCCGATCAGGACGATTGCCGGCATGGTCGTGTTCTCCTACGGTTCGACAGGCAACACGGACGTGTTGCAGCTACCTGCCGTACTGAGGCGGTGGCCGGAAGCACAGTCTAGCCGACCCGTCCCAGGCGGCATCGCGTCGGATCTCGTCGTAGGCTCGACACCCGTGTGGTCACGGCCGGGCAGGGCTATGGTTGCACGGCACGCCGCGCGGCAGCGCGGCGTGCACAGGCGAGCCCTGGCGGGTTCACCTGGAAGTGGCGAGGGGCCCGACGGTGTCGGCTCGAACCGAGGAGGGTGTACGGCAGCTTGAGTACCCATGTTCTCCGCTGCGACAGCGCACCCGTACCCATCGCGCTCGCGGCACTGCCGACCACGCAAACCGCCGCCATTCCCGATCCCGCCGAGATCGACGAGCTGCTTCCCGTGCTGGCCGCCGACAGCCTGCCGCGGCTGATAGTGCTGGGCGAGGACGCCGCACTGGCCGCGGTGCTCACCCACCTGATGCGCACCGAACGGCTGCACGTGGAGATCGGCTACGTGCCGGTCGAGAAGACCTACGCCTCCCGCGCGTACCAGACCGGCACCGGCAACGCGGCGGCCAAGCGCGCCATCGAGGGTCGCGGCGTCCAGACACCGCTGATCCGGGACGACACCGGCACGGTGCTCGTCGGCCGCGCGGTGATCACCGGCGTCGAGGGCGCGAAGCTGGAGGGCGAAGCCTACGTCGACGACACCCAGCTGTTCTCCGGGAAAGTGACGGCCATGATCGTCTCGCCGTCGCTCGAACTGCCCGGTGTGCGGGCAACCGTGCGTAAGCGCATCCGCAAGCGCCGCTGGGTCGAGGGGCGGGCCGCGCAGCTCGGCACCCCCGGCGCGATCGTGACCAGAGACGGCATTCGCACCGACCGCCCGGTGCCGCGCGCGAGCTTCTACCGTCACCACGAGTCCTGGCACCTGGTGCGATGAGCGCGCCATTCCCGATCAATCGCCGATCGCGCGCCGTCCGGCCGAGCCCGGTGTTCCTGCTCGTGGTACTTCTCACGGCGGTCGGCGGCGCGCTCGCCTGGGACGCCCCCGTGGATTCGACCAGGGCCAAGGCCGGGGTGTTCGTCTTCGTGGTGTTCGGCTGGGTCGTCACCCTGTGCCTGCACGAATTCGCGCACGCGTTCACCGCGTGGCGCGCAGGCGACCGCGAGGTCGAACTGCGCGGCTATCTCACCCTGAATCCGTTGAAATACAGCCATCCGCTGCTGTCGATCGTTCTTCCAATGGTGTTCATCGCGCTCGGGGGGATCGGCCTGCCCGGCGGCGCGGTCTACGTGCACACGCACAACGTCTCGCCGCGGACGCAACGAATCATCAGCGGCGCCGGGCCTGCCGTGAACGCGCTGTGCGCGGTGCTGCTTCTGGTTGTGGTCCGGATCTGGGGCAGCACCGAAGCGCATCCGGCGTTCTGGTTCGGCCTGAGTTTCCTTGCGTTCCTCCAGATCACGGCAACCCTGCTGAATCTGATCCCACTGCCCGGACTGGACGGCTACGGGATAGTCGAACCGTCCCTGAGCTACCAGACCCGGCGCTCGCTCGATCAGTTCAAGCCGTTCGGCATGCTGATCCTGTTCGCACTGCTCTTCACACCCGCCATCAACGAGGTGTTCTTCGACGCGGTGTACGCGCTGTTCGAATTGTCCGGCGTGCCGTCGAATTGGTCGCGGTTCGGGGGTTATCTGACCCGCTTCTGGACCTGATTCCGGGTCACCGCACGCGCAGCAGCACAAGGCCGCCCGGTCGAATCGACCAGGCGGCCTTGGCTTCTTCGCTCGCGTCCGGCCCATCCCCGCCCCCAGCCACCACACCCTGGCTGGTAGGCCATTCCGTCCGCGTGCGAAGCGGTCGACCGCGATACCCCGCCAACCCGCGGTCACATCGCAAAACTACGGCGCTACTGCGCGCGGAACACGGGTAGCGCACTACCCGAAGCTCGACTCGCCGCCGCGGGGCCGCCGGACGCGTACCACTTTGTCCGGCACAAATGTCCGATTACCGCTGAGTAGTTCGGCTCAGACTTCCGGCCGCACGTACGGGTGCTTGACCGTCGGCGGCAGCAGCGCAATCGCCGAGATACGTTGCATCCCACACACCTGCATCAGGTCGACCAGCGTCGAACGCACCTGCGCGAACACGACGTGCGCCGAAAGCCCCGCACCGGCAACCAATTCCGGGCGCGCACCCTTCGCCACCGAGCGCAGTACGCGGGCGGCCTCGGCGCGGTCGGGCTGCTCGCCCGGGTCGGCGAGCATCATCCGGCGCACCACGTCCACGGCTTGGCCGAGGCGCTCCACCTCATCGATCAAGCCAGGATGGAGGATTTCGTCGTCGCGGACCAGAGTCAGCGAGCGCCGCAACAGGACTCGGGTGTTGCGGATCGCGTTGTCCAGCGGGTCCGCGGTGGCCCTGATGCGTTCCAGGCGGGAACGGGAGTTCCAATACAGCGGGGAGATCCGGCTGATCTCGCGGCCGCCCTCCAGGGTGGCGCGCAACGAGTCGATCTGCGGTTGGGTCGCGCGAACCGCGGTGAGGGCGCGGTGCACCTTCTCCGGGTCCTGCTCGAGCAGTCCATCGGCGCACTCGGTGATGGATTTGCCCATCACGGCGAGAATGTCCGCCGCCAACGCCCTGGCCCGCCGCACCGGATGCAGGGGAATCGCGGCCACCACGACCACGCCGACCAGACCGCCGACCAGGGCGTCGATCATGCGGGAGAAGCCGCCGCCCACCGAGGGCGGCAGCAACGTCGCGACCAGCACGGCGGAACCGGCCGCCTGCATGGTGATGATGGAACCGCCGTCGAGGAACACCGCCGCGGCCATGGCGACCGCGACCACGAACGCGATCTGCCAGACACCGGTGCCCGCGCGGGAGATGAACAGATCGCCGATGCCGATGCCGACCGCGACGCCGACCACCAGTTCGACCGAGCGACGCAGCCGGGCGCCGAAGGAGATGCCGATCGACACCACGGCGGCCGTGGGCGCGAAGAACGGCAGCGTATGGCCGATGACGTGATGGGCGAGAAACCAGGCCAGCGCAGCGCCGACCGCGCATTGGATGATCGGCAGCGTCGAACGCCGCAGCCGCGCCCACGAAGCGCGCAGCCGAGCCACGCCGCTCGCGCGGGCGGTCCCGACGCGGGAATTCGGGTCGAGCCCAGCCATCACCCGAACGCCACCCTCATCGAATCCCTACGCGATACTGCTGTCACTGCTCAGTCGAGGCCGAGTTCCCCGGCCGCACGCGGGTCGCAGTCTTCCAGCAGGTCCAAGCAGCGCGCGTACTCTTCGGTCTCGCCGATCGCCTTCGCCGCGCGGGCCAGCGCGCCGACGCTGCGCAGGAAACCGCGGTTCGGCTCGTGGCTCCACGGCACCGGGCCGAAGCCCTTCCAGCCGTTGCGGCGCAACAGGTCGAGGCCACGGTGGTAGCCGGTGCGGGCGAACGCGTACGCCGCGACGATGTCGTGGTTGACCGCCTCGTCCTGGGCTTCGCCGCGGGTCAGCGCCGCCTCCGCGAGGTGGGCCCAGGCGATCGAGGCGGCCGGATGATCGGCCGCGACCCGCACCGGATCGGCGTTGTCGCCGAGCGCGTCCTCGGCGTCGGAGAATTCGGGTAGCAGTACCGGTTGCGGTCCGAGCAGGTCACCGAACGAGGTCATGCGGACATTCTGCACCGGAGGCCGATTCAGTCGATAGGCGGCTGCCTCGCCTCCGCTCGGCCCGGCGCGGGCTATTGACGGACTTCGTCCGACAGCGCCCCCTTCTGCGGCCGCCTCTGACCCCACTCGGCCCGGCGCGGGCTATTGACGGACTTCGTCCGGTTGCGCCCATTAGGCTGGCCGTCGAGTTCCACAGTTCCACCTGAGCGAGGGGTGTGCGTGTCCGACCCGAACGACGAGAAGAATCCGGCGCGGGATAGCGCCGGACCGGCTGACTCGGCCGGGGCCGACGCACGCCCCGACGCCGCCGCCGACCGCACTCCGCCCGCCGGGAAAGGCGCTGCGACACCCTCCGCCGCACCCACGGAGCGGATCCCTCAGGCAGCGCGGCCGTCGAGGACCTGGGCAGCGTGGACCGCCCCGGCATCGCCGCGTGCCTCGGACGAATCCGCCGCGGCGGTAAAGGGTTCCACGGCGGGTCAGGGCGGCGGCCCTGCGTCCGGTGCAACTCGAGGTGGCGAGCAGGGGCAGGCTCCCGGCTCCGCGCCAGCGAACTCGACCGCATCCGGACCGGCGGGCACCCCCGCCAAGAGCACCGGCTCCGCGAAACAGCCCAGCTCAGAGCCCGCTGGCGGCGCGAACAACCCGGCCCCAGGAACCACCGACACGGCGACCGGCGCGAACTCCGCCGCTCGCCCCGCAGCCGCGTCCGGAAACCCGGGCGCTCCCGGAACGCCCGCGGCCCGACCGGCAACCGGCGGCCCATCCGCACCGGGATCCGGTCCCACAAGCACGAAGGGGCCTGCCTCCGGCACGACACCGAGCAAGCCCTCAGCGGGCGCAGCCGCCAAGTCTGCGGGTGCACCTGGCAGCACGGATGAATCGAAGACTCCCCCTTCGGCGTCCGCGAGTTCGCCCGCGCCCGCGGCACCGGGCACGAAACCCCGCGCAGACCAGACCGAAGACGGGTCGCCCACCGGACCGGCGAGCGCCTCTGGACCCGAACGGGCAGCGAACGCACCTGGCGGAGCGGAGACCGGCAAGGCCGACTCGGCGAGCGGAAAGACGGATGCCGGTGCGGGACCACGCTCCGGTTCCGGCGCGTCGGCCGAAGTTCCGGGCCGACCCTCGAGCCAGGATGCGGAAACGGCGGCGATCGAACGGAAGACCGCACCCGGTGGCAGGGACGCGGGCGCACCGAATGCCGGTTCCGCCGCGGGCGCAGCTGCGTCCGACGACCGCACCCAGGTGATCAGGCGGGATCAACTCCCGTCCAGTTCGGCGGCCACCGGCAACCCCGCCTCGAAAGAGGCTGCCGCGCCGGATCAGCCGGTCAAGGACAAGCCAGCTCCCGCCGCCGACGCGAAATCCGGACCCGCGAGCGCACCGACTGCCGGTTCCGCACCGGGTGGGGCAGCGGCCGGGGACCGCACCCAGGTGATCAAGCGGGATCAACTCCCGTCCAGTTCGGCGGCCACCGGCAGCCCCGCCTCGAAAGAGGCAGCGCCGCCGAAGAACCAGCCGGTCAAAGGCAAGCCAGCTCCCGGCGACGCGCAGTCCGCGGCCGGTTCCAAGACCGGGACACCCGCACCGACAGGGACAGGTTCGTCGGGAACCGCGGCCGACGCTCCTGACGCCGAAGCGAAGACGGCGGCGATCCCACAGGACGATCCGAGCCGAGCGGGCGGAGACGCCGCGACCGTCGTGATGCGCAAGCCGTCGAGCGCGGCAGGTCCGCAAGCGGCAGCACCCACCGAGCCCGAGGAGCAGAATCCCCCGGGTTCGGAGGACGTGACCATGGCGATGCCGGTGGTCGACCTGGACGACGCCAAGACAGTCGCGCTGCCGATCCAGCGGCCCGCCGACGGTGGCCGCGCCGGAACCGATCGGGTCGTCCCGCCCGCGGCGGGCCCGGTGCCGATCACGAAGCCGCCGAGCACCCCGCGCCCCGCGGGCGGTCCCAAGCAGCCCGGACCACACGGTCCGTCGGCACCGCCGCAGCACGGACCAGGAGTCGAAGAGACCCGCCCGTCCCCGCAGCGCTCGCCGGGCGCTCCCCGACAGGTGGCGACGGCCCCGTCGCCCGCGGACGTTCAGCAGACCGTGCCCGCGCACTCCCTGGGCGGTCCGCCGCAGCGGCCGATCGCGCCGCCGCAGCGGATCGCTCCGCCGCCGCAGCCCGGCACCGCGCCGCCGGACACCACGCGGCCCAATCGGCGGCTGCTCGTGCTGGGCGGGGCGGCCGTACTGGTGGTCGCGCTGGTCGCGGTGATCGTGGCGTTCGTCACGATGTCCGGGGACAACTCCCCCGAGGCGCAGGTGCGGACCACCATCACCGACTACACCAATGCCTTGAAGACCGGTGACCTGGCCACCCTGCGGTCGACCACCTGCGGTCCGCTGCACGACTTCTACCAGGGCATCCCGGATGACCAGTTCGCCGGTGTGCACAAGCTGTCGGTGGAGCGCAAGAACATCCCGGTAGTGGACAGCATCGACGCCATCCGCATCACCGACGACACGGCCCTCGCGCAGGCCACGGTGTACACCGAGGCAGACCCCGGCAAACGATCGCAACGCACGTTCGACCTGCAACGCACCGGCGACGGATGGAAGGTCTGCGACCCGCCCTCCGGGACCCAGTAACCCGCCAGCGTGATCGGCCGAGCCGCATCGATGCAGGTCGCACGCGTCACACTTACCTGGTCAACGGTCCGGCTCGGCAGTAGCATGGCCCGGATCATGGGCAGGGAACAGACTATGGCGCGGCCGGAGTTCGACGCGGTTCCGGCAACGCCGGCCGGACAGCGCTTCCGGGTACACGATCACTATGAGGTCGGCCGGGAGAAGGTCCGGGAGTTCGCCCGTGCGGTGCAGAACCAGCACGCGGCACATCAGCACGAGGCCGACGCACGCGCGCTCGGCTATCCCGGGATCATCGCTCCGCCGACTTTCGCGTCGGTGGTCGGGATGGCCGGAACCAGGGCACTGCTCGATTCGGTGCTCATCGAGTACGACCTGTCCCAGTTCCTGCAAACCGACCAGGTCTTCGAGGTCTACCGTCCGATCCTGGCCGGCGACCGGCTGACCAGTGAGATCGTGATCGAGTCGATCCGCAGATTCGGCGACAACGACTTCATCGTGGTGCGGTTCGCCCTGATCAACCAGCACGACCAGGTCGCCATCGTCGGATCGACCACGATCGTCGCGCGCCGCGGCGCCGAGGTCGACGCCAACCTGGCCGACGTGATCGAGAACATCATGATGCACGGGCGTCCGGCCGACTCCGATTTCGCCCACGGTGACGCTCTGATCCCGCTCGGCGTGAGCCCGCTGGCCGAGCCCACCGATCCCGAGATCGCGCCGGTGCACACCGTGCCCGCGTTCGACGATTTCGGCCCCGGCGACCTGCTGCCGGTCGGCAGCTTCCGACTGACCCGAGGCGACCTCGCCAACTACGCCGGCGTCTCCGGCGACGCCAACCCGATCCACTTCAGCGACCACGCCGCGCAGGTGGCCGGGCTACCCACGGTGGTCGCGCACGGCATGTTGACCATGGGCCTCGCAGGCGGCTACCTGACCTCCTGGCTGGGCGATCCGACCGCCATCCGCAAGTTCAGCGTCCGCTTCTCCGGCTTCGTCCCGGTCGCCGCCGACACGGCGAGCACAGTGGAGTTCACCGGCCGCATCAAGTCGCTCGACGCGAACACGCGAACCGCCACCATCCTGCTCGGCGGCACCGCCGAAGGACGCAAACTGTTCGGCCGCGCACTGGCCGAGGTCCGGCTCCGTTAGACTCCGCCATGGCCGTTCCCCGCCGACGCCGTTCGATTCACCAGCCCTCGCGTCCCGACCGGCTCACTCATCGAGCACCGAGTGCATCAGATAGACGTTGTAATCGCTCCAGGTCGACAGGGTGAAGTAGAAGTCCGGGCCCGACGACCAGGGGTGAATGAAACCGCCGTACAGCTCGGGGTAGTTCAGCACGCTCACTGTCGGCGTGCTCTCCGACCACGCGCCCTGCGGTGAATCCGATTCGCGGACGACGATGGCGGCCTTGGCGGTGTCGAGGTAGCTCATTTGCCAGACGTTGCGGGCGGCGTCGTAGCGCACCGAGAGTTCGCCTGCCGGGCCGTTCACTATCGGTGTGGCCGAGGCGAATCCACCGACGGGGGTCCAGGTGCCGTCCCGCCAGTACTGGTAGGCGGTGGTGTTGAGGATCTGATCCTGAGGTACCCGGGCGAGCCCGACCGCGCCGAGGCGGGTATTGGGGGTGCCGAACATGTACACGTACCCGCCGTGCGGAACCATCGCGCTCACTTGAAAATTGGCGAGGCCGAAGATGTTGTCCCAGCGGGCGTGCGGGTCCTTGGTCCAGGTCTGGCCGTGGTCGTCGGAGTAGGCGATGCCGCCGTAGTTGGTGAAGAACGTGCCGGGCGCGCTGTTCCAGGTCCGGATGGACATGTAACTGAGGTACTGCCGATCGCCGAGCGCGAAACCCGAAGTGGGAATCGTGGTGACCTCGACGTTGTCCAGCTTGCGGCTGGAGAGCACCTCGGCGGCGTGGCAGCGGTCGTCGGTGACCATCCGGTCGTAGGTCATCCCGTCGGTGAGGTCGCGGTCGGTGCTGAACGCCAGCACGTTGCTGCGCCAATCCAGCCCCATGCCGCCCGGCGGATGGAAGCCGCGGCCGACAGTGTCGCCGAACACGGTCGTGATCTCACCCGGCGCGCTCTCCCACATGATGCCGAGATCGGTGCCGTCCACCTGCCAGCGTTTGTCGGTGCGGTTCACCGAATGCGCGCCGGTCAATTTGGCCACCTCGCGTGCGGGGCTCAGGCGCGGCGCGGGCCGGGCGGGCGACTGCGCCGCCGACTCGACCGGCGGCTGCACAGGTGGCGGTGGCGGCGGCACCGGACCCGGGTCCGGGCCGGGGCCGGGGAGGGCGAAGTAGAAAGGCTTGGGATTCAGCAGGATCTCCGGAATCCCGAGCTGCGCGGCGAGACCGGGTGGCGCGCCGGGCAAGTCGGTGAGGTCCGGGCACGGGTTGGTGCACGGGTCCGGCGGCAGCTCCATCCGCGTCCGCTTCGGCGCGGGCTCCGGCGCCGCGGGCGGGAGCACGGTGACGACCGGATACGGAATCGGCACCTCGAGCGTCTTGGGCACCAAGGGCTCGTGGGTCGGCACCGGGTCGCTCGCGCACGGACCCACGCCCACCGGACCGTCGGTCACTTCCGGCGCCGCGGCGGCAGGTCCATCGGTGTAGACGAGCATTCCCGCGCCGACCACCATGGCGCCGACCGCGGCCAGCATTCGCATCGCCATCGCCAACCCCTCGAAATCCGTTGCGGACACGAACCTTGCGGACACGAACCAGCGGATCGACCCTACCTGCTTCGGCTTTCGAAATCCGGCGCGACGACACACCAAATAAAGAGGAATATTCTGCTCAATTTGCCGAAGGGAAGCAGGCGGTCCTGCTAGCGTCCACACCACGACGACTCCTGTCGGGGAGAGTGGTTGTCCGCCCGATGCCCATGGCGTGGGTGGTTGATTCGAAACCATTGCCGCCGAACGTGTCTGCCACGCTCGGCGCTGGACGCGAGGACTCGTGACCATGAAGACCACACTCCTGCGAACCCTGCCCGGCCTCGCCTCGGCCTGCCTGCTGGCCACCACATTGCTGGCCGCGGGGTCGTCCGTTGCCGCGGCCGATCCGCTGGGCGAACTGTTGTGCGGCACCGGCTCCGCGCAGTTCTGCGCACCGACTGCGCCACCGCCGGTCAACCCGCCCCAGGCGAACAACCCACGGCAGCCGGGCAATCAACCGCAGGCGCCTTACTACAAGAACTGCACGGAGGTCCGCAACGCGGGCAAGGCGCCCCTGTTGCGCGGACAGCCGGGCTACGCACCGCACCTGGACCGGGACAACGACGGAATAGCCTGCGAGTGAACGGCACAGCGGCCGATCCCGGGAGCAGGATGGAGGGGTGAGTAACTCAGTTCGTCGCGTCGCGCCCGCGATCGGGGCGGCGCTGCTGGCGGCCGGGGCATGCGTCCTCGTGCCGCCGGTGGCGTCTGTCCCGCAATCGGCCGTCGCGATCGCGGGACCGCACGACGACCATCCGATCCCGCACAATCGCTCCGGCCCCAGGGAAGACCACTCGTCGCCGGAGGAATCCGAGTCGCACAAGATCTACACCGATTGCGACCAGGTCCGCGCAGAGGGCGTCGGCCCGCTGTATCGCGGGCAGCCCGGCTTCAATGCGCAGCTGGACCGGGACGGCGACGGGATCGCCTGCGACTAGTGCAGGGCCTGGAAGGTCAGGATCGTCGCGCCGATCCGGATCTGGTCGCCGTCGGCGAGCAGCGTGCCGTTCTCGATCGGGTCGTCGTTGACGAAGACGCCGTTGGCCGAATGCAGGTCCTTGATCAGCAGTCCGGCGCGGCTGGGCATGATGTGCGCGTGGTAGCGGCTGGCCCGTGGATCCTCCAGGACCAGGTCGTTGTCGGTCATCCGGCCGATGCGCAGACCGCCCTGCGCGATCGCCACCATCCGGCCGTTCGGCAAACGCAGCTGACCGCTGCGCACCGCGCGCGGCACTTCGGTGACCGTCTCGGTCATCGCCGCGGCCAACCGCTCGACCTGACGGAGTTCGACCGTGTTCAGCGGCTCCTGCCGCAGCACCCGCTGTTCCAGATCGATCAGCGCCGGTCCCGGATCGATGCCCAGTTCGTCGGCGAGCACCCCGCGCACCTTCCGGCACGCTTCCAGCGCGTCCGCCTGACGCCCGGACAGGTACAGCGCGGTGATCAACTGACCCCACAGCGGTTCCCGCAGCGGATGCTCGGTGGTCATCGCGACCAGCTCGCCGATCACCGACGACGCGCGCCCGCAGGCGATTTCGGCGTCGATCCGCGCCGAGGCGGCCAGCAGCCGCTCCTCGTCCATGGCGGTGGCGAAGCCGTCGGCGAATTGCAGACCGGCCAGATCCGCCAGCGCCCGGCCGCTCCATTCGCGCAGCGCCGCGGCGAACAGCTGGGCCGCGCCCGCGTGATCGCCCGCCTCCGCGGCGCGAGCGCCCTTCTCCCGCGCCGCCTCGAAACGGCCCAGGTCGCAGGCGCTCTCCTCGATCTCCAATCGGTACCCGGACGACTCGGTGCGCAGCACCGTAGCCGGGTCGACTCCGGAATTGCGCAGCGCCTTGCGGATATTCGAGACGAAAACCTGCAGGCTGGCGGCATAGGAGTCGGGCGGATCCTCGTTCCACACCATGTCCGCGAGAGCGGCCGACGACACCGCGCGCCGCCGGTTCACCGTGAGCGCGGCGAGCAGAGCTCGCGGTTTGGGCCCGCCGACCGCCACCGGCTCACCGCCGACGAGCAGCCGCACGGGCCCGAGCACGCGCACATCCAGACTCATGTGCACCAAGCCCCTGACGGGTGTACCAGGGTCAGGCGCTGATCGAGCGTCCGGCGGACTTCAGGTCGTTGCACGCCTCGACGACGCGCGCCGCCATCGCCGCCTCGGCCTTCTTCAGGTAGCTGCGCGGGTCGTAGGTCTTCTTGTTGCCCACCTCGCCGTCGATCTTCAGCACGCCGTCGTAGTTGGTGAACATGTGCCCGGCGACCGGCCGGGTGAACGCGTACTGGGTGTCGGTGTCGACGTTCATCTTCACCACGCCGAAGCGCAGCGAGTCCTCGATCTCGGACTTCAGCGAGCCGGAGCCGCCGTGGAAGACGAAGTCGAACGGCTGCGCGTCGGCGGACAGGCCGAGCTTGGCCGCGGCGACGCGCTGACCCTCGGCCAGCACCGCGGGCTTGAGCACCACGTTGCCCGGCTTGTACACGCCGTGCACATTGCCGAAGGTGGCCGCGAGCAGGTACTTGCCGTTCTCGCCCGCGCCGAGCGCGTCGATGGTCTTCTCGAAGTCCTCCGGCGAGGTGTAGAGCTTCTCGTTGATCTCGGCCTCGACACCGTCCTCTTCGCCGCCGACGACGCCGATCTCGACCTCGAGGATGATGTTGGCCGCGTGGGTGGCTTTCAGCAGCTCCTTCGCGATCTCCAGGTTCTCGTCGATCGGGATCGCGGAGCCGTCCCACATGTGCGACTGGAACAGCGGGTTCTGCCCGGCGTTGACCCGCTCCTGGGAGATCGCGAGCAGCGGGCGAACGAAGGTGTCCAGCTTGTCCTTCGGGCAGTGATCGGTGTGCAGCGCGATGGTCACGTCGTACCTTGCAGCCACGACGTGCGCGAACTCGGCCAGCGCGACCGCACCGGTGACCATGTCCTTCACGCCCTGGCCGGAACCGAATTCCGCACCGCCGGTGGAGAACTGGATGATGCCGTCGCTGCCAGCGTCCGCGAAGCCCTTGATGGCCGCGTTGATCGTCTCCGACGACGTGCAGTTGATGGCCGGGAAGGCGAAGGAGTTGGCTTTGGCCCTACCGAGCATCTCGGCGTAGACCTCCGGAGTCGCGATGGGCACAGTAAGACCTCCGTAGTTGTTGCGGCAAAGACCTATTTTGTCAGTGTTCACCCTAAGGCAGCGGTGTTTCGCCTGGTATGCAGGGATGGAGTGGATAGTTGACTCGCGAGTAATTTCGCGCACAGCGCGAGCATTCTCAGGCGGAGCCGGTACTGTGGGGCCGGTAATTTGCGCTGGCAGCTTCCGACGCGGTGGCAAGCGATGCAGGCCAGCCGTATCGGGACAGGAGGCCACGTGATTCTGCAGGCAGCGACAGAATCGGTGACGAGCAACCTCGCGCTGACCGAGTTGCTCGACCCGATGCACCTGCTCACGGAGACGTGGCTGAAGAACGCGGTGCTGCCCGCCATCCTGGTGATCGTCTTCATCGAGACCGGCCTGCTGTTCCCGCTGCTGCCCGGCGACTCGCTGCTGTTCACCGGCGGCCTGCTGGCCGCGCAGCCGAATCCGCCGGTGTCGATCTGGGTGCTGGTGCCCGCCACCGTGCTCGTCGCGTTCGCGGGTGACCAGTCCGGGTACTGGATCGGCCGGGCGATCGGGCCCGCGCTGTTCCACAAGGAGGACACCCGGTTCTTCAAGAAGCACTACGTGACGGAGACGCACGAGTTCTTCGAGAAGCACGGACCCAAGACGATCATCCTGGCCCGTTTCGTGCCGATCGTGCGCACCTTCATGCCGGTGCTGGCCGGTGTGTCCAAGATGGACTACCGCAAGTACGTGGCGTTCGACATCGTCGGCGCGCTGCTGTGGGGCGGCGGTGTCACGGTGCTCGGCTACTTCCTGGGCAATGTCGCGTTCATCCGGGACCACGTCGAGGCGATCTTCCTGCTCATCGTGTTCGTGTCGATCCTGCCCGGCATCACCGCGGTGGCGAAGAAGCTGCTCGGCCGCGGCGCGCCGGAGGCCGAGACGCCCGAGGCCGAGCTGACCGCCTCCACGAGCGAGCCCTCGCGCTGAGCCGGTGTCGACGGCGCCTGCGCCCCTAGCTGTGGGCAGTTTCGATCCGCTGATGTCGGCGGGCCCCGCGCTCGTCTGGACAGTGGTGCTGACCTTCGTCTTCCTGGAATGCGCCGTGATCCTCGGGCTGTTCCTGCCGGGCGACTCCATGCTCATCACCGCGGGCATCGTGATGGCCTCGCACTCCTCCGGTGAGCGGCACGTGTGGGCGCTGTCGCTGGGCGCGATGGTCGCGGCGATCGCGGGCAATCAGGTGGGATACGTGATCGGGCAGCGCGCCGGTCAGCATCTGGTGGCCCGCAAGGACGGCAGATACATCAACGTCCGCAACCTGCAACGGGTGGCGGAGTTGCTGCATCGGCACGGGTTCGTCGCGGTGCTGGTCGCGCGGTGGATTCCATGGGTGCGGACGCTGTGCCCGTCGGTCGCGGGCGCGGCGCGCATGGACCACCGCAAGTTCACCGTGGCCAGCACCATCGGCGCGATCGTCTGGGCGCCGGTGCTGTTGCTCATCGGCTACTACGCGGGCAGCTTCCTGGAACGGGTGCCGTGGCTGATGCCGATCGTGATCGGCACGCTGGTGGTGGGGCTGATCGTCGGAACGGTGCTCGGCGTGCGGCACTACCGGCAGGAGATGTCCCGGCCCGCCGAGGACTTCGACCTGGACGACGCGCCGACCGTCGTGCTGGAGGCCCAGCCCTGCCCCAGGATCACAGACCCGCGGCGCTGACCTGGTAGGCCGCCTCCATCAGCATCCAGCCGGACAACTGCACGGACAGATCGCGCTCGGGCACCTTGGAGGAGGTCACCGAACCGCCGGGGGTGAAGTATCCGGCTCCGGCGCTGCCACCGGGCAGTTGCGCCGGCTTGTTCCAATCGTGCCCGAACAGCGGCTCCCCCTCGACCTCGAGCCGGTTGGACCAGGCCGCCGTCGCGGATGCGCGCACGATCGCGGCCGCCGCGCGGCGATCGGCCAGTCGTGCGGGGTCCTCGCCGGGCAGCATCACCGCCACCACCGCCAGGTAGCGGGCCAGGATGCCGTTGAACAGTCCGCCGTCACCGCCGCCGCCACCGTGCACGACACCGTCGGTGGTCATGTGCTCTTCGACGGCCGCCAGCAGCCGGTGCACCCGGTCGATGTGCCTGGCCTCGCCGGTCTGCACGGCCAACTCGGTTTCCAGGCCGAGCGCGACGCCCTGGCAGTAGCTGAAGACGGGACGCTCGATCTCCCCGGAGGGCAGGTGGATGCCGTCCAGGATCAAGCCGGTCTCCTGGTCGCGCAGTGTCGCGTCCAACCAGTCGGCCATCTCCTGGGCACGCTGGATTCGCCCGAGGCGCACCAGCGCGATGGCGGCGGGGCCGTTGGCGGGCGCGTTGAAATAGTCCGAGCCGATGCGCCACGGCAGTCCACCGCCGATCTGCGGCTGCCAGCCCTCGTAGAGGGTTTTCTCCAGCGCGATCAGCGCGCTGCGCACAGTGGTGCCCTGGGTGCGCTCGGCCCGTTCCAGCGCGATCGCCAGCCAGGCCATGTCGTCGTAATAGCGGTTGGTCCAGCCGGTGAGATTGCGGAGGCGGTGCGAGCGCGCCAGTGCGGCAAGTCGCTTGCGGCGCAGGGGAGTCGGCACCCGGTTGGCGGCGTCGGTGGCACAGTCGATCAGATGCGCCTGCCACCAGTAGTGCCAGGAACCGAAGACGCGCTCGCGCTTGGTGGCCGGCCAGCCCACCACGCCCAGCGCTGTGCCCGGCAGCGCCCACAGCGCGCGCAGGTGACGCGAGACGATCGCGGATTCGGCCATGTCGGCACGTTCGGACCACAGTGTCGCGGGAGCGACGGCGTCCCGGCCCGCCCGTGACAGGCCGGTCGGCGGGTGCGGTGCCGCGGAGGCCGCTTCGGCGTGCTCCGCGTGCGGCACGTCGAGATCGTCGCTCCGCGAGGTCATGATTCAATGGTGCCAGCATTGAACGCATTTATGCGTCCGATTTGTTACGAAAGCGATGTGAAATCGTGGCGATTCGCTTCGTAACCGCAAGATCTCCTGTTCAGGCGCTCGTCGCCGTCACCAAGCTGTCGTGAGATCGGCGTGTTGCCGAATCCACGCGTGCATCGCGATTCCCGCGGCCACGCCCGCGTTGATACTGCGGGTGGAGCCGAACTGCGCGATCGACACCGTCATCACGGCGGCCTGCTTGGCGTGGTCGGTGACCCCGGGACCCTCCTGGCCGAACAGCAGCAGGCACTCACGCGGCAGCGTGACCGTCTCCAGCGGGACCGAACCCGGCACGTTGTCGACGGCGACCACGGTGAGGCCCGTGCGTTCGCTGAAGGCCAGCAGTTCCCCGATATCCGCGTGATGCTCGATGTGCTGGTAGCGATCGGTCACCATCGCGCCGCGCCGGTTCCAGCGCCGCCTGCCCACGATGTGCACGGCCGCGGCCGCGAAGGCGTTCGCCGTGCGGACCACCGTGCCGATATTCGCGTCGTGCCCGAAATTCTCGATCGCGACGTGGAACGGGTGCCTCCGCCGATCGATGTCGGCGATGATCGCCTCGCGAGTCCAGTATCGGTAGGCGTCCACCACATTGCGGCGGTCGCCGCCCGCCAGCAACTCCGGATCCAGCCGCGGATCCTGCGGCGGCGGCTCGGCGTGCTCGACGTCCCACGGACCGACGCCGTGCGAGTGCGCACCCCACTCCGTCGGCCCGGGTAGGTCCTGGTCCGTCGCGTCCGGCACGGGGTGGCTCACGTCGATGATGCTAGTTCCGGCCACCACGCCGACGACGGGTGGCCGGGGCTCAGTAGCTGGACGAGCTTCCCGCGAAGACGCCGATCACGCCGAGCACCACGAAAAGCACGACGATCAACAGGCTGAGCACCAGCAGCACCGTCGCGATGATGCCGCAGATGTAGCCCGCGTTGACGTTCCCCCGGCCGCCGATGGCGCCACCGGACGCGTCGATCTCGTTGAGTGCGCGCTTGCCCATCACCCAGGCGAACGGGCCCATGATCTGGCACAGCACGAGGCTCAGGATGCCCAGGATCAGGATCGTGGTGGCTTGCGGATGGTCCGGAGGCGGTCCGTAGGCACCGTAGGCTGGGTAGCCGTACGGCGGCTGCTGCGGCGGGTAGCTCATCCGCAGGATGGTAGCGGTGTGGCTGGCTACACCACCATTCGGCGGCCATCTCCATCGAACGTTCGCGCCCCGGCGACAACCATGGAGTCATGACCGAGACACACGCCGAATCGACCCTCGTACTGGAGCCGCCACCAGGTGAGCCCGAACCGGCTGAGCACGTGCTGCGCACCGCGCTGCTCGCGCCGCTGCGTGCCCGGTTCTGGAAGGAACTCGTCTATGTCCTCACGGTTTTCGTGCTCGGTTGCGCGGCCGTCGCCTACCTGTTCTTCGGTTTCGGCGGCGGGCTGTACGTCGCGATCACCATCATCGGCCTGCCGGTGCTCGCGGTGGTGCTACTCGGCGGCCGGGCCTGGGGGCGGATCTACCGTGCGCTGGCCAGGGACCTACTCGGCGTCACCGTCACACCGCCACCACCGTTCGCGCCCGCACGCGGCGTGATCGCATTTCTCAAGGGCGCGTTGACCGATCGGGTGAGCTGGCGGGCAGTGCTGTTCCTGCTCGCGCAAGTGGTGCTCGGCGTGGTGGTCGGGTACCTGGTGCTCGTCACGGTGGCGATGACCATGTTCACCGCGCTCTCCCCGATCCCGTGGGCGCTGGTCCACCCGACCAATGTCGACGAGAACGGTGTCGAGCACCAATCCATTTTTCAGCTCGGCGATTTCTACGTCGACAGCTGGCCGAAGGCGCTCGGGTTCGCGTTGCTGGGCGTCCTGGGTTGCCTGGTGCTGCCCTGGTTGGTGCGCGGCGTCTGCTGGGTGCACGGACTGCTCACCATGGCCCTGCTCAGCGCGACGGCGCGCGACCGCAGGGTGATCGAATTGCAGGAGAGCAGGCGGACCGCGGTGGAGGATTCCGCGGCCACACTGCGCAGGCTGGAACGCGACCTGCACGACGGGACGCAGGCCAGACTGGTCACCATCGCGATGGCGCTGGGGCGGGCCGAGGACCGGCTCGCGGCGGGCGGCGATCCCAGCGACCTGATCGCCGACGCGCACGCCAGCTCCAAGGAGGCGCTCACCGAGCTGCGCGAGCTGGTACGCGGAATCCACCCGCCCGCACTGGAACTGGGTCTCGAACCGGCCCTGGAGACGCTGACCGCGCGCTGCTCGGTGCCGGTGGAGCTGCGGGTGCACCTGCCCGAGCGCCCGAGCCCGGCCATCGAGGCGATCGCGTACTTCTCGGTCGCCGAGCTGCTGACCAACGTGGTGCGGCACGCGCATGCCACCCGTGCGTGGGTGTCGGTGCTGCCGGGCGACGCGCGTACCATCGCGGTGACCGTGCGCGACAACGGAATCGGCGGCGCGGTGGCGCCTATGGACGGCGCGATCGGCGCGGGCAGCGGGCTGTCCGGTCTCGCGGCGCGAGCCCGCACCGTGGACGGAACGCTGACCGTGCAGAGCCCGGCGGGCGGACCGACCGTGGTGACCATCGTGTTGCCGCTGGCTGGGTCGCGATGAACGAGCGACTCGACAACACAGCGCGCGTCGCGCCTGACGGAGCCCAGCGCCAGCGGGGCGCAGCGATGAGCGACGGACTGCGCGTGGTGATCGCCGAGGACAGCGCCATTCTGCGCGACGGACTCGCCGGGCTGCTCGCCGAACGCGGTCACGAGGTGGTCGCCATGGTCGGCGACGCGAGCACGCTGGCCGACGTGGTGGGCGCGCACAATCCCGACGTCGTCGTGGTGGACGTGCGAATGCCGCCCAGCTACACCGACGAAGGGCTGCTCGCCGCCATCGAGTTGCGCCGCAAGTACCCGATGACCGGCGTGCTGGTGTTCTCCCAATGGGTCGAAACCCGCTACGCGACAGAGCTTCTCGCGGGCGGTGCGAGTGGCGTCGGCTACCTGCTCAAAGACCGGGTCGCCGACGTCAGGGAATTCGTGGAGGCGCTGCACCGCGTCGCCACGGGCGGCACCGCACTCGACCCGGAGGTGGTGAGCCAATTGATGGGCGCATCGCGTCAGCAGGATTCGCTGGCCCGCCTGACCCCGCGTGAACGCGAGGTGCTCGAGCTGATGGCCCAGGGGTTGTCCAACAACGCCATCGCCACCGCCCTGAACGTCACCGAACGGGCGGTGGAGAAGCACATCGGCAACATCTTCACCAAGCTCGACTTGCCGCCGTCGGATACGCATCACCGCCGCGTGCTGGCGGTATTGCGACTCAAAGGGTGACGGGGCTCTGTTTCGTCGGCTTGCTGTGCAAGACTGGCCACAACGCGGTAGCCGTGCGGGGAGGGAGGAAGCGATGACCGTCGAAATGCACTGGCCTGATCATCTGCTGACCCTGGAGGACTGGATCGCGCTGCCAGAGGACAACAGCCGTAGTTACGAGCTTGTCGAGGGGGTTCTGGTCGTGTCACCGAGGCCGGTCTTGCGCCACCAGTTTGCGGTCTGGCAACTGGCTGCTCAACTCCATCCCCAGCTGCCGGGGGAGCTGTGCGCGGTAACCGAGGCCGAGGTGGTCATTGATGCGGCGTCGCCGCCTACCGTGCGCGTGCCGGATGTCATGGTGGTCCAGAACACGGCCCTAGAGCGCGATCTCGCCCGCGCTGAACCCGAGGATGTCGTGCTCGCCGTCGAGATCCTCTCCGACGGTTCCCGCCGCACCGATCGGGTGACCAAGTTCTTCGAGTACGCCGACGCCGGTATCGAGCACTACTGGTTGGTCGATCTCGACAAGCCCATCAGCTTGGCTGCCTATCACCTGATCGATGGGAACTACGAGTTGGTCGCGGAGCAGTCCGGCCAGGTGACGCTCGACCTCGCCGGAACACCGATCACCCTCGATATAGCCGCGCTGACCAGCCCTCGCACGGCCCAATAGTGCTCCGCACCGGGTGCGACGGACTTATCCTGGAAGTCTGGCACTCGGGGCGGAGGCTGGCATGGATCACGAGCGGATACTGCGTACGGTGCTCGGGGTAACGGCCGGGTATCTGGTGCTGCTGGCGTTGTGGCTGGGGTGGGTGGTGCATCGGACGCCGCCGGGGACCGTGCCTTTTCAGATCGTCGCGTTGGTCGGGTTGTTCGGCTCGTGCGCGGGGATCGGGATGATTCTGGCGGCGCGACCGTCGAAGGCGGACCGGAAACTGTGGCGGCACGGCGTGGAAGGGTGGGCGACCGTCGAGGGCGTGCATCCGCTGGAGCGCACCGACCACTCCACCGAACTCACCGAACTGGATCTCGAGTTGACCGTGCCGGGGTCGGAAAGCTACCGGGGGACCATTGTTTTCGACGTGACCCCCGCCGACAAATCCCGCTTCGCGGTCGGTGAGGTCCTCTCGATCCGCGTCGATCCGGCGAACCGGGACCGCATCATTCTGGTGTTGTGACCAGGGTCCGCGCATGCGCCTTCGGATCGGCGAGCAGATACTGCGCGGCGGCATAGGTCGCGAGGATGACACCTTCGGTCATCCGGCGGGATCGCTCGCCGCGCGCGAACAATCTCCGCAGCACGATGAGCCCGTCGGACACGGTGAACAGCAGCGCGCCGAGACCGAGGCGGCTGCGCGGGTCGGCACCGGGAACATTCACGCCCGCAAGGTTTTTCGCGGCGGGCGCCAGCGCCGGATCGGAAGCCAGCACGGCCGCGGTGCCCAAGGTGACGCCGTAAGCCGCCAGCGGTGCGGCCACCGACGGCGCTTTCGCCCGCAGCAACCCGATCGCACCCAGCCAAGCGGCCACGCGAGGCACCACCGCCGCGGAGGTGGGCCTGCCGCCGTTGCGCCACCACAGCGCCGAGTACCCGGCCTGCATCACCGCGAACGACGACGCGCCCGCGATCAGCCGGCGGTCGTCGTCCGGGTCGATGAGCAAGATGTCGCCGACCGTCGCCGCGCCGAGCGACCCGATCAACACGGTGCGATCGGTGTGCGGCAACTCGGCGCCCTGGGTTGCCACGTCGGCCGCCAGCAGCGGCATCAGCAGCGGCTTCGCGATCCACTGCGCCTTCTCCCGCCCGGTGACCGCACCGTAGACGGTGACCGCCGCCGCGACGAGGAACCCGGCTCGAAACGGGCGCATCGGCTAGAAGCTCGCCTCGGCCGGTGCGGGCGGCAGGGTGACCACTTGGCCCGCGTAGCTCAGACCCGCGCCGAAACCGAGCAGCAGCGCGGTCTGGCCGCCCTTGGCCTTGCCGGTGACCAGCATCTCTTCGATCGCGAGCGGGATGGAGGCGGCCGAGGTATTGCCGGTGTTCTCGATGTCGCCCGCCATCGGGACGTCGTCGGCCAGGCCGAGGTTCTTCTTCATCAGCTCGTTGATGCGGGCATTCGCCTGATGCGGCACGAAGACCTCGATGTCCTCCTTCGCCACGCCGGACACTTCCAACGCGGTGGACAGCGCCCGCGGCAGGGTGACCGCGGCCCAGCGGAACACCCGCGGTCCCTCCATCCGCAGCGACATCCGGCCGACCGGCTCGAGCTCCGGATCGAGACCCTGCATGGACTGGGCCCGGTGCATGTACTCGAGGAAGTCGATGTCCTGCATGATCGCGGCGGCGTTCTCACCGTCGCTGCCCCACACGGTCGGCGAGATGCCGTTCTCCTCGCTCGGGCCGACCACCACCGCGCCCGCGCCGTCACCGAAGATCATCGCGGTGCCGCGGTCGGTGGGATCGAGCCCGACGGTCATCGTCTCCGCGCCGATGAGCAGGACATATTCGGCCGAGCCGGAGCGGATCATGTCCGCGGCCACGCCGAGGCCGTAGCCGAAGCCGCCGCAGCCGGAGGTCAGGTCGAAGGCGGGGATGCCGTTCATCCCAATGTCGTAGGCCACCTGCGGCGCGCCGTGCGGGGTCAGCGTCAGCCAGCTGGAGGTGGCCAGGATCAGCGCGCCGATCTTGGACCGATCGATGCCGCTGTTGACGATCGCGCGCTCGCCGGCCGCGGCGGCAATCGACCGCAGCGTCTCGTCACCGCTGATCCAGCGCCGGTTGCGGACGCCGGTGCGCTCGTAGATCCACTCGTCGGTGGAATCCAGCACCTCGCACACTTCGGCATTGCTGACCAGGCGTTTGGGTCGATAAGCACCGATTCCGAGCATCGCAACGTTCTCGCGACTTCTATTGACTGCAATGCTCACCACTGGTGACTCACACGACCCTTCACCTTTTCGAACTCAGACCATCGACCAGGTTATCCCAGGGCGAGATCCTTCAGGCCGAGGATCGACCGGTACTCCAGTCCCTCCGCGGCGATCACCTGATCGGCGCCGGTTTCCCGGTCGACGACGGTGGCGACGCCGACAACGGTAGCGCCTGCCGCGCGTAACGCGCGCACCGCGGTCAGCGGTGAATTGCCGGTGGTGGTGGTGTCCTCGACGACCAGAACCCGCTTGCCCGCGACGTCCGGGCCCTCGATCTGGCGCTGCATGCCGTGCGACTTCGCGGCCTTCCGCACCACGAAGGCGTCGATCGGACGCCCCGGCGCGTGCATCACGGCCAGCGCGACCGGGTCGGCGCCCATGGTCAGGCCGCCGACCGCGTCGAAATCCCAGTCCGCGACCAGCTCGCGCAGCAGCTTGCCGATCAGCGGGCCCGCGCCGTGGTGCAGGGTGGCGCGGCGCAGGTCGACGTAGTAGTCGGCCTCCTTGCCCGAGGACAGCGTGACCCGGCCGTGCACCACCGCGAGCTCGCGCACCAGCGCGGCCAATCTATCCCTGTCGTTGGTAATCGCCTGATCGATCATGTCTAAGTCCTTCCGCGTGCGTTGAACAGCCCGCGATTCAGTCGGGCCGCCAGGGTTCGCGGGATCATTCCGCCGACGGTAGTGAGCGCTTTGTACTGCATACCGGGCACGCTGAGCACCCGATCCTTCTCCAGATCGCGCAGCGAGCCGGCGACTACCTGATCGACGCTCAGCCACAGCGCTTTCGGCAGCGACGACATCTCGATACCGGCTCGCTCATGGAATTCGGTGTGCACGAATCCCGGGCACAGGGCCTGGACTCGCACTCCGGTTCCGGCCAATCCGCCTGCCAACCCTTCCGTGAAGGATACGACGTAGGCCTTGGACGCCGAATACGTCGAGCCCCGTCCGGGGATGAGGCCCGCCACGCTGGCCACGTTGACCACGCAGCCCTTCGCCGCGGCGATCATCGACGGCAGCGCCGCCCTGGTGAGCTGGACCACCGACGTCACGTTGACGTCCAGCTGCGCCTGCAACTGCTCGGGCGGCACCGTCCAGAACTCTCCGGAGTGCCCGAATCCAGCGTTGTTGACCAGGAATTCGACGCCGTCGGCCAGCCGCGCCGCGACCTGATCGCGGTCGGGGCCCCGCGCCAGATCCGCGACGAGCACCTGCGAGCGAGTGCCGAAGCGGTGCTCCAGGTCGGTCGCGAGGGCCGCGAGACGCTGCTCGTTCCTGGCCACCAGCACCAAGTCGTAGCCGAGCGCGGCCAGCCGACCGGCGTAGCCGTGACCTATCCCCGAGGTGGGTCCGGTGACCAAGGCCACAGGGCGGGTGGCGCCGGGCAGACGAGGATGCGGGTACTCGGTCATGACAGCGCGATCGGTCGTCGCCGTGCGGGCCCGGCTGCGCTGGGCGCGCGGCCGGTCACTTCGGCACGGGTCCCTGATACGGCCGGAACCCTGGGTGGAACGGGCCGCCGGGCGGGTCGGCCGATCGATCGCCTCCAGCGGGCCGGTTTTCCGCGGCGGGCCGCGCGTCGCGCTCTTCCCGCGCCAGGTCGTCCTCGCCCGCCCAGTCGTCTTCGCGGACGCGGGCGCGCGCGTCCGGCACCACGGCGAGCGAAGGACGCCGCGGAGGTTCCGGCCTGGACTCGTCGGCCGGGGTCAGCGGCGCGCGTTCGTTCGCGTAGACGTCCTCGTCGAACGGCCGCTCGTCGCTCGCCGACTCGCCGCGCACCCGCGGCGGTTGCGGCCTGGCCGGACCGTCGTCCTCGCCGTCCCGCGCACGCTCGCGTGGACGCGGACGGCTCGGGTCGTGCCCCGCTCCGTCGAAGCGCGGCTCGCTGACCGGCGGCAACACGTGCAGCAGGCCGGACAGGCGCAGCACCGCGTCGATCGCGCTCTCCCAGTCCTTCGGGGAGGTGCCGACCGACAGCATGCCCAGTGTCCAGTTGCCCTCGCTCCAGAGCATCTGCACGGTGTCCGGCAGGTTCTCGATGAAGGCGACCATGCGCTGATCGACGGCGTGCCTGGCGATTTCAGGGTTGGTCGCGAAGACCACCCGGCCCCCGATGGCGCCGAGCAGTTCCAGATCGTGGTCCTTGGGCGGCGCGGCGGTCTTCAGCCGCATGTCCACGTCGATGTCCGAGCCGATCTGCCTGCGGACGGCGACCAGGGTCGCGGCGTCCTCCAGGTCGAACAGAACGAACTTCTCGCCCTTACGGATGCCGGAGACCACGTCGACCGCGGACAGATAGCCCAGTTTGGCCATCGCGCCACGCCGCCACGTGGACGGCAGCGCGGGCTCGACGGACACGTAGGTGTAGCCCTGGGACTTCGCCCAGACCTGTCGCGCGTGACCGGTCCGCTGCCGCTGGAGCCGATCGAAATACAGCAATACGATCGCGCCCACGAGCGCGATCGCCGCCAGTCCGAACCAGATTGCCGTCATCGCCGCCTAGCCTAACGGGCACGGCCGGACATAGTCCGTCATTGCC
>NZ_BAGF01000080.1 GCF_000308755.1 Nocardia pneumoniae NBRC 100136
CGTGTCGCCGGGATCGGCCAGCTCGGCGGCGATCCGAGCCACCTCCTCGTCGGACAGGCGGCGGCGCAGCAGAGCGAGCAGCGGGATGTAGTCGGATTCCGGGACACCCTCCGGATATCCG
>NZ_BAGF01000079.1 GCF_000308755.1 Nocardia pneumoniae NBRC 100136
CGGCCAGCACCTGCCCCTGCTCGACGCGCTGACCCTCGTCCACGATCGGACGCTGGTTGGAGCAGGTGCCCTGGTTGGAGCGGTTGAACTTCCGCATCCGGTAGGACTTGCGGGTGCCGTCGTCGTGCATGACGGTGACGTAGTCGGCGGAAACCTCCTCGACCACACCGGCCTTCTCGTTCACCACCACATCACCGGCGTCCACCGCGGCACGCAGCTCCATACCGGTGCCGACGATCGGCGCCTCGGAACGGATCAGCGGCACGGCCTGACGCTGCATGTTCGCGCCCATCAGAGCGCGGTTGGCGTCGTCGTGCTCGAGGAACGGGATCATCGCGGTCGCGACCGACACCATCTGACGCGGCGAAACGTCCATGAAGTCGATCTCGCTGGGCGCGACGAGCTCGTTCTCCTCATTGCCGCGGCGGCACAGCACGCGCTCCTCGAGGAAGCGACCGTCCGGGCCGACCGGCGAGTTGGCCTGGGCGCGGACGTGGCGGTCTTCTTCGTCGGCGGTCAGGTAGACCACCTCGTCGGTGACCCGGCCGTCGACGACCCTGCGGTACGGCGTCTCGATGAAGCCGAACGGGTTGACCCGCGCGTACACCGACAGCGAGCCGATCAGGCCGATGTTCGGGCCTTCCGGGGTCTCGATCGGGCACATGCGGCCGTAGTGCGAGGGGTGCACGTCGCGGACCTCGAGGCCGGCGCGCTCACGGGACAGACCGCCAGGGCCGAGCGCCGAGAGGCGACGCTTGTGGGTGAGGCCCGACAGCGGGTTGTTCTGGTCCATGAACTGCGACAGCTGGGAGGTTCCGAAGAACTCCTTGATCGCGGCCACGACCGGGCGGATGTTGATCAGGGTCTGCGGCGTGATCGCCTCGACGTCCTGGGTGGTCATCCGCTCGCGGACCACGCGCTCCATGCGGGAGAGGCCGACCCGGATCTGGTTCTGGATCAGCTCGCCGACGGTGCGCAGGCGACGGTTGCCGAAGTGGTCGATGTCGTCCACTTCCACCGGCACCTCGACGCCACCGGGGGCGGTCATGGTCTTGTCGCCCGCGTGCAGGCGGACCAGGTACTCGATGGTGTTGACGATGTCTTCCTTCGTCAGCACCGAACCGACGACCTGCTCGCCCAGGTGGATGCCGAGCTTCTTGTTGATCTTGTAGCGACCGACGCGCGCCAGGTCGTAGCGCTTCTCCTTGAAGAACAGGTTCTCCAGCAGGGTCTGCGCCGACTCCTTGGTCGGCGGCTCGCCCGGACGCAGCTTGCGGTAGATGTCCAGCAGCGCCTCGTCCTGGCCGGCGGTGTTGTCCTTCTCCAGGGTCGACATCATGATCTCGGAGAAGCCGAAGCGCTCGACGATCTCCTCTGTGGTCCACCCCAGCGCCTTGAGCAGCACCGTGACCGGCTGGCGACGCTTGCGGTCGATGCGCACACCCACGGTGTCGCGCTTGTCCACGTCGAACTCCAGCCACGCGCCGCGGCTCGGGATGACGCGCACGCTGTGCAGGTCCTTCTCCGTGCCCTTGTCGACGCTGTGGTCGAAGTAGACGCCCGGCGAACGCACCAGCTGCGAGACGACGACGCGCTCGGTGCCGTTGATGATGAACGTGCCCTTGTCGGTCATCATCGGGAAGTCACCCATGAAGACCGTCTGGCTCTTGATCTCACCGGTGTTGTTGTTGATGAACTCCGCCGTGACGAACAGCGGAGCCGCGTAGGTCATGTCCTTGTCTTTGCACTCATCGATCGAGGCCTTGACCTCTTCGAAGCGCGGATCGGAGAAGGACAGGGACATGGAGCCGGAGAAGTCCTCGATCGGGGAGAGCTCCTCGAGCACCTCCTCGAGGCCACCGACTAGGCCGACGTCGCCGCGAGCGGCCGCACGCTCGCGCCAATCCGGCGAACCGATCAACCAGGCGAACGATTCCGTTTGTAGATCGAGAAGTCCGGGCACCTCCAAGGGCTCACGGATCTTCGCGAAAGACACCCGGGATGGAGCTCCGGGGATTCCGGCAACTGCCTTGGTCTGGGTGGAGACTGCCAAGATGCGTCCTTCCAGCACCTCACGCGCGTCGCGTGGTGGTTTCCGCGACCGTCGCTTGTCTGCTACGAATTCCGCTGGTTACGACCCGAACGAAACTCGAACAGGCAACAACGGAAGTAACACCGGAAGGGTGAACTTACGTGTGCAAATCGAGGTATGGACAGGAGGCAGCCAGCGCAACGTCCAAACCTACACCCATGTACACGGAGGTGTCAAAGTACCACCCGCGTGATCCTCCACGTGGCTGCCGCGCCGGGCCGAATTCGCTGGCCGCGTCCGGTGCCGCAATGCGCTGGAAGCCACTCCTGACAGCTGCCGCTGTTGTGAATAGCGTGACGGGTCGGGCGAAACTCGTCAAGTGGCAGGCCCGGCCGAGACCCTAGCGAGATCGCCTGCCGCGCTGGGCTATCGCGGGCGATCCACCGGTCGTCATTGGTCGACGATGTCGCTGGCCAGCCAGCGACCGTCCACCTTCTGCATGTGCAGGACGACGGGACCGGCGACGCTCTGCTGCGCAACGCCGTCCTTGGTGGCGCTCACCACCAGATTGACGAGCAGCTCGGCGCGATCATCGGTGAGCAACGTCACGGCAATCGGGTCCGCCTTGGCGTCGGCGCTGGTCTGCGCCTGTTTGACCGCCGAAATGGTGGTCGCGGCGTACTTGTCCAGATCGGCGAGCATCTTGCCGGTGAGCACCTGCTTCGCGGTGTCCCGGTAGCCGTCGATGTTCTTCACGTCGTAGGCGTAGACGGTCCGCAGCGCGTGGTCGGCGGCCGCGCGCACCTCCTGGGTGGCCTCGTTGTTCACGTAGGCCTGGTTCGAGGTGTCCACGCCGGGCCGCTGCGCGGCGAGCCACGCGAAGCCGCCCAGCAACAGCGCGGCGACCAGCAATCCCGCGACCACACCCCAGCGCGGACGTCCGGCCTCTCGGCGCTGCGGACGGTCCGCCTTCCACGGCACCATCCCGCGCAATCGCGCCAGTCCGGCGTTCTCCGCTGGGCGCTGCTCGGCGCTGCGGGCACCGGATTCCGCGGCGGGCCGGGAAACGCCCGCCACGCGTGGTTTGCGGCCCGGCGCGGTGCGCTCGGACCGGGTGGTGCGCGACGGCTGTTCGGCGGTCGGGCGACGCTTGGAGGTGACCCGATTGACCGGTCGGCGAGACGTCATGGAAGTCCTCCTACGATCCCGGCTTCGGCGCGGCGGGCTGATCCCCCGCCGGCGCGGGCGTCTGCTGGCCGGGGCCGCCACTGAGCAGCACCGGCTGGCCGAGCGAGGAGATCTGCTCGGCCTTCCACACCTCGCCGTCCTTGGCCACGTCGACGGTCCAGCTGTAGCGGTACTCCGCGGGCGGCTTGTCCTTGGCCTTCTCGGTCACCTGCAGCACGACCAGCGCGGACGCCTTGTCCTGCTCGCTGTTGAGCGAGGTGAGCCCGGCGCCGAGCACCTTCGAGGTCATCGCGACGCCGCTCTGCTGGGCCAGCTTCTCCGCCTGGTCCTTGTTCTTCGTGGCCGAGTCCAGCAGCGCGCCGGTCATCGACGACCTGGCCAGGGCGAGCGAGCCGGGCACGTCGTCGAGGTTCATCGAGGTCATGTTCAGCGCGGCCTGGCGTGCGGCGTCCAAGGCGGTGTCGCGCGCGTCGGCACGCGGGCCGTCGGTGAGCGCGGCGCGGACCCAGCCCGTGCCGAACCACGCGGCGGCGACCAGGGCGACCACCAGCAGCGCGGCCGAGCCGAGGAACGCCACCCTGCCGAGCACCGGCACGGCGGCGGAGCGCTGCGCGGTGGCCCCGGCCCGGTCCGGCGCGGATGCGGCGGCGGGCACGTCGACCGGCTCCGCGGTCGTTTCCGCCGAGGCCTCCGCGGCCTCGGACGTTTTCTGCGCGGAATCACTCACGCGAGACACCCTAACGTCATTGCTCCTGGTCACCGCTTCGGCGTGACCCCCAGCAGGGTCGACAGCTGCACGGCGACCGGGGTCAGGTTCAGCTTTTCGGGATCGGTCTTGGGATTGCTGTCCCAGGGCTGCGCGATGGCGGGATCGGCGAGCTCGGCGCGTTCGCCGCCCCGGACCGCGGTCGGATTACCGAAGGGCACAAGGCATTTGGCGTCCTTGTTGAACGGGAACTCGTCGCGCGTGTCGTCGAAATCCGGGTTCTGCGCCTTCATCTGTTCGAGGATCCGATACGTGCCCTCGTAGCCCACGGTACAGGCGGGCGGATTGTTGGTCTCCAGCACCAAGCCGAAGTGGCTGGTGCCGTCCCCGGGCGCGGTGGAGGACCCGCCGACCGACAGCTGCGGAAGGAACTGCAGCAGCGGTCGTATGGCATAGAACTTCGGCGAGATGGTCTGCAGCGTCGAGCGCAGGTTCGCCAGGTCCTGGGTAAGCGCGCCGCCGCTCTCGTTGATCAGCGCGCCGATCTGCTCACCCGCGTCGGTTCCGGTGCCGATCAGCCTGCGCACGTCGGGATCGCTGGAGCGCAACTGAGCGGTGAGCTTGTCCAGACCGTCGCTGAACTCGCGGATGGCGGCGGACTGCTCGGCCTGGGTGCCGAGCGCGATCTTGCCGTCCTGGATCAGCTGGATGGTCTGCGGCAGCGTCGCGTGGAAGGTCTCGGTGAACTGGTTCAGCGATTCGATCAGCACCTGCAGATCGTCGCCCTTGCCGTCGAACGCCTTGCCGAGTTCGCGCACCGTGGTGTTGAGCGCGTTCAGATCCACCGACCGGGTGAAGTTGTCCACACTGGCCACCAGCTTCTCCACCGGAATCGGCGTGGTCACCGTGGTGATCACCGAGTTGTCGTGCAGATACGGACCCTGATCGGAGGTGGGTTGCAGATCCAGGTACTGCTCACCGATCGCGGATCGGTTGGCGACCACGGCTTTCGCCGAGGCCGGGATATCGGGCGAACTCGAATCGATGATCAGGTTCATCACCACGCCGTCGTCGGTGAGCTCGAGCTCGCCGACCCGGCCGACCGGAACGCCACGGTAGGTCACCTCGGCGCCTTTGTAGAGACCGCCGGTCTGCTCGGCCTGCACCTTCACCGTGTACTGGCCGAAGCCGAACATCTGGTCGAGCCGGATGTACTTGGCGCCGACGAAGACCACACCGAGCACCGCGATCACCACGAACGTGATCAGCTGCCACCGGACCAGACGCGTCACCGCGGACCACTCCCTACGCTCTGTTGTGTCCCGCCGCCCACCCCGAGTTGTTCGAGGATCGCCCCGACCGGACCCGCGGGCACGCCCGGCGCGGGCGGCTGCGCCATGAGCGGCGGCAGCGGCAGGATCGACACCGTCGGCCAGCCCGGCCGCGGGCCGTTGCCGCCGTAGTACGGGTTCGTCGGGTTCACCGGTACCGGCGGACCGACCGGCGGGATGTAGACCGGATCCGGCTTGCCCACGCCGAGATTGCTGAGCGTGACGCCGATCTGCTGGTCCACCGACAACCAGGTGTTGACCTGACCGCCGAAGGTGCTCTCCAGCGCGGAGTCGGGGAACGGATAGGTCGGGATCAGCGGGAACGCGCTCACCAGATCCGGCGCCGAGCGTCCGAGTTCCTGCAGCGTGGGCCGCAGCGAGGTGAGGTCGCGGATCAAGTCGTCCTTCGAGGTGTTCAGCACGTCGAAACCGGCTTGGCCGAGCCGGTCCAGCTGCGCGAGCAGGCCGATCAGTTGCGGTCGCTGCTCTTCCAGGATCTTGATGCCCTGGGGCAGCTGCTCGAGGATCTTGCCGATCTGCTCGGTCTGCGTGCTGACCCTGCTGCTGAGCACATCGAGGCCGTCCAGCGCCCTCGTGATGTCGTCCACCTGGTCGTTCAGGCCGTTGATCAGCGTGTTCGCCTGTTCGATCAGCGAGCGCACGCGATCCTCGCGCCCACCGAAGGTCTTGTTCAACTCGGTGACGATCGGCTGCAACTGCGCGACGCCGCCGCCGTTGAGCAGCAGCGACAGCGCGCCGAGCACCTGCTCGATCTCGGTGGCGTGCCTGGTGCGGTCGATCGGGATCACCGAGCCGTTGCTCAGGCGGCGCGAGTCCGGGTCGGCGGCGGGCCGGGACAGCTCGATGAACTTCTCACCGAGCAGATTCGACTGCCTGACCTCGGCGCGCGCGTTCGCGGGCAGGTCCACCGACGACTGCACCACGGTGCGCACGGTCGCGGTCCACTGATCCTTGCCGATGGTGATCTCCTCGACCCGGCCCACCGGCACGCCGTCGACCTTGACCGCCGACTGCGGCACCAAGTCGAGCACGTCGTCGAACTGGATGTCGATGTGTATCGGGTGCTCGCCGACATCGGCGCCACCGGGCAGCGGGACGCTGTAGATGCCGTCGGCGGCGCACGAAGTGACCAGCGCGGCCGACAAGCCCAGCGCCAGCGCGGCGCCCATACCCCGGGTGACGGAACGGATTCGAGCGGTCATCGGTCCCCTCCCTGCGACGGCGGAAGCCGGTCCGACTCGGTACCGGGCACCGTGCCCGGCACGGGGTCACGCTGCTGGTTCTCGCCGCTGAGAATGCCGAACGGCAGGTTCAGCGTCGGGGTCTTCACTCCGGCGGTGATCTGGTCGGTGATGTCCTTGCAGTGGTCGAGAATCGGCCGCATCTGCCTGCCGAGCGCCTCGAACTTGGGGTCGCCCGGCATCAGCTTGGACAGATCGAGCATCTTGCAGACCACGCCGAACGGGTCCTGCAGGTCGGTGAAGTTGGCGCGCATGTCGAGCGTGCCGGATTCGGCGTTGTGCACGTTGATCAGATTGCTCAGCGCCAGCGGCAGCACCGGAAGCAGGGCGGCCAGGTCGTTGCGTTGATCGGCCAATGTCTTGGTGAGCGTGGTCAACCCTTCGGCGTTGCTCGCGATCAGATCCCGGTTGTCGTCGATGAAGCGAGCGACGTCACCCAGGGCGATCGACAGCAGATGCAATGCGGCGCCGAGATCTTCGCGTTCGTTGGCCAGGAACGTGGACAGGTCGGCCAACTGGACGTTGAACTGCCGCACCTGCTGGTCGTTCTGGGCCAGCATGGTGACGAAGGCTTGCAGATTCTTGACCGTGTCGAAGATGTCCCCGCGAGCGTCCGACAGGTACCGCGCCGCCCGGGACAACTGGGTGAGGCTGTTGGCCAGCGCCTCGCCGTTGCCTGCCAGGTTCGCGGCGCCGGTGCGCACCAGGTCGTTCACCGCGCCATCGGCGTTGGCCCCCTTGGGACCGAGCGCGTCCGACAGCTCGGTGATGCTCTTGTACAGCTCGTCCACTTCGACCGGGGTGACCGTGCGGTCGCGCGGGATGGTCCCGTTGCGCGGCATCTTCGGTCCGTCCGTGTAGACCGGGGTCAGCTGGATGTAGCGGTCGGACACGATCGACGGCGTGATCTGCGCGGCCCGCGCGCCCGCGGGCACGTCGTACTTGCGATCCACGCTCATGACGATCTTGACCTGATCGCCCTGCGGCTCCACCGAATCCACCGAACCGACCGGCACACCGAGAATGCGCACGTCCGAGCCTTCGTAGATGCCGACCGAGCGATCGAAGTACGCGGTGATCTTGGTGGTGGTCAGCCGGTTGAACAGCCACCACAGCACCCCGGCCAGCAGTACGGCGACGACGACGACCAACGCGATGGCCACCTTGGCGCCCCGGCTGGAATCGCGCACCGCGCCGACGGGATCGCTGCGCCAGTTCTCCGCCACGTCAGTTACCTCCCAGGGTGCGGACCGGCGGACGGTTGCCGGGAATCTCGGGCAGCGCGGGCGGCACCAGGTTGACGATCACCGCGTCGAACCAGCGGCCGGTGCCGAGCACGTTGGCGTAGAGGCCGTAGAAGGGCGCCGCCAACTCCAGTGTCTTGGAGATGTTCTGCTGGTTGGCGTTGAGCAGGTCGATCGAGGCGCGCAGGTTGGTCAGCGCGGGCCCGATCTGCTCCTCGTTGTCATGTACCAGCGCGGTCAGCTCGGCCGACACCGTCCTGGCTCCGTCCAGCAGCTGAGCGATGGACCGCTGGCGGATGTTCAGCTCGGCGAGCAGCTGACCGCCCGAGGCCAGCAGCCGCTCGAACTCGGCGTTGCGGTCGGCGAGGATCTGCGTGGTCTGCCTGGTCGCGGCGAACAGCTTCTTCAGCTCCTGGTCGCGTTTGGCGAGTGTCTCCGACAGCCGGGCCACACCGTCGATGGACCCGCGGATCTCCGGCGGTGTCGTCGCGAACGCCTCCGACAGCACCCGCATGCTGGTGGCCAGCTGCGCGGTGTCGATCTGATCGATATTGCGGGCCGCGTCGGTGAACGCGTCCACCACGTCGTACGGAGAGACGGTGCGCGACAGCGGGATTCGCGTGTCCGGGTCGGCGGGCTTCGACCCTCTCGGGTCCAGCGCCAGGTACTTCTGCCCGAGCAGGGTCTTGATCTGGATGGACGCGGTGGTCTCGTTGCCGATCCACGCGTCCTGGGTGCGGAAGTCCACGACGACGCGGTCGCCGTCGAGCCGGACATCGGACACCGAACCGACCTTGACGCCCGCGATCCGGACTTCGTTGCCCTTCTTCAGGCCCGCGGCCTCGGTGAACTCCGCGGTGTACTTGGTGCCCGCCCCGATGATGGGCAGCCGGTCCAGGAAGAACGCCGACACCGTCACCAGGAGCACGATGGCGACGCCGAGCACGCCCATGAACGCCGGGCTGCGTTTGCCGAGTAGGTTGCGATCTTCCATCAGCGAGCCTTCCCCTGGCAGCGCGGCGCCGCGTTGGTGTACAGCGGCTGGTTGATCGTCGGCAGGCCGGCGGGCAGGTTGAGCTGCGGCGCGTCGACCGCGCCCGGACCGACGACGATATCGATGCCACACAGATAGAACTGGAACCAGGAGCCGTAGCTACCGACGCGGCCGAGTTTCTCCATCTTGATCGGCAGGTTGTACAGCGCTTCGTTCACATCGTCCTGGCGTTCGTCGAGGGTGCCGGTCAGCTGGCTCAGGCCCGCGATCGAGCCCTGCAGCGTCGGGCGGACCGGCACCAGCAGATCGGACGTGGCCGAGGTCAGGTCGGCGAGCGAGGTCACCGACCGCCCGATGGTGTCGCGTTCGGCGGCCAAGCCGCTGATCAGCGCCTCGGTGTTCACGATCAACTGGTCGAACTGGTCGTCGCGCTGGTTGACCGTGTCCAGCACGGCGGTCAGGTTGCGGGTCAGCTCACCGATCACGGCGTCCTTGTCCGCGATCTTGTTGGTCAGATTCGCCGTGGTCGCCACCAGGTCGTGGATGGTGCCCTGCTCGCCCTGGAAGACCTGGATGATCTCGAAGGAAAGCTTGTTCACGTCCTCGGCGGTCAGCGTGCGGAACAGCGGACGGAAGCCGTTGAACAGGGTGGTGAGATTCAACGCGGGCTTGGTGCGCTCCAGCGGGATGGTGGCGCCCTCGGTCAGCTTGCGGCCCTGCGCCCCGGTCCCCTGTTCCAAGGCGATGTAGCGCTGGCCGACCAGGTTGCGGTACCTGATCGTCGCGGTGGTCGAGGCGGGCAACCAGTCCCGGTCGGTGAGGTCGAACTTCACCTCGGCCAGGCGCTTGTCCACGATCCGCACATCGGTGACCTTGCCGACCCGCACCCCGGCGATGCGCACCTCGTCACCGCGATTGAGCGCGGTGACGTCGGTGAACCTGGCCTTGAACCCGGTCCCGCCGCGGCTGTAGTTGGCGATCGACAACCCGAGCATGGTGGTCACGAACAAGGTCACCACCACGAAGATGATCAGCTTGGCCAACGGTGCGCCCAGGCCACGCAACGGCTGCCTCATCGCACGCTCACCTCGCTTCCGCGGAACGCGGGCGCACCGGCCCTGGTCACCCAGCCCGGCACCTGATCCGGCGCGACGCCAGTGGCCGCGCCGTAGATCGCGCCGAGCGACTGCCGCTCCATCGGCGAGCCCGCGATCGTGGGCATCTTGCTCGCCGGATAGACGCCGAACTGCGGCGGCTCCAGCTTGCCGATCTCCTGGTCACCGGGGTTGCGGCTGGGCACAGCGTAGGAGCCGTCGTTGTTCGGGCCTCCGGTGTACTGGCCGGGGTCGACGCCCAACGGCATCTCGGGGATGCACCACGGTCCCCTGGTGTCCAGCCAGCGCGGTTCGTCCTGGTTCGGCAGGTACTTGCCGCGAGTGTTGGTCAGCTCGATGGTGACCCGGGAGCCGGGCCGATCGGTGCCCTTGCCGAAGATCTTGTCGATGCGCGGCTTCAACTGCGCGAAGTTCGCCAGCGAGCAGGCGTAGTTCGGCGAGTAGTAGGCCAGCTGTTCCAGCGCCGGACGCGAGTCGGCGGCCACGTCGATGATGTTGTCGCGGTTGGCGACCAGGAACTCCGTGGTGGTCGCCGACGACGGCGTCAGCGTCGCGTAGAGCACATCGATGTCGGTGCGCCGCTGCACGATCGTCGCGTTGGTGGTGCGCAGGTTGTCCAGCGCCTGGATCAGCTGCGGGGCCGCGTCGGAGTACGTGGCGGCGACCTCGGCGAAACTGCGCAGGTCGGCTCGCAGATCGGGGAGCACGCCGTTGACCTGGCGGAAGACCTCGTCCAGCTTGTCAACGGTCTGGCCGAGCGTGGTGCCCTGACCGGCCAGCGCCTGGGACAACGCGCCCAGAGTGGCGGCGAGATCCTGCGGCGGAATCGCCTGCAGCAGCGGCAGCAGGTCGTCGAGCAGCTTGCTCAGCTCTATGGCGTTGCCGCTGACGTCCTGGTGCAGCGTCACGCCGTCGGTCAGGTGCCGCGGACTCGGGTCCTCCGGGATCACCAGGTCCACGTAGCGCTCACCGAACAGCGTCTTGGGCAGCAGCCGCGCGGTCGCGTTGACCGGAATCCGTTGCGCCTTGTCCGGATCGATGGCCAGGCGCAACGTCACCTCACCACCCTCGTAACGGCTCGAGCGCACCTCGCCGACGGTGACGCCGCGGGCCTTCACGTCCGCGTTGCGGGTCAGCGCGTTGCCCACGGTGTCGGTGATCAGATCAACCTGCACGCTTCGCACGAACTGCTTGTCGTAGATCGCGACCGTGGTCCACAGGAACAGCGCCACCACGGCGAAGAACGCGATGCCGAGCGCCCTGACGCGCACCTTCTCGGTCGAACGCCAGGTCTGTGTCCCGCGGCTCATCCGGCCACCCGCACCGTCGTCGTGGTGCCCCAGATCGCGAGGCTGAGGAAGAAGTCGAGGATGTTCACCAGCACGATCGCGGCGCGGACCGCGCGCCCGACCGCGACGCCGACACCAGCGGGTCCGCCGGTGGCATGGAAGCCGTAGTAGCAGTGCACCATGATGATCACGAAGGCGAAGACCAGCACCTTGAGGAACGAGTAGAGCACGTCCTCCGGTGGCAGGAACAGATTGAAGTAGTGGTCATAGGACCCGCTGGACTGCCCGTTGAACCAGATGCTGACCATTCGAGAAGCCAGGAACGTGCCGAGCAGGCCGACGATGTACAGCGGGATCACCGCGAGGAATCCGGCGATCACGCGGCTGGTGACCAGGAACGGGATGCCGGGCACCGCCATCACCTCGAGCGCGTCGATCTCCTCGGAGATCCGCATGGCGCCCAGCTGCGCGGTGAAACCGCAGCCGACCGTCGCCGACAGCGCCAGTGCCGCGACCAGCGGTGCGATCTCGCGGGTGTTGATGTAGGCGGTGAGGAAGCCGGTGAGCGCGGAGCTGCCGAGTGCGTCGAGCGCCTTGAAGCCCTGCAGGCCGACGACGACGCCGACCGAACCGGACATGAACACGATGACGCCGATGGTTCCGCCGATCACCGCGAGCGCGCCGGTGCCGAAGGTGACTTCGGCCAGCAGCCGCATGACCTCCTTGCGGTAGTGCACGGCGGTGCGCGGAATCCAGGCGATGGCCCGGGAGTAGAACGACATCTGGTCGCCCGCGCGATCGATGACGTTCAGCGGCATGCGGATTACTTCCCCCGCCCGGCGCATCGACCTTGCGACTGGGGTGCGGTATGACGTGGCCATCGATCAGGAACCCTTGGCTGGGACGACTTGCAGGTACACCAGGGTCAGGATGAGATTCACGAAGAACAGCACCATGAACGTGATCACCACGGATTGGTTCACCGCGTCACCGACTCCTTTCGGACCCCCTTTGGGATGCAACCCCTTGTACGCGGCGATCACACCGGCGATGAGGCCGAACACCGCTGCCTTGATCTCGCCGATCCACAGGTCCGGCAGCTGAGCGAGCGCGGAGAACGACGCCAGGTAGGCGCCGGGCGTTCCGCCTTGCAGCAGCACGTTGAAGAAATAGCCGCCCGCGATGCCGACCACCGACACCAGGCCGTTGAGCAGCAACGCCACCAGCATCATGCCGAGCACGCGCGGGACGACGAGCTTGCGCACCGGATCGACGCCGAGCACCTCCATGGCGTCGATTTCCTCGCGGATGGTGCGTGAGCCGAGATCGGCGGCCACCGCCGACCCGGCGGCGCCCGCGATGATCAGCGCCGTGACGACCGGAGCCGCCTGCTGAACGGTAGCCAGCACACTCGTCGCGCCGGTGAAGGACTCGGCGCCGAGTTGTTTGATCAGAGAGCCGGTTTGCAATGCCACGACCGCACCGAACGGAATCGCGACCAGTGCGCTGGGCAGGATCGAAACACTCGCGATGAACCACGATTGCTCGATGAACTCCCGCCACTCGAAGGGCCGGCGGAATGTCTTGCGAAGGACGTCGATGAACAGCGCAAAGATGTTGCCGGCCTGGGCAAACCCCGACTCCAGTGGAGTACGCAATCGCGCCAGGGTGGAATTCACGATCGCAGATGTTACCCGTTAGTTGTGTTGTGTCGAGCGGTGGCGTCGTACGCGCCGCCTGGATAATTCGCCAGGTCGCCGCTGTTATACGCCATCACCTGCGTATCGTCGTTCTCGGCAAGTGATTCGCGAATCGCGACTTGAGCCGCGTGCGGCAAGGTGTGCATGATCTCCCGGACGCGCTCTTTACGCCGCAGCACCGCCTGACGCACCGGCATGCCCGGCGTGGCGCGCATCTGCGGAATGATCCCCTCGACCTCCTCGGCGCCACCGTGGTGGTGCCCGGCGTCGACGAGCGCCTGCTCGCGCGCCATCTGGGCCTCGTCCTTCTCCTCGGACATGCCGATCGGGCCGATCATCCGGCCGTTGAGGAACTGCTTGACCACCGGCTCCTCCGAGGTCAGCAACACCTCCCTGGGGCCGAACATGACCAACTGGCGGCGGAAGAGCATGCCGATGTTGTCCGGCACCGTACGGGCCAGGTTGATGTTGTGCGTGACGATCAGGATCGTGGCGTCGATCTGCGCGTTGATGTCGATGAGCAGCTGGCTCAGATAGGACGTGCGCACCGGGTCCAGACCCGAGTCGGGCTCGTCGACGAGGATGATCTGCGGATCCAGCACCAGGGCGCGGGCCAGCCCGGCGCGTTTGCGCATACCACCGGAGATCTCGCCGGGCAGCTTGCCCTCGGCCCCGAGCAGACCGGTCAGCTCCAGCTTCTCCATCACGATCTTCTTGATCTCGGATTCGCTCTTCTTGGTGTGCTCGCGCAGCGGGAAGGCCACGTTGTCGAACAGGTTCATCGAACCGAACAGCGCGCCGTCCTGGAACAGCACGCCGAACAACTTGCGAATCTCGTACAGCTCCTTGTTGGAGCAGGTGGTGATATCCGTGCCGTCGATATAGATGGAGCCGCGCTCCGGGCGCAGGAGACCGATCAGCGACTTCAGGAATACCGACTTACCGGTGCCCGACGGGCCGAGCAGCGCGCTCACTTCGCCCGACGGCAACGTCAGGGACACGTCCTGCCAAATTCGCTGCGAACCGAAGGACTTGGTTACACCCTCGGTCCTGACCTCGACGCCCACGCCAACCTCCACAATTTCTCAGCGAGCAACCCACCGGCAAAACCGCGCGCTCGGTCTTCGCGGTGTGTCTCGTCACAGTGGGTGCGGTCACTGTAACCCATCAGAGAGACGGGGCACACCCCCGACTTGACTGAAGAGTAACTCCGCAAAGCGGTTTGTATTCCGCAACAATGCCGAGTCCCAAAAAAGAGCAGAGATTTCCGGAAAAATTACAAACGGGCGGCCCCGCATTGGGACCGCCCGTTCGTGTGTTTCGGTCTGGAATTACTTGACCGCGACCTTCGCGCCGGCCTCTTCCAGCTTCGCCTTGGCAGCCTCGGCGGCTTCCTTGGCGACCTTCTCCAGGATCGGCTTCGGGGCGCTCTCGACCAGGTCCTTGGCTTCCTTCAGGCCCAGGCCGGAGACGATCTCGCGGACCACCTTGATGACCTGGATCTTCTTGTCGCCGGCACCCTCGAGGATGACGTCGAACTCGTCCTGCTCCTCGACGGCCTCGGCCGGAGCGGCGGCACCACCCACGGCGGCGACCGCGACCGGAGCGGCGGCGGTGACCTCGAACTTCTCCTCGAACTTCTTCACGAAGTCCGACAGCTCGAGCAGAGTCATGTTGCCGAAGACCTCGAGCAGTTCGTCAACGTTGGCCATTGTTGTGTTCCTTTCGGTAGTGATGTCTATGCGGGCGAGTCGTGCCGCACGGGTTTACTCGGCGGCAGTTCCGCCCTCTTCGGCCTGCTTCTTCTCCTGCAGCGCGGCGGCCAGGCGGGCCACCTGCGAAGCGGGAGCGTTGAACAGACCGGCGGCCTTCGCCAGATTGCCCTTCAGGGCGCCGGCGAGCTTGGCCAGCAGGACCTCGCGGGTCTCCAGGTCGGCGATGCGCTCGACCTCGGACACGGACAGCGGAGCACCGTCCATGTAGCCGCCCTTGATGACGAGCGCCTTGTTGTCCTTCGCGAAGGTCTTCAGCGCCTTGGCCGCGTTGACCGGCTCACCGCTGATGAAGGTGATCGCGGTAGGGCCGACGAAAAGATCGTCGAGGCCTTCCACGCCCGCCTCGGCGGCAGCCCGCTTGACCAGGGTGTTCTTGGCGACGGAGTACGTGGCGTCGGCGCCGAGCGCGCGCCGCAGCTCGGTGAGCTTGCCGACCGACAGGCCACGGTATTCCGTGACGACGGTGGCCGTCGAGCTCCTGAACTGCTCCGCGATCTCCGCGACCGCGGTGACCTTCTCGGGTTTTGCCATACTTCGCCTCCTCTCTGATGGTCGGTTCGTACACGCGAACTACCGATCAGGGTCGGCGACAAAACAAACGCCCCGAACGCAGAGCGTTCCGGGGCGCAACAGAAAACCGGTCCGGGAGGCGCTTGCGCGCACCGGATCAATTCCCAGCCTCGGCTCTCCCTGCGTGGGCCGCCGGCAATGTCGCCGGACCTTCGACCGAACCCATGCGGGATCGGCGACCAACGGTCTTCGGTAGAACGGATTGGGTAGCGATCGAACGTGTCGATAACTGCAGTCCAATGTACCCGGACGGGTTCCCATCTGCCAAAACGGCCCCCGCGCGGAGCGAATCACTACCCCGCCACACTTGCATAACTGTGCCCGGCATCACATTTCCTCTTGGCTGTGGCGAAGATCGCCCAAGAATATGTTACTCCGAGTGACATTTACTGCCTAGGCTTCGGGCTATGGCAACCTCCATAGTCGATCCACCGATGCTGCTGGAACGACGTACCGCGCGCTTCGTCGCTCTGGCCGTGATCTGCCTGGCGGAACTGCTGGTCGTCCTGGACAACACCATCGTCAACGTGGCGCTGCCCTCCCTGGGCGTCGAACTCGGCACCGGCATCAGCGGCCTGCAATGGGTCGTCGACGCGTACACGCTGAGCTTCGCCGGGCTCTTGCTGGCCTTCGGCAACCTCGGTGATCGCTATGGCCGCCGCCGCGTCATGATGATCGGCCTGATCGGGGTCGCCGTCATGTCCATCGGCGGCGCGCTGTCGAACTCCATGGGAGCGGTCATCGCGGCACGCGCCGCCATGGGCGTCTTCGCCGCCGCCGTCTTCCCCGCGACGCTCGCCCTGATCATCAACCTCTTCACCGACCGCAGGGAGCGCGCGCTCGCCATCGCCGCGTGGACGGCCATGGCGGGCTTCGCGATCGCCATCGGCCCGATCTCGGGCGGATGGCTGCTCGAGCACTTCACCTGGCACGCGGTGTTCTGGATCAACGTGCCCGCGGCGCTCATCGCCTTCGCCGCCACGCTGATCTGGGTGCCCGAGTCGCGCTCGGATCGGGTGGGGCGGCTCGATGTGCCCGGCATCGCGCTGTCCATCGCGGGCATCACGCTGGTGGTCTGGTCGATTATCGAAGCGCCGCGCCATGGCTGGCTGTCGGCGACCACACTCGGCGTCGGTGCGTTCGGCGTCACGCTGATCGCCGCATTCGTCGCGTGGGAATTACGCGTGGCCGCACCGATTCTCGATATGCGACTGTTCCGCAACCGTCGTTTCTCGATGCCCGCGTTGGCCATCGCGGTCTGCTATTTCTCGATGTTCGGATTCCTCTTCTTGATCACCCAGTACTTTCAAGGTGTCCGGGAGTACACGCCGCTCGAATTCGGCATCGCCTCTTTGCCTTTCGCCTTCTCGGTGGCGCTCGGCGCGCCGATCGCCACGCTGCTCGCACAGCGGCTCGGCACCACGTCCGTCATCGTGTTCGGTCTGCTGTTGACCGGTCTCGGCCTGTATCTCGGTGGACAGGTGACCGTGGACAGCGCCTATCTGACCGATGTGCTGCCGTCCATGGTCTCGATGGCGCTCGGCCTGGCCATCGTGCAGGGCCCGGCCACCGAATCCATCATGGGCTCGCTCCCGCTGAACGAGGCGGGCGCCGGGTCGGCGGTCAACGACACCACCCGCGAGATCGGCGGCACGCTCGGCGTCGCCGTGCTCGGCTCGATCGTGGCCTCGTACTACAGCACCCGGATCGGGCCGCGCATCGATGCGGTACCGGCCGGGCTGATGAACGACACCGAGAAGGGCCTGGTGAAAGCCAGCCTGCTCAGCGTCATCGAAATGCGTAAACGACCGCTGGCGCCGTTCTTCGAGACCCAGCGGGAGAACTTGATCATCGCCATGAAGACCGCGATGCTCCAGGGTTCGCATGCCGCGTCGCTGGTGGCCGCGAGCGCGGTCGTCGGGTGCGCGGTCCTCGTAGCGATCTTCCTGCCCTGGGGCGTGCAGGACCGCGATTCCGTCCTGCTCGGATGGCGGAAATCCGCGGAGCCGCAGGAGGATCCGGCGCGATAGCGCCGACTGGACACCGCCGCCGGCCCAGGATGCCGCGCCTGGGCTGGATACGGGCGGCGGGGCGCCGGTACACGGATCGCCCGTCCGTGTACCGGCGCGTGGCGTTCTCAGGACGTTGCGCGCTGCGCATGCCGGACGAGTCGGCGCAGCACCGCGGACGCACCGGACCGGAATTCGGCGTCGGCGATCAGTCCGTCCGGTCCGACGTCCTCGCGAAGCACCGGCAGGCGCACGCAGGCGTCGAGATCGATGTCGGCGCCTACGTACCCGAGCACGCTGCGCAGCGTCGCGGACGCGCCGTCGCCCCGGCCGTGCGGCGCGACCGTGATCCACGCGACCGGCTTCTCGTAGAGGTCACCGGTGCCCACTGTCCAGTCGAGCAGGTTCTTCAGACTGCCTGGCAGCGTGCCCGCGTATTCCGGAGTGCAGAACAGGACCGCATCCGATCCCGAGAGCTGTTCCCGCAGTGCGAGAACCGGCGGATGCGCCGAGCCGTCGTCGTCCGGGTTGAAAGCGGGCAATGCCGCGAGGCCGTCGTACCACCGGGTTCTGATCCCGTCCTGGGCGATCGCCGAGACCGTGCGCAATGCGGCGGAATTGGTGGACGCGGCGCGAGTGCTGCCGGATATCAACAGGACGACTGTCACATCGAACCCAACCACGGTGCCGGGCGAATTAGTCCGGAAACAGCGATGGCGGGAACGCGAAACGCGTTCCCGCCACCACGGTGGTGCTCAGGTGCTGCTTACGCGTCCTCGTCGAGGAGGTTGCGGGTGCGGTTCGGGTCCACCGGGATGCCCGGTCCGGTGTTCGTCGAGACCGTCACCTTCTTGACGTAGCGGCCCTTGGCGGTCGACGGCTTGGCGCGCAGGATCTCGTCCAGCGCGGCGCCGTAGTTCTCCACCAGCTTGGTGTCGTCGAAGGACGCCTTGCCGATGACGAAGTGCAGGTTGGCCTGCTTGTCGACGCGGAAGTTGATCTTGCCGCCCTTGATGTCGTTGACGGCCTTGGTCACGTCGGTGGTGACCGTGCCCGTCTTCGGGTTCGGCATCAGACCGCGCGGGCCGAGGACACGCGCGATGCGACCGACCTTGGCCATCTGGTCCGGGGTGGCGATCGCGGCGTCGAAGTCCAGCCAGCCGCCCTGGATCCGCTCGATCAGGTCCTCGGCGCCGACGGCGTCCGCGCCGGCGGCCTCGGCCTCGGCGGCCTTCTCGCCCGCCGCGAACACGATGACGCGGGCGGTCTTACCGGTGCCGTGCGGCAGGTTGACGGTGCCGCGGACCATCTGGTCAGCCTTGCGGGGGTCCACACCGAGACGCACGGCGACCTCGACGGTCGCGTCGGTCTTGGTGGTGGCGGTCTCCTTCGCCAGGCGCGCGGCGGCCAGCGGGGAGTAGAGCTTGGTGCGATCGACCTTCTCGGCCGCGGCGAGGTATGCCTTGCTTCGTTTTGCCATGATTCTCTGTCCTTGTGTGTGGTTCAGACGTGGTTATCGGGCCTGGCCGGCCCTCCCACCATGCGGCGAGTGCGCTCAGCCCTCGATGGTGATGCCCATCGAACGCGCGGTACCCGCGATGATCTTGGCCGCCTGATCGAGATCGTTGGCGTTCAGATCTTCCTGCTTGGTCTTGGCGATCTCGCGCACCTGGTCCATGGTCACCTTGGCGACCTTGTTGCGGTGCGGCTCGGCCGAGCCCTTCTGCACGCCGGCGGCCTTGAGCAGCAGCTTGGCGGCGGGCGGGGTCTTCAGCTTGAAGTCGAAGGACCGATCCTCGTACACCGAGATCTCGACCGGGATGACGTTGCCACGCTGCGACTCGGTCGCGGCGTTGTACGCCTTGCAGAACTCCATGATGTTGACGCCGTGCTGACCGAGCGCGGGGCCGACCGGAGGGGCCGGGTTCGCCTGGCCGGCCTGGATCTGAAGCTTGATGATCCCGGCGAGCTTCTTCTTCTTGGGGGGCATCTTTCTTTCCTAGGGGTTTGGTGTCCTTGCTCTTTGCAAGTCGTGGGGACCGACCCGCTGGCGCGGGCGATGCATCCCGTCCGCCGACGGGCCGGATCTAGATCTTCGCCACCTGGGTGAACGCCAGCTCGACCGGCGTCTCGCGGCCGAAGATCGACACGAGCACCTTGAGCTTCTGCTGTTCGGCGTTGACCTCGGAGATGCTGGCGGGCAGCGTCGCGAACGGGCCGTCCATGACCGTCACCGACTCGCCGACCTCGAAGTCGACCTCGATGACCGGCTTCGGCGCGACCTCGCCGCCCGCGGCCTCGGTGGTCGCCGCGGCTGCGGCCGCGGCCGGCTTCTTCTGCTGCTGCGCGGCCGGGACGAGGAACTTCACCACGTCGTCGATGGACAGCGGGGACGGGCGCGAGGTGGCGCCGACGAATCCGGTGACGCCGGGGGTGTTGCGCACGGCGCCCCACGACTCGTCGTTGAGCTCCATCCGGACCAGGATGTAGCCGGGCAGCACCTTGCGGTTGACGTGCTTGCGCTGGCCGTTCTTGATCTCGGTGACCTCTTCGGTGGGCACCTCGACCTGGAAGATGTAGTCCTCCAGGTCCAGGTTCTGCACGCGGGTCTCGAGGTTCGCCTTCACCTTGTTCTCGTAGCCCGCGTAGGAGTGGATGACATACCACTCGCCAGGGGCGCGCCGCAGCGCGGCCTTCATCTCGGCGACGGGATCGGCGGGCTCGGCGTCGACAGCAGCGGTGGGGGCGGACTCAGCGGGCTCCGATTCTTCGACCGGGGACTCGTCGGTCGCGAACTCCTCGACGGAGTCGGTGGGCTCGGCCACCGCGTCGTCGGCCGGGAACTTGTCGTGTGTGTCGTTCTCCGGGGTGCTCACTGGGGCACTCGCTTCCTGTGTCGTCACGTACATCCTCTGCGTGCCGGGCCGGGCGCGGCGAATTGCTTCCGCCCGTGTCCGCCCCGGGATCGGCTACCGGCGTCGGCGCGTTCAGCTAGCCGAACAGCCAGTTGACACCCTTGATGAACGCCAGATCCAACCCGCTGATGAACGCGACCATGAAAATCACGAACACCAGAACAACGCTCGTATAGGTGACCATCTGCTTCCGGTTGGGCCAGATCACCTTGCGCAGTTCCGCGATGACCTCACGCAGGAACTTGATCAAACGCTTGAACGGATTACCCGGCTTGCGTTCGGCCCGATCGGTTGTCTTGGTTGCCTTCCGCGACGGGCGGTCGAGCGTGGCGATCGCGCCCGTGTCGGTCGCCGAGGACGTGCGAGTCCGCCGGGCGGACCGCTTGCCGCTCGGCCGAGTCGCTGCGGCGGTGCCATCGCCTTCGTCGGCATGTGCGCCGCGGCGAGTGTCCCGCTCGTCCACGTCGATCCTCTCTCGTCGCTGGCATCCAGGGCAGGGGCGACAGGACTTGAACCTGCAACCTGCGGTTTTGGAGACCGCTGCTCTGCCAGTTGAGCTACGCCCCTTCGGTCGGACGGTGTGTGCTGTCCGACCACTCGTCGATATTCAGTTGTGCGCTGGTGTCACACAACACGCGCGCCACTCCGGCAGTTGCCGGCCCCGTCGGCGATCCTCGCGAACCGCCTGGAACCAGCCCTACAGAGCAGCGCGCAGCGGCTGGTGACCCCAGAAACCCGAGTGTACGTTACCGTGCGCGCCAATAGCGAATCAGGGTCGGCCGACCAGGTCAGGCCAGTTGCACCGTCGCGGTCGCGCGGCCGAAGATCTTCTTTCCCGCCGACTTCGCCACGATGGCCACGACCGCGGTCTTGGCCTCCGGATCCACCGACTTCACCTTACCGGTGTACTCGATCTCGGCGGCCTCGTCGCTACCCACGTAGACCGGGCTGGTGAAGCGAACGTTGTACTCCTTGACCGCGCCGGGATCGCCCAGCCAGGAGGTGATGAAACCGCCGCCGAGGCCCATGGTGAGCATGCCGTGGGCGACGACGTTGTCCAGGCCGACCAGCTTGACGACCTCGTCGCTCCAGTGGATCGGGTTGGCGTCGCCGGAGACGCCCGCGTAGTTGACCAGATCGCCGCGAGTGAGCCGGACGGTACGCGGAGGCAGCTCGTCGCCGACGGAGACGTCCTCGAAGCGGATGGCGTGCTTGGTGCGGATCCCCTCTGCGGTGGGGGCGACCGGCGCGGGGGTCTGGCTCGGTGTGGCTTCGCTGCGCGGGCGGTGGTCCGGGGCGTCCTCGCCGATGCCGTGCATGAGCACGTTGCGGACGGCGGCGGTGAGGTTCGGGTCGATGTCGCCGCCGCTGCGGCCCACCAGCGTGGTGTAGGTGGTGAGCACCAGTTCGTCGTTCTGGGCGGTGACGATGTTCTTGGTCACGATGATGTCGCCGCCGAAGGCCTGCCGGAACGAGTGCAGGTAGACGTCGCAGGTGAGTTGGTCGCCGACCTTGATCGGGCGGTGGAACTCCAGGATCTGGTCGGTCTGCATGATCTGGCTGAGGTCGTAGCCGGTGACGATCTGTTCGAACAGCTTGCGCTGGGCAAGGATGCCGACCAGGGAGATGAACGTGACCGGCGCGAGCAGGTTGTCGTAGCCGTAATCATGGGCCACGTCCTCGTCCCAGTGCACCGGGTGGTAGTCCTGCACGGCGCGGGCGTATTCCCGCACCTTCTCGCGGCCGACCTCGTAGTAGTCGTCGACGCGGTAGTGGTGACCGACCATCGCCGCGGCGTGGGCCGCCGGGTCGAGCGCCTCGCCCGTCTGGACCGCTTCGTCTGTACCGGTGTTGATTGTCACGGGAGGACTGTACCTATCTGACCCCGATGCCACGGAGTCGGTGGAGCGCTCACCACCGCACCACACCGTGAAAATGCGTCAGGGCCGGACAAATGTCCGGCCCTCGCGGTGTCACGGCCCGAGATACCGGGATGCGACTCCCGGCGTCATTTCCCCGCGGCAGTTCACGCGTGGAGAACTAGCGGGATTCGCGGTGCGCCCGGTGCGTGCCGCAATTCGGGCAGAACTTCTTCAGCTCGAGCCGATCGGGATCGTTGCGCCGGTTCTTCTTCGTGATGTAGTTGCGGTGCTTGCACTGCTCGCAGGCCAAGGTGATCTTTGGCCGGACATCGGTGGACTTCGCGGCCACGATATGCCTTCTTTCCGGTACCTGATGGGCTTGATCGGTTGTGGTAGCGATGGCCGGACTTGAACCGGCGACACAACGATTATGAGTCGTTTGCTCTACCGACTGAGCTACACCGCCACGGCGTCGCATTGCCATGGTGCCGAGCCCAACCCGCGTACGGGAGCGATGCCGAGTCGGTCACCACCGGCAATCCGGCGAGCCCCCTAACGGAATCGAACCGTTGACCTTTTCCTTACCATGGAAACGCTCTGCCGACTGAGCTAAGGGGGCATGACTACTCCCGCACCGAGCCCCAAACGCTCGACCCCAGCGCGGTGAAGTCTTGAACGAGGTTACACACTCACCGGTCTCAGCACCAAACCGCGTGGTCAGAGGGGTATTTTCGACCGCGCGAACGCGGCGTGTCGGCAACGATTTCACGCTCATGCCCGGGCGACCACCGATGGCGACTTCGTCGCGAACCCGGGTAGCTCGGACGCATACCGGTGCGCGAACCGAAAATGCCCGGTCTCGCTTCACAAAAACGAGGGATGAACTAACGCCTCGCATCGAACGCCTTGCATACTGTGACACTGACGACACAAAGTGTTTTGCGATTGGTTCCACCGCGCCAGCCAAAGAGAACACACGCAACCAACCATCACCGGCATACCCACGACCCGGACACACGCCCACCAACGCAACCACTGGAAGGGGGGTCCGGGGGGGCGAAGCCCCTCCGGGCGGGGTGTGGGGGTTGCACCCCCACAAGACACACAAAGTGAGCCCTGTACGCGCTTTCCGCGTACAGGGCTCACCTAGCGAACGCCGTGGCAGGTGTAGGATTCGAACCTACGTAGGCTTTCACCGACAGATTTACAGTCTGCTCCCATTGGCCGCTCGGGCAACCTGCCGTTCGCGCATTGTTTGTGCGCGCTGAGCAGAATACATCGAACCTGCACCCTGAATGCAAACCGGCTGGCTATCGGCCGTGCGGCGCGACTACCCTCGGCCCTGGCGGGTAGAACTGACGAGGGCCGGAAGCCTCCGGTTCAGATGACCTGTCGTCCGTCAGAACAGGAGCGCAGCGTGGCTGATTCGTCTTTCGATGTGGTGAGCAAGGTCGACCGGCAGGAGGTCGACAACGCCCTGCATCAGGCGGAGAAGGAGCTCAACACCCGCTACGACTTCCGTGGCACCGGCGCGTCCATCGAGTGGTCCGGGGAGGACAAGATCGTGCTCACCGCCGAGGCGGAGGAGCGGGTGAAGGCCGCGCTGGAGGTGTTCAAGGAGAAGCTGATCCGCCGGGACATCTCGCTGAAGGCGTTCGACGCGGGCGAGCCGGTGGCGTCCGGCAAGGTGTACAAGATCACTGGTTCGCTGGTGCAGGGCATCGATTCCGAGCACGCGAAGAAGATCTCGAAGAAGATCCGCGATGAGGGCCCCAAGGGCGTGAAGGCGCAGATTCAGGGTGATGAGCTGCGAGTGAGCAGCAAGAAGCGGGACGATCTGCAGGCGGTCATCGCGCTGTTGAAGGGCGAGGACTTCGGCATCGCGCTGCAGTTCGTCAATTACCGCTGACCGCGGGTCGCAGCGCGGCAGGTTCGGTCACGTTGAGGGCTTCGACCAGGGTGTCTTCCTCGTAGTCGAAGTGTGTTTCCAGTTCCGCTGCCAGGCGGTCGAATTCGGTGCGCAGCCGAGCCGGGTCGGCCGGTTCCGATGCGTCGAGCAGGGCCCGTAGCTCGGTCAGCGCCGCGGCCACCACGCCGTGTTCGCGATGCAGTCGCTCCACCACCGGCGCGAGTTCGGGCCGCAGCCGGACCAGAGCCGGAAAGACCCCGTCTTCGCTGGTGTGGTGCTCGCCGAGCGCGCCGCAGAAAGCGACGCAGTGGGCACGCAGATCCTGCGGGAATGCCGGTTCCGCCCTGGAGCCGGGTGCGCGGAGGTATTCGTCGAGACCCGTGCGGATGGTGGCGAGGTCGCGGCGCAACTGGGCATGCACCTGGCGGAGGTGATCGCCGATGGCCGCGGCACGCTGCTGAGCAGGCGCGGCCGCATCCGGTGAGCCGCTCATGAGCACCCCCGCGGCTGCGCCCGCGACTGCCGCGGTGGCGCCCGCGCCCGCCAGGAAGCGCCGCCTGCGCAGCTTCGGCTCCGGTACCGGTTGCAGTGCGACGACCGGGATGATTCGCTCGGTCGCCGCTTGGTATGCCGCGAAGGCCGGATCGTCGCTCGCCTGTGCGGCGTAGTGGCGATCTCGTTCGGCGCCTTCGAGGATTCGGGCATGGGCGGGATAGGTCTCGATCCGATCCCCCGTGCCGATCTCCACGGTCACGTCCGCATTCACCCGCACGTTGTGAAACCAGGCGGGATGGGTGTCGGCGCCGGCGTTGGACCCGAACACGAGGACGCGCGCGCCGTCGCGGCGGTAGACGACCGGCACGGTGTGCCGACGGCCGGTTCTGGCCCCGACGGTGGTCAGCAGCAGGAGCGGCGCCCCTTCGAACATTCCACCGACCTTGCCCGCGTTGGCGCGGAACTCCATGATGATCGCGCGGTTGAAGTCCGCTGGCCCGGTGCGCTCCGGATCGGTCATGGCCGACGCCCCTTCCCGGCGCGGCACACTCGCCGCGACCGCTGGTTATAGCCTGGTGTCGAGATTGAATTTTGCTTTGCAAGCAAAATTATTTTGTGATCAAAGGCTATTGGGAGGTGTGAGGCGTGTCAAGCGAGGAGCGAGCGGGGCTCGGCGTCGATGAGGGCATCCGCACTCTGCTGCTGCTCATGCCCCGGGTGGTCGGACGGGCCAAGAAGCTGGGTGTTCCGCAGGAACTGGAATCCTTCTCACTCGCCCCTCGGCACCTGTCGCTGCTGGCCAACCTGGTCTTCGATGGGCCGACCACGGTGACCGATCTGGCCGCGCGCTTGGAGGTGGCTCCGACGACGGTGAGCCTGATGGTCGGCGAACTCAGCAGGCAGGGTGTGCTCGAGCGCGCCGCGGACCCGGACGACCGCAGGCGCACCATCGTCGCCATCGCGGCTGCCCATGAGCAGTCGGTGCACAAGTGGCTGGGCCGCAGCGCGCGGGCTTGGCGAACGGTGCTGGAACCGCTCACACCGGAGCAGCGTCGATTGTTCGTCGAGACCTTCCGTGCCTACGAAGACCAGTTGGCCATGGACGACTGACGCGAGCGCCGGGAAATCAGTACCGGCGCGGACCGCCCGCCATCTCCTCGAGCCGTTCGACGCGTTCGGCGATGGGCGGGTGCGTGGAGAACCAGCGTGCGGCCCGCTCACCCGGGCGGAACGGGTTGGCGATCATCAGGTGCGATTGCGCCGTCAGCTTCGGCTCCGGCGGCAGCGGAGCGGCGTGGACGCCGCGCTCGATCTTGCGCAGGGCGGAGGCGAGCGCCAGGGGGTCGCCGGTGAGCTCGGCGCCGGACTGATCGGCTTGGTATTCGCGCGAACGGGAGACGGCCAGCTTGATCAAAGTGGCGGCGATCGGACCGAGCAGCGACACCAGCAGCACGCCGAGGATGTTGGGGCCCTCACCGTTGCGGTTCCCGCCGAACATGGACGCGAAGAAGGCCAGGTTGGCCAGACCGGAGATGACGGCCGCCAGCGCGCCCGCGATCGACGAGATCAGGATGTCCCGGTTGTAGACGTGGGAGAGCTCGTGGCCGAGCACGGCGCGCAATTCCCGCTCGTCGAGAATCTGCAGGATGCCACTGGTACAGCAGACCGCGGCATGCCGTGGGCTACGTCCGGTGGCGAACGCGTTGGGCGCGTTCGTCGGGCTGATGTACAGCCGCGGCATCGGCTGGCGGGCGGTGGTGGCCAGCTCCCGCACGATCCGGTAGACGACCGGCGCCTCCAGCTCGCTGACCGGCTGGGCGTGCATCGCCTTCAACGCGATCCGGTCGCTGTTGAAGTAGGCGTACGCGTTCATGCCCACCGCCAGCAAGATCGCGATCGCCAGGATCGTCGGGCTGCGGAACATGGCACCCGCGAACACGATCAAGGCCGAAAGACCCACCATCAACCCGAAGGTTTTCAATCCATTCGCAAAGCCGTGCCCGTGCATAAGTCTCCCTTGCCACTCCCCCGTTCACCGAGCTGCCTTACAGCAGATAAACGATAGAAGCCCCGGGCAAAGTTCCGTGAATCCACACCGCCCGGAAGCTACCCGCGGAGATCACGTACTGGGTCGTGAATAGGCTCCCCGCGCCACGCAACCACACCGGCCCCACCTCAACTTTCGAGCGCAGTGAGACCGAGCACCGCCGTTCGCCGCGCCCGCGCGGCCAATACTTCAGCCCACGCGTTCGATGGTGTAGCGGACCAATCGCTGAAGTGCGTCGTTGGCGGGGCCGCCGGGCAGCGCGGACAGCTCGGTGTGGGCGAGATCGGCGTAGCCCTGCAATTTCTCCTTGGCCAGCACCATGCCGCGGGAGCGGGCGAGCAGATCGAGTGCCTCGGCCACCTCGTCGTCGGTCTCCAGCGGGCGGGCGAGCAGCTTGCGCAGGCGGTCGCCTTCGACGCCCTCTTCGCGCAGCGCGTACAGCACCGGCAGGGTGTGCACGCCTTCGCGCAGGTCGGTGCCGGGTGTTTTGCCGGACTGCTCGGAGGCCGAGGAGATGTCGATGATGTCGTCGGAGATCTGGAAGGCGGTGCCGACCGCGTCGCCGAGGCGGGCGAGTCGCTCGACGTGCTCGGCGCCGGCCCCGGAGAAGGTGCCGCCGAAACGTCCGGCGGCGGCGATGAGCGAACCGGTCTTCTCCCACACCACGCGCAGGTAGTGCTCGACCGGGTCCTGGGACTCGCGGGCGCCCATGGTCTCGCGCATCTGACCGGTGACGAGTTCGGCGAAGGTCTCGGCGATGATGCGCACGGCGTCGGGGCCGAGGGTGGAGGTGAGCCGGGAGGCGTGCGCGAACAGGTAGTCCCCCGCGAGGATGGCGATGTTGTTGCCCCACCGCGAATTCACGCTCGGGGCGCCGCGACGCATCGGGGCCTCGTCCATGACGTCGTCGTGGTACAGCGTGGCCAGATGCACCAGCTCCACCACGGTGCCCGCGGTGATCAAATCGGGATCGGTCGGACGCGGACCGAGCTGCCCGGTGAGGATGGTGAACAGCGGCCTGAACCGCTTTCCGCCCGCCTTCGCCAGGTGCAGGGCGGCTTCCTGGAGGAACTCCGCACCGTCGGACAGCTCGTCGACCAGGAGCTTTTCCACCTTCTCCAGGCCGTCGCGCACCGTGGCGGCGAGCTCGTCGTCACCGAGATCGACGCCGGCCACCACCGTGCTCTCGGCGCTGCCGGCACCGTCGTGCGCGTCCGTGAGTCGCTCGCTGCGCTCACTCATGGCCGATCTGCTCATTTCTTCTCCCAGCGATGCGTCCGACCCCACGGTAGAGAACCTAGCGTGTCCCCGGCCGATGGCCCATGAACACCGTCACTCCGCGGCGGATCTGTCTTGTCGCCGTTCGTCGTCATGGCGCTCGGCGGGCCGAGCGCGACCGCCGTCGACAGGATCGAGACGGCCCTGCGAGTATGGAGCGCATGGGTTCTCCGGAAGCGACTCCCACGGGCGGCGACGAGGCCGCGTTGCCCAGCCGAGCCGAGGTGCTGGTCGTCGGTGCGGGGCCCGCTGGCTCGGCGTCCGCCGCGTGGGCGGCAAGGGCGGGACGGGACGTGGTGCTCGTCGACTCCGCGGTGTTCCCGAGGGACAAGACCTGCGGTGACGGGCTGACTCCGCGCGCGACCGCGGAGCTGGAGCTGCTCGGCCTCGGCGAGTGGGTGCGGGCGCACATCGTCAACCATGGTTTACGGATGACCGGCTTCGGCCGCGAGGCGCTGCTGAGCTGGCCCGGCGGCTCCTTCCCGACCTACGGAAGCGCCGTTCCGCGAACCGAACTCGACGACAAGCTGCGCGAGACGGCGGTGAAGTCCGGGGCGCGCGTGGTGGACGGAACGAAGGTGGTCGACGTCACCCGCGAGGGCGATCGGGTCACCGGCGTGACGGTGCGCACGGCCGATGCCGTGCGAACGATCGCCTGCCGCACGCTGGTGGTCGCCGACGGGGTGCGCTCGCCGATCGGGCGGCTGCTCGGCCGCACCTGGCACCGGCAGTACGCCTACGGCACCGCGGCGCGGGCTTACATCAGATCCGGCCGCAGCGACGATCAGTGGATCACCTCGCATCTGGAGTTGCGCGACGCCTCCGGCGCGCTGGTGCCCGGGTACGGCTGGGTGTTCCCGCTCGGGAACGGCGAGGTGAACATCGGCGTCGGATCGCTGGCCACGGAGCGGCGGCCCTCGCATATCGCGCTGAAACCGCTTCTGGCGCATTACACGGCGTTGCGCACGGAGGAATGGCAATTCGAGGGTTCGCTGCGCGCGGTGGCCTCGGCGCTGCTCCCGATGGGCGGCGCGGTCTCGAACGTCGCCGGACGCAACTGGGTGCTGGTCGGCGACGCCGCGGGCTGTGTGAACCCGCTCAACGGCGAAGGCATCGACTACGGCCTGGAAGGCGGCCATCTGCTCGCCGACCTGCTGGACGAGCCCGACCTGACGACGATCTGGCCGCAGGTCTTGCGCACACGCTATGGGCGCACCTTCTCGGTCGCGCGCCGGATCGCGGGCCTGGCGACCCATCCGCGCATGGTTCCGCTCGGCGGCCCTCCGGTGATGCGCTCGAAGTACCTGCAGCGCACGGCCGTTCGCGTGATGGGCAACCTGGTCACCGACGAGGACGTCGACCTGACCGCGCGGGCTTGGCGAGCGGCGGGCCGCACGTCGATGCGCTTCGACGAGCGGCAGCCGTTCGCCTAGGAATCCGGCCGCTCCAGGAGCCACGCCCGCCGACGTGCGGAATCCGGCCCCGCGATCCCGAACGGACCAGCGGCTCAGCGGTTCGGATATGGCGGCTGGCCGTACGGCGGAGCCGGATGGCCGGAGGGTGGAGCGGCTGTGAATCCGTAAGGCTGGGGAGGCTGGTGGCCGTATGGCGCGGGCGCGGGCTGGCCATATGGCGGTGCGGGCTGGGGGCCGTACGACGGAGTCGGTTGACGACGTGCCGCGATCCACCGGCCGGTCGGACTGATGGCGGCGAGGACAAGGGTCGCCAGCGTCAACACTCCGGCGATTATCGGCAGCAGGCCGAAAAGGCCCGACACCGCGAGCTCCACCGCTATGTTGATCAAACTCAGCGCACTGCCGATGATCACCAGAACCCGGCCCGCGGTCGACCGGCACAGCAGCAGGATGCCGCCGAGCACGAGCAGGAACGCCACGAATCCGGCCACCGCCACGCTGATCAGCGCAAGACCTGCCAGGGTGTCGAGAGATGCGAGCGTCCCCAGTGACACGAGACCGAATATCGTCCAACCCCCACCCAGCAGCGCAAGCAGCGCCGACGCGATTCCGGTGCCACCACTCGCCGAAGGCGGGGGCGGCGGATAGCTGCCCGGCGCACCTGGCCAGCCGTACTGGTAGTTCATATCGGAATCACTCCTCGCCAATTCCGCGATGCAGCCGAGCTGCATGGCGGCGAATCGAAATCGTGCCGTCAACTAGTACCGCTGGATAGCGGCTCGTAAACCAGGTCGCATAGCAAGGACTTCATGTCGTACCCGACCGGGCGATCGAGGAGTTGCCCCGGCTCGCGCTGGGGCAACGGACGGATGCGTCAGGCGGTCGGTTCGGTGGTCAGCCACTCCTCGATGAATTTGCGCTCGCTGGTGAGCACCCGATGGTGCAGTTGTTCGGCGAGCGGCTCGATGGCGCCGCCGACCAAAGGCACCTTCACCTGCACGGTGCCTGCCACCTCGAGCTCGGAACCCTCCGCGGTGGAACGTATTTCGTAGGTCCCGGACATGGCGGTGTTGATGCCGCCGGTGCTCGCCTCGAAGGTGCCCTTGGCGACCTCGCCGACCAGGGGCTGCCAGTTGTCGGTGCGGGAGAAGGTGAGCTCGCTCTTGAGCACCTTGCGCACCAGCGCGGGAACCTTGTCCTCCGCGGCTTTTTCGGTCATGTGGATACGGATGGTTCCCGCGCCGTCGGGATGCGACACCCGCAGCGTCGCGGTCGGGGCGTCGGCGAAGCGGGCCTGCCAGACGTCGTCGGTGATGAGTGCCCGGTGGAGATCTTCGACCGGGACGGTGTAGGGCACGGTGAAGCTGAATTTTCGGGACATGGCCGCCACCGTAGCCGAGCCGGTCGGTAGCCTGTGGCGGTGTCGGAAACCAGCCAGTCCACCGGGCGGCCGATCCGCCTGCGACGGGCCGGGATCGGCGTGCTGATCGCCGCGACCGCCGTCAGCGTGCTGGTCGCGCTGCTGGTGCTGGCCGCCTGGCGCAACGACTACCTGATCAGCTCGGACAAGGGCAGCACAACGGCCGAGGTGCTCTCGGCGGGGCGGCTGCGCTCGGCCGTCATGTACGTCACGCCCGACGGTGAGACGCACAACCCGAAGGTCGGCGTGCTGTATCCGACCAACCTCACCGCGGGTGAGCGCATCCGGGTGGAGTACAGCCGCAGCGACCCCGACCTGGTGCGCGTGGAGGGCCGCGACGTGCGCGTCGCGATTCCGCCCGCGCTGTCGGTCATCGTGGTGGTCTGGCTGCTCGCGCTTCCGGCGTTGTGGCTGCTGCACCGTGCGAGCGGACGCAGGCCGACGCCGGTCGGCTGAGCGTTCCGGCGGCTGCCCGCTCGGGGCTGTTGCCCGCGATTTCGCCGCCCCGATAGTTCGCCGGAACTTTCCGTGCGCTTCACTTCGGTGTGGGGGCGCGGCGCGATGTGGCGGTCAGGCTGAAAGCGTGCGAGTAGCGATCGTCGCGGAGTCGTTTCTGCCGAACATGAACGGCGTCGTCAACTCCGTGCTGCGGGTGCTGGAGCACCTGGACCGGCACGGACACGACGCGTTGATCGTCGCGCCGGACACCCCGCGCGGGCTACCCGCCGCACCGCGCGGCCACGGACGGTTCCCGGTCCACCGGGTGCCCGCGGTCATGGTCCCGAAGGTCAGTTCGCTGCCGGTCGGGCTGCCGCAACCGGGCATCGTCTCGGCCATCGAAGACTTCGACGCCGATGTGGTCCATCTGGCTTCGCCGTTCCTGCTCGGGGCAGGTGGCCTGGGCGCTGCGCTGCGCCTGGACCTGCCGACCGTGGCGGTGTACCAGACCGACGTCGCGGGCTTCGCCAAGAGTTATGGGCTCGGGCTGGCGAGCCGAGCGGCCTGGGGATGGACCCGGCGCATCCACGAGAGCGCCACCCGCACCCTCGCCCCGTCCCGGGCAGCGGCGGAGGACCTGGCCAGGCACGGTATCCCGCGTGTACACCGATGGGGCCGGGGTGTCGACATCGCGCGTTTCACGCCGAGCGCCCGATCCGCGGCGCTGCGCGACGCCTGGCGCGCCGGACGGGATCGGCTGCTGGTCGGTTTCGTGGGGCGGCTCGCGCCGGAGAAGCACGTCGAGCGGCTCGCCGTGCTGGCCACCGACCCGGCCGTCCAGCTGGTCATCGTCGGCGACGGGCCGGAGCGCCAGCGGCTGGCGCGGATGATGCCGACGGCGGTGTTCACCGGCGAGCTCGGCGGCGACGAGCTGGCCCGGGCGTACGCCAGCCTGGACGTGATGGTGCACGCGGGCGAGCACGAGACGTTCTGCCAGGGCGTGCAGGAGGCGCTGGCGTCGGGCGTCCCGGTGATCGGTCCGGACGCGGGCGGTCCGCGCGATCTGATCGCGCACTGCCGCAACGGCTACCTCCTTCCGGTGGACCGGTTCGGCGAACTGCTGCCCAGCGCCGTGGGGGCGCTGCACGATCCCGCGCTGCGGACCCGGTTCGCGGGCGCGGCCAGGAAATCGGTGCTGTCGCGTACCTGGCCTGCCATTTGCGGTCAACTGATGGGTCACTACGCCGAGGTGACCGGGACGCGGATCCGCTTGCCGCATACGGCGTGAACCGCGATCGGGCGTGACCGACGTATCGTCGTGCCATGCTCGGTTCGTCCCGGAGCTGGAGTTAGTGTCTTGGCGTGGCGAAAACGCAATCGAACCGGGCGTCGTTGGACAAGCAGCCGCGGGAAGTCGCGGCGATGTTCGACGGCGTCGCCCGGCGATACGACCTGACCAACACGGTGATCTCCGCGGGGCAGGATCGCTACTGGCGCTGGGCCACCCGCAAGGCGCTCGCGCTGCGACCGGGTGAGCGGCTGCTCGATCTGGCGGCCGGGACCGGCGTATCCACCATGGAGCTGCGCAAATCCGGCGCGTGGTGCCTGGCGGCCGACTTCTCCAAGGGCATGCTCGCCGCGGGCCGGTTCCGCGACGTGCCGATGGTGGCGGCCGACGCGATGGCGCTGCCGTTCGCCGACGACTCCTTCGACGCGGTGAGCATCTCGTTCGGGCTGCGCAACGTCGCGGACACCGACCTCGCGCTGCGGGAGATGCTGCGGGTCGCCAAGCCGGGCGGCAGGCTGGTGGTGTGTGAGTTCTCCACACCGGTGGTCCCGGTGTTCCGCACGCTGTATCTGGAGTATCTGATGAAGGCGCTGCCCAAGGTGGCGCGTGTGGTGAGCAGCAATCCCGACGCCTACGTCTACCTGGCCGAATCCATTCCGGACTGGCCGAACCAGCGCAGGCTGGCGATGCGGATCGCGGCCAACGGGTGGTCGTCGGTGAAGTGGCGTAACCTCACCGGCGGCGTCGTCGCCTTGCATCGGGCGTACAAACTCGGCTGATCCGCGAGACCCCGATCACACCTCACCGCCGGATTTCGCAGCGGTGAGGTGGAATGTCACCTGCCGATAACGCGGGGTAAATCCGGCGCAATCGGCGGTCCGCATGATCGAAGGCATGTCTGACGCAGTGACCGGCCGCAGCGACGGCATCGCCCGAACGGCGTGCTCGTACTGCGGCGTGGGCTGCGGGATCACCGTGCAGACCGGCTCCGGCCCGGGGGACAAACCGGTGATCGCCAAGGTCAGCGGCGACAAGCTGCACCCGGCGAACGCGGGTCGTCTGTGCACCAAAGGCGCCACGCACGCGGAGTTGATGGGCGCCTCCGGCCGGATGGAGACCGCCTACCGTCGCTCGGAACGTGGCCAGGTCCCGGTGCCGTTCCCCGTCGACGAGGCCGTGCACGAGGCCGCCACCCGACTGCGGGCGATCCTGGACGAGCACGGTCCGGACGCGATCGCCCTGTACGTCTCGGGGCAGATGTCGCTGGAAGCGCAGTACCTCGCGACCAAGCTCGCCAAGGGTTATCTGCGCACGGTGCACATCGAGGCGAACTCGCGACTGTGCATGGCCAGCGCGGGTACCGGGTACAAGCAGTCGCTCGGCGCGGACGGGCCGCCCGGCTCCTACGACGACTTCGAGCACGCGGATCTGTTCTTCGTGATCGGCGCGAATATGGCCGACTGCCACCCGATCCTCCACCTGCGCATGGCCGACCGGCTCAAGGCGGGCGCGAAGCTCATCGTGGTCGACCCGCGCCGCACCGAGACCGCCGCACGTGCCGACCTGTTCCTCCAGATCGCCCCGGGCACGGATCTCGCGCTGCTGAACGGGCTGCTGCACCTGCTGGTCGAGAACGGCGACATCGACGCGCAGTTCATCGCCGAGCACACCGAGGGCTGGGAGGCGATGCCGGAGTTCCTGGCCGACTACCCGCCCGCGCGGGTCGCCGAGATCACCGGACTCGCCGAAGCCGACATCCGCACCGCCGCGCAGTGGATCGGCGCGGCGGGTGAGTGGATGTCGCTGTGGACGATGGGACTCAACCAGTCCACGCACGGCACGTGGAACACCAACGCCCTGTGCAACCTGCACCTGGCCACCGGGGCCATCTGCCGTCCCGGCAGCGGGCCGTTCTCGCTCACCGGCCAGCCGAACGCGATGGGCGGGCGCGAGATGGGCTACATGGGGCCCGGTCTGCCCGGTCAGCGCAGCCTGCTCTCCGCCGAGGACCGCGCGTTCGTGGAAACCGAGTGGGGCCTCGAACCCGGCACGCTGCGCACCGAGGCCGGGCCGGGCACGGTCGAGATGTTCCGTGCATTGGCCGAGGGCACGATCAAGGCGGCGTGGATCATCTGCACCAATCCCGTTGCCACCGTGTCGAACCGGAAGACGGTGATCGCGGGCCTGGAGGCGGCGGAACTGGTGATCGCGCAGGACGCCTACACCGAAACCGCGACCAACGCCTACGCCGATCTGCTGCTGCCCGCCACGCTGTGGGCGGAAGCCGATGCGGTGATGGTGAATTCCGAACGCAACCTCACCCTGCTCCAGCAGTCGGTCCCGCCCACCGGCGACGCGCGGCCGGACTGGCGGCTGATCGCCGACGTCGCCACCGCGATGGGGTTCCCCGGTTTCGACTTCGCGTCCAGCGCCGAGGTTTTCGACGAGATCAAGCGGTTCGCGAATCCCGCGACGGGCTACGACCTGCGCGGCGTGAGCTACGAGGCGCTGCGCGACGGCCCGATGCAGTGGCCGTGCGCGCAGCCCGAACGCAGGCGCAACCCGATCCGGTATCTCAACGACGGGGTCAGCCAGACGTTGTTCGTCGACGAGAACGGCCATCAGCCCCGGCTCGCCTTCGCCACACCGAGCCGCCGCGCGGTCTTCTGGCCGCGACCGCACATGCTGCCGCGGGAGATGCCGGACGACGACTACCCGTTCCTGCTCAACACCGGCCGCCTGCAACACCAGTGGCACACCATGACCAAGACCGGCAAGATCGACAAGCTGACCAAGCTGAACGGCACGCCGTTCGTCGAGGTGCACCCGGCCGACGCCGAGCGCCTCGGCCTGCGCAAGGGCGACCAGCTGGAGATCGCCTCGCGCCGGGGCCGGGCCGTCCTGCCGGTGCAGGTCAGCGACCGGGTTCGCCAGGGCGATTGCTTCGTGCCGTTCCATTGGAACGACGAGCAGGGTGAATACCTGACCATCAACGCGGTCACCAACGACGCGGTCGACCCGGCGTCGCTGCAACCGGAGTTCAAAGCGTGCGCGGTGGCGCTGCGCCGGGTCGCCGCCGCGCCGCGACCGGAGACTCCCCCGGCACTGCCGACGGTGGAGTCGGCGCACCCGCTGGCGGCCGTGCTCGGCCTGGACGGCGGCACCGCACCCACGCTCAGTGAGACCGAGCGGATCTACCTCAGCGGCTATCTGGCCGCGCTGCAAGCGCTTCCGGTGACCGGGCAGCCGGTCGTTCCGGAGTCGGCGCCGATGTCCGCGCATGCCAGGCTGTGGGTCGACGGCTTGCTCGCCGGTATGTACTCGCGCGACACGGCGGTCCCGGTGACCGCCCCGAGCGCGGGCGCCGCCGCGCGCGCGATCACCGTGCTGTGGGCTTCGCAGACCGGCACCGCGGAGGAATTCGCCGCCAAAGCCGCCGCGCGCCTGGCCGAGGGCGGTTTCGCGCCCCGGCTGCTCGACCTGGATTCCTGCGATCTCGGCGCGATCAGCGGTGACGTGTTGCTGATCAGCAGCACGTTCGGCGACGGAGGACCGCCGGACAACGGAGCCGATTTCTGGGATCGGCTGGCCGAGAGCGCCGTGCGGCTGACCGGTGTGCGATACGCGGTGTTCGCGCTCGGCGACTCGTCCTACGACGATTTCTGCGGCTACGGCCGCAAACTGGACCAGAAGCTGGCCGAGCTGGGCGCGACCAGGCTGCTCTCGCGCGTCGACAGCGAACCCGACTACCAGGACGCCGGTGAGCGCTGGCTCGATGACGTGCTCGCCGCGTTCGGCGACGGTCCTTCCGGCGAGCCCGGCTCCCCCGTCGATCTGCCGGCACGCGGCGGTATCGGCTCAGTGCGCACGACGACGCACACCGGTGCGGTAGCCACGATGGAGCGGCCGACCGCCGCGCCCGCGCTCGGCCGCACCCGCACCGCTCCCGCGCCGTTCACCCGCAGCGTGCCGCTGCGCGCCCCGCTGGTGCGCAACGAGGTGCTCTCGACCGGCGATTCGCCCAAAGAGGTGCGCCGGTTCGGGTTCGATCTGCGCGGTCTGGAGGCCGGATACGAGGTGGGCGATTCGCTCGGCGTCTGGCCGGTGAACTGCACCTCGCTGGTCACCGAGTGGCTGACCGCCACCGGCCTGGACGGCCGCAGGGTGGTCGAGGTCGACGACCGCGAACTACCGCTCGCCGAGGCGCTGCGCACGCACTACGACATCACCAAGGTCAGCAACGACCTGCTCGGCTTCCTCGCCGAGCGCAATCCCAGCGGCAGGCTCGCCAAGCTGCTGCGCAGGGACAATCGCAACGAGCTGGCCAACTACCTGTGGGACCGGCAGGCCGTCGACGTGCTGCGTGATTTCCCAGTGCGGGCCGATCTGGTGGAGTGGCTCGGCACGCTGAAGAAGCTGCAACCGCGACAGTATTCGATCTCGTCGAGCCCGCTGGTCAGCCCGGATGAGGTGGAGCTGACCGTCGGCATCGTCCGCTACGGCGACCCTTCGGCCATCGGTTCGGCGGCGCGGCGCGGCGGGGTGTGCTCGACCTTCCTGGCCGACCGGGCGGGCGCCGAGCTCGCCGACGCGGCGGTGCCGATCTTCCTGCAGCGGGCCCCGCACTTCCGTCCGCCCGCCGACTCGGCGACGCCGATGATCATGGTGGGACCCGGCACCGGCATCGCGCCGTTCCGCGGGTTCCTCCAGGAGCGCAGGGCCCTCGGCTGCACCGGACGCAACTGGTTGTTCTTCGGCGATCAGCACGCGGCGCACAACTTCTACTACCGCGCCGAACTGGAGGACATGTTCCGCTCCGGCTTCCTGACCCGGCTCGACCTGGCTTTCTCCCGCGACCAGCGCGAGCGGATCTACGTGCAGCACCGGATGATCGAGCACGGCGCCGAGCTGTGGTCCTGGCTGCGCGACGGCGCCCACTTCTACGTCTGCGGCGACGCCAGCCGCATGGCGAAGGACGTCGACGACGCGCTGCTGCGGATCGCCCGCATCCACGGCAAACTCGACGAGGACGGCGCGCTGGCGTTCAAGAAGCAGTTGATCGCCGAAAAACGCTACGTCCGCGACGTCTATTGAGCTGACGCCACCGCGGCCCGAACCAGGAGTTCGGTTTCGAACACGACGGCTGACCTCGAAACACCCGGGGTTCTGCGGCCGTTCGCGCGGTGCCGGTCGGTGGCTAGTCGGCCAGCAGGTATTCGCGGAGTTTGGCGCGGTCGGGCTTGCCAGGGCCGCGCAGTGGGATCTCGTCGAGCACCACCAGCTCGCGTGGCGCGGCGGTGGTGTCCAGTTCGGCGATCACGTGTTCGCGTAGTTCGTCGAGGCTCGGTGCGGCGCCGGGGGCGGGCACCACGGCCACGGCGACGCGCTCCCCGAGCCGTTCGTCCGGCAGCCCGAGCACCACCACCTCGCTGATCGCGGGATGGGTGCTCAGCACCGCCTCGACCACCTGCGGGATCACCAGCAGGCCGCCGGTCGTGATCGCCTGGTCCAGCCGTCCGGTGATGGTCAGCAAGCCGTTCTCGAACCTGCCCGCGTCATCGGTGCGGAACCAGCCCGGTTCGGCGAAGGCCGGATGGTCGGGCTGATTGCGATAGCCGGAGGCGATCATGGCGCCGCCGATCACCACCCGGCCGTCCTCGATGCGCACCTGCGTGCCATCCAGCGGCACGCCGTCGTATACGCACCCACCGCAGGTTTCGCTCATGCCGTAGGTGCGGACCACGGTGATGCCCGCGGCTCGGGCACGCTCGTACACCGGAAGCGGAGTGGCCGCGCCGCCGACGAGCACGCCGTCGAGCTCGGCCAGCGCCGCGGCGGCGACCGGCGAGTCGAGCGCCTTGATCAACTGGGTCGGGACCAGCGCCGTATACCGTCGTTCGCCGCGCATGCCCGAGATGGCGCCCGCGAGCGCTTCGGGCAGGAATCCGCCCGACACGTCCAGCACCGTGGGTTCGGTGCCCGCCAGAATGCTGCGCAGCAGCACTTGGATGCCCGCGATGTGATGGGTGGGCAGAGCCAGCAACCAGCTGCCGGGCCCGCCGAGCCGATCGTGCGTCGCGGTGCCGCTGGCGCGCAGAGCCGCCGCGCTGAGCATCGCGCCTTTCGGCACACCGGTGGTGCCGGAGGTGGTCACGACCAAGGCGACCTCGTCGTCGATCGGCTCACCCGGCGACAGCGCGTCGCTCAGTCGTCTGGCCTCGCGCCGGTCGCTGGTGGGAATCGGCAGCCACGCGGCCCCGTTGCCCTCCAGCGCCTGCCGCAGGTGCGGCATGACGTCGCCGAGACCCGATCCGGTCGGCATCGGCAAGGTTCGCAGTGTCTTGCTCATGCCGTATCCATCCGGGCATGAGCGGGGCCCTCCGTGGTCACGCTCCGCTGCCTCCTCCAGGCCTGACCGCTCATGACCGCGCCTCGCTGGCGCTCGGCTCCGTCATGCGCGATGCGCGCTGCGTTGATGATTCGCTCGCTGCGCTCGCTCATGCCCTGCCTCGCCGTTTGCCGGGCTCGGTGGTGCCAAGAGCCGCTGTGCCCATGGCTCGCTCGCTGCGCTCCCTCACAGTAGGGATCGTGTCATGCCCGCGTCACCACACGCGGAACGGGTCGGTTTGCTGGGGTGGCGCGGGAGCGGTGCGGCTACCCGGACGGATGGGGGCTCGAGTACGACTGGCATCGGGACTGCGATTCACTCGTCGGACGGGACGCGGACACGGCGACCCGGACATCGGCGGTCGGGTGGCCGTCTGAGCGTTATCGTCCTCGCCGGTTGTCGCGTTGGCAACTCGGCGCGGCCCGCCGAACTATCGAATGGAACCGATGTCACGCCGGTGACCAGCGGGAATCCCGTCTGATCGGATGCGAGGGCGGCACCTCGACGAAGACGATCGGCACGCCGTCGGGATCGCGCACCCACATCTCCACCAGGCCCCACGGCTCCTCGAGCGGGGCACGGTCGATCGGGATGCCTTTGAGCGACAGCTCCGCGGCGACATCGGACACATCGCGGACCTGGAGCCAGATCGCGCCCTCGAACGACGAGGAGCTGCCCGATCCGCCGTGCGCCGCCACCTCGATCAGCGACTGTCCGGCGAAGAAGACCGTGCCGCCGGGATACTCCCGCGCGATGGCCAGCCCCAGCCCGTCCCGGTAGAAGGCGAGCGTGGCCGCGTAGTCGGCGGGGCGCAGAATGATCCGGCTGCTGAGGATGTCCATGTCAGAAGTACCAGGGGTAGGGGGTCCAGTCCGGCTTGCGCTTCTCCAGGAACGCGTCGCGGCCTTCGACGGCCTCGTCGGTCATGTACGCCATCCTGGTCGCCTCACCGGCGAACAGTTGCTGGCCCACCAGACCGTCGTCGACCAAATTGAACGCGTACTTCAGCATGCGCTGCGCCTGCGGGGACTTGCCGTTGATGTCGGCGGTCCACTCCAGCGCCACGTCTTCCAGCTCGGCATGGTCGACGACCTTGTTCACCGCGCCCATCTGGTGCATCTCCTCGGCGGTGTAGGGGCGGCCGAGAAAGAAGATCTCCCTGGCGAACTTCTGGCCGACCATCTTGGCCAGATACGCGCTGCCGTAGCCGCCGTCGAAACTGCCCACGTCGGCGTCGGTCTGCTTGAAGCGGGCGTGCTCGCGACTGGCCAGGGTCAGGTCGCAGACCACATGCAGACTGTGGCCGCCACCCGCGGCCCAGCCGTTCACCAGCGCGATCACCACCTTCGGCATGAAGCGGATCAGCCGCTGCACCTCGAGAATGTGCAGGCGGCCCGCGCGGGCCTGGTCGACCGTGTCCGCGGTGTCGCCGCTGGCGTACTGGTAGCCGCTGCGTCCGCGGATGCGCTGGTCGCCGCCGGAGCAGAAGGCCCAGCCGCCGTCCTTGGGGCTCGGGCCGTTCCCGGTGATCAGCACCGCGCCGACGTCCGGAGTCATCCTGGCGTGGTCGAGTGCCCGGTAGAGTTCGTCGACCGTGTGCGGGCGAAACGCATTGCGCACCTCCGGCCGGTCGAAGGCGACCCGTACGGTGCCCTGCTCGATATGCCGGTGGTAGGTGATGTCGGTCAGGTTCTCGAACCCCGGAACGGGGCGCCACAGCTTCGGATTGAACGTCACCCCGGTGATTATTGCTGTGTCTGATTTTGCAGTGCCTGCGGCACTGCGTGTTCGCGGCCCCCTTATGGCTCGCGTCCGAGCCGGGCCGCGAATGGGCAATGCTCGGTCTCGCTTCGCTCGAAACCGGGAGCTGGGCCGGTGTGGTCGGGTGGCGAAGTGGGTGCCTGACGGAGGCTGCCGCACTGCGTGTCCGCTGTGTCCGCACGGTCTCGATTTGACGGTGTAAAACTACGCGTTACCGTGCAGGTATGAGCGATCGAGTGAAACCTGTTATCGACCGGAGCGCGGTGGACGAATCCCGGTACGAGAAGCACGGCGGATTCCCGAAGGTCACCGCGGCGAAGGTGGGGCCGAACTTCGGCGAGTTCGTCGATGACATGCGGACGCTCCAGGATCTCGCGGTCTCCGTGGACGCGCCGGACGACGTCTTCGGGGCGGCGCGGGCCAAAGCCCGTGAGCTGATCGATCTGCTCGAGCCGTACCGCGCGCCGGAGTTGCAGGGTCCCGCGGGCCGGGCCGTCGAATTGCCCGGGCGCGGCAGCCTTCTGCTGCTGCCGTGGCGGGTGGTCGAGGCGGGACCGGACGGCATCGAGATGACCGGCGTGTTCCGCCGCTTCCACCTCGGCGGCAACGGGGCCGCGCACGGCGGCGTGCTCCCCCTGCTGTTCGACGACCTGCTCGGCATGATCGTGCACTACGCCGGACGGCCGATCAGCCGCACGGCGTTCCTCCACGTGAACTATCGCAAGGTCACCCCGCTCGAGACGGCGCTGACCGTTCGCGGGCGGGTCGACCGGATCGAAGGACGAAAAACTTTTATCACCGCCGAATTGCTCGATGAGCAGGGCAATCTGCTCGCCGACTGCGAGGGATTGATGGTTCAGTTGCTGCCCTGGCAGCCGTAGCCGGGTGAACGCTGGCGCGGGTGCGTATAGTTGCCCTCGCTCGTTCATCGATATCGATCCGGAGGAACCTGAAAGTGGTTGCAGCACTGTCTGAATCCCTGCTCGACGACGCCAAGCGCCCGGCTTTCCTTGCCGATGCCGTCGAGGTTCTCGACGCCGAGGTCTCGGACAAGGGTGGTGCGTCCGGCCTGGCTGTGAAGGGTGGCTACGCGGCGGTCAAGAAGATCAGCCCGACCATCGTGTCCGACGCGCTGGAGTCGTTGGCGCCCAAGCTCGTCGCGCAGCTGGAGCCGTTCTGGCAGGAGTACGCCGCGTCGGGCTCCGGCAAGTTCGCCGATCTGCTCGTCGCCAAGTCCGATGAGGTCGCCGAGGCGCTGCTCGCGGTCACCGACGCGCGCGCCGAGGCCTCCACCCGGCCTGCTCTGAAGAAGGTCTACTCCTCGATGCGCTCGTCGGCGAAGAAGAACGTCGTCGAGGCGCTCCCGCGGGTCGGCGACCTGATCCAGAAGCACGCCAACTGATTTGCGAGGTCGCACATCGGGGTGTCTCGGCTGCCCGGCCCTCGATGTGCGACGCACGCGCGACCTTGTCGATCCCGCACCAAGCGAGATCGACTGATACGCCGAACCGCTATTGCGGTGTGGTTTTGCTGAGCGCGGCCAGTGCAGAGCGCAGGGCCGAAATGTATGCCACTGCCTTCCCGAGCGCGACGCATCGCGGCTCCTTCGCTGCGGCTCTGGCCGACTCCCCCCGATCCGATTTCACGAACTCGGTGCGGATGTGACCCAACGGCACCCCCGAGCCGCGCCCCAGAGCATGGCGAACACGACCATGCGGCAGGCATGACCCACAGCACCGCCCGGCCCCGCCGTAAGCATCACGAACTCGACCGCGCCCCGAATGTGACCCGAAAGCACCGCTCGAGCCGCCCCCAGAGCGTGACAAGCACGGACCACCGGACATGGCCTAGCAGTTCCGCCTGAGCCGGTCCCAGGCCATCACGAATCCGCCGCCGCGGACGTGGCCGAACAACCTCGCCCGGCCCCGGCCCCAGGGCAGCACGAATCCGGCCACGCGGTGTACGTGGCCGAAGAGACAGTGAGACATGCCCCTCCCGGACGTCGAACAGGCGGAACTGTCTGCCAGTCTGGAGGCGTGAACCCGTCTACAGCACAAGCGCAGGTCGTCGTCGACGAGCTCGTGCGCGGGGGCGTGCGGGATGTCGTCCTGTGCCCCGGCTCCCGGAACGCTCCGCTGGCCTTCGCCCTGCAGGCCGCCGACGCGGCCGGGCGGTTGCGGCTGCACATGCGGATCGACGAGCGAACGGCGGGCTTCCTCGCCGTCGGACTCGCCGTCGCGAGCAGGCTCCCGGTTCCGGTCGTGATGACCTCGGGCACCGCGGTGGCCAACCTCGGACCCGCCGTGCTGGAGGCCAACTACGCCAGGGTTCCCCTGGTGGTGCTCAGCGCCAATCGTCCCTACGAGCTGCTCGGCTCCGGCGCCAACCAGACCATCGAGCAGTTCGGCCTGTTCGGCAGCCAGGTGCGCGCCACCATCTCGCTCGGCCTCGCCGAAGAGGAGACGGGCGACGCCGACCATCCGCCCTACGGTCAGCAGAACAGCCAGTGGCGCTCGACGGTCTGCCGGGTGCTCGCGGCGGCGCGCGGCACCCGTTCCGGCAACGCGGGCCCGGTGCACTTCGACGTCCCACTGCGCGAGCCGCTGGTCCCCGACCCGGTGCCCAACGAGGCGGCTCCCGCGGGCCGCGCGGGCGAGTGCGCCTGGACCGAGACCCAGTACGCGACGCTGGACGTGCCGCTCGATCTCGATCTGACCCCCGACACGGTGGTGATCTCCGGACATGGCGCCGGACTCCGGCCGGAACTGGCGGCGCTGCCGACCGTCGCCGAGCCCACCGCACCCATGCACGGTCCCCCGCTGCACCCGCTCGCGCTGCCGCTGCTGCGACCCCGGCAAGCGATCATCACCGGCCGTCCGACCCTGCACCGCCAGGTGTCGAAGGTGCTCGCCGACCCGGATGTCCGCGTGTACGCGCTGACCACCGGCCCGCGCTGGCCCGACGTGTCCGGCAACGTGGTCGGCACCGGAACGCGCGCGGTCACCTCGGGCGAGCCGAGCGCCGAATGGCTGAATCACTGCCGCGAACTGAACGCGAAAGCCGACCAGGTGGTGCGCGCCGAACTCGCGCGGCACCCGAAGCCGACCGGGCTGCACGTCGCCGCGGTCGTGATGGACGCACTGCGCGACGGCGACCAGCTGCTACTCGGCGCGTCGAACCCGGTGCGCGACGCCGCGCTGGTCTCCCACCCCCGGCCGGGGATCAAGGTGCTGTCCAATCGCGGCGTCGCCGGTATCGATGGCACGGTGTCCACGGCCGTCGGCGCGGCACTACACCACCCGGGCCGCACCATCGCGCTGATCGGCGACCTCACGTTCCTGCACGACGCGTCCGGCCTGCTCATCGGCCCCGGCGAACCACGACCGGCCGACCTCACCATCGTGGTCGCCAACGACGACGGCGGCGGCATCTTCGAGTTGCTCGAGCAGGGCGATCCGCAGTACGCGGGCGTGTTCGAACGGGTCTTCGGCACGCCGCACGGCATGGATCTGGCCGCGCTGTGCGCCGCCTACCGCATCCCGCACCGGCAGGTCGATCCACAGCAGCTGGCCGTCGAGTTGACCGGGCACGCGCACGGCATGCGGGTGCTCGAGGTAGCCACCGAGCGGTCGAGCCTGCGTGAACTGCATGCGACGGTGCGGGCGAAGATCCAGCCCTGAACGAGAGGCGGCCTGGTCAGTAGTCCAGGTCCTCCTCGATTTCATCGTCCAGGGGGACCGGGATGGACTGTTCGAACACGTCCGCCGGGTTGGCGTCGAATACGTCGCGCTCGATGACCGCTCGCTCGGCAGTTTCCTCCCCCTCCGGTACGTCGTCGGGTAGGACCGGCTCCTCCGGATACGCCGGGATGGACTGCTCCGCGAGATCGGCCTCGGGGACCGCGTCCGCAAGGGGATCTGTCATCGTGCGCTCCTCTCCGCGTAGGCCTCGCGATCGGCATACCCGTCGTGGCACGCCGCAATCAAGGCGGACGAACAACTGGCGACAGCATCGAGGATGCCCGTGGCCGGGCCGCGGGGCAACCATCTCGCAAGGTGCGTCACCCCGCCTCGTCCGCACGCGGGGCCGCCGCGCTCGCGGGATGCTCCACCAGTGCGAGCGTGCGCCCGGCCATGAACCGCGCGGTGCGCACCGCCGTCCCCGACCGGGTCACCTCACTGACTTCGACCACGCCGCGCGCGATCCGCACCTCCACCCGCCGCCCGGCCCGAGTAGCCGCGATCTCGTAATTGCGCGACCCGTCGCCGACATCGACGACGATCTCCACCCGATCACCCTTCATCCTCCAATTCTCCGCTTTTCCAGCGCTTTTCGCCGCTACGGCTGGATAACGGCGGCGCGGCGCGAACGGTGTCGAGCGGCGGTCGAGACGGCCCGGTCGCGCGCGGACGGCTACGCCGCCGCCCGGCGCAGACCGAGTCCGAGCCTGCGCGCGATGCGGCCCATGAGCTGAGACATCGCGGCCGGAAAGGAATCCGGCTCGGGGATGGTGACCGGGCGAATCCGGCCGTTGTGGATCGCGCTCACCCGCCAGTTTCCGGAAGTGCGCACCAGCACCAGCGTCTGGCGCGAGAGCCTGCGCTCGGGCAGCCGCGAACGCCACGGCATCAGCACCGACGCGGTGCCGTGCAGGATCGCTACGTCCGGAGTGACGAAGCGGATCGACTCCACCTCGCCGACGAGCGCCGAGCCCGCCAGCACGCCGCGAAAGAGCTTGTCGTGATTGCGCTGATGCTCGGCGCGGCCGATCGCGCGGGTGCCGTCGTAGGACACGTAGTCGGAGTCTTCGGTGAACAGCGCGGCGTAGGCGACGGCGTCGTTATCGGTCCAGGCCCGCATGAGGTCCTGGAACAGCGCCCGGATCTGGGCGGCATCGGTGGCGGTCCGGTCGGTGGTCTGGTTCATCGCTGGCCCCTGTCGTGCTATCGTTTCGGCGAACGAAGTCTACGATAACAGAAAGTTTCGAATGTCGAAAGATGAACTCATCGGCGAGATCGGTACGCAGTTGCGGCTGCTCCAGCAGAGCTTCGACCTCTTCGACGAGGCGGCCGCCGCTCATCTGGGGTTGAACCGCACCGACCTGCGGTGCTTGGATGTCGTGCTCGGCCGCGGTCCGCTGCCCGCCGGTGAGCTGAGTGCCGCGCTGAAACTCAGTCCCGCGGCAACGACTACGGTCATCGATCGCCTGGAACGGGCCGGGTTCGTCGCTCGCGCTCAGGATCCGGCGAATCGGCGCCGAGTCCTGGTGACCGCCACCGACGCCGCGGGCGAGGTGGCGCAGCGGATCTTCGAACCGGTCGGCCGCGCGGGCGCGCAGGCGCTCGGCCGCTACGACACCGATCAACTCGCGCTGATCCTCGACTTCCTGCACACCGCGCTCGCCGTCCATCGGGAGCAGACCGATCGCGTCGTGGCGAAAGGCTGACCTCGGCGCGCGGATTCGCGATGTCAGCCCACGAGTCCCCGCGAGGACCGATTAATTCCGGGAGGCTCGCGCGTCTCACCTGATGGAGACGTCCCCACGCTCAGGAGATTCGATGAAACCGGAATTCGATTTCGAACCTGCGGCTACCGCGCTCGAGACGGTGGTCGCCGGGATAACCGAGGATCAACTCACCTTGCCGACGCCATGTGCCGACACCACGGTGCGAAGCCTCCTCGTGCACGTCGTCGACCTCACGGAGGCATTCCGGCAGGCCGCCACCAAGGAGGCCGTGGGTCGTTCGGTCGCGCCGAGCACCAGCCCGGACCGGTCTCTCGTTCCGGATTGGCAGAGCAGGATTCCCGCGCAGCTGAAGGCCCTTGTCTCCGCATGGCGCGAACCGGCGGCATGGGACGGTGTCACCGAAGCGGGCGGTGTCACGATGCCCGCTCCCGCCATGGCCATGGTCGCGCTGGACGAATTGGTCATCCACGGCTGGGATCTGGCCAAGGCGACCGGCCAGGAACCGCGTTATGACCCTGCCGATCTGGCGGCGCTCGTCGAATTCCTGGCGGATACGCCGCCCGAAGGCACACCGGGACTCTTCGGCCCGATAGTGCCGGTTCCGGCCGACGCGCCGGTCCTGCATCGGGTCGTCGGTCTCACCGGGCGCGACCCAGCCTGGACGCCCTGACCTGCGTCACGCCAGGCTTGTCGGGGTGACCGGCAGGCGTGACGAATATTCCGGCCCGCGCCGCGCTGGCGGCGGCCGCCGCGGTTGTGCGGACGGCGTTGTCGTCGATGGGATCACCACTGGCGAGCAGCCTGTAGTAGAGCGGGCCGGATACCGCCGACAGGACGGCGCGGGGGTCGGTGCCAGCAGGAGCCTCGCCGCGCTCGATGGCGGCGGCGACACACGGAGCCCATTCGGTGAGCCGGATGTCGTAGAAGCGGCTCAGCGCCGTGGCCGCGGTCTCGTCGGCGGTGGCGGCGGCGATGACGGCCTGGAACAGCCGTCCTTGGCGAGGGTCGGTCAACGTCGAGGCGACCAGATGAGCGTTGGCGGTGAGATCCCCGAGCAGTGAACCCGTGTCCGCATGCGGCAGCGACTGTTCGGCCATGTCGGCCAGCAGATCCGCGACCAGCCCGGCCGGGGTGCGCCAGCGGCGGTAGACGGTGGTCTTGCCGACCTCGGCGCGCGTCGCGACCTCGGCCAGATCCAGGTGCGCGAAGCCACGTTCGGCGAGCATGTCGCCCGCGACGCGCAGCACGGCCGCACGGACCCGTGCGGTCCGTCCACCAGGGCGAATCGAGCCCGGTGCCGCCTCTTCGTTCTCCATAACGGTACTCCAGTTTCATTTATGCCCGCGCAGGTGTACTGTCCGAGTTGTTAACGGAACTATAGACCCTTTTGGGGAGCCGTCCGGTGCACCTGCGCATGGCGACGCGCACCAGGTGAGCAGCCGGACGACATGACACGCAGTAGGAGGACGGTCCTGTGAACGTTCAGACGGCAGCCACGCAGATGGAGTACCGGCGGCTCGGCGCATCGGGTCTGCTCGTCCCGGCCCTGAGCTTCGGCGCGGGCACCTTCGGCGGACGGGGCGAGCTGTTCAGCGCATGGGGCGACACCGACGCCGAGCAGGCCCGACGGCTGGTCGACATCAGCCTGGACGCCGGTGTCACGATGTTCGACACCGCCGACGTGTACTCCGACGGCGCCTCCGAAGAGGTACTCGGCGCGGCCGTCAAGGGCAGGCGCGATCAGGTGCTGCTGTCCACCAAGGCGACGTTGCCGACCGGCCCCGGTCCGCTGGACGCCGGTTCCGGACGGGCCAGGTTGATCGGCGCGGTCGAAGCGTCGCTGCGCAGGCTGGGCACCGACTACATCGATCTGTTCCAGCTGCACGCCTTCGACGCGGGGACCCCGGTGGAGGAAGTCGTCGCCGCGTTGGACGACCTGGTGCGCGCGGGCAAGATCCGCTACGTCGGCGCCTCGAACTTCGCGGGCTGGCAGCTGATGAAATCCCTTGCCGCGGCCGATCGCAGTGGCCTCACCAGGTATGTCGCGCACCAGGTCTACTACTCGCTGGTCGGGCGCGACTACGAATGGGAGCTCATGCCGCTCGGGCGCGACCAAGGCGTCGGCGCGGTCGTCTGGAGCCCGCTGGGCTGGGGCAGGCTCACCGGCAAGATCCGTCGCGGCCAACCGCTTCCGGCGGGCAGCCGTCTGCATCGGACCGCCGAGGCCGGTCCGCCGGTCGACGACGAGAAGCTCTATGACGTGGTCGACGTCCTCGACGAGCTGGCCGCCGAAACCGGTAAGACGGTCCCGCAGATCGCCCTGAACTGGCTGCTGCGCCGCCCCACCGTCGCCACCGTCATCGTCGGCGCCCGCAACGAGGACCAGTTGCGCCAGAACCTCGGCGCCATCGGCTGGGAGCTCGACGCCGACCAGATCGCCCGCCTGGACAAGGCCAGCGCCACCACCCCGCCCTACCCCTACTACCCGTACTACCGCCTGCCGGACTTCGCCCGCCTGAACCCGCCCGCGGTGTGAGCGACGCCCCGCACGAAGAAAGCGAGCCATCGGGCACGACAGAGCCGTGCAAGGGCCGTGCAAGCAGAGACCGGCACAGTCGTCGGCATGACTTCTTTCGCACCATATTCAGCGCTCGCCGTGGAGGCGGACGGCCTGGTCAAGGTGTTCGGGGAACAGCGCGCCGTCGACGGTGTGAGCCTGGCGGTGCCGCGGGGCTCGGTGTACGGCGTGCTCGGACCGAACGGCGCGGGCAAGACCACGACCATCCGCATGCTGGCGACCCTGCTGCGCCCGGATGGCGGCAGCGCCCGGATCTTCGGCCACGACGTGGTGGCCGAGCCGACGGCGGTCCGCTCGCTGCTCGGCGTCACCGGGCAGTACGCCTCGGTCGACGAGGACTTGACCGCCGCCGAGAACCTGATCGTCTTCTCCCGCCTGCTCGGCCTGAGCCGGATCGACGCCCGGCGTAAGACGGACGAACTGCTGGAGGAATTCGATCTGGTCGAGGCGGCGAACAAGCCGCTGCGGAACTTCTCCGGAGGCATGCGGCGCAGGCTCGATCTGGCCGCCAGCCTGATCGCGACGCCGCCGCTGCTGTTCCTGGACGAACCCACCACCGGCCTCGACCCGCGCACCCGCGCCCAGATGTGGGAGACGATCCGCCGTCTGGTCCGCGAGGGCGCGACGGTATTGCTCACCACGCAGTATCTGGACGAGGCCGATCAGCTGGCCGACCGGATCGCGGTGATCGACCGCGGCAAGGTCATCGCCGACGGCACGGCCGACGAACTCAAGGCCTCGGTGGGCGGCTCGTCCCTGCACCTGACCCTGGTCGATCGCGACCAGGTGGACGAGGCGCGCCGGATCATCAGTGATTTCCTCGGCACCGAAACGCAGATCACCCCGGAGGCGGGGCGGCTCACCGCGCCGCTGCCCAACGCCGGTGTCACCGCCGATCTGCTGATCCGCCTGCGCGAGTGGGAGATCGGGGTCGACGAGATCACCGTGAGCAAGCCGAGCCTGGACGAGGTCTTCCTCACCATCACCGGCCACCCGGCCGACAACAACGACGAATCCGAGAGGAGCGCGGCATGAGCGTCAGGCCCGCAGGCGGCAGCCTGCGTGACCACGGAGGGCCCGCACATGCCGACAAAGGACACAGCATGACCACCATCACCGCGACCGAGACCGCGGCGCGCCATGCCTCGCCGACCCCGATTCCCGAAGTGAGCAACCGAATTCCGATCGGGCAGGCGGTGGCGAACTCGTTCACCATGGCCTACCGCGGCTTGCTGAAGGTCAAGCACAAGCCCGAGCAGCTGTTCGATGTCACGGTTCAGCCGATCCTGTTCACCGCCTTGTTCGCCTACATCTTCGGCGGCGCCATCGGCGGCAGCGTGCAGGATTACCTGCCGATCCTGATCCCCGGCATCCTGGTGCAGACCGTGGTGCTCACGTCGGTCGTCACCGGCACCCAGTTGCGCGAGGACATGGACAAGGGCGTCTTCGACCGGTTCAAATCCCTGCCGATCGCCCGCATCTCGGCCCTGGCCGGAGCGTTGATCGCGGACATGGTGCGCTACGTCATCGCGACCGTGCTGACCATCGCCGTCGGTCTGTGCATCGGCTATCGGCCCGAGGGCGGCGTGTTCGGCGTCGTCGCGGCGGGTCTGGTCATCGTGGCCTGCTCGTTCGCGATCAGCTGGATCTGGGCGCTGGTCGGGGTCACCGGCAAGAGCGCGGCGGGCGTGCAGGGCATCTCGATGATGATCATGTTCCCGCTGACCTTCATGTCCGGCGCGTTCGCGCTGGTGAGCACCATGCCGGGCTGGATGCAGGGACTCAACCACGCCAATCCCGTGTACTACATGGTGAACGCGTGCCGCGAGCTGATGAACGGCGGCGCCTACGGCAGCGACCTGGCCTGGTCGCTGATCGGCTCGCTGGTCGTGATCGCGATCTTCGCCCCGCTCACCGTCAAGGCGTACATGCGCCGGGCGTGAACCGCACGACGATCCGCACGCCGGGCACGACCAGTCGCCCGGCGTGCGGTCGTGTAGCCGAAGGGGTCAGCGAACGTCGTTCAGTTCCTGGATCATCCGCAGAATCCGGTCGGCGGAGTCCCTGCGGCGCAAGCGGCCGACCCGGTCGCGCGCTTCGCCGACCTGGTCGGCGCCGAGCATCGCGACCGCGGCGTCCAGGTGCCGGTCCCAGCGCATCGTGGGAAAGTCTTGGCGGCAGAACACATTCGGAGCCAGGACGAGCAGTTCGAGACCGCGCGAAACGTCGTGGCCGACGGCGATGAGATACGAGCCGATCGCGCAGGCGACGGCGCCGATCTGCGGCAGGTCCTGATACTGCGTCATCATCGGCACCATGACCTCGGCCAGTTCCGCGGCCAGGACCGCGTCGGTATCGGCCGCGCCGTAGAGGACCTTCGCGTCGAGCGCCGCCGCGGCGAGCATCAGTGCGCCGGGCCCCGGTCCGAACGCCTGGTCCGGCCAGCCGAACAGTTCCAATGCGCGCTGGTAGCGAGCGAAACCCTCCGCGATATCGCCTGATGCCAATGCCAACTCGGCCGAACTCTGCATGACCGTGGACAGCAACCGATTCCGCCCGCCGGTCGAGATGTCCAGGTCCATCGTGCCGAACGCGAGGTCGAGTTCCCGCTCGGCCCGCGCCAGCTCACCGGCGCCGACCAGCGAAGCTACCAGCAGGCTGCGGGTCTCCACGGTGTCCTCGTAGGCACCGAGCCGCTGCAGCAGCTCGAGCGAACGCCGGTAGTAGGTCACCGATTCGGCGTACTGGGCGATCTGGCCGCACACCTGGCCGAGGTGTCGGCACACCATGGCCACGCTCCAGATGTTGTTGTGCCCGAAGATCTCCAGCGCTCTGATCGCGTCGACGGTCGAGCCGCGCACGTCGCCGAGGTTCTCCCGGACATTGGCGCGCAGCAGCAGCGCGGTCGCCTTGGTCTCCGGATCGGTCGAGCGCAGCGCGCTGGCGATCAGCCTGCCGAGTCCGCGTCCGTCGAACCTGGTGAGCATGACCCGGCCGACGAAGCGGTTGTTCTCGGTGAGATCGGCGGCGCGTTGGCGCAGCAGGCGGCGCGCCCGCAGGCGCAGCCGGGCTAGATCGCGGGCGCCGCCGCCGGTGTACAGGAGATGCACGAACATCATCTCGTAGGTGGTGAGCACGAGGTCGGGGCGCGGTGCGTCCGGGCCGAAGTCGATCGGATCCATCCCGATCACCCGCTCGGCCCAGCCGACCACCTCCATGTGCGAGCCGCGGATCATCCACAGCGTCCCCACCACGGGAAAAACCGTGTACGCCGTTGCCGCGTCACGCCGTTCGATCGCGCAGCGCAACGCCGCGAGCAGGTTGTCCAACTCGGCCGCAACCGAGAGCGCGAGCTCCAGTTGATCGCCGGTGATATACCGGCGCGCCACGTCGTCGGCATAGTTTCTGGCCCACCGCATCATTCGGCTGTCGACCGCCTCCGGCTCGCCCGCGATGCCGGTCAATCGCTCTTCGCCGAATTCGCGCACCGTCTCCAGCATTCGATAGCGGATGCCGAGTACCTCGTCGTCCAGCACGGTGAGCAGCGACTGGCTGACCAGGCCGTCGACGGCGGCCGCGACGTCGTCCAGGTCGTCTCCGCACGCGACCGCCTCGGCGGCCGACAACGTGAAACCGGCTGGGAAGCGGCACAATCGGCGCAGCGCGACCTGCTGTTCGGCGTCGAGCAGATTCCAGCTCCAGTCGATCACCGCGTGCAGGGTGCGGTGCCGCTCCGGCGAGCTGCGGTCGCCGTGGCGCAGCAGCGCGAACCGGTCGGCCAGCCGCTCGTTGATCTCCTCGACGCTCATCACCCGCACCCGTGCGGCGGCCAGCTCGATGGCCAGCGGTAGTCCGTCCAGAGTGTGGCAGAGCTGGGCGACGACGTCCGGGTCGAGCCGGACGGCAGGCCGCACCGCCTTGGCGCGCGCGGCGAACAGCTCGGTCGCGGGCGAGCCCGAGGCGTCGATGGCCAAGGGCGGCAAGGGATACACGGTCTCCGCGGTGATCGTCAGCGGTGATCGGCTCGTGGTGAGCACGGTCAGCCGGTTCGCGACGCCGATCAGGTCGGCGACAACCACGGCGACGGCGTCGATCAGGTGCTCGCAGTTGTCCAGGATGAGCAGCATCGAGCGGGCCGATACCGCGTCGTGCAACCGTCTGCGCGCGTCGATGATCTGCCGGGAGCGCAATGCGGCCGTATCGAAGGTGACATCGCTGAGTCCGAGCGTCGCGGCGATCGCCGCCTCGATCTCGACTCTGGCGTCGGCGCCCTCGGCGCGGACCGAGGCCAGCTCGACCAGCACCACCGGACGCGAGCCCGCCACGCGTGCGCCGATCTCATTGGCGACCCTGGTCTTGCCCGCGCCGCCCGGACCGAGCACGGTCACCACGCGGGACTCACGCAGCAGATCGGCGAGCGCGGCGAGATCGGCCGCACGGCCGAGCAGCGCGTTGGGCGCGGCGCGCAGGCCGATGGCGGCCGGTGGCGGTTCCACGGCGACTCCGGTTCCAGACGATTGGTCCGCCGCGACACCGGCCCCATCCGTCGAGGCCGATGCGAAACCACCCTGGGAGCCGACAGTCGCTCCAGACACATCGGCAGAGCCCGGCTGCGCCGGTGCGCGACCAACCGCGGACGGCAGTGACGTGCGACCCACTGCGGACGGCTGCTCGACAGCGATACCGGCCCCATCCGCCGAGGTCGACCCGAAACCGTCCTGAGAGCCGACAGCCACACCAGACACACTGGCAGAGCCCGGCTGCGCCGGTGCGCGACCAACCGCGGACGGTGATTCCGCGGCGATGCCGGGCACAGCGGTCGAGGCCGACGCGAAACCGCCCTGGGAGCCGCCAGCGGTTCCAGGCACACCCGTGTGGCCGGGCTGCGCTGCGGCGCGGCCTACGGGCTCCCCTCGCAGGATCGCCGTGTGCAACGCGGCGAGTGCCGGTCCCGGGTCCGCGCCCAGCTGCTCGACCAGCCGGGAACGGAAGGCCGCGAAAGACTCCAGCGCCTCGTTGGTTCGCCCCGCCGCCGCGAGCAGACGCATCAGGGTCTGCTGGGCGGTCTCGTCCAGTGGGTCGGCGGCCGCGCGGCGGCGGGCCAGACGCAGTGCGCCATCGATGTCACCGCCGTCCTCGCGCGCGGTCAGCTCGAGCTCGTCGAGTTCGGCGAGCAGATGCCCGGCCATGGCGCGCAGGTCATCGGCGACGTCGCCGGACGGCAGATCAGCGCCGGGTTCACCACGCCACAGCGCCCGCGCTCGCCGGATCGCCGCGAGACACCCGGCTCGATCGCCCGCGGTGTGGCACCGGCGTGCCTCTCGCATCATTTCTCCGGCCAAGGCCACGTCGACTTGCTCGGCACCGAGCGTCAGCCGGTAGCCCGCGGGCCCGATCTCCAGCGCGCCGACCGGCAGGGCGGCTCGCAGCCGGGAGACCTGCGTGTGCAGCGCGTTCATCGGTGACCGCGGCGGCTGTTCGCCCCAGACGTCGTCGATCAGGGCCTGTGCGCTGCGGCTGCGCCCCGGCCGCAGGGCCAGCGCCGCGAGCAGGAGCCGGGAGCGCGCACCGGGCACCGGCGTCAGCGCACCGTCGCGGCGCAGCGCCACCTCGCCCAGCAAGGCCACCACGACCGATTCGCCTGCGGGCGTCGTCACTGCTCGACTGTGGCCGTGCGGGCCGTTGTGCTCCGGAAACATCCCGCGGTCATCGTAGGCGAGCACGGCCGACCGGGCCGACACGATTCTTTTGCCGCGATTCCGAGTGGTCGGTCGCATAGGCTGGCCGCATGGCTGAGTTCGAGGTGGTCCGGTCGGCCGTGATCACGGCCGAACCCGCGCGAGTGCACGCGCTGATCAACGACTTTCACGAATGGGTCAAGTGGTCGCCGTGGGAGGACCTCGACCCCCAGTTGCAGCGCAGTTATTCCGGCGCGGACTCCGGCGTCGGCGCACGCTACGCCTGGAGCGGCAACCGCAAGGCGGGAGCGGGCAGCATGGAGATCGTCAGCAGCACCGAGCGCCAGATCGGGGTGCGCCTGGAATTCCTGAAGCCGATGAAGGCCACCAACCAGGTGACCTTCATCCTGGACCCGGTGGAGACCGGCACCGAGGTGACCTGGCGGATGACCGGACAGCAGACCGGCCTGATGGGATTGATCGGCAAACTCATCCCGATGGACAAATTCGTCGGCCGGGACTTCGAGAAGGGACTTGCCGGATTGCAGCAGGCGGCCACGGCCCGAACGCCCTGATCGCCGCGCGCGCACCAGGCGGCACCACCGCCTTCGCTCCAGCCGTGCGCGGGCTGAAGACGGACTCCGTCCGACTGCGCGCATTATGCTGCGGACATGGCTACTGCTGCGCAATGGATCGAGGGCGCGCGACCGCGTACCCTGCCGAACGCGATCGCCCCCGTGCTCGCCGGGACCGGCGCCGCCGCGTCCATCGACGGCGCGGTGTGGTGGAAAGCGATTCTCGCGCTGCTGGTTTCGCTGGCGCTGATCATCGGCGTCAACTACGCCAACGACTACTCCGACGGTATCCGCGGCACCGACGACGTCCGGGTCGGTCCCGTGCGCCTGGTCGGGCAGAAACTGGCCTCCCCCGCCGCGGTGAAGAACGCCGCGATCGCCAGCCTTGCCCTCGGCGCGATATTCGGCCTGGTGCTCGTCGCCACCAGCGCGTGGTGGCTGCTGCTGATCGGCGCGGCCTGCCTGGCCGGTGCCTGGTACTACACCGGAGGCAGCACGCCCTACGGCTACCGCGGATTCGGCGAGCTGGCGGTGTTCGTCTTCTTCGGCCTGATCGGCGTGCTCGGCACCCAGTTCGTGCAGGCGAACCGGATCGACTGGGTGGGAGCGCTGCTGGCCATCTCGGTGGGCGCGTTCTCCAGCGCCGTGCTCGTCGCGAACAATCTGCGCGACATCCCGACCGACACCGAGTCCGGGAAGGTCACTCTCGCTGTGAAACTCGGCGACCCCCGCACCCGCACCCTGCATCTCGCGCTGCTCACAGTCCCCTTCGTCGCGACGCTGATCCTGCTCGCCCGCACCCCGTGGGCGCTGGCCGGGCTGGTCGCCATTCCGCTGGCCGTTCGCGCCAACGCGCCGGTGCGCGGCGGCAAGGGCGGCCTGGAACTGATTCCGGCGCTGCGCGATTCCGGCCTCGCCCTGCTCGTCTGGTCGGCGGTCACCGCCCTCGCGGTCGGGCTGGGTTAGTCCTCGTCCGGAACGAGGATGCCGAGCACCCAGTTCACGATCGAGACGATGATGCCGCCGAACACCGCGGCCCAGAAACCCTCCACGCGCAGGCCGTAATCGGTGAACGCGTCGGTGATCTCGGCGGTCAACCAAAGCATGAGGGCGTTGATCAGGAGCAGGAACAGGCCGAGCGTCACGATCACCAGTGGCAACGACAGCAGCTTGACGATCGGCTTGACCAGCGCGTTCACCACCGTGAACACCGCGGCCACGGCGAGCACGACGCCGATCTTCGCGGCGGTGCCCCCTTCGGGAGCGAGGATGTCGATCTTGTCGACCCAGAAGGCGGCCAGCCAGATGGCGACCGCGTTGATGACCAACCGAATCACGAGCTGCATGGGCCAATGCTAGGCCGGATGGGCGGACATGCGCCGACTTACAACGTGATCCACGGTGGCGCATGCCCGCTCGCTCAGGCCGCACGGTCCAGCAGGGCGTGCACCTTGGGGCGCAAGTCATGGATCGCGGCCGAGCCGCCGAACAGGCGCTCGGTGGTCTCGTTCGGCGCGCGCAGGATGCCGAGCAGGATATGCCCGGATTCGATGGTCTTGTCCTTGCGCGCGAGCGCCTCACGCAGCGAGAGCTCGAGCACCTTCTTCGCCTGCTTGGTGAACGGGATGTGCCCGTAGTACCCGCCGCGACCCCACGGGAACGGCCCGCGCCGACGGTCCGGCGCCGCGCGGTCGAGGGCGTCCTCGCCGAAGTGCGCCTCCAGCGACTCGCGGACGGCGTCCAGATCGATGCCGATGGATCGCAATGCCTCGGCGTCCTCGGGGCCGAGCGGTTCCCCCTTGCCCTGCTCGGCCAGCGCGCGGCGGACGCCCTCGCGAGTGAGCCCCACCTCCGCCAGCAGCGCCGTCAGCTCCGGCTCGGTCTGCCCGAGCAAGCCGAGCAGCACGTGCTCCACCTCGATATTCGACGCTCCGAGCTCGCGTGCGTCCTCCTGGGCTACGACGATCGCCGTACGCGCCGACCTGCTGAACCGTTCGAACATCAGCGGCCCCTGCCTTTCCGGTTGTACTTCTGGTGGACTGCCTGCTTGCTGACCTCGAGCGCCTCGGCGATCGCCTGCCAGGACCAGCCCTGGGCACGGGCATTGGCCACCTGGATCGCCTCGAGACGTTCGAGCAGCCTGCGTAGTGCGAGCACCGCGCGCAGTCCGACCTTGGGGTCGGGGCTGCCCGCGGCGGCCGCCAGTGTGGTTGCTTCCGTCATGTCGTCAATTTTGATTGACGCCAGCGAGTGGTGTCAATCAAAATTGACAACCGAGGACGCGCAGGAGCCCCATTCCGCTATCGGCGAACTGTCGAACCGCTCAGGCGTCCCAGATTCCGGTCGCCAGGAACTTGTCCAGGACCGCGGTCGGCTCGCCCAGGCTCAGCCCCTGGGACGCGACCCAGTCGTCGTCGAAATACGTTCCCGCGTAACGATCGCCACCGTCACAGAGCAGCGTGACCACGCTGCCGCGACAGCCCTCGGCGATCATCTCGCCGATCAGAGCGAACACGCCCCACAGATTGGTTCCGGTCGATCCGCCGACGCGGCGGCCGAGCCGAGCGCTCGCATGGCGCGCGGCCGCGATGGACGCCGCGTCGGGCACCTCGAACATCCGGTCCACCACCTGCCCCACGAACGACGGCTCCACCCGGGGGCGGCCGATCCCCTCGATACGGGAGGGCATTCCGGTCTGGTAGCCCGCGTCGCCGGTCTCGTAACCGCCGAAGAACGCGGAGTTCTCCGGATCGACCACGGCCAATTTCGTTGCGTGCCTGCGATAACGGATGTAACGGCCGATCGTGGCGCTGGTGCCGCCGGTGCCGGCGCCGACCACGATCCACTCCGGCACCGGATGGGTCTCCAACGCCATCTGCTCGAAGATCGATTCGGCGATGTTGTTGTTGCCGCGCCAGTCGGTGGCGCGCTCGGCGTGGGTGAACTGGTCCATGTAGTGACCGCCGCATTCGGCGGCCAGCCGCGCCGCCTCGGTGTACATGTCCGGCGGGCGCTGGACGAAATGACAGCGGCCGCCCTGCGCTTCGATCAGCGCGATCTTCTGCGGTGAGGTGCTCGCCGGCATCACCGCGACGAAGTCGAGGCCGAGCAGTTTCGCGAAGTAGGCCTCGCTGATCGCGGTCGAACCGGAAGACGCCTCCACCACCGTGGTGCCCTCGGTGATCCAGCCGTTGCAGATCGCGTACAGGAACAGCGAGCGAGCCAGGCGATGCTTGAGACTGCCGGTGATGTGGGTGGACTCGTCCTTGAGATACAGCTGCACGTTCCACTCCGCGGGCAGCGGGTAGCGCAGCAGGTGGGTGTCCGCGCTGCGCTGGGCGTCGGCGTCGATCAGCCGCACCGCGTTGTCGACCCAGTCGCGCGGGGTGGTGTGGTCGCAGGACCTCACGAAGGCGACCCCGCGTCCGGAGGATTGGGCGGCTCCTCGCCGCGTAGCCGCGCCCGCAGCTGGGCTTTGTCCCGCCGCCTGCGCTCGTCGACCAGGGCGATGTCCTCGTTGACCTTGGCGCGCAGCCGCTTGAACAGGGCCAGCGACAGCGGCATCGCGATGATCAAGGCGAACAGCGCCGCGACCGCCGGCGGGACGTCCACCGACACCAGCTGGGCGGCCAGCACGATCAGGGCGGCGAGCACTACCACGAGACCCAACCTCGCGACGGTATAAAGCGCCAGATTCCGGGCCAGCCGACGACCAACGCCAGCGGTTTGCTGTCCGGAAGCCTTTTCTGGTGGAGTTGCGTCACGCACATCCGTCAGCCTATGCGAAGCTGTTGCCCGCCCCCGGTGCACGCCCAATGCCGGGGGTGAGGCGCACATCCGTTTTGTCTATTACCTCCCCTTTACCAACTGTAGGTGGTTCGAGTACCTAGGGGTTTCAGTGCGACGATGGCGCCATCTGATGAGGGAACTGTCGAGAACGGAGAGGTTTGCTATGACTGCGATCACCGTCGGCGGCCAGGACACCCTGCTGACTCCGGGCCAGGTTGCTGCCCTGTTCCACGTCGACCCCAAGACCGTGACGCGCTGGGCTCACGCCGGGCGCCTCGGGTCGCTGCGCACACCGGGCGGACATCGCCGGTTCCGCGAATCGGAAGTACTCCAGCTGCTCAAGTCGCTGACCACCGAGGCGACCGCACGCTGATCGCAGGGGGCGCGGGCCCGTCGTCGCCGGGCCCGCGCTCGCCCGCAGGCGGATTTCGCGTCTGCGGTGTGCTGAAGTCACGTCCGCGACTACCCTCGTAATCAGGAGGTGAGCGACGTGACGTACCTGTTGGCACTCATCGCAGTGGTGGCAATCGCGGTGTTGTGCTGGAAGGCGTTCGGCCCCGAGCGGACCGGACCCACTCTCCCGCAAACGCGTTCACCACAGCGCAAGCGCATCATCGGACCCGACGACGACCCGGAGTTCCTCTGGCGGCTGTCCCGCCAGCACCGCGACGGCGAGTCCGGTTCCGCCGAACGCTGACGCGGTTCGTCCGCGTCCACACGCGCCCAGCGAGCTCCGGCGTGTGTTCCCCCATTGCTCCGCGCTGCGCCGAGCATTCCGCTATGCCGTAGTCCCGGCGAGGTAACTCCCTCATTCCGCCGGGCAGCACCGATATCGGCCGTTCGGTCGGGGTGAGGCAGGCGCGCTGCGGTGCGCCTGCCTCAGCCGATCCGAGCGGTCGATCAGGGTTCGCCGCTGACGACCGCCAGCAAGGCGTCCGTGAAGGGCTGCCCACCCTGGATGGCTCCGCCCGCGATCGCGCCGACGACCAGGCCGATCGGGCCGGTGATGATGCTGAAGAAGCCCAGGCCGATCAGGGCTCCGAGCAGACCGCCGAGCAGCGCGCCGCCGACCACGCCGACGACGTTCTTGTTCAGTTCGGCGATGAGGCGATTCATCGAGCTGATCGGCTGCATCTCGCCGATCTCCTTCGCGTCCGCCACCGGCGTGAGCGCGAGACGCCTTCCGTTGTCGCTGATCTCGTGCCCGACCGCCAGCTTGCTTCCGGAAACCTGGAAGGTCAGCGGCACCTCGGCGACCACGGCGCCGGTGTCGGAAGTCAGTTTGATCTTGGTACCGTCGTCGACCACCGCGAAGGTGCCGTGCTCGACAGCGGTGGTGATAGTGCCGGTTTCGCGGGAGACCGTGGTGCGGTAGTCGATGCCCTGCTCCGCGCCGACTGTCGCTGTCTCCTTATCCGCTTCCACGGGTTGCGCGTTCGCGGCCCCCGCTGTGATGCCCACGGCGGCAACCGCCGTGAGCGCTATGGCGGCAAGAGTGCCGAACTTCATTCTGGAATTCCTTCTCACCGAGACCTCCGGCGCCCGAGGCCGGATGGCGTGTGACTGTACAGCGCCCGTAGCTTGTTGCCAGACTTGGCGATCGGCATACGTCTCGCGAAGGTTCGTTATGCGATTGTGATCAGTTCGGCTGACGACGACGTCGAGCGAGTTAACTGTGAGGGCAAATCACTGCCCCTGGGAACGAAAACTCGACGCGGACGCGCCGCGTAGTGTATGCATGGCAAGGTTCTTCAATCCGCAAATTCACAACTTCGGGTCGGCTCAGGCGTGGGTTCGAAGGTTACAGCTGTGGAGGACGTGACGTGTCGCGCCAACGTATCCGTGCCGGTCTTACCCTGATTGCCTTCATGGCGGGGACCGCGCTGGCAGCGGGCCTCGTGGTGGCCGCAGCGGTGTCGATGTCGGGTCCCAAGGAGGAACCGGCCAACGCCGCCCAGACCGGCAACGCGACAACCACATCGGCGCTACCACCGACCACCACCGAGGAACTGCCGACCACCACCGAGGAGTTGCCGACCACCTCGGCGATGCGCGGCGCGTCCAACAAGGACGCCACGAGTTTGCAGGTGAACATCGGCGACTGCGTGCAACTCGGCGGCTCCGGCGGAATCGACAAGGCCGCCTGCGGCGCCCCCAACTCGACGTACAAGGTCTTCGAGAAGGCCCCGGCAAACAGCCAGTGTCCTACCGACGCCGACCACACCTACAACGAAACCCTGCAGGGCGCAACGGCAGCCGCGCTGTGCCTGGACATCGACTGGGTCGTCGGTGGCTGCATGGAAGTGACCCCCGGCAACCCGAAGCGCCTGGACTGCGCGACCCCCACCCCGACCGGTGTGCGCGTGATCGACATCAAACAGAACACCGTCGACGTCAACGCCTGCGGCTCAGCCGACAGCGGAATCGTCTACCGGCAGCGCCATTACGTCGTCTGCGTCAACCGGCTCTGATCGCTGCCAGCGGCAGCGCACCTGACGCGGCAACGGCCGGGCTATCCGGCGGGAGGCGTATCACTCACCGGTCCTGTCCAACGAACGCATCGGCGGTAACAACTCAGACCATCGTGGGCAGCGGCTTCACTGAACTCACCGCTGGTGGCTGGACTCTCCGTCAGTATTCGAGTTCGGTCCAGGGGATGCTGATCGGGAACGGGTGGTCGATCTCGATTCCGTCCGTGTTCTGGTGGGTCCACTCGGCGACGACGATGTAGTTGGCAGCACGGAGCGGACGAATTCCGTCCGGGAGCTGAACGTGGCCGATGTCGAGGCCATATGCGCGCACGGTGGCAATCGCGCTGACCTCACGAGCCAGCGTCACAGCGCTATGCGTATCGAGGAGTCGAGCCGGTGGCGGTCGCAGGCGCTAGTTGAGTCCTGCGTAGGAGTGCAATCCGCTGATCACCATGTTGATGATGAACAAGTTGAACAACATCGCGACGAAGGCGGCGATGTTGATCCAGGCGGCCTTGGTGTCGCGCCAGCCGGAGGTGGCGCGGGCGTGCAGGTAGGCGGCGTAGAGGACCCAGGCGATGAAGGAGCAGGTTTCCTTGGGGTCCCAGCCCCAGAAGCGGCCCCAGGCGGCCTCGGCCCAGATCGCGCCCAGGATGACGCCGGCGCCGAACAGCGGGAAGCCGATGATGGTGGCCTTGTAGGCCAGGCGGTCCAGGGTGCGGGCGTCGGGCAAGCGGCGGGCGATGGCGCCGAGGACGTTGTTCGACTCCTGGCCGTCAGGCTGGCGCAGGCGGTACAGGAACAGCATGCTGGCCACGCCCGCGAACAGGAACACACCGCTGCCGACGCTGACGATGGTGACATGTATGGGCAGCCAGAACGACTTCAGCGCGGGCACCACGGGCGCGGCGTCGGCGTAGAGCACGGTGCCCGCGAGGAACAGCAGGATGAGCACCGGGACCAGCAGGAACGCCCACATCGCGCGGTAGCGCTGCTCACGCAGGAACAGCAGCCCCACCAGCACGGCGGCGGCCGTAGCCATGGTGACGAACTCGTACATGTTGCCCAGCGGGAACCGATGAGTCGCGAAGCCGCGCAACACGATCGAGCCCACATGCAGGGCTATGGCGACCATCAGCACCGAGAACGCCATGTTGCCGAGCCGCTCCGACAACGGCGTCCGCTCGGGCTCGACGACTCGGCCCGGCCCCTGCGGCGTCGATCCGCCGCCCACCGTCACCAATTCGCGGTCGGCGACCTTGCGGCTGCGCGCCGTCGCGTACTGCCAGATCAGCAGCACCAGCACCAGTGCGTACACCACGATCGCCGTCTTGAACGCGAAATCGCTGTACCTGGCGATGGTCTCGTCGATCGGCATGGTCACTCTCCCGTGGTTTCGGCGCCACGCGCCGCGGTGGTCTCGGCGTCCGGCTGCTCGTCGAGCAGGCGCCCGCGCAGTCGGTCGAACTCGTCGCCCCAGCCTGCCTGATCGGTCCTGGCGAGCCCGCCCATCTCTACTACAGTGCGTCGTTTGTCAACGGTACCGGCTTCGTCGTCGGCCGGGTACACCCGCACCCAGATCCGCCTGCGCTTGATCAGCAGCGAGACCAGCAGGCCCGCCATCATCAGCAGCGCGCTCACCAGCACCCACTGCTGCGCGGGATCGTGCGAGACCTGCAAGTTCACGAACTCCTGCGCGCCGTCGAAAGTGACCTTGGTGCCGTTCGGCAGCGTGGTGGACTCGCCGGGGCGCAGATTGACCCTGGCCTCCTTGGTCAACCTGCCCTGCTTGACCTGCTCGGGATCCAGCGCGAACAGCGACTGCGGCTTGCCGGTGTCCAGCCCGGTGTCGCCGCGATAGATGTCGACCGCGACGGCCGGGTCATTCATCGCGGGAAACGCCGAGCTCAGCAGCGATCCGTGGAACATGGCGGTGGGCGCGAACAGGCCCTCGATGGCGATCTGGTTCTTGCGGCGTTCCTCATCGGTGGCGTACATGCCGCCGGGCGGGTCGATCCGCAGCACGCCGCTGGACAGAAACGTCGACGCGTCGTCCGGACGCCATTGGATGGACTCGGTGCGCGTCTGCCCATTGGGGAAGGTGACCGTGAAGGTCGGCGCGTAGCCGTGGCCCTGCAGGTAGAGGCGGTCACCGGCGACGCGCAGCGGGTGGTTCACCTGCACCTGGGTGTCGCGCCAGGTGTTCGTCCGCAGATCCTCGCCCGCCTGGTAGGCCAGATCGGCGGTGAACATCTCGGCCTGCCCGTTGGTCAGGTAGTCGGCCCGGAACTTCTCGACCCGCACGCAGATCGGGGTCATGCCGGTGCCGTCGTTGACGTTGCCCGCCTTGAACGAGTCGAACACCGCGGGCGAGGTGGTGCAGAAGCCGGGCCCGTTGTTCGCCAGGACGATGACGCTGCCCTCGTAACCGAACAGCTTGCCCACCGCGATGGCGACCAGCAGCCCGACCAGCGCTAGATGGAACACCAGATTGCCGAGTTCGCGGGTGTAGCCCTTCTCCGCCGAGAGCGCCAGTTCACCGTCGCGGTTGCCGGGCCGTACCTCGGTGCGCCAACCGCGCAGCTGGGAGCGCGCGTGGTCGATCACCGCACGGGGCGACCGCGCGACGTGGCCGGAGTAGTGGTGCGGCAGCCTGGTCAGATTGCGTGGCGCCCGCACCGGCGGTGTGCGCAGGGCGCGATAGTGATCGAGCGTGCGCGGCAGGATGCAACCGACCAGCGAGATGAACAGCAGGACGTAGATCGCGGTGAACCAGAAGCTGGAGAACACATCGAACAGCTCGAAGCGGTCCATCCACGGACCGAGCGTGGGCCGGTCGGCGATGTACTGGGCGACCTTCTGCTCGTTGAGGTTGCGCTGCGGCAGCAGCGCGCCGGGGATAGCGGCCAGCGCGAGCAGAAACAGCAGCACCAGGGCGGTGCGCATGCTGGTCAGCCCACGCCAGGTGTTGCGCATGAGCGCCCAAGCCCGTCCGGCCAGGGATTGGCGCGGCGGCCCCGCCGAGTTCTCGGTCGTCGGCTGGTGGGTCACGGTCATATCGGCAAGGTCACCTCGGAGACGAACGCGTCGCGCACCCAGGCGACGAACTGGTCCCACGCTCCGGTGACCAGCGCGGCGCCCACCGCGACGAGCAGCATGCCCCCGATGATCTGGATGGTGCGGGAGTTGCGGCGCAGCCAGCCGACCCCGCGTAGCGCGCTCGCCGACCCGAAAGCGAGCACGACGAACGGCAGGCCGAGGCCCAGACAGTAGGCGACGATCAGCGTGACGCCGCGCACGGCCGTGGTCCCGTCGGTGCCCGCCGCCACCGCCATGACGCCGGACAGCGTCGGGCCGAGACACGGCGTCCACCCGAGCGCGAACACTCCGCCGAGCAGCGGCGCGCCCATGAGGCTGGTGAGCCTGCGCGGCTCCATCCTGGTGTCGCGCTGCAACGCGGGCACCAGGCCGATGAACACCAGGCCCATCAGGATCGTCACCACGCCGCCGATCCGCTGCAGCAGTTCGCGGTTCACGTTGAGAGTCTGGATGACGCCGAACACCGTGGCGGTCGCGAGCACGAAGACCACGGTGAACCCGGCGACGAACAGCCCGGCCGCACCGGCGACCCGCATCCGTCCCGAGCGAAGCGGTTGCGCGACGGCGGTCGCCCCGGCCCGGGACGCGCGGGTGCCGGTGGCCTCCGCGACGGTGGCGGGCGGCGCCTCCGCACCGACCAGTCCGGCCAGATACGACAGGTACCCGGGGACGAGCGGCACCACGCACGGCGAGGCGAACGACACCAGACCGGCGAGCAGGCACGCGCCGAGCGCCAGCAGCAGCGGACCGGAGGCCGCCGTCTGCTGGAACGATTCACCGACTCCGGCGAGCAGCATCAGCTGGCCTCCCCGGTTCGCGGCGCGGGGTGCTCAGGTCTCACACCGAGTCCTCCCGCGCGTCTTCTGGCGCTCGTCCCGCCCCGCGGCGCAACGACACCTTCCGCTCGGTGGCGGCGGGCTCCTCGGCCACCTCGAGCACGGCGAAGTCCAGCAGCGAGTCGGCGGCTACGCTGCGCGGCACGGTGGCGATTCCGGCCCACCGGTCGTCGACGGCCCATCCGCCGCCGATGCGCCGGGCGCCCTGCCGTGGCCGGCAGGCACGCAGGTGACGGGTACGACGGTCGCGATTCACTGTGATTCCTCCGCGGCGATACGTTCGACCACCGGTTGCAGGTCCTCGGCGAGCAGGGACCGCAGGAAGACCGCGGCGACCCGGTGTTGCCGGTCGAGGACCAGGGTGGTGGGGATGACACTGGTTGGGAAGTTCCCGCCGAGCGCAAGCAGAGTGCGCATCGACGGGTCGTAGATGGACGGGTAGCCGACCTTGTTGTCGACCACGAAATCTTGGGCCTTGTCCTGCTGTGGATCGCGGACGTTGATGCCGAGGAACGCGACGCCCTTGTCCTTGGTGGCCTCGTAGACCTTCTCCAGGGCGGGCGCCTCGGCACGGCACGGACCGCACCACTGGCCCCACAGGTTGAGCACCACGACCTTGCCCGGGTAGTCCTCGACCGACGCGGTCTTGCCCGCCGTCATCAGGTCCGGACCGGCCAGCTTGCCGATGGTGCCGCGCGAGGCGGGCGGATCGTAGAGGATATCGGTCTTGCCGCCGGGCGAGACGAATTCGAAGGTGCCGCCCGAGGCCACCGCGTCCGAACCGGTCGAGCACCCGGCGAGCGCGGCGACCAGGGCCACGCACGCGAGCAGCACCGGCAGCACCCGCCCGGTGCGCGTAACGGGCGAGGTGGCGGACCCGGTGCAGCGAGTCATGCGCCGTGTACCGAGGGGTCGGAGCCGCCCGCCGGCTCGGAGTAGACGATGTCGACGAGCGTGTCGCCGTGATAGACCAGCGAGGTCAGCGACGCGAGCGAGCACTGCCGCTGCCGCGGGTCGTGCCAGAGCCGCTGTCCCTGCAGGAATCGGCGCAGCGTCCACACGGGCAGCTGGTGGGAGACCAGCACCGCCTCACGTCCGGCCGCTTCCACCCGCGCCTTGTTCACCGCGGCCAGCATGCGGTGCGCGATCTGCAAGTAGGGCTCGCCCCAGGACGGGGTGAACGGGTCGCGCAGCTTCCACCAGTGCCGCGGTTTGCGCAGCGCGCCGTCGCCGACCGAGACGCGCAGGCCCTCGAAGGTGTTGCCCGCCTCGATGAGGTTCTCGTCGGTCCGCACGAGCAGGTCGTGCTGCACGGCGATCGCCTCGGCGGTCTCCTGCGCCCGCTGCAGCGGCGAGGCGATCACCAAGGCGATGTCGTGATCGGCCAGCGTCCGGGCGACCGCGGCCGCTTGCGCGCGGCCCGCCACCGAGAGACTGAATCCGGGCAGACGCCCGTAGAGGATGCCGTTCGGGTTGTGCACCTCACCGTGCCGCAACACGTGCACGATCGTCTCGATCGGCGCGGTGCCACCGTCGTGCACCCGCTCGGCGACCGGGTCCTGGCTGTCGGCGGGCTCGGCCGAGACCGCGTTCCCGGCGGGAGCGGTCTTCGCCTCTTTACGCGCGGCGGCGACCTGCGTCGTCGGCGCCGCGGCCGCCGCGAAGTGGGCGCCCGCGTCCACCACGCTCGATTCCACGACCTCCAGGTCGGCCGCCGCCGACTCGGTGGCGGCGCTCGCGGCGGCGAACTGCTCACCCGCGTCGATCACGGTCGCCTCCGCTACCGGATCGACGACCGGCGCCGGGGCAGCGGCGGATTCGATGCCCGCGGCGACGGCACTGGTCTCGGCGGGCTTGGCTGGCTCACGCCGGTCGGCATCGGATTGATCGAGATCGGAGCTCACGCGCGGGGTCCTTCTGGGGTGGCGGCCGCCGCCGCGTGCGCGGCGGCGGGCAGGGCGGCAGCGATACGGTCGAATGCGTTCTCGTCGAGCGCCGCGGAGACGAACCAGGCTTCGAACGCGCTCGGCGGCGCATACACGCCACCGTCGAGCAGAGCGTGGAAGAACGCTGGATAGCGCCACGTCTCGCTCGCCTTGGCGGCGGCGTAATCGGTGACCGGGCGTTCGGCGAAGAACACGCTCACCATATTGCCCGCGAATTGAACCTGGTGCCCGACCCCCGCCGCGGTCAGCGCGTCGCGGAACAAACCGCCGAGCCGCTCGGCGTTGCGATCCAGGGCCGCGTAGACCTCGTCGTCGGCCGCGCGCAGGGTGGCCAGGCCCGCGGCCACCGCGACCGGGTTACCGGACAGCGTGCCCGCCTGGTAGACCGGCCCGAGCGGGGCGAGATGGTTCATGATCTCGGCGCGCCCGCCGAACGCGGCGGCGGGCAGGCCGCCGCTCATCACCTTGCCGAAGGTGTACAGGTCGCCCGCGACGCCCTCCCGGCCGAACCAGCCCGCGCCGCTGACCCGGAAGCCGGTCATCACCTCGTCCATGATCAGCAGCGCGCCGTGCTCGGTGGTCAGTGCGCGCAGACCCGCGTTGAACCCGGGCAGTGGTGCGACCGCGCCCATGTTGCCCGCCGCCGCCTCGGTGATCACGCACGCGATCTCGCCGGGATCGGCGGCGAACGCGGCGGCAACGGCGTCCAGGTCGTTGTAGGGCAGCACGATGGTGTCGGCGGCCTGGGCGCCCGTGACGCCGGGCGAGGTGGGCAGTCCGAGGGTGGCGACGCCGGATCCGGCGTCGGCGAGCAGCGCGTCGACGTGGCCGTGGTAGCAGCCGGCGAACTTGATGATCTTGGTGCGTCCGGTGTAGCCGCGAGCCAGCCGGACCGCGCTCATGGTGGCCTCGGTCCCGGAGTTCACCAGGCGCACCCGCTCCACCGGCGCGACCCGCCGCACGATCGTCTCGGCCAGCTCGATCTCCGCCTCGGTCGGCGCACCGAAAGATAGCCCGCCGGATGCCGCGCGCCGCACCGCCTCGACGACCTCGGGGTGCGCGTGGCCGAGAATCATCGGGCCCCAGGAGCAGACCAGATCGACGTACTCGTTTCCGTCGGCGTCGACGAGTGTGCAGCCGTCGGCCGAGGCGATGAATCGCGGTGTGCCGCCGACGGATCGGAAGGCCCGCACCGGAGAGTTGACGCCACCCGGAATCACCGAACTCGCCCGGTCGAAGAGCTGAGCGGAGACCGGCACCGCCGCACTGGTCACACGCGGAGAAGAACTCACGTGCTCCAGTCTCTCAGCACCGCTGAAATGGTTCGACGACAGGGTGTAGTGCAGTGACGCAGGCCGCAGCCGGCCCGCAACACGCCGAGATCAGGTTCGCGCGAATTTCGATCGCTGGAGGGTTGCCGATGCGTAATGTCGGGGAGCCATCGTCCACCGGCTGGGAGGGTCTGCATGCGGATTGCCATCGTCAGTGCGGGTTTACTCACCGCGGTCGCCTGCGCCACTGCGGCACTGGGCGCCGGTTCCGCCGCCGCGGAGCCGGTCGATCAACTCGACAACTTGCGCGTCGGCATCCATCTGGACCATGTGGCGACCACGACGCTGGCCGGCGGACCCATTCCGGCCGTCGTCACCATGGTCATCCCGCCCAACCGCATCGGGGCCGGTCTGAAGGCCGACTCCGAGATCTACCGCGACCAGCACGGCAGGGTGTACGCCTCCCTGCGCCAAGTGCTGATGGAGGCGGCAGGCCATCCGGACGGGACGATCACCGTCTACCTCAATGCCCCCGGTACCCGCGACGGCCGCGTGCTGGACATCTACCAGCACTGGGGCTGAGGGCGCCGCGGGTCCGCGGTCAGGTGTACATGCAGGGAACCTGCGCGGACATGGTGTGCAACATGCACATGAACGAGTTGTATGGCCCGGCGGAACCCGAATCCGGCACGAAGATCGGCGCGTCGACGGCGGTCGCGTCTTCCAGCGGAAGACCGGAGTTCGCGCCGGCCGGCGCTGCCCCGATCCCGAGGGCGGCGGCCACGGCAAACGCGGCACAGATCTTTACGGCGAACCGGTTCATCAAACACTTTCCTTCATCACATGTGTTCCGCATTACGGCCGAAATACTAACGGCCGCAGGAACATTCCTGGCAAAGCGCGCGGTCGCCGGATGTGCGCACCGGACGACACGCGGTTGCACGGTAGCCCAGACGCGCGGCGTCCGCAGCTTCACACGTCATTTGGGCTACGTGATGCCGAGGCAGAAAGCGGCGAATCCGGTTGTCACCAGGCACGCCAACGGCGCGGGCAGCGCATGCAGCAACGGCGCGGGCGGGGTGGCGGCGAACGCGGGCAGCACCGGAACAGGCGGCGCGCTAACGGTTTCGGCGGATGCGGCGGCCGGAACCGCTGCCGTGATACCGATCACGCCCGCCGCCACCGCGCCGAAAAGTGTTCGTCGTACAGGTGGTTTCATGAATTCGGCGTTCCCGTCATCGCGGGGGTCAAACGAAGCGCGTATGCCGAGGCCCGGTCAGCGGCTGGTTCCGGCCTGGCCGCGGAGACCGCGTACGAGCCGGGCCGCCGCATCGATCGCGAGCACTCCGGCCACCGCGACGAGCACCGCGGCCAACAGCTGCCAGGGCGCGGCGTAACGGATCGCGGTGAACCCCGGCGCGTCGCCGGCGGGCGCGAAGTCGATGGTGCGCACGCTGTTGCGCCAGCTCAGCCCCGCCGCCACCAGCGTGAGCAGGACCAAGTCGAGTTCCACGAGCACCGCGACGATCCAGCGCCTCATCGGTCCGCTCCGTTCTCGCCGCGCCGCACGGCTCCGGTCAACGCCGCCCGCAGCGCTTTGTGGTCCTTGGCCCATGCCTGCACCAGCGTATCGTCGGCCAGCCGCAGTCCGATGCCGGTCCGGCGGCGCGGCACGCCGGTCAATTCTCCGAGCGCCCTGGCCGACTCCCACGGTTCGTCGTCCCAGGAGTCCTCGTCGCGCTCGGGAAGCACTTCCGCGATCGAGGTCAGCGGCAGCGTCTCGGTGCCAGAGCGCAGCGTTGTCTCAGTGAGCTCGACGCTGACGTGCCGCTTACCGGCGAGCACTTGCAGCGCGACGAAGGCCGCGATCAGGGCGGCGCAGAAGAACAGGGCGAACCAGTGCACGGAACCGCCCGTGACCAGTTCGAGGACGAGAATGAGCAGGCACAGAATCGGCCCGTAGAACACTGCACGCCAGCGGGCGCCCGGTTCGGCGAACAAAACGGTCGCGGCGGTCACACCTAGCCCATCACGGCGGCGCGCGGCGACACGACGGAAAGCAGGATCAGCGACTCAGGCCGGGCAGCAGCAGCACGGCGACGGTCAGCACGGCGAACAGAATCAGCAGGCTCAGTACGGCCAGATCCCGCCGAATGCTGTGCGGCTGCTGGATCACCACTCGCATCGATGCCTCCGATCCTCCGAAGCCATCTGCCCAGGTCCCGCACGAAACGTAAGACAACGCATGACAAATGACTTCCGGTTCCCATGTCCACTGTGACAACCCTCACCATACATGCCGGTCTGTCTCGGACAAACTGGGAACGTGTTCCACCGATCGGGTTCAGCGTCCGCCCAGCTGGAAGTACGCGGTGGACTCCGGACGATGCGACAGATAGATCGCGCCGGACGCGAGCACGGCCTGCACGATCGATGCACCGCCCGCCACCAGCGACGCTGTCCCGGTCACCGCGTCGATCGCCAGCAGCGCACCCACGCCGACCACCACGACCCAGACACCCAGCACCGTCAGGACGGTGCGCGCCCAGAGCTTGCCGCGCCCGAACTGGTGCACGATCACCAGCGCGAGCGCCGCGACGCCCAGCCCGATCAGCACCACGAACACGTACACCAGCGACACCATGAGCTCCGCGCTGGCCATCGTCACCTGCGGGTCCTTCGCCCTGGCCTGTTCGAAGACCTCTTCGGCGAAGGCGCGCCGCCGCTCCAAGGCCGCGATGACCGACGCGATCAGCTGCACGACGCCGAATCCGAGCACACCCCACCACAACTGCCGCGCGGTGCCGACATCCTCCGGCATCGGAACGCGGGCCGGTCGAACGCCGAACGGCCCCGCCATGTTCGTCACGACAGCCAGTGCGCGGCCTCGGTGGCCCAGTAGGTGAGCACGATGTCCGCACCCGCCCGGCGGATACCGAGCAACGACTCGAGGATGGCGCCGCGGCGATCGATCCATCCGCGCTCGGCGGCGGCGGTGATCATCGCGTACTCACCGGAGATCTGATACGCGGCGACCGGGACGGTCGAGCGATCGGCGACCTCGCGCAGGATGTCCAGGTACGACATGGCCGGCTTCACCATGACGATGTCCGCCCCCTCGGCGAGGTCCAGCTCCAGTTCGCGGATCGACTCGCGGCGATTGGCCGGGTCCTGCTGGTAGGTGCGCCGGTCGCCTTGCAGCGAGGAACCGACGGCCTCACGGAACGGGCCGTAGAACGCCGAGGCGTACTTCGCGGCGTAGGCCAGGATGCCGGTGTCGGTGCGCCCGGCCTCGTCCAGTCCGCGCCGGATCGCGCCGACCTGGCCGTCCATCATGCCACTGGTGCCGAGCAGGTCGGCGCCCGCCTCGGCCTGCGCGAGGGACATCTCGACATAGCGGTCCAGCGTGGCGTCGTTGTCGACCGCGCCGTCGGCGGCCAGCACGCCGCAGTGACCGTGGTCGGTGAACTCGTCCAGACAGGTGTCGGCCATGACCACGGTCGAATCACCCACCTCGTCGGCGAGAGCGCGCAGGCCGCGGTTGAGGATGCCGTGCGGATCGCTGGCCTGACTGCCGACGGCGTCCTTGTCCTCGGGGCGGGGCACGCCGAACAGCATGATCCCCCCGACGCCCGCCGTGACCGCCTCGACGGCGGACTTGCGCAGCGAGTCGAGCGAATGCTGCACCACTCCTGGCATCGAGCCGATCGCGCGCGGTTCCTCGAGGCCGTCGGCGACGAACATCGGTAACACCAATTGCCGTGGTTCCAGTGTTGTTTCGGCCACGAGGCGACGCAAAGCCGGGGTACGGCGCAACCGCCGCGGGCGGTCCATTCCGGTCATGAATCGCACGATACGCCTGTGCTTGTTTTGCAGTGCCTGCGGCACTGCGGGTTCACGGGCAATGCTCGGTCTCGCTGCGCTCGAAACCGGGAGCTGGGCCGAACTGGTTGCGTTGGGTGGCAGCCGGAGAGTCTTCGGCAGCGACTTGGAGCCCTTTGAAGTCGCCGTAATCGACTCTCGCTGGCACCGCATCGCAGACACCTGGATCGCTCGACACCCGAGCCGAGAAGGGCGATCAGCTCCTGTCTCGGTGTGGGTGAAATCACACCGGGGAGACCCCTCGAGGCGCATACTCCGACTAGACGGCTGCCTGACCTTCGCTCGGCCCGGCACACGAGCGGATGCCTCGAGCCTTCGCTCAGCCCGGCGTGGGCTGATGACAGACTTCGTCCGGCCGCGTCTTTTCCGCGAGACCTCGCTGGGGGACAGGATGCCCGATCCGCACATCGATATCTCGCTGGCCAGAGCCGCCGACTTCGAATCGTGGGTGGCGGTGCTGCTGTCGGACTGGTGGCCGGTGCTGACCGGCGGCCTGCCCCCGCCCGCGACCGCGCTGCGGGCCTGGCGCGCCGCCGACGGCACCGGGCAGAACATCTTCGTGGAGTTCGTCGCGCGGCAATGGGCCGATCCCCAGCTGATGCCCGGCGCGTACGCCGCGTTCGCCACCCTCGGCATCTACCGCGACGAGCCCGAATGGGTCCGCAGCCGCGGCACGCACCTGATGGGCCGCACCGAGGATGTCTTCGCCGGGCTGCGGTACTCCGACACCGCCCACACCGTTTTCCTCCGCTTGCAGAGCAGGCCGTGCCCGGTGACTGCGGAGGCGGGCCGGCGGCTACTGGCCGAGGCCCAGGCGAATCTGCCGTTCCCGGACACCGCCGCCGGGCCGCTGGACGTGCGGGTGGCCCGCAACAGCGCGCGGCACCTGCTCGCCGCGCACAGCGCACGGCACAGCACTCCGGCCGATCCTCTCCAGCTCGGACCGCCGCAGCGGGTCTGCGACATCGGCTGGGCGTTCATCTTTCCGTGGTCGACCACGTCCTGGTACACCGACGGCGCGATGCCCACGCTGCCACCGGGCACCCGTGGACCAATCGTGGTGGTCAAGGACACTGGACATACCTGGCTGCTGGACAGCCTGAGCAACTACGACGCGCAGCTGGCCGCTTACGCACGCGAGCACGGGTACCCGGCCCCGCTCGAACAACCGCGATGATCGGCGGCATGGCCTCCGCTGACCGCGACCGGGCAGGAATGCCGACATGACCGATCCGCCGAGCGAGATGGAACTGCTCGCCATGCGGCGGCGCGCCGAAGCACTGTGGGAGGCGGGCGACGCGGCGGGCGCCGAACGCTGGCTGCGCCGAGCCGTCGCGGGCGGCAGCGTGCCCGCCATGACGATGCTCGGCGCGCTGCTCGGCGCCGACGGGCGGATCGGCGAGGGGATCCGCTGGTTGGAGCAGGCCGCCGCGCGCGGCGACGAGCCCGCGGGTGTGCACGTGGGTCTGCTGCACCTGGAGCGTGGGTATCTGGACGAGGCCGAGCGCTGGTTGCGGCCCGCGGCCGAGAACGGGCTGCCCGAAGCCCTGTGCAACATGGGCGTTCTCGCGAATCGGCGCGGTGACGACGCGGCGGCGGAGCGCTGGTACGAACGCGCTGTGCGGGCCGGAAACCCCACGGCCATGCGCACTCTCGGCCTGCATCTGGCCCGGCGCGGCGAATTCGACCGTGCGATAGCTCTGCTCACCGAGGCCGCGCGCCGCGGCAGGACCGACGCTATGGCGGTGCTCGGCGCCCTGCACGTGGATCGCGGTGACCGCGGCGAGGGCGAGCGGTGGCTGCGCAAAGGCGCCGATGCGGGGGATCCGGACTCGATGTTCCACCTCGCGCTCTTGCTGCGCGCGGCGGACACGCCTTATGTCGCAGGTGATTCAGCCGACCCCGAGGTGCTGCGGGCCGCCGCCGAGATCGCGACCGGCTGTACGCGGGCGCAGCAGGAAGCCAGGCAGTGGCTGGAACGCGCCGCCGCCCTCGGCCATCCACAGTCGCTGCGGCTGCTGCACGATCTGTGAGCCGTGGCACCGCGTGGCACGTGAAAAGCCTTGTGGCCAGCGGAGTTTGTCGGTCCCCCACGGTAGAATCGAAGGTACGTTCGAGGGGGCTCGCCCGCCCCCGATCGCCACGGGAGGGATGCCAGTGCGCACACCACAAACCGTTCTCATCGATCGCCCCTACACGCCGTTGCAGAAGCGCCCGCTGCCGCCGGGCCGCCCCCGGGCGTGGTACGTCATGCACAACCGGCGCCTGAAGGCGATGCGCCTGGCGATCGCACTGCTCGACTCGGGCGTCTACGCACCGAGTTACGCCACCAACAAGCGGATCAGGCACACCGCCGAGGTGATCGGCATCCGACCGCCCTCCGACGCCACCTGCACCATGGTCCGCACGCTGATGCGCAGGAGGTACTGAGACCGATGGGTGCGGCTCGCGTCCGAGTGGCCGACGCGCAAGCGACGAAGTCGCAAGCGGCGGTCGCTCGGACGCGAGCCGCACACCTCAGCGGCTGCGGCGGCTCTTCTTGCGCGGCGGCGGCAGGAGCCCCTCGGCGCGCAGGCGCGCCGCGTGCTCCGCGAGTGCCTCGACCAGCGGACCGACCTGGGCCACCTCGGGCTGCACGTCCACGCGCAGGCCGAACTCGATGGCCGTTTCGGCGGTCTTGGGGCCGATGCACGCCACGATCGTGCGCGCGTGCGGCTTGCCCGCGATGCCGACCAGATTGCGCACCGTGGAGGACGAGGTGAACAGGACCGCGTCGAAGCCGCCGGTCTTGATCATCTCGCGCGTCTCCGCGGGCGGCGGCGACGCGCGCACCGTCCGGTAGGCCGTGACGTCGTCGATCTCCCAGCCGCGGTCGCGCAGGCCCTCGGCCAGCGTCTCGGTGGCGATGTCCGCGCGCGGCAGCAGCACCCGGTTCACCGGGTCGAAAACGTCGTCGTAGGGCGGGAAGTCGGCAAGCAGCCCCTCGGATGACTGCTCACCGCTGGGCACCAGTTCCGGGTTGATGCCGAACGAGCGCACCTTGTCCGCGGTGGCCTCGCCGACGCAGGCGATCTTCACACCGGAGAACGCCCGAGCGTCCAAGCCGAACTCGGCGAACTTCTCCCACACCGCGCGCACCGCGTTGGTGGAGGTGAACACCACCCACTGGTAGCGTCCGTCGACCAAGCCCTTGACCGCGCGCTCCATCTGAGCGGGGCTGCGCGGCGGCTCGACGGCGATGGTCGGCACCTCCATCGGGATGGCGCCGTGCGTGACCAGCCGCTCGCTCATCTCGGCGGCCTGGTCCTTGGTGCGCGGCACCAGCACGGTCCAGCCGTACAGCGCGCGCGACTCCCACCACGACATCTTCGAGCGCTGCGCGACCACCTTGCCGATGGTCACCACCAGCGGGCCGACCAGCTCGGAGGCCGCGCTGTTCAGCGTGGCCAAGGTGGCCTCGATGGTGCGCTGCTGGCGGGTGGTGCCCCGCACGGTCACGGCCACCGGGGTCTGCGGCGCCATGCCGTGCTCGACCAAGGCGCTCGCGGTCTCGGCCAGGTGCCCTGAGGTCGCGTGCAGCACGAGCGGGCCGGGGGCAGCCGCCAGCGCGGCCCAGTCGACCTCGCCGCGCACATCGGCCTCGGTGTGCCCCGAGCCCAGCGCGATGCCCGCGTAGCTGGGCACCGCCGAGCCGTTGGGCAGGCCCGGCAGCACCTCGAACACCATGTGCGACCGGGTGACGGCGTTGACCTCGGCGATCACCGAGTCGGTGGTCAGCGGGTCGCCCGCGACCACGCGCACCACGTCGTGGCCGCCGCGCGCCTCGGCGATCAGCGTTTTGGCCACTTCGGCGGGCTCGCCGAGCGCAGGTCGCACGTCGACCGGGCGCTCGCCGTCCGGGCCGGGCTCGACGTCGGTGCCGATCAAGGCCAGCACGCCCTTGTCGACGTCCGGATCGGTGAATGCCAGCGTCGCCCGTCCGATCACCTCACGCGCGCGCACGGTGAGCAGCGCCGGGTCACCCGGACCCGATCCGACGAAAAGGATCCGACCGGGGTGCTTCTTCGTGCCTCGGCTCATGCCCGCACCTCGCTTGCGCTCGGCTCCGGCATGCCCGAAGGCGCGGTGAGGATTCGCTCACTCATCGGCTGTTCTCCATGGGGCTGGGGTTGGGCAAGTCTGTGGCGGGCGGACGCACCGCCCGAATGGGGGAACCGTCGTCCGGTTCGGTGGCGAGCAGCTCGCGCGCGCCCATGTCGAGCAACTCGCGGGCCAACGCGCGGCCGAGCTCTGCCGCGTCCGCCGGAGCGCCGACCACCGACGCCCGTAACACGTCGGACCCGTCGACGGCCGCCGCGCACGCGCGCAGCGAGAGCTCGTCCACGATCCGGCCTTCGTCGTCGAGCGACTCGACCACCTCGGCCAGCGCGCCGATCGGCGCGGTGCAGCCGGCCTCCAGCTCGGCCAGCAGCGACCGTTCGGCAAGCACGGACGCGCGGGTGGCCGCGTCGTCCAGGCCGGTCAGGATCTCCACGACGGCGGCGTCATCGCTGCGGCACTCCACCGCCAGCGCGCCCTGGGCGGGAGCGGGCAGCATCTGCACCGGCTCCAGCGCCTCGGTGACCGCGTCCAGCCGCTCGATGCGGGCCAGCCCGGCTCTGGCCACCACGACGGCGTCCAGCTCACCCTCGCTGACCTTGCGCAGGCGGGTGTCGAGATTGCCCCGCAGCGGGACGATGTCCAGGCCGAGGCCGAGCGCCCGCAGTTGCGCTGCGCGACGCGGCGCGGAGGTGCCGACCTTCGCTCCCGCCGGCAGCTCGCCCAGCACCAGTCCGTCGCGCGCGACCAAGGCGTCGCGCGGATCCTCCCTGGGCGGGATGGCGGCGATGGTGAAGCGCGGGTCCTGGGCGGTCGGCAGATCCTTGTAGGAATGCACCGCGATGTCGATCGCGCCCGAGGCCAGTTCGTCGCGCAATGCGGAGGTGAACACGCCGACGCCGATCTTCTGCACCGGATCGGCGGACAGGTCTCCTGCGGTCTTGATCACCACGAGTTCGGCCGGGTGCCCGGCGGCGATCAGCGCGTCGCGCACCGTGCCCGCCTGGGTGAGCGCGAGCAGGCTCCCCCGGGTGCCGATACGCCAAGGCGCGCGATCGGGTCGCGCTGTCTCGTTGCCCTGGTGGTGCACCATCGTCATGCCGTCTGCCCCTGTTCCTCGCCGCGATGGCCCGCGGTGAAGTCGTCGGCCAGCGCGATCTCCCCGTCGGCCAGTGTGATCTCGGCGCGATCACCGGCGAGCGCGGTGATCTCCATCGGCGCGGCGACCGCCTGCGCCGCACCCGGTTTCAGTTCGAAGAGCTCGCGCAGGGCCTCGGCGTAGCTGTCGCCGCCCGGCGTGGACGCCAACTGCTTGACCCGCACGGTCGGCGCGTGCAGCAGCTTGTCGACCACACGGCGCACCGTGCGCGCGACCTCGTCGCGCTCGGGGTCGGCCAGGCCGGGCAGCCGCGAATCCAACCGGAGCAGTTCGGCCTCGACCACCTCCGCGGCGCGCTGGCGTAGCGCGGCAACGGTCGGGGTGACCTCCGCCATCCGCTGTCCGGCGAGGTATTTGGCGAGTTCCTCGGCGACGATCGAGCGGGCGGCCGCCGTGTCGTCGGCGGCGGCGCCCGCCGCGGGATCGCGCTGCAACGTCTCGATGTCGATGAGGGTGACGCCGGGCAGCCCGGCCACGGCGTGCTCGACGTCGCGGGGCAGGCCGAGATCGCAGAACACCAGCGGCCGCTCCACCGTGGCGAATTCCTCGCCGCGTTCGCGGTCGGTCAGCGCGCGGTGGGTGTCGGCGAGCGTCACGACCGCGCCTACCGCGCCGGTACAGGTGACCACCACGTCCGCCGCGGCCATCGCCTCGGTGAGCCGGGACAGTTCCTTCGCCTCGGCCGTCACACCGTGCGTGCGCGCGGTCTCGGCGAGCCTGCGCGCCCGCCCGATGGTGCGGTTGACCACGATGATCCGGCCGATCCCCGCGCGGGAAAGATGCGCGACCGCAAGGCCGCCCATGGCGCCCGCTCCGACGACCGCGGCCGTCCGACCGGCCAGCGGCCCGAGCACGTGCTGTGCGCGATCCAGCGCCACCGACACCACCGACGCGCCGGCGCGATCGATCCCGGTTTCGGCGTGCACCCGCTTGCCGACCCGCAGTCCGTGCTGGGCCAGCTCGTGCAGGGTCCGCCCGACGGCCTGCTGCGCGTCGGCGGAGGCGTACGCGCCGCGAATCTGACTGAGCACCTGCTGCTCGCCGACCACCATCGAGTCCAGGCCGCTGGCCACCGCGAACAGGTGCTCGGCGGCGGCCTCGGCGTAGCGGACGTAGGCGTGCTTGGTCAGATCGGGCAGCGGCAGGCCGGAGTGCTTGGTCAGCAGGTCGCCGATCTCGGCCAGGCCGCCGTGGAAGGCGTCGACCACCGCGTAGACCTCCACCCGGTTGCAGGTGGAGACGATCATCGCCTCGGACACGTGGCTGGAGGCGAGCAGGCGGTCGATCAGTTTCGGCCGGTCGGCATCGGTGATGGCGACCTTCTCCAGCACCGATACCGGCGCACTGCGGTGCGAGATGCCGACAAGGAGAACACTCATGCCTTGGCCTCGCTAACGCTCGGCACCGTCGTACCGCGCTGATGGACTCGCTCGCTGCGCTCACTCATGGTGTGACCACCGATCCCTTGCTGCTTGGCTCCGTTGCCGTATGCGGGGTTGCCGAGTGCTGAAGTGCCGGGTGCGCGGACCCCGCGTGCGGCGCAGGCAGGTGACGACCGATACGGCCCGCCCCGCCGTGCGCGACCTCGGGTAGCGAGGTCTGTTCCGCGTTGCGCACCCGTTCGAAGGAAAGCATTTGCATTTCGACGGCCAGATCCACGCGGCGCACCTCGACCGACGCCGGGGCGACCAGCTCGCACGGGGCGAAACTCAGGATCGACTGCACGCCGGCCGCGACGAGCCGGTCGCAGACGTCCTGGGCCGCGTCGTCGGGGACGGTGATGACCGCGATGGTCGGCTCCAGCTCGGCGACCGCTTCGGCCAGCTCGGCGACGTCGCGCACCACCAGCCCGGCGACCGTCATGCCGATCACCTCGGTGTGGCTGTCGAAGATGCCGACCACGCTGAATCCGCGCCGCCGGAAGCCGCCGTACCCGACCAGCGCCCGGCCCAGATTGCCCGCGCCGACCAGCACAACGCGGTGGCCCTTCGACAGGCCGAGCACGTCCTCGATCCTGGAGCGCAACTTGGCCACGTCGTACCCGACGCCGCGAACTCCGTTGGGGCCGAGGAAGGACAGATCCTTGCGCAATTTGGCCGAATTGACACCCGCCGCGACAGCCAGTTCCTCACTCGATACGATGGCAACACCGTCGTCGGCCAACATGGCGAGGACCCGGAGATAGGTAGCCAGCCGCGCGACGGTGGCCTGCGGGATGTCTTTCTGCAGAGCCCTGCCGGAGACGCCGCCTGGCGCCTCATGCTGCTCTGTCACGTCGTCGGCTCCTCGTCCCGGCGCCTCGGGCACCGGTTCGTCGCTCGACCCTCTGACCCGGGGACGGTCCGGTGCCATGGGTGTCGAAGTTTCGGATTTCGGGGCGGCTCCGCAGCCTCGGCATGCGGGTCGCGTGCCACCACCGTAACTGCTTGTGAAGCCCTGCACAAAGTCGGTGAAATTGGCCTCATTTTCCGTCCTGACCTCCCGCAGCGGCCGAAACGGGCCGGAAACGCTCCGCTCAGCGCGTCAGGTCGGCGCGCAATCGGGCCTCGTCGACATCGAAATAGCTGTGTTCGCGGCCGTCGAGCAGCACGACAGGAAGCCGGTCGCCGTACTCCGCGCGCAGGCCAGGGTCGGTTGCGGCGGCTTCGTCGACGTCGACGGTGCCCGGTTCGATACCGAATTCGCCGCAGATCACACGCAGCTGTTCCAGCGCCGTCGCACACAGCCCGCAGCCGGCGCGGGTAAGCAATGTCACCGAATGTGTGGGATTGGTCATGCGGATATTTAATCGGGGGTCCACGCGGCCTGAAGGCTCGGTACGCGCCCTTCGATTGTGTCGCACGCCGCCTTCTGCCGTGACTGTCACCCGATCCCGCTACTGTTGACATGGTTCGCGCGACGGGCGGAGGTACTGGTGCCGGAACGATCGAAGGTGGCAAGGGCCGGATTCATCGCGGGACGATTCGGTGAGTTTCCGGCGCGGTGGAATCTGAGCCAGATGGGCCAGGGGCTGCAGGACCAGCTCGCCCGTATCTCGCGCAGCCCCTTCGGCCCGAGCGAAGAGGAATTGCGCGCCAACCTGGCGGGTGAGGCGAGCGCGGACGCCGCGTTGACGTTGCACGACGCGGAGTTGGCCGCGGGCGAGGCGGAAGCCGCGGGACCGGAGGCGCCGCGCGACCTGACCGCGGCGGCATTCTTCGACGTCGACAACACCATGGTGCAGGGCGCGTCGATCGTCCATTTCGCCCGAGGGCTGGCCGCGCGCAAGTATTTCAAGACCTCCGATCTGGTGGACGTCGCCTGGAAGCAGGTGAAATTCCGGGTCACCGGCAAGGAGAGCAGCACCGACATGGCCAGCGGCAAGGAAAAGGCGCTGGCGTTCATCGCCGGGCGCTCCACCGCCGAACTGGCCGCGCTCGGTGAGGAGATCTACGACGAGATCATCGCCGACAAGATCTGGCCGGGCACCCGCGCGCTCGCGCAGATGCACCTGGACGCGGGCCAGCAGGTATGGCTGGTGACCGCGACACCGGTGGAATTGGCTCAGGTGATCGCGAAACGGCTCGGGCTGACCGGTGCGCTCGGCACCGTCGCCGAAAGCGTGGACGGGAAGTTCACCGGACGCCTGGTCGGTGACATCCTGCACGGCCTCGGCAAGGCGCACGCGGTCCGCACGCTGGCGATCCGCGAGGGCCTGAACCTCAAGCGGTGCACCGCCTACTCCGACAGCCACAACGACGTGCCGATGCTGTCGCTGGTCGGAACGGCGGTGGCGATCAACCCGGATTCGGATCTGCGCGAGGTGGCCAAGAACCGGGGCTGGGAGATCCGCGATTTCCGGACCGGCCGCAAGGCGGCCAAGATCGGCGTGCCGACCGCACTAGCCCTTGGCGCGGCCGGTGGCGCCGTGGCCGCGGCGGTGACCCGCCGCCGCGACGGCAGCTAGCCGCTTACCCCGTGAAAACGTTGCGGCGCTTGGTGAGCAGCTTGTAGAGCGTCTGCTGGATGGTCTCGCGCACCTGGTCGGTGATCTCGAACATGGTCATCGGGTCGTCGGCCGCCTCCGGCTCGTAGGCGGTGGTCGGGATGGGGGTGCCGAACTCGATGTACCACTTCGACGGCAACGGCACCGCGCCGAGCACGCCCAGGTGCGGGAACAGCGGCGTCACCGGGAAGTAGGGCAGTCCGAGCAGCCGGGCCAGGGGCTTCAGATCGGCCAGCTTCGGGTAGATCTCCTCGGAACCGACGATGGAGCACGGGATGATCGGCGCGCCGGTGCGCACCGCCGCGGCGACGAAACCGCCGCGGCCGAAGCGCTGCAGCTTGTAGCGGTCGGTGTACTGCTTGCCGACGCCTTTGAAGCCTTCCGGGAACACACCGGTCAGCTCGCCGGAGCGCAGCAGGCGCTCGGCGTCCTCGCGGCAGGCGAGCGTGTGCCCGGCCTTGCGGGCCAGGACGCCGAGGACGGGCAGCTCGAAGATCAGGTCGGCGGCGAGGAGGCGCAGCGCACGCTGTTTGGGGTGCCGGTCGTGCACGGCCAGCTGGAGCATCAGGCCGTCCAGCGGCACGGTGCCCGCGTGGTTGGCCACGATCAACGCGCCACCGGCTTCCGGGATGTTCTCCATCCCGCTGACCTCCACCCGGAACCACAGGTCCGACAGCGGGCGCAGCGCGGGCAGGATGAGCGACTCGAGCAGGTGCTCGTCGAAGCCGAACTCGTCGACCTGGTAATCGCCGGTGAGCCTGCGGCGAGCGAAATCGGCGGTCTTGCTGACCTGTTTGCCGAGCGCGCCACGCACCATGTCCGACACCGACCGCGGCGCGGGCGGCGCCACCGCGGCGCGCCGCTCCTGCAGCGATGTCACCGGACTGGGAGTGGACAGCCGTCGTGGCGCCGGCCGCTGGCGCGGCTCCACCTGGACGTCGTGGAGTTGGATGACCTTCGCTACGTCACTCATTGGTGTGCTCCCGTACCGGCCCCGAGCAGGCCGAGCAGTTTGTGTTCTGCGGCGTCGATCCACGCTGGATCGACCACGGGCCGCAACGCTGCGCCCCCGATGAAGTCGTCGAACGCCTGCACCGTCGTCCAGCGCGGCTCGAACCCGAGTTCGGTCCGCATCCGCGTGGTGTCCAGGCCACATCCGAAGTGGAAATAATCGAGCTGTTCGGTGGAGAACTCCCGCATCACCGGGCCCATCAGCAGGCGCCCCGCGGTGCGGAACACCGTGAACGGCACCGGCAATTCGATCCGCCCCGCCCGCCGGACCGCCTGCGACAGCGACAGCGCGCCGTCGCCCGCGATGTTGTACGTGCCGCTCGCCGTGGTGCGCGCCGCGAGAGTCAGCGCGGCCACCGCGTCCTCCTCGTGCAACAGCTGCATCCTGGCGTCCCGGCCGAATACGGTGGGGGTCACCGGCGAACGCAGATATTGCACGCCGCGGGCGGCCAGCCGGGGACCGACGATCGGGGCGAATCGCAGAATTGACGTGGCGATATCGGGGCGTCGGCGGGCGAGCCCGCGAACATAACCCTCTATATCGATCAGGTCGCGCGCGAACCCACCCCGCGGCGGCGTGCGCGCGCTCATTTCCTCGCTGAATTTCGCCGGATCCTTGGCACTGCACCCGTACACCGCCGACGAGGAGCGCAGCACCACCCGGCGCACCGATGGCGCCTTCTGGCACACCGCGAACAGCTGCATCGCGCCGAGGACGTTCAGATCCTTCATCACCGCGCGACCGCCGCCCGCGGGCGGGCGAGCCAGCACCGCGGTGTGCACCACGGTGTCCACGTCACCACCATCGATCACCTTACGGATCAAGGGGTTTCGGATGTCGGCGCGCACGAATTCCGCGCGGCCCATGCGCCGCTGCAACTCTCGGCCGGGTGTCATCGTGTCGACGGCGAGAATGCGCTCGATGCGGGGATCCTGGGCGAGCCGCGCGACAACCGTGCCGCCGAAGAACCTGCTGGCCCCGGTGACCAGCACGACCTTCGGTGTGTGTCCTTCCCGACCCTCAGAACCCACCGGCACCCGCTTCCCATCGGCAAGCCGTCTTGTGTTTATTCCCGGTCCTAGCGTAGCGGGTGCCTACCCGCTCACCGAGAGTATTAACCAGGATCTAACGATGACTTCAGTCACGTGATACAAATGGCGATTCCAAAATTTCAAGTTTCAAACGAAAGGCCCGTCACCTATTGGTGACGGGCCTTCGCAGCTACCGCGCAGCGACACTCACTTGCCGAGTTTGCGCCGCTGAACACGCGTGCGGCGAAGCAGCTTGCGGTGCTTCTTCTTCGACATGCGCTTGCGGCGCTTCTTGATCACAGAACCCATAGGGTTGTCCTCGCGTTCTCTCTACTCGGCGCGCACGTTCGCCGTGCGCGATTGCCGGACGTCCGTCCGCCGAGGCCCCGGCCGACCAGCCGGGGTCGCTCGGCAAGCTCACGCCCCGTGTCCGCGCCGCCGGAGACCACGAGGCAACCAACAGCGATGCCACCGGCGGGCGAACACGAACCGAAGAGCTATCGTACCGGCCCGCCTCCGTGGTCCCGAAACCGCCTCATCCAGCGTCGAAATACGACGTTTCCAGATAGTCGTGCACCGCCTTGGCGTGCACGCGGAAGGAGCGACCGACGCGTACGGCGGGCAACTCGCCCGAGTGCACCAGCCGGTACACCGTCATCTTGGACACCCGCATCAGATTCGCCACTTCGGCGACGGTGAGAAATTGAGTGCCGCCGCCGAGCACGGATTGCCCCTGCGTTGCGGTCTCACGCTGTGCCCGGGAATTCCCCCGACCGCCTGCTGAACCGGAGCCGCCGGACGCTCCGGAACTTGCAGACATCTTATTTGAAGACATCATTGCACCATTGACCTCCGGCACGTCCGCGCCGCCGGCTTCCCCACCGGCGGAACAGACACGCACGTGCTCCTTGAAGCTTAGCGGGACCAGTGGTGTTACTGCGACGGGAGTGAGAAATCGGGTTTTCCGATCGGAAACAGACCGGTCATTCCGCTGACGCGCCCTGTTCGGCTGACCGTTGCTTGGCCGCGAACAACGCCTCCAGGAAAGACGAGCGCAGTCCACCGCGCTCCAACTCGCGCATCGCGGCCGCGGTGGTGCCCGCGGGCGAGGTGACCGCGGCGCGCAGTTCCGCGGCGGTCTGGCCGGATTCGTCCAGCAGCGCGGCCGAGCCCACCATGGTCTGCACCACCAGCCGGGTGGCGACATCCCGGGTCAGTCCGAGTCCGACACCCGCCTCCACCATGGCCTCGACGACCAGGAAGAAGTAGGCGGGCCCCGAGCCGGACACGGCGGTGACCGCGTCCATCTGGCTCTCCGCGACGGTCACCACCTTGCCGACCGCGGCGAGCACCTCGGTCACCAACTCCAGGTGCTCTTCGCGCGCGTAGCGACCGGGCGCGATCACGCTCATACCCTGACCGACCAGCATCGGCGTATTCGCCATCACCCGTACCACCGGGAACCCGGCGGACAACTTGCCCTCCAACCGGGTGGTCGGCACACCAGCAGCCAACGAGACAAGCACCTGATCCCGGTCGCCCAACTCGGCCTTCGCCAGCGAGGCGAGGACCCCGTCCACATCGCCCGGCTTCACCGCGATCACCAGCAGGTCGGCGCCGACCGCCGCATCGGCCACGTCGTCGGTCACCCGGATGCCGAGACGATCGGCGATCAGATCGGCCCGTTCCCGATGCGTCTCCACGACGACCAGATCCTTGGTCAGCCGCCCGGACTCCAGCAACCCGGCGACCAACGCCTCACCGATGCGGCCGCCGCCGATCACCGCAATTCTCGTCATGGGTGTCAAGGCTAGACGGCGCGCCCGCGCGCTCAGCGCTGGGGAACGAGCGCCAGCTGGCGACTCTGCGCGACCACGGCCCCGGTCGAGTCGAGCACCAACTGGTCCTCGTCGAACATCCGCCCGCCGACCTCGTGCGTGGTCGCGATGATCCGCAGCCAGCCCGGGGCGGGCCTGCGGCGCAGGTAGGTGGTCATCTGCACGGTGGGCGCCCAGCCGAAGTGACCGAGGTTCACCGGCACGGGCGGGCTCATGTCCGCGGTCATCATCGCGAAGAACATGGCGACGTCGGGGTCCTGCTCGTCGCCCGGCCGCGGACGCATCCACAGCCGCAGGCGCGGTTCGCCCCGCTCGCCCGCCAGGAAGCGGGCCCACTCGCGGTCCAGGTAGATGTCGGCGCCCTGGCCCACGTGCACCACCTCGCCCATCGTCGAACCGGGCTCGTAGCCGATCGCGTCGGCAGGCGGCAGCACGGGCATGTCGGTGTGCTGCGGCGCGTAGACCGGATCGGCGTCGTCCAGGCGGCTGAAGGTCAGGGCGGTGCGCACCAGGACGCGGCCGTCCTGGATGAGATCGGTGTCGGCCAGGCAGATCTGGCGGCCGATCTTGCGGACACGCACCTCGTAGGTGACCTCGCCGGGATTCGGTGCGCCGAGAAAGTCCGAGCTCGCGGCGATCGGAGCCATGCCGACCAGCGCCGGATCGGTCGCACGCAGCCAGTTGGTCGCTGCCGCGGCGCTGCCCGCGACCATCGTCCCGCCGTGCACCTTCGGTCCGATCGTCCAGATCTCGTCGATGACGCCCAGGTAGCGTCCGGTGTCAGGGGCGGCAGGCGCCAGTTCGGTCAGCGCGCACACCCGGCTGAACGGCGCGTCGGTCGTGGCAGCCGGGCCGAGGTCGGCCGTCAGCTCCGTCGTCATCCTCACTCCTGTCCTCCATCGGCGCCGGGGCCTCGCATGCGCGGTGCGATGCCGCCGGAGCAACGTTCGTACAGCGTACAACGCAGCGTCCAGCCGGAAACTTCTCTCAGTCGGAGGTTGGGACGATCGTCACATCGGCGGCTCTGCCGAGGCGTGGTTGGCCCCGGTCGACGCGGGCGCGGCCGCGGACACGTTCAAGTGCCTGCGCGCGAACGCCAGCGTGCGGTGCAGCATGGCGGCCCGGTCCTGGGTGGTGCGGGCGTTCTGCGTGTTGATCTCCGCCACCGCGTGGCCGGTGAAGCCGGTGCGGACCAGACTCGCGCAGACCTCGGCGCACGGCTGGGTGCCCTCACCGGGAATCAGGTGTTCGTCGTGGGCGGCGCCGCGGCCGTCGGCCAGGTGCAGGTGGGCCAGACCGGGACCCATGCGGGCGGCCAGCGCCAGGGGATCGGCGCCCGCGGTCGCGGTGTGCGACAGATCGAGGGTGTAGTGCCGGAAGCCGGTGTCGGTGGGGTCGTAGGACGGGCTGAACGCGGTGAGCGCCGGACCGGGCCCTCCGCGCCGGGCCAAGCGTTTGACCGCGCCTTCCCGCCTGCCGAACAGCGTGTCCGCCCGCATCGGGAACATGTTCTCCACCGCGACGATGATCGGGCTGTTCTCCTCCAGCTCGGCCACCTGGGCGGCGAACCCCGCCGCGTAGCGGCGCTGCCAGCGGAACGGCGGGTGCACCACCACGGTGCGCGCGCCGAGCGCCTCCGCGGTGTACACGCTCCGCTCGAGTTTCGCGATCGGATCCGAGCCCCAAACCCGCTGCGAGATCAGCAGGCAAGGCGCGTGCACGGCGAGCACTGGGACACCGTATCGGCGCGAGTAGGTCTGCACGGTGGCGATGCTCTGACTCGCCGGTTCGGCCCAGACCATCAGTTCGACGCCGTCGTAACCGAGTTCGGCCGCGTAGCGGAACGCGGCCTCGGCGTTCTGCGGGTACACCGACGCCGTGGACAGGCCCACCTGGATCGGCGTCGACCGAGGCGCTGGCTTGTCCGGCGAACCGGCTTCGGTCCACGAGTCCGCCTGCCACGTCCCGTTCTCGCCTGCCTGCCCGATGTTCCCCACGGCCGCTCCTACTCAGTTCGTGCTGAGGAGAAAGGCTAGTGGCCCCAACGTGACGAAGATGCCCACGACTACGGCTATCACAGTGCTGAGGATGTCGTCGGTCCTGCGCAGAATCCGCACGAGAGCCACCAAGCCGAGAATCACGATCATCGCCAGGGCCAGCGCCACCCAGGGCAGCATCTCCCACATGCGCTCGAAACCCTTGAACAGCAACATTCCCGCGATTGCCGCGCCGGTACTCTGGCCGCCCAGGATCATCCATTGGCGCCGGTTGGCGTCGTCTTCCGCCTTCTTGGCCGCCCGCGACCGACGCGGCGACATCGCGCGTTCCCGCAGCGCCGACCGAGGCCGCTCGTCGGCTTCGCTCTCCTCGTCCTCGATGTCCAGGTCGATCGGCTCGTAGACATCGGTGGCGCCGTCCAGCTCCTCGACGTCGACCGCCGAACGAGCGGCGCCGCGCCTGCCGCGGCCGGTTCCGGCGCGCTCCGCCCGCTCCATGCCGTCCCGCAGCAGGTCGCCCGCGACCGTCTGCCCGGATACCAGTTGCTGGTCCTGGCTGGCCAGCGACCACGCGGCCGTCGGGATCCCGCCGGACTCCGGCGCCGGGTCGGGCGACTTGTGGCGGCGGGCGGACCAGGCCGGAAGGCCGTTCTCGCCCGTGGCGTTGCCCCGGGATGGTCGCCGGTGCGCCTCCGGCTGCGGGTCGGGGGGAAGCGGACGTCCCGGCTTCGACCGTGCGTCGGGCAGCGGGAGCGGCTCGGACTCGGGTGCGAAGCCGCCCGTGGCCGGTGACCAGGCCGCGGTGGCGGGCCCGAGTTCCTCGACCGCGTCGGCCGCCTCCGCCGCCTCGGCCGCTCTGCGCCTTGCCGCGCGGCCGCCCTGGACACCGTTGTGCTCGGGAAACCCATACGACTGGCTGCGCTCGGACCGGCCGAAGCCGGGCTCGTCGAATTCCCCGTGGCGGCTGCGGCCGAACTCGGCGGCACCGTGGCCGGGCAGCGCGTCCCGGCCGGACGGCTCGGGGGGGATGCCCTGCCAAGCTTCCTCCTCCGGCTCCTCCCGTCTGCGCCTGCGCCCGGAGCGCGGCGGCGTCTCCGGCACGGCGCCACTGGACAGCGGGTCCGGCTGGTACGGGACCGGCGCGGCCGAAAACAGTTCGGACACCGGCGTATCGGGCGAGAGCGGATCGTATGGCGAGCTGTGCCGTGTGGCGGAGGGCATCTCCCGGCCCGGCATCACCCTGCTCGACCAACCGGGGCTCGGATAGTCGCCCTGGGACGGCTCGTCGGCCCGCGGCGGTTCCGGCTGGGCATAACCGGCCAGCGGGTCGTACATCGAAATCGGGCCCGAGATGGGCGAATACGCGGCGGGATCCGGTTCGGGTTCCGGGGCGTAGGAAATCGGCTCGGGCCCGGGCGGGTCGTATGAGGGCGGCGCGTAGGCGGGCTCCTCCGCGACGGAATCGGGCGCGGCGTGCGCGGAATGCCCGCCGCCCTCCCGGATGACCGGCAGGTCACCGGTCAGCTCGGCGACGGAGATGCCACGGCCGCTGCGGCGGCGTCTGCCGCCGCCGGACGAGGCGCCGCCCTGCTGGCCGTTGCGTGCCAGCAGCTCCGCGACCGACAGCTGTTTGGAATCCTCACTCATGACGACACCGTCCCGATCGGGCCCGACAGCGGCGCGCCACCACCGGGCGCCGGCTTACCGTCCGCGGCCGCCGGGCCCGCCGAGTAGATTGCTTCGGGTCCACCATTCATATCGGTATCCAGTTTGCGCAGGATGAGTCCTTCGCGCAGCGCCCACGGACAAATCTCCAACGTATCCAGCGACAGTGCCCGCATACTCGCCTCCGCGACCAGTGCGCCAGCCACCAATTGCTGTGACCGATCGGAACTTACGCCTTCCAATTCTGCACGGTCCGACGCCGTCATCCGCGAGATGAACGCAATCAGTTGGCGCAGACCTGAGCTGGTCAGTGTACGGCGCACCCGTGGGCCCGCGCCGGAAGGAGCCGCCCCGGTCAGTCTGGCCAGCGATCGAAACGTCTTCGACGTGCCGACGGCGAGGTCGGGTTTGCCCGGCTCGAGCAGCTTCTTCGCCGGAACCACCAGCTCGGCGTCGAGCCAGTCGCGCAGCACGGCCACCCGGCGCTTGCCCGGCGGATCCTCGCGCAGCCACTCCCTCGTCAAGCGGCCCGCACCCAGTTGCAGCGACAACGCGACGTCCGGTTCCTCGTCGCCGCCGTTGGTCATCTCCAGCGATCCGCCACCGATGTCCAGATTGAGAATGCGCCCTGCGCTCCAGCCGTACCATCGGCGCACCGCGAGGAAAGTCAGCCGCGCCTCATCGACGCCGGACAGTACCCGCAGGTCGACGCCGGTGGACGCGCGCACCTCGGCGAGCACCTCGTCGGAGTTGGTCGCCTCGCGCAGCGCCGAGGTGGCGAACGGCATCAGCTCCACGCACCCGGAGGTCTGGGCGATGCTGGCGAATTCCGCGACGGTGTCGATCAGCCGCTGCGCGCCCACCTCGGTGATGCGGCCGGCGTCGTCGATGTTCTCCGACAGCCGCAAGGTCGCCTTCGTCGAGCTCATGGGCAGGGGGTGACCGCCACGATGCGCGTCCACCACCAGCAGGTGAACGGTATTGCTTCCGACGTCGAGTACCCCAAGCCGCACATGAACACGGTACTGGGTGCCGCGGCACTTCAGCCCAGGCGATCGAACTGTTAGCGTCCTAATTCGTGACGGTAGGCGCATCCGCGAGCAGCCCGACCCGGTCCCGACCAGCGAGGAAGATCGACCCGGCCCCCGAAGTCGATCTCGACTTTCCCCGGGAATGGATCGAGTTCGTCGATCCGGCAAACGACGAGCATCTGATCGTCGCCGATTTGACCTGGCTGCTGTCGAGATGGACGTGCGTGTTCGGCACCCCCGCCTGTCAGGGCATTCTGGCCGACCGGCCGGACGACGGATGCTGCTCGCACGGCGCCTTCCTCTCCGACGACGACGACCGCAAGCGACTGCAACGCGCTGTGAAAATGCTCACACCGCAGGATTGGCAGCTGCGGGACGAGGCCACGAACGCGGACGGCAAGGTCACCAAGAACGGCTATCTGGAGCTCGACGAACTGGACGACGAGCCCGCGCTGCGCACCCGCCGGTTCGACGGCGCGTGCATCTTCCTGAACCGTCCCGGCTTCGCGGGCGGCGTCGGCTGCGCCTTGCACACCATGGCCCTGCGCCGCGGCATCGAACCGCTGGAGGTGAAGCCGGACGTGTGCTGGCAGCTCCCCATCCGGCGCACCCAGGACTGGGTGGACCGTCCCGACGGCGTGCAGATCCTGCGCACCACGATCACCGAGTACGACCGCCGCGGCTGGGGTCCGGGCGGAGCCGACCTGGACTGGTACTGCTCCGGCTCCCCCGACGCCCACGTCGGCAGCAGACCGGTCTGGCAGACCTACGCGCCGGAGCTGACCGAGCTGATCGGTGCGCCCGCCTACGAGGAGCTGGCCAGACACTGCAAGCGCAGGGAAGGTCTGGGCCTGATCGCCGTGCATCCGGCCACCGTGCACGCCGAGCGGATGCGCGATTCCACCCGCCCGTCCGCCTGATCGTTTGCCGGCCGAGCGCTCGCTCGCTGCGCCCGTGCACGCGGCGGGTTCACTCCCTCGCCATGCGAGCTTCACCCGAATGGGGTTTGATGTGCCGCTATGTCGAAGAAAGTTCTCACCGTGGCGACCATCGCACTGGGCGCCGCCATCTCGCTGACCGGAGTAGCCCACGCGGAGCCGAACGGCGACCCGCACAAGTTCTACGACTTCACCTCGGAGTTCGTGGCGGCCACCGACCCGGCGGCGGTCAACGCCAAGGCAGCGGGCAAGCTGCTGATCGCGAGCCCGTACGGCACCTCGCACACCATCGCCTGCCGCGGCACCAACACCGCTGACCTCTACGACTGCATGCAGGAAGACGATCTGGGCTGGATCACCCTGCAGAAGACCGAAACCCCGCTCGGCACCACCTGGATCTACTTCCCCTGACGTATAGGACGCAAGACAGCCGAGGGCGCCGCAGCGCCCTCGGCTGATCCGCCTCTCCGGGTCTTCAGGCCGTACTAGTGAGGAGTGCGGGATTCGCGTTCAGGTCCTGCGTTGGGTGCCACTCGTGTTCTGGGCGTGCCCGGGGAGTTACCCATGTGCTCACGAAATCAGTTGTTGCCTTCGTGAGCACATGGGGTGTCACCCGGTGTGTGCTTACGCTTCGAGTTTGTAGCCGAGGCCGCGGACGGTGACCAGGTGTTCCGGCTTGGCCGGGTCGGCCTCGATCTTCGAGCGCAGCCGCTTGACGTGCACATCCAGGGTCTTGGTGTCGCCGACATAGTCCGCGCCCCACACGCGGTCGATCAGCTGACCGCGGGTGAGCACTCGCCCGGAATTGCGCAGCAGGTATTCCAGCAGGTCGAATTCCTTGAGCGGCAACGTGACCGGCTTGCCGTTCACCATGACGGTGTGCCGGTCGACGTCCATCCGGACCGGACCGGCCTCCAGCACGCCGCTCTCGCTGGAACCGTCCAGCTCGTCGCCCGCGCCGCGGCGCAGCACCGCGCGGATGCGCGCGATGAGCTCGCGCGCGGAATACGGCTTGGTGACGTAGTCGTCAGCGCCGAGTTCCAGGCCGACCACCTTATCGATTTCGCTGTCGCGCGCGGTGACCATGATCACCGGGACGCCGCTGCGGGTGCGCAGCTGCTTGCACACGTCCGTGCCGCTCATGCCGGGCAGCATGAGATCGAGCAGGACGATGTCCGCCCCGGACCGGTCGAACTCGGCGAGCGCGGACGGCCCGTCACCGACCACGGTGACCTCGAAACCCTCCTTGCGCAGCAGGAACGCGAGCGGATCGGCCAGCGACTCCTCATCCTCGACGATCAGAACACTCGTCATCTGCGTGCCTCCACACCATTCGGTCGGCCCGGACCCGAGGGACGCGGGCTTGTTTCTATCGTGCTCACCACAGTGCCGTCGTGGTCGTCGTCGGCGCCTGCTTCGTGGTGAGCGGGTATACGCAAGGTGAACGTCGATCCGGTGCCCAACTTGCTCCACAGGGTGATTTCCCCGTTGTGGTTGGCGGCCACGTGTTTGACGATAGCCAGGCCGAGCCCGGTTCCGCCGGTGGCGCGGGAACGCGCCTTGTCGGACCGGAAGAATCGTTCGAACACCCGCTCCTGGTCTTCCTTGGCGATGCCGATGCCGCGGTCGGTGACCGCCATCGCGACGTGATCGCCCCGCAGCGAGCGGCTCACCGACACGTGCGAGCCGGGCGGCGAGTAGGCGATGGCGTTCTCCACCAGGTTGGACAGGGCGGTGACCAGCAGCGTTTCATCGCCGAGCACCTCGAGACCGCTCGGCCGGTCGGTGCTGACCGTGATACCCGCGGCCTCGGCGGCGGTGCGCGAGCGGTCGACCGCCTGCATCACCACCGTGTCCACGTCGACCACTTCCAGCTCGGGCAGCTTCTCCGCGCCCTGGAGGCGCGAGAGCGCGATGAGTTCGGTCACCATCTTGCCGAGGCGGCGGGATTCGCCGAGCACGCGCTGACCGAAGTGACGCACGGCCTCCGGGTCCTCCGCCGATTCCAGCAGAGCTTCGGCCAGCAGGCTCATCGCGCCGACCGGGGTCTTGAGCTCATGGCTGACGTTGGCGACGAAGTCGCGCCGGGTGGCTTCCATGCGCGCCTGCTCGGAATCGTCGTCGGCGAACAGCACGGTGAACGTGGTCTCTTCGCGCGACAGTTGCCTGGCGACACCGCGCACGGCGATGCGCCCGCGGCCGGGAACGGGGTTCTTGGCGGTCAGGTCGAACTCGGCGGACTCGCCGGTGGCGAGCACTTTCTCCACCGCGGCCCAGGCACGCTCGTCGAGCAGACGGTTGCGGACCAGGCCGAGTTCCTCCGCGCGCGGGTTGACCAGCACGACGTCGCGGTATTCGTCGACCACCGCGATGCCGCTCTCGGAGGCGAGCACGATCAGGTCGAGGACCTGCGACATGGTGAGGCCGGACTCAGCTTGCCTGCGGGCGGCCTGCCTGGCATTGACATACGGGATCAGTAGCCCGCCGACTGCCAGGCCGACGACAGCCGCGACGACTGCCAAGAGCACGGCCTGGGGAACACTCACACTTGAATCGTACGGTCGCCGACCGGTCGGCCAACTCCGGGTACACGATGTTTCGCGCAGGTCATAGCACCTTATGACCCCGTTAGCCGCACGTTTACGCGGTGTTAGATGGCGCGTTTCCGGGACGTATTCACCGGCCGGTCAGTCTGCTTCGAGGTCCGCCTCGGCCAGCGCCTGGTTCACCGCCCTGCCGTGTTTGTCCACCCAGTCGCCGAGGGCATAGATGGGGATCAGCAGGTCTTCGCCCGCCGCGGTCAGCTCGTATTCCACCCGGGGCGGTGCCTCGGCGTAGCGGTGGCGGCGCACCAGCGTCATCTGTTCCATGCGGCGCAGGGTCTGGGTCAGCATCTTCTGGCTGATCCCGCCGATCGCCGCGCGCAGCTCGCCGGGGCGCATCGGACCCTCGCGCAGCATGTACACGACCACCGGCAACCAGGAGTTGCCGAAGATGTCCACACCCATCCGGGCCGGGCAGTCGGATTCGAAGTCGCCGTAGGGCGCGAATTCGACCCGCTCGGCGGTGCTCGGTTCGGTCGGGGCTGCGCTCACCGCTCCAGCTTGCCACCGACGTTGCGCACCCCGAGGTGCCTATCGGAATTCGTAGCGTCGATGCCGAACGCTTTTCGAGTGAGGAGTTGCAATGCGAATCGGAATCATCGGCGCGGGTGCGATGGCAAGGGCACTTGGCGGCGGTTGGAGCAAGGCCGGGCACCAAGTGCTCGTCGGCGCCCGGTCGGCCGACGCCGCGGCGGAACTCGCCGCCGAGCTCGGTGCGCAGGCCGGAACCATCACCGAGGCCGCCGGTTTCGGCGATGTCGTGGTGCTGGCACTGCCGGTCTCCGCTTTGACCGAAGTGCTGGACGCGACCAGGGAACTGCTGGTCGGTCGGACCGTGATCGACTGCACCAACGCCTTCGCCCCGGACGCGGCGGCACCGGAGGGATCGACCGCCTTCGTGCTCGCGGAAGACGCTGTGGCCGAACGGATCGCGGCGCAGGCGCCCGGAGCGCACGTGGTGAAGGCCTTCAACCTGTGTGCCGCGGAAGTGTGGCAGTCGCGGGAGCGGACGTTCGATGGGCGTCGCCTGGCCGTGCCGATCTGCGGCGACGACGCGACCGCGGTGGGACTGGTCGCGACGCTTGCCGAAGACCTCGATCTGCACGCGATCCCGGCCGGTGGGCTGCACCGCGCCAAGTATCTGGAGGCGATGTCGGTGTTCACCGTCGGCCTGTGGTTCGCCGGGCACGATGCGCGCGCGATGTTCCCGCCGCTGGATGCCGCGTTCGCCGTCGTCGACTGACTACCGCCACAGCGTGATCGGCGGGCGCCGACCGGAGCGTGCACCCTCGCCCATACCTCCCGGAGTGAGATGGGCGACGGGTGCACGCTCGCACCCCGGCCGGGTCTACCAGCCCGGATTGCCGCGCAGCGGGATGTTGACGAAGCTCGGCCGATCGGGATCCAGCTGCACATGCTGTGGCCGCAGGCCGGTGTCGATGAGCATCGGCAGGATCGGCAGGCCCTTGGGGAAGTTGCCCGCGTACACGTCGACCCGCAGGCGGTGGCCCGGCTGGAGGATCGCCTCGGTGGCGGGCAGCGCGATGTCCAGCGTGGTCGCCTCGCCGGGGACCGTCAGCTGCCGCTGATCCAGGGAGGTGAACGGCCGCGGGTCGGTGTAGTCGCCGTTGGCGGACTTGGTGCTGTTCGCGTCGTCGATCGCGCGCAGCGACGCCATGAGCTGGCCCGACGACAGCACGCTCGACTGGCCGTCCGGCGCGACGTCGTTCACCGTGACCACCCAGTAGCCGTCGGCGGCGTCCTGAACAGTGTTGAGCCGCACCGCGATCCGGCCGGACACCGAGGTGGGCTCGGCGACCGGGGCGCTGGTGAAGGTCAGCCCGTTCAGCTCCTGGATCCTGGAGTCCTTCGCGCAGCCGTCGATCACCGACAGCGCGCCCGCGCTGCCCTGCGCGGCGTCGTTGGAGCACATGCTGGTCATGCCGGGCGCGACGGTCAGCCGCGCGGTCTCGCCGGTAGCCTCCGGGGTGAGCGAGCCGTCGTAGAGGCTGTTCGCCGTGCCGCTGGGCGCGGCGGACAAGTACATCCTGCGGTGCACCGCACCGGAAGCCGCGTCGTCGGACGGCACGGCGAACGAGTCGGTGGTGATCCAGCCGCCGCCCTGCTGGCGCACCGTGACCGGGCCGTACTGCTCGATGCCGTTGTCGATGTCCTTGAGCCACCGGTCGAACCACGCGCGCTGCAGCACGTCCAGCCGCGGCGGCAAGCCCGGCTTGCCGTACTCGTTGCCCGAGTTGATGTGGTAGGTGTTGCCCATCAGGAGCTGTTTCCGCCCTGGCGGCAGCGCGATCGCGTTGTAGATCTTGGATTCCGAGTAGGCGAACAGGTCGTGCCAGCCGCCGGTGACGAAGGTCGGCGTCTGGATCCGGCTGGGATCGCCCAGCCAGTCCTGGCGCGGCCGCGAGCCGTCGGTGAGCAGTTCCTTGGCGCGCGGGTCGAGATCCTCCATCCGCGCGGTGGTGTAGACGTTGAGCAGGACGTCCATGAACGTCAACGGGTCTCGGGCGCGGTCGGCCAGCCAGGTGGTGTCGAGCTGCCCGGTGAGCACGGACGCCAGGTCGGGGATCAGCTTGAGTCCGTTGATCGCGGTGAGCCACAGCGGGATGAAGTTGAAGCCGAAGCCGCCGCCGGGCGCGAGCACGTCGTTGACCAGGTCGCTGCCCGGCACGACCGGGAAGATCGCCTGGAGGGCGGGCGGGCGCTTCTCGGCGGCCTGCACCTGGGTGATCCCGGAGTAGGAGATGCCGTTCATGCCGATGCGCCCGTTGGACCACGGCTGGCGCGACGCCCAGTCGATCACCTCGACGGTGTCCTGCTGCTCACGGCCGCGCAGCATGTCCCAGGTGCCCTGGGAGAAGCCTGTCCCGCGCACGTCGACGACCACCTGCGAGTAGCCGCTCTTGATCAGCTGGCGGTCGACGGTGAAGTTGCGCAGTTCGCCGCCGCCGAACGCCTTGGTGAGGTCGGTGACGCCGGACAGCGGGGTGCCGCTCATATCGATCTGCCGGAACAGCTCGATCAGCGCGTCGGACAGGCCGGGAATGGACTGCGCGTGATCGGCCAGGTTCGACACCAGCTTGGTGTAGGGCGTCAGGTTGACCACCGTCGGCGTCGGGGTGTCGATCGGGCGGCCGGAGGCCTCCGCGGGCCGGTAGACATTGCCCTTCAGGACGGTGCCGTCACTCATCGTGATGGGGACGTCCCACTGGATGTGGATGTTCGGGTACTGCTGGATGGCGTCCTGAGTGGAAGCCCAAGCGGCTCCGGCCAGGCCGCCGTCGGGGCCGGTCGACGGCACGGCGGCGGCGCCACTGGTGAGGAAGGGGGCGAGCACGGCAACGGCTAGTGCCGCCACTGTGGCCCGCAACGCGTGCTTCATTGGACGTGATCCACCTCTCGGCTGGTCGAACGGACGAGAGTGTACCGACCTACTTGTCGGTAACAACAGCGGGTAACACCAACTTTGTTCGGAATGACAGTTCACATAACCTGACCGATGCCGAACACCGCCGCTTTCTGTGCTGGTCACAGCGACCGCTACCCACACTCGTCGCCGGAATCCTCCCTCACAGCAGGAACCGTAGACGGCGCCACCGCCGACTGGCGTTCACCCATCCGGCGTGTCGTCGGCGCACACCCGTCCCGAACAGTCGGCGAACGGAAAGACAACGCGCTGCCACCCGATCGAGTGGCAGCGCGTTGGGGTTCGCGTTTCGGAGGTTACTTACCGCCCTGGCCCGCGACGGCGGCGGCGCCCGCGGCCGCCGCTTCCGGGTCCAGGTACTCGTGCGGACGCACCGGGCGCAGGTTCTCGTCGAGCTCGTAGCGCAGCGGGATGCCGGTGGGGATGTTCAGGCCCGCGATGTCCTCGTCGGAGATCCGGTCGAGGTGCTTGACCAGCGCGCGCAGCGAGTTGCCGTGCGCGGCGACCAGCACGGTCTTGCCGGAGAGCAGGTCCTTGGAGATGGTCGACTCCCAGTACGGGACCATCCGGTTCACCACGTCGAGCAGGCACTCGGTCTTCGGGACGTCGATGCCCGCGTACCGCGCGTCGCCCTCCTGGCTGTACTCGTTGGCCGGGTCGATCGGCGGCGGCGGGGTGTCGTAGCTGCGACGCCACAGCATGAACTGCTCGTCGCCGTACTTCTCCCGGATCTGGGCCTTGTTCTTGCCCTGCAGTTCGCCGTAGTGCCGCTCGTTGAGCCGCCAGTCGCGGACCACCGGAATCCAGTGCCGGTCGGCGGCGTCCAGCGCGATGTTCGCGGTGGAGATCGCGCGGCGCAGCAGCGAGGTGTAGACGATGTCGGGCAGGATGCCGTGCTCGGCCAGCAGCTCCCCGGCCCGCTTGCCCTCGGCGATGCCCTTGTCGGTCAGGTGCACGTCCACCCAGCCGGTGAACAGGTTCAGGGCGTTCCATTCGCTTTCGCCGTGGCGCAGCAGCACGAGGGTGTACGTCATGCCGTCATCCTCCCATGCGCGCTCGGCCAGGTCCCATCGGTTCCCCGCCACGGCCCCGACGGGCCGGACGGGAGGAGTGCGAAGTCAGACCGCTTGCTCCATGGCGAGCACGCCCGCACCCACCAGCGTGGCGCCGTGGGTGACGCGGGACTGCTCCACGCGCAGTTCTCGCAGGAAGTTCAGCCGGGCGTGCTGGTCAACCGCGGCGCGCAATGGATCCCACAGCGGCGCACCGGATTGCGCGAAGCCGCCGCCTATCACCACTCGGTCGATGTCCAGGAGAGCGGCGGCGGAGGCGATGGCCGTGCCGAGCGCCGTGCCCGCCCGATGCAGTGCGGCGATGGCGATCCGGTCGCCCGCGTGGGCGTCCTCGGCCAGCTGCACGCCGGTGCCGCCCGGCCACCCCTGCTCGCGCGCCCAGCGCACCGACGACATGCCGCTCGCGACCGCCTCGACACAGCCGACTCCGCCGCAGCCGCACGGCGTGTCCCAGCCCGGCACGACGATGTGCCCGACATGCCCGGCGTTGCCGGTGCGCCCGAGCAGCACCTTGCCGTCCGCGATCAGCCCGCCGCCGATCCCCGACGACACGGTCATCGCCAGCGCGTCGGGTACGCCGCGCAGCGCGCCGACGCGGTGCTCGGCCAACGCCAGGCAGGCGCCGTCCATGGCGAATCGAATCGCGGCCGAGAGGAACAGTTCCTGCACGGCGGCGACGATCCGGAATCCCGCTTTCCACTCGGGGATGTTCAACGGCCCCGTCACACCGGTCCGCACGTCCACCGGCCCGGCCGAACCGATCCCAACGGCGACGACCGGCTCCGCGCCCGCCACCTCGAGCAGCAGTCCGCGACAGGCGTCCCACACGCCCGTCCGCGGCACGTCCACCTGCCGCACATCGCGCACCGCATACCCGGGGTGCACTACCCCAGCCGCGAACTTCGTCGCGCCGATATCCAGAGCGAGAACTGTCAACGCCGTGCCCCTTCGCCGATCCGAGCCACCGGAGATTGTCACCCAGGACCCGAGCCCGCGCACCGGTTCCGGCGACCGACCGGCTCAGGGCTTGTCGGCCGAGTCGACCAGATGCTCGAAGGCGCGCAGGTTCTGCAACGACTCGCCTCGCGAGACGCGCCACTTCCATTCGCGCCGAATGGATTCGGCGAAACCGAGTTCCAGCAGCACATTGAAATCGGCGTCGACCGCCTCGAGGATCTGGCCGAACACCCGATCCAGTTCGTCAGGGGTGACGGCGTGCGCGGCCATCCGGCCGACAAGGTAGATGTCGCCGATCCGGTCCAGCGTGTAGGCGACGGCGTAGAGCCTGCGGTTGCGGCGCAGCAGGAATTTGTAGACGCCCTCGAAGTTCTCGTCCGGCTTGCGGCAGACGAACGCTTCGACGCGGATCCCGTGCTTGCCCACCGTGAGCATCACCGTGGTCTTGAGTTTGCGCTCGCCGGGCAGCACGACGACGAAAGTCTCGTCGCCGGGGCGGGTGTACTCGATCTCCCTCTCGCGCAGCGTCTCGTTGATGAGCTGCGCGGTCGCCTGTACCTCGTTCACCGGCGTACTCCCATCCGGCGCCGCCACAGCGCCCGCGACCTGGCCTGGCTGCTCTCCCCGAGGAGAGCGGCCGTCCGTTCGCCGGCCAGGCTACTGCGCTCGACGGAGAGCGGGTCGTGGGCGTCGTCGCGCAACACGCTGTGCGCGAGGCCACGACCGCCGAGCACCGCGCGATCGTCGCGGAAACCGGCCAGCGCCGCGGAGTAGCTGGCGAGCAAACCGTCGGCGGTGTGCGCCCAGGAGAAGTTCGCGGCGTGCGCGACGGCTCGCTCGCTCATCCGGTGCAGCCGATCCGGGTCGTCGAGCAGGCGGCGCAGCGCGTTCGCCCAGTCCGAGGTGCGGTGCCCGGAGACGAGCAGGCCGGAGACGTCGTGCCGCACGGCCGTGCCGAGACCGCCGACGTCGGCTGCGAGCACCGGGGTGCCGCTGGCCTGCGCCTCGATGGCGACCAAGCCGAAGGACTCGTTGTAGCTCGGTACCGCGACCAGGTCGGCGGCGCGATAGACCAGCACCAGCCGGTCCGGCGGCTGCGGAGGCAGGAAGCTGACCCGGTCGGCGATGCCCAGTTCGGCGGCCAGCTCGATCAGCGCGTCGGGTCGCTCGAGGCCGCTGCCGGACGGTCCACCGACGATGAGGACGCGCAGCGCGCGCTCCGGATCCTCGCGCAGCACTTCGGCCGCGGCACGCACCAGCACGTCGGGCGCCTTCAGCGGCTGGATGCGGCCGACGAACGCGACGATCCGCTCGTCGGCGGCCAGCCCGAGCGCCACCCGCGCGGCGGTCCGGTCGCCGGGGCGATAGCAGGTCATATCCGCGCCGGGCGGCACCACGTCGATCCGCTCGGCGTCGGCGCCGTAGAGCTCGACCAGCTGACGGGCCTCCTCGGCGGTATTGGCGACCAGCCGATCCGACTCCGCGATCACCTGCTTCTCGCCGATCTCGCGGGTCGCCGGTTCCGGACAGTCGCCTTCGGCCAGTGCGGCGTTCTTCACCGCCGCGAGCGTGTGCGCGGTGTGCACAAGCGGTACCCGCCAGCGGTCCCTGGCCAGCCAGCCGACCTGACCGGACAGCCAGTAGTGCGAGTGCACCAGGTCGTAGTACCCGGGCAGGTGCCTGGCCTCCTGGCGCAGCACCTCCGCCGTGAACGGGCACAGCTGCGTGGGCAGATCCTGCTTGTCCAGCCCCTCGAACGGTCCGGCCACCACGTTGCGCACCAGCACGCCGGGTGCGGCCTCCTGGACGGGCGGGAGGTTCGAGGCGGTGGCGCGGGTGAAGATTTCCACCTCGGTGCCGCGTCGAGCCAGCTCAACGGCTGTTTGCAGGACATAGACGTTCATACCGCCCGCGTCGCCGGTCCCTGGCTGGGCGAGTGGTGAGGTGTGCACCGATAGCACGGCGATACGGTTCGGCCGTAGGTCCAGGCGCTGACTCACACCTCCATAGTGCACGGCGCCGTGCCGGTCTCAGACGCCCTGACCGCACCAAGTGAGAGCTATCACACAGCAGATGCCCGGGATCACAGGTCAGCGGCGAACGCGCTCACCTCGGCGACGAACCGTGGGCGATCCTCGATGAACAGGCCGTGCTGGGCGCCGTCCCAGAACGACGCGCGCGCGTCCGGGGCCGTGTCGACGATGTAGCGGCCGTTCTCGATCGGGACAACCCTGTCCTCGGTCCCGTGCAGGACGAGTACCGGAATGTCCAGCGTACGTAGCGTTTCGGTGTTGTCGACGGTCCGGTAGAACAGCGCTTTGCGCACCGCGGGCGGCGTGGCGAGGCTGGCCCCGAACAGCCGCTGGGCGTCCGGCCCTTTGTCCGGTCCCGGCCCGGTGTTGGCATTGCCGAACGCACCGAAGGCCCGCACCGCGCGGCCCGCGCTCTCGTCGAACACGCCGGGAATCGCCTCACGCATCAGGCTCCCGGTCGCCGCACCCGGCACACCTGGGCCGATGTTCGCCATCGAGCCGCTGTAGACCACCCCCGCGACGGCATCCGTACCGTAGGCGGTCAGGTAATCCGACAGCACGATCCCGCCGTAGGACCAGCCGAGCAACACCGCGCCGGACGCGATGCCCTCGGCGGCCAGCACCGCAGCGACGTCGGCGGCCCAATTCTTCGGATCGTCGTAGCCCGCGGCGGGCGCGTCGGAGTAGCCGTGGCCGCGCAGGTCGACGGCGACCACCCGGAAGTGCGCGGCGAGGTCGTCCGCGGCCGCGCCCCAGCAGCGCAGATTCGCCGACCAGCCGTGCAGCAGCACCAGCGGGCGGGCGCCCTCCGGCCCGCTCACCCGGTAGACGATGGTCGTTCCGTCCGCGCTCAGCACATCCCGAATAGGCATGGAACTCAGGCTAACCGTGATCCCGGCGACAGCTCGGCCGTGGCAAACATCGCGCACTTAGGATCACGGGCATGAGTACTCGCACCGCCGTCGTCACCGGAGCCAGCTCGGGAATCGGAGAGGCCACCGCCCGGCAGCTGGCCGCGCAGGGCTATCACGTCTACGTCGGCGCCCGCAGGCTCGACCGGCTGCACCGCCTCGCCGACGAGATCGGCGGCACCGCAGTGGAACTCGACGTCACCTCCGAGGAGTCGGTGCGCTCGTTCACCGACGCGGTGGAACGCGTCGACGTGCTGGTCAACAACGCGGGCGGCGCGAAGGGCCTGGCGCCGGTCGCGGAGGCCGACCTGGACGACTGGCGCTGGATGTGGGAGACCAACGTGCTCGGCACCCTGCGCGTCACGAAGGGCTTACTGCCGAAGCTGATCGACTCCGGTGACGGATTGATCGTCACCATCACGTCGGTGGCCGCGTTCACCGCCTACGACAACGGATCCGGCTACACCTCAGCGAAGCACGCGCAGGCCGTGCTGCACCGAACCTTGCGCGGCGAGCTGCTCGGACAGCCGGTGCGGCTGACCGAAATCGCCCCCGGTGCGGTGGAAACCGAGTTCTCCCTGGTGCGCTTCGGCGGCGACGCCGAGCGCGCCGCGAAGGTGTACGAGGGCATCGACCCGCTGGTCGCCCAGGACATCGCGGAGATCGTCGGTTTCGTGGCGTCGCGGCCCCCGCACGTGAACCTGGACCAGATCATCGTGAAGCCGCGCGACCAGGCCGACCCGGGTCGATTCGCCCGTCGCGGCTAGGAGGCCGACCCGAGCCGTTAGCATCCGGGGGACCGAACGCAGGACATCGGATGGGAGTGGTTCGGCTCATGCTCAAAGGATTCAAAGACTTCCTGATGCGCGGGAACGTCATCGATCTCGCGGTCGCCGTCGTCATGGGCACCGCGTTCACCGCCGTGGTGACCTCGGTGACGAAAGGCATCATCAATCCTTTGCTCGCCGTCTTCGGCAGCACCAATGAGCTGGGCCTCGGCGTGCAGCTGATTGCCTCCAAGCCCGCCACGTTCATCGCCATCGGGCCGATCATCACGGCGACCATCGATTTCGTCATGGTCGCGGCCGTGCTGTATTTCGTGCTGATCCTGCCGATGAAGACGATCAAGAACCGCTTCGGCACCACCAAGGCGGCCGAGCCCACCGAGATCGAACTGCTGATCGAGATCCGCGACCTGCTCGCCGAACGGCACGATGCGGTCCGCGCCGAACGCGCCGCCGACCACCACATCGAACGGGAACAGGAGCCCAACGCGGTCGGCAGTGCCAAATATCTCAACTGACCGCGCCGTGTGCTGCGGCTACGACCGTGTCTCAGGCGCCGCCGGCACCTCAGCGGCCGCCGGCCGGTTGCGGCGGCACCGGCGTCGCCGACACCACCGCCGACGGTGCGCCCTGCAACGCCGACATGCTCTTCCAGGTGTTCCAGTCGATGGTCCAGTCGTAGAGGTCGCCGTCGGCAGCGGAGAGCGGGATCGACGTCCCGGTCACCTCGACCGGATCGCCGTAGAGCGCGGTGGGGAAATAGACCTGTGCGTCGGCGGGCGAGAGATTGATACAGCCGTTGGTGACGTTCGCCGAACCCTGTGCGGAAAGCGATTCCGGATTGGCGTGGATGAATTCGCCGTTGTTGGAAATGCGGACCGCCCAGCGTTCGCGGACATTGGTGTAATACGGCGGATTCGACATCATGAAGTCTTCGTATTTCTCGGTGACCACGTGAATGCCGGACCGGGTGACGTTGCGCGGCTCGTTGCCCTCGCCATAGCTGACCGCGAAATCGAACACGGTCTGTCCGTCGCGGACCACCTGCATGCGGTGGCTCGGCGCGTTCGCCTTGACGATCTGGCTGCGGCCGATGCGGAAATCGGAGGTCAGATCGGAATAGCCGTAATTGCCGCCACCCAGGTCGAGGCCGTAGAGCCGAGCGGAGACGTGCACGGTGGTGCCGGGTGCCCAGTAATTCTTCGGGCGCCAGTGCACCCGCGAACCGCCGTCGTCCGGAAACCAAGCCCACGCGCCCTCGGTGGGCGGGTCGGTGGTTACCGTGAGCGCCTTCTCCACCGCGGCTTTGTTCGGCACGGACGACTTGAATTGCAGGATGATCGGTGCGGCGATGCCGACCTCCTGGTTGTCGCCGATATTGATGGTCGCGGGGACCGTGTTCTTCGGCGCGAGCGTGCGGAACGAACCCTCGATCGGAATCGGCTTGCCGTCGGTCCCTACCGCGGTGCCCGACCAGGTGTAGGTGGCGTCGTAGCCGAGCGGCTCGGTGATGGTGTAACCGCGCTTGTCCGGGGCGAGTTCACCGCGGACCTGCTTGCCCGCGGCGTTGGTCAGCGCGATCTGGTCGATCGTGCCGTCGCTGATCGACACCGAGACCGGCGCGGTCGGGTTGACGTTCGCGGCGTCGTCGGCGGGAACCAACGTCACCTTGGCGATCGGCCCGTCGTCGCGGCCGCCTGCCGCGCCGCGGTCGATCGTGCATCCGCATACCAGGGCGACGACTACCAGCAGCACGGCCGACGCCGCGGCCGCCGCGCGGGGCATCATCTGTCGGTCGCTCACTGTGTCGAATTTACGCGCGGCGCAAGGCCGGACCCGTCCTCGCAGCGTGTGGCGTCGCTCTCGCTCCCCCTCCTCGCTCCCCCGCCTCTCCGCGTCTTCAGGCCGTACTAGTTGGGTGGCGCAGGGCGTACGTTCAGGTCCTACGTTGGGTACTCCTCGAGTTGTGGGCGTACCCGGTGAGTTACCCCTGTGCTCACGAAACCAGATGTCACGTTGGGTCGCATCCAGTCGGGAGTAGGGATCATCACAGTGCGATGCCGACGGTTACCGGTTCCGGCTCCAGACGGATCCCGAAGCGGTGGGCGACGCCGTCGCGCACTGTTCTGGCCAGCGCCACCAGGTCGGCCGCGCTGGCGCTGCCGCGATTGGTCAGCGCCAGTGTGTGTTTCGTCGACAACCGGGCCGGTGCCTCCGCGCCGGGGAACCCTTTCGCGAATCCCGCCCGCTCGATCAGCCAACCCGCGGAGAACTTGACTCCGCCCACCGCCGGGTAGGTCGGCACCGTGACATCGCCCACATGCGCGGCGATCGCGGCTCGAACCTGCGCCACCCGATCCTGGGCGACCACCGGGTTGGTGAAGAACGATCCCGCGCTCCAGGTGTCGTGGTCGGCCGGGTCGAGCACCATGCCCTTGCCCGCGCGCAGCCGCAGCACCGCGTCCCTGACCTGCGGCGCGGGCCGGGATTCGCCCACCTCGGCGCCCAGCGTGGTGGCCAGTTCGCCGTAGCGCAGCGGCACGCTGGAACCGTCGGTGCGCAACGCGAAATCGACCGCGAGCACCACGGCGTCGTCGCGGTGCTTCAACACGCTGGTGCGATAGCCGAACCCGAGCTCCTCCGGCGCCACCCAGCGGATCGCACCGCTGGCGCGGTCCAGCAGACGCACTCGGCGCAGCAGGTTCGCCACCTCGGCGCCGTACGCGCCGACGTTCTGCACCGGCGTCGCACCCGCCGAACCGGGAATGCCGGACAGGCATTCCAGCCCGCCGAATCCGGCGGCGACTGTGGCGTCCACCACGTCGTCCCAGTTTGCTCCGGCCTCCGCGACCACGCCGTCGGCGCCGATCTCGACGCCGGTGGTGGCGACCCGGACCACAACGCCGTCGAAACCGTCATCGCCGACAAGCAGATTCGAGCCGCCGGCCAGCAGCAGCGCCGGCACGCCCGCGGCGTCCAGCGCGCGCACCGTCGCGACCAGCGCTTCGGTCGTCGCGCACTCGGCGACCAAGGCGGGTCCGCCCACCCGCAGTGTGGTCAGTTCCGCCAGCCGCACGTCCTCGCGCAGCCGCGCGCCGGTGTCGGCGAGGAGATCCGACAGCACCAAACGTGAAGTTCGCACGCCACACGGTAGCGTGCGGTGCACTACGCGAGCAGGTCCGATGCCACCGCTCGTGTAGTTCGCGCGCCGCACGGTAGCGTGTGGACCCATGGCTACACCGCTGGCGTATACGGCCCGCTACTCGCATTCCCCCGCCGCCGTCCGCGCGGCCTTCGCGGATGAGCAGTACTGGAAGGACCGCATCACCGAGGTCGGCGGCTCCAATGCCCGGCTGGAGTCGGTCACCGTCAGCGGCGAGCGAGTGGACGTCGAGATGGTGCAGGCCATCGCCGCTGAAAAGCTGCCGCCCGCGATCACCGCGGTACGCCCCGGTGACCTGGTCATCCCCCGTGTCGAGCACTGGAACGGCGACACGGCCTCCTTCGAAGCGCGCGTCGAGGGCGCGCCCGCCCAGGTGCGCGGCACCATCGTGCTGTCCGCCGACGGCTCCGGCGCCGCCGTCACGGTCGAGGGCACCATCGAGGTCAAGATTCCGCTGTTCGGCGGCAAGATCGAGAAGGCGATCGACGAGCACCTCACCGAGCTGCTGAAGAACGAGGCGGAATTCACCGAGAAGTGGATCGCGTCGCACTGATCCGCACCGCAAAGCCGACACCGGGTCCGGCCACATCTGCCGGTAACCGCGTTTGTGTGATCTCCGCACACCACCCGCCCGCCGAGGTACCTGTTACCGGACCCAGTAACCTGTGAGCCCATGGCACGCCGACTGGACTACTCCGCCCGCTATCCGCTGCACACCACAAAAGAGCTGTACGCGGCGCTGTCGAACCGTGACTACTGGGAAGCGCGGATCGAAGAGATGCGGAAATACACCCCCGGCAACGAGGTGGTCAAGCTGGAGGCGGGCGACGGCGGCATCGACATCGAACTGCACCACATCCTGCCCCGCGAGATGCTGCCGGAGCTCGCGCAGACGGTGCTGCGCAAGGACATGGTGATCACCCGCAAGGAGAGCTACGGCCCCTACGCGGCGGACGAGATCACCGGCAAGTATTCGGCGTCGATTCCGGCCGGGCCGGGCAACCTCGGCGGCGCCATCCGCCTCTTCCCCACCGAAACCGGCTGCACCATGCGCTTCTCCTCGGAAGCGAAGGTCTTCATCCCCATGGTCGGACCGCGCCTGGAGCAGCTGATGCTGGTGAACCTGGTCGACCTGTTCCGCGGCGAGGCCGAGTTCACGGTTCAGTGGCTGGAAGAACACCACCCCACCCGCTGACCAAACCGGTCGGCACCATCACCCGTGGCACCACCGCAGTCAACCGCCTCCGCCGCAGCGATCGCTGGCTGATCAACGACGAATTCGTCGCCGCCCGGTTGCGCGAGGCGGCCGATCCGCTCGTGGTCGACCTCGGGTACGGCGCCAGCCCGTGGACCACGTTCGAGCTGGCCGCGCGGCTGCGCATGGTGCGCGCCGACGTGCGGGTAGTGGGTCTGGAGATCGATCCGCAGCGTGTGGTGCCCGGCCGCGACGGCGTGACCTTCGCCCGCGGCGGATTCGAACTGGCGGGGCTGCGACCGGTTCTGGTGCGCGCGTTCAATGTGTTGCGGCAATATCCGGAATCGGCCGTATCCGATGCCTGGTCGACCATCCGGTCCGGGCTGGCGCCGGACGGTCTGCTGGTCGACGGCACCTGCGACGAAGTGGGCAGGCGCTGCGCCTGGGTCCTGCTCGACCGGGACGGCCCGCGCTCACTCACGCTGGCCTGGGATCCGTTCACCGTGGAGCGGCCCTCCGATCTCGCCGAACGGCTGCCGAAGGCGTTGATCCACCGCAACGTCCCCGGCGAGCCGATCCACGCGCTGCTCGCCGCCGCGGACCGCGCGTGGGCCCGCGCCGCGCCGCTGGCTCCCTACGGTCCCCGGGTGCGCTGGCGCGCCGCCGCGCGGTCGCTGCGCGAGGAAGGCTTCCCGATCCGCCACTACCGCCGCCGCCTGCGCGACAACGTGCTGTCGGTGCCGTGGTCGGCCGTGGCGCCGGTCGGCATGGGTTGATCGCCGTCACGCGACGGCGAGCGCGCGATACACCCTTCTGGCCGCGCGTGGCGCCAGTCCCGCACCGGCGTCGCTGATCTCCCGGCCCGCACAGCGGTCGATGGCGACCGCGTCGGCGACCACCTCGTTCAACGCGGCCTGCCCGATACCGGCCTCGGCCAGGTCGAGCACCGTGCGCACCGGCGTCGTCACCAGGAAGGGACCGGCCGATTCCACCTCGGCGCCGGTCAGCGCGCGGCGCAGGACCACCAACCGCGGCGGCGCCTGCGGGTGGCCCGCGCGCACCGACAGGTGGAGGAACCGGGGGCGCAGCCTGCCGAGGCCGTGCAACTCGGCCGCGCTGTGATGGGAGACGACCGCGGCCCCGTCGAACCAGGCCGACCACATCGCGTACTCGTCCAGCGGGCCCTCCGGCCATCCGGCCAGCCGCAGCAGGCCGTCCGTCCCGGCCCTGGTCACCGAACCATCGCCGAGCCCGTCCCGCACCCGCGCCGCGCACCCGGTGCGCAGGGCCTGCCTGGTGGTGAAGAAACCGGCGTGCCGCCCGGCCCATCGGCGCAGAACACGCCATCCTTGTTCCGCGGATCCGATCGCGCGGCTTGCCGCATCGCCAGCCATGCGCACCAGGCTACGCTCGGCGTTTGTGCTGCATGTCACATTCGAACCCCTCAATGCCTCCACAGAAACGGCACAGAAAGGTCGGGAAGAATCGCCACCATGAGTACGAACACGCCGTCCACCTCGACGATCAACCGGCGGGCCCTGCTGATCGCCCTGACCGTGGTAGCGATTCTGCTCGCGACGGTCTTGGTCGGCGGAGAGGCATACGCCAGGCACTCGGTGGCGAGCTGTATCAGCACGCAATTCGAGAAGGACATGGGGTCGAAGATCGATGTGAGCTTCGGTCCCAAGCCGATGCTGGTCACCTGGATCGACGGCAAGGTGCCTTCGGTGCGGGTGAACAGCGACGACACCAGATTCGGCCCAGCCGTCGGGATGGTGGTGCACGCCGTCTTCCGGGACGTCGACGTCGCCGACCGGAACGGGAGCACGATCGGCAGCTCCTCCGCCGACGTCACCTGGAGCAACGAGGGCATCAAGGAGACGCTCGGCGGTCTGGTCACCGGGGTGAGCTCGTCGGAGAGCTCGGGCATGCTCACCCTGGCCGTGCTCGGCGGTCTGGCGGAGCTTCAGCTGAAGCCGCAGATCCAGAACGGGACGGTGGAGGTGGAGACCATGTCGGCGCAACTGCTCGGCATCGGAGTGCCGTCGGATCTGGCGCAGAGCATCGTCGATATCTTCACCCGGAGCCTGCAGAGCTATCCGCTCGGCATGTCGGCGACGGATCTGAAGGTCACCGATTCCGGCGTCGACGTCAAGCTGGCCGGTGGACACTCCCAGCTGGAGTCCGCGGGCGACAGTTCCGGGGCGCGCTGCTGAATCCTGGTGGCCGCAAGGCATTCGGGCCGATCGCCGGACACGCCGCGGGGTGGACCGAATGCCTAGACCGCCGAACAGATTCCGGGTGGGTCAGGCCGGAAAGCCGTCGAGCACGTCACGGGATTTCGACAGCCCGAGCCGGGTCGCGCCCGCCGCGATCATCTCGGCCGCGGCCTCGGCGGTGCGGATTCCGCCGCTGGCCTTGACGCCGAGCCGCCCGCCGACCGTCTCCGCCATCAGCCGCACCGCGTGGGCGCTGGCGCCACCGGCGGGGTGAAAACCCGTGGACGTCTTCACGAAATCGGCTCCGGCGCGCTCGGCGACCCGGCACACCTCGACAATCGCCTGATCCGACAGCGCGGCGGATTCGATGATCACTTTCAACAGCGCTCGATCGCCGACGGCCTCGCGCACCGTGACGATGTCGGAGAGCACCGCCGTGTAATCCCCGGCACGCGCCGCGCCGACATCGATCACCATGTCGACCTCGCCCGCTCCCTGGTCCACCGCGAGCCGCGCCTCGGCGCCCTTCACCAGCGAATGATGTTTGCCCGACGGGAATCCGGCGACCGTCGCGACCACGAGCCCCGGCGCGAGCACCGGCAACATGGACGGCGACACGCAGATCGCGAGCACGCCCAACCCGCGCGCCTCCTCGACCAGCGCGGCGACTTCGGCGGGAGTCGCCTCCGGGGCCAGCAGCGTATGGTCGATCATTGCGGCCACTTCCGACCTGGTCAGCGACGCGGATTCTGCCATGGGGTGAGAGTCTGGCACACCGAACGCCAGACCGGTTCCGTGGGCGAATTCCGTTGCGTACCTGGAGGCGCTTCACGCACACTCGTAGCTGATGGCGCATCGGAGAGCGTGACGCCACGGCCGACTGACTAACGTGTGCGGATGGGCCCTACTTCGTTCGGGAGGAGACGACCGTGCTGATCCGTCGCGAACGCGCCGACGACGCCGCTGCGATCGCGGCGGTGCATCGCAGCGCATTCGCACCGCACTATGCCACCGCCATCGATTCCGATGGCACCGACGCGTCCGATGACCGCGGCAGCGCGGATCCGCCCGAGGTGGGCCTCATCGACCGCTTGCGAAGCGACGAGGGCTGGATCCCGACGCTCTCGCTGGTGGCGATCGAGCACGACAGCGTGGTCGGCCACCTGTGCCTGACCAGGGCCACGGTCGGCCCGTTCCCGGTGCTGGCGCTCGGCCCGATCGGCGTGCTCGCCGACCATCAAGGGGCAGGCGTCGGCTCGGCACTCATGCACGCGGCCCTCGGCGCCGCCGACGCCCTCGACGAACCGCTGGTCGGCCTGCTCGGCAGCCTGGAGTTCTACCCCCGCTTCGGCTTCGTCCCCGCCGCCCGCCTCGGCATCACCCCCGACGAGCCCGCCTGGATCAGCCATTTCCAGGTCCGCTCGCTGTCGGCCTACGACTCGCAAATAGTCGGCGAATTCCATTACGCCGACCCGTTTTACGATCTCTGATCCATCCCGTTCGCCAGACCCACGGGTCGATGACCGGCACTCCCGCAGCCTGGAACGGTGCGGCGCATTTCCGACGCCGCGGCAAATCCCCCGCAGCGCACCTGGGAGGATGGGGGCATGAGTTCCGCTCCACCCGTTACGGACGACCGCCGCTATGTATTGACGCTGGGGTGCCTGGATCGCCCCGGCATCATCGCGGGGATCACGTCGTTCATCGCCGAGTTCGGCGGCTCGATCGTGGAGGCGGGCTATCATTCCGACCTCGACACCGGGTGGTTCTTCACGCGTCAGGCGATCAAGGCCGCGACGGTGCCGTTCTCGATCGAGGAACTGCGGGACCGGTTCGCCGGGGTGGCGGCCGACCTGGGTCCGGAAACCGAATGGCAACTGCTGGATTCCCGCGAGCGCCGCCGCGCGGTCCTGCTGGTCAGCAAGGACGGACACTGCCTGCACGACCTGCTCGGACGCGCCGCCAGCGGCGAGCTGCCCGCCACCATCGAGGCGGTGATCGGCAACCATCCGGATCTGGCGGCGATGACCGAGGCGCACGGTGTGAAATTCCATCACGTGCCGTTCCCGAAGGACCCGGCCGAGCGCGGTCCCGCGTTCGAAGAGGTCCGCGCCCTGGTGGACGCGCACGACCCGCACGCGGTGGTGCTCGCCCGGTTCATGCAGGTGCTGCCCCCGGAACTGTGCGAGCACTGGGCGGGCAAGGCGATCAACATCCACCACAGCTTCTTGCCCTCGTTCGTCGGCGCGCGCCCCTACCATCAGGCCTTCGCCCGCGGCGTGAAGCTGATCGGGGCCACCTGCCATTACGTGACCGCGGAACTGGACGCGGGCCCGATCATCGAGCAGGACGTCATCCGCATCGACCACGCCGACGAGGTGCGCGACATGGTCCGCCAGGGCCGTGACATCGAGCGGGTGGTCCTGGCGCGCGGCCTGCGCTGGCATCTGGAAGGACGAGTCCTGGTGCACGGCCGCCGCACGGTCGTGTTCTCCTGACCGCCGGAACAGGCCCGGGAGTCAGCCCACGAGGTCGGCGCGGCGGCGCGGGCGCACCGCGGCGAGCAGGCGCGCGAGTTCCTCGTTGAACCGCTCGTAGGCCTCGACGTTGCCGAGATGCCCGGTGGGCAGCACGCCGTAGCGCATCAGATTGCCGGTCCGCCGGAGCATCTCGACGATCCGTTCGGAGTGGACCGGCGGGGTCATGTCGTCGAATTGGCCCGCGAGGACCGTGGTGGGCACCACGAGATTGCGCGCCGACTCCCCGACATCCATCGTGGCGAGCAGCACACCGAACCTGGAGCGCACCCACGCCGGACACGAACGGACGATGGCCATGCTGAACGCGAGCATGTCGCCTTTCGCCGCGGTGGTGAGGATCTGCCGTGCGAACAGCCAGCGCACCGGCGCGATGGGCGGGAAGACGAGCGGAGTCCCGAGTCCGAGCCTGCCGAACAGGAACGGCAGCGGCACCTTCAGTTGCAGCAGCCGCAGCGGCCGGTTCAGCAGCGGCACGAGGGTGGTCTCCAGGATCAGCCGGTCGGCCGCGGTATTGACCAGCAGCGCCGCCAGCGCCTGCTTCTCGACCCGCTCGGGGTAGCGTCCGGCCCACGCCTGCATGGTCATGCCGCCTAGGCTGTGGCCGACCAGCACGGCCCGCTGTCCCGGCGCGAGCGCGGCGTCGAGCACCGCTGCCAGATCGTCGGCCAGCAGCTCCATGTCCAGCTTGCTCGACCCGTATTCGCTCTCGCCGTGGCCGCGCTGGTCGTAGGCGATCACGCGGTACTCGCCGACGAAGGCGTTGATCTGCGGGTTCCAGTACTCCAGGCAGCAGGTCCAGCCGTGGATCAGCACGATGACCGGCCGATCGGACGGGCCGTAGGCGTGCACCCGCAGCTGCGCGCCGTCCCTGGCGCGCACGGGGATCACCTCGGGGGCGATCGTCGGCGGATTGAACGCAGCGGTCTGGTAGGTACGGGAACGCAGCTCGGCGCTGTGCGCGTCGCGCAGGCCCCGGACCAGGGCCCGGAAGCTCGTCAACGCGGTCGGCAGCATTGCACGCATCGGACACTCCTTTGTGTTACTGATAGATACAGTAACCCCGATTCGCGCCGCTTGCTAGTGCAAGCACCCGTACCAGTCCGCCGAACTACCGTCTCACCAGCGCGGACCCCGCTGAACCTCGTCCACCTTGGGCCGCACATCGGCGAGATAGACGCCGGTCGCGATGATCGCCGCGAACGAAAGCAGGCCGAGCCCCGCAGGCGAGAGGAGAAGCACGAGCACGGCCACCCCGAGAATCGCCAGCCAGATCGGCTTGGTCAGTTTGTCCACCGCGGTGAACGCGTCCGGACGCTGACGCACGGCGTGGATCAGCGCGAAAATCGTCGCACCGAGCGCCGCCAGCCACAGCACCAGCAGGATCATCCCGGTCAATCCGTGCACCATATTCACCCCACCATGATAAGAGCAACGCCCCCGTACACCAGGGGTGCACGAGGGCGTCGAACGGTTATCCGCGCGGCGTTCAGGCCTTCTTCGGCGCGGCCTTCTTGGCCGGAGCCTTCTTCGCGGCGGTGGTGGCCTTCTTGGCCGGAGCTTTCTTCGGCGCACCGTTCGTGACGGGAGCCGGGGTCTCCTCGGTGGTCACGTCGACGACCTCGGCCTCGACGACCGGATCCGCCTCGGCGGCGTCCTCGGCCTTGGCCGGGCGGCCGAGCAGGCCGTTGACCCGATCGAGCACGTCCTCGGCGCGGCTGACCGCGTCGCCGTAGAGGCTTTCGACCTTGCCGATCCGCTCCTCGACGCGTTCGTTGGCGCGCAGCCGCTCGATGGTCTCCTCACCGCGGACCGCGAGATCGGCGTAGGCGTCCAGCAGCTGGCGGTAGTACTTCTCGGCCCGCACGCGCAGCTCCTCGGCGGTGAACTTCTCGCGCAGCTCGGCGAGGTCGTCCGGCAGCTCGGAAGGCAGCCCCGACAGCCGCTCGCGCAGCGACTCGAACTGGGCCTGCACGTCGGCGGGCACGTTGGCGAAGCGCTCGCGGGCCTCCTCGACCCGGGTCTGAACGTCGGCGGCGGCCGCACGCTCCCGCACCTGCGCGACGACGTCGTTGACGGCGGCGTACAGGGCGTCACCCGCGCCGACGGTGGCGAGTAGGGGCTTGGTCACGGTGGCGTTCTTCTCGGTCATGGTGTTTCGTTCTCCTGGCGTGGCGGAGTGTCGGTTGTCGTGCGCGGAACGTCGCTGTCCCAAACGTCCCCCCCTACGTCGTTTCCTCCGTTTTCCCGGCGAAACGATTCATAGATGTCCAGCAGCACCTGCTTTTGCCGCTCACTGATCGACGTGTCGGCAAGCAGGGCATCCCGGACCGGACTGTGCGGCCGCTGCTCGAGATAGCCAGCCCGTACGTACAAGACCTCCGAGGAGACCCGCAGCGCCTTGGCGATCTGCGTGAGCACTTCGGCGGACGGGTTGCGCAGTCCGCGCTCGATCTGACTGAGATACGGATTGCTCACCCCCGCCAGCTGGGCGAGCTGGCGCAGCGAGACTTGCGCGGCTTCTCGCTGCGCCCTGATGAAGCCTCCGATGTCGTGCGCCGCGCTGGCGACGCGACCCCCTCGTTCGCCGACACCGGACGAGTGCTCGTCCGATCTGTCGGTGTACTCGGCGGAAACCTCGGGCTGGTCTGCCATCACTCACCTTCTGGCGGTTGTACGGGTTCGATTCTAAATCAGGGTGCTAGCTATTGCAAGCAGCGTGCTAGCAGAGTCTCGGCAAACGTTCCGCGCACCGCCGGATCAGCCGCCGAACATCAGATGGGAGATCGTGTAGATCGCCAGTCCGGCAAGCGAACCGACGACGGTGCCGTTGATGCGGATGAACTGCAGATCCCGGCCGACCTGCAATTCGATCTTCTTGCTCGCCTCGTCGGCGTCCCACCTGGCAACCGTGTCGGTGACCAGGGTGCTGATCTCGTCCGCGTAGTTGCCCACCAGGTAGCGGGCGCCACGGTCGATCCAGCCGTCCACCTTCGCACGCATTTCGGGCTCGTCGCGCAAGCGCTCACCGAGCTGCTGGACGTTTTCGGCGACCTTGCGCCGCAGTGTGCTGTTCGGGTCGTCGGCCGACTCCAGGATGAGCCGCTTGGCCGCCCGCCAGGTGGCCTCGGCCATGCCGGTGATCTCCTCCCGGCCCATGATCTGCGCCTTGACGCGTTCCGCCTTCTTGATCATGGCGTCGTCGTATTGCAGGTCTTCGGCGAATTCCTCCAGGAAACGGTTGGCCGCCAGCCGGACCTCGTGCTCGGGGTTGGAACGGATTTTCCAGGTGAACTCGACCAGTTCCCGGTAGATCCGCTCGGAAAGCAGGATGTTGACGAATTTCGGCGCCCACTGCGGCGCGTCCCGCAGCACGATGCGGTCGATCGTCTCCTGCGAGCCGAGCGCCCACTGGTGCGCGCGTTCGGCGAGCAGGTCCAGCAGCGCCTGCTGCCGGTTGTCGGCGAGCAGTTCCGCGAGCACCCGCCCGATCGGCGGACCCCACAGCGGCTCGGCGATCCGCTTGACGATGGTGTTGTCGATCACCTGCTGCACGTCCTCGTCACGCAGGACCCCGACGACGGCGCGCAGAATCGTCGAGCTCTCCTGGGCCACCCGGGCGGCGTGTCCTGGATCGGCCATCCAGCGCCCCACCCGCCAGGAGATCCGCGCGGAGTTCAGCTTCGCGGAGACCACTTCGGGTGCGAGGAAATTCGTTCCGACGAAGGTGCCGAGACTGGCGCCGAGCTGGTCCTTCTTGCGCCGGATGATGGCGGTGTGCGGAATGGGCAGGCCGAGCGGGTGCCGGAACAGCGCGGTCACCGCGAACCAGTCCGCCAGCGCGCCGACCATGCCCGCCTCCGAAGCCGCACGCAGGTAGCCGACCCAGTCGCCACCCGCACCGCGCGATTCGGTCCAGCGGCAGAACAAATAGATCGCGGTGGCCAGCGCCAGCATGCCGGTGGCAAGTGCCTTCATCCGCCACAGGTCGCGGCGCTTGGCCGCCTCGTCGAGCACGGCGGCGAAGCCGAGGGGCGTGGCGGCAGGCGCGGTGCCTCCGGCGCGCTCGCCCCGGTCGTTCAGCACCGCGGTGTTGCCGGGAGCTTTCTGCATGCCTCCCATTCTGCTGTGCCGCGGGATCCGGGCGCGCCGGCGAGTGGATCTCGACACGCCAGGCACGCCCGACGCTGTGGTTCCCACCGCATCCGGGCTCAAACGCGCATATCACGGGTATCCGGGACCTAAGCTGGTAGCTACCGGAGCAATTACGAACGAGGGAGCCCACGCTGTCCACCGAAGACCTTGTCGACATCGGCGAGCGGCCGACGGCGGTGCGCGGCGGCCGGATGGACGGCCGCAAGCGCCGGTGGCGGCAACACAAGATCGATCGCCGCGAGGAGCTGGTCGACGGCACCCTCGCCGCCGTCCGCGCGCGCGGCAGCAACGCGGGCATGGACGAGATCGCCGCCGAGATCGGCGTTTCCAAGACCGTGCTGTACCGCTACTTCTCCGACAAGAACGATCTGGTCCACGCGACCATGCAGCGGTACATCGAGACCACCCTGATGCCCCGGGTGTACGGCGCGATCAGCCTGGACGCCGATGAATACCAGCTGGTCCGCTCGGCGCTGGCCGAGTACGTCGGCACCGTCGACGAGGACCCGGAGGTCTATCGCTTCATCATGGGCAACGGCGCGGCCGACCAGTCCTCGCTGGCGGAGTTCGAGAAGCTCTTCGCCGAGGTGGTGTGCACCGTCATCACCGAGCGCGCCGTGGAGCGCGGCGTCCGCACCGAAGGCGCGGCGCTGGCGTCGTATGTGCTGGTCGGCGGCATCCAGCTGGCGACGCACTGGTGGTCGACGAACAAGTCGCTGTCCCGTGAGGACGTCATCGATTACCTGACCATGCTGGCCTGGAGCGCCATCGAGGGCATGGCCCGCGCCGGTGGCTCGCCCGCGGTGTTCAACGCCCAGCCGCACGTGCTGCCCACGCCCGAGACGCCCGCGGCGGACTGATCGGGGCCGATCGCCCAGGTGCTAGCTGGACCGCTAGCAAAAGTTCATCAGCCCTCTCGACTTTGCCGAAACGTTGGCTAGTCTGAAGCCGAGCGGTGCGCCGAGTGCGCTGCGTCACCGCAAGCGCCGTACTCGACGGCGGTCCGCGCGGGCCATGGTCACGCGAGTTACCGCCCGCGCGTCCGTCGCACCGACCGCGGCACCAACGGAGGTACCTCGATGGCGAAGCAAGTACCGACCTCTCGGCTTGCTCGTGGCACCAAGCTGGGCGCGGTGGCGGCGAGTTCGGTGCTTCGCACCCAGCGGACGCGCCTGACCATGCGGGGCAGGTCCGAGGCGGTTCGGGCGAAAATGGCCGAGGAATCCATGATTCGCACCACCGAGCAGGTGGTCATGGTGCTGGGCACCATGAAGGGCGTCGCGATGAAGCTCGGGCAGATGATGTCGGTGCTCGACCTGGATCTGGTGCCCGAGGACCACCGGGAACGATTCCAGAAACGCCTGGCCGTGCTGCGGAACGCGGCGCCGACGGTCTCCTTCGCGGCCATGCGCGCGGTGATCGAAGAGGATTTCGGCACACCGCTCGACGCGGTGTTCGCCGAGTTCGACGCCGAGCCGGTGGCCGCGGCCTCGATCGGCCAGGTGTACCGGGCGCGCCTGCACGACGGCCGCCAGGTCGCGGTGAAGGTGCAGTATCCGGGCATCGACATCGCGGTGCGCGCGGACCTGAAGAACCTCGCGATGTTCCGGCGCGTGCTGCAATCCGCGATGCCGTGGGTGACGCCCGCGGTGCTGGACGAGCTGCGGCTGAACATGGAGGCCGAACTCGACTACCGTGCCGAGGCCGCGACCCAGTTGCAGATCGCCGAGCTCTACACCGAGCATCCGTTCATCATCGTGCCGCGATCGCTGCCGGAGTTCAGCACCACTCGGGTGCTGGTCACCGAGTATGTGGAGGGCAAGGGCTTCGAGGAGATCCGGCAACTGCCCGAGGCCGAACGCAACCGGATCGGCGAGATCATCTACCGCTTCTATGTCGGTTCGCTGTTCACCTTCAACGAGTTCTGCGGCGACCCGCACCCGGGCAACGTGCTGCTGGCCGAGGACGGGCGGGTCGGCTTCCTGGATTTCGGGTTGTTCAACCGGATGGATCCCGACCATGTGCGGTTCGAGCTGATCTGCCTGCGCGCCGCCACCGAGGAACGCGCCGAAGACCTGCGGCAGTTGATGATCCAGCGCGGCGTGATCGATTCGCCGCAGGAGATCGGCGCCGAAGAGTGCCTGGAATACGTGCTGGCGGCCTCGGAATGGTGCCTGGTCGACGAGGAGTTGACCATCACCCCCGAGCTGGCCAGCGGCGCTTTCTTGCTCGCCGTCGACCCGAGGGCCAGCGAGTTCACCGGGATGAAGCAGCAGAATCTGCCTCCGGAGCACCTGTTCTCGCGCCGCGCCGACTTCCTGACCTTCGGCATGCTCGGTCAGCTCGGCTGCACCGCGAACTGGCATCGGATCGCCCGGGAATGGCTGTACGACGAACCACCGGTCACCGAGCTCGGCCGCGCACACCACGTCTGGCTCGCCGACCATCCGCCTGCCGCGCCGAAGCGGCCGCGCGCGCGGAAGAAGACCACGAAGTAGCCGCCGAGCGGCGACCCGATCCAGAACGGAAAACCATGCCAGACACACGGGAATTCGACCTAGTCCTCTTCGGCGCGACAGGCTTCGTCGGCAAGCTGACCGCGGAATACCTCGCCGGCGCCGCACCGGAATCCGCGCGCGTCGCGCTGGCCGGGCGGTCGCTGGACAAGCTGACCGCCGTGCGCGAGGGACTCGGGCCGAAGGCCGCCGACTGGGGCCTGGTGGTCGCCGACTCGACCGACCAGAACGCGCTGGACGAGCTGGCCGCGCGAACCAAGGTGGTGGTCACCACCGTCGGTCCGTACCTGCGCTACGGGATGCCGCTGGTGGCGGCGTGCGCCAAGGCCGGAACCCACTACGCCGACCTCACCGGTGAGCCGCTGTTCATCCGCGAGGCCATCGACACCTACCAGGACCAGGCCGCCGCGACCGGCGCGAAGATCGTGAATTCCTGCGGCTACGATTCGATTCCGTCCGACCTCAACGTCTACCAGCTCTACCGCCGCTCGGTCGAGGACAACACCGGCGAGCTGGTCGACACCACGACCGTCGCCTGGCTCGAGGGCGGCGTCAGCGGCGGCACCATCGATTCCGGTCGCGCCATGATGGAGGCGATCGCCGCCGATCCGGCCAAGGGCAAGGTGCTGTCCCACCCGTATTCGCTGAGCCCGGACAAGTCGCGGGATCCCGATGTCGGCCGCCAATCCGATCAGGCGCTGTCGCGGGCGAGCGCGATCGACCCGAGCCTGGACGGCTGGGTGAGCACGTTCGTCATGGCCGCGCACAACACGAAGATCGTCCGCCGCACCAACGGTCTGCTCGGCTGGGTGTACGGCAAGAATTTCCGCTACCGCGAGGTCATGAATGCGGGCAAGTCACCGGCGGCGCCGCTCATCGCCGCGGGTATGGCGGGCGGCATCGTGGCCGGTATGACTGTGGGCGCGCTGCTGTCGCGGTCGTCCGCGGGCCGCAAGGTGCTCGACCGGGTGCTGCCCAAGCCGGGGACCGGACCGAGCGAAGAAGCGCGGACCAGCGGCTGGTTCACCATGAAGACGTTCGCGCGCACCACGTCCGGCACGAAATACGTGGCGACCTTCTCCGGCACCGGCGATCCCGGATATCAGGCCACCGCGGTGCTGCTCGGCGAGAGCGGCCTGTGCCTGGCGTTCGACACCGACAAGCAACCCGACCTCGCGGGCATGCTGACGCCCGCCGCCGCGATGGGCGACGCACTCACCGATCGGCTGCGCGCGGCGGGCATGACCATCACAGTGGACCGCGCCTGAGGCAATGAATCTCGCTCGCAAGACCATGAACGCCCCGGCCCTGGCCGCGGTATACGAACGGGCCTGGCGGCCGACGGTGTTCTATCTCGCCAGCGGCCGCACCACCGCGGTCGACCGGCGGGACGCGGTCGCCACTCTGCGCCTGCGCGGCGCGCAGAAGGTACTCGACATCGCCTGTGGGCCGGGTAATTTCACCAAGTACCTGAGCGAAGCGCTGTCCGGTGACGGCTACGCGGTCGGCGTGGACTATTCCGCGCCGATGCTGGCGCGCGCCATCGTCGACAACGCCGGACCCCGCGTGGGCTATCTGCGCGGTGACGCGCGCAGGCTCCCGTTCGCCGACGAGACATTCGACGCCGTCTGCTGTTTCGGCGCGCTCTACCTCATTCCGGACCCGCTCACCGCTACCCGCGAGATGATCCGGGTCCTCGCGCCCGGCGGCCGGATCGCCATCACCACCAGCCACCGTGCGGACAATCCGATCGGCGATTTGAGCCGGGTGGTCGGCAGTTGGAGCGGTCTGCGCGTCTTCGACACCGAGACCTTCCCCACCCTCTTCGCCGACAACGGCCTCTTGGAGATCGACCAGCGCATCCATCGCATGCTGCAGTACGTCAGCGCGACCAAGCCCGCGTAGTCGGCCACCGCAACACCCCGGCGATCCTGTACCACCCCGAAAGTCTCGCAGCGGCTTTCGGGGTTCGCTGCCCGGTGTAGGGGTTCGGTAGGCGGCCCATCGGCTTATTCCTCGCCGCGATCAACGCGGCATAGGAGAGGAAGTCTGCGGATTGCCGAGGGGATCGTTCAGCCGGCCGACCCGGTGGGGAGACCCAGGAGAGACAGGAGAGATTGGGTCGGTGAGGGGGCGGGAGGCTGCGAGTTATCCGGAACCGCACCGGTGTACCGTGCATCCCGGACTACACCCTTGTGGGTGTCGCCCTCTTCCCAGCGCGGCGGTGGGTATTCGAAGTAGCTCAGGCCATCGTTGTAATAACCCAGGTAGCGGGGAGGGTCCTGCACCCATTTGCCCGGTTCCTGCTCGGTTGGACATTCCGTATTCAGGCCCGCCCAGTTGTGCGGTCCCACCCAGGTATGCTGCCCCGGCACCGTGACCCACTCCGCCGCCGCTCCGAGATTCCAGCAGATCGCATCCCAGTCGATACGATGGGTCTGATCGGTGTCGTTGCGGCAAGTGGTCCCCACGCACCAGACACCGGGCGCGAGCGTATGCCGCTGCGGATTCGGATCGGCGGCGGCCCGCGGCGCCAGTAACCCCGCGGCCACGATTCCCACCGCGGCAATCCCGATAGCCGTGCTCGCTCGTTGATTCACGATGTGTCACTCCTGTCCGAGCTGTACCTAGCTGTCGGCAATGATTGCGGCGCGGACTTGCAATCGGCTTAACATCGACTTAGCGTCCCCTGTCCGACACCGCTGCTGTCTCGACAACACCGTCCTCCCCGGAACCCCGTGTCTCGCGCGCTGGCACGGTGATCATTCCGTGGTGACGGCTCGGATCAGGAACTCGAGCTTGTCCACGGTCTGGTCGATGGCGCGGGTGCTGCGTTCCACCCGGCACATCGCCACGGTGCCCTCCAGCGCGGCCACGATCAGCGTGCCGGTCTGCTCGGCGTCGACGTCGGTGGCGCCGTGGTCGCGCAGTGATCGCGCCAGCAGCGCGGTCCAGTTCTCGAACGCGGCTGCGGCGGCTCGCTGCGGCCGGTCGTCGTCGACGGGATCCTCGATGGCGACCGCAAGCACCGGGCATCCGGCTTGGAAATCGCTGTCGATCAGCACTTTTCGCCACATGTCCGCGAACGACCGGAGAGCGGCGACCGGCCCGGCCGCAAGCCCATCGGCGAGCTTGCTGACGGCGAACGTCTCGGCGAACCGTACGGCCTCCGCGGCCAGCTCGGATTTGCCGCCCGGGAAGTAGTGGTAGGTGGAGCCCAGCGGCGCCTGGGCGTGCTTGGCCAGTTCACGCACGCTCGTCGCGTTCAAGCCGCGGCGGCGGATCATGTCGGCCGCGCCGGCCACCATCCGTTCCCGCGCCTGCGGCATCTCGGCCATCCCTCTCCTCCCTTGCCCATAACGACTGTCATAGCGTACCGTGCAGGAGTTATAACGTCTGTTATAAGCCGGGATCTCTCGCGAATGGAGCTCGATATGCCGATGATTCAGCTGACCCTCCCGATCGGAGTCCTCGCTCCCGAGGACCGCGCCGCGCTGCGGAATACGCTCGCGACCACCCTGCTGAAGTGGGAAGGAGCGCCCGACACCGCCTTCTTCCGCGCGCTGGCCTGGTGCCGGATCGATGAGGTGCCCGAAGGCGCTTTCGGCAGCGCCGAGGACGATCTGCCGCGGTTCCGCGTCGACGTCACCGTGCCCGAGGGTGCGTTGTCCGATCGCCGCCAGGAGGGCCTGATCAAGGAGGTGACCGCGGACGTCCTTGGCGCGGCCGGGTTGGCGGCCACCGAAGGATTGCGGGTATGGGTGCTCATCCACGAACAGCCCGAAGGCACCTGGGGCGCTGCCGGGAACGTGGTCCGCTTCGCCGAGCTGGCCGCCTTGGCCAAGGGGCAGCGCGCGAACGTGTGAATCGCATCAGTGCGCCAACACCTTTGGCGTCAGGCTGCGGGTGGCGCGGTACTTAGATCCACCATGCGGTGGAGGATTGCGGGGGCGAGCGCCAGTTCGAATTCCGTTCCGCTGCTCTCGAAGACGAAGGCGAGGTAGTTGTCGCGGTGGAGCGGGGCCAGCCGGACCGAGCAGTGCTCCCCCACGATCACCCAGCCGCCGATGGTCAACTGATCGGACATCGCAACTCCCACCCTTCGACGCTTCCGATAACTGGACTATGCCAGTTCCGGTCGAGGGGTGTCAACGGCGGAAATCGGCCGCTGAGCTGGTGGAATACTCCCGCTGGAGGACCCACCGGCCCGGCGGGTGGACGGCCGCGCGGAACTCGAGTGCCCGGCCGTCGGCGTCGAGACAGGTGCGGTGGACGACCAGCACCGCGGCCGGGGACGGCAGCGCCAGATGACGGCGCTCGTCGGCAGTGGCCAGGCGGGCGCCGATGCGCTCGCGCACAACCGCGGTATCGCGTCCAATGGCGGATTCCAGGTAGCGCAGGGCCCCGCCGGGCAGCCGTTCGCGAGTAAGCAATCGAGGGGCGGTTTCAGCGAATTCCTCTGGGTACCAGGAGCCGATCAGCGCGACCGATCCATCGGTTCCGAGGCTCAGCTCTTTTCGAAGAACAGCACGTGCCCAGGATGGGCCGAGCTCCGCCGCGACCTCCTGCGGCGCCGTGACCACGGCTGCTTCGAGCACCGTCACCGAGTCGGCGTCGGACGGCGTTCCGTATCGCGGCGCGTTCTCCCGCATCAGGGCGATCCGATCGGTCACGTACGTGCCCGATCCGCGGCGGGACCGGACGATTCCCTGCTGCCGCAACGTGTTCAGCGCCTTCGCGGCGGTGGGCCTGGCCACCTTCCATTGGGCGGCGAGTTCCCGCTCGGAGGGCACCTCGGCGCCGGGAGCCAATTCGCCGCGCTCGATGAGCGTGCGCAGATACGTCGAGATCCGCAGGTATTTCGGGAGTCCGTCGTCGATTTCGGCCATCATTCGCCTCCCCTGCCCCGCGGACCGCTGTTCAGTCTAACAACGGTCCGGTCCGATGCCCGGGAGCGCGCACCGGGGCGCTCCGAGCCGCGATAACGGGCGGTAGAGTGCGAATCCAGTACAGCGCGGTACGGATAGGACCGAGCGGAAGGGGGCTTCCTGATGGCAGTACCCGATACCGGACAGGGGACGGCGCGCAAGCTGTACGCGGCGGCCATCGGCGAGGGCGGGGGCGAAGCATTCGAGCTGGACACCGCGGTCGCCGAGAATCTCGCCGCCGCATGCGACAAGCTGGTGGACGATCTGCGTCGCGCCATGGACGACGGTCAACTCGTCACGGATGTGACGGGCTTCCCCGACCTGCCGACCGGACACGCCCTCACGCGCGGCTTCGCCGACAAAGGCAGGCAGTACCTGGACACCCTTGCGGCGTTCCAGGAGACGGCGCTGCTGTTCAAGGCCGCGTATCTGGCCGCGGCGAACCGGCTGGCCGACGCCGAGGCGGCGAATCAGGCCGCGCTGCGGTTGATCACCGAGTACCTGGAGCCCCGGTGAGCGCGCGCCGGTGCGCCGGGACCGACTGAGGGGGCGATCATGGCTGACTCCGCGGCACGCGCGGCCGCCGACGGTATCCGGCGGCAACTGTCCGAATTCTCCGATGGGGCAACGGATCCCGCTTATGCGCCGGACCGGGAGTTGTTCGGCGCCTACACCCACCAGCAGATCTGGGACCTGGTGCACGAAGCGCTCGACCCGGCGGCGCTCGGCCGGACGGCCGCGGCCTGGCAGGCCAACGCCACGGCGGTTGCCACGGCGTTCCAAGCCTTTTCCGATGCCACGAATCGGGAGTTCGCGCAGTGGGCCGGTCGCGCCGCGGACGCGGCGGTGACCGCGACCAGGCAGTTCGTCCGCGCGGGCGGGGAGGCGCACGATGTGTGCCGGGCGGTCGCGCGGCTGATGGAGTTGAATAGCGATGCCGCGCAAACGGTCCGGGGTGCGATCACGCCGCCCCAGCGGTACGAGCCGCTGGCCGACCCGGCCGCCGAAGCGGTTTACGGTGGAAAACGTAGGATGGAACACGATAGTGCGGCGGCAGACATCGAGGCGGATGTCCGGGACACGATGACCTACGTCTACACCCCGACCATGCCCGCCACCGGCGACCGCGTTCCCCAGTTCCCTCGGCCGCAGGAACCTTCGGCGGCCAGCAATGCCACACCCGCTGATCCCAGCACCGTCCGCGAAGGCGGCGCGCGGTGAAATGGGTGCTCACCCCGGACGAATTCACGCATGTCTGGACGAACGAAACAAGCCTGGACCGTAGGCCCTACCCGGTCAACATGGTTCCCGCTGCCACCGTGCGCACGGAGTCCGAGTATCGCGCACTGCGCTTGCCGCAGCGTTTCGCCCGCCAAGCCGACCCCGACCTGGCCGCCGCGCTGATGTTGTGCGCACGCAACGACGCGACCACCATCACCGTCTCCGGCGAACGCGGCGTCCTCTCGCGCGACGGGAACGCCGCGCAGGTCGAACGGATTCTCGCCTTCGCCGCGGTGGTGCACAACCACGCGGGCATCCTGGTGGCCACGCCGGAGAAGGTGACCGTGCTGATGTGCCATGCCCGCGCCGTGGGAGAACGCCTGGTGCAGATCATCGGCTCCGCGCGGGCGGGCAAGCTCGCCGCCATGCGCGAGCCACAAGACGCGGTGCTGAGCCCGGATCGCACCGAGCCGTTCGTCACCAACGGCCATCGCGGCGCGGCGCGATTCCGGCAGACACTGCGCAAACCGGTCGACGGACGCGGCTTCATCACCGTGACGGTGCAGCCGGACAATCCCATGTCACCGCCCACCCGTCACCGCACCTGGCTGGACATCACCGGCGACGGCCGCTACCTGCTCACCACGTCACACGACCTCATGCTCACCCCCGTGTCGGATGAGGAGTTCGCCGCGCAACTGCTGCGCTTGGCGCACGTCTGAACGGGCGCGGCGGGCGGACGCTGTCGAGTTGCCGTCGAGTCGGCCACGGCCGTACCGCGGCGCTCGCTTCTGGCCTGATCGGCCGCGATGGCGTTAGCTGTAGGTCATGGCCAAGCAGTGGACGGTGCCGGCTACCGAGGCCCTGAAAGCCGATGGATTGCGTATCGCCGAGCTCGACACGTCAGCGCGGCCGGGATTCACCGGCGACAAGACGGCGGGCGTCGAGTTGCTCGCGGAACGTAGCCAGGTGCTGTCGGAGCTCCAGGAGAGGCTGTACGCGAACGGCCGCTCCGGCGACAAGCGCAGCGTGCTGCTGGTGTTGCAGGGGATGGACACCGCGGGCAAGGGCGGCATCGTCCGGCACGTCATCGGCTCGGTCGACCCCCAAGGCGTCGACCACACCGCCTTCGGCGCGCCGACCCGGGAGGAACTGCGGCATCACTATCTGTGGCGCATCCGCAAGGCGCTGCCACGCGGCGGACAGCTCGGCGTATTCGATCGCTCGCACTACGAGGACGTGCTGGTGGTGCGGGTGCACAACCTGGTGCCGCCCACGGAATGGGAGCCGCGCTACGACGAGATCAACACTTTCGAGCGTGAGCTGGTGGACGAGGGCACCACGCTGGTGAAGGTCGCCATGTTCGTCTCGCTCGACGAACAGAAGAAGCGGCTCGCCGAGCGCTTGGAGCGCCCGGACAAGTATTGGAAGTTCGATCCCGCCGACATCGACGAGCGTGCGCACTGGCCCGCCTACCAACAGGCATACCAGGCGATGTTGGACCGCACGTCCACCGAGTACGCGCCGTGGTACGTGCTGCCCGCCGATCGCAAATGGTTCTCCCGCCTCGCGGTCACCGAACTGCTCATCGACGCCCTGGAACGGCTGGAACTCGACTGGCCCGCACCACGATTCGACGTCGAGGAGCAGAAACGGCGGCTCGCGCAGGCGTAGTGCCCGCTCAGGAGATCAGCGGCCGCACCTGCTCCGCCACGAAGCGCAGGAACGCGGCGGGGTCCGGGTCGTCGGCGGTGGACTGCACGACGACGGTGTCCGCGCCCGCCTCGCCCAGCTGGATGACGGCTTCGGCGACGGCGTGCGCGTCACCCGCGACGCCCGCACCGGGGGCGTGAGCTGGCGTGCGTTCGGCGGCGAGGCGGGCTTCGGCGTCCGGGCCGGTGACCGCGAGCAGATTCGCCACGACGTGGTGACGATCGGTCCGGCCCGCGGCGGCGCGACCCTCATCGATCAGCTTGCGGGCGACGCGAACGCCGTCGGCGTCGACGATCGAATCGAGCAGCGTGCCGTCGGCGTGCTCGCCGCACAACCGGATCGAGCGCGGACCGCGAGCGCCCGCGTAGACCTTCGGTGGCGCCGCGGGCGGCCAGTCCAGCGCCACATTGTCGAGGTGCACGTAGCGACCGGACATGGTGACCCGCTCACCGGCCAGCAGCGCACGCAGCGCTCCCAAGTGCTCGCTCAGCAATGTCACCGGCGACTCGACGCGCGCGCCGACCTGCTCCATCCAGGTCTGCACACCATGTCCGATACCGAGGACCAGCCGGTCGGGGAACAGCCGGTACAGCGTCGCCGCCTCCATGGCGGTGAGTGCGACGTTGCGCAATGGCACCGGCAGCAGCCCGATCCCGACACGCACCCGCTCGCTCCACGCCAGCGCCGCCGCGGCCGTGGCGATTCCGCTCTCCAGAAAGCAGTCCTCCCACAGCCACAGCTCCTCCAGCCCCGTCGCCTCCGCGACACGAACCGCCTCACGCAGCAACTCGGGCGGATTTTGCGGACGGAACACAGCACCGAGAACAGTCACCCCGACATTCCTACCCGCCACGGCGGATCGGCGCAGTCATATTCTCGGAGTGCTGCACTGCGGCGTCATGCCGGTGCCTGCAGAACCAACTGATCCCACGGCCGGGGTGGGTATTTGAAGATGGATGCGCGCATCAGATGCGTCACGAACTCCTCGCGCTCAGGGTCCCAGAGGACGACGCGCTGGTTGGTCACTTCGTCATCGGTTGGAGTGCTGCGATACATCTCCATGAAGGCCGGCTCCACCTGGCAGGCGTGCACGATCTCATCGATGCGGCGCTGCGGCACGGCTCCTGGGGCAAGGGTTCCGAACGCCGCTGCCATGAGCCGGGCACGCAGATCCCAGTTCGCAATGACTTTGCGCGCAACGGGATCGGTGAACATCCAGACAATGAGACTGGCTGGCTGCTCGGCATCGGGCGAGGCTGGCACGAGTCCTGGAAAGCGATCGAGGAAAGGTTTGTTGCAGCCGTACAGGTCGAACGTTACGCGATCGTGGCAGCAAGCCGGGTCCAGGATGCGGTCGAGGCCGGTCTGATCCTCTGCGGTCCAGACCTGCGGCACGCTCGACCAGTCGAGGGTTTCCAGTGCCGCCTTGTGGGCCAAGGACCGGACTCGCTGAATCACCGCGATGAACCGTTGGCGCTTCCAGTTCGGCACCCCGACCACTTCGAACCACAGCCTCAGCGCCTCGCCGTCGGGCACGCGCACGCCGGTCTCCCAGTAGTGCACCAGTTGCCGGGAGATGTGGCAGGCTTCGGCGACTCGGGTTCTGCTCAGTCCGGCTGCCTCGCGCTCCGCGGTCATCAGCTCGCCGAGCAGCTGATTGTCGGGCTTCTTGCGTAGTTCGGCTTCCTCCATAGTGGTCTACGCGTCGATGAACAGGTCGTTGGCGAGTGCGCCGGTGCCGGGTACCACGCGGTATCGGTCCAGGTCGGTGATGCCGTGGGAAGCGAGGACGTCCTCGTCCAAGAGCAGTTGGCCGGTGTAGGTCGCGGCGGGGCTGGTCACCATCAGGAGGGCGGCGTCGGCGCAGATGTGGGCGGTCCGGGATGCCGCGACGGCTTCCGCGCCGCCGAGCAGATTGCGTACCGCCGCAGTGTCGATCTTCGTGCGTGGCCACAGCGAGTTCACGGCGATGCCGTACGGGCGGAACTCGTGCGCCAGGCCGATGGTGGCAAGGCTCACACCGTATTTGGAGACGGTGTAGGCGACGCCGTTGCCGATGTGCTCGGGGTTCATATTGAGCGGTGGGGAGAGCGTGAGGATGTGTGGGTCGCGCCCGGCTCCCGCAGAAGCGCGCAGGTGCGGGAGCGCGAGCTTGGACAGCAGGAACGGGGCGCGGAGGTTGACCGCCTGCATGTGGTCGTAGCGCTGCATGCTGATCTGCTCGGCGCCCGTCAGATCGACCGATCCGGCGTTGTTGACAACGATGTCGATGCCGCCGAACCGCTCGACAATCTGATCGACCGCATCGGCCAGCGCCTTGTCATCGCGCACATCCGCCACCAGGGGCAGCACGTCGCCGCCCGCGGCCTCCGCTTCGGCCGCCGCGGTGTGGATCGTGCCCGGCAGTTTGGGGTGCGGCTCCTGGGTTCGCGCGATCATCGCGACGTTCGCGCCCTCCGCCGCGAACCTGATCGCGATCGCCCGGCCGATGCCACGGCTGGCTCCCGTGACGACAGCGGTCCTTCCCCTGAGCAGATCCTCGGTCGCGGGCGTATGTAGGGGGCTGTTCATAGCGGATGGTCCTCTGGCTGAGATGGCCGATCTTGTTGAGTGAGGCTAGCCGCCATTCGGCGGGATCGGGAGCCATCGTTGTCCACAAGTTGTTTACAGCCGCCTCGTTGACAGCCCGATGCCATGGCCCCAATGCTCGAAGCTGGTTGGCGCAGGAACGAAAAGTACGCAGCAGCAACGAATTCAACAGACCGCCGTCGCTGGTCGGGCATGCCCGGCTTCCGACTTCGAGTCTGGCGGTCATGAGCGTGGGCGAGAGTATGTCTGGAGTTGAGCTGCCAGGATGAGGATAGGCATCCGCACCGCCGCCGAAATGGAGGCTCCAGGCAGTGACGTGCTGCCGATCGGCGCCGATGTGCACGACGACGTGGTCACGGCCTACGCGGTCCAGCAGACCGGAGGGTTGACATTGTCGTCCGAATCGAACGAGGGGTTCGGCGGGTGGCCGCCGGGTCTGGTGTCGTGCCGTCAGCGCTCGTTCATCCCCGAGGAATGTTCTGATGTGGAGTTGTTGCGGGCACACGTGGGCGGCCAGCGGCACGCGTTCGCCGAGCTGCTGCGCAGGCATAACGATCACCTCTGGCAGACGGCGTTGCGCACGTCCTACACCCGGGAGGACGCGGCGGACTCGTTGCAGGACGCGCTGTTGTCGGCGCATCGCACGGCCGGGTCGTTCCGCGGTGAGGCCGAGGTCCGCAGCTGGCTGCACGCGATCGTGGTGAACGCCTGCCTGGATCGGATCCGGCGCAACAAGACCCGCCGCGCGCTCTCACTCACCGCCGAGACCATGCCCGAACCGAAGGACGACCGCGATGCGATGGCCGAGCTGGAGATGTCGATGGTGATCGATCGCGCGCTGTTCTCGCTGCCACCGGAGCAGCGCACCGCGTTGGTCGCCGTCGATGTGGAGGGGTATAGCGTGGCCGAAGCGGCCGCGTTGCTCGGAGTCGCGGAGGGAACGATCAAAAGCCGGTGCGCGCGGGCGCGGCAGCGGTTGCAGCAGCGGTTGGAATTTCTGCGTGATCCGGGGAACCGCAGCTAGCTCGGCTGCGTCATTAACAGTGACGGGCTACGAGACGATGTAGGAGCAGGCCCCGCCGGGACGGGTGCGGGGATTGCCTGCGATGGCAGAGGCGAACAGCGGAGGTGTGATGGCGACCGGGGTGCCGCGGCCTGCGTTCACGGCCGAGTTGCTCGCCGACCTGCACGCCGACAACCTGACGCCGGAGCAGCGGGCACAGTTGTGGCCGGAAGTCTCCCGGAGCCCGGAAGCTTTGCGTTTCCTGCGGTCGCTGGATGCGGTCAGCGCCGAGCTGCGTGCCCTTGGCTGTGACGAACGCATCATCCACCCCATGCCCGCCGACGTCGCGGCCCGGCTCACCCAGTTCGTCGACGAACTGGACCCACCCGAAAACACTGGTGACGCCGCCACCGAGGACGGCAGCGCAGCGGGCTCGGCCGCGCAGCACGCCACCACATCTGCTGCCATCCATTCCCTGCCCGCCCCGCAGGACACCACGATTCACCCTCTGGCCACCGCGCCGCCATCCGCTGCCACCGCGCCGCCATCCGAGTCGATCGGTGAATCAGACCGTCAGCCAAGGGCTTTGGAATCCCCACTGGCACAACCGGTGGCACTGTCCGAGCGCCAGCGCCGCAGCAGGATCCGCTGGTTGGCCGCGGCCGCCGCGGCGATCCTCGCCGTCACCGCCGTCGGCGGGGTTGCCTCTATGCTGCGGAGTGGCGACGATCCCGCGCCCACCGCCCAACCCAGCACCGCACCCGGCCAACTCGGCGACGAACTCACCGCCACCGTCGCGCTCTCCGCCCTCGGCCGCCACACTGCCACGGGCGGTCTCGCCAACCCGGCCGCCCTGGACCGCTGCGTCCAAGCCAACGGACTCCACCGCACCGTCCTCGGCTCCACCGATATCACCTTCCACGGCGGCAACGCGGTCCTCATCCTCCTCACCGGCCCTCGACCACCCACCGTCACCGCCCTGGTCGTCGGAACCGGCTGCACCACAGGCGATCCACAGCGAAGGGCATTGCACGACATCGGCTGACAACGAGACAACGGTCACACACCCGGTGAACGCAAGGCTTCGGGCCCGCCGCGTGAGCGTGTCGATGGCGCAGAGGATTTCACCGGTCGCGGGACATTCCCCGGCCGCGTTCTCGGCCGCGGCTACCGCCACGTTCGACTCGTGGAGCTTCGGTGTGCGGGTCGCGCTGCACCGCCGCCGAAGGTTGGCGAACCTGACCCGCCAGCGAGGGCACGAAACCGGAAGTGATTCAACATCGGCACGGCTACTGAGATGCTCGAGGACTACTTCTAGACCTCGGCTGGTCAGCTCAGGGCAGGGGCTGGGCGAAACGGGCGCCGGGCCGATGTCGTGGCCAGCTGGTGTCCCCGGCCTGCCCGGTGTGCACGAATTCGCCCCAATATCGGCGGGCCCGGACGCCGAGCGCGTTGATCTCCGCAGGCGCAAGAGGCGCGAGCATCGGGGAGGCGGCCCAAGCTGAGCTGCTGCCGTACAGCAGCGGCAAATCGATGCAGTGGCAGGCGCCGTATGGGTTGGCCGGATGCAGCTGCCCCACGCGATAGCAGTAGACGGCCGCGCCTGCGTCGGCCAACTCGTCGGCGAAGCGGAAGAGGCCCTTCTCGAAGGCTTTTCGGCCGATCACCCGCTCCACCGTGCGGGTAATCCGTTCGCCGAGCAGTGGCAGTCGGCGGACCTTGCCGAACACCCGATGTCGGCCGCCGTAGAAGGCCCGCATCTCCTCGGCCGTGCAGCCGAGCACCACGCGCAGATCGGCGGCCGCGTCGTGCACCGTCTGCCGCCAGGTGTGCTCGTCGGGCAGCGGGTCCGCGTCGGTCACCGGCAGGAAGGGCGGGGCCGAGTTCAGGGCGCCGGGCCCCGCCATTCGGCGGACCGTACGCCCCTGTGCGGCAAGGAGTTCGGGCAGAGGCGCGGTGAACGGGTCGGCGTCGAGTTCGGCGAGAAACATCGCACCCACCCGTTCGGCATGCCGGTGGCTCTGGAATCCGATGCCGAACGGTGCGCTCTGCACGATCGCCTGAGCGAACAGCGCCCTCGCTTCCGCGATGCCGAGCAGCGCGACGACCGACTGCGCGCCCGCCGACTGCCCCGAGACGGTGATGCGCTCCGGATCGCCGCCGAACTCGGCGATGTGCTCACGCACCCACCGCAGAGCCGCGATCTGGTCGCGCAAACCGGTATTGCCCACCGAAACACCGGGGGCCCGCAGGTATCCGAGTGCGCCGAGTCGGTAGCTCACCGAGACCACGACAATGCGGGTCTCGCGCACCAGCCGCTCGGCGTCGTACAGATTCCATTGGCCGCTGCCCGCGAGATACGCGCCGCCGTGCAACCACACCAGCACCGGACAGCCGCCGGGTTCGGCGTCCTCCGGAGTCGTCACGGTCAACGCCAAGCAATCCTCGGATTGATCCAGCCGTTCCGCCCGCCCCATCACGGGTTCGAGTCGCCCCGGCAGCTGCGGCGCAACGGCGTACCGCCGGGTCGCGTCGTACACCCCGTCATGTGGTGCGACCGGCTCCGGCGCACCGAACCGCTCGGCCCGCGCGTAGGGGATCCCGCGAAACACCGCTACCCCGCCGAGGGATTCGCCCCGCCAGCGCCCCGAGGGCGCGACCACGTTGTCCATGCCACTCTCACCTTCTATCGCAAGTCGGCTTGCGATAGCACCACGCTAGGCACCGGATACCCACAACGCAAGAGGACTTGCGATAATCGGCGGCATGGGTTCACCTTCACCACAGCTCCGGGGCGCACGGCTGCGAAAAGCCGTGATCGACGCGACGCTGGCCCGCATCGAGTCGGTCGGCATCGGCAACGTGCGGGTCGCCGACGTCGCCGCGGACGCGGGCGTGCACGAGACCTCGATCTACCGGCGCTGGAAAACGCTGCCCCGGCTGCTGCTGGACGCGCTGCTGTCCCGGGTGGCCGAGGAGATCCCCCTCCCGGACACCGGCTCGCTGCGCGGCGATCTGGAGCGGTTCACGACCGACCTCATCCGGTTCGCGGAAACGCCGTCGGGCATGGCGCTGATCCGCGGAACGGTGATCGGCGACGCCGACCCGGAGGTCGACGCCGCGCGGCGCGAATTCTGGGTGCGGCGATTGTCGGCGTCGGAGGAGATCATCCGCCGTGGCATCGCCCGCGGGGAGGTCACGCCGACGGTGAACCCGCGGCTGACCATGCTCGCCCTGGGCGGTCTGGTCCATTTGCACGTCACCCAACTCGGCGAGGCGCTGCCCCCGGATTTGGCGCGCGAGGCCGTCGATCTCGTGCTGGGCGGAATCGCACCACGCTGAACGCAGCGCCGCACCGGCCATTTTCCCCGGGCCACCAGGATTGGGGGCACAGCAACAAGATTGGCGGCACAGGAAGCCGGGTAGTTTCGTGCTCGATCGATTCATCTCCGTCGATCGAGGCACATGGAAGGTACGGAATGAAACGCTTTGGGATGATTGCCGTCACCATCGGCGCAGCACTGTTGGCGACCGGGCTCGGTACGGCTACCGCGTCCGCAGGGACGATTCCGCTCGAGCAGCCGACCGAAGCCACCGACACCCGGTCACCGGCCCAGCCGGTCGTCGACGGCATGCCCGCATCGCTGAGCGCCTCCATGGGGCAAGCCATCGGCTGCATCCTCAATCGACACGCCCCCCAGTGCTGGCGCTGAGCTCCGCTACGGGGCGCGCGTCCGGCCGCCTGATCAATCGGGGCGATCGTCTCCAGCGAGGAACGGCGGCGGCGTAACGGTGCCGACTGCCGCTGATCGCCCTGATTTCGACAATGCCCCGGCCGGAGCGGGTTTCGTCCGTACGGCCGGGGCATCCCGATACCTGGCCACGAGAAGGATCACGCTCCGGCCCTGAGCCCGAACACGAGCCCGGCCGAGCATGCTCCCCTGGGCGTTCCAGTGCATCCGCACCGCACACCACTCGGCCAGGCACTGCCCCCGACCTGGCACGCGACGCATCGATCGCGCCCGGGCGCGATCGCACCACGCTGAACGCAGCGCCGCACCGGCCGAAATTTCGGAATCTCTCAGGTAGGCCGACGATGATGGCGGCTGTGGCCCGGCCGCCCGTGGACGTGGTCGGCGGATCTACCATCGTGGCGGCAGGAAACCGTCCGGCGAGCGAAAGGCGTGGTGAGCGCACGGTGAGCAAAAACCAGGGTGGGAAGTCGAACCCGCTGCTGGCGGCGGAACGCGCCGACCGCAACCGCAAGATCTTGATCCAGGTGGGTGTCGCGGTCGTGCTCGTCGGGCTGATCGCGGCCATCGGCATCGGCATCGCGGTCAAGCAGGCCCGCAAGAACGATCCCGGCCCCACCCCGTCCATCGCCGCGACCGGGAACCTGAACTCCGGCGGCGTTCCCGGCTCGATCACCGACAGCGGCGCCGTCCGGCTCGGCAAGCCGGACGCGAAGGTCACCGTGCGCGTCGTGGCCGACCTGCAGTGCCCCGCGTGCAAGGCCTTCGAGGCGGCCAACGGACAGGTCCTGGAAGACGCGGTGAACAACGGCACCGCGGTCGTGGAGTACAACGTCATCGCGTTCCTGGACAAGGCGTCCACCACGCGGTACTCGACGCGCGCGGCGAACGCCGCCTACTGTGTCGCCCAGGCCGACCCGACCAAGTACCAGGACTGGCTGAAGACGATGTTCGCCCAGCAGCCGCCGGAGGGCGGCGCGGGCCTGACCGACGACCAGCTGGTCCAGATCGCCAAGAGCGCGGGCTACACCGACGCCGCGGTCGCCCAGTGCATCACCGACCACACCTACGACAAGTACATTCAGGCCCGCACCAAGGACGTGCTGGAAAGCGGCATCCAGTCGACCCCGTCGGTGTTCGTCAACGGCAAGCAGATCCAGACCGCCCAGGAGCTCATGAGCCCCGGCGGCCTGGCGCCCGTGATCGCCGCCGCGGCCCAGTGATCGCCGCGGGGCCGCGAGCAGCGTGGATCCTGCTGCTCGGCGGACTCGCCGGTTGGCTGGCGTCGGTGGCGTTGCTCGTGGAACGGATCAAACTGTTCACCGATCCCGGCTACACCCCCTCGTGCAGCATCAACCCGATCCTGTCCTGCGGGTCGGTGATGGTGACCGATCAGGCCAGGGTGTTCGGCTTCCCGAACCCGCTGATCGGCGTCGTGGCCTTCTCCGTCGTGGTCACCCTCGGCGTGCTGTCGGTCGCCGGGCTGGGCTTCCCGCGCTGGATCTGGGGTGGCTTGTGGCTCGGCACCGTGTTCGGCGTCGGCTTCGTCTGCTGGCTGATCTTCCAAAGCCTCTATCGGATCAACGCGCTGTGCCCGTACTGCATGGTGGTGTGGGCGATCATCACACCGCTGCTCGCGGTGACCATCGACCAGCTGTGGGGTCGTTCCAGCGGCCCGCTGGGCGTGCTCGCCGAGTGGCGCTGGACCCTGGTCGTGGTGTTCTTCGCGGTGGTGCTGCTGCTGGTGTTCCTGCGTTTCCAGGACTACTGGCTGTCGCTGGTCTGATCCGGCCGGATCAGTTCGGCGGACCCGCGGTGAGCACGACCGCGACCGTGCGCTCCCCGGCCGCGCCGATGACGCCCAATCGGACGATGTCGTTCGGTTTGCGTGTGTTCAGCGCGGCGCGCAGGGATTGGACGCTGGTGACGGCGCGATCGTCGACCGAGGTGATCACGTCGCCCGCGTTCAGCCCCGCCGCGTGCGCGGGCATCCCGTAGATCGCCACGTCCACGCGGGCGCCCGTGCCGCTGGGCAGCGCGTTGGAGATGAGCACACCGAGGGTGGCCGTCGGGCCGACGTGCACCGTGTCGGTCGGGGTGCCGGATCGAATCTGCTCCACCACCCGCATCGCCGCGTCGATCGGCACCGCGTAACCGTTGGGCGAGCGTTCCTGGGCATGCTCCCGGTCACCCGACGCCGCCGCGATGACGCCGACCACGGCCGCGTTCCGATCGACCAGTGCCCCACCGGACTGTCCCGAGGTGACCGCCGCCTCGACCTCCAGCATGCCGCTGAGCGCTTTGCGCGACAGATCGGCGACGTTGACCGCCACGATCTCACTGTCCAGGTCGGTGAGCGGGCCGTGCACCGCGGACGGCGGACCGCCGGTGCCGCCCGCGTTGCCGATCGCCAGCACCTCTTCGCGCAGCCGCAACCGGGCCGAGCTGCCGATCGTGGCGGTCGGCAAGGCGGCCGCGGGCAGGTCGAGCAGGGCGATATCGGCGCCGGAGTCGTAGCCGAGCACTACGGCGTCGTAGGCCATCCCGTTGCCGATATCGGTGACGGTCACGGTGTCCGCGCCCTTGACCACGTGGTGGCTGGTGAGCACCTCGCCGTCGGCGGTCAGGACGATGCCGGAACCCGCCGCGCCGGGGCCCGCGAGCTTGGTGGACGCGCTGATGTTGACCAGCGCCGGTCGCACGGCCGCCGTGACGAACGCGGGGTCCAGCGGCTCGGACAGTGCGGGCAGAGCGGAGGTCGCGGTCCGGGTGGGGTCGGGCACGTACCGGGCGGGCAGTTCGCCGCGATACCCCAGAAACGCGGCCACGGTGAGCACCAGGGTGATCACCATGACGAGCGAGCGCCCGCCACCCGGCGCGCGCCGCGCGATGATCCGCTGCCGTCCTTCGTCCATGGCTCTCCCCGCCTCGGCCGAATCGCTGACCGATTCCATTGTCACCGGAGATCACGGCAAAGATCATCGAACCGGAAGAATGGTTGTGACCTGGTTGTTTACGTGTCATGGTTGGCAACCGCACGTATGCGGCGGTAGGCATGTATCCATGAGTACTGCTGCCGCCTACGCCCTGTCCGCCCCCGATGGCTCGTTCGAGAAGGTCACGATCGAGCGCAGAGCACTGGGTGCGCACGACGTGCTGATCGACATCAAGTACGCGGGCATCTGTCACTCGGACATCCACACCGCGCGCGACGAGTGGGGCGGGACCCGCTACCCGTGCGTGCCGGGGCACGAGATCGCGGGCGTGGTCGCCGCGGTCGGATCCGCGGTGACGAAGCACCGGGTCGGCGACCGCGTCGGCGTCGGCTGCATGGTCGACTCCTGCGGCGTCTGCGCACCATGCCTCGCCGACGAGGAGCAGTACTGCACCGCCGGGGCGACGATGACCTACAACACCCCGGTCGATCCCGCGGTGCAGCCCGGCGGGCACACCCTCGGCGGTTACTCCACCCAGGTGGTCGTCACGGAGAACTTCGTGGTCCAGATCCCCGAGGGGATCGGGCTGGATGTCGCCGCGCCGCTGCTGTGCGCCGGCGTCACGCTGTACTCGCCGCTGCGGCACTGGGACGCCGGGCCGGGCAAGAAGGTCGCGATCATCGGCATGGGCGGGCTCGGGCACGTCGGCGTGAAGATCGCCGCCGCGATGGGCGCCGAGGTCAGCGTGCTCAGCCACTCGCTGAGCAAGCAGGACGACGGCAAACTCTTCGGGGCGAGCGGCTACTACGCGACCCGCGACAAGCAGACCTTCCGCGACCTGCGCGGCCGCTTCGACCTCATCCTCAACACGGTCTCGGCGGACCTCCCGCTGGACGACTACCTGCGCCTGCTCAACCTCGACGGCACCCTGGTGATCCTCGGCCTCCCCGAGAATCCGTTGAGCGTCCGGCCGTTCACCCTCGCCGGGTACCGGCGTTCGCTGGCGGGCTCGATGATCGGCGGCATCGCGCAGACCCAGGAGATGCTGAACTTCTGCGCCGAGCACGGCATCGGCGCGGAGATCGAGCTGATCTCCGCCGACGAGATCGACGGCGCCTACGACCGGGTCGTGGCCAGCGACGTGCGGTATCGGTTCGTCATCGACGTCTCCACCATGTGATCCGCCTCCCCTGACCCGCGCGGCCGAACGATGTGGGGCCGCGAACCGGTCACCGCGTGGGTACGTTGACTTTGTGTCTGCGGAGGACAAGGAAGAGACCACACAAGCCGCCGAACCCGGCGGCGCCACGCGCATGCCGCAGTGGTTGCCGCGCGCGTTCCTACTCGCCGCGGCGACGGTAGCGGGGCTGCTGGCGGCGTCCTGGGTGCTCCAGCGCTTACAGGGCCTGCTGACGGTTCTGCTCGTCTCGCTGTTCCTCGCCTTCGCCATCGAACCCGCGGTGAACTGGCTGGCCCGGCGCGGCATGCGCCGCGGTCTCGCGACCGGGCTGGTGTTCCTCGCCCTGGCGGCACTGACCGTCGCCTTTCTGTGGACCCTCGGCGCGCTGCTGGTCGACCAGGTCACCACGCTGGTGAAGCACGCGCCCGAGTACGCCGACGGGGTGGTGGACTGGATCAACCGCACGTTCAAGACCGATCTGTCCAGCACCGACATCCAGAAGTACGCCACCGACTGGAGTTCGACCCTGGAGGGCTACCTCACCGGACTGGCGGGCAACGTGTGGGGCATCGGCGCCGCCGCGGTCGGCGCGCTCTTCCAAGGCCTCGGCATTCTGTTGTTCACTTACTACTTCGCCGCGGAAGGCCCGCGCTTCCGCAATGCCGTCTGCTCGCTGCTGCCGCCCCGACACCAGCGACATGTGTTGCGCGCCTGGGACATCGCGGTGGACAAGACCGGCGGCTATATCTATTCGCGCGGTCTGCTCGCGCTCATCTCGACGCTCGCGCATTACGTGGTGCTGCGGGTGCTGGACATGCCGTCGGCGTTCGCCTTGGCGTTGTGGGTCGGTGTGGTCTCGCAGTTCATCCCCACCGTCGGCACGTACCTCGCGGGTGCGCTGCCGGTCATAGTCGCATTGGTGCACGGCCCGAGCACCGCGCTGTGGATTCTCGGTTTCATCCTGCTCTACCAGCAGTTCGAGAACTACGTGCTGCACCCGCGCATCACCGCGAGCACGCTGGACATGCACCCGGCCGTCGCGTTCGGCGCGGTGCTGGCCGGCGCGGCGCTGCTCGGCCCGACCGGAGCGCTGCTCGCCATTCCGGTGACCGCGACGGTGCAGGCGTTCTCCAGCGCCTATATCCGCCGCTACGACGTCGAGACCGACGAGACCGACGTCCGGCGGCGGCCGCCGAAACGGCGCCGAATGTGGGCCAGGCAGTTGACGCTTCATCTCGCACGTCGCAAGCAGCCGCCCACGGAGTAGAACCGCGTCTTCCCACGAGTGGCCAGAGAGTCGCCAGCCGATGTAGAACTCTTCGAAACGATCCGCACCACAAAGTGCCGATGCTGGATGGAAACAATGCTGAAGCGGCCCCCGGACCTGGCCTTCGACCTCGGCAAGATGCACCTCAGGCGCAATGACCTGGCGGCCGCGCGCGACGCGTTCCAAACCGCCATCGCGTCCGGGCACCCGAACTGGGCCCCGTTGGCCGCCGCCGAGCTGGGCGACCTGCTCAGCGCGGCGGACGACAAACCGGCCGCGGAGGGGGCCTACCACGTGGCGGTCGATTCCGGCCACGCGGACGCGGCGCCACGCGCCGCGTACAACCTCGGCCTGCTGCTGGCCGAGCGCGGGGACACCGCCGCCGCCGAGGCGATGTACCAGCGCGCGGCCGAGTCCGGGCATTCCGACGCGGCGCCGCGCGCTTGGATCAATCTCGGGTATTCGCGCGCCAAGCGCGGCGACTCGGCCGCGGCGCGCGCCGCTTACGAGCACGCGATCGCCTCCGGTCCCGGCGAGATCGCCCGGCTCGCCCTGTCCAACCTGGCCTATCTCCTGCGCACCGAGGACGATATGGACGGCTTGAAAGCCGCCTACCGCACCGTCATCGACGATTGGCCCGCCGATCAGTCGGTGATCGTCGCGGGCGACCTGGTCCAGCACCTGAGCGACGCCGGAGATCTGACCGGGGCAAGGGAGGTCAGCCGCTCCCTGGCCACATCGGACGATCCGGCCGTCGCCGCGCGGGCCAGCTTCGACATCGGGATGTTCAGCAGCAGGCTCGGCGACACGGAGACGGCGCTGGCCGCTTTTCAGCGCGCGCTCGAGTCGACGGACGCCGAAGCGCGCACGCGCGCGGCGGACGAGCTCGCGCCGATCTACCACGAGCGGGCCGCGACCACCCTGCGCGAGACCGACTGGGCGGGACTGGCCCACGCCCACGGTTCCGCCGCCGACGCTCCCGTCATGCTCGCCGACCTGATCGGTGACGACGTGGCCGACCGGTCCCGCGGCATCGATTTCCTGTATTCCACGGTCCTTCACCAGGGTTCGATCTACTCGGTCACCGCGCCCGCCGCCGTGGTCGTGCTCGGCGCCCTGCTGCACGAGCGCACCGACGTCAGCTACGCCCGTGCATGGCTGCGCGAGCCGCAGCCGCTGCGCTTGGAACTGCTGAACTGGCTGCACGAGGTGATCGCCACCGCCGCATGGCAATCCGCCGCCGAGGATGACGACGCGCTCACCCCGGCCGACCGCGCCGCCGCGACGGCCTGCGTGGCGCTGTTCCCCGACATTCGCCTGGCCGCCGCGGCCGCGCTGGCCATGACGGACACCGACTCCGTCGCCAATGCCGCCACCGAGGTGCTCGCGACGCTGAGCTCACTGCCGGCGGTCACCGGGTGATCGCGCGCAGCACCGCCGCGACCGACTGTCCGGCGAGATCGTCCGAGAGCGGCAGGTGTCCGAACAGCGCACGGTAATAGATCGGCGCGGCGACCGCGTCGAGCACGAAATCGAGGTCGATTCCCGGCTCGATCTCGCCGCGCGCGATAGCCGACTGCAGCGCGGTCGCCGTGGTCCGGCGCCGCGGTTCGAAGACGGTGGCCGAACATCAGAAGACCGGTCGCGGCATCAGGACGGCCAGCCGGTCACTCACCAGACCCAGCGGATTACGTGCCGCTGAAACGATCTCCCAAAAGCTCATTACGTACCGCTGTCCAGCGCTACGCTAACCGATGTACTCTTAGATAGCGGCATATCATGACGTGTTTACACAGCCACCTCGGAGAAGTCGTGAACGGTGCTCTTCAAGATCGTCCCGTGTCGTCTGGGGACGAGGGGTACTGCAAGGCATTGAAGCCGCGGCAGGTGCAGATGATGGCGATCGGCGGCACTATCGGCACCGGCTTGTTCCTGGGCGCTGGTGGGCGACTGGCGACAGCGGGACCTGGCCTGTTCCTGGTGTACGCCATCTGCGGGGCGTTCGTCTTCCTGATGCTTCGGGCGCTCGGCGAACTGGTGCTGTATCGACCCTCGTCAGGATCGGTCGTGTCCTACGCCCGGGAATTCTTCGGGGAGAAAGCCGCTTTCGTGGCGGGGTGGATGTACTTCCTGTTCTGGGCGATGAGCGCGGTCGTGGAAACCACTGCGATCGCTACCTACTTCCGCTACTGGCGTCTGTTCGACGCTGCTCCGCAGTGGCTACTGGCACTGGTCGCATTGACGGCGGTGCTTGGAGTGAATCTGGTATCGGTGCGGCGGTTCGGTGAGTTCGAATTCTGGGCCGCTCTGGTGAAAGTCCTCGCCGTTGTCGTGTTCCTGATCGTCGGGACTGTATTTCTCGCCGGCCGGTTCCGCATACAGGGCCACAGCACCGGGCTGGACGTGATCACAGGAACGGACGGAATCCTTCCCACAGGTGCACTACCGCTGATCATGGTGACCTCCGGTGTGCTGTGCGCATATTCGGGAGTCGAACTGATCGGCACGATCGCCGGAGAGACCGAAAATCCCGCCGAGGTGATGCCCAGGGCGATCAACAGGGTGATAGCCCGAATCGCACTGTTCTATGTCGGTTCTCTGCTGTTGTTCGGGCTGCTGCTGCCCTACACGGCATACGCGGCCGGCGTCAGTCCGTTCGTCACATTCTTCTCCACGCTCGGCGTAGGCGGCTCGGCAACCGCCGTGAACGTTGTGGTGCTGACAGCCGCCTTCTCCAGCTTGAACGCCGGACTGTATGGAACGGGCCGTATCCTGCGCACGATGGCCGTCACCGGCAGCGCACCCTTGTTCGCCGCCAGAATATCGACGACGGGCGTGCCCTATGGCGGAGTCCTGTTGACGGGCTCGGTCGCCCTCGTCGGGGTGGCGCTCAACGCCATCGCGCCAGGGAAAGCGTTCGAGATCGCCCTGAACATGGCCACACTCGGAATACTGACGGCATGGGCGATGATCGTCGCATGCCAGATACAGCTCTGGCGTCGAGCCCGCGCCGGAAAAGTCGAGCGGCCCGCATATCGCCTGCCAGGCACACCCTACACCGGTCTGGCGACCCTGGCGTTCCTTGCGGCTGTGCCCGTACTCATGGCCTGCAGTGACGATGACGTGCAACAATGGACCGTCGCGACGCTGCTACTTATCGCTCCGGCACTCATGGTGGGCTGGTATCTCACTCGAAAGAACCTGCCCGTCCAAGTCGCACAAGCCGACAGCGCCAATGCATCCGCGAAAACACCGGGTGACCCCTCACGGCGATAGCCTTGCGGCAGGGTGAACGGCGGAGTGGCGAAGGTACACCTAGTTCACTCGACGGCTTCCGCGGATTGGGCGCGCCTGCGGACGCGGCGCGCCGCGGCGACCATGTTCCGCAGCGACGGCTCGAGCTGCCAATAATGGCGAGTCTTCAGGCCGCCGTCCGGATTGGCCCACAAACGGTGCGGCGTCACCGCTTCCGCTGCCGCGGTGAGCAATTCGTCCAGCTCGTCGATGTCCGGGATGCGCGCGGACCGGCTCTCGTACACGCCGGGGCCGACGCCGTGGCTGAGTCCGTGCCCGGAGGCGCAGTCCTCCTTCAGCGCACGCAGCACCCACTCGATGGAGCGGGTCGCCACGATCGCGGTGACGTCGGCGTCGAGCTCCTCGATCGCGTCGACCACCTCGGCGCGGCCGGAATAGCCGATGTGCGTGTGGATCTGGGTCTCGGCCTGCACACCGGAGGTGGCCAGCCGGAACGCGCCGACCGCCCAGCGCAGGTACTCCGCCCTGCCCTCGGGACGCAGCGGCAGCATCTCCCGGATCGCGGGCTCGTCGACCTGGATGATCGAGATGCCCGCCTTCTCCAGGTCCACCACCTCGTCCCGGATGGCCAGCGCCACCTGGTCGGCGGTCTCGTGCAGCGGCTGGTCCTGCCGGACGAACGAACGGGCGATCATGGTGACCGGTCCGGTCACCATGCCCTTGACCGGCTTGTCGGTGAGCGACTGCGCGTAGCTGATCCACTCCACCGACATCGGCGCTGGCCGCGACACGTCACCGTAGAGGATCGGCGGACGCACACACCGCGATCCGTACACCTGCACCCAGCCGAAATGGGTGGTCGCGAAGCCATCGAGCAGCTCGGCGAAGTACTGGATCATGTCGTTGCGCTCGTGCTCGCCGTGCACCAGCACGTCCAGCCCGATGTCCTCTTGGAGCCGGATCGTCGCCTCGATCTCGGCTTCGATCCGCTTGCGGTACTCCTCGTAGGACAACCGCCCCTCACCGAGGTCGTAGCGCGCCTGACGGATCTGTGTGGTCTGCGGGAAGGACCCGAGTGTGGTCGTGGGCACCGGCGGCAGGTTCAGCTTGCGCTGCTGCGCTTCCCGGCGGACTTCGTAGGGCTCGCGCGAGCGCATCTCCGACGTGATCGCGTACACCCGTTGCCGCACCGCGTGCTTCTGCTTGAAGTGCACTTCGGTGGGCCGCTTGCGCCACTTCTCCGACGGACCCTCGGTGAGCGCCTTGGCGAGCGAAACCACTTCGCCCACCTTTTGTTTCGCGAACGCGAGCCGGTCGGCGACATTGCCCTCGATGTCGTATTCGATGAGCAGGTCGTAGGGCACGTGCAGCAGCGTGGTCCCGGTCGAGACCACCAAATCCGGACACACCTGAGCGAGTTCGTTGAGGTATTCCAGCGTCACGTAGCGGTCGGCGCGCCACACGTTGCGGCCGCTGATCACGCCCGCGTAGAGGCGCTTGCGCCGGATGCCGGGGACCTTCGCCAGATCCTCCGGACGCATCCGATGACTCGCCAGATCGAGGCCGATCGCCTCGACACCGGTACCGGCCAGGATGGTCAACGCCTCACCGAAATCGCCGTACTGCCCGGTGACCAGCATGCGCGGACGCAGCGGCGCTTTGGACAGCCGGTGGTAGGCGGCCTCGAACGCCGCCAGCTCGGCGGGCGTGCGCTCGCTGGTGAACGCGGGCTCGTCCAGCTGCACGCAGGTGGCGCCGCGCTTGGCGAGGATCTCGAACAGCTCCTCGTAGACCGGCAGCAGCTTGTCCAGCAGGCTCAGGGTGTCGAACCCGCCCGGCTCGCCGGGGATGTGCCCGGCCTTGGACAGCAGCAGCAGCGACACCGGACCCAGAACAACCGGCCGCAGTTCGATGTCTTGCTGCTTGGCCCGGTCGAATTCGTCCAGCAGCGCCTCGGGATGCAGCGAGAACTCGGTGTCGGCGTCCAGTTCCGGCTGACGGTAGTGGTAGTTCGTGCCGAAGAACCGGACCAGCTCCAGGGGCGGCAGATCCGGGCGGCCGCGCGCCATCAGGAAGTAGAAATCCAGCGGGTGCATGCCCTCCCGGTACGGCTCGAACCGCTTGGGCACGGCGCCGAACAGCAGCGCGTTGTCCAGCACGTGGTCGTAGAAGGAGAAGGTATTGCCAGGGACCTGGGTCAGGCCCGTCGCGGCCAGCTCGTTGAACTGGGTCTCCTGGATCTCGCGCCCGACCGCCAGCAGTTCGTCGCGGTCGATACCACCGTGCCAGTAGGACTCCAGCGCCCGCTTGAGCTCGCGGTGTGGTCCGATCCTGGGATAGCCGAGAATGCTCGACCCGTAGCCGTCGGTCACGTTCACCATGAGCGGGACACTCCCTTTCGGTCACCTGGGCGGTATGCCCTGGATATTCGGCCGAGCCGCTCCCACGACCCGGCCTTCTTGGAGCTTATGCCGATAGTTGCCACCGGCTGAGCATCACCAAGTTCTAGCTGATTCCTCGCACTCACCGAGGTCCGAGCACCATCGGCGCGCAGACCTCGCCAGCGAATCGCGGACAACAAACGCCCGATCTCCACCTTCCCCGCCCGGTCGGGTGCGAGTCTTACGAGCACCGTTCGCGGCCCGTCTCGCATCCGAGCGGCCGAAGCGCATGCGCCGCAGGCGCGAGTCTCGGTCGCTCGGATGCGAGACTTCCCGGGGCCGCGAACACGCCGCGCCGCAGGCGCGGCAATCAGGCACGGTACTGGTAGAAGCCCGCTCCGGTCTTCTTGCCCAGCAGCCCGGCCTCGACCATGCGCATGAGCAGCGGCGGGGCCGAGTACAGCGGCTCCTTGAACTCCGCGTACATCGAGTCCGCGATGGACTTCACGGTGTCCAGGCCGACCAGGTCGGTCAGCGCCAGCGGGCCCATCGGGTGGGCGCAGCCGAGCACCATGGCCTTGTCCACGTCCTCCTTGGTGGCGAAGCCGGATTCCACCATGCGGATGGCCGACAGGAGGTAGGGCACCAGCAGCGCGTTGACCACGAAACCGGAGCGGTCGGCCGAGCGCACCACCTGCTTGCCGAGCACGTCGCCGGCGAAGGCCTCGGCCCGTGTGGAGACCGACTCGCTGGTCTTGAGCGTGGTGACCAGCTCGACCAACGGCAGCACCGGTACCGGGTTGAAGAAATGCATGCCGACCACGCGCTCGGGGTTCGCCGTCGCGACCGCGATCTTCATGATCGGGATGGAGGAGGTGTTGGAGGCCAGCACCGCCGACGGGTCGGTCACGACCTTGTCGAGTTCGGCGAAGATGCTCGTCTTCACCTTCTCGTCCTCGAGCACCGCCTCGACCACCAGCTGGCGGTCGGCGAAGTCGCCGAGGTCGGAGGTGAAGCGCAGCCGCCATGCGGCCTGTTCGCGCTCGCGCTCGGTGATCTTGCCGCTGCTCACGCCACGATCGAGGGATCGCAGGATGCGGGCGCGGCCCGCGGCAGCTAGTTCCCGGGTCTGCTCGTACACCAGCACGTCGACGTGCGCGCGTGCACACACCTCCGCGATTCCTGCGCCCATCTGTCCGGCGCCGATGATCCCGACGCGTTGGATCTTTTCGCTGCTCACGTCCCGCTCCTGCTGGGTTGTCTGGCTCTGGGGTGGCTGGTCTGCGAAGGTGCCGCTCCGGTGTGAGCGAGCGCCCTTCGCTGGTCCAAGGTATAGGGATGCCCTCCCCGCCGGGGCTGTTCAGCGGGGAGGGCAGTACACCCCTACCGGAGTAGAGGATGGTCGGTATTCACGTCGGGAAACCTCGCTTCCCTCGGTGCCGACGGTCGGCTCAGTGGAACTGACCCTCTTCGGTGGAGCCCTTGAGCGCCGCGGTGGAGGTGTTCGGGTCCACGGTGGTGGCGATGGTGTCGAAGTAGCCGGCGCCGACCTCACGCTGGTGCTTGATGGCGGTGAAGCCACGCTCGGCGGCGGCCTTGAACTCGCGCTCCTGCAGGTCGACGAAGGCGGTCATGCCCTCGCGGGCGTAGCCGTAGGCCAGGTCGAACATGCCGTAGTTGAGCGAGTGGAAGCCGGCCAGGGTGATGAACTGGAACTTGAAGCCCATCGCGCCGAGCTCACGCTGGAACTTCGCGATGGTCGCGTCGTCCAGGTGGGCCTTCCAGTTGAAGGACGGCGAGCAGTTGTAGGCCAGCAGCTGGTCCGGGAACTCGCCACGGACGGCCTCGGCGAACTTGCGCGCGACCTCGAGGTCCGGCACGCCGGTCTCCATCCAGATGAGGTCGGCGTAGGGGGCGTAGGCCTTGGCGCGCGCGATGCAAGGCTCGATGCCGTTCTTCACACCGAAGAAGCCCTCGGGGGTGCGGGTGCCGTCCAGGAACTCACGGTCGCGCTCGTCGACGTCCGAGGTGATCAGGGTGGCGGCCTCGGCGTCGGTGCGGGCGATGATCACCGACGGGACGTCGGCGACGTCGGCGGCCAGACGCGCGGAGGTCAGGGTGCGGATGTGCTGCTGGGTCGGGATGAGCACCTTGCCGCCCAGGTGGCCGCACTTCTTCTCGGAGGCCAGCTGGTCCTCCCAGTGCACACCGGCGGCGCCGGCGGCGATCATGGCCTTCTGCAGCTCGTAGGCGTTCAGCGCGCCACCGAAGCCGGCCTCGGCGTCGGCGACGATCGGGGCCAGCCAGTTGGAGACGGAGGTGTCGCCCTCGACCTTGGCGATCTCGTCGGCGCGCAGCAGCGCGTTGTTGATGCGGCGGACCACGGCCGGAACCGAGTTGGCCGGGTACAGCGACTGGTCGGGGTAGGTGTGGCCGGAGAGGTTCGCGTCACCGGCGACCTGCCAACCGGACAGGTAGATGGCCTTCAGGCCAGCGCGGACCTGCTGGACCGCCTGGTTGCCGGTGAGGGCGCCGAGGGAGTTGATGTAGTCCTCGTTGTTGACGAGATCCCACAGGATCTCCGAGCCGCGGCGAGCGAGCGTGTGCTCCTCGACGACGGTGCCCTGGAGCTTCACCACCTGCTCCGCGGTGTAGTTACGGGTGATGCCCTTCCAGCGCGGGTTGGTGTCCCAATCCTGCTGGATTTCCGCAGCGGTCTTCGGGGTGCCGGTGGTCGACATCTGTGACTCCACTTCCTCGTTCAGTCGAATGCCCAACGCTCGAGCTGGTGGACAACTCGAACTGCTGGAGCGGCAATTCGCAGGCTTGCTATGGCCTGGGGATGTACTTCCACACGATGGCACACGAAGAAATGGCCGTCTACCTGTTGCTAATGCGAATCTGAGCTAGGTTTGCCGCCCTCTTTGCTAACTCTGCAAAATTTGCCACTGAATTGCAAAGGTCGAATCTACCCGCCGGTAGCCCTGACGTGCGGTTTTAGCGTAACGCTCGTACTGTTACCGGAACGCCAGCGGGGCCACCTATCGCGGGCCGCCGATTCCCGACTGTGAGCACCTTCACAAGTTCGGGCGGGTGCCGTTCGTGTGTGCCACGCCACCGCGATGCGTCGCCGATCCAACTGGGTCACGAGCGTCCCGATCCGCGGACAACTGCACGCCGCCCAAGGGACTCCGCTACGACTCCCCACGGAGGCCGATACCAAGGACCTCGCACACCTTCGCGGCATAACCGGCCGGGTGCGTCAGGTTCCCGTTGTGCCCGCCGGGAAATTGCACAACGACCCCATCGCGCAACGTCGCCAACTCCAGCGCGCACTTGTAGTCGAAGACATGCCGCGCGGTCGTACGCCCACAAGCGGAAACGATGCGGACCGGAGACCGCCGCAAGCGGGCGGCGTCGAGGTGGTCTTCCCGAATCGCGGTGAAGTCATGGCCGAGGAAGTACTCGAAGTTCGCGGCTCGCTCGGGTCCGAGCTCAGGCGCGGTCACACCGGGTTCCCGGTCCGCACTCGCCGGATCGATCCCGAGCGAGCGCACCATCGGCGCCAGCGCGGCACGCCAGCCGTCCCGGACGAACACTTCCTGACAGCGTTCGAGTTCCATCAGGTGCTGGGCACGGTCGGCCGCGGCGAGCAGCCACGGCGCGACGGGCTCGTGCGCGATGAGCGTGTGCAGCCGATCCGGATGCCGGACGGCCACGTGCAGGCCGATGACCGCGCCCATGCTGCATCCGAGCATCCGGACCGGCTCATCCGTCACGGCGCCGAGCAAGCGATAGACGTCATCGGCGTGTGTCGCGATCAATGCGGACCGCTGGGTATCGCGCGGAGCGCTGCGCGACAGGCCGCGCCGGTCGTAGGTGACGACGGTGAAGTCGTGTTCCAGATGCCGAACCAGATCCTCGCTACGCCGCGCGTCGCCCTCCCCGCTCTGTGCGATCAGCAACATCGGGCCACTGCCGCGCACTTCGTAGTACAGCTCGGCGCCGGGGACTTGGAGGACGTGTGTGGAAATCGCGCTCATGCCGAGCACACTAATCAATCAGTACTGATACATTAATGGTGATGTATCTAATCTGATGTATCGTGGGTGCCATGGACGGAGTGGAGCTGTTCCTCTTGGGCCGGACCCTGATGAAGATCGGCGAGCAGGCGCTGCCGACCGAGGGACTGGGCGGCGGGCACCGACCGGTACTCATCGTGTCCAGCGACATCCTCGAGCACCCGGACAGCACGGTGGGCGAGATCGCCGCGCGCACCGGGCTGCCGCAGAGCGCCGTGTCCACCGCCGTGGCTCGGCTCAGGGAGGCCGGTTCGATCACCACGACGATCGACCCGCGCGACCGGCGGCGCTCCCTGGTACGCCCGGCCGACCGGGTGTCGCCGCGGGTAGCCGAGGTGCGTGCGACGCCCGTGGACAATGCGGTAGCGGCGGCACTTGCCGACGACGACCCGGCCGCCGTGCGCGAGGTGCTCGACGCACTCGCCACGCTGGCTCGCCACCTCCGGCCGCGGGAGGCCGGAAACGGCGGCCGCGGGAGGCGCTCCACTTAGGACGAGATGCCCAGGTGCGTTCACGCCTTTGGCGCGGTGCCCCTGCGGGTGTGCCGGTTGCAACGTTTGTGCAACCCCGTCCTCGTGTCTGGTCTCGACTGTCCGCAGCACGTCACAGTGTGCGAATAGACAGATGTCACCGGATCAGAGACGGAACCGGGCCGCTGCAACGCCGCCCCTCTGGATTCGGGGGAATTCGACCGAATCAACGGCAGCTGAGGATGGATGCGACTCTCGGTACAACTGGTGCGGCTGATCGTCCTGCCGACGTCGGACTTCGGAGTGTAGCGGTGCGAGTGATGGACGAACTGCCTGCGACGCGGCGTGGCCGCGGCCGCACTCTGCCGACGGAGGGGACGACCGCACTCGACGCGGGCCCGCTGTTGTCGGCAAAGGAGTTGCTGTGCGCGATGCGCGGGAATTACGTGGGCGACCACCCGCTGGCGCGGTGGGCACACCGGCTCGCCGAGCTGCATCGCCTGCGACGACTCGACGGCAGCGGCGAGAAGCGCTGTATCCGTGCGGATCTCGTGCACGCGATCGACGTTTGGGCCGAGCACAATGTGCCGCAGCATCGCCACGGTGCCGCAATGCATACCGAGACGCTCGGGTCGGTGATCGACCGCATCGCGGACGCCCACTCGCGCGCCACCACCGTACTGATGGCTTGCCGGACAGCAGCGGATCCTCATGTACATGCCGCATGGCACCGGCTGGCCGAACTAGTCGATGGATACAACGATCTGGTCGCACAAGTGACCGACGGGCTGCGGCGACTGCCGGCACCGGCAGGAGAGAACTGGTGACCCTGCGACCAGACCAGGGCACGCTCCCGGGTCGGGAGGCGCTGTTGGCGGCGTGCCGTGGTTGGCCGCCGACAACCGATAGCCCGATCCTGGCGGCGGCCGTTGAACTGTCTGAGCTGCACGAGATCCGGATGAGCCGACCGGACGGCGATGCAAGGCAGATCGATCGGGCGCGGCTGCGGTGGGCAGCCGCCATCGACTACCTGGTCGCCTCGACCACACCGGCGCCGTCTCCCGGTGCACCCTTGCACACCGAGACACTTGGACAGATCATCGACCGAATGGCCCAGCTCACGGCACACGCGTTCGCCATGCTGATCGACGGACTGGAGATGCCGCTCCACGACATCCATACCCAACTAGACGATCTGGCGAAAGGCTATGAAGATCTCGCCGCCGAAGTGCTCGCCGGAACCAGACGCCTCCCGGTCCGTGACCCCCGCCGATAGTGGAGAAACGGTTGTAGGCGAGGCTGTCACGCGCAGGTCCCCATCAGGGGGAACCGTTCTTTCCGCCACTAAGATCGGCCACTCCATCAAGTGGTATCGAATCAGGGAATTCAGCAATGATTTTCAGCCCGCAGCCGCAGCCGCAGGTAAACCAGCAGTCGCAGGTGCGGGTGCCGGAGGAGGCGGGTGAGAACAGGCTGGCTCTGGCCGCGGTAGCGGACAGCTTGCTGGTGTTGTTCGTCGGTCTCGGTGTGTCTCAGCGCGTCTTCCCCGACACCGATGGCGCTCTGGCGTTTCTCGCGGCCTGGGTCGTGTGCGTGCTCGCGCTGTCCTTCGTCAACCATGTGATCGGCACGCTCCTGTTCCGGGGTAGTGCCGCCAAGCTGCTCTTCGGCATGCGGGTGCTGCGGTGGAAGGACGGGCGACGCCCGCGCTTCTGGCAGACGCTGTGGCGGTGGCTGTTCGGCTTCGTTTTCATCGCCTTGCAGTACGTCTTGGAGGGCGAGAGTGTGGGGCAGGCGTGCGGCCTGCGAACTGTGCGCAGGCGTGATGAGCGGCGCCGCACGCCGTGAACGCCACGCTAGCAGGCCATTTCGCGCCCACGGCACCAACGAAATAGGGGCATGGACCTGATAGCGCGCGGTTCGCGGGCCTCCTAGAGTCGGTGGCGGGTTCGGGCCGTTACGGCCGATCGATGCTGTGCGCGATAGTCCTTGCGCCCGTGGGTAGTCCAAAGAAAGTCCAGAGAGAAGGAGAATCCGTGAAAGCACGTACTTTGCTCGGTTCTGTTGTCGCCGCGGCGGCGGTCTCGATGGCGGGCAGCGCGGTCGCCGCCGCCGCGCCGACGCAGATCGCGAATCAAGACCCGGCCGAATATCTCGTCGGGGACACCGTGTACTTCGCCTATGCCAGTTCGAACTGCGCTATCCGGCCGAATGGTGATGTGGGGTGCGATATCCCCTTCGGCACGAACCTGTACGGCTTCCCCATCTACGACCTCGCCATCGATCTGCCGTTCCTGCCCGCCCATCCGACCTTCGGCCTGGTCGGCGCACACGGCCGCCCCGGCAGCCAACCTATCGCCGGAACGATCAACTACGCGGGCGCAAGCTGCACCGGCGGCGGCCGAGGCGCGCTGACCTGCACCTCGAAGGGCCACAGCTTCAGCTTCGGCTGGTCGGGCACCCAGATAAGCTGACGGTCCGGACCTCCACCCGCACCAGCCGTGTCCTGAAGGCGATGACCGGGTCGAGGATCGGTTCCGTGATGTCCGGGTGTGCCGCGGCTGCGCCGAGCTCAAGACGTGAAGCCTGCCGGATGCTTCTTGCGCCAGTGTTCGGCGATGTCGATGCGCCGGGTGATCCACACCTGGTCGTAGGACTGCACGTGGTCGAGCAATCGCTCCAGGGCCGCGGTGCGGGCGGGTCGTCCGATCAGGCGGCAGTGCAGCCCGATCGACAGCATCTTCGGGCTGCCTTCCGCGCCTTCCCGGTAGAGCACGTCGAAGGCGTCGCGGACGTGGGCGAAGAACTGTTCGCCGGTCGGGAAGCCCGCGGGCGAGGCGAAGCGCATGTCGTTGGTGTCCAGGGTGTAGGGCACCACCAGGTGGTCGCGGTCGTGGACGCGCACCCAATACGGGAGATCGTCGGCGTAGGAATCGGCGTCGTAGACGAACCCGCCGTGCTCCACCACCAGTTCCCTGGTGTGCGGCGAATCGCGTCCGGTGTACCAGCCCAGGGGCGCCGCGCCGGTCAGCTCGGTCAGGATGCGCACGGCCTCGGCCATGTGCGCGCGTTCGGTGTCGCGGTCGGTCAGCTGATAGGACTTCCAGCGCAGCCCGTGACAGGCGATCTCGTGGCCGAGCTCCTGGAAAGCGGCCACCGCCTCCGGGTTGCGTTCCAGGGCGCGGGCGACGGCGAAGACGGTCAGCGGCAGCCCGCGGCGTTCGAAAACGCGCAGCACCCGCCACAGTCCGGCGCGAGAGCCGTATTCGTAGAGCGATTCCATGCTCATATGCCGGTTCGGGAACGCTTCCGCCGGTGTCATTTCCGACAGGAACGTCTCGGAATGCGCGTCCCCGTCGAGGACGTTGTTCTCGCCGCCTTCCTCGTAGTTGAGCACGAACTGGACCGCGATCCGCGCGTCGCCCGGCCATTGCGGGTCCGGCGGGTTCGGGCCATAGCCGACGAAATCCCTGGCCTGGCCGCTCATGCGCTCTCCCTTCGGCCATGAGCGCAGCACTCCGCGGTCACGCTCCGCTGCCGCCTCCGGGCCTGAACGCGCATGCCGATGGTTCGCTCGCTCATGCCTGCACCTCGCTGACGCTCCGCTCCGGCACGAGCGAAGGCTCGGCTGTGTCGATGATTCGCTCGCTGCGCACGCTCATCCGCCGAGCTCTCCGTAGAGCCGCAACCGCGCCAGCCCGCCATCGGGGTAGATGTCCAGGCGGACCTCTTCGACCGACGCGGCCATCGGCGGAATCGGGAACCGGTGTCTGGTGTCGGGCTGTAGCGCGGTGCGCGGCAACAGCTCCAGTTCGGTGCCGTCGGTGGTGCGACCGGTGAGCCGGGCCGCGCCCGGGCTGTTGCCCAGGAAGTAGGAGGTATCCAGCTCGGCGAGGCGGATCAACCCGGGTCCGGCCAAGCGGATGCGCACCCAGTCGTTGCCCTCGTCTCTGCGGCGGGCGGTCTCCCAGCCGTCGCCCATGGAGCGGGCCAGGCCGGGGTAGAGCAATTGATTGGGCGAACTGTAGAAACGGTTGGAGCAGTCCAGCACCAGCGCGCCGTTCTCCAGCGCGGCCAGGTCCAGCGGCCCGAGACCGAGCAGTCGCGGATCGGGTCTCCCCTCGCCGTGCACCCGCAACCGCGCCACGCCGCCGTCGGGATGCATGGTCAGCTTCACATGCGTCCAGCGTTTCTCGTTCTCGACGGGGAACAGGTTGCGGCTGTCGCCCGCGACCGGCGAACGGTCGACAAGCATCACCCAATCGTCGCGTGCCGCAATGGCTTCCGCGGACGGATAGTCCTCGATCTCCAGCGCCGACACCGAGACAGCGGGCGGGTAGTTGCCCGTGAACCACGCGGTGTCGACCACGATGCCGCGGATCACGCCGGGCACGCCCAGCCGCACGATCGCGGAATCGTCGCCGGGCTGCCCGCGGTGCCTGCGGGTCTCCCAGCCGTCGTAGATCTGGCCCTTGTGGCCGAAAGTGGACCGACGGTGCTCGGCGGGGCCGGGGTTGATCAAATTCTCCTTCTCGGCGAAGAATTCGTCGTCGGCCCAGATCACCGAGCCGCCGAGCGGGCGGACCGCCAGATCCGGCAGCAGCGTGAACTCGTCGTCCAGCGCATGGTCGGCGTCGTCCGGGACCGCGCCGTTCGGAAGGCCGTTCACGTCGTCTCCTCTGGAATCGGTGCGCGCGCCGCCAGTGCGCGCAGCACCGCCTGGGTCAGTTCCGGGGCGCCCGCGGTGGGCCGGGCCCCGCAATCGATGCCGCGCAGTACCGTGGCGGCCAGCGCTTCCGCCGTGGCGGGCTCGTCCATGACGTCGCCGCCGCGCCGGGCCAGATAGTCCAGCAGCCGCGGCACCGCCACGTCGATGGCCCGGCGGAAGAAGTCGTAGGTGGCCAGCCAGCGTGTGACCAGGTGGCCGGGATGCATGTCCCAGCCCTGGTAGTACCCGCGCCGCAGGGCTCGGGCGACCAAGCGGTGATGGTTGCGCAGCGCGGCCTCGGGGTCGGCGTCGGGCACGATCTGGGTGGAGCCGTCGCACACCCACACCCCGGTCTGGGCGGCCGCGACCTGCATGACCGCCTTGGCGTAGTCGGCGGCCGGATGGTCCAGCGCCTGGTCCGGCGCGGCGACGCCACATGCCGCGGTGTAGTCGTAGGTGCCGAAATGCAATGCGCTGCACCGCCCCTCGGCCAGCGTCAGCATGGTGGCCACCGGGGCGGTGCCGTCCGCGGCGAGGATGGCCTGCGGGCTCTCGATCTGAAGTTCGAACCGCAGACTGCCCTCCGCGATGCCGTAACCGCGCTCCAGACCGACGCACAACTGCACCAAAGCTCGAACTTGCTGCGCGGCACGGATTTTCGGGACGGTGAAGACGAAACCCTCGGGCACCCCGCCCGCACTCTCCAGGACCAGGTCGAGCGTGCGCAGGGCACGGCGACGCTCACCGCTCGCCAAACCCTTCATCCGGATGCCGCTGCTCGCCGGGCGCGCTCGCCACGCTCGCGCATCATCGATGATCTGCTGCGCCCGGTGGCGTGGTGGAAACCCGTCCGGTTCGCCGGCGCCGCCGCCCGCCGCAACCGTGGCATCTCCGGCCCGCGGGCCACCGCAGCGCCGCGACCAGGCCGCGAGCACGGCGCCCGCCGCCATGGCCGCGCGGTCCTCTTCGGCATCCGCACGCAGGCCGTAACCGTCTTCGAAGTCGATGCGCAGATCCTGGACCGGGTCCTGTTCCAGCCGCTTGCGGACGTCGGGCAGCGACCCGGTTTCGTCGAGGGTGGCCAGCAGGTCGTGGTGGCGGTCGAGCAATTCGACCGCCGTCGCGCCCCATTCGGCAGGAGTCTCCTCCGCGACGCGATCGGCCGGGACGTACACCGTGTGAATCGGCTGCGACCTGCCGTTCGATCCCGGATACCTCCGGCGCAGCTCGGCGTCGACCGTGTCGAGCATCGCCTCGATCCGCGCGCGGACATGCTCGGGCACCTTGGTCATCGCGACTCCTTCTTCCGCAGCGCGGCCCAGACCCGGTCCGCGGTCATCGGCAGGCGGTCGAGGCGGACGCCGACCGCGTCGCGGATCGCGTTGGCCAGCGCGGGCGCGACCGGGTTGTACGGCGACTCGCTCATCGATTTGGCGCCGAGCGGCCCGAGGGTGTCGGCCGTCTCGGCGAAGTACACCTCGGTGCGGGGCACGTCGGCGAACTGCGGCACGTGATAGTGCCGCAGGGTCTGCGTCAGCACCACGCCGTGGTCGCTGCGCATGTCCTCGTACAGCGCGGTGCCGATGGCCTGTGCGACACCGCCTTCCACCTGCCCGCGACACTGCACGGGATTGAGCACGGTGCCCGCGTCGGCGGCCTGGACCGACTGGAGGATCCGGACCACGCCGGTGTCGGAGTGCACGGCCACACGGAAGGCGTGCACGTTGAAGCTGACCGACCTGGGGCTGCCCGCGTGCTCGGCGCGTGCTGTGAGCTCGCCGCGAGCCAGCAGTTCCGTCGCGCCGAGTAGCTGGTCGCCGCAGTGCACGCCGCCGGAGGTCAGCACGCAGTCGCGTCGCGGAACGCCGGACAGCGCCGCCGCCCTGGCCAGCAGCAGCCCATGCAGCGCGCCCGCGGCCGCGTAGACGGCCTTGCCCGCGACCACGATGCCGGTGGAGCCGAACGCGCCGGTGTCGTACTCGACCAGGTCGGTGTCGGCATGCCGGATCACGATGCGGGACACGTCGGTGTCCAGCGCGGTAGCCGCGAGCTGCGCGTGCACGGTCGTCGTGCCGTTGCCGAATTCGGCTGTGCCGACCCGGATCTCGTAGCGTCCGTCGGGCAACAGCGACGCTGTCGCCGTCGATCGGTGGCCGCGCGGCGGGATGGTGGCGATCATCGCGGCGGCCATCCCGGTGCCGACGCGCCACTGCGGGCCGGGCGCGTGCACGTCATTGCCCCGCAGCAGTGCCCGCTCGGCCAGGTCCAGGCACTGGTCCAGGCCGTAGCTGCCGAACATCAGGTCGCCCTCGTTCACCGCCGCTCCGACGAACGGATCGCCGGGCACCACGACGTTGCGGCGCCGGAATTCGAACGGGTCGATGCCGAGCGTGTGCGCGAGCTCGTCCAGCGCCGACTCGACCCCGAAGATGACCTGCCCGAGTCCGTAACCGCGGAACGCCCCGGAGGGAACGTTGTTGGTGTACACCGCTTGCGCGTCGACGCGTTTGTTGGCGCAGCGGTACAGCTCTACCGATTCACCCACGCCGTGGAACATCACGCCGCCGCTGTGGTTGCCGTAGGCCCCGGTATCCGCGAGCACATCGACCGCCAGCGCGGTCAGCACGCCGTTCGCGTCGGCGCCCGCCGTCACGGCGACGCGCATCGGATGCCGACAGGTCGCGGCGGTGAACTCGTCGGAGCGGGTGAACTCGTACTGCACCGGCCTGCCGGTCCGCAGCACGGCCAGCGCGATCAGGTCCTCGGCCAGCATCTCCTGCTTCGCGCCGAATCCGCCGCCGACCCTGGCCGCGAACACCCGTACCCGCTCGGGCGGCAGTCCGAAAACGCGGCACAGTTCGGCGCGCACCAGGAACGGGACCTGGGTACTGCATCGGATGACCAGCCTGCCCGCGTCGTCCAGCCATCCGACCCCGCCGTGCGTCTCCAGGTGCACGTGCTGCCCGCGCGGTGAATGCCACACACCACGCACGACCTGCGCCGCGGCGGCCAGACCCGCCGCCATGTCGCCCACCTCGCCGTGCAGTTCGGCGACCAGATTGCGGCCCGGATCGGCGATCCGGGCCGAATCCGGCTTGTCCGCATGCAGTTTCGGCGCGTCGGCTCGCAGTGCCTCCCGCGGGTCGAATACCGCGGGCAGGATCTCGTAGTCGACGTGTAACAGCCGAACTGCCGCACGCGCGGTCGCGACGGTGTCCGCCACCACCGCGGCCACCCGCTGCCCGACGAATCGGACGGTCCGGTCCAGCACGTAGGTGTCGTCGGGATCGTCCGTCCGCAGCTCATGGCGTGCCGTCGAGAACGCCACGTCCGGCGCGTCGGCGTAGGTGAGCACCGCGTGCACGCCCGGCAGTGCCTCGGCGTCCGCGGTGCGGATCGAGCGGATTCGGGCGTGCGGGTACGGACTCCGCAGCACGGCGATATGCAGAGGCGCGGTGGGGGGTGCGGCCCTTCCCAACCTTTTCTCCGCGGCGGAATCGGCAGTGACCTCGTCCGCTGCGACGGTGTGCGGCCCGACCGCGGTCGGGGGCACGGCGACCGCAGCGCCCATTCCGTGCCTGCTCTCCACGGCGGAATCAGCGGCGAGTTCGTCCCCCGTGGTGGTCGGGGGCGCGGCGGCCGTGTCACTTGCTTGCCGAGCGTCCATCGCGGCGGAAGCAGCGGCGTACTCGTCCGCCATGGCGGCAGGCGGCAGATCGAGGGTGAAGGGCTCGCTGCCGGTGACGATGCGTGGTCCGGCAAGGGCGCCGACTCCGGTGCCCGCGCCTCCAGCCGCCGTGACGGTCTGATCCGGCGCTATGGCTGCGGGGTCGTCCGGTATCGGCGGCTCGCCCAATGCGGCCCGGATCGCGCGGTAACCCGTGCAACGGCACAGGTTTCCCTTCATCAGTTCAGCGAGTTCGCTCTCGCGTCCGCCGAGTGGCCCCTCCGGGGCGCTACCCAATCCCGCCGCGGTGACGACCATGCCCGCGGTGCAGAACCCGCATTGGAATCCGGCGTTGTCGAGAAATCGGCGCTGCACCGGGTGCGGGTGCTCCGGCGTCCCGAGCCCGGCGGCCGTCGTGATGGAACAACCGGCCGCGCGATAGGCGGGAAACACGCAGGAGTGCACCGTCATTCCGTCGACCAGCACCGAACATGCGCCGCAATCGCCAGCGTCGCAGCCCTTTTTCACAGCCAGGTGCCCACTCTCGCGCAGGGCCGTGCGCAGGCACTGCCCCGGCCGCGCCTCGAACTCGACCGGCTTGCCGTCCACCTCGAACCTGATCACGATTGCCGCCCCCGCCCTTCTCCGGCGACCTCCCGCTTACCAGTCGCATGCCGGGCCGTGCGCAGGCACTGCCCCGGGTGCGCCTCCAACTCGACAGGCCTGCCGTCCACCACGAACCTGATCACGATCCCCCGCCCTCCTCCGGAAACTTCGCGATGGCCGCTCGCGCACAGGTACCGGCCCGGCCAGGGCTCGATTTCGACGAGCCTTCCGTCCACCACGAACCGCATCACCAGTCCCGATCCCCCGGCAACCTCGCGAACGCCGCGCGTGCGCAGGGCCGTGCGTAGACGTCGACCCGGCCGCACCTCGAGCTCGACGAACTCGGCGTCCACCTCGAAGTGCATCATGATGCGCGTTCCCGCAGTTCTCCGGCGACCTCGCGGATGAGGAGCCCGGTGACGTGCCGCCGCCACTCCGGTGACCCGTGCGGGTCGTCGAACCAGAGCGTGGGATCGATCGCGGCCATGGCGTCCCGTAGTTCGGGTTCGCTCGGCGGTGCGGCGAAGTCCAGGACGACCGGCTTGGTCGTGGCGGCCGTGATGGTGACCGCGCTGCGGCCGTCCGGATCCCGCCGTCCCATCACCACCGCGCCGGACCGGCCGAGTGGGGCGAGCGCGATCTTCCGAAAGCTGGTATGCGCCAGCAGACTCGAGCGAGGCAGGTAGATCGAGCGCAGCACCTCGCCGGGCCGCAAGGCGGTGCTTTCAGGACTGGATACGAAGTCGCGCAAGGGAATACGACGATCGACGCCGTCCGCGGCCCACACCAGCGCCAAACCGTCGAGTGCGACGAGCGCACCGAGCACCGCTCCGGCGGGTAGCGCGAGACAGACGTTGCCCCCGACGGTGGCGGTGCGCCAGATCTTGTGTGAGGCCAGCAGCGCCCGGCAGGACTGCGCGAACAGAGCCGTCCCTGGCCATTGGTCGCGCAGGACCGGCGCGCCCAGCTCCCGCCCCCGCACCGCGCCCGCGAACTCGGCCAGGGTGCAGGTGGCGGCGATCTCCAGTCCGTCGTCCACCACCTGGAACGCGGGCCAGCCCATGGTGGTGATGTCGACCAGGCGCACCAGCTGATCCTGCGGTTCGGAGAACAGGAAGGTACCCCCGGCGAGCACCGCGGCCGACTCGCCGAGCAGCGCCAGGTCCGCTCGCTCGCGGGCGATCACCACCTCGCGGATCGTGTCCAGGTCCACGTCACACCTCGTTCCTGCCTCACCGTCACGGTAGAGCCAGTCGGTTGCCGCCATATTGCGCGCGACGTACGTCAGATTGCGCGGCCGTTACCTGGCCGCGCGACGACCGCCCACGGCCGGAAGCCGCCACGGCCCAGCTTCGCGGGCGCCCGTCCGCGATCCAGAGCTCCCGCCCGCCTGCGCGAGTCGTCCGAGCCGACACTGCTTCAGTATCTCGCGTCCGGCCTGACCAGGCACGAAACCTCGCTCACCGCCGCGATTGCGCCCCGTGCCCGCTCTGCTGACCGGCACCGGACGCCGATCTCGTCAACTCACCCTCGCGCGTGCCCGAGGTATCCGATCCGAGATCACCATCATGGGCGGCATCCACCACGCGCGTCCCCCAGTTCGGTCTCGCGCACCGCCAGCAATCTCTCCGCACTACCCCGGCACATCACGTTCGAGGGCCGCTCGTCCCGCCTCCTGAACATCCCCGCCCGCGGTGTCGACGTACCGAAAACCCCGTCACGGATCGGCATGGCGCGTACCCGGCATCCCGGTCCGCGATCGTCCCGGGCCGACACCGAGAACGGCATCCGCGACACCGGAACGGTCACGCGAGAACAGGCGGTCGTGGCGCTCGGCGAAGCGCTCGAGTCGAAGCAGCGGCAGCCTCATCCCGCTTTCGCGAGCAACGCCGCCTGCGCCCGGGCCACCTCGGCGGCGACCACGTCCATGGCGACCGTGCGTACCTCGTCGTCGCGGACCACCTCGCGTCCGTTGACCAGCAGCGCGGCCAGCGGTGGCGGTGCGCCGAGCACGAGTGCGGTCACGGGGTCATCGATTCCGGCGTGCGCGGCGGTGTCGAGGCGCCACAGTGCCAGATCCGCCAGTTTGCCCGCTTCGATCGAGCCGATCTCGGCGGCGCGGCCGAGCACCCGCGCGCCGCCGATGGTGGCGAGTTCCAACGCGGTGCGGACCGTCATCGCGCGGGGTCCGCCTCGGTTGCGGGCCCACAGCAGCGCGTGCCTCGGCTCTTCGATCATCGAGCCGGACTCATTGCTCGCCGCGCCGTCGACGCCCAGCCCGACCGGGACGCCCGCGAGCACCAGGTCGGCGGTGCGCGCGATACCGGCGCCGAGCCGCGCGTTCGAGGTGGGGCAATGCGCCACGCCGGTGCCGGTTCGCGCCATGGCTTCGATCGCGTGGTCGTCGAGGTGCACGGCGTGCGCGTACCAGACGTCGGGGCCGAGCCAGCCGAGCCGTTCCAGGTACTGCGCGGGCGTGCACCCGAAAACCTGTGCGCAGTATTCCTGTTCGTCGATGGTCTCGGCGAGATGGGTGTGCAGTCGGACACCGAAGGTGCGGGCCAGCACCGCCGACTCCCGCAACAGTTCCGGCGTGACCGAGAACGGCGAGCACGGCGCCAGCGCGATGCGCAGCATGGAATCGAACGAGGGGTCGTGCCAGCGTTCGACGGCTTCCGCGCTCGCGGTGAGGATGTCCTCCAGACTCTCCACTACGTGGTCGGGCGGCAAACCGCCCGCACTCGCTCCGCGATCCATCGAGCCGCGGCAGGGATGGAAGCGCAGGCCCACGTCGGCCGCGGCGGTGATCTCCGCCCCGAGCAGGTCGCCGCCCTCCCGTGGGAACAGGTAGTGGTGATCGGTCGTCGTGGTGCACCCGGTGCGGGCGAGGGTGGCCAGCGCAGCCGTGGCGGCGACGCGCACCGCGTCCTCATCGATGCCCGCCCAGACGGGGTAGAGCGTGGTGAGCCACTCGAACAGCGTGTGATCCGTGGCCAAGCCGCGGGTTATCCACTGGTAGAGGTGGTGATGGGTGTTCACCAAGCCGGGAGTCAGCAGGCACCCGCGGCCATCGATGCGTCGCGCTCCCGCCTCGACCTCGGGGGCATCGCCCGCGCCGACCGCCTCGATCCGGTTGCCGCGCACGACGACGTAGCCGCGCGCGTACTCGGTGCGGCGCTCGTCGACGGTCGCGATGGCGCAACCGTCGATGACGGTCACCTGGTCCACGCGAGACCCGCTTCCGGTGCGTCGGCACGCGCCACGGTGGCGTGGATCAGACCGTAGGGGCGGTCGTCGGCGTGATATACCTCGCCGCGGTTCTCGATGCCGAAGCGGGCCAGGTCGTAGTCGAAATGATGCTTGTTCGGCGCGGCGAGCCGGATCTCGGCCAGCACCGGGTACGCCGCCAGCGCGGCTTTGCCCATCTCGAACAGCGTCTGCTGGAGCGCTTTCGAGTGCAGCGTCGCGAAGGTTTCCACCAACCGTGCCCGCACTCCCGTGTAGACCTCGTCCCAGTCGACGCCGTCGGTGTCGGCGAAGCGCCATTCAGCGACCAGCGAGGTGGCCAGCATCCGGTCGTCGGTGGGCGCGAGCACGGTGAAGTCGTCGGTCAGGAAACCCGCGAACTCCGAGCCGGTCGACTTCAGGATGGTCAGATCTTTCACCCCGCCCACGACCCAGGCCAGCCGATCTTCACCTTCGCCGGTGACGGTTACCGCCGCCGTGCGTACTTCGGCCCCTTGGCGCACCCAGGTGTGGTCGTGCTCGACCCCGCCGACCGAGACCCGCTGCCAGGCGTATTCGTCGACCTCGACGCGCGCGCTGGTCACCGGCTCGATATCGGTGACGAAGTGGTCGGCCAGCGCCAGCGCGTAGTCCTCGATCGTGCGCAGTCCCGGCTGTTTCGCGAAGGCGTAGGCGGTCTGCTTCTGCGTGTCGGTGGGCAGCACTTTCGTCTGGTCACCGGTGACGTACGCGTCGGCGAAATCGCCGCGCAGCACCGTGGAGACGTTCACGTCACGGATCTCGTGCCGCGCCGTCTGCCGGTAGATCCGGACGATCCGATTCTCCGCCTTGCCGTATCGGTGGTCCGACAGCACGATCGGCCCGGTCAGTTCCATGCTCGGCTCAGCTCCCTCGGTAGGTGGTAAACGCGAACGGCGACAACAACAACGGGACGTGGTAGTGCCGCTCCTCGGTGACGGCGAACGCGACGACGACCTCGGGATAGAAGGTTTCGACCTCCTGGCGCGCGAAATAGGCGCCGGTGTCGAACACCAGCCGATAGGTTCCCGGTTCGAGCGCTCCGCCCAACGTGCTGATCCGGCCGTCAGCGTCGGTTTCCCCCGAATCGAGCTGCCACGCCTGCTGGTACAGCGTCACCGTGACGCCCGCGGCCGGTACACCGCGGACCGCGTCCAGCACATGGGTGCTCAGCGCACTCATGACTGTTCTCCCAGCAGCGCGCGCAGCCGGATGCGGTTGATCTTCGCCAGTTCTGTTCGCACGACTCGCCTTTCGGTCTCGGGATCATTGCGCAGCCGAGCGGTGAGCAGCGCGAGCAGCTCTTCGGCCGACTTGCCGCTCGCGCACACCAGGTAGATGTGCCCGAACCGTTCCTCATAGGCGCGATTGCCTTCGGCGAGCGCCACGCGGACCGCGTCCGCCGCACCCGCCACCCCGGCCTGCTCCCGCGCCGATGCCGCCGAACGCGGTCGCTCCCCGATCCGGGGATGCCCCGCGAGCGCCAGCTCGAGCTCGGATTCGGGCAATCGCTCCAGCGCCGCGTCGGCGGCGTCGAGCAGCGCCTCGACACTCGGGTACGGACGGCCCTCGACCAGCGACCGCGCGAACCCCGGCGACGAGCAACAGCCGAGCACCGCTTCGTAGGCCGCCTCGTCGGACAGCGCGTCGAAGGCCGCGAGTCCGGGCCGCTGATCCGTCATCCGACCAGCATCGAATACGACCCCGCGGGCCGCCACCGGAAACGGGAGAGATCACCCTCGGCGTGTCGTCCAGGTGAACGCGGCCTGAGCAGTGGTTTTCACATCGTGCGGCGCAGACCGCCCGGTATTACCGTCATAGCCATGGCTGATCAGCACCGCCCGGCTGTCGCACCCTGTGCCGGTGTCGTCCTCGCCGCCGGTGCGGGAACACGCTACGGGCGGCCCAAAGTGCTCGCCGAGGGCGGCGCGTGGCTGCGCTCGACGGTGGCCGCCCTGCGCGACGGCGGCTGCGATCCGGTGATCGTCGTGCTCGGCGCGACCGGCCCGACGCCGCGGATCGTCGACCTGCCGCCGAACGTGCAGCACGTGTGGGCCGCCGACTGGGCCACCGGCCTCAGCGCCGCGCTCCGCGCCGGTCTGATCGCCGCGTCCCGCACTCCCGCGCGCTACGCCGCGATCATGCCGGTGGACACCCCCGACGTCGGCGCCGACGTGGTCGCCCGGGTCCTCGCCGCCGCGGTCGCGGCACCCAGCGGCCTCGCGCGTGCTGTGTTCCACGACACACCTGGGCACCCAGTTGTTATCGCGCACAAGCATTGGAACGGAGTTTGTGGGGCCGCCGCGGGAGATTCCGGAGCTCGCACCTATTTGACCGGCAGAAACGATATGGTGTGCGTCACGTGCGACGATTTGGCGACGGGGATCGATCGTGACTTTCCGGCCACGACCGCACGGTGATCGGAGCTAGCTGATGCGGGACATCATCGACGACCTGTTGCGGGTGTGGCACTCGGGCCGGACCGGTGGGCTGGCCACCATCGTGCGCACGGTGGGTTCGGCCCCGTTACCGGTGGGCTCCGCGATGCTGGTCGACCCGGACGGCGGCGTGTACGGATCGATCGCCGCGGGCGGGCTGGAGGACATCGCGTACGAGGCGGTGCTCCAGGCCGCGCGCACCGGCCGGCGCGCGCTGCACCGCTTCGGGGTGCCCGGCGGCTTCGAGGCGGGCGCGACCGGCGAGGGGATGATGGACGTCTTCACCGAACCGTTCTCCCGAAGACATTTCCCGGAGTTCCCCGATGTGGCCGCGGAGATCGCGGCGCACCGGAGGGTCACCGTCTTCACGGTGGTGTGGAACTCCGACGCCGATCTGATCGGCCAGCACCTGATCACCGACCGAAGACACCCGACCGAACTGGTCGCACTGCCGGATTCGGACGTGTTCGTCGCCTCGTTCGCCCCGCCTCCGCGCCTGATCATCTTCGGCGCCAACTCTTTCGCCGCCGCCCTCACCGTGCAGGCCAAGCTGCTCGGCTACCGGGTGACCATCTGCGATTCGCGCCCCAATTTCGCTACCCCGGAATCATTTCCGGGCGCCGAAGTCGTGGTCGACTGGCCGCACCGCTATCTCAACACCCTCTCCGCCGCCGGTGAAATCGACAGCAGCACAGCCATCGTCGTACTCTCGCACGATCCCACGTTCGAAATCCCGCTGCTCACCGTGGCACTGCGACTACCCGAGCTGGGGTACCTCGGAGCCATGGGTTCCCGTCAGGTACACATCCGGCGCATGGAGGACCTCCGGGCAGGCGGTTTCGGCGACGAGACCCTCGCCCGACTACATTCGCCCGCGGGCCTCGACATCGGGGCGCGCACGGCCCCCGAAGTCGCGGTCTCGATCGCGGCCGAACTCCTTGCCGTACGCGCCGCGCAACCGGCACGACCGATCGACCCCTACAGCGGTGAATTCCCGGTCACACCGAAAACCGCCGTGGGGCTCGGCATCTAGTTATTTCAGGCCGGGATTCTCGGCATACAGCTCGCGCAGCACGGACAGGTCGAACAACTGCTCGGCCTTGATATCGATCTTGGCGGTGCGCAGCGCGGCGATATTCTGCTCGATCAGCGCGTCGGTCATCGTGAGCAGGCCATTGGCGGCCGTGTCCGGTGAGACCACCAGGTCGTTCTGCGCGATGGCCTCTTCGGTCTGCTCGGCCACATCGAGCTTCTGATCCTTGCCGTACACCTCGACCGCGAGCCGGGCCGACTCGGCCGGGTTCGCCACCGCGTCCTTCCAGCCCTTGATCTCGGCGGCCAAGAACGCCTTCAGCTTGTCGCGCTCTTTGTCGATGGTGGACTGCGCGACCGTCAACGTCTCGGCGACCAACGGCAGGTTGAAGTCGGCGAACAGAAAGTGCGTGTTCTGGAAGCCTTTCGCGGCCAGGGTGATCGGCTCGTTGGTCACATAGCTGACCCATCCGTCGACCTCGCCGTTGGCCAGCGGGGTCGGATCGAACTGCGCGGGCACGACGGTGACGTCGCTCGGCTTCATCCCGTTGGCGGTGAGCAGTGCGTTGAAGATCAGCTGGTTGGTGTCCTGCACGCCGATCTTGCGGCCCTTCATCTCCTGCGGCGTCCGGATCGGCTTGGCCGCGGAGCTGACGATCGCGAACGGGTTCTTCTGGTAGGTGGTCGCCACGATCTTCGCGGGCAGCCCCTCCAGGATCGCCGGTGCGGTGGTCTGCGGCGCGGACAGTCCGAGCCACACCTTTCCGGTGTCCAATCCCGCTTCCACCGACGTGCTCGCCGCGCCGCCCGCGATGAGGTCGACCGCGCCGAAACCGGCTTCCTTGAAATAGCCTCTGGCGTCGGCGAAGTACTCACCCGCGAATTCGATGTTCTTCAGCCAGGACAGCTGCACCGCGACCTTGCCGTACTTCGAGCCGTCCGGGGTCGAGCCGCCCGAGGTGTCGCTCGACTCGCCGCCGCAGGCGGCAAGGGTCGCCGAGCCACCGAGCACGGCCGCGGTGAGCGAGGAGTAGCGGAGAAAGGTGCGTCGGTTCAGGTGCCCGAACGTGGAGCGTTGCACGGGTGTCATGGGCCGAATCTAAGTGCACCGCGTTTCGAATTCTTTACTTTGACGTTCCGAGCCGGAATTTGCGCGAATTTCGCCGGGCGACCGGGCGGTCAGTTTCGTCCCGCCTCCGCCCCGAAGCGGGCCAGCACCAGATTCTCGATGACGCCCACGATCGCGTACAGCACCACCGAGACCAGCGTGACGATGACGATCGAGGCCCACAGCTTGCTGTATTGGAAGGTCGGGATGGCCCGGATCAGGCTGGCGCCGAGCCCGGTCCCGCTGCCGAGCCACTCGCCCAGCAGCGCGCCGATCAGCGCGCCGGGCACCGAGATCCGCGCGGCGGCGAACACCGAGGGCAGCGCCGCGGGCACGGCGACCATGCGCAGCCCGGTCCACCGGGATCCGCCGTAGGCGGCCACCAACTCCAGCGCCTGCCGCGGCGCGTTGCGCAGTCCGGCCATGATCATCACCAAGGCGGGGAAGAACACCACGATGGCGGCCAGTACGGCGACCCCGGCCAGGCCGCGGCCGAAGACCAGCACGATGATCGGCGTCAACGCCACCAGCGGCACCGAGCGCAGCAGCATCGCCACCGGAAGGAAAGTCTGCTCCACCGCGGCGAACGACACGAACAACGCGGCGACCACCAGCGCGGCGAGCATGCCCGCGCCGAATCCGATCGCCGCGTCCCGCAGGGTGATCTGGAGATCGTCGAGGATGGCCTGACGCGCGGTGTCCGCGTTGGGCGCGGTCACCAGATAGGTCCAGATATCGCCGGGTGTCTTGCCGACCCGCGGGCCGACTTGCGGGAACGCCTTCAGGAAGACGTACCAGATCAGCAGCATCAGCAGCAGCGAGGTGCCCAGGGGGAACAGGAACCGCCCGATCCGGCGCAGCAGGTTCATCGCGCCTCCTGCGCAGTCCACGGAGCGACCAGCCGGGCGGCCAGCGCCACCAGCGCGTAGCCCAGTCCGGCCAATGCCGCAGCGGCCAGCGCCATGCCCCAGGTGCGCGGCACGTTGTAGGCGGTCTGCGCGGCGGTCAGCGCGACCCCGATGCCGCTGTCCACGCCGCCGAGGTACTCGCCGATGATGGCGCCGAGCACGGCGGACGGCGCGGCGATCTTCAGCGCCGCGAAGGTGCTTGGCAGCGCCGCGATCGCCTGGATCAGGTAGAGCTGTTGCCAGCGTCCGCCGCCGTAGGCGCGCACCAGGTCGAGGCTGGTACGGTCGGCCGAGCGCAATCCGGCGACGGTACCGACCATCGTCGTGAAGAAGCAGTACATCGCGGCGAGGAACACGGTCGGGGTGCGTCCGCCGAAGACGACCAGAATGATCGGGCCGAGCGCGAGCAGCGGCGTGCAATAGCTCAGGATCGCCAGCTGAGTGGCCAGCGATTCGATCGGCGGGACGAGCACGATCAAGACGGCCAGCGCGATGGCCAGCCCATTGCCCCAGACGAACCCCTGCAACGCACCGAGCGCGGTGATTCGGAAGTTCGGTCCGTACAAACCCCATCCGTCGGTGTACATGGTGTGCAGCACCCGCCATGGGCTCGGAATGGTGCCGCCCGCGACCTCGAATGCCGCGAGAATCCACCACACCGCGACCAGCCCGAGCACGCCCACCACACCGCCGTAGCGCTTCATGACGCACCTCCCGCTCGCCGGATGCACCGTGCGAGGGGGTGCCGCCGCACCGGCTGCATGTGCGTGCTCACCCGCTGCCACCCGGGTTTGCGATGGCGCAGACAGCGCCACGAACCGCGCCCGCTCATGCTGTCTCCATTCCGTCATGAGCGGGGACCTCCAGGGTCACGCTCCGCTGCCGCCTCCGGGCCTGACCGCTCATGAGTCCGCCGCGCTCACTCATGCCAGACCTCCCTTTCCTGACTTTCCGAACAGCAGCTCGGACAGATAGTCGTGCAGCTTGTGGAATTCCGGCGTGCGCATCATCTCCGGCAGCCGCGGACGCGGCAGGTCGATCTCGACCAGCTCCAGCACCCGGCCCGGCCGCGGGCTCATCACGGCCACCACGTCGGACAGGAACACAGCCTCCGCGATGCCGTGCGTGACCATCAGGGTGGTCGCCGGTTTCTCGGTCCAGATCCGCAGCAATTCCAGATTGAGCCGCTGCCTGGTCATGTCGTCGAGGGCGCCGAACGGCTCGTCCAGCAGCAGCACGGTCGGCTTCACCACCAGCGCCCGCGCGATCGACACGCGCTGGCGCATGCCGCCGGACAGCTGCGCCGGTTTGGCCTTCTCGAAACCCTCCAGACCGACCAGCCGGATCAGGTCGGCGATCTGCCCTGGCTCCGGTGTCATCCCGGCGACCTGCAGCGGCAGCTTGATGTTCGACTCCACCGACCGCCACGGCAGCAGCGCCGAATCCTGGAACGCGATGCCCAGCTCGTGGTGCCCGCGCAATTCGGCGGGCGTCTCGCCGTTGATCAACGCCTGGCCCGCGGTCGGCGTCTCCAGACCGGCGAGAATGCGCAGCACCGTCGACTTGCCGCAGCCGGAGGGGCCCAGCAGCGACAGGAAGGCGCCCTGCTCGGTGTGCAGATCCACGGAATCCAACGCCTGCACCGTTTTCCGCCCTACCCGGAAGGTCTTGGTCAACCCGCTGAGGTGAATTCCGGTCCCTCCGGCGGTACCGCTTTCCGTGCTCATGACGGCCACCCTAGGAGCACCCGGTTGCGCGGATATTGCGAATGGCGTCGTCAGATTGCGCAATCGTTACGGTGCGCACGACGGCCGCCGCGCGGATTTCGAATCGCGGCGATCCGATGCGGATGAGATGCGGCCCGCCGCTGGTTGCAGGACAAGTGAACCCGATCATCACGCTGCTCGACGCCAAGCTGCACATCGCGGGCTCGGAGATCCTCTGGCGCGAAGTGATCGGCAACGGCTTCGGCCTGGCCTCCGCGATCGGCGGGATGCGGCGGCGAGTCTGGGCCTGGCCGATCGGCATCGCCGGGAACGCCCTGCTGTTCACGGTGTTCGTCGGTGCGATCTTCCACACACCGCAGCAGCTGAACATGGCGGGACAGGCCGGACGCCAAGTGATATTCATCGCGGTGAGCGGCTATGGGTGGTGGAGCTGGTACCGCCGCGCGAGGGCGGACACCGGTCCCGCGCAGCGCGGTGTCTCGCCGCGCTGGGCGAGCGCCCGCGAACGATGGCTGCTCGTGGCGGCCATGCTGCTCGGGACCGCAGGTTTCGCTCAGCTCTTCGGGTGGATCGGCTCGTTCGGCCCATGGGCGGAGGCGTGGATCTTCACCGGCTCGGCGCTGGCGACCTACGGCATGGCCCGCGGCTGGGCCGAATTCTGGTTGATCTGGATCGCCGTCGATCTGGTCGGAATCCCGCTCCTGGTACGGGCGGGCTACTACCCGTCGGCGACGTTGTATCTGGTCTACGCGGGCTTCGTCGTGTGGGGCTTCCTGGTGTGGGTGCGAACCCTGCGCCGAGACACCGGCACCGATGCGCCGCTCGATCGGGTTGCCGCCGCCGTCGACGATCGGTAATCGGCTGTCGCCGGTTCATTCAGGGGTCACTCCATGGCTACCTTCCAGAAACATCATTCGACACACCCCGGGAACATTAGCGGTGCCACCTGTTTGCCACACTTGCGGAGACGCCCACCACTGACCGGAGCGCCGGTTGCTCGGCATCCTGGCGGCCGTGTCGCGCCGCCACCGGGGGCGAGCGGTTGTCCGACAATGTGACCACCATAATCTGAATCCATACAACGACGCGCCGTCGCCGCCGATGGGCCGAACCCGCAAGCAATGGGCCGACGATCATGTGAACCGGTTGCTGCTGAACGAAGGCCATGCCGTGATGTCGCAGCTCACGATACGGCACCAAATACTCCACAACGGCGGATCGGACATCAATCACAGCGCGGACCGGGCGGGCTAGACCACGTCGACCCGCACGCCCGCGGCGCGGATGGTCGCGACCGCCGCTGGATCGGCGTCGGTGTCGGTCACCAGCAGATGCACCTGCTCGATGCCGCAGATGCGGGCCAGCGCGGTGCGCTCCAGCTTGTCCGCGGTGGCCACCACCAGCACTCGCCCGGAACGACGGACCATCTCGGTGGTCACCCCGGCCTCGTCGATGTGCCTGCACTGGGCGCCGCCCTCGGCGGAGATCGCGTTCACGCCGAGGATCAGGTCGTCGAGCCGCAATTCGGCCAGCGCCCGCTCGGCCAGCGGTCCGTGCAGTTCGTAGGACTCGCGCCGCGCCACGCCGCCGAGGATGATCGTGCGCACGTGCGGCCGCAGCACCATCTCGCCCGCGATGTTCAGTGCGTTGGTGACGATGGTCAGCTGCTCGTCGCCGGACAGTCCGAGGTCGGTCCGTCCGGCCAGCGCCCTGGCCACCGCCGTGGTGGTGGTGCCGCCGTTCATCCCCACCACCGCGTGCGGATCGATCAGCGCGGCGGCGTGTTCGGCGATGCGCTGCTTGGCTTCGCCGCCGGACTGCCGGTAGCGAGCGGGCAGGTCGTAGGCCACGGCGGTGGCCACAACGCCGCCGTGCGTCCTGGTCGCCAGCTGCTGCTCGGCGAGCGCGGTGAAATCGCGGCGCACGGTCGCGGGGGACACACCGAGTCGCTCGGCGGCTTCCTCCACCGAGAGCCGTCCGGATTCGGCGAGCAGTTCCAGCAACCGGTTCCACCGTTGCGGGCGATCGGTCGGCCCGGTCATCTCAGACCGCCCCGGTCGTGCGGGAAACCTGCTGTTTCGGTGTGCACGCGAACCATATGACCACAGGGATTCCGCTCACGTCAGCGCGAGGCCGGAATTCACGAAATAGGCGATTTCCTCGCATATTTCGTCGAGACCGAGCGCCGAGTCCGGCGCCGTGCTCTGCACGAACTCCTGGGCAAGCGAATTGACCGCGCCGATCACGGCCAGAGCGAACAGATCGAAACGCCGCCGCGACCCGGTCTCGCCGCGCTCGATGGCGCGTTCGGCCTCGCCCACCAGCAACTCCGACAGCAAGCGGCGCTGCTGCCTGCGCCACTCCTCCACCGCGGCACTCACACCGACCACCTCGACATAGCACACCCGGGCTCGGCGCGGGTCGGCACACGTGACTCCCAGATACGCCCGAAAACCCGCCACGACACGGGTGGCCAGCGGCTCGCCCGCGGTTTCCGCGAGCGCGGCGAGCGCGCTGTCCAAGGCCTGCGCGGTGATGCTGTTCGCCAGCGCGATGAGCAATGCCTCGCGGCTGCCCATGTCCTCGTAGAAACTGCGCGTGGAGACATTGGCGAAGGCACAGAGCCGCTCGATGGACGTGGCCGCGTAGCCCTGGGTGCCGAATAGTTCGAGCGCGGCGTCGATCAGCCGGGTCTGCCGCTGGGCTACCCGCTGCTCCTTGGTCAGCCCGCCGTAGTGGCGACCGTCCTTGGCTCCGTGATCCTGCCGTGTCACCATTCGATGCTACCGCGCGGCAATCGCTGGTCTGCGCCGCGAACGTCGATCCGCGACGATCCCTTTGGCGCGCCAGCGGGCGTTCGGGCCATGGACGGCAAGGGATCTGGCCAAGGTCCGGCTATTTCACACTGCCCGCTGTGAGCCCCGCCACCAAGCGCTTCTCGATCACCGCGAACAGCAGCACCACCGGAATGATGCCGACGGTGGAAATGGCGAACACGTATTGCCACGCCGTGTCGTACTGACCGACGAACTTGGTCAACGCCACCGACAGCGGCTGGTTCTCCGGCGTGGTGAGCACCACCAGGCTGGCGGCGAACTCGTTCCAGCACGCCACCACGACGAAGATCGTCGCCGTGACGATGCCCGGCCACACCAGCGGCAGGCTCACCCGGATCAGCGTCTGCCAGCGAGTCAACCCGTCGAGCAGCGCGGCCTCCTCGATCTCGATCGGGATCGCCGCGAAGAAACTGTGCAGGATCCACACCGCGAACGACAGGTTGAACGCCGCGTTCACCAGGATCATCGCCAGCCAGGTGTCGTTGATGCCGAGGGCGAAGAACTCCCGGATCAACCCGGTGACCAGAACGGTGGGCTGCAACATCTGGGTGACCAGCACCAAGCCGAGAAACACGCCGCGGCCCGGAAAGCGATGACGGGCCGTGTAATACCCCGCCGGTATCGCGACCAGCAACACCAGCGCGGTGGCGCAGACCGCGATGATGATCGTGCTGGCCAGGTTGAACGGCAGCGGCGTCTCCGGTGTGTCCCACACGGTCGCGTAGTTGTCCGGGTGCCAGGACCGCGGTAGATACGTCGGCGGGATGCGCAGGATCTCGACCCTGCTCTTCAGCGAGCCGAGCACCATCACGACGAACGGCAGCAGGAACAGCGCGGCCAGCACCACCCCGACCGCGGTGAGCTCCCAGCGCCGCCTTCTTGCCCGTGCGGGCACCGCGGTGGGATGCGGCGTATCGAGCACCTGCTCGACCGGCGCCACCTCGGTCCTGGTCGTCATCGGTCGATCTCCTGGGTCGGGCGGACCACCTTCACGTAGATCGCGATGACGACCAGGATCAGCGCGAAGTTCAGCACGCTCATCGCGGCCGCCGTATCGATCTGCTGGTTCTGCCGGATCAGCTTGAAGGTCAGCGTGGTCGTGGTGTCGGCGGAGAAACCCGCGATGCTTCCGGTGATCACCTGCAGAATCGGCAGTGAGTTGAACACGTTGATGATGTTGATGATGGTGGCCACCGCGATCGCCGGGCGCAGCTGCGGCAGCGTGAGATAGCGGTAGCGCTGCCATGCGCTCGCCCCGTCGACCCGCCCCGCCTCCTCGATCTCCGCCGGAATCGATTGCAGCCCGGCCAGAATCGTGTAGGTCGTGAACGGCACCGAGACGAACACCGCGACGCCCATCGCCACGAGGAACGCCTGCGTCGGCTGCTTGGTGAAGCCGTAGCCCCGTTCCAGCACACCGATGTCGACCAGTAACCGGTTGGCGATGCCGACGTCCGGATCGAGCAGGTAGTAGAAGATGGTCGTCGTCATCACCACCGACGCCGCCCACGGCACCAGTATCGCCATCCGCACCGCCGTGCGGCCGGGGAAGTCCTTGTTCAGGAACTGGGCCAGCGCCGCGGACAACACCAGCGTGATCAGCACGACGCCGACCACCCAGACCACCGTGTGGACCAGCACCGACCCGAGTTCCGAGATGCCGAACAGCGCCCGGTAGTTGGCCAGCCCGGCGTTGCCCCGGTCCTGACCGTAGGCGCTGAGGTCTCTGGTGCTGGTCCACACCATGTAGCAAGCCGGGAAGGCGACGATGGCCGCGATCAAGACCAGCGACGGCCCGATCCACGGCAGCGCCGGCAGTATTCCTCTGCGCCGCACGTTACTTCGCGGCTTCCTGGATCCGCCGCAACACCTGGGCCGGGTCCGCGCCCTGGGCGATGGTGCCCATCTGCTGGCGGATTGCTCCCTGCGCGGCGGCCCATTTCGGGTTGTTGCTGGGATAGAACCGCGCCACCGGAAGCGTCGCGGCGAACGCCTTGGTGACCGGGTCGTCGGCGAGCGCGGCCGCGGCGCTGTGCGTGATCGGGATGAAACCCTCGTGCTCGACGAAATTCGCGTACACGGCGGCGGAGTAGAAGTAGTCGAGGAACTTCCTGATCGACTCGGCCTTCTTGCCGTCCTTCTTGAACGCCATCAGGTGGTCGGCGACCCCGAGGGTGACCGGCGCGCCGGTCTTGGTCGGCGACGGCGCGGTCGCGTAGCGCAGGCCGGGGTTCTTCGCGGCGATCTGTCCGATGGTGGGCGGTAGCGCCTCGATCATGCCGATCTTGCCCTGGATGAAGGCGTTGATCACGTCTTTGCGGTCGGTCGCGCCCGGATTCGGCTGTGTCGCACCCGCATCGATGAGGTCACGCATGGCCCGCACACCCTCCAGGTTCTGCGGGGTGTCCACGGTGATCCGGTCGCCGTCCGCCCAGGCGCCGCCCGCGCCGAAGGTCCAGATGGACGTCTCCCCCTGTGCCTCCTCGCTGCCCAATGGCAGTCCGTACCCGGAGACGCCGCCGCCAAGTGCCTGGATCTTCTTGGCAGCGTCGGTCAGCTCGGCCCAGGTCTTCGGCGGCCGGGTGATGCCCGCCTTGTCGAACAGCTCGGTGTTGTAGAACAGCGTGCGGGTGGAGGCGAACAGCGGCAGCGCGTACTGCGTGCCGTTCAGCGCGGCGTTCTGCGCGAAACTCGGCTGGATGTCGGCCAGCACCGGCGCGGAGACGATCTCGGCCGCCGGGTACAGCATGCCGTCGCCGGCGAAGCTGGCGTAGGCGTCGATATTGAGGATGTCCGGGGTGGTGGACGTGGACTGGAGCTTGGTGCGCACCACGTCGTTGATCGAGTTCCAGGACTCCATCTGCAGATTGACGGTGAGGCCCGGGTTCTGCTTCTGGAACTCGGCGATGATGCCGTCCCACAGAGCCTTGGTGCCCGTCGCGCCGTCGCTGTAGGCGGGCGCGAGGAAGTTGATCGTGGTGTCGGAGTCCGCGGCGTCTTTCGAACCGAATCCGCAGGACGACAGGGCCAGCGCGAGGCCGGTGACCATCGCGACTCCGGCAAGCACGCGGTGGAATGGTCTTTTCACGAGCAGAACCTTTCAGATTTACCCACCGGGCGCCAACGGAGGAACCGATGATGGGAGGACGCACCGTCCGTGCACCTCAATCTAGCCCGGTCGGTGATCAGATGTGACCGATTTGCACGTAAATTTGACATGAATGATCACGCGGGGTGAAGCTGTTCGTGTGCCCGCCGAACACACCCCCGCGCCGCATCTGGCCACCGAGGTAGCCACCCAGCCGGACGACTGGGCGAATGCCGAGACCGTCGCCGCCGACCACCGCGCCGTGCTACCCCAACCGGGTGAACGTGTGGCCGTAATAGGTTGCGGAACATCGTTTTTCATGTCGCAAGCGATCGCCGCACTACGCGAGGACGCGGGTCACGGCGTTACCGACGCGTGGCCCGCCAGCGCGGTGCGCGATCGCGACTACGACCGGTACCTGGTGATCTGCCGGTCCGGGACCACCACCGAAGTGGTGCGCGCGATGCGGGCCATTCCGGCGCACATCCCGCGGGCGGTGATCTGCTCCAGCCCCGGCACACCCGTGCTCGACCTCGGCGATCCGATCCTCATCGAGCGGGTCGACGAGCAGTCGGTGGTGCAGACCCGCTTCGCGACCACCACCCTCGCCATCCTGCGCTGGCACCTGGGCCAGAACCTGACGCCGGTGATCGCCCAGGCCCGCGCGGTGCTCGCCGAGGATCCCGCCGAGTCCCTGGCCGCGGTGCGCGCCGCGGAGCAGATCAGTTTCGTCGGGATGGGATTCGCGGCGGCCATCGCCGACGAAGCGGCGCTCAAGCTGCGGGAATCCTGCCAATCCTGGACCGAGGCGTACTTGGCCACCGAATATCGCCACGGCCCGATCAGCATCTCCGCGCCCGGCCGCGCGGTCTGGGCCTTCGGGCCGCTGGAGCCGGACTTCGCCGGGGATGTCGCCGCCACCGGCGCACACCTGGAACACCGCGACATCGACCCGATGGCGGACCTGATCCGGGTGCACCGGCTGTGCCTCCTGCGCTCCGCCGACCTTGGCCTGGACCCCGACCACCCGCGCAGCCTCAACCGCTCCGTCGTCCTGAAGTGACGACCGGAGCCGTGTGATGATTCCCGCTCGGCGCGGCCGATGCCGCGTGATGCCCGGGCTCGCAGCCGACTCGCCCAGATGCCAGGTGGCAACACACCCTGCGACACAACCACCGGGCACCATGCCGCGACTCCAGCCTTCGCGAACCGCAGTCCCATCAGCACCGGGGACTAGCGCACTGCACGGCGCCGCACCGGCAACAACCGCGCCACCGGGCGCGCCCGCCCGATTCCGGGCCACGCCTGCCCTCCCACCGCGCGACGCGGGCGTTTCCTTCCCGGCCGCGTGTGCGGCAGCACGGGCGCGACCAGGAACTACTGTGCCGAACATGGGAACCAAACAGCCGGAGACTCCCGCCCGCTTCGGCGTGACCAGATCCGGATCACCCGGACCGGATTTCGCCCGCTCCGCAACCACACCGGACATAGCCGAACCGCCGAGCACAAGCTCGCGCTCCACGACCGGCCCCGAAGCGGACGCAACGGACTTCGACCGACCGGCCGCCGAACCGGACGTGGTCGAGCAGCGCCCGATGCCCTCGAACTCCGGTGCTACCCGGCCCAGCACACATACGACGGAGTTCACCCGCTCCGCCGCACCGGACAAACACGAGCAGCCCGCAACCACGCTCCGCCCGACAGCTGTGACGAGAGCTGCCGCGCCTTTGCCCGATGACGCGCTCGTGCTCGGGTTGGATGTCGGCGGAACCACCATCAAAGGCGAGATCTCCGATGCTCAGGGGACCGCGCTGGCGGTCGGCGCGGTCCCGACGCCGCTCGGCGCGGCCGCCTTCGACGCCATGGGCGATTTGGGCGAGCGATTGCTGGCCGAGCTACCGGAATCCGACCGCCGCCGCGTCGGGCGCGCGGCCGTCGTACTGCCCGGGATCGTCGACGTCGCCCGATCCGTCGCGGTGTTCAGCAGCAACGTCGGCTGGCGAGACGTGCATGTCGGCGACCGTTTCACCGAGCGCTGGGGTCTGCCGACGCTGATCGAGCACGATGTCGCCGTCGCCGGTTGGGCGGAAGCGCGTTACGGCGCGGGACGGAGCCACGAGAACGTGTGCGTCGTCATCCTCGGCACCGGCATCTCCGGGACTCTGTCCGTCGGCGGTCGGCTGGTGCGCAGCGGCTACGGACAAGTCGGCGAGTACGGGCACATACCGGTGCGGCGCGACGGATTGCCCTGTCCCTGCGGCAATATCGGCTGCGTCGAGACGGTCGCCTCGGGCGCGGCGATCGCGCGGGCCTACACCCACCGGACAGGACGCGAGATCTCCGGCGCCGCTGAAGTTTTCGCACTCATGCCCACCGACCCCGACGCCGCTGCCGTCGTCCAGGACGCCGTCGACGCACTCGCCGACGGTCTGGTAGGCATCGTGCACGCCGCCTGCCCCGAGCTGATCGTTCTCGGCGGCGGACTCGCCGGAGCGGGCGCGGCGCTCACCGAGCCACTACACCGAGCACTGGCCGACCGGCTCCGCCTGGTCCCCACACCCCGTGTGGTGCTCGGCGAATTCGGCGCCCGCGCAGGCCTGGCGGGTGCTTCCCTCCTCGCACGGAAGGGAGAACTGGCATGACACGCACACCCGCCAACCAAATCCACCCGACCTCCGCACCCCGAATTACCTCCGCCGGGCACCGCACACACGCAAAGCTCGCGAGCCACGCACAATTCGCACGGCAGGGAGCACCCGCATGACAGAGCACTCCGAGCTGATTATTCGGGGGCGCATCGTCTCGGCGAGTGTCGTCCTGGATGACGGTGTGGTGATGACGTCCGGGGAGCGGATCATCGCGGTGCGGTCGTTCGCGCAATGGCGGGCCGTCCACCCGGATTTACCGGAGCCGCCATTTTCCGGAACGGTGCTGCCGGGGCTTGTGGATATTCACAATCACGGCGGGTTCGGGCATCGGTTCGACACGGTGGACGCCGCGGAGGCGAGAGCGGCGGCCGAGGCGCACCACGCGAGCGGCTCCACCACCGTGGTGGCGAGCGTGGTCACCGGACCTGCCCCGGCGATGGTGGCGCAGATCGCCGTACTGCGCGTACTGGCCGAGGAGGGCGTGCTCGGAGGCATCCACGTCGAGGGACCTTTCCTGGCCGAAGCCCGATGCGGAGCACAGGATCCGCGGTTCCTGCGCGACCCGGATCCGGACCTGACCGACCAACTGCTGGCCGCGGGCGGCGCGTGGCTCCGCGCGATGACGCTCGCGCCGGAGCGCCCTGGATATGCGGACGTCGCAAGGCGGTTGGTCGACCACGGTGTGGTGGTCGCGCTCGGCCACAGCGACGCCGACTACCGGACTTTCCGTAATGCCTTGCACCCCAGCGGATTCGGCAGCGTCGTCACGCATCTGGCGAACGGGATGCCACCGCTGCATCACCGCGAAGCCGGTCCGGTCGCCGCGGCTCTGGTCACCGCGGCGGCAGGTGACGTGACCGTGGAGCTGATCGGCGACGGTGTGCACGTCGATCCCGGCTTCGCCGCGCTGGTGTTCGCGACCGCGCCGGGGCGGGTCGCGCTGGTCACCGATGCCATGCAGGCGGCGGGGCTCGGGGACGGCGAATACCGGCTCGGCCCACAGTCGGTCACGGTGCGCGACGGGGTGGCGCGAATCGCCAACGGGTCGATCGCGGGTGGGGTCAGCACGCTGTTGCAGTGTGTGGCGCGGGCGGTGCGAGAATCCAATGTCCCGCTGCGGGACGCGGTGCTGGCGGCCACCTGCACTCCGGCGACCGCGCTGGGACTCGCGGAGGTCGGTGACCTGCGGCCCGGCTACTTCGCCGACATATTGACAGTCAGTGACAATCTCCAGTTGCGCCGGGTGCTCAGACGTGGACAGTGGTTGACGTGATCCTCACCGTGACAATGAATCCCGCGTACGACATGACCTACCGGGTCGAACGCTTCGAACGCGGGCAGGCCCACCGGGTCCGCTCGGTGGAGCAGCGCATCGGCGGCAAGGGCATCAACGTGACCCGGGTGCTGAATCAGCTCGGCAAATACGCCAAGGCCACCGGTTTCTCCGACCACGCTTTCGCGGCTGCCGCCGAACTGGAGATGCCGGTGGACTTCGTGCACGCCCTGCCCTGGGTGCGCCGCACCGTGGTGATCAGCGAATCCGAGGACGGCACCGCCACCGCGCTGTGGGAACCGGGCGCCCGGGTCTCCAATCCGCACGCGGCCGAGCAACTGGCCGTCCGGGTGGCCGGGCTGCTACCCGAGATCGCGGGCCTGGTCATCTCCGGCTCGTTGCCGGGCGGCATCGAACCCTCGCTTCCCGCCGAGATCGCACGCACCGCCATCGCGGCCGACGTGCCGACCATCGTCGACGTCGACGGCGAGGCGTTGCGCCTGGCCGCCCAGGTGCCGGGCATCGTGCTCACGCCGAATCGCGGCGAAGTGCATCGCCTCACCGGCACCGAACCCGACAGCACCGACGCCGTCGTGGCCGCCGCCTACCCTCTCGTCGAACGCGGCGTGCGCGCCGTGATCACCACCCGCGGTGCGGAAGGAATGGTCGCGGTCACCGCCGACGGCGCGTGGTCGGCCGCGCTCCCTGAGCCGCTAGCCGGAAACCCCACGGGCGCAGGAGATTCCGTGGTGGCTGCGGTGATCGCCGCCCTTTCCACCGACTCCAGCCCCGACTGGGCGGCCCTGCTCACCGACGCGGTGGCGACTTCCGCGTCCGCCGTGGTCATCCCGGTGGCCGGTGAGATCGACCGCGGTCTGCGGACCCGCCTCGCCCCGACCGTCCGCGTCGAACGACTGGATCTACCAAAACCTCAGGAAACTTCACCATGACGATCGCCGACCGCACCGAGTGCGCCGACGAGGTCGGTCCCCACCGCCCGGGCCAACACTCCAGCCTCGGCACAGCGGCAGTAGCTGCCCGCCACCACGCTCGACAGTACCGACGAGCAGCCCGCAGGCGCGGCGCAGCGCATCGAGGCGGCCCGCACCACGGTCACGGACTTCGGCATTGCCCCCCAATCCCGTCATGCGGCGGGCCGGACTCCCGACCGGCCCAACCTGTGCACGTAGCCGACACAACCCCTTTTCGGCGTCGAGATTCAGCGACCATACAACCCCGGCTCAGCCCACCCAGTGAGTTCGCCCATGCCTAATTGCCACCCGATGCCGCCACCCGGCGGGCTGGACTGCCGACTGGTTCAACGTGTGCGCGGGGTCGGCACAGCCCCTGTTCCCCATCCAGATTCGGCGGCCGTACAACGCGGTCCAGCCCACCCGACCGGCCCCACGCACCGGGCATCACGAAAGCATGAGCTATGCCGCTGACCTCTGTTCCGGAACTGATTGCGGCGGCCCGTCCCGGCGGGCTAGGCGCGTTCAACGTGATCACCCTCGAGCACGCCGAGGCGATCGCCGCCGCCGCGGAGTCGTCGAAAAGGCCGGTGGTACTTCAGCTTTCGGAGAACACGGCGATCTACCACGGGAGCGTCGCCCCGCTCGCCCTCGCCTGCCTGCGCATTGCCGCCGACAGCAGCGCGGCCGTCGCGGTCCATCTCGACCATGCCACCACCGCCGAATTGGTCCATGAAGCGGTCGACCTCGGTATCCGCTCGGTCATGTTCGACGGCTCCACCCTCGATTACGCCGACAACCTCGCCGCCACCGCCCGCATCGCCCGGTGGTGCCATGACCGCGGCGTACACATCGAAGCCGAACTCGGCGAAGTCGGCGGCAAAGACGGCGCCCACGCCCCCGGCGCACGCACCGACCCCGACGAGGCCGTCGAATTCGTCGATGTCACCGGCGTAGACGCGCTAGCGGTGGCGGTCGGCTCCTCGCACGCCATGCACACCCGCACCGCGGAACTCGACAACGACCTGATCGCCCGCCTGGCGGCGAAAGTCCCGGTCCCCCTCGTACTGCACGGCTCCTCCGGCGTCCCCGACGAAGGCCTACGCGCCGCCGTCGCCCACGGCATGACCAAGATAAACATCGCCACCCGCCTCAACATCCAGATGACCACCACCATCCGCACCACCCTGTCCACCAACCCCACCCTCTCCGACCCCCGCAAATACCTCACCCCCGCCCGCACCGCCATCCAATCGGAAGTCGAACACTTCCTCCACCTCCTCGCCTGATCCCCCGCGAGTGGCACACCACGGAGAGATCTTCTCGCGTTTCGCCGCAGCCAGGCGCCACTCGCCGATAGGAACGGCCGGTGGCGCGGACGAGGGAGTTGGCGCCACCGGCCGGTCGGGTGGTGGAGCAGGGCAGTTGTCCACCGGTCGAGCTGTCGATGGATTGGTTGCATCGACGGGGCCACTCTTCCCGCTCTGGCTGAGTGTTGCTTGTAGCCGAGCTGTGAGTCAGCTGGGAGTAGTGCGGTTGCGGTTCTCGCTCACTGAGCGAGTTCGGCGGATCGAATCGCCGCTGTGAATGCGGACCACTGGGCGGGTGTGAAGGCAAGGACGGGCCGGACGTCCGGTGTGCCCTGAAACTTGCTGTCACGGACCAGTACTCGGCCGCTGTCGAAGCACACCTCGACGCAGGTCTGGCTGTCGTTGGAATAGGAAGATTTGAACCAACCGGTACTGCTCACCCGGCCGAGTTTAATCCGGCCGCGGTCGCCCGGATCAGCGCCAAGGACTCGGCCCGAGACAGCGCCAACGAACGCGCTCGCTCGAACACAAAACCCAAGTCGCGCACTTTGGTTTCCTTTCGACTTTCGTCATCGATGATGATCTGGCCGAATACCGCTGATTCGTGCCAGGCCAGCGTCGGCAGACGAGGGCTGGCGAAGTCGAGCAGGTGGTATGTGGAGCTTGCCGGAACGCTGTCCGCGGCCGTGAACGGGATGACCTGCAGCTCGACGTTCTCCGAGTGCGACTCGAGGAGGTCGGCAAGGTGAACCAGTTGACGACGCAGCACATCCGGACCGCCTACCTGCTGACGGAGTGCCGCCTCTCCGACAACCGCCCGGAGCGAAACCGGGCTCTCGCCTGAGAGCCTTTGCTGCCGATGAAGTCTCGCCTCGACTCGCTGATCGACTTCGATCGCCCGTACCGTCGCTCCTGCGGATAGCATCTGTGCCCGAATGAACTCCTCACCTTGCAGGAGGCCAGGCATCATGACGCTTTCATAGGTCCGGATCGACTCGGCTCCCCACTCCATTCCGTAGTAGCGAAGGATCTCGTCGCCGAACAACGCGGAGTATCGACTCCACCATCCGCGCCGCTTCGCGGCCTCACGCAGCGCCAGCAGTTCGCGCTGTTCGCTGCGATCGATCTCGAGGATGTCCAGCAGTTGCTCGAGCTTGTCCTTGGGGAGCAGGTTGCGCTCGTTCTCGATGTGCGACCAGTACGCGGCCGAGACATCGAGCGCTCTGGTGATCGAGGCGGCTCCAATGCCCAACTCCAACCGCCGCTGCCGAAGCCTGAGCGCCAGTTCCCAACGCGCAACCGCGGGTGACAGCGCCATGCCAGCACAATACAGCCGACAATGCTGCCCAAACAGTTCCGTAAATTGACTTGTATACTTTAGAATTCGGGGGTCGCGCATCACAGGCGGGGGCTTCTGGACCCGCTCGGCGGGGATGGAGGGGGTTCCGAATGTCTGTGCACGTCATCGACCGGGCTTGGATGGTGAGTGATCGGACGCCGCATCAGGCGCGGCGGGTCAGTGAGGACGCGTGGGTGGTGTCCTATCTGCGCGGGCGGATGGTGACGACGGAGCAGGCGACAGCGGCTATCCAAGCGGCGGAAGCGGTTTCGCTGATGGAGGAGTTGGCGAGCCGCATCGGGCTCACGGCGATGGAAGCGCTCGGCCTGGTCGTCATCGAGAAGCCGTGGGATGCCCGTGATGGGTACCGGTTGCCGCGCCCGGGCGGGCGGCATCGTCGATGACTCGCGCGTTTCGCGCACTGCCCGGCAATACCAGTCGACAACAGGGGGTAATCGCGGTGCGACCGCTGCCGACCAAAGAACTTGTCCTGCATGCCTGCCGCGCGGCGCCGCGCCGCGATCATCCGATCCTGACGTCCGCCCACCTACTCGCCGGACTGCATCAGCGTCGGCTACTTACCGAACCGGGTGGGGCGAACGACATCGATCAGCATCGGGCCGGGCTCGTCATCGCCATCGACCGCTGGGTCGCCACCGAGACGCCGCTTCCGCACGGCGGCGCGCTCATGCACACCGAGACCGTCGGCATGGTGATCGACCGGCTCGCCCAGTTCTCCGCGTCCGCTCACGAAATACTGCCCAGCGCACCGGAATGGGCCGTGCACGACGCCTGGGAGCGCCTCGCCGAACTCGCGCTCGGGTACGAAGACCTCGCCTACGAGGTCGCGGCGGGTCTGCGCCGCCTGCCGTACCTCAGCGGTCCACGCTCGGCGTCATGAACCTCCGGCACCGTGCTCGAGATCCGGCCAGGCGCGCGCTTCGACGCGGGCGCGCACTCGAGCGACGTCGGCTTCGGAGGGCATGTCGTTGGTGATCTTGGTGATGGTGACCTGGATATCGGTCGTGTCGCCGGGATCGGCCAGCTCGGCGGCGATCCGAGCCACCTCCTCGTCGGACAGGCGGCGGCGCAGCAGAGCGAGCAGCGGGATGTAGTCGGATTCCGGGACACCCTCCGGATATCCGGCCCGCAGCCAGTCGATGATCGCGCTTAGGAACGGAGGCATCGGCGATCGCTTCTCGGTCAGTCGGAATCGGCGGGCGGGTCGGCCAAGGGCCAGCCACCCGCCGCCAAGTGGGAGGCGACGCGGGCAATGTCGTCGTCGTCCGGTTGCTCCTTCGCGATCCGGGCGATGGCCTGCTCGATCTCCACGCGGGTGATCCCGGATTCCGGATTCGAGGCCGCCAACTCCTCGGCGATGGCGGCCACCTCGTAGTCGGTGAGGTGGCGATGCAGCACCGCCAACAGCGCGACGTAGTCCGACTGCGGAACGCCCTGCGGGTAACCCGCACGCAGCCAGCTCACGATCTTGCCGAGCAGCTTCGGCCGGAGTTTCGCTTGATCGGTCACATCGCCGCCCTTCATGCCTGTCCGAACAGATGGATGCCGAATCTGGCCGCCAGGAACGCTCTGGCCGTGTACAGGATCCCACTGATGATCGCCGCGACGACCACCACGAGGCACAGCAGCGCGACCGCGAGCGCCGGATAGTTGCGCCGCACCGTGCGTCCGTCCGCGGCGACGGTGGCCGACAAAGACCAGAACCGCACCCCGATCGCGAAGATCATCGGCAAGCCCGCGCCGAGCAGCAGCCCGGCCACGGTGACCTTCCCCAGCGAGTTCAGATTCGTGACGAGAGTGTGCACGCCTGGTCCTCCTACACCTGGGCCGAATGGGTCGAGTTGGATGGGGTGGCCGGGCCGCCGTCAGCAGGCTTCTCCGTGATCGCCTGGGGATCGGTATTGTCGCCCGGCCACTCATTGACGTTTCCGGTGTGCACCGGGTTGCGCCGCGACCGCAGATACATCAGCGCCGACAGCGCGATCAGGATGGCGAACACCACGAGCACGCCCGCCAACCCGCCGATGACGTGCGCGATGGCCCAGCAGATCGCCCCGGCCACCCCGGCCAGCGGCAAGGTGAGCAACCAGGCGACCACCATTCGTCCCATCACGCTCCACCGCACCTCCGCGCCCTTGCCGAGGCCGGTGCCGAGGATCGAGCCGGTCGCGGTCTGCGTGGTGGACAGCGGCAACCCGAAGTGCGCGGAGGTGAGGATGATCGCCGCCGAGGCGGACTCGGCGGCCAAGCCCTGCGGTGAGTCGATTTCGACCAGGCCCTTGCCGAGCGTCCGGATGATCCGCCAGCCCCCGAGATAGGTACCCGCAGCGATCGCCACGGCACATGCGGCCATCACCCACAGCGGCATCTCGTCGTTCTTGGTGAGCGTCCCGTGCGCCACGAGCGCGAGGAAGATCACGCCCATCGTCTTCTGGGCGTCATTGGTGCCGTGCGCCAGCGAGACCAGCGAGGCGGAGCCGATCTGCCCCCAGCGGAAGCCCTGGGTGACCTTGTCCTCGTCGGAGCCCCTGGTGATCCGGTAGACCAGCCAGGTGCCGATCGCCGAGACCAGCGCGGCGACGATCGGGGCGAGCACCGCGGGAAGAATGATCTTGGTGACCACGCCGTCCGAACCGGACGCCCAGATCACCCCGCTCCAGCCGAGCGCGGCCAGCGTCGCGCCGATCAGACCGCCGAACAGCGCGTGCGAAGAACTCGACGGCAACCCGAACAGCCAGGTCAGCAGGTTCCACAGAATCCCGCCGACCAGCCCGGCGAACACGATGACGAGCAGATCGTGACCCGACACCGCGTCGAGGCGGACGATGCCCTTGGCCACGGTCGCGGCGACGGCGACCGACAGGAACGCGCCGATCAGGTTCAGCACCGCCGAGAGCGCGACCGCGATGCGCGGCCGGAGCGCACCGGTGGCGATCGAGGTCGCCATGGCGTTGGCGGTGTCGTGGAATCCGTTGGTGAAATCGAAGACGAGCGCCGTGCCGATGACGATCAGGAGAACCAGTAGTTCGACGGTCACGCCTCCAGTGTGAAGCACAGGTTAATTCCGGTGCCGCCCGGTTGCCGCGAACCGTTCGTCCAGGATGGGCTAGCCTGGTTCGCCCTGCTCACCCGAATCGGGTGCAGCCGGAGGCCACCGGCCGACCGGCGAAGCGATCGTCGATCCACTCGGTGGCGCCGGGGATGCCGCTGAGCCCGACCAGGAAGTGTTCGCCGAGGTAGACCTGGAAATCAACCGACGTCCCGGCGCGACACCAGTCCGCGTAGAGTTTCTCCGCGCCGGCCAGCGGCACCCATGGATCGTGCGAGGCGTGATAGAGGAACACCGGCACCGTCGGCGCGGCGGCGCCCATCCGATTGGCGGCCAGGATCTCCTTGATCACCGGCAGGTCGGTGGGCGCGGACGCGTCGGTGAGCACCTGCACCGGGATCGGCGCCACGACCCCGGCGAACTCCTGCGCGGACATGCAGAAGTCCTTGCCGATCTGGGCCAGGCGCCAGCCGTTGTCGTTCATCAACCCGAGCATCTCCGGGTACTCCCGCGCCAGCCCGAGCGTCGCGGCCAGGAAGACCCCGGACGCGAGGTTGCGGCCGTTCATGGTGTCCAGCAGCATGCCGAAGTCGGCGGGGACGCCGCCGAACGCCGCACCCACCAGGTTCAGCTCCGGCGCGTACTCCGGCGCCAACTGGGCGGCCCACCCGCTGGCGATGGCGCCACCGGAGTATCCCGTGAGCACCGTCGGCGTGTCCGGTCGCAAGCCCAGCTCCGGGGTTCCCACCACGGCCCGGATCGCGTCGAGCACCGCGTGCCCGGCCATCACGCCCGCCCCGTAGGCCTGCCGTGGGCCCTGATGATCGGGCACGAGCACGGCATAGCCCTTCGACAGGGGAATCTGCGCGGCCCAGAGCTTGGCCGACAGCTCGCCCTTGAGCTCGTAGGACGGCGCGCACCGATGCCCGAGCGAATCGATGGCGGCATTGAACGTCAACAGTGGGCGCGGTCCCGGCCCGGTCCACGGCGTCCTCGGCACCAGCAGCGTCGCGACCACCGGAACCGGGCGTCCCTTGGCATCGGTGGATCGCAGCAGCAGTTCGGTGGAGGTCAACGGAAACAGCGTCAGGCCGGTGCCGCCGGGGCGGGCGGCCAGAACCGTCCCGAGCGGCTGGCTCTCGAACTCCGGCGGCGGCGTGTAGAAGGGATCGCCCAGCGGCGTGGGCAGAATTCCGCTGTACTCGCGCGACGGCGTGAGCAACTGCTCGATCGGATTCGCCTGCGCGGGCATCCCGACCGCACTCACCGCCACAGCGCCGAGCAGCGCCACCAGCACTCGGGCAGACCGCCCGCCCAGCAACTTTCGCATCATCCCACCCACCCGCCGATTCCTTGTCCGGAGCACGAACCGGCCGAACCATTGCATTGTGGCGGCCATCCGGAACCTTGCGCTGCCCATACTTACAGTGGCTCAACGTGCTTCGCACGCCCGACACGCGCCCTCGGCGGAGCGGGCGTGCTTCACTTCGAAAGCGGTGATCAGGGCAGCAGCGCGCGAACGGTGTCGATGGTGTCCGCGTCGGCGGGTTCCTTGTCCGGGCGGTAGCGCACGACGCGAGCGAAACGCAATGCGACGCCGCCGGGATAGCGCGGGCTCACCTGGACCCCGTCGAGGGCGATCTCGACGACCAGCCGCGGCCACAGGTACACGGTGTGCTGATCGCGGGATCGCTCGTGCCGCGGGAATTCGGCGGTCTGCCAGTGCAGCAGCGCGTCGGTGAGACCTTTGAAGGTCTTGCCCACCATGACCGGGTCGCCCGTGTCCGGGTCGCGGGCGCCGAGGTGCAGATTCGACAGGTAGCCCGTGCGGCGGCCGTAGCCCCACTCGGCGCCGAGCACGATCAGATCGAGGGTGTGCGTCGGCTTGATCTTCTGCCAGGCCCGGCCGCGCCTGCCCGCCGCGTACGGCGCGGTCAACGACTTGACCATCACGCCCTCGTGCCCCGCCGCGAGCGCGCCGTCGAAATATTCGGCGGCCGCCTCGGCGTCCGGCCGCAGCAGCGCGGGAATGCTGTGCTCACCGGCCACTTCGGTCAGCGCGGCGCGCCGCTCAGCCAGCGGAGCGTCGAGCAGGTCCCGGCCGTCCAGGTGCAGGCAGTCGAAGAAGTACGGGTGCAGCAGCAGCTCGCGCGTGGAACTCACCTCGGCGAAACGGCTCATGGTCTCCTGGAACGGGCGCGGCCGCCCGGCGTCGGTGAGCGCGAGCGTCTCCCCGTCCAGCACCACGCTCGTGCAGTGCAGACCGGCCACCAACTCGACCAGCTCCGGAACGCCCGCGGTGATGTCGCGCAGCGTCCTGGTGAACACCCGCACCTGGTCCCCATTCCGATGCACCTGGATGCGGGCGCCGTCCAGCTTGTGCTCGACGCTCACCTCGCCCTCGAATTCGAGCAGCGCCTCGTCCAGCGTCGCGCCGGGCGAGGCGAGCATCGGCTGGATCGGACGGCCGACCTCGAGCCGGAATGCGGCGAGCGCGGCGGCGCCGCCGGTCAGCGCGGCCGCGGCGGTGACCGGCAACTGGCCCGACAGCATGTACGCCCGGCGAACCAGGTCGGCGGGGACGTCGGCGGCGATCGCCACGGCTTCGGCGACGACGGCCGTCAGCGCGCCCTGGCGCAACTCCCCGGTCAGCAGGCGCAGCAGAAAGCTCTGCTCATCCGCGGTGGCGGCGGACCACAGCGCGGTGAGCAGTTCCTTCCGCCGGGCCGCCGACCCGGGGCCGGAGGTCTCGGCCAGATCGCTCAGCGCGGCGTGCACCGCGGGCACCGTCAGCGTCGCCGCGGCCGCTGGTGGATGATCCAGCGCGGCGAGTGTGCGCCAACCCGTCCCGATCCGGCCCTGCGGCAGTTCACCGGATACCCAGGCGACCACCGGCGCCAGCTCCTGCGGCGCGGCCGACGTCAGCAGCCCCGCCAAGGTGGCGATCTTCGTCTTTCGCGACCTGGTCGCCCGCACAGTCTCCGAGGCCAGGACGACATCCGAGAACAACACCCTGCCGACGGTAGCCCCGAGGTATGACACCCATGCGGCGACCCGAGTGCTAATCGCACATTGGCACGGATGCGAAACCGCCCATAGGCTGGGCCCATGGCCAAGACTTACGTCGGGGCGCGGCTGCGTCAGCTGCGGACCGAACGCGGACTGAGCCAGGTCTCGCTGGCACAGCAGCTGGAGATCTCGGCGAGCTACCTCAACCAGATCGAACACGACGTGCGCCCGCTGACCGTACCGGTGCTGCTGAAGATCAGCGACCTGTTCGGCGTCGACGCGACCTTCTTCGCCGCCCAGGACGACACCCGGCTCATCGCCGAGCTGCAAGAGGTCGTCATGGACCAGGAGCTGGGTATCGAGGCCGACGCCCAGGAGATCGCGGACATCGTCTCGGCGCATCCGAGCATGGCCCGCGCGCTGGTCAACATGCACAACCGCTACCGCAACACCTCCGCGCAGCTGGCCGCGGCCACCGAGGACCGGTTCGCCGACGGCGCGGGCAGCGGCGCGATCAGCAAGCCGCACGAGGAAGTGCGCGACTACTTCTATCAGCGCCAGAACTACATCCACGAGCTGGACACGGCTGCCGAAGAACTCACCGCCCGGATCCGCTTCCACGGCGGCGACGTGAACAGCGAGGTCGCCAGGATGCTGCGCGCGCACGACGTGCGGATCACCGAACGCATCGATCTCGGCGAGGGCGTGCTGCACCGCTACGACCCCCAGACGCGGAACCTGGAGATCGCCCCGCATCTGTCCGGTGGGCAGCGCACCTTCAAGCTGGCCGCCGAGCTGGCCTACTTCGAATGCGGCGACCTGCTGGAAAAGCTGGTCGAGGAGGGCAATTTCGCCTCCGAGGACGCCCGCAAGCTGGCGATGCTCGGCCTGGCCAACTACTTCGCGGCGGCGACCGTGCTGCCGTACACGCACTTCCACGAGGTGGCCGAGGATTTCCGCTACGACATCGAGCGGCTGTCGGCGTTCTTCACCCAGAGCTACGAGACAATCTGCCACCGGCTCTCCACGCTGCAACGACCGTCGCTGCGCGGCGTCCCGTTCTCGTTCGTCCGGGTCGACCGGGCGGGCAACATGTCCAAGCGCCAGTCCGCCACGGGTTTCCACTTCTCCTCGAGCGGCGGGACCTGCCCGCTGTGGAACGTCTACGAGACCTTCGCCTATCCCGGCAAGATCATGACGCAGATCGCCCAGATGCCCGATGGCCGCAAGTACCTGTGGGTGGCCCGCACGGTGGAGCGCCGCGCCACCCGCTACGGCCAGCCGAGCAAGACCTTCGCCATCGGCCTCGGCTGCGAGCTGCGCCACGCGAGCCGCGTGATCTACGCCGACGGCATCGATCTCGACGAAGTGCAGCCGACACCGATCGGCGCCGGCTGCCGGGTATGCGAGCGGGCCAACTGCCCGCAGCGCGCGTTCCCGCCCCTGGGCAAGGTGCTCGACATCAGCGAGCACCGCAGCTCGGTCTCGCCGTACGTGCTGAAGTAGTCGCCCCGATCCGGCCGGTATCGGGAGTACCGACACCGGCCGGAGATCATGTTCGATCAGGCGGGCTCCACCGCCTGCTGGATACGCAGGCCGACCGCCGTCATACCGAGGGCGGCGACGAGCAGGAGCGCCAGGACCCAGGCGAGAACCGCGAAGCCGTGGGGCGCGGCGGCCGCGGCGACGAGCGGGCCGATGGTGGCGCCCACATAGAAGCTGAACATCGCGACCGACATGGCGGCGGCGCGGGATTCGCCGCCCAGTTCGCCCGCGCTCTGCAATACCGCGGGAGCGACGACGCCGACGCCGCCGACCAGGACCGCGAGCAAGACGGTCAGCACGAGCGGATGCGTGCCTTCGAAGGTCGCCACCACCATCGCGGACGCGGCGATCAGCACGCCGAGCACGATCTGACGGTGCTTGGACAGCCTGGCCAGCGGGACCGCGACGAAAGGCAGCGCCATCATCACCGGCAGCGCGCCCGCGCGCAGCGCGAGCAGTTCCCCCGAATTCTCGATGACGCCGGTCAATTCGAGGCCGGTGTACACGCCGACCATCGCGGCCATGCTCATCGCACCGGCGAGCAACAGCGGCAGCAGGGCCCCGATGCGCAGCACCGCGGGAATCGCGGCGTAGCTGTGCCGCAGCGGCCGGTCCCGCCCGGCCGGTGCGTCTGCGACCAGCACCGAGCGCAATACCAGCGCCAGCACTGCGAAAACGACTGCCGAGGCGAGGAATACGGTGCGCCAAGGGAATGCGCCGACGATCGCCTGCGACACGATCTGCGCGATCACCGTCGCCGCGAGGAACGCCGTCGACACCGACATGGTGGCCACAGCGCGGTGCGCGGGGTCGAGGCGGGTGGCCACATAGGCCATGATCGCGGGCGGAATCGAGCCCACCACCAGGCCCTGGACCACCCGCAGTCCCACGGCCAGCGGCGCACTGAACGCCAAACCGGTCAACAGTGTGACCACCCCGGCGATCAGCATCCCGGTGACCAGCACCCGGCGGTGACCGTAGCGGTCGGACAGCGGACCGAACAGGACGAAGCCACCGGCGTATCCGAACGCGAACGCGCTGATGATCCAGGTCATCACGGCCGAGCCGACGCCCCAGTCGGCTTTCATGGCGGTGAACAGCGGAATAGGGACGTACATCTGACCGGTGGCCAGGAGGGCGGAGAGGACGAAGAAGGGCACAGTGCGCCGGGTGTGGGCACGCGATGACGCGCCTGGGGTGCGCGTGTCGGCCGAAGTGTCGGCCGCGGGCTGAACGATGGACATTGCCATGCGTCGAAGGTAAGCCCGCCGACGGCTCGATGTCAACCAAATAGTTGGTTTAATGACCTGGTAAAGTCTTGGTCATGACGGCCACGATGAAACGCAGTGACGCGACCAGGCAGGCCCTGTTGCGCGCCGCCCGCGACGAATTCGCGCAGTACGGGCTGGCCGGAGCCAGGGTCGACCGGATCGCGGAGGCGGCGGGCGTCAACAAGGAACGCATCTACGGGCTGTTCGGCAGCAAGGACAAGCTGTTCGACGTCATCCTGATCGAGACGCTGCGCGAGTTCATCACCGTGGTCCAACCGCTGGCCGACACCGAACCCGGCGCGTACGTCGGGAAGCTGTTCGACTACCACCGAAACAATCCCCAGCTGCTGCGGCTGATGCTGTGGGAGGCGCTGCACCGCGGCGCGGACGCGCACGACATCGACGGCTGGCGAGCCCAGCACTACGTGCGCAAATCGGACCGCGCGCAAGAGCAATTCGACGTGGACTCCTCCAACGCGGGCCGCCTGCTGCTCGCGTTGTGCGGCCTGGCCAACTGGTCGCTGGCGGTGCCGCAGACCACCAGGCTGCTGCTGGGCGAGGCCGCGGAGGACACCGACGGAACCCGGCGGTTCCTGATGGAGTTCGCCAGGGCCGCGATGCGGCGCGAGTCGCCCGCGGGAGAGCACGAGGCGCGCGTGCCGGAAGTCGAACTGGTCAATGGCTTGACCACCAGTGCGGGGCAAGCCGACGTGGAGGGGGCCGCCGCTCGACTCCGCGCCGCCCAGGCCGCCGCCGAAACCGCCCGCGAAGAACTCGCCACGACGCTGCGCGCCGCCCACGCAGCAGGCATGAGCGCCAATCAGCTGGCCAGGCAGGTCTCTGGCACCCTCTCCCGCCCGGTCGTGCTCAAACTCCTGGCCAACCCCGACGCCTGACCGCACGGCACCGCCAGCGGCGGACCCATACGGGTCGCTGATTCGAATCACCGCGGAGTACGTCCGTCGTGGCACCATCACCGCGACGCGCCCTGGGAACAGCCACCGACCTCGACCGTCGGCTCGGGGCGCGACGGTCGAGGTCCTCGGTGACAAGCTCCGGTGACGAGCGCTAGAACGCCGCCTCGTCCAGCTCCATGATGTCGTTGTCCAGCGCGGCGATGATCTCCTTCACCGCGGTTACGGTCGGCAGCACGTTCTTGGCGAAGAAGCTCGCCACGGCGACCTTTCCGGTGTAGAAGGCGCGGTCCTTCTCCGGCGCGTCCGCGGCCAGCGCGGCGGCCGCGATCTCCGCCTGCACCAGCAGTCGCCAGCCGATGAGCAGATCGCCGACCGCCAGCAGGAAGCGCACCGAGCCGAGGCCGACCTTGTACAGCTCGGCGGGCGTCTGCTGCGCGGCCATCAGGTAGCCGGTGAGCGTGGCCGCCATCGCCTGCACGTCCGTCGCCGCGGTGCGCAGCAGTTCGCGCTCGGTCTCGAATCGGCCGGTCTTCGTGTCCAGGAACGCCGCGATCTGCGCGTTGACGTGGCCGAGCGCGACGCCGCGGTCGCGGGCGATCTTGCGGAAGAAGAAGTCCTGCGCCTGGATGGCGGTGGTGCCCTCGTACAGCGAGTCGATCTTCGCGTCCCGGATGTACTGCTCGATCGGGTAGTCCTGGAGATAGCCCGAGCCACCCAGCGTTTGCAGCGACTCGGTCAGGTATTCGTAGGCCCGCTCGGAACCCACGCCCTTGACGATCGGCAGCAGCAGATCGTCCACCCGGTGCGCCATATCGGGGTCGGCGCCGGAAACGAGCTGCGCCACATCGGCGTTCTGGTGGGCGGCCGTGTAGAGGTACACCGCGCGCAGGCCCTCGGCGTACGCCTTCTGCATGGCCAGCGAGCGCCGCACGTCCGGGTGACGGGTGATGGTCACGCGAGGCGCGGCCTTGTCGGTCATCTGGGTCAGATCCGCGCCCTGGATGCGCTCCTTGGCGTAGTCCAAGGCGTTCAAGTAGCCGGTCGACAGGGTGCCCGCCGACTTGACGCCGACCATCATGCGCGCGTTCTCGATCACCTGGAACATCTGCGCGATGCCGTTGTGCACCTCGCCGACCAGCCAGCCTTTCGCGGGCACGCCACCGGCGCCGAAAGTCACCTCACAGGTGGGCGAGGACTTCAGGCCCATCTTGTGCTCGACTCCGGTGACGTACACGCCGTTGCGCTCGCCCAGTGCCAGCGTCTCGTGATCGAACAGGAACTTCGGCACGTAGAACAGCGACAGGCCCTTGGTGCCCGGCCCCGCGCCCTCCGGGCGGGCCAGCACCAGATGGAAGACGTTCTCCGCCGTGTCGCCGACCTCGGCGCCGGAGATGAAGCGCTTGACGCCTTCGATATGCCACGAGCCGTCTTCCTGCCTGATCGCCTTGGTCCGTCCCGCGCCCACGTCCGAGCCCGCGTCCGGCTCGGTGAGCACCATGGTGCCCTGCCAGCCCTTCTCGAAGCCGAGCGTGGCCCAGTGCTTCTGCTGCTCGGTGCCGACGTTGTACAGCACCGCCGCCATGACCGGGCCCATGTTGAAGAACGACGCCGAGGGATTGGCGCAGGTGATCATCTCGGCGACCGCCCACACCAGCACCGCGGGCGCCGGGGTGCCGCCCATGCCTTCCGGCATGCCCAGACGACTCCAGTCCGACTCGCGCACGGCGGCGACGGTCTTGCGCAGCGGCTCAGGAACCGAGAGCGAGAACGTGGTCGCGTCGTACACCACCGGCTCCCGGTCGGCCGCGGCGAAGGAGTCGGCGACGGGGCCCTCGGCCAGCCGCCTGACCTCGGCCAGGATCTCGCGGGCCGTGTCGGAGTCGAGGTCGCCGTAGGCGCCGGTGTCGAGGAGCTTGTCCAGTTGGAGGACCTCGAAGAGGTTGAACTCGATATCCCGCAGGTTCGCCTTGTAGTGGCCCATCTCGTCCTCCTCGACTCGAGTCCGCGGCAGCCGCCGCTGGGACAGACGGTTGGTGACCTCGTACGAACCGAAGCGTGCCGCATCGCGGCGACGCTACGCAACCGTAGCCACATCCGCCCCGGCCAGCGGGTTTGCCAGACCTCACAACCGCGCACCAGCGGTCGAGGAGCAAAGGTTCACACGCGCGAAACAGACGAAACCGACTCGTTATCGAGAGATATTCCGGCGCAACAACTTCTGTCTACCGTTCGCATCACGAATACAGCAGTTGTATACATCCCGGTGTACTGCCGTGACCGGGCCAAAGCCGCGGGTATTCGAGGCGGCGCGAACCCAGCGCCGCCGCACACCTGATGAGGAGAAGGGTCCGCCCCATGTCAGATTCCCGTGCCATCGCGCGCCATCGGCGCTTGGTCAAGGCGATGGCGGTACCGACCGCGGTCGCGCTCGCCGGCCTGTTGCTGACCGCCTGCGGCGCCAAGGACGACGCCTCGACCGGTTCGAACGCCGCGTCCTGCGTCGACACGTCGAAGGACACGATCAAGGTCGGTTCGCTGCACTCGCTGTCCGGCACGATGGCCATCTCCGAGGTCACCGTCGCCAACTCCACCAAGCTGGCCGTCGACCAGATCAACGCCGCGGGCGGCGTGCTCGGCAAGAAGATCGAGCTGGTGCTGGAGGACGGCGCCTCGGACCCGAAGACCTTCGCGGAGAAGGCGGAGAAGCTGATCAGCTCCGACTGCGTCGCCGCGGTGTTCGGCGGCTGGACCTCCTCGAGCCGCAAGGCCATGAAGCCGAAGTTCGAAAGCCTCAACTCGCTGCTGTACTACCCGGTGCAGTACGAGGGCCTGGAGGACAGCAAGAACATCTTCTATACCGGCGCGACCACCAACCAGCAGATCATCCCGGCGCTGGACTACCTGAAGCAGAAGGGCATCACCTCGCTCTACCTGGTCGGTAGCGACTACGTCTTCCCACAGACGGCCAATCGCGAGATCAAGGCGTACGCCGCGGCCAACGGCATCGAGATCAAGGGCGAGGACTACACCCCGCTCGGCTCCACCGACTTCTCGACCATCGTGAACAAGGTCCGCACCGCCAAGGCGGGCGCGGTGTTCAACACCCTCAACGGCGATTCCAACGTCGCGTTCTTCCGCGAGTACACCAGCGCGGGACTGAAAGCCGCTGACATGCCGGTGATCTCGGTGTCCATCGCCGAGGAGGAGGTCGCGGGCATCGGCGCGCAGAACATCGCGGGCCAGCTCACCGCCTGGAACTACTACCAGACCGTGGACACCCCGGTGAACAAGAAGTTCGTCGCCGACTACAAGGCCGCGTTCGGCGCCGACAAGCCGACCTCGGACCCGATGGAGGCCGCCTACGCGTCGGTCTACCTGTGGAAGAACACCGTCGAGAAGGCGAAGTCGTTCAAGGTGGAGGACATCCAGGCCGCCGCCGACGGCGTGAGCTTCGAAGCCCCCGAGGGCCCGGTGACCATCGATGGCTCCAACCACCACATCACCAAGACCGCCCGCATCGGCGAAATCCGCCCGGACGGCCTCATCTACACCGTCTGGGACTCCGGCAAGGCGGTGACCCCGGACCCGTACCTGAAGTCCTACGACTGGGCCAAGGGCCTGAAGTAGTCCGCGGCCGTGTCCGCGGCCCAGCTAGCAGTGGCCATCGCACCCGCGACGAAGTCGCCAGCGACGGTCGCCGAAGCGAGCAATGAGGGGGGCCGCGGACACGGAAGGGCGGCTGGCGAACCCTGCAACCACTGGGCCCACCCCGCCTTCGAGCGAAGCGAGACCGAACATTGCCCGTTCGCGGCCCGGCTCGGGTCCGAGTGGCCGCCGCGTCCGCGACGAAGTCGCCAGCGGCGGTCGCTCGGACGCGAGACACAAGGGGGCCGCGAACACGCAGCGCCGCAGGCGCTGCCAAACAAACACAGCCAGACCTACAGGAGTTTCCGCCCATGGATGTTGTGATCGGACAGCTCTTCACGGGGCTGAGCCTGGGATCGATTCTCTTGCTCGCCGCGCTCGGGCTCTCGCTGACCTTCGGTCAGATGGGTGTGATCAACATGGCGCACGGCGAGTTCATCATGGCCGGTTGCTACACGACTTACGTTGTGCAGAAGGTCATCTCGTCGGCGGGAGTGTCGCTTGTCGTCTCCTTGCTGATCGGGTTTCTCGTCGGCGGTCTGCTCGGCGCCGCGCTGGAGATGGGCCTGATCCGCTGGATGTACGACCGGCCGCTGGACACGCTGCTGGTCACCTTCGGTGTCGGGCTGGTGTTGCAACAGCTGGCCCGCGACATCTTCGGCGCGCCTGCCAAGAACGTCATCGCGCCGGAGTGGCTCGGCGGCGGCGTCACGATTCTGGGCGCGGTGGTGCCGAAGACGCGCATCTTCATCCTCGTCCTCGCGGTCGTCGCGGTGACCACGCTGGCCGCGGTGTTGAAGACGACGCCGCTGGGGCGGCGCATCCGCGCGGTCGTGCAGAATCGCGGCCTGGCCGAAACCTCCGGCGTCTCCAGTCGTTTCACCGACATCAGCACCTTCTTCATCGGCTCCGGGCTGGCGGGCGTGGCCGGTGTCGCGCTCACGCTGATCGGCTCCACCAGCCCGACCATCGGTCAGAGCTATCTGATCGACGCGTTCCTGGTGGTGGTCATCGGCGGGCTCGGCCAGATCAAGGGCACGGTGATCGCGGCGTTCGCGCTCGGCCTGCTCAATTCCTACATCGAGTACTCGACCACCGCGTCCATCGCGAAGGTCGTCGTCTTCGTCGTCATCGTGATCTTCCTGCAGGTCCGCCCGCAGGGCCTGTTCACCGTCCGGACAAGGAGTCTGGCATGACCACACTCGTGCAACGGTGGCGCGCGCACTCCTCGCTCACCGCCCCGGCCGGATTCGCGGTCGCCGCCGTCGGGCTGTTCGCGGTCGCGCCCGCGGTGCTCAGCGACTTCCGGCTCAACCTGCTGGCGAAATTCCTGTGCTTCGCGATCGTCGCGGTGGGCATCGGATTGGCGTGGGGCCGCGGCGGAATGCTCACGCTCGGGCAGGGCGTGTTCTTCGGCATCGGCGCCTACATCATGGCCATGCACCTGCAGATGGCCGACGCCGCGCGGCTGGGCAACGACGTGCCGGAATTCATGGAGATCGCGGGCATTCGCGAATTGCCGTCGTTCTGGCGGCCTTTCGCGTCGGCTCCGGTGGCGCTGCTCGGCATCCTGGTGCTGCCCGCGCTGGTCGCGGCGGCGCTCGGGTACGGCGTGTTCAAGCGCCGGGTGAAGGGCGCCTACTTCGCCATCCTCAGCCAGGCGCTGGCCGCCGCGCTGGCCATCCTGCTGACCGGTCAGCAGGCCATCGGCGGGTTCACCGGACTATCGGATTTCCGCGCGTTCTTCGGTTTCAAGCTGTCGGACCCGGTCAATCGGCGCATGCTGTTCTTCCTCGCGGCTGGCACGCTGCTGGTGGTGGTCGCGCTGGTGCGGCAGCTGATGCACAGCAGATACGGCGAGCTGCTCGTCGCGGTGCGCGACCAAGAGGAGCGGGTGCGCTTCCTGGGCTACGACCCGGCGAACGTGAAGATCGTCGCCTACGTGGTCGCCGCCTTCTTCGCGGGCATCGCGGGCGCGCTGTTCACCCCGATCGTCGGCATCATCTCCCCCGCCGACATCGGCGTCGTCCCCTCGATCGCGTTCCTCATCGGCGTCGCGATCGGCGGACGCACCACCCTGCTCGGGCCGGTGCTCGGCGCGATCGGCGTGGCCTGGGCGCAGACGGCGTTCTCCGAGGAGTTCCCGTCCGGGTGGACCTACCTGCAAGGCGTGCTGTTCATCGTGGTGGTCGGTTTCGTCCCGGCCGGACTCGCGGGACTGTGGCCGATGGTGAAAGGACTGGTGGAGGGCCGCTTCCGGCGTCCAACCGCCCCGGCCGTGCCGGTCGAGACGCTGCCGGAACCCGCGACCGAGAAAGTGGAATCCCGATGACCGAGACGACGCACGAACCCAAGCTCGGCGGCAACGCCGGAATGTCCAGCGAGTATCTCGAGATCCGCGGCCTCTCGGTGAGTTTCGACGGATTCAAAGCCGTCACCGACGTCGACCTGACCGTGTTGCAGGGTGACCTGCGCTTCCTCATCGGCCCCAACGGCGCGGGAAAGACCACGCTGATCGATGCGATCACCGGGCTCGTTCCGGCGACCGGTTCGGCCCAGAAGACCGGCGTCGAACTGCTCGGCAAGAAGGTGCATCACATCGCCCGGCTCGGCGTCGGGCGGACGTTCCAGACCGCGAGCGTCTTCGAACAGCTCAGCGTGCTGCAGAATCTCGACATCGCGGCGGGCGCGGGCCGCTCGGCGCTCACCATGCTGCGCCGCCGCAAATCGGTGCTGCCGAGCATCGAGGAGGCGCTGGAGACCACCGGCCTGGCCGACCTGCGCGACAAACCCGCGGGCGTCCTGGCGCACGGGCAGAAGCAGTGGCTGGAGATCGGCATGCTGCTGGTGCAGAACGCCTCGGTGCTGCTGCTGGACGAGCCGGTCGCCGGTATGAGCGCGGAGGAACGCGAGGAAACCGGGAACCTGCTGCGCCGCATCGGCGGCGAACGCGTGGTCGTGGTGGTCGAGCACGACATGGATTTCATGCGCTCCTTCGCCAGCTCGGTGACCGTCCTCGCGGGCGGCAAGGTGCTCAGCGAGGGCACCGTCGAGCAGGTGCAGGCGGACCCGAAAGTGCAGGAGGTCTATCTCGGCACCGCCGCGGCCGTCGGGACCGAGCTGGAAAGCGAAAGGGCATAGGGATGCTGGAGCTCACCGATATCCACTCCGGCTACGGCCGCACCGAGGTGATCCACGGCGTCTCGGTGGCCGTCCCGGACGACAGCGTGGTCGCCATCATGGGCCACAACGGCGCGGGCAAGACCACGCTGCTGCGCACCGCCGTCGGCCTGATCGGCACGAAATCGGGGCGGATCGCATTCGACGGGGAGACCATCACCAAACTGTCCCCGTCGCGCCGGGTGCGCCGCGGCATCGCTTACGTGCCGCAGGGGCAGCAGAGCTTCCCGCAATTGACCACCGCGGAGAATTTGCAGGTCGTCGCGGACGGGCGCAAGCGGGGCAAGGCGCTGATCGACGAATCGCTGGATCTGTTCCCCGCGCTGCGCGACCTGCTCACCCGCAAGGCGGGCCTGCTGTCCGGCGGACAGCGTCAGCAGCTGGCCATCGCGCGGGCGCTGATCACCGAGCCCAGGCTGCTCATCCTCGACGAGCCGACCGAGGGCATCCAGCCGTCGGTGGTCGCCGAGATCGAGCGCACCATCATGGAGCTCACCCGGCGCGGCGGCTTGAGCGTGCTGCTGGTCGAGCAGCACATCGGGTTCGCGTTGCAGGCGGCGCAGCGCTATTACGTCCTGCAATCCGGCCGGGTGGCCGCCACGGGCTCGGGCGGCGCGGGCGCCGAGAGCGCGGTCCGCTCGGCGATGGCGATCTGAGCACCGCCGTGACCCGCAACAGGGGTCGCATTCCGCTGCGCGAGCAGGTCTACGACTCGCTGCGACGGGATCTGGCCACCGGAGTCCTCGTGCCGACCGAACGGCTCGGCGAAGAACGCCTCGCCGAGGCCTACGGGGTGTCGCGCACCCCGGTACGCGAGGCGCTGGCTCGGCTGCAAGCCGACGGATTGGTCGAGCGGCTCTCCGACGGCCTGTACCCGTATCGTCCCCGGCTCGACGAACTCGACCACCTCTACGAGTTGCGGATTGTGCTGGAGGCCAGGGGCATCCAGCGGGCGCGGCCACCGGAACACGCGCACGACTTGGACGTGGTGCGCGCGGAGCTCGACACCTGGCGCGCGCTGCGCGACAATCCGCCCGAACCGGGGCCCGCGTTGGTGGCCGCCGACGAACGGTTCCATACCGCCTTGCTCGCGGCGGCGGGCAATGCCGCGCTCGCCGACGCGCTCACCGCGGTGCACGTCCGCGTGCGTCCGGTGCGCACGCTGGACATGCCGACCCCGGAACGGATCGCCACGATGACCGCCGAGCACATCGCCATCGCCGAACACCTGCTGTCCGGTGCGGTGGACGCCGCGTCGGCGGCGCTGACCGCCCACATCGACACCTCCCGGACACATGTGCTGGCCCGCGCGCAGCATGCGCTGCGGCTCACCAAACTGGGCCGGGCCGTGCGGGATTGAGTCAGCAGTTCGGCTGGAACGGCCAGCACTCGGCGGGCCGGTACGGCGGCGGCGATGGCGTCGGACTCGTCGTGGTGTCGGTCGCCCGGGTCGGTCGCGCGGAGTCCTGCATCAGTGCGCTGGCGATCACACCGAGCACGAGCAGGACGCCGACCACCGCGACCACGACGACGGACCAGCCCGCGTAGGCCTGGCTCTTCGTCGCGGCCCCCGGCGTCGGCTCGACCCGCGGTTTGGGTGGGCGGGCGATCATCGTCGGCTGCTCCGGCACAGTCTCCTCGAATCCCGCGTCGAGCAGTTCGGCGCGGGACGGGGCGAGCTCCGCGAGGCCGAGCGCGTCGCACGCGCCGATCACGCGGTCCACGGTCCAGTTGCGCGGCCCCGCGGCGAACCCCTCCAGGTAGATGCGCAGCTCGGTCGCGTCCGTGACGTTGCCGACGACGACGTCCAAGCCCGCACGCAGATTGGTGCGCGCCGGGCGCACCACCGCGCCGCGGAACGGAACCAGCACGACGGCGCCGCTGATGTGCCCAGGATCCTGCAACGCCCGCTGGAGCATGTGCTTCACCGCGTAGATCCCGTGCTCCACGCGGTCGGCGGGACTTCCGGAAGCCAGGTCGTCCAGTTCCACCGGCGCGTCACTGATCGTCCACGGCCCCTCGGCGGGCGTGCTGAGGATGCCGCTCTGCCTGCGCCGGAACCCGTGCACCTCGAGCACGGTCAGACCGCGCGGCGTCCAGACCACCGCGTCCACGCGCCGGTTGTCCGCCTCCAGGTCGATCACGGCGAGGCCGGTCGTCGGATACGACCGCAGGCACGCGACGAATTCCCGCTCGGCGCCGGAAAGCTCCGCTCCGGGCCTGATCCTCACCAGCATCTGTTCCCCTGCCGACCTGTTGCCTACACCTGACACCGCGGAACCCGCTGCGGCCGCGGCGACCCGCACCGGTACTGATGATGACGGTGTCCCCGCCCGAAAACCACTGGAAAGCAAAAGAATGATCCCCCCATCCTCGAGCTGACGCCCGGGTACGCTCGATATACGGCCCGGCACCGACGCAGGCCGTACCAGCACGCGAGGAGGCGTCCCAGCATGGTTTCAGTGCTGCAACCACGCATCTCTCCCGGGCGACTCCGGGAACTCGGTCCAGTCAACTGGGTTGCCTGGCAGGTACTTTCCCGTGCCGCCGGCACCGACGACGCCCATTTGTTCAGCACGCTCGGCCGCACCAAGGGCCTGTTCCGCGGCTGGCTGCACTACTCGGGCAGGCTGATGCCGGGCGGTCGGTTGCCGCGCCACGAATCCGAGTTGGTCATCATCCGGGTCGCGCATCTGCGCGGGTGCGACTACGAGATGGACCATCACATCCGGTTGGGCAGGCGGGCCGGGGTGACCGCCGAGATCCTCGACCGGCTGCGTACCGGACCCGCCGCCGCGGGCTGGTCGGACAAGCACCACGCGCTGCTGACCGCGGTGGACCAGCTCGTGGAGAAACGCGACATCGACGATGACGCCTGGGCCGAGCTGGCCAAGCACTACGACGAGCGCAGCCTGATCGAAATCGTCCTGCTGATCAACCAATACGAGGGGCTGGCCGCCACCATCACCGCGCTGCGCATCCAGCGCGACGGCGTCTGACCGGCCCAGCCGGACGCAGTCCGTCCACAGCCCGCACCGAGAAGGCGGACGCAGAACACGCAGCCAGCCGGAGTCGGCTCGAGTGCGCCTAGCGGTCCGGGGCGCGCGGGCCCTCGATGCGCCGGGCCAGGCCGTCCAGCACCAACTCCAAGCCGAACTCGTAGGCGTGGTCGGCGCTGTAGGCGGCGTCGTGCGCCTGGCCCGCGGCCGCGCCGACGCGCGCGGCGAGCGGATAACGCTCCGCGTCGAAGACCTGCGCCAGCACCGGCGCGGCCCGCTCCCACCATTGCCGGTCCGACATGGCGCTGTCGGTCGCCGCGCGCTCGGTGTCGATGGCGATGCGGGCGACGGACGTGACGAAACCGAGCACGAACGTCAGCGCGGCGTCCATGGCGACGTCGTCCAGTCCGAGACCGTCGAATGCCGTCAGCTCGTGATCGTATTTCGCGGCGAGGCCGGGACCGAGCGGCGGACGAGTGGTCGGCAGGTAGGCGACCCACGGATGCCGCGCCAGTAGCGCCCGGTTCTCGGCGGCGACGCGGGTGACGCGTTCGCGCCAGGGCAAGCCGGTCAGGTCGGCGCGTTCCATCTGGGCATAGACGGTGTCGAGCATGAGATCGACCAGCTCGGCCTTCCCCGGCACGTAGGTGTAGGTGGCCATCGGCGTCAGGCCGAGTTCGGCGGCAACCGCCCGCATGGTGAGCGCGCCGATGCCTTCCGCGTCGGCGATCTCGATCGCCGCGGCGACGACCGCATCGACACTGCTGCGTTGCTTCGGGCCACGGACGGAGCCGGAACTCGCCGGAATCCGCCAGAGCAGCTCGAGCGTGCGCACCGGGTCGCCCGCGCCACTGCGCTCCTTCGGCTGTCCCACCGCCGCCTCCTCACCTGATCGAAATCCGATGGTATCCAGGTGATTCAGATCACAGTGCGGCCGCCCGGAAATTACCATACAAAGTATAGCGTACTTAGTACAGAGTTATGCCGACGCCCGAGGAGAGCCCCATGAAGATCACCGCTTCCGCCATCTCGCTCAACGTCCCCGACCCGGGCGCCTCGGCGAAGTTCCTCATCGACCACCTCGGCTTCGAGGAGAAGATGTCGGCCGACGGATTCGTCTCGCTGGAGCGGCCCGACGCCGGGATGAACGTCATCTTCCTGCGCACCGGACTGTCGACCTTCACGCCGAAGAACAAGGCGGGCAGCGCGGGCGAGGGCCTGATCGTCGCCTTCGTCGTCGACGACATCGATGCCGAGTACGCCCGGCTGCGAACCGAAGGAGTTCCGATCGTGACGCCCATCGAAACCGAGCCGTGGGGCGAGCGGTACTTCCAGATGAGCGATCCGAACGGGATCATCATCCAGTTGGTCGAGTGGGTTTGAGCACGCGCGAACGGCGCGGCTCCGGAAAAGGAGCCGCGCCGTTCGATACCCGTATCGCGGCCGTTGTCAGGCGAGCGCCGCGCGGAATACGTCGACGGCCGGGGTAGCGGGACGGCCCAAAAGCTTTTCCAGGTCGCCGGAGCGCACGTCGAGAAGGCCCTGCGAGACGCCGGTGTCGGCATCGGCGAGGGCCTTGGCGTGGTCTCCGGGCAGCCCTGCTCCGACCAGCGCGGCAGCGTAGTCGTTCTCCGACAGATCCTCGTAGCGCACCGGCTTATCCGCCGCATCCGAAATCGCCTGGGCGAGTTCGGCATAGGTGAGCGATTCACTGCCGCCGAGTTCGTATACCCGACCGGCGTGCCCATCCGTGGTGAGCACCCTGGCCGCCGCCTCGGCATAGTCGGCGCGCGCCGCACCCGCCACGCGGCCCTCGCCCCCGGCACCGTGCAGCACACCCGACCGCACCGCGTGCACGAGGCCGCCCAGGTAGTTCTCCCAGTACCAGCCGTTGCGCAGAAGCGTGTGCGGCACGGTCGATTCGGCGAGCACCGCCTCGGTCGCCCTGTGCTCCTGGGCGAGAATCATCGGGTTGTCCGTCGCACCCGGAATGCTGGTGTAGGCGAGCAGTTCGACACCGGCGCGCTCGGCGGCACGAATGACGTTGGTGTGCTGGGCCACTCGGACGCCGAACTCATTACCGGAGATCAGCAGCACGCGGTCGACGCCGTCGAGCGCCCGGTCCAGCGCCGCCGCGTCGCCGTAGTCGGCCTGCCGGACGTCGACACCTCGCGCGGCCAGATCGGCCACCTTCTGCGGATCGCGCACGATCGCGACGACCGCCGTCGATCCCTCACGCAACAGCGCCTCCACTACGAGTCGGCCCAGTTGTCCGCTGGCCCCGGTCACCGCGACGGTCATGACTACCTCCAGATATGTACGGTTTTACTAGTACTAACTATTCGTAAGCACTATGCCTTCTGCCGCCACTGCGGTCAAGTTGGGTACCATGGCCGTCATGACCACCCAGCGCACCGTCCCGGCCGAGGCCGACGACCCCACGCTGGAAGCCGATGTCTTCGCCAGAAACTGCACCTCACGGCCGGTTTTGCAGAATGTGGCCAGCCGCTGGGGCACGCTGGCGCTGGTCGCGCTGCGTGAGGGCCCGTATCGGTTCAGCGCGCTGCGCCGCCGGGTGGACGGTGTCAGCGAGCGCATGCTGTCGCAAACTCTCCAGGCACTCGAGCGCGACGGCATGGTGCACCGGGAGGTGCTGGAGACCATCCCGCCGCGAGTCGAATACACCCTCACCGAACTGGGCGCCGAGGTGGCCGCGCATCTGGAGAAGCTCATCCAGGTGCTCGAGACGAACATGCCGCGCGTGCGCGAGGCGCAGGCGGCCTACCACCGCGACTGACTCGCCACGGTCCGGGAAGAGTCCGGCGCCAGCGAGGGTTACACGGGCATGGAACTCGCCGCCGCAGTCGATTTCGCACGCGAACACCGCAGGTCCGTGCTCACCACGATCCGCCGCAACGGACGCCCGCAACTGTCCAACGTGCTGCACGTCGTCGGCGCCGACGGCCGCATCCGCATCTCCATCACCGCCGACCGTGCGAAGTATCACAACCTGGTCCGCGACCCATGGGCGGCGTTACACGTGACCCGCGACGACTTCTTCGCCTACGCCGTACTGGAAGGCACGGTGGAACTCACACCGGTCGCCGCCGCCCCCGACGATCCCACGGTCGACGCGCTCGTCGACTACTACCGCACCGCCTCCGGCGAACACCCCGACTGGGAGGAATACCGCAACGCGATGGTCACCGATCGCCGCGCCCTGGTGCTGTTCACACCGACCCACGCTTACGGCATGCTCTGACTCCTGGACAGCCGGTGACGGCCGGACACCAGCATCGGTCGCGGCATCCGCGACGCACAGCCTCACCAGCCCGTGGGGCTGCCGAGCGAGAAGCTGGGACATTTCTGCCGCAACGGCTCGGCCATCGCGATCTGGCCCTTGCGCGCTTCCAGCACACGCCCAGTGCACCGGCGTGTAGGCAACGGCACCATCTCAGGCCGGGCGCTGGACCCGACCCGGACCGCATCGCCGCGAGCGGAATGCCGCCCGCGCGTGCCGATCGGCTCAGCGGTTCATCAAGTCGGATACCGTGACGAACTGGTAGCCAGCGGAACGCAATTCGGCGACGATGCGCGGAATCGCGTCCAGCGCGGCGGTCCCGCCGAACATGACGTGCAGCAAGATGATCGAGCCGGGGCGGACCTGGGCGAGAGTTTCGGCGACGATCTCGTCCGCGGTGGCCGTCTTTCCGGAATCCGGTTCGACGTCCCACATCACGGTGACCCGGTCGTGCTCGGCAAGGTAACGCGGCAGCATCACGAGCTTCTTGCCATACGGCGGGCGGAAGGTGATCGGGCCGACGTAACCGGTCTTCATGATCTCGGCGTCGGTGCGCTCCACTTCGTCACGGACTGTACCCGGCGTGACGAAGACCATCCGGCGATGTGAATAGGTGTGATTGCCGATCTCGTGGCCCGCCGCGGCGATGGCCTTGCCGTGCTCGGGGTGCGCGGCCAGATCACGGCCGTTCAGAAAGAAGGTGGCCGGAACCTGAGCTTCGGCAAGAACCTTCAGCACCTCGGGCGCGCGGTCGGTCGGGCCGTCGTCCAAGGTCAGCGCGACCACTTTCGCGTCGGTGTCCACCCGGCTCACCACATGACCGGCCAACTGGAAGGTGCGGGCGTTCATCAGGTAGTAGGTGCCCGTCGCGAGCAGCACCACGACGACGAGCACCGGCACACTTCCGATCAGCCACCTACGAAGCATGCACGCTGTATAGCAGACCACCCGCACCGACGCCGACTTCCGAAGTCCCTACCGACGCGGAAACCCTTGCCCGGCAAAACAAGAAGGGCGTGCGGTCGATGACCGCACGCCCCTTGCGCCCCGAGGATCAGAAGTTGATCATGTGGCCGGCCAAGCCGTGGAAGGCTTCCTGGAGGGCCTCGCTGAGCGTCGGGTGGGTGTGCACGTTGCGGGTCAGCTCATTGACCGTCAGGTCCCACTTCTGCGCCAGGGTGAGCTCCGGCAGCAGCTCGGAGACGTCCGGGCCGATGAGGTGCCCGCCGAGCAGCTCACCGTACTTGGCGTCGGCGATCAGCTTGACGAAACCGGTCGGGTCGCCGAGACCGTGCGCCTTGCCGTTGGCGGTGAACGGGAAGGTCGCGACCTTCACGTCGTAGCCCTCGTCGCGGGCCTGCTGCTCGGTCAGGCCGAAGCTGGCGACCTGGGGCTGGCAGAACGTGGCGCGCGGCATCATCCGGTAGTCGCCGAGGGTGACGGTCTCCGCGCCCGCGATCGTCTCGGCCGCCACCACGCCCTGCGCCTCCGCGACGTGCGCGAGCTGCAACTTGCCGGTGACGTCGCCGATGGCGTAGATGTGCGGCACGTTGGTGCGCATGTAGTCGTCGATCGCGATGGCGCCGCGCTCGAGCTGCACGCCGGTGGCCTCCAGGCCGTAGCCCTCGACCCGCGGCGCGAAGCCGACGGCTTGCAACACCTTGTCGACGGTGACGGTCTCGATGGCGCCGGTCTTGTTGTCCTTGATCGAGACGGTGACCTTGGCGCCGTCGTCCTCGATGGACTGCACGGCCGCACCGGTGGTGATGGTGATGCCCAGCTTCTTGTACTGCTTGGTGATCTCCTTGGAGACGTCCGCGTCCTCGTTCGGCAGCGCGCGGTCGAGGAACTCGACGATGCGCACGTCGACGCCGTAGTTCTTCAGGACGTAACCGAACTCCATGCCGATCGCGCCCGCGCCGACGATCAGGATCGAGCCGGGCAGGTCCCGGGTGAGGATCTGCTCCTCGTAGGTGACCACGTTCGCGCTGAGCTGGGTGCCGGGCAGCAGCTTGGTGACGGTGCCCGCCGCGATGATCACGTTGTCGAACGTGACCGTCTCGGTGCCGCCCTTGTTGAGCTCGACCGAGAGCGAGTTCGGGCCGGTGAAGGTGCCCTTGCCGTCGAACTCGTCGATCTTGTTCTTCTTCATCAGGAAGTGGACGCCCTTGACCCGGCCGTCGGCGACCTTGCGGCTGCGGTCGAAGGCGACGCCGAAGTCGAAGGTCGCCTCGCCGGAGATGCCGAAGGTCTTCGCCTCCTTGGTGAAGATGTGTGCCAGTTCCGCATTCCGCAGCAGCGCCTTGGAGGGGATGCAGCCGACATTGAGGCACACCCCGCCCCAATACTTCTGCTCGACGATCGCGGTACGGAGGCCTAACTGTGCCGCACGGATGGCGGCGACGTAACCGCCTGGACCGGCACCGAGAACGACAACGTCGTAATGGGAAGTCACGAGACCGAGCCTAACTCCGCCGGGCAAACTTCACCCACCGGTCCCCCACAACAATGAGTCCTGGGCCACACCCACCTCAAAACTTCCCGTGAGCGGGAAGAACGTGGTAGATCGCAGGGTTAGCATGCCGCGTGAACAGCTGTGCCGACCCCGTCTCGGCACCCTCGCCTGCCGCAGCAGAAGCACACCCCGATCCACTGGACGGGACCGCTTCCACGCACCTGACCCGGCTGGTCCGCGACGCGGCTGTGACGGCGGGAGCCGGAGCCGACCGTGTGGCCGCCATCCCCGGCATCGACGACGTTACGTTGGCGAGCGAGCTGAACCGGATTCCACTGCCCTCGCTGGCCCGCCTGTGGGAATTGCTGGCCCAGACGAGAACCGGCCCGGGCGCCGGGCTGGCCGTCGCCGCCGCCGCACCGCTCGGCACCCTCACCACCTGGGACTACCTGGTGGCCAACGGGCCGACGCTGGCGGATTCGCTGCGCGCGGCGCGGCCGTATCACCGCTTGGTCACCGCTGCCATCGAAGGCTTCGAGCTGACCGGCGACGGCGCGCTGACCGTCGGCTTCCACACCACCGCGGAGGACTTGGCGGCCGTCGCTGTGATCAACGAATACGTGCTCGCCTATTACCTGCGCCGGGCGCGTGAGGCCACCGGCCGTCCGGTGGTGCCGGAACGGGTCCGCTTCAGCCGCCCCGCTCCGGCCGACCACCGGATTCTCATCGAGGCATTCGGCACCAACCGCATCGACTTCGACGCCCCGGTCGACGCGATCACCTTCACCGAAGCCGACGCCACCGCGCCACTGCCGCGCGCCGACCCGCTGCTGGCGGACCTGCTGCGCAGCCACGCCGACCTGGTGCTGGCCACCGCGCGGCCGCTCCCGGGACCACTGGAGTCCTTCCGGATCGCGCTCGCCGCGGCGATCACAGACGGCGAGTCCTCGCTCGGGGCCGTCGCACGACGGCTCGCGGTCAGCACCCGCACCCTGCAACGCCAATTGGCCGAGCAGGGCACCACATGGCGCCACGAGTACGACCTCGTCCGCTACGAACAGGCGCGCGCTCTGCTGGCGGACGGGCTGACCACCGCCGCGATCGCGGGGCGGCTCGGGTTCGCCGACGACCGCGCACTGCGCAAGGCGTATCGCCGGTGGAGCGGCTCGCCGCCGTCACGAGCGCGGCGCGGTGACACCAGCGCTCGGCATGCCACGGGCTCGGCATGCACCTCGCTCACGGCGTCGGTTCGCGAAGTACGCCGCGCGGGAAGCACGGGCTGATCCCCATCGGCACACAGGCGAGCAATCCGACTGCGTACTCGAGTGGACTCCGGTAGCCGAACATTGGCCCGGGCATTCGGCAGACCCCGGACCCGGACGCGCAAGCGGTGGCGCGCCGGGACCGGTCCGTGGCGGCGCAGGACCTAGGAGTGGGTCCGCAACGCCCATAGCGTCATCGGTATCCGGACCCCGCCGCGAATAGCGGCTACCGAGACAAGGCACTCTCATGATCGACAACACCCGAACCGTCCCGACCGCCTCGCGGGAGATCCAGCTCGCCGCGCGTCCGGTCGGCGCACCGACCGCGGCGAACTTCGCGCTCGTCGAACGCCCGCTCCCCGACCTCGCCGATGGGCAGATCCTGGTCCGCAACACGTGGATGTCGGTCGATCCCTACATGCGCGGCCGGATGGACGACCGTCCGTCCTACCTCCCGCCGTTCCAGGTGGGCGCGGCGTTGGAGGGCTCGGCGATCGGCGAGGTGATCGCCTCGGCGGCGGTGAACCTTCCGGCGGGGACGACGGTCACCCACTTCGCGGGCTGGCGCGACTACGCGGTCGTCGACGCCGCGGACGCCACGCCGGTCGACACCTCGCTGGCAGCGCCACAGCACTACCTCGGCGCGCTCGGCACCACAGGCCTCACCGCGTACGCGGCGCTGACCGATGTGGCGCGGGTCGAGCGCGGCGACACGGTGTTGATCTCCGCGGCGGCGGGCGCGGTGGGCAGCGTCGCAGGGCAGATCGCGAAGGCACTCGGCGCGGCGCGGGTCGTCGGGTCGGCGAGCGCGGCCAAGACGAGCCTGCTGCTCGACGAGTTCGGTTTCGACGCCGCCATCGACTACCGAAAAGGCGATCTCGCCGGGCAGCTGTCCGCGGCCGCACCCGACGGTGTCGACGTCTATCTCGACAGTGTCGGCGCGGAGCACTTACGCGTCGCCGTGCAAGCCATGCGGCCGAAAGGCCGCATCGCGCTGGTCGGCGCGATCAGCGGCTACAACGGCGCCACCGGCGATCCGGGCCCGGACCTGTACCTCGCCGCGACCAAAGAGCTTTCCCTGCGCGGCATGCTGGTCACCAGCTATTTTCCGGTCTTCGGGGAATACATCGCCAAGGCCGCCGGATGGCTCGCGGACGGCACCCTGCGCACCAGGGAGACCGTCTACGACGGTCTCGAGCAGGCGCCCGCCGCGTTCCTCGGCGTCCTGTCCGGCGCCAACATCGGCAAGATGCTGGTGCGGCTGGCGTGATCAGTCCCGCCAGACCTGCGCGGCGACCCGCCGGAAGTTCCCGCCGAACACCGCGGCGCGGTCCGCCGCGCTGAAGCCGCGCCCGGCCAGCACCTCGTCCAGGCCGGGCAGGTCGGCGGCGCCGAGCAGGTCCTCCGGCGGAACCCACTGCAACGGCCCCCACCGGGTGTACGACTCGGAGAACGCGCCCGGGTTCTGCCGTAGCTCGGCGTTGAAGTCCTCGGCGTCGAAGGAGTAGTCCGACCCGATTCCGATGTGCTCGACGCCGACCAGCTCGGCGCCGTACTCGATGTGCCGCGCCATCGCCTCGATCCGCTCGGCACGCTCATCGCTCCCGTTACGGCCCAAGAAGATCCCCACGCCGTTGATTCCGATCACGCCGCCGGTCGCGGCACAGGCTCGCGCCTGCTCGTCGGTGATGTTGCGCGGGTGGTCCCACAGCGCGGCGAAGTTCGAGTGGCTGTAGATCATCGGGACGGCGCTCAACTCCGCCAGCTCCAGGCCGGTGCGCCGGGAACAGTGCGACCCGTCGGCGAACATCCCGGCCTCGTTGAGCGCGTGGACCAGGTCGCGGCCGTACCCGGTGAGCCCGGTGTCCTCGGTGTCCAGGCACCCGCAGCCCGCGGCGTTGGCGTGGTTGTAGGCGGGCAGCAGCGATCGCACGCCGAGCTCGTAGAACCGCGCGACATTGTCCAGATCGCCGCCGAGCGGCCCGGCGTCCTCGAGATCGAACGCCAGCGCGATCGTCTCGGGGTCGCCGAGGTCGTCCACCGTGCGGACGAGACGAAACCTACCGTCCGCCAAGGCATCCCGGCGAAATCGGTGCAGCAGCGCAAGGGCGTCGGCGGTCGACTGACGGGAATAGCCGACGTTGACCGACAGGTACGACCCGGCCGGGTAGCGCGCGAGGTCGCCGATCCGCGCCGCGGGCGACAGCGGCAGACAGCAGTGCTGCTCCCAGAGAAACGGCGGCAACCTCGAACCTCCTGGTCGGATCGGCCTCGCCAGCAGCGATCCTACTGGCAACGCCGACGAATCGGCGGCGTGCGGCAAATGCCCAGTCGCCGAACAGCATGTGAAAGCCGACCGTCCAAGTTGCCCAATACATTTCGGCATTCGCGTGCTAACAGCAGATCCGTGGCCAGCGATTCACCCAGTAGTTCATTCCCCTGCCCACGAAGGCGGTGCGACCATGCGTCGCTTGCTTCTGCTGCTCGTTTCCCTGGTGACATTCGCTGGTCTCTGGATCGCGCCCGGCCCGGCGTCCGCCGCCCCGGATTGCACCGCGACCTGGGGCTCGCTACCCAAGACCAGCCAAGCCCGGCCGGTCGCGACGCTGACCGGCGTGCGCGCGGGGCGGCACGAATGCTTCGACCGGCTGGTGTTCGACATCGCCGGACCGGTCACCGGGTACCACGTCGGCTATGTGGAGCGGGTCGTCATGGACGGCTCCGGCGCGCCCGTCCCGCTGCGCGGCGACGCGGCGCTGAGCATCATCCTCAACGCCCCCGCTCACGACGACACGTACAACGCCACCTACAACCCCGGCGACCGGGCCGAGCTCGCCGACGTGCGGGACTACCGGACCTTCCGCCAGGTGGCCTGGGCGGGCTCCTTCGAGGGCCAGACCACGGTCGGGCTCGGTGTGCGCGCCCGGCTGCCGTTCCAGGTGCACACCCTCACCGGACCGGGCAGCGGATCGCGCATCGTTGTCGACGTAGCACACACCTGGTGAACCCGGGTTGCGCCGCTCGGCAACAATGTGGGCATGAGCGGCGTTGAGCAGAACGTGACCGACCCTTACCTCTGGCTCGAAGAAGTGACCGACGAGCGCGCCCTGGACTGGGCTCGCGCGCACAACGCCGTCGTGCAGGAGAGGTTCGCCGACTCCGAGCGCTTCCGGGAGCTCGAACGCCGCATCCTGGACATGCTCGACACGGACACCAAGATCGCCTACCCGGCCCGCCGCGGTCCGTGGCTGTACAACTTCTGGCGGGACGCGCAGCACCCGCGCGGCCTCTGGCGGCGCACCACGTTCGCCGAGTACGGCAAGGACGCCCCGGACTGGGACGTGCTGATCGACCTGGACGCGGTCGCCACCGCCGAGGACGAGAACTGGGTGTGGGGCGGCGCCGCGGTGCTGCGCCCGCAGCAGTCCCGCGCGCTGGTCAGCCTGTCGCGCGGCGGGGCCGACGCGAAGGTGGTGCGCGAGTTCGACCTCGAGCGCCGGGTGTTCATCGCCCCCGAGGACGGCGGCTACTTCCTGCCGGAGGCGAAGTCGGAGATCCGGTGGATCGACATCGACTCGGTGTACGTCGGCACCGATTTCGGACCGGGCTCGCTGACCGACTCGGGGTATCCGCGGATCGCGAAGCTGTGGCGCCGCGGCACCGCGCTGACCGAGGCGACAACGGTTTTCGAGGGCGAGCGCAGCGATGTCGCGGTGTCGGCGGGCTACGACCGGACGCCGGGCTACGAGCGGCACTACATCGGCCGCGCCACCGACTTCTTCAACGAGGAGGTCTACCTGCTCGAAGCCGACGGCACGCTGCGCCACCTCGACATCCCCAGCGACGCCAGCGAGTCCTGGTACAAGGACTGGCTGCTGGTCCGGCTGAAGTCGCCGTGGGAGGTGGGCGGGAAGACCTTCCCGGCAGGCGCGCTGCTGGCGACCGACTTCGAGAAGTTCCTGTCCGGCGCCCGCGAATTCGAGGTGATCTTCACCCCCGACCCGCACACCTCGCTGCACGGGTACGGCTGGACGGAGAACCACCTGCTGCTGGTCACGCTCGAGGACGTGCAGACCAAGCTCCACGTGCTCACCCCGAGCGCGACGGGCTGGCGGCGGGAGCCGCTGGCCGATACGCCGCCGATGGCGACCACCAGCGTGCTGAACCTCGACCCGCTGGAGGGCGGCGACGAGTTCATGCTGAGCACCAGCGGATTCACCACCCCGGCCACCCTGCTGGCCAGCGCCGTCGGCGGGCAGACCGAGCAGCTGAAGCAGGAGCCCGGGTTCTTCGACGCCGAGGGGGTCGAGACCGAGCAGTTCTTCGCCGTGTCCGACGACGGGACGCGGGTGCCGTACTTCGTGATCCGCCACCGCGACCGGAAAGGCGTGCCCGGCCCGACGGTGATGTCCGGCTACGGCGGCTTCGAGGTGTCGCGCACCCCGGGCTACAGCGGCGCGTCGGGCATGGGCTGGCTGGAGCGCGGCGGGACCTGGGTGATGACCAACATCCGCGGCGGCGGCGAGTACGGGCCGCAGTGGCACACCTCGGTGCAGAAGGCCAACCGGCACAAGGTGTACGAGGACTTCTCCGCCATCGCCAAAGACCTTGTCGCGCGCGGCATCACCACCGCCGACCAGCTCGGCGCCGTCGGCGGCAGCAACGGCGGACTGCTCATGGGCGTGATGCTGACCCGCTATCCCGAGCTGTTCGGCGCGATCGTCTGCCAGGTGCCGCTGTTGGACATGAAGCGCTACCACCTGCTGCTCGCGGGCGCATCGTGGATGGCCGAGTACGGCGACCCGGACAAGCCGGAGGAATGGGAGTACATCAGCAAGTACTCGCCCTACCAGAACGCGCGCGCCGACCGGGCCTACCCGCCGATCCTGCTCACCACGTCGACCAGGGACGACCGGGTGCACCCCGGCCACGCCAGGAAGATGGCCGCGCTGCTGGAGGCCCAGGGCCACGAATTCTGGTACCACGAGAACATCGAGGGCGGCCACGGCGGCGCGGCCGACAACAAGCAGTCCGCGTTCCAGGCCGCGCTGATCTACGAGTTCTTCACCCAGATGCTGATCGAACGACGCCTGACCTAGCGGTCGCGCAGCCACTTCTCGATCTGGTCGACGGTGCTGGTGTACTGCCGGATCCAGCCGTTGTGGCCGAGCGCTTCCGGCTGCCGCCAGCGCGTCACCTCCGCGTTCGGCAGCTTGTCCAGCAGGTGCTCCGCGGAGCTGGGCGGAGTGAGCTCGTCTCCGGTCATCGTGATGGACAGCACCGGCAGTTTCAGCCGCGCGATCCGCTCCTCGTAGTCGATGTCCGCGCCCACCGGGACGAAGCGGCCGGTGCGGGCCAGCCGCGCCCAGTCCGAGATCAGCACCTTGGACTGGCGGCCGAAGCCCATCGAGACGCGGTCGCCGGGCCAGAAACCGGCCAGGTTGGCCGTCAGCGAGATCGCCGCGGTGCCGACCAGCATGCCCGGACCCGAAAGTCCGCGGTAGCCGCGGTAATACGGGGTGCCGGAGGCCACCAGGATCAGCCCGCCCAGCCTGCCGCGGATGCGGGCGGCGTACATCACGCCGAGCTGGCCGCCCATGCTGTGGCCGAGCAGGTACGGCGTGCTGTCCGGGAACTGGTCGCGCACCACCTCGAAGATCGCCGGGAAGTCGACCGAGACCAGCTCGTGGTAGCCGAAAGCGCTGGCGGAGCTCGGCTTCGGCCTGCTGTCACCGTTGCCGCGCAGCTCGCCGATGGCCACGTCGAACCCGCGCGACGCCAGACCCGAAGCGAACAGTTCGTAGTAGCCGGCCGGGACGCCGAGACCGGGCACGATCACCACGACCGGGCGCGGCGCGTCCGGCGTGACCGGGTGCCGGTGCGTGCCCGCGGCCGGGATCAACCGCACCGGAACCGTGGTGCCGTCCGGCATCTGGATCGGAACTGTCTGCATGTCCGCACGCTACCGCGCGGGTCGGGCCGCGGCGCGCACGCTACGCGCGGACCGCGCCGATGATCACCTTGCTCAGCACCCGGATGACGTCGTCCAGCGGCGGGCGCGGGTCCGCGCCGCTCCACGAATCCACCACGTAGTTGACCGCGCCGATGATCGCCAGCACGCGCATTTCGTAGTCGCCGGTGGGTATCTCGCCGTGCAGGGCCGCGTCCTCGGCGGCGCCGGCCAGCAGCGAGCCCCACTCCCGGCGCACCGCGAGGCGGAACTTCTCCACCTTCGGGCCCGCGCCGACGACCTCGACCAGCGCGACGCGCGCCTTGCGCGGATCGGATCCGATGGATTCGACATAGGCGCGCACCGCGGCGTCGATGACATCCAACGCGCTCGCACCGGACTTCGCGTCCAACGCCTTCTTCACAGCGTCCCGCGACTCCCGATCGATCTGCTCGAAGAGCTCTAGGAGTAGGGACTCGCGACCGGTGAACTCCTCGTAGAACTGTCGCGAGGAGAGTCCGGCGTCCTTGCAGATGGCGCCGACCGAACTATTGGCGTAGCCGTCGCGCGCGAAGACCGTCAGGCCTGACTCCAGAAAACGCGCACGCCGCTGACGCTGCCGGTCCTCCACGGGTTGCCCGGCATACATTCGACCCGTATTCGCATCCTGTGACATTGGGCCAGACAATACAGAAAGAGCCCGATCGCATCGTCATCGATCGGGCCCTTCGTTACAACCGTCGACCGAACAAGCGTTAGCCGAAAGTTGGCTGCACAGTGGCTAGCTCATTAATTGGTCGCCGGACCAAAAGCCCGGCGACCATAGTAGTTTCCGCAGACGCACGCTCGTTAGCGGATCAGCCATTCAGCAACTCCGATCTGACCGTATGACTTGCCTGTCACTGGCTATTTGCCGAAAGAGACGATACCCAGGCGCTCCGCGTTTGCGGGCAATTTTAGAGGGAAACCGTAGAATTTTTTGAATCAAACCGATTCGCCGGTTACGGGAGATTCGCCCGCTGCGCGAAGATCGGCCAGTAAATCGGGCAGCGCGACCACGGAATCGATGACGTGATCGGGCGAGCGCTCGGCCGATGTCAGCACTCCGGGCCGGAATTTTCCGGTGCGCACCAACACGCCGGACAACCCGGCATCTTGCGCCGCAAGCACATCGGAGTGCAGATCGTCGCCGATCATCAACACCTCCGCGGGATCGAGCCCCATCAATTCCGCGCAGGTGCGGAACCCGGGCGCGGCGGGCTTGCCGACCACCTCGATCCGCGCGTTGCCCGCGGCCTCCAAGCCGGGGATGTACGCACCCGCATCGATGCGCAGCCCCTCGGCCGTCGCCCAGGTGAGCCCGCTGTGCATGGCGACGACCGGCACCCCGTCCAGCATCAGCTCCGCGACCCGGCTCAGCGCCAGATGGGTGAACTCCGGTCCCGCTCCACCGATTACCACCACGCCGGGCCGGTCGTCGTCGAGCGGCACGCCGGTGAGGTCGGCCGCGATGTCGCCGTGGTTGAGCACCCAGGCACTGGCGCCGGGATAGCGGCGCCGAACGAACTCGGCGGTGAGCCGTGCGGCCGTGACGATCTCGGCCTCCTCGACGTCGATTCCGGTGGCGCACAGTCGGTCCGCGATCTCGGCGCAGGTACGCGAGGTGGTGTTGGTGAGGAACGCCCGGCGCAGTCCCGCGTCGCGGATCCGGCGCACCGCGGCGGCGGCGCCCTCGATCTCCTGCCAGGAGGTCACCAGGACGCCGTCGATGTCGTAGAGCACGCCTCGGATCAGGCCGCGGTCGGACATGGCTTCAGCGTACGACCGACGACGTTCGAGCGCCCGATGACGCCGTCGACCGGACTCCGTCGACGGCGTCACGCGGCAATTCTGACTTAGGGTGAAGCATGCTCACCGCGCTGCTCTACGGACTCGGGACAGCCGTGCCGCTGGTCTTGGGGGCCGCCGCCGGATTGCGCTGGCGGCTACCGAAAGCGGTGCTCGCCTCGCTGATGGCCTTCGGCGCTGGCGCCATGATCGCGGCGGCCTCCGTCGAGCTGTTCGAGCCCGCGTTCCACCATGCTGGCGCGGTGATCGCCGGGGTGGCGTTGTTCGCGGGCGCGGGCGTCTACGTGGTGGCCAACCATCTCATCGAGAGAACGCTGGGGGCGCACGCGCTCGGCTGGGCCCTGATGCTCGCCACGATGCTCGACGGCGTTCCGGAGAACACCGCGCTCGGCGTCTCGCTGGCCGGTGGCGGCGGGCTGGTCCTGCTGGTGGCCGTGGTCGTCGGCAACGTCCCCGAGGCGATCAGCGGGGCGGCTCTGATGCGTGATCAGCACGGCGTCGCGCGTCGCAGGGCGATGTGGCTCTGGGCGGCGACCGCGACAGCGCTCGTGCTGGTCACTGTGCTGGGAAACATGGTGGCGGACAATCTTTCCGCCGCCCACATCGGCATCGTGCAGGCGTTCGCGGGCGGCGCGACGATCGCGGTGCTCGCCGACTCGCTGATGCCCGCGGCCTATAGCGAGGGCGGGTGGTGGATCGGAATGGCCACGGCGGCGGGCTTTCTCGTAGCTTTCATGCTCGGCGGCTGAGTCAGCGCTCGGCACCGGCGATCACCGCGTCCAGCAGACCCGGGAAGCGCTGATCCAGGTCCTCGCGGCGCAACTCGACCAGGCGGTTGCGGCCGGAAGCGAACGTCGTCGTCACACCGGCGTCGCGCAGCACCTTCCAGTGGTGCGAGGCGGTCGCGGCGGTGATTTCCACGTCGAACTCTTTGACGTTGCAGCTCAGCGGTTCTCGCACGCCTGCGAGCGCGCGCACCAGTTCCAGCCGGACCGGGTCGGCCAGTGCGCTGAGCACTCGGACCAGATCGATGTCGGCGGTACTCGGCTGCGGCAGCTGGCGCATCTCCATTCTCCGATCATTTGACAACAATCGAATTGTATCTCACCCTCATTCTATGATGTTTCGACAACCATCGAACGATCTGTATCGCTCGCTCCTCCCACTGGCCGTCGGCACCTTCGTGCTCGGCACCGACGGCTTCGTGCTCAGCGGCCTGCTGCCCCTCATCGCCGCCGACCTGCACGTCTCGGTGTCCACCGCCGGGCAGCTCACCACCCTGTTCGCCTGGACCTACGCCATCGCCTCGCCGCTGATCGCCGCGGCCACCGGATCGTGGGACCGTCGCTGGCTACTCGGCGGTGGTGCGACCCTTTTCGTGATCGGCATGATCGGGCAGGCCGCCGGTGAGAGCTTCGCCGTGGTGGCCGCGGCCCGCGTCGTCGCGGCGATCGGTGCGGCGGCGTTTCAGGCCAATGCCTTCGCCGTCGCGGGCGTGCTCGCCGACGACGCGCACCGCGGACGGGCGCTGTCGATCGTGACGGCCGGCATCACCCTGTCCAGCGTCGCGGGCGTGCCGATCGGCGTCTTCGCCGAGCGCTGGATCGGCTGGCGCGGTGTGCTGTGGGGGATCGCGCTCGGCGGGGCGGTCGCCGCTGCGCTGGTACTGCTGCTGCCCCGAGTCACGCTGCCGAGCACCGGACTTCGCGAGCGGATCGGCGTGCTGGTCCGGCCGCCGGTGCTGCGCGTTCTGCTCGTCACGACGGCGCAGATCACCGCCGTCTACACCACCATCGTCTACCTGCCGGTGGTCGTCGCGGCGTCGGTGCCGCAGAGCATGCTCGCCTGGCTGATGCTGTCCATGGGCATCGGCCAGGTGATCGGCAACGCCCAGGCGGGTCGCGCGGTCGACCGCTACGGTTCGCGGCGCACGCTGACCGTGGGGCTCGTCGGCGCGCTGGCAGGCCTCGCGCTGCTCGGCGCCGTCGTGGACACGGCATGGGCGGTGTTCGCCGTCTTGGCCGTGACCGGGCTCTTCGGCTCGGCGATCCTGATACCGCAACAGCATCGGCTGTTCGGCATCGCCCACGACGCGCCCACCGTCGCCCTCGGACTCAACGGCTCGGCCATCTACCTCGGCGCTGGCATCGGCTCGCTCGTCGGCGCGGCGGTGCTGGACACTTCCGGCAGCGGATGGCTGCCCTGGACGTCCGCGCTCATCGCCGCCCTCGCGCTGGCGCTGGCCGTTCCGCAGGGCCGCTCTAGCAGCAAGTCGCCGAGCGCCGTCGCGGCCTGACGGGCAGCACGCGACCGTCGCCGGTTCAGCGCGACCTCGCGCGCACGGCGACGGGCGCGTGACCAGCCGCCATGCGGCAGCCTGTCCCCGCGCGTGCGGTCAACGGACCAGCAGCGGGCGAAGGGAAGACCGGGCGCGTCGGCCCCACTGCTTCCGGCCGCGGGCGATCAGGCTGTCGGCTCCGGGCGAATGGTGTCCAGCCGGTCGGCGCAGCGGACCAGCAGGGCGAGCAGTGTCGCCCGCTCGTCCTCGGTGAACTCCTCGGCCAATGCGCGTTCGACGCGGATGGCGCGGGCGTCCGCGTCGCGCATGACCGCCGCGCCCTCGTCGGTCAGGGTCGTCTCCAGCACGTTCTTGTGCCAGGCGTGTGGGGTGCGTGCGATGAGCCCGCGATCCTGCAGGTTGCTCAGCACGGTGTTCATGGTCGGCGGCGTGACGCCGCACAACCGCGCCAGAGCGGCGGCCGAGATGCCCGGATTCTCGGCGAGGAACAGCAACGCGGCGTACTGCGCGACGGTGATGCCCACCGGCTTCAACGCGGCGTTCTTGGCCGCGTTCAGGGATTGCTCGGCGCGCTTGAGATACGAGCCGATCCGTTCGGAGGCGGGCATGGGCGTCATGACCGCATCGTATCCGTGCACGTCTTCTCGATAGAGGATTGACGATAATTAGAACTCTAATCTAGATTCGTGCTCGCACATTGAAGTGATCCCATCTGATCGAATGCCCTCGAAGAGGTAGAGGATGTCCCACACACTGCCCCGCCGCATCGTGGCGACCCTGGCCGCCGCAGTCGCGAGCACCATGCTGGCGGCCTGCGGAACCGGCGACGACGCGCCCGCCACGCACGTCCACACCGCGTACGAACTCCCCGGCGACCGGGTCTATCCGGAAGGCATCGCGCTCGATGCCCGAACCGGGGACAGCTACGTCGGCTCCTACACCACCGGCGCGGTCTATCGCGCGACGCCGAACGCTCGGCAGGCCGAAATCTTCCTGCCCGAGGGAGCCAACGGCCACAAGACCGCCAACGGCTTGAAAGCCGACGCGGCGGGAAGACTGTGGGTGACCGACTCGACGACCGGAGTCGCGGTGTACGACATCGCGACTCGCACCCTGCTGGCGGACTTCACCGTGCCCGGCGCCGACCCGCGCTTCGTGAACGACCTCGCCATCACCTCGGACGGCACGGCGTACCTGACCGACAGCACCCGGGCGGTCGTCTATCGGGTCACTCCCGGCCAGCTCTCCGCCGCGATGGCACAGGGTGGACGGGGCGAACTGACCCCGGTGTTCGATCTGCGCCCGGCCCTGCCGCCGATCGAGCCGGGCACCTTCACCCTGAACGGCATCGTCGCCGACCCGGCGGGCCGCTATCTGCTCACGGTCGACATGCCGCGCGGCGACCTGTACCGCATAGCCCTGACTCCGGAAGCGAACCCGATCAGCAAGGTGACCCTGCGCGGCGGCGATCTCCGGCAGGGCGACGGACTCGACCTGCGTGGCGGCACCCTGTGGGTGGCCCACAACACGACCAACACCATCAGCCGCTGGACCATCTCCGACGACGGCGCCACCGCCACGCGCACACACCAGCAGACCGACGTGTCCCTGGGCATCCCCACGACCCTGGTCCGCGACGGAAACCGGACCCTGGTCGTCTCCTCCCAGTTCGACAAGGGCGGCCCGATGGGCCCGGGCACCCCGAAGCCTTTCGCGGTGGTCACCGTCGACGGAATCTGACCGAGAAACGCCGGAAGCCGGCCCACCCGAAGGTGGACCGGCTTCCGGTTCGACAGGTGTTGCCGGGTGGCCGGACTCAGAAGTCCATGCCGCCCATGCCGCCGGTCGGGTCGGCCGCGGGAGCGGCGGCCTTCTCCGGCTTGTCGGCGACCACGGCCTCGGTGGTCAGGAACAGCGCCGCGATGGAGGCGGCGTTCTGCAGGGCCGAACGGGTGACCTTGACCGGGTCGGCGACGCCGGCGGCCAGCAGGTCCTCGTACTCACCCGAGTCGGCGTTCAGGCCGTGACCCGCGGGCAGGTTGGAAACCTTCTCGGCGACCACACCGGGCTCGAGGCCCGCGTTGAACGCGATCTGCTTCAGCGGAGCCGACAGCGCTACCTTCACGATGTTCGCACCGGTGGCCTCGTCACCACTGAGCTTCAGCTCGTCCAGAGCGGGAGCCGACTGCAGCAGGGCGACGCCACCACCGGCGACGATGCCCTCCTCGACGGCGGCCTTCGCGTTGCGGACGGCGTCCTCGATGCGGTGCTTGCGCTCCTTGAGCTCCACCTCGGTGGCCGCGCCCGCCTTGATCACCGCGACACCGCCGGCCAGCTTGGCCAGCCGCTCCTGCAGCTTCTCACGGTCGTAGTCCGAGTCGGAGTTCTCGATCTCGGTGCGGATCTGCGCGACCCGGCCCTTGATCGCCTCCGCGTCGCCCGCGCCCTCGACAATGGTGGTCTCGTCCTTGGTGACGACGACCTTGCGCGCCTGGCCGAGCAGCTCGACGCCCGCGGCCTCCAGCGAGAGGCCGACCTCTTCGCTGATGACCTCGCCACCGGTCAGGATGGCGATATCGGCCAGCTGCGCCTTGCGACGGTCACCGAAGCCGGGCGCCTTGACCGCGACGGACTTGAACGTGCCGCGGATCTTGTTGACCACCAGGGTGGACAGGGCCTCGCCCTCGACGTCCTCGGCGATGATCAGCAGCGGCTTGCCCGCCTGAATGACCTTCTCCAGCAGCGGCAGCAGGTCCTTCACGGTGGAGACCTTCGAGCCGACCAGCAGGATGTACGGGTCCTCGAGAACCGCTTCCTGACGCTCCGGGTCGGTGACGAAGTAGCCCGAGATGTAGCCCTTGTCGAAGCGCATACCCTCGGTGAGCTCCAGCTGGAGGCCGAAGGTGTTGCTCTCCTCGACGGTGATGACGCCTTCCTTGCCGACCTTGTCCATGGCCTCGGCGATCAGCTCACCGATGGACGCGTCGCCCGCCGAGATACCGGCGGTGGCGGCGATCTGCTCCTTGGTCTCGACCTCCTTGGCGGTGTCGAGCAGCTTGGCGGTGACGGCCTCGACGGCCTTCTCGATGCCGCGCTTCAGGCCCAGCGGGTTCGCGCCGGCCGCGACGTTGCGCAGGCCCTCGCGCACCAGCGCCTGCGCCAGCACGGTCGCGGTGGTGGTGCCGTCGCCGGCGACGTCGTCGGTCTTCTTGGCGACTTCCTTGACCAGCTCGGCGCCGATCTTCTCGTACGGGTCCTCCAGCTCGATCTCCTTGGCGATGGACACACCATCGTTGGTGATCGTGGGGGCGCCCCACTTCTTCTCCAGGACAACGTTGCGACCCTTGGGGCCCAGCGTCACCTTGACCGCGTCGGCGAGGCTGTTCAGGCCCCGCTCGAGACCGCGACGGGCCTCTTCGTCATACGCAATTGTCTTGGCCATGGCGTTGTTGAGATCCTCCATGTGTATGGCTGACACACAGGACGATCGCAGGTTTGGATCGCCCCATTTACGCTGGCCAGGTGCGGTGCCCGCGACGGACGACCGAGGGTGTCGATGGAACCCGGTCTCACCGGCCCGACCTGGCACTCACAGGTCGAGAGTGCCAAGAGCCTTTTTAGCACTCTGGGGTGCCGAGTGCAAGGTCATCGCGGGCCGCCGCGCCGGTCACGGGCGGTCGTCGACGCGCAGGACCAAGGCGACGAAGGCGTCCGTGCGACGCTCCTCGGGCGTGCGGGGCTCGCCGCCCTCGACGGTGACGAGCTCGGCGTCGTGCAGCAGCAGCTCCGCCTCGACCCGCATGATCGCGCGAATGAACGGCGGCGCCACGTCCGGCGGCAGGTCGCCGTTCACCACATAGCTGCCGTCGGGTTGGGACTCGGTGGACACATACGAAAGCGCGCGCAGCAGGTCTGCGCGCCGTTCCCCCGCTATTAGGTCGGAATCCGTTTCATCCGCCATTGCTATAGCTTAGCCGTCGTCGGTTCACATCTCGGGCCGGACAATCAGCCCCACCCGGTCGCGGCGATAAAAGCGCAGGTCGGCGTGCCATTTCCAGGCTTGCGGGGAACCCGGCACCGCACCTGGACGGCCAACGCGGCGTAGATTCCGGATAAACCATGATCAGGTGATCCCGAAGGGGTATGCGGTGGCCGACCTGCCGTTCGATTCGCTGTACCGGCACGGGTTCGCCCGGGTGGCGGTGGCGGTGCCACGAGTCCGGGTGGCCGATCCCGCCTACAACGTCGAGCAGACCGTCGAGCTCGCCGCGCAGGCCGCGGCGGCCGGTGCGGTGCTCACGGTGTTCCCCGAGCTGGGTTTGTCCACCTACACCGCCGACGACCTGTTCCACCAGGACGCGCTGGACGTCGCGGTGGAGGCGGCGCTGGAGCGGCTCGTCGCGGCGAGCACGGACCTGGACACGGTGCTGGTGGTCGGCGCACCGGTGCGGGCGCAGGGCAGGCTGTTCAACTGCGCGGTCGCGATCTGCCGCGGCGTCGTGCTCGGCGTGGCGCCGAAGAGCTACCTGCCGAACTACCGGGAGTACTACGAGAAGCGTCAGTTCGCGGCGGCGCGGGAAGCGCTGGAAGACCAGGTCACGATCGCGGGGCACCGGGCGCCGTTCGGGTCCGATCTGCTGTTCCACGCGAGCAACCTGGAGGATTTCACCTTTCACCTGGAAATCTGCGAGGACGGGTGGGTTCCCCTGCCGCCGAGTGGGTTCGCCGCGCTGGCCGGGGCGACGGTGCTGGTCAATCTGTCCGCGAGCAATATCGTGATCGGGAAGGCGGACTACCGGCGGGCGCTGTGCACCTCGCATTCGGCCCGCTACCTCGCGGCGTATCTGTATTCCGCCGCGGGGCACGGCGAGTCGACCACCGACCTCGCCTGGGACGGACAGGCGGTGATCTGCGAGAACGGCGACCTGCTCGCCGAGGGCGAGCGATTCTCCGATCATCCCCAGCTGGTCACCGCCGATCTGGACCTGCGCAGGCTCGTGGCCGACCGGCTGCGCACCACCAGCTTCGCCGACAACGTGCACGACCACCGCGAACGGCTGGCCGCGATGCGCCGTGTCGAGGTACGGCTGCCGATCCCCGAAGAACCGGTCGCGCTGCGCCGCGACATCGAGCGCTTCCCTTACGTCCCCGCCGATCCCGCCAAGCGCAACGAGCGCTGCGCCGAAGTGCACCACATCCAGGTCGAGGGGCTGAGCACGCGATTGCGCGCGACGGGGCTCGAGCGCGTGGTGATCGGGGTGTCCGGCGGGTTGGACTCCACCCAGGCGCTGATCGTGGCGGCCAAGACGATGGACCGGCTCGGCCTGCCGCGGGAGAACGTGCTGGCCTACACCATGCCCGGCTTCGCGACCAGCACCAGGACCAAGACCGACGCGCACCGCCTGATGGCGGCGCTCGGCGTCACGGCGGGCGAGATCGACATCCGCCCTTCGGCCACCCAGATGCTGCGCGACCTCGGCCACCCGGCCGCCGACGGCGCCGCCCACTACGACATCACCTACGAGAACGTGCAGGCGGGCGAGCGGACCTCGCACCTGTTCCGGCTGGCCAATCAGCACGGCGCGCTGGTGGTCGGCACGGGCGACCTGAGCGAGCTCGCGCTCGGCTGGTGCACGTTCGGCGTCGGGGACCACATGGCGCACTACAGCGTCAACGCGTCGGTGCCCAAGACGCTGATCAAATACCTGATCGCCTGGGCGGTGGACACCGATCAGTTCGGACCCGAAGCGGGCGAGGTGCTGTCGTCGATTCTGCGCACCGAGATCTCCCCCGAACTGATTCCGCACGCGGATACCTCGGTGCCGAGCCAGAGTTCGGAGGCCACGGTCGGCCCGTACGAGTTGCAGGATTTCCATCTGTACTACCTGTTGCGTTTCGGCTACCGGCCCAGCCGCATCGCCTATCTGGCCCGGCACGCCTGGTCCGATTCCACCGCCGGGCGCTGGCCCGACCTCGTGCCCGCCGACCAGCGCAACGCCTACGACCTGGCCACGATCAAGCATTGGCTGGCCGAATTCCTGCGCCGCTTCGTGCAGACCAGCCAGTTCAAGCGCTCGACGCTGCCGAACGCGCCGAAGGTCGGCTCCGGCGGATCGCTCTCACCGCGCGGCGACTGGCGCGCGCCGAGCGACGCGTCGGCGGCGGCCTGGCTGGACGAGCTCGCCCGGAACGTGCCGGACTCCTGACCGGGCACACCACGCGACGCCCCGAATATCGCCCGGCGACGCGTGCTTATGGTGGCGGGGTGAGTGAAAAACCCGGCTGGGATGCCATCGACGGCGCGTTGCGGCCGCTGTACGGCGATATCGAGCCCTTTCACTGGGCCCCCGACCACCCGTGGTCCCTCGGCGGACCCGACCCGCTCGACGGAATCAGCGCCTACTCCCGCACCGACCCGGTACCGCACTGGCACTACATCGGCTACGGCATGACCGAGCTGTACGAGAAGGAGTGGGACAATCCGGCGGAATCCGGCTGGGGCTTCGAGTTCACCTTCCGGCTGGCGCGCAGGCCCGAGGAGACCGAACCGCCCGCCTGGCCGGCGAACTTCCTGCAGAACCTGGCGCGCTACGTCTTCCAGTCCGGCAAGTGGTTCGAGCCGGGACACACCATCAAGGCGAACGGACCGATCGCGGCGGGCCACTCGGACTGCACCAGCCATGCCGTCTGCTTCGTGAGCGACCCGGAACTGGGCACCATCGACAGCCCGCACGGCCGGGTCCGGTTCCTGCAGCTCGTCGGCATCACCATGCCGGAATACCGTGCCGCACAGGGCGGACGCGCCCTCGAACTGCTCGCCCAGCTGGAACCCCACCTCCCCCTGTACATCACCGATATCCACCGCGAGCCGCTGGTCTCCGAGCCGAAACCGCAGGCCCGCTGGCCGCGGTGGGGCGGTGGTCTGGCCGGGCGGGCGTGATCAGGCCGCTCGCGTCAGGTGACGTGCGACCGGAGCGCTCCGGCGCGGCCCCGCGATCCCGGCTCCCCTGCCGCGCAGGGCCCGGCGGCGGCGCGCGCGTGCGGCATGCGCGCCGCGAATTCCGTTGACCACGTTGCGGGTTCGGTGATCGGAAGCCGACCGACGGGCGACGCCGATCACCAGCGCGGCCACCATGAGCACGGTTGCCGCGCGGAGCTTCCCGCCGCTCATCGCCGGGTCAGGACTTCCCGGACGTGAACGACGAGAGCAGCTCGACCAGGTGCGCTTCGGTGCGCGCCTTGTCCATGCCGAGGTCGCTGAGCAGGCCGGAACCGTTCTCCTGTTCGAGCAGGGCGAGCAGCATGTGCTCGGTGCCGATGTAGTTGTGCCCCAGGCGAAGCGCCTCGCGGAACGTGAGCTCGAGCACCTTCTTGGCCTCGGAGCCGAAGGGGATCAGCGTCGGAACCTCGCCCTCGCTCGGCGGCAGCGACGCGGTGGCGGCCGCGGAGAGCACGTCCAGCGCGACACCGTTGGCGACCAACTCGCGCACCGCGAGTCCCTCCGGTTCGGTGAGCAGCCCGAGCACCACGTGCCCCACCGCGATCTCCGAGTTTCCCGCGCCGCGAGCAGCCTCTTGCGCGGCCATCACCACCTGACGCGCCCGCGGGGTGAACCGGGCGAAGCCCGCGTTCGGGTCCATGGCCGCGGCGGCGGCAGGGTCGGGGACCTTGGGCACGAACCGCTTCTGCGCGGCCTGCTTGCTGACCCCCATGCTGGCGCCGATGTCGGTCCAGGAGGCCCCGGAGCGGCGGGCCTGGTCGACGAAGTGGCCGATCAGGTGATCGGCCAGCTCGTCGAGGTGATTCGCCAGGACCACCGCGTCGGACAGCTGCTCGAGCACGTTGTCGGGACGGGCTTTCTTGATGCCCTCGATCAGATCGTCGAGGCGGAAGTGCGATGTCATGCGTCAACCATAAGTTGACGAACTAGCGGTCGTCAACCGTTGGTTGACGATTCCTCAGGGTCGGGCGGCCCAGGCCGCGCCGCGCACTATCCGCTCCTTCACCCACGCCGCGGTTCGTCCGGTCAGCACCATCCCGCCCGGCGCGTCGTCGGCGTGCACGAACTGGACCAGTCCGTCGCGTCGGCCCAGGCTCAGGCACTGGAGCACGTACCGGAACCGCAGCGGCCGCGGTTCGGCGCCGCGTATCCGCGCGACGACGGCATCGGCCGCGTGCTTGCCGGTGGGCAGCGCCGTGACACAGGCCATGCGCAGCTCCCGCCCACCGGGCCCGGCGACAACGGCGGCGTCGCCCGCGGCGTAGACGTCCGGATGCGACACCGAGCGCAGGGTGGCGTCGGTCAGCACGCGGCCGTCCGGGTCCACCGCGAGCCCCGAGCGCGCGGCGAGGTCCGGCACCCGAAAACCGGTCGTCCACACCGTCGCCGCCGCCTCGACCAGTGCACCGTCGGCCAATCGCACGCCCGCGGACGTCACTTCGATCACCTTGGCGTCCGAGCGGATCTCGACCCCGAGCCGCTCCAGTGTCCGCTGGATATGCGTTTGCGCGCGCGGCGACAGCCACGCGCCCGGCTGCTCCGAACCGAGCAGCAGCACCCGGGTGTCCGGGTGCCTTTCGGCCAGTTCCGCGGCCAGTTCGATCCCGGTCGCACCGGCCCCGACCACCGCGACCGTCCCGCGCGGCAGCGCCAGATTCTGCGTATCCTCCTGTGTCGCAATGGAATAGGCGTGCTCCGTGACGCCGGGCACGCGCTCGGTATCGGCCATGCTGCCGAGCGCGTAGATGAGCGAGTCGTAGTGCAGGGCGGGCGCCCCGTCGAGCACCACGCGCTTGCCCGCCGTGTCGATTTCGGTCGCGACAGCGTGTGCGAAGTGAATGTCCTTCGATCTCAGCAACTCCCGCAGATCCCAGGCCGGAATCCGTTGCCCGGCCGCCCGCTGGTGCAGCCGCACCCGCTCGACGAACGCCGCGTGGGCGTCCACCACGGTGATTCGCGCGTCCCGCGCCGTGCGTGCGAGCCTACGGGCCGCCGCCAGTCCCGCGTACCCGGCGCCGAGGACGACGATCCGATGCTGTCCGGTCATGATGTGGCTCCTTTCGATCGGCCATCACCCTTCAGACCGGACAGGCCACCGAATCCTGACAGACCGGCGCCGTGAAGCGAGTCACAGCGGGCGGCGAGGCCGCGCCGGAATCGTGCCCACCACGCCCTCCGACCCGCTCGACCTGGCGAAATAGGCGAGCTTCTCCGGGTTGACGATCAATCGCAGCGCCGCGACCGCCCCGTCGGCCACATCCATTCCCACCACCAGCAGTGGCGCCCCGTCGACGCGCGCCACCACGGCAGGCGCGCCGTTGACCTCCTCGACGAGCAATAGCATCCCCGGCACCTCCCAGCGCAGCAGTCCGGCGAGGTAGCGCGCCACCTGGTTCGCGCCGTGTATCGGGCGGCGGGCCGCGTTGATCACACCGCCGCCGTCGGCCGTCGCGGTCACGTCGGCGGTGAGCATCCGCTCCAGCGACTCGATATCACCGTCGCGCGCGGCCTTCAAGAACCGTTCGACGAGTTCGCGGGCGTGCTCGGCCGGAATGCCGAAGCGCGCCCGCCCTTCTCGCACGCGCTGGCCCGCCCGCCGGAAGATCTGCTGGGAGTTGGCCTCGGTCACCTCGAGCATGTCGGCGATCTCGCGGTGCGCGTATCCGAATGCCTCGCGCAGCACGAAGACGGCCCGTTCCACCGGATTCAGCCGTTCCAGCGCGGTCAGCAGCGCGAAGGAGACGAGTTCGCGCTCTTCGACGCTCTCCAGCGGACCGAGCTCGCCGTTCGCGGTCGGCACCGGCTCGGGCAGCCACGGTCCGACGTAGCTCTCCCGCCTGGCCCGCGCCGAAACCAGCCAGGTGCGGCACAGATTGACCAGCGCGGTGGTCAACCACGCCTCCGGGGAGCGAATTCCGTTGCGGTCGGCGCTGTCCCACCGCAGATAAGTCTCCTGCACGGCGTCCTCGGCCTCGCTGGCCGAGCCGAGCATCCGGTAGGCGAGCGCGAACAGCCGCGGTCGATGCTCCTCGAACTCCCGCAAGCTGTCCGGCTCCATGATCGCTCGCCCGCCTCTCCGAGTATTCAGGCCGTACCAGTCAGTGCCGCGGGATGCGCGCTGTCAGTTGTCACCGCGACGCAGCGACGAAGGGTTCCCGCCCGGTGGCGGGTTTCCGTTCTGACGCTGCTTGCCGCCGGGGCGGCGCAGTCGCAGCCGGGCGGAGGAACCACGGATCACCGGACGCCGGATCGCGGGCAACCGCCGGTCCGCGCGACGCTGCGCGCGCCGCTCGGCGGGCTTGTGCTGCCAGGTCTCCGGCCGCGCGGCCACCCAGCGCTGGGAATGCCAGGCGAACGGAATATGCCCCAGATACAGCACGACCAGCACCAGCAACAGCACGATCGGGTAGGTCACCAGCGCCGCCGCCGCGAGCGCGACCAACACCAGCAGCCCGGCCGCCGCCTGCGGCGCCACCGACACCGACTTCATCGCCAGCGTCGGAATCGTGCTGACGCACAGCGCCGCCGCGAACACCGTCCACGCCGCGACCTCGTAGAAGCCCACCCACCAGCCGTCGCCGAACTGCACGTACAACGCCACCGGAACCATCGCGATGAGCGCGCCCGCCGGAGCGGGCACGCCGACGAAGTACTCCCGCGCCCAGTCCGGCCGGGTGTCGTCGTCCATCAGGGTGTTGAACCGAGCCAACCGCAGCACGATGCTGACCGCGAACAGCAGCGCGACGATCCAGCCGACACTGTTGCTGCTGAGCAGGGTCACGTAGAGCACGAGCGCGGGGGCGACGCCGAAGGAGATGGCGTCCGACAGCGAATCCAGCTCGGCGCCCATCTTCGTGGTGGCGTCCAGCATCCTGGCCAGTCTGCCGTCGAGGGTGTCGAGCACGGCCGCCGCGCCCACCATGGCCAGCGCGATGCCGAGCTTGCCGTCGAGGCCGAATTTCACCGCCGACAGCCCGGCGCACAGCGCCAGGATGGTGACGATGCTCGGCAGCAGCCGGATGGTCCGCCGCCGCCGCTGGGTGGGTACCGCCGCTTCCATCACGCGTCAGCGGTGGAGCCGAGCACGGCGAGCACGGACTCGCCGCCGATGGTGCGCTGGCCGGGCTGCACGAGCAGTTCGGTGCCCAGCGGGAAATAGGTGTCGACCCGCGAGCCGAAGCGGATCAGGCCGTAAGTGTCGCCGATGGACAGCACGTCGCCGACCTGAGCGTCGCAGACGATCCGGCGGGCGAGCAGACCGGCGATCTGCACGACCACGATCCGGCTGCCCTCCGGCGTCTCCAGCACCATGCTGTTGCGCTCGTTCACCGAGCTGGCCTCGGGCAGGTCGGCCGAACGGAACTGGCCGGGCTGGTGCACCACGGTGCGCACCACGCCGGAGACCGGCGTGCGCTGCACGTGCACGTCCAGCACGGACAGGAAGATGCTGACCCGGGGCAGCGGCTGATCGCCGAGCCCCAGTTCAGCGGGCGGAACCGCGGTGTCGACCAGGGCGACCTCACCGTCGGCGGGGGCGACCACGACGCCGGGCCGGTTCGGCGGCACCCGGTGCGGATGCCGGAAGAAGGTCGCGCAGGCCGCCGCGGCGGCCAGTCCGGTCCGGCGCACCCACTTGCGCTTGCCGCCGAGGACGGCGACCGCCAGCGGCGCCGCCACGAACGGCAGCCCGGCGGGATGCAGCGGAGGGATCGCATCACGGACCAGGTCGACGACGTGGCCGACTCCGGTGCGTTCAGGCGTGCCGGGCGGGGTGGGACGGCGGGCCACAGGCTCCTCTTTCGTGCTCGATGCAGACGGGTTGCGCCCTGTCAACAATAGGACCGGCGCAAGCGTTCACACCTTACGGGAAAGGAGCCCGTGGCACCCGGGGTCAGGACCTGACTCTGCTCCCGGTGACCAGCCGCACCAGGAACAGCAGGATGACCGCACCACCCAGGCAGGTGAAGAAGCTGAACCAGAGGCCGCCGCCCTCGACGTCGACCCCGAACACCTTCAGTAGGAACCCACCGAGTAGGCCGCCGACCACGCCGACGACGATATTGAGGAGGATGCCCTGCTGGGCGTCCGTCTTCATGATCTTGCTGGCGATCCATCCGGCCAGACCGCCGATGATGATCCATCCGATAATTCCGAGACCAAGCATGGTGTCCTCACATCAGTGGTTGGGGCCACGCCTTCGGACAGCAGTGGCGTGTTCGACGAGATACCCAGCGATTGTCGAAATACGCGCGCCAGATGAGCGACTCTCGGGCTAATATGAGGAAGCCTCATGTCTATTCTCGGATGGGCAGTGGCGGATGAGGGACCGATAACGATGCTTCGGGGAACACCCGGCGGCGCCGCCGCAGGTACATAGGAGACGCAGATGGCTGCTCGCATCACCCAGACCACCGGGGCAGAGCACACGGCGATCCTCGGGCTCGGCGTATACCGCCCTGCTCGAGTGGTCACCAACGACGAGGTGGCGGGCCCGATCAACTCGAGCGACGAGTGGATCCGGACCAGGTCGGGCATCAAGACCCGACGGTTCGCCGACGACTCGGAAACGATTCAGAGCATGAGTGTCGGCGCCGCGCGCGGCGCGCTGGAATCCTCCGGCATCGCGGTGGACCAAGTCGATTGCGTGATCGTTGCTACGTCGACGCACCTGTTGCTGACCCCGGCGGCTGCCCCGCGCATCGCCACCGAACTCGGCATGAACGGCGCCGCCGCCTTCGACGTCTCAGCCGGGTGCGCGGGCTTCTGCCACTCGATCGCGCTGGCGTCGGACTTGGTCCGGGCCGGGACCGCCGGGCATGTCTTGGTGATCGGCGTGGAGAAGCTGACCAACACGATCAACCCGCGCGATCGCTCCACCGCCTTCCTCTTCGCCGACGGTGCGGGCGCGGTGATCGTCGGCCCGTCCGACGAGCCGGGCATCGGTCCGACCGTATGGGGCTCGGACGGCACCCAGCACCACGCCATCCGCCAGGACAAGGACTGGATGGAGTTCTTCGCCGAGATCGAGGAAAAGGGCCTGGACGCGGTACGGCCCTACATGGCCATGGAGGGCACCGCGGTGTTCCGCTGGGCGGCGCATTCGCTGGAGAAGGTGTGCCGCGACGCGATCGACCGCGCCGGCCTGTCGCCCGACGACCTGGACGCGATGATCCCGCACCAGGCCAACGGCCGGATCATCGAGATCATGGCCCGGGTGCTCAAGCTGCCTGAGCACTGCGCGCTGGCCAACGACATCGAGGAGTCGGGCAACACCTCCGCCGCGTCGATCCCGCTGGCCATGGAGGCGCTGCTGCGCAAGGGCGAGTCGAAGCCGGGTGACACCGCGCTGCTCATCGCGTTCGGCGCGGGACTCTCGTACGCGGCTCAGGTCGTGAAGCTGCCCAACTGGAAGTAGCGCCGCTCGCCGGGGTGCCGGTATCGGCAGTCCGGCGAGCCCGGCGCGTGGGACGATGCCGACCGAGAGCTGCGTCCTCGTGTCGGCATCGCGCGTCGGGATCCCTCATGAACCCGCGCCGCGGGAGCCGGTGGCACGCCGGATGCGGCCGCCCTGCGGCTCGGAGGCCCGTCGCCAGGACGTCGTCGGCGGCCACCGACGTACCGCACCGCGGTGATCAGCCGCGCGCCTCGACCGCGGTCTTGATCTTGCCGAGGGTCTCGTTCATGCCCCGCACCAGCGCCTCCTCGAACGGGGCCTCGCCACCGAGCGCCGCGTTGATCGCCCTGCGGGAGAACCACGTGGTGCCGTTGGGCACGTCCCGGCGTTCGATCAGCTTTGTTCCGGTCTCCGTCGGCTCCAGCGTGTAACTCCACACGGTGCGGTTCTCGTTGATCCGGAAGGCGAACGCCTGGTTCGGCTCGTACCGCACGATGCGGGCGGTGGTGGGCCAGTACTTCTTGCCGTCGCGATTGAGATTGAGCGTCCAGGTGCCCGCCTTGAGCGAGCCGAGCGCCACCATGCGCACGCACTGCGGGCTGAACTCGCCCATCCGCTTCAGATCGGAGACCACCGCCCACACCTGCTCCGGAGGCGCGGAGATGTCGATGGTGGCTTCGAGGTTGTTCGGCAACGCTGCCTCCCGGATACGAGCGACGGACCGACGGTCATCCGTCCGAACGCGTTTGGACGATTCGCGCACATTTTAGATCCGACGACATTTGCGTCACATTTCCGCCACTCGAGCGGCAGCCCCTGTAATGCGCGGCGCAGACTGACAGATAGATGAAGCATCAGACACTGCCTCCAACTTTCGGCGTCCCAACGTGAGGTGATCGGCCGTGAAACTGCGCTCCCTGCTGCATCGTCGCCCCGCTGACCAGGTTCCGCTGCTTCCCGCTATCGGGCCGGAGAACGGAACCGAATCCCCGCACGCGTCGGCCTCACCGCGCAGCGCTCGCGCGGCGGCCCAGGAAGAACGCCTGGAGCGACTGCTCACCCCGACCGAACTCGAGCTCGTCCTGCATCACCGTCTCTGAGCTCTGGGCGAACGCCCACGACAGGCGCCACCCGGAGGCTCCATACTCGTCAGGTGACTTCACCCGCTGCTACGAAACCGGCCATCCTGAGCGTCGATGACGATCCGGGAGTTTCCCGGGCGGTGGTGCGCGATCTGCGCCGCCGCTACGGCGCCGATTACCGGATTCTGCGCGCGGAATCGGGTGCCCAAGCACTCGACGCGCTTCGAGAGATGAAATTGCGCGGTCAGCCGGTCGCGGTATTGATCGCCGACTACCGGATGCCGGGTATGGACGGCATCGAATTCCTGGAGCAGGCGATGGACCTGCACCCGTACGCGCGCCGCGTGCTGCTGACCGCCTACGCCGACACCAATGCCGCGATCGACGCGATCAACGTCGTCGATCTGGACCACTACCTGCTCAAGCCTTGGGATCCGCCGGAGGAGAAGCTCTACCCGGTGCTGGACGGTCTGCTGGACGCGTGGCGCAGCAGCGAACACCGGCCGGTCACCGAGACCAAGGTGGTCGGCAATCGCTGGTCGCCGCGCTCGTCGCAGGTCCGCGAATTCCTGGCCCGCAACCAGTTGCCCTATCGGTGGTACCCGGCCGACGAGCCGGAGGGCGCGCGGCTGCTGGAGGCGGCCGGGGCCGATCCGGAGCGCTGTCCGGTGGTGATCACGTCAGCGGGTACGGCGCTGGTGCAGCCCTCCGACAGCGAGCTGGCCGAGCACGTCGGCCTCACGGTGAATCCCGCGGGCGAGTTCTACGACCTGATCGTGGTCGGCGGCGGGCCCGCCGGTTTGGGCGCGGCGGTGTACGGCGCGTCCGAGGGCCTGCGCACCGTGCTGGTGGAGCGGACCGCGACCGGCGGACAGGCCGGGCAGAGCTCGCGCATCGAGAACTACCTCGGCTTCCCGGACGGTTTGTCCGGAGCGCAGCTGGCCGACCGGGCGCGGCGGCAGGCCGCGAAGTTCGGCGCCGAGGTGATCACCACCCGCGAGGTGGTCGGGCTGGAGGTGAACGGGTCCGCGCGCACCGTGCGGTTCGCCGACGGCGGCAGCCTGTGCGCGCACACCGTGATCATCGCGACCGGCGTCGACTACCGCCGCCATCCGGCGCCGGGCGTCAACGACTTCACCGGACGCGGGGTGTACTACGGCTCGGCCATGACCGAGGCGTCCGAGTGCGCCGATCACGACGTCTACATCGTGGGCGGCGCGAACTCGGCGGGGCAGGCCGCGGTGTTCCTGTCCCGCAACGCCCGCACCGTGCACCTGGTGGTCCGGGCGGACTCGCTGGAGCAGTCCATGTCGCACTACCTGATCCAGCAGATCGCGCAGATCCCGAACATCGAGGTGCACACCTGCACGGAGGTGGTCGCCGCCGACGGCGACGAGCATCTGCGGCAGATCGTCCTGCGCGACAACCGGACGGGAGCCGAGGAGAAAGCCGACGCGGAGCGGCTGTTCCTGTTCATCGGCGCCGCTCCGCAGACCGACTGGCTCGACGGCGTGGTCGAGCGCGACGAGGCGGGCTACGTGCTCGCCGGGCCGGATCTGCTCGTCGACGGCGCGCGTCCAGCGGGCTGGGAGCTGCCCCGCCCGCCGCACCATCTGGAGACCAGCGTGCCCGGCGTGTTCGTGGCGGGCGACGTGCACGCCGAGTCGGCCAAGCGCGTCGCCTCCGCGGTCGGCGAGGGCGCCATGGCCGTGATGCTCGTGCACCGTTATCTGGCGTGATCAGGAGGCTGACAATGACTTCGGAACAGACCGCGGAACGCCGCAGCAGGCTGGTGTGTGATCCCGCCGAGCTGCGCAATCTCTTCCTCTTCGAGAAGCTGACCGACGAGCAGCTGGACTGGCTGTGCGCCGACGGCCGGATCGAGACCATCGAACCCGGGCTGGTCTTCCGCGAAGGCGCACCGGCGACCTGCTTCTACGTGTTGATGGACGGCGAGGTGGTGCTCACCAAGCAGTCCGGCGGCGCGGAGATCGAGCTGGTCCGCACCGAGCATCACGGCGCCTACGCGGGCGCCTGGATGTCCTACCTCGGTGACAAGGTCGACCAGACCTACAACGGCTCGATGTACGTGACCAGGCCGTCCCGGTTCTACGTGCTCGACGCGGACGTTTTCGCCCGGATGATGCACGAGTGGTTCCCGATGGCGGTGCACCTGCTGGAGGGCGTGTTCTTCGGCAGCCGCAACACCAACGCGCGCATCGGCGAACGGGAGCGTCTGCTCGCGCTCGGATCGCTGTCCGCGGGCCTCACCCACGAGCTGAACAACCCGGCCGCCGCCGCGGTGCGCGCCACCGCAGGCCTGCGCGAGCGGGTCGCGGGCATGCGGCACAAGCTCGCGATGATGGCCGACGGCAAGTTCGATCCGGAGTCGCTCGGCGCCCTGGTCCGGCTGCAAGAAGAGGCGGCCGCCCAAGTCGCGAAGGCCCCCGAGCTCACGCCGATGGAGGCCGCCGACCGCGAGGACGCGCTCGGTGAATGGCTGGAGGACCACGGGATCAGCGACGGCTGGAACTTGGCGCCGAATTTCGTCCAGGCCGGTTTCGACGTGGACTGGCTGGAGCGGGTGGCGGCCACCTTGGAAGGCGCGCCGGAGAAGGTGTTCCAGGGCGCCATCCGCTGGCTGAACTACACCATCGAGACCGAGCTGATGATGAACGAGATCGCCGACTCGACGACGCGCATCTCCGCGCTGGTCGACGCGGCCAAGCAGTACTCGCAGATGGATCGGGCGCCGTTCCAGGTGGTCGACATCCACGAACTGCTGGACAGCACGCTGGTGATGCTCAGCCGCAAGATCGGCGACGGGGTGCGCGTGGTGAAGGAGTACGACCGGACCCTCCCGTCGGTGCCCTGCTACGCCGCCGAACTCAATCAGGTGTGGACCAACCTGATCGACAACGCGGTGTACGCGATGGACGGCAACGGCACGTTGACCATCCGCACCAGGCGGGAGAACGAATGCGCGGTCGTGGAGGTCGGCGACACGGGTCCCGGCATCCCGCCGGAGGCCCGCAACCGGATCTTCGAACCGTTCTTCACCACCAAGCCGATGGGCGAAGGCACCGGACTCGGGCTGGACATCTCGTTCCGGATCGTGGTGAACAAGCACAACGGTGACATCCAGGTGGATTCCGAGCCGGGCGACACCAGGTTCACCGTTTGGCTACCGCTGCACCGTCCCGAACAGAATCAGATCGATACCGAACCGAACGCGGAAGGGCAGTCATGACCGAACAGGTCGAAGGCATAGATCCCGCGGTACCGCCCAGCGGTCCCGGTTGCGTGGAATGCGAGCGGAACTCGGGTTGGTGGGTCCACCTGCGCCGCTGTGCCCAGTGCGGGCACATCGGCTGCTGCGACACCTCACCCGCGCAGCACGCCACCCAGCACGCGAAGAACACCGGCCACCCGTTCATCCAGAGCTTCGAGCCGGGCGAGGACTGGTACTACAACTTCGAGACCGGGGAAATGTACAGCGGCGGGCCGGAATTGGCTCCCCCGCGCAGCCATCCGGCGGATCAGGGCGTGCCGGGCCCGCGCGAGCGGGTTCCGGCGGACTGGCGGGCACACATCCACTGACCCGCCCGAACCGGTACGCTGCACCGAACGTGCCGGAGGCTCCGGCGCGGCGATTTACCCGGGAAAGCACGGTATGAAGCGAACTTCCGCCATCGTCCTGGCCGTTGGGACGGTGGGTTTCTTGCTGGCAGGCTGCGGCGGAGCGGACGAGTCCACCGCCGCGAACGGACTCCGCACGGGCGCTTCGAGCACGAGCACGCCCGCACGCACCTCGACCGCTCCCATCGCGGCGCCGAACGCCGACACGGGCACGGACGCGCCGGTCACCACGATGAAGGAGGGCAACTCCTCGCTCGGGCCCGCGTCCAGCACCACCTGCGGTGAGTTCAAGAAGCTGGACAGCGACGGCGAGAAAGCGCTGATCGAGCAGATTCTGGCGGAGAACCCGGGCGGCCCGTTCGAGGGCAGCCCGAACGTCGCGCTCGGCACCGCCAAGCTGGTCTGCCTGTCGCCGAGCGTGGCGGGCACCTCGGTCGCGGTCGCAGCCGGGATCGTCAAGAACTAGCAATACGCGGTTACAACACTAACGATTCGGCATCGCCGCTTCGGGGCATGCGTGCTTTATGCCGAAGCACGACATAGTGACCGAACGCAGGGGTGCGCGGCAGAATGGCACAGTGGCAGAACTGGCACTGACCGCCCGGCTGAATCCCTCCGCCGCCGATGCCCGGCGCGGGGTGGTCCGGTTGCATCCGGAGGCGCTGACCGCGCTCGGTCTGCGGGAATGGGACGGGATCATGCTGGTGGGGACCCGGCGTACGGCAGCGGTCGTCGGTGTCGCGCGCCCGGGCACGCCCGCCGGAGTCGCCCTGCTCGACGACGTCACGCTCTCCAACGCCGGCCTGCGCGAGGACGCGACGGTGGTGGTCTGCCCGGCGACGGTGTACGGCGCGAAACAGATCTCGGTGAGCGGCTCGGTCCACGCCACCCGCACGATTCCGGCCGCGACCCTGCGGCAGGCGCTGCTCGGCAAGGTCGTCACGGTGGGCGACGCGGTCTCGCTGCTGCCGCGCGACCTCGGCCCCGACATCAGCTCAACGGCCGCCACCCAGGCGCTGTCGCGCACGTTCGGCATCGCGTGGACCACCGAGTTGCTCACCGTCACCGCCACCGATCCGCGCGGCCCGGTGAGCGTGCAGCCGAACACCGCGGTGGTCTGGGGTGCGGGAGCCGTCGCCGCGCGCGACGCCGCCGATCTGGCCTCGGCCGGAACGCCCATACCGGTCGGTGAGGCCTCTCGAGGCGCCACCGAGGCCGCCGCGTTCGGCACGGCGGCGGGCACGAACGGCGTTTCGGCGGGACGGACCGTCGCGACCAGGGATCTCGCACCGCGCATCTCGATCGAGGAGCTGCCCGGCATGCGCGGCCAAGCCGCGAAACTGGGCGAATGGCTCAGCCTCGCGCTGGACGAGCCCGAACTGCTGCGCACGCTCGGCGCGAAACCGCACCTCGGCGTGCTGATCACCGGACCGGCGGGCGTGGGCAAAGCGACGCTGGCCCGCGCGGTCACGGCGCGGCGGCGCGTCGTGGAACTGGACGGCCCCACCATCGGCGCGGCCGAGAGCGGTGCGCGGCTGCGCGAGGTCGCGCAGGCGGTGGCCGACATCTGCTCCGGCCAAGGCGGCATCCTGCTGATCACCGATATCGACGCTCTGCTGCCCGCGGACCCCGAACCGGTCGCGACGCTCATTCTCGACCAGTTGCGCGCGGCCGTTGCGGAACCGGGCGTCGCACTCCTGGCGACCACCGCCCACCCGGTCGGGATCGATCAGCGGCTGCGGGCCCCTGACCTGTGCGACCGCGAACTCGCCCTGCCCCTGCCCACCGCCGCCGTGCGCAAGGCGCTGCTGGAGCAGCTGCTGCGCCGAGTGCCGACCGAGGACCTGAGACTCGACGAGATCGCCGCGCGCACGCCCGGGTTCGTGGTGTCGGATCTGGCCGCGCTGTGCCGCGAGGCGGCGCTGCGTGCGGCGTCGCGGGCCAGGGAGCAGGGTGAGCCGCAGCTGACCCAGTCGGACCTGCTCGGCGCGCTGGAGGTGATCCGGCCGCTGTCCCGGTCCGGCATGGAGGAGCTCGCGATCGGCAGCCTGAGTCTCGACGATGTGGGCGACATGGCGGAGACCAAGCAGGCGTTGACCGAGGCCGTGCTGTGGCCCCTGCGGCATCCGGACTCCTTCGCCCGGCTCGGCATCGACCCGCCGCGCGGCGTGCTGCTCTACGGCCCGCCCGGCTGCGGGAAGACCTTCCTGGTGCGCGCGCTGGCCGGTACCGGGCAGCTCAGTGTGCACGCGGTCAAGGGCGCCGAATTGCTGGACCGGTGGGTCGGCTCGTCCGAGCGGGCGGTGCGCGAACTCTTCCAGCGCGCGCGTGATTCCGCGCCGTCGCTGATCTTCCTCGACGAGGTCGACGCGCTTGCCGCCCGCCGGGGGCAGAGTGCCGACGCGGGCGTCGGCGACCGGGTGGTCGCCGCACTGCTCACCGAACTCGACGGCGTGGAGCCCTTGCGCGACGTGGTGGTGCTCGGCGCGACCAACCGGCCGGAGCTGATCGACCCGGCGCTGCTGCGGCCGGGCAGGCTGGAACGGCTGGTCTTCGTGCCGCCGCCGGACGCGGCGGCACGGCGGGAGATCCTGCGCACCGCGGGCCGGGCGGTGCCCTTGGCCGCCGACGTCGACCTCGACGCACTCGCGCACGAATTGGAGGGATATTCCGCCGCCGACTGCGCCGCGCTCCTGCGGGAGGCCGCGCTCACGGCGATGCGCCGGGATGTGGACGCCGCCGACGTGACGGCGGCCGACGTCGCGGCCGCCACCACGGTGGTGCGCCCCTCACTCGACCCGGTGCAAATCGATGCGCTGCGCCGCTACGGGCGCGACCGTGGTCAAGCGACGGCCGCAGAGAGCCGCTACCTCTGACCGAGCCAAGCTACAGCACTCAATCGGTAAACCAGGTTTTCTAGGATATTTCGCACTCAAGACACTTCCGGGCGAATCGTCAGCAATTACAAGATCGCGGGAGCACCGCGGGTATGTTCGACAACCGTGCGCAGGATCGGCGAGGTGGTCGACACGGCGACGGCGTTCACGGGCGCCGTGGTCGCGGGCGTCACACTGTTCCTGCCGGTCAGCGTCAGCACGCAGCAGCAGACGACGCCGTATCGGATCTCCGGTCTGCTCAACAGCGTGCCGCGCAGCGCGGCCCTCGCGGTGATCGTCGCCGTCACGGTGGCCGTGTTGGTCAGCACGACCGCCCGGCCGCTCACCGGGTGGGCGACGGCGACGGCAGGCGCGCTGGGGCAGCTGATCAACCACTTCGCCGGGGGCCAGGTGTCGACGGCCGAGATGCTGACCACGCAGAACTACATCGACTCGGTCTTCGGCGCCGTGCTGCTGGGCGGGCTCGGCGCCGTGGTGCTGCGAAGACCGCTACCCGGCGCGGCCTTCGCGGTGGGCGCCGTCGGGTTCTTCGCCTTCGGCGACCTCGCGGAATTGCTGGATATCGACGCGGACCCGTACGCCGTGCTGGAGACCCCGCCGCGCTGGATGATCGGCGCGGCGCTGGCCTTGCTGGTGATCAGCACCCTGCGCAACTGGTCGCACACCGAGGAGCAGAAGACCCCGCGCATGGCGATCGCGCTGCCGGTGACACCGATCCTCGCCGCCATGGTGCTCGCGCTGGTGGTCCTGGCGGGCACCGAATGGCTTGGCCGTCAGTACAGCAAGTTGCCCGCCGAGAGCCATGGGGTGGAGATCGGGATCGTGGTGGCCGCGACGATCGTCAGCGCGACGGCCGCCGCCATGCTGCTGCCCGGCCGGGACGGCACCGGCGTGTACCTGGCCGTGAGCCTGACCGCGGCGGTCGACGCGGTGGGTTACGCGGTCCGGCCCGGCTGGAGCGCGGTGCTGCTGATCCCGCTGGCGGCGGCCGGTGTCCTGCTCGGCATCCGGCTGACCTCGGCCGCCATCGCCATGCTGCTGGTCGCGGGCATCGCGATCTTCGCGATGCTCACCTCGACGACCGCGAGCCCGGTCGGCTTCGCCGTGATCAGCGCCGTCATGGCGGTGACCGCGGGCTATTGCTGCGGCGCGGCACGTCCGCAGTACGCGCCCAGCGGCGTTCTCGCGCTGTCGGCGCTGTATCTGCCTTCGGCGGTCTCGGTGATGCCCGACAAGCTCGACGACTGGCACACCGACGTGCCGATGCACGATCCGACGCCGGGCCGCACCGCACTGGCCATCGTCATCGGCAGTGCGCTGGGACTGGTCCTGCTCCGGAAATTCCGGCCCCGCAGTCGGCCGTGCCCGAAGGGCCGACCCGAGAGCGAATCATTAGCGGACATATAGCCTCGGCCCGAAGGTATAGCCGACGCCATATTCGCCCACGCCGCGATAAACCCAGGATTTACGTAGGATTGTCCCGGACACCCCGCCGCCCCTACTCGACGGAGTGAAGTTTGCTCGCAATCCTGCTCCTGCATGCTGCCGCCGCCTTGCTGGCGCCGCTGTGGGTGCGGGCACTGGGCCGCAACGCTTTTTACCTGCTGGCGTTGGTCCCGCTCGGCTGCCTGGCCTGGGTTATCGCGAATTGGGCTGAGCCCCAGCGGGTTCGGCTGACCTGGGCGCCGAGCATCGCGATGAACATCGATCTGCGTTTCGACACGCTCGCGGCCGTGCTGTCCGCGCTCGTGCTTGGCATCGGAGCACTGATCCTGGCCTACTGCGCCAGATACTTCGAGGACGACGAGCCGCGACTCGGGGTGTTCGCCGCCGAACTGCTCGCCTTCGCAGGCGCGATGTTCGGGCTGGTGACCAGCGACAACATGCTGCTGCTCTACGTGTTCTGGGAGGCGACGACGATCCTGTCGTTCCTGCTGATCGGGCACAACGCCGAGCGGGCCGCCACCCGCAGAGCCGCCATCCAGGCACTGCTGGTGACCGGCGCGGGCGGTCTGGCGATGCTGGTCGGCATCGTCGTGCTGGCCGAAGCGAACGACAGCTACCTGCTGTCGGATCTGCTCGCGGCGGCGAGTCCACCGAGCGGTACGGCCGCGAATGTAGCGGTGGCGCTGCTGCTGGTCGGCGCGCTCACCAAATCCGCGATCGTGCCGCTGCATTTCTGGTTGCCCGGCGCGATGGCCGCGCCGACACCGGTGAGCGCGTACCTGCACGCGGCGGCGATGGTGAAGGCCGGTGTGTACCTGGTCGCCCGGCTGGCGCCGGTGTTCGCGCAGAACCCGGTGTGGCATCCGCTGGTGCTCGCCCTCGGTCTGGCGTCCATGCTGCTGGCGGGCCTGCGGTCGCTCCAAGTGGTGGATCTGAAGCTGGTGCTGGCCTTCGGCACGGTGAGCCAGCTGGGGTTCTTGATCGTGCTGGCCGGTCTCGGCACGCCGGACGCCGCGCTGGCCGCGATGACCATGCTCATCGCGCACGCGCTGTTCAAGGCGTGTCTGTTCCTGGTGGCCGGGATCATCGATCACGGCGCGGGCACCCGGGATCTGCGCAGGCTGTCGGGGCTGGGCCGCCGGGCTCCGGTGCTGTGCGGCACCGCGATACTCGCAGCGCTGAGTATGGCCGGAATCCCGCCTCTGCTCGGCTTCGTCGGCAAAGAGAGCGCGCTGAGCGCCGTGCTGGACGCGGAGACGCTCACCGCACCGGCGCGCGCCGCCGTCACTCTGGGCGTGGTGCTCGGGTCGATGTTGACGGTCGCCTACAGCTTCCGGTTCGTGTGGGGCAGCTTCGCGGACAAGCACGCCGCGCTCCAACCGTCCCCCGGGGCCACAGCGGTCACCCACCATCCCAGCGAAGTGCCGGTGGAGCAGGATCAGCGGGAAGCCGCGGATCGCCGCGTCCGCTGGCATCCACCGGGCGCCTTGTTCCTGGCCCCGCCCGCGCTCCTCGCGGTAGCCAGCCTGGTGGCCGGTCTCGCGCCGTCCTGGTTGGACACGCGAGTGCGCCCCTACGCCGAAACGCTTGCCGGACCGCGGCCTTCGCCGCTGGCGCTGTGGCACGGTGTCAACGTCGCGCTGGTGGCGACGGTGCTGATCGTCGCCGTCGGCATCCTGCTGTACCGGCTGCGCGACCGCTTCCCGGAATCGGCGCACCCGCGGCTCGGCAATGCCGACCGCGCCTACGACGCCACGCTGCGCGCGATGGACACGCTGTCGCTGCGGATGACCGCCGCGGTGCAACGCGGCTCGCTGCCGCTGAGCCAGGCGGCGATCCTGGTCACGCTGATCATCCTGCCGAGCGTGCTGCTCGCCCTCGGCACCCGCACCGGAGTCCGACTGCGCCTGTGGGATTCGCCGCTGCAACTGGTCATCGGCGCGATCATGGCGGTGACCGCGCTGGCCGCGACGGTACTGCGCAACCGTTTGGCGAGCGTGCTGGTCGTCGGGGTGACCGGCTACGGCTGCGGCGTGATCTTCGCCCTGCACGGAGCGCCCGACCTGGCGCTGACCCAATTCCTCGTGGAGACACTGACCCTGGTGATCTTCGTCCTGGTGCTGCGCGCCTTCCCAGCGACGATCGAGGCGAGCAGGAGGACCGCGTTCAAGACGCACCGGGCGATCCTGTCCGCGGTGGTCGGCGCGGTGGTCGCGGTGCTGGCCGGTTTCGCCGTCGCGGCACGCACCGCCGAACCGATCTGGCACCGGATCCCCGACGCCGCATACGCGTTCGGCGGCGGCGAGAACGCGGTCAACGTGCTGCTGGTCGACCTGCGCGCCTGGGATACGCTCGGTGAGATCTCCGTGCTCGTGGTCGCGGCGACCGGCGTGGCCTCGCTGGTGTTCCGCAGCAGGCGTTTCGGCAGCGCCCCGCGCGCGGTGGACTCCCCCGACTACGACCCCGATCTGGTGAGCTGGCTGCCCGCGGGCCGGTTGGTCGCCCGCGCCGAGCGGTCGATGGTCCTGCAGATCACCACCCGTCTGGTGTTCCCGACCATCATGGTGCTGTCGGTCTACTTCTTCTTCTCCGGGCACAACGCACCCGGCGGCGGTTTCGCGGGCGGGCTCACCGCGGGGCTCGCGCTGACGCTGCGGTATCTCGCTGGCGGCCGCTACGAGCTGGGCGAGGCGCTGCCGGTCGACGCGGGCCACATCCTCGGCGCCGGACTCACTCTCGCGGCGGGCACCGCGGTCTCCTCGCTACTGCTCGGCGCGCCGCCGCTGTCCTCGGCGATCATCGAGGTGACGCTGCCGGTGCTCGGTCACGTCAAGGTGGTCACCGCGCTGCTGTTCGATCTCGGCGTGTACCTCATCGTGGTCGGCCTGGTCCTGGACGTGCTGCGCAGCCTGGGCGCGCGACTCGACAGCGAGCTTGCCGACGCCGAAACCGCGTCGGAGCAGGGGAGTTCCGGCAGATGACGGCGAATCTGACGCTACTGGTCGTGATCGGCATCCTGGTCGCGTGCGGTGTGTACCTGATCCTGGAACGCGCCGTGTCGAAGATGCTGCTCGGGTTGATCCTGTTCGGCAACGCGGTGAACCTGCTGATCCTCACCGCGGGCGGAGGCGACGGCAAACCGCCCATCCGCGGCGAGACCGAGACCGCGACCGAGGACATGGCCGACCCCTTGGCCCAGGCCATGGTGCTCACCGCGATCGTGATCACCATGGGCGTCGCGGCATTCGTGCTCGCCCTCGCCTACCGCGCCTACATGCTCACCACCACCGACGACGTCGCCAACGACCAAGAAGACGTGGACGTCGCCCGGCGGCGCGCGGGAGAGGACCCGGAAACGTGACCCTCGCTCCGAGCCTGCTGCTCATCCTCGCTCCGCTGCCGGTGCTCGTCCCGCTGCTCGGGGCCGCGGCGACGCTCGTCTTCGGCCGCAGGCCACGCGTGCAGAGCGCGGTCAGCTTCACCGCGCTCGCCGGCGTCGTGGTGATCTGCGGGCTGCTGCTGTTCCTGGTCGACCGGGACGGCACCACCGCGCTGCAGGTCGGCAACTGGCCGGTGCCGATCGGCATCACGCTGGTGGTGGACCGGCTGTCGGCCGCGATGCTGCTCGTCTCGTCCATCGTCTTGCTGTCGGTCTGGCTCTACGGCGCGGGCCAGAACATCCGCGACGGCGACGAACGGCAACCGACCTCCATCTACCGGCCCACGTATCTCGTTCTGACGGCCGGTGTTTCGGCCGCGTTCCTGGCCGGTGACCTGTTCAACCTGTTCGTCGGCTTCGAGATCCTGCTCGCCGCCTCGTTCGTGCTGCTCACCGTCGGCGCGACCACCGAGCGCGTCCGCGCGGGCGTGGCGTACGTGATGGTCTCGATGGTCTCCTCGCTGATCTTCCTGACCGGCATCGGGCTGACCTACGCGGCCACCGGAACCCTGAACCTCGCCCAGCTCGCCGTCCGGTTCGGCGCGGTGCCGGAGGGCACCCGGACGGCGATCTACGCGGTGCTGCTGGTGGCGTTCGGCATCAAGGCGGCGGTCTTCCCGCTGTCGAACTGGCTGCCCGACTCCTATCCGACGGCTCCGGCCCCGGTGACCGCCGTGTTCGCCGGGCTGCTCACCAAAGTCGGTGTGTACGCGATCATCCGGACGCACTCGCTGCTGTTCCCGGAGGGCGGCTTCGACTCGGTGCTGCTGGTGTGCGGTCTGCTCACCATGCTCGTCGGCATCCTCGGCGCCATCGCGCAGAGCGACATCCGCCGGTTGCTGTCGTTCACGCTGGTCAGTCACATCGGTTACATGGTGTTCGGGGTGGGGGTGGCCAATACCGCCGGGTTGGCGGGCGCGGTGTTCTACGTGGCGCACCACATCCTGGTGCAGACCTCGCTGTTCCTGGTGGCCGGACTGATCGAGCGGCAAGCAGGATCGACCTCGCTGCGCAGGCTGGGCGGGCTCGCCGCCGCCAGTCCGCTGCTCGCGGTGCTGTTCGGAGTGCCAGCGCTGAATCTCGGTGGCATTCCACCCTTCTCGGGATTCATCGGCAAGGTCGCGCTGTTGCAGGCGGGCGCCGAGCGGGGCAGCGTGCTGGCCTGGGTGCTGGTCGGCGGAGCCGTGCTCACCAGCCTGCTCACGCTCTACACCGTCGCGCGGGTGTGGAGCAAAGCGTTCTGGCGTCCCCGTGAAGACGCGCCCGAGGGTCATCTCACCGCGGCGCGGCCACCCACGCTGATCGAGGAATCGACCGTCGTGCACTACGACGAGCGCATCGATCCCGGCCGGATGCCGGTGCTGATGGTGCTGTCCACGGCGGCGCTGGTCATGGTCGGCCTGTGTCTGACGGTGCTGGCCGGGCCGATCCTCGCCATCGCCGACCGAGCCGCGGTCGATCTGCGCGATCCGGACGTGTACATCGGCGCGGTGCTGGGTGATTCG
>NZ_BAGF01000078.1 GCF_000308755.1 Nocardia pneumoniae NBRC 100136
TCTTCTTCGACATGCGCTTGCGGCGCTTCTTGATCACAGAACCCATAGGGTTGTCCTCGCGTTCTCTCTACTCGGCGCGCACGTTCGCCGTGCGCGATTGCCGGACGTCCGTCCGCCGAGGCCCCGGCCGACCAGCCGGGGTCGCTCGGCAAGCTCACGCCCCGTGT
>NZ_BAGF01000077.1 GCF_000308755.1 Nocardia pneumoniae NBRC 100136
AGCACCTCGACGTTGAGGCACAGCGACTGGAGTTCCTTGAGCAAGACCTTGAACGACTCCGGAATGCCCGGCTCCGGAATGTTCTCGCCCTTGACGATCGCCTCGTAGACCTTCACCCGACCGACCACGTCGTCGGACTTGATGGTCAGCAGCTCCTGCAGCGTGTACGCCGCACCGTAGGCCTGCATGGCCCAGCACTCCATCTCACCGAAACGCTGACCACCGAACTGCGCCTTACCACCCAGCGGCTGCTGGGTGATCATCGAGTACGGACCGGTCGAACGCGCGTGGATCTTGTCGTCGACCAGGTGGTGCAGCTTCAGGATGTACATGTAGCCGACCGCGACCGGGTACGGGAACGGCTCACCGGAACGTCCGTCGAACA
>NZ_BAGF01000076.1 GCF_000308755.1 Nocardia pneumoniae NBRC 100136
TAGCCGGTGTATTTGGGGTTGATCAGGATCTCGCGCACCGACGATCGCGTCCAGCATCCCCGGGCTCGCTCGGGCCGGTTCGGTTGCGGGGGCGGGTAGCGGTCGAGGTCGACGTTCAACCGCGCCGCGATCACTTCGTAGGCGAGGTGTTCGTCGTGTCGCATTTGGAAGATCCGCACGACCGCCGGTGCGCGTTCGAGGTCCACGACGAGTCGGGATTTGGTGCGTCCCTCTTCTCGTTTGGCCGCGACCGGGTGCGGGACCCGCTCGTTGAGGTAGCCGTAGAGCGGTTTGCCGATGTTCCAGCCTTGTTTGGCGTGTTCGCGGTAGCCCTCCCAGGACTGTTCGAGAGTGTGGCGCAGGAACCATTCGGCCACACCTTGTTTCATGCGCCGCACCAGGATCTGGGTGGCGCGTTTTTCCGACAGCGAGATCGGCCCCTCATCGGCGGCGTACAGCGGCACGCCAACGGTTTCCAACTCGTGTTCGAGCTGAGTGGACTGATGGGTCCACCGCGCGGCGCGTTCGATCTCCTCCACCACCACCGCCTCGAACCTGCGATTGGGGTGGCGTGCTTCGGCCAGCAGGTCGGCCAATCCCCCGTCGCGGGGAATCGGGATGTCGAACGCCTCGTGCGCGTTGCCGCGACCGCGCAGTTCGAGGTCTTTGCGGGAGGACTCCACATCGTAGAACAACGCCACGATCACGAACCCGGACGGTAATACCTTGCGGCAGTTGTCCAACTGGCGCGGCAGCGACAACGTCGGGTCCTGCAAGTCCCGGGTCGAGGTCCGCAGGAACACCGCCACCGGTACCGGCGCGGAACCACCGATCCCCAGCACGTCCGGTCCGGGAGAACCGACCAATCCGGGCACACCCGCGTTCACGAGGCTCGCGCCGCCGGGGCCTGTGTATTCGGGCATGTTCACGCCGCTTTCCCTTCATCGACATCCCCATCCAGGACGTCGAGGTCGACTACCGCCGGTGCGGGAACGGTCGTCTGCGTTCGGTCTTGGGTGGCCAGCCAACGCAGCAGGGCGGCCAACGCTTTCGCCTGGTTGGCCGCGATCCGGTCTGCGTCAGGGCCGTGGACGTAGCGGATGCGGAACGACGCGGTCAGCCCGCCCGCGTGTGTATCGACCCCTGCCGGTACCGGCCCGCCTGCGGGTCGGCGCGACCGGCGCGGCCCATGGGGGCGGTGTAGCGGCGTAACCGTGTGCCTGCCTGAGGATTCGCTGTCCATGAACACCTCTTCTTTCATTACCGACTGTGCGCCACCACACCCACTGCGGGTGGCACGGTCACCGGTATGGGTGGTTGCTGTGTCCGGGTGTGCTGATCGGTCGGGGTTGCGGGGGTCTATCAACGCTCCGTAGGTGTCGAGTCGTCAACTGGCTTCTCGCCCAATGTTTCTGACGCCGCACCGACCGGAACCGGCCCACGGCCCCGCCACGCCCCGCCATCGCGCCCAGCGGCCGGATCGGGGGCCGGAATCACCCGGCACGCCACCGGCCGCCCCTAGGTCGTGTGCGGCGAATCGCGGGCACCGCCCGCGACGCGCGGAGACGACGGTAAGTGGAACGGGAACGCCCGAATCCGCGCTCACGCCACCCACCCGTCCACAACCACCTCTTCCCCGGCGTCGTCGTCGGCATCGTCATCGCCGAGACCTGCGGTTGCCGTGGCGGTGTCGCCGGGGTCGGGTTCGGTGAGCGGTGCCAGTGGCCGGACCCGGTCGAGATCGATGTCGGTGTCGACGCTGTCGCTGGTGGCGAGTTCGCTGGGGTCGGTGGTGATCAGCGCGTGTTCGGTGGGTGAGGCCAGCGACCCGAACACAGCGCGGTCGGTGCCCCCGACAGCGAGCAGGCCGCTGCCGCGCCCGGCGGAGAGCAGGAACTACTGTTCGCCCTCGGAGAGCCGGAACGCGGCGGCGACCTCGTCGATGGCTTGAGGTGCCTGACGCAGCAGGACCTGGGTGGCGGCGTTGGACACGATCGCACGCCCCAGTTCGGTGGAGAGCACGTCGGCGCAGTCCTGGGTGGCGACGGTGAGTCCGGCCCAGTGTTTGCGGAAACTTTTCGCGGCCCGGAACAGGAATTGAGCTCCGGCGGGCTGGCTCATGAGCAGCCACGCCTCGTCCACGGTAATCATGCGGGGCCGCCGGTCGGCCGGGCTCGACACCCGCCGCCACGTCGCGTCCAGCACCAGCAGGGTCCCGATCGTCTTCAACTCCTCAGGCAGCTCCCGCAGGGAGAACACCAGCGTAGCGGCGCTGGCAAGTTGCTCGGTGGGGAAATGCCCTCGGGCCTTGATCGCGCGCCGGTAGCGGGCGTTGAGCGATTCGATCATGTTGGTAACCGGTATGAAATTCCTTGGCGCCGTTGCTTCTCCCGCTTCCGGTTGGCCGGTCCCCGGCCTGCCGAGTACGGTGCGACCGTCCGGGAGAGGGGCGCTGGGGAACCAGCAAGGGCAGGCCGTTCTACTCGGTGGGCTGCGAGCCCGTGTTAGTAATTGGCCGCCCCTGCGACTCGCCCGGTCGCGCTGAGAGCGCGTATCCGTAGTTGTCGTTCCGCCCATTGGTTCCCCGTACCGGTTGACGTGAGACGTGGAAGGAGAACCGAGTGGGCAGATGTATCGGCATGGACGTGCATCGGGAGTTCGCCCAGCTTGCGGTGGTCGAAGACGGGCTGGTCCGTGATGAAGGCCGGGTCGGGCTGTCGCCGAAGGAACTGCATGCCTGGGCAGACACGCTGCTGCCGGACGACGAAGTGGCTTTGGAAGCAACAGGAAACAGCGACGCGATCGCAATTCTGCTGACGCCGAGGGCGCGGCGGGTTGTGGTGTCGAATCCGGCCAAGACCCGCGCGATCGCCGAAGCGAAGGTCAAGACCGACAAGGTCGATGCCCGGATCCTGGCGCAACTATTGGCGGCGGATTTCTTGCCGTCGGTGTGGTTGCCGGATGACCGGACACCGATGCTGCGACGGCAGGTCGCTCGCCGGGCGCATCTGGTCAGGCAGCGGGTACGACTGAAGAACCAGATCCACGGCATCTTGAACCGGAACCTGGTCCCCAAGTGCCCGGTTTCGGACATGTTCGGTGGCAGCGGCCGGCATTGGCTTCGTCGGCAGGCGCTGCCCGCCGACGAACAGACCTCAGTTCAAGCGTTGTTGCGGCAGTTGGATTTCTACGGCCAGGAACTGAAGCTCCTTGATCAGCAGCTGGCCGGCGAAGCGCTGGACGATCCGATCGTGCGCCGGCTGATGACCATGCCCGGTGTCGACGCGATCGCCGCGGTATCGATCGTCGCCGCGGTGGGTGACTTCTCCCGGTTCTCCTCCGCCGACAAGCTGGTCGCCTACTTCGGGCTGCATCCGCGGGTGCGTCAGTCCGGAAACAGCGCACCGATATACGGGCGGATCGCTAAAACCGGACGCGCGCAGACCCGCGGCGTCCTAGTGGAGGCCGCATGGTCGGCGGTGCGATCGCCCGGGCCGCTGCGGGCGTTCTATCAGCGCATACGCACCCGCCGCGGGTTCCAGATCGCTGTTGTGGCCGCGGCCCGGAAGATGACCGCGCTGGCCTGGCATCTGGTCACCAACGGTCAGGACTATGCCTTCGCCCGGCCCAGTCTGGTCGCGCACAAGCGCCGCAAACTCGAGCTCACCGCTGGCGCACCCCCACGGCGCGGACCGCACCGCGGACCCGGATACTCCTACAACGACAAGACCGCCCGCGACCAGGAACGCGCGGTCGCCGAACAAGCGGAACAGACCTACAACGTATTTCGTTCCCCACTTCTCGGTCAGTTCATCCAACGCGGCGCGGGCAGCCTCGGCGTTTACCGCGGTATAGATCGGTTTCACGTCCCGTTTCAACGCGTCCCAGTGCTGGCGTCCGGCCAGCCGGAAGGTGTTGCGGATCAAATGGATGATGCAGGTCTGCACCGTCGCCAGCGGCCATGGTCGTTTACGTCGCCGCCGGTCTGCCAGCTCGAGGTTCGTGCGAGGATGCGGAGGATCGTCCGCGTGAACTCCTTCGGGTTCTCCAGGAACGCGAAGTGGCCCGCTCCGTCCAGCGTGTACACATCCTTCATCGGAGCTGTGACCTTGCCGGCGTACTCGGTCACGAGCGGCAGCGGGGTGACACGGTCGTGTGTGCCCATGATGAAGAAGACGGGCACCTCGAACGCCGGGGCCGAATCGGGTGCGGCCAGCTTCCAGAAGCTCTCGCCCTCGTTGCGGGCCAAGCTGTGGAGGGTGAACGACGCGCCTTTCAAGAAGCTGGCCATGTCTCGCAGCGAGTACGTCCGGGACAGCAGCATGCCCCGCACGAGGCGGCCGGGTCCGCGCCGTCCGCTGAGCATGTGGCCGAACTTCCACATCCAGGAGTATTTGACGCCCAGGTCGTGTGCGGGCTGCGGGTAGGGCGGGTAGCCGATGCGCTCCAGTGCCGCGAGGACGGCGGGCTGGTTGCGCCGCGCGGCCTCGTCGAGCAGGCGGCGGTGCGAGAGAGTTTCCTGCCGGAGCAGGTCGATCAGCTGGCCCACGCCGATGTACGCGTGCAGGTTCTCCGGGTGTCGTCTCGCCTCGGTCAGCCCGAGGTAGGCGCCCCACGAGTGTCCCGCCAGGTAGATCTTCCCCACCCCGAACCGCCTGCGCAGCAACAGCACCAGTTCGTGGGTGTCCGCTTCGAACTGTGCGACGGTGATGGACTCACTCGCCGTCCCGGGGAACGACTTGCCGCTGCCCCGCTGGTCCCACTGAACCACCACGAAGTGCTTCTCCAGCTCCTTCTGGAAGCAGCGCGCGAAGCCCATGTAGGGGCTGCCCGGGCCGCCATGCAGGAAGAGGAGGACCGGGTTACTGCGATCTCGCCCCCGGATGAGCAGCCACTGCGTGGTCCCGCCCAGGAGGACCGGTTCCAGAAGGGCGATTCCGTTTCCACCGGTGCTCATCGGCGCACCGTCCGGGAACGGTGGGAGCGGGCCCGGTGATGGCGGACACCGAGCGCAGCCCATTCGGCCAGAAAGACGAGAACGCAGATCATGGGTCTAGTGAACCGACCGGGCCGGTACCGGTCCAACAACTGTTCCGGCCGGTTTGACAACCGTTGGTTGTCACGCGAGGGTGGCCGCGTGGATCTGGACACCGCCCTGCTTCGGGCGCTCGTGGCGACAGCCGAGGAAGGCCATTTCGGCCGGGCCGCCGACCGGCTGTTCGTCACGCAGCAGGCGCTGTCGAAACGGATCGCGCGGCTGGAGCAGATCCTCGGCGCGCGGGTGCTGGAACGAACCAGGCGGACGGTGCGGTTGACCGCCACCGGCGAACGGTTCCTGCCGTACGCCCGAGATGTGGTCGATGCCGTTGATGCCGCCGCGTCCGCTGCCGGGATCGGTGGTCCGGTGCGCGTGGACGTGATGGACGCGCACACCGCCGCCGCCGGCCTGGTCCGGCGCGTGGTCGACCAGGACCCGAATCTGAGCCTGCAGATCACAGCCCGCGGTGCCCGCAGCACGGCGGTCGACGCCTTGCGTTCCGGCGACGTGGACGTCGCCTTCGGCCGGGCATCGGCCGTGCCGTGGCCCGCCGAAATCCGGCGCCGGTGCGTACTGCTGGAACCCGTCGGCCTGCTGCTCAGCGCCGGACACCCGCTCTCGGCATGCTCCCAAGTCACCATGGCGGACCTGGCGCACATCGCGCTGCGCTTCCCCATGCACGACGCCCCGCCGGACTGGGTGAACCTCGTCGACGAGTTGACGGCCACCTTCGGCATCATGGTTGATCGGGCCGGCTCGAACCTGGGCTTCGATCATTTCCTCGACCAGACCGCCGGCGATCCCACCACCGCGACGTTCTACGGGCTGCACATGCCGCCGCCGGGCGTTCACCGCCTGCGCGTCGTCCCGATCGTCGCGCCGACGCCGATGTTCGCCTGGGCGGCCATGTGGCGGCGACGCGTCCCCGACTCGATCGTCAACCGGCTCACTCGCCGCGGGTCGACGACGATTCCCGACGATGCCTGGCTGCCCACCGCCGACCGGGCGTGGCTCGTCCGCTGAGCCTGAATTCACCGGTCAGGACGTGGCGATAGAAGGAGGCCCGGCGCCACCGACGGCATGCGCGCCAAGGACGGTCGAGATCGCACGATGACAAGCGGCCCAGAAAGGCGGCGGTAACGGACCGCGAGCGCCTCCGGCGCGTAGCATCGTATCGATCAGATGCACCCCGGCCGCGTGGACCTCGATCAGCACCTGCCGCGCGCCCGGTACCGGGTCGGGGACCGGCTCGTACACCAGCCGTTCCGGCGCACCGAACTCATACTGCCGTATCGCGAACACCTCGACTCCTCGTGTGCACAGTGGTGGCTGTCGCGCTGATCAGCCGGTAGATGATCGGCTGAGCGGCGATATCGTTGGCGGCGAAGTTGGCCAGCACGAAGGTGCGGAAGCTCGGCCGCAGCAGCAGGCTGGGCAGGAAAGCGCGCAGTGTGGGCCAGGAAGCGTGGTTGACGAGGGTGTAGTCGTTGGGTTCGCCGGGCAGCGGGCGCATCGGAGCGGAGTCGGGCAGTGCGGTTTTGCGCTGGAACCACCCTGCGGTGTATTCCCAGACGTCGTAGACGGTGTCGCGGTTTTTGCAGTGGAAGTAATTGAAAAGGAACCAATTACTCGGATCGTGGTCTACATCGGCAATCCGGGCCGGGCTGCCCGCGGCGATCCGGTGCACATGCCGGGCGTTATCGGTCAGCAGCGCCACCAGTTCCGGCCAGGCCGGGTCGGCGCGGACCGCGTCGAGGTCGGCGACAGTGCGGGTGCGGACGAGTACGACGATGTCGTAGCGGGCGGCACGAACTCCGGCCCGGCGCAGCAGTGCGCCGCCCTCGCCGGGGGGCCGTAACGCCGCCCGGAAAGCTGTCGCCTCCAGGACATCGTCTCGGTTGCCCAGCCGCGCGCAGAGCGTGCCGAGCCGGGCCGCGATGTGGCGTCGTGATCGTGCGGGTAGCGGGAACGGTCCGGCCCAGGCCCCTGTTTCGGCGGCCAGCAGTAGGAATCCGTTGTCGGTGGGTGTGGTCAGGCGTACTTTGACGGCCAAGTGGTCGTTGACGATCTGCACGGCGGGATCTCCGTTCACTAACGGGGCGGGGATGCTCAGCGGCGGTCGAGCCCGGACAGGCGCCAGGCCAGCCGGTTCCGCACGGGCGCGGCCTTACCCGCCAGTGCCATAGCGGTATTGCGCATCGGCCGCACACGCGCCGACGCGGTGGCCAAGTCGGTGAGCCGGCTCGCGATGGACACCACCGCTGCGGCGGTGCGGCGCCGGGCGTCGGCGTATTCGTCGAGCTGGCTTTCCGGTTCACCGGCCAGGACACGGGACAGCGTGGTGCCGGCCGTGACGGCGTCCTCGATACCGAGGTTCATTCCCTGCCCGCCTGCCGGTGAGTGCACGTGGCCCGCATCGCCGGCGAGCAGGACCCGGCCGTGGCGGAAGGTGTCGGCGATGCGGTGATGGACGCGGAAACGCGATCCCCACACCACTTCTTCGACCACGACCGGGTGGGTCTGCGGTCCGCGTTCGTCGAGCAAGCCCTGCACGAACGCGATATCCGGGTCGTGCGGTGCCTCGTCCACCGTCGCCACGATCCGGAATCTGTCGTCTGGCAGCGGCGCTACCACCACGAGCCCGGACGGTGAGAAGTACAGGATGACCTCGTCGGTGGGTACTCCGCCGGACAGGCGGACGTCGGCGAGGGTGAACGATTCGGCGTAGGTACCGCCGGTGAACCCGATACCCGACTGTTCCCGGGCCAGGCTGTGCATACCGTCGGCGGCCAGCAGATAGCGCGCACGCAGCGGCTCGCCCTCCGAGAGGGTGGCGGTGACCGACTCCGGTTCCTGCGTTATCCCGGTGACCGTGGCGGGGCGGGTGACCTTCCCGCCCAGTTCGGTGAGCCGGTCCAGCAGGAATTTCTCGGTGTCGGCTTGGGAGATCATCAGCGTGTACGGGTAGGCGGTGGGCAATTCGCTGAACGGCACCGCCAGCAGCAGCCGGTCCCGGTCGCGGATCGTGAAGGTCGGGGTGTGCACACCACGGGCCACCAGGGCCGGGACCACGCCGTAGGGCTCCAGTATTTCCAGGGTGTGCGGATGCACCACCGCCGCGCGGGAGGTGTTGGCGCCCTCGGCCTGCTGGTCGACGATCACAACGTCGTGGCCGAGCTGTTCCAGCACGACCGCGGCGGTGAGGCCGACTGGGCCGGCTCCGACGATCAGGACGTCTGCGATCAGCTTGTTCATGACAACTCCTAGAGGTCAACGTTTGTTGGCATCAGATCCGAGATCGGGGCGGATTGCCACCGCGAGCCGCCGCTCAGCCGGCGATCGTCGCGACTCAGCGCGGAATGCGGTGATCAGCGGGTTGGTTTGGGCGGGGCAGTCCCCGTGGACGGCGTGCCCGCAGTTCGGGAGGACGGTGGCCGTGGCATCCGAAATGCGCGCTGCCAAGCGGTCGGCCTGGGATGCGGGCAGCCAGGTGTCCGCGCCACCCCACAGGACGAGCGTGGGCGCGGTGACCTGGCCCAGGCCGGCGTCGGTGAGCCGGTAGTCCAGGTTGCGCCACAGCAAGAGGAATCCGGCGCGGTTCGCGGGGCGGGAGAACGGCGCGTAGAGCTCGTCGATCACCTCTTCGGTGACCAGGTGCTTGTTCTGGAAGGTGCCGCGGATGTTATCGGCGTAGGACGACCGGGTGGTGAGCTCACCCGCCACAGGCGTGGTGAACAACGGTGTGACAGGGGCCTTTTCGGCGTCCAGGCCGGGCGAGTCGAGCAGGACCAGGTGGTCGACGCGATCAGGGTACTGCTCGGCGAAGTACAGGCTCCAGGCACCACCCCACGAGTGGCCGACCAGGGCGGTACGCTGCAGGCCGACAGCGTCGAGGAAGGTCTCCAGCGCCCGCGACATCGCGGGCAAATCGTAGGCGAAGTCGCCGCGGTGCACGTCGGTGAATCCCTGACTGGGCAGGTCCACGGTGTAGACGGTGTGCTCGGCAGCCAGCGCCGGAATCGCATCTCGCAAGGAGTACCCCCACAGCCCACCGCCCGCGACGAGCACGACGGGAGATCCCGCCCCGGTCCGGGTGTAGTGGAAACGAGCGAGGTCGGTATCCACGTAGTGGGATTCCACCCGCGACAAGTACTGCGACTGGTAGGCCGAAGTCGGCGGCTGCCCGTACGCCACGGGAGCGATGAGTACGGTGAGTACGCCGACCAGCACAGCGGCGATCGCCGCCAACCTTCTGAATGCCGGTTTCGATGTCATGGCACAACTTGCTGATCAGTGGAACCTGGCACCCCTTGGCCGAGCGACCGAGGGCCGGCGTGACGGGTCATGTGGCAGATCACAACGCGGCCCACGTGGTTCCGGTCGCTTACTGTTCTCCGGCCGGTTCTGTCCCGGGGAGTAGAGCCGCAGCGGCGGCCCACGCCCGGGCGATCCCGAACTCGGCCACGCCGCGGATCAGATCGCGGAAGGTGTCCTCCGTGGCGCCGGCCGCCCGCGCCAGCTCCGTATGCAGGCGCAGAGACGCTCCCAGGGTCTGATAGAAGATGTCCACGACCAAGCAGGCGAGCGCTCGTTCCCGGACGCTGAGATACGGGCGGGCCCAGCGCTGAGCGAACTGGTCCTCGGTGAAAGCGGCCAGTCCCGGATCCACGTCCTGCAGAGCGCGGACCGCACGGGCCAGCGCGCCGTCGGGTGGCACCGGCGCGACCGGGTCGGTGTCCTCGGCTTCGGGGAGGGCGAGTTCGGCCAGACGCTGAAAAGCGGGGACCACAATGGGATAGCCCACGTACGGAGCCAGATGACGGAGGAGCTCCCGGATGGCCTCGGGTTCGACCCCGTTGGCCGAGGCCATCTGGACATGCATGGCCAGGGGCAGATCCAGATGCGGGTGGCACAGGTCCGCGGTCAGGCAGATGAAGACCTTCTCGCGCGAGGTCAAATGCGTCAGGCCCCAGAGGTTGTGGCCCACACCGACGGCGAGCTGGGCGAAAACAGGATCGAGGGAGGTCAGAGCGTCGGCTCCGGCGAGCTGGGTCATGGCGGAATCCGTTCAGGACAGGCCGAGCGCACGCAGGCGCACGGCGTCGAGGGTGTACTGGGGAAGGACACGGCCGAGCGTGCTCATCAACCGGGATTTCCTGCCGACCGGGTAGCGGGCGCGCGGTGTGCGGGCGGTTACGGCGTGCAGGATGGCGCGGGCGACAACGTCGGGGCTGGAGCCGGTGCGCTCCTCCTTCAGCGAAGCGGTGGTCATGGCCCGGTAGGCCTCGCCGTACAACCGTCTGCCCTCGGCACCGATCGCGGCCAGGCGCGGCTCGACCTCGTCTTCCAGCTTGTCGACGGCGGCGGTATGGGTGGAGCCGGGTTCGATGAGCACCGCGGCCACTCCGTACGGCTTGACTTCCATCCGCAGGGCGTCGTTGAGCGAGCGGATGGCATGTTTGGAGGAACACAGCGGCCCGCCGAACGGCAGGGTGATCCAGCTACCCACCGAGCCGACGGTGACCACGCGGCCACGCGAGGCGCGCAACATCGGCAGCATGGCCTGCGTGACGGCTATCTGCCCGAACACGTTGACTTCGTACTGCCAGCGCAGCGCCTCCAGGGAAACGAACTCCACGGGCCCCGTGACGCCGACGCCCGCATTGTTGACCAGCGCGTCGAGCCGGTCGAGACCCTCGGCCACCTCGGCAATCCGGCCGGCATCGGTCACGTCCAGCTCGATCGGCGTGACCGCTGGACCGAGCGCGGCACCGTCGGCCTCTTTACGCACCCCTGCGTAAACGGTGCAGCCCTTTCGGGCCAGCAGCAGCGCGGCAGCCCGCCCGATTCCGGTCGACGCTCCTGTCACCAGAACAGTCTTCGACATCACTTACTCCCTCGGTCCAGTGCTGGCAATCGTTGACACAACCCACCCGTGAGTCCGGCACATGGTGCCGGCGTTCGCCTGTACCAACTGGGCGGCGGCGCACACCGAATCGATGACTGGCAGCCGTTGCCACCCGATCGAGGGTTCCGATCCGCTGTGCACGGCTGGAAACAGTAGGGAGATCGCGCGGCCGGCCGCTTCAGTCATTTGACTCAATAACGTAGGTACCGCATCAGTCACCCGACGTAGGCGATTGGCGCGTCGAGCCGATCGTGCTGCGGTTCCCAGCGCCGCCCACGCCGGGCGGACATTCCCACCCAGCCTGATCTTCCGGCCCGGTTTCCCAGTTTCGTAACGGGTGATTCCGAGGCCGAAGGCGTTGCCGCACAATACGTCCATCGTCAACAGGTTCTCCACAGCGACGAAACGATCGGACCCGATCTGCACGGTTGCGACGGACGGCATGGCGTGGCCTATTCTGGCCTTCGGTATCGACCTCGATCGTGACGGGACTCGCGGCGCCCGGCCCACGAGCGTGACCTCGCCGGCCGAGAAGGTCTGCGTCACCCGCAGATCCGCCCCGGGTTCGATGTCGTGCGCCTGCGCCGGGGCAGCGGGCCACAGCACCAGCAGGAATACCGCGGCGGCTTCGATCAACCTCATTGTCGCGACGTCAGGTCCGGCGACTCGGCCGCCGCCTCCATCGGATGACTGAAGTGCCCTCGACCCGATTCAGTCATCCGACGGAGGCGGGCAACCACACGAGCTGTTTATGGTCCGCTCATGACCGAAAGACCCGAACCCTATTCAGCAGTCGTCATGGCGATCCTGGCAATCTGCTTCTGTGCCTGGGCACTGCTCACCCTTCCCATCCAGGGTGCAGCCATCCTCACCACGGCCAGCGTGCTGGCCTACGGCGGCTGGATCACCTTCAGCTATACACGGCCGGTGAAATCGCGGAAGGTGATCGCCGTGTATCTGTGCGCGGTCGGTTTCCAGCTCATCCATATGGCCGAGGAATACACCGGCGACTTCCCCCATGAAATCGTCGAGCTGTTCGACTCACCCCGCGACTGGCCCGAGCGAGAATTCCTGCTGGTGTTCGTCTTCGGCTTCGGCGCACTGTACTTCTTCGCCGGGGCGGGCGCGCTCTACCGAATCCGCGTATCCAATTTCTTCCTGTGGTGGTACGCCTTGGGCGCGGGCCTGCTCAACGGGATCTCCCACTTCGTCTTCCCGATCATCAAGGGCGGCTACTTCCCCGGCCTCTACACCGCCGGCGGTCATTTCATCATGAGTGCACTGCTGATCTACTTTCTTGTCACGGAAAGCCGTCGACTCGAGGCCGCGGATCGACTCGACGGGCGCCCATTGCCGGTCGCGTAATGCTGCAGGCCCGCTCTGTGCCTCAGCGGAGGAACGACGTCAGCAGCGGGATTGTCTGCGCCGGGCAGTCCTCATGGACAGTGTGTCCGCAATCCTCGAGGATGGTTGCCCGTGGCATTCGGGTCCGCGCGGCAAGTGCATCGGCCTGGGATGGCGGCAGCCAACTGTCCTGGGCGCCCCAGACGACCAGTGTGGGTGCGGTGACCTGCCCCAGATCGGCGACGCCCACCCTGGAACACGCCCGATCTCGGTCGGTTTCACCTGCGTACCCCCAGCCGGCTGCGTGCCTCGGCCGGCTGAGATACCCAGTGCTCAGGTCAGTCCAAGAGTTTGCTCAACTCGGCACGCGAGGAGATACCCAGCTTGGGGAAGGCTCTGTACAGGTGGGAAGCAACGGTGCGGGGACTCAAGAACAGCTGGGCGCCGATCTCCCGGTTGGACGCCCCCGTGCCGGCCAGCCGTACCACTTGAAGTTCCTGCGGCGTGAGGGCGGCCAGCGGGTCGCCGGGGCCGAGCAGGCGGGCGGCCACACCGGTGGCGCGTAGCTCGGTGGCGGCGCGGGCGGCCCATGGAGCGGCGCCGAGCCGTTCGAACGTCTCCATGGCGGCCTGCAGGTGGATACGCGCTTCGGCGCGACGACGGTGGCGGCGCAGCCACTCCCCGTAGACCAGGCGGGTGCGTGCTTCTTCGAACGGCTGCCGCCCCTCGGCATGCAGCGCCAGGGCCCGCTCGTACAGTCCCTCGGCATCCTCGCCGGAGCCGACCAGCGCACGGAGTCGATGGAGCACGGCGAGCCGCACGGTCCGGCCGGTGGCCTCCGTCCACTCCGAGTAGCGCCGGAGCCGGTCCTGGGCATGCTGCGGATTTCCGACCCGGACCGCGGCCTCGATGTAGTCCGGCCAGAAGTACCGCCACAGGAAGGCATGCCGGGTGGGGCCGGTCAGCGCCCGATCCATCCGGTCGAGCACCGCTTCGAAGCGGCCGAGCCCGAGGTCGAGCATTACCCGTGCGCTTTCGCCCCAGCAGGCCCCCGGCATCCACCAGTGCGGGTCGGCATAGCGGATCGCCTGCTCGGCCATAGTCTCGCATTCCGCTTCCGCACCGCCCACCGCGGACAGCCAGGCGTGCACACCCGCCAGGTAACCCCGCCACATGGGCTGGCCGATGTCGGAGGCCAAGGCCAGGCCGGCGGTCACCGTCGCGCGCGCGGACCGATGCTGGCCATCGAGGAGTTGGGCGATGGCCAGGAGCAGCATGGCCTGCGGCATACGCCCCAATCGCCCCTCTGCTCGGCACTGCTCGACGAGCCCGGTCGCGCCGTCGAGCATGCCATCGATGTCGGCGCGGGCCAGACCCTGGAAGCTGATGAGGAATCGCAACTCGGGCGGCAAATGTTCGGCGCTGCCCGGCATCGGGTAGGCGAGCGTGGTTACGTCGTCGCCCTCCAGGATCAGGCGGAACGCGCGGACGATGGCCCGCACCAACGCCGGCAGCCCATCGCCTTCCGGGCACAATTCCTCGACACGGCGGGCCAATCCCGGCTGGTCCGGGTGCGTGGCACTGGCCCATGTGTAGTAGCCCGCCATGCCGAGCAGCGACAATTTGGTGGGCAGATCGTCAGCCGCCTCCACTCCCTCGAGCAAGAGCCGCACACCCTGCAGCGGCCGCCCCGACTCGACCGCCAACCTCGCGCGCACGTAGGCGAGCTCAGCTGGCACGGGCCCCTTCAGCGGCGTTGCCCCGGCCCGGTCCCGTGCGCAGTTCACCAGGTCGCCAGCACGCTGCCACAGGCCTGCCTCGATCGCGGCTTCGGCCGCAGCGGTCCATCGGCGCACGGCCTGGCCGGGAGCGGCGGACAGCTCTGCCGCGCGAGCGAGCGCCGCTGACACCGCGGCCTGCCCGCCACGCTGTCGCGCCCGCAGCGCCAGTTCCTCTAGCTGTGCGGCCACTTCCTCGTCGGGTTGCAGCGTGAGAGCGGCCAGGTGCCAGGCGCGGCGGTCGATATCGGATGCCTCGGCCAGCGCCCGGTGCGCGGACACCCGCGCGGCCACATCACAGGCCGTGATCACCGCGGCGCGCACCAAGGGGTGGTGGAATTCGATGCCCTCCGGGTGCACCCGGATCAGCCCCGCGCGCTCGGCTTCGGCGAAGTCGGCCAGCGTGGCGCCGAGCCGGCCGACCGCGTATTCGAGCACAGGTAGCTCGTCGTGGTTGGCGAGGGCCGCGACCAGTAGGCAGAAGCGGGTGGCTGGGGAAAGGATCGATATCCGGTCACGGAAGCCGATCAGCACCCTGTCGGTCACCGGCCTGGCTGCTGGGAGCAGCATCGGCCCCAGGGCGCCGCGGCGCTGCCCGGGCGTGAGCATGCGGGGGATCTCGATCAGCGCGAGCGGATTGCCCTCGGCCTCGGCCAGTAATCGGTCGCGTACCGCCGACGGCAGATCGTCCGCATGCTCGGCGAGAAGCATCCGGGCCGCACTGTCATCCAGCCGGCCCAATCGCAGCTCGGGCAACCCTCGTGCGGGCAACCCGTCTTCCCGCGCGGCGAACAGCACGACGACAGGCTCGACCTGCACGCGGCGGGCGGCGAACAGCAGCGCATCCGCCGACTCGCCGTCCAGCCACTGTGCGTCGTCGACCAAGCAGACCACCGGGCCTGCCGCCGACAGCTCCACCAGCAGGCCGAGCGTCGCGAGCCCGATGAGGAAGCGGTCTCCCCGGGCGGCGCCGGCAAGACCGAGCGCACCGCGCAACGCCTCGGCCTGCTGCCGCGGCAACGTGTCGATCTGATCGAGGACCGGTCGAAGCAGCAGATGCAGAGCCGCGAACGGCAGATCGGCCTCGGACTCCACCCCGGTCACCCGCAGCACCCGCCCCCGCACTCGTGCGGCGGAAGCTTCCAGCAGCGCCGACTTCCCGATGCCGGCTTCGCCTCGCACAATCAGAGCGCCGCACCGGCCTTCCAGCAGCTTCGCCAAGATGGTCAGCTCCGCGCGGCGCCCGTACAGCATGTCACTCCAAGAGGAAACGGCTGTCCGAAATATGGTGCACGGGACGGTACTGCGGGCAGGTCCCGCACGGTCGCCACCGCACAGTATCGGTGGGGGGCCGTATCGGTCGCTGGCCGAGGTGGTGCCGTCGTGATGGTGTCCGGTTCGATCCACCACCCGCCGTTATGAGCACAACGGCGCCGCGTGGTTCGGATGAATCCCGCGTTCATTCTCGACGGTCCGCATCTTGTGCATCGTCCCGGCGCTCAGGAGAGGAGACCATCTGATCGAGAGCGTCGAGCAGTTCGGCGAACCGGGCGCGGCCGTCTTCACCGAGCGCGTCCAGGAGATCGTCGATTCCCCGGAATGTCTGTTGCGCTCGGGCCGCCGTGTCGACTCCGCGGGAGGTCAGGAAATGCGCCCCCGCACGCGGATCGTGTTTGCTGCTATGCCGCTCGACGAGGCCCGCGCTCGCCAGGCGACCGACCGCGGCGACTAGGGCGGATTCGCCGAGGCGCAGTCGCCGGGCGACATCGCGTTGCGAGCACCCCGGATCGTCGGCGATGACAGCCAGGACCCCGGCTTGTGCGGTGGTGACATCCGCAGCATCGATGAGCAGCCGATCGGTCCGTGTACGGAACGCATGCGCGACCTGCTGAATGCGGCCGATCAGCCGGTACAGGCCCCTGGCCATTCGTGCCACCTTACCTACTACTTTGATAGTGAAATATATGCGAGACGGCGGACCTGTCTTGGCACAGTAACGGGATTCGACGCGGGTCAGATAGCGAGAGGGCAAGTCCGAACTCGGCGGCTCCCAGGCGTTCGCGACCGGCAAGGCGATAGCGAACACGGTGGCCAAGACGACGGCGAGCCCGAGGGCCAGGCGGCGAAGCCAGACTATGAATCGCATGACTTCTCCCTGGCTCTGGGTGTGTCTTCGATCAAGGGACGAGACAGCATCTGCCGACGTGACGGGGTGTGGCCTATGTCACCGCCGCACCGGCAGCCGGTCGAGGAAACCGGTCGACACGCGAGACCGCACCCTCGGCAAGACCGGACTGTCGCCAAACGGTCATGGGTGGTCACCGGCCTCTGCATGATTTAGCCCTGATGACGAGCGGCCGATTCGATCACACCGTCGCGGATGTCCCGCGATAGAAGTCGATCTGGTCGGCGACCACACCGTCCCGGAACCTGAGGTCGGTGTAGAAGGCGAAGTGGGTGCCGGGGTAGACGCGCAGTTCCCCTCGCGGCGCGCGCTCGGCCATTATCGTCATCTCAAGATCTAATGATTACAAGATTTGATTTCGAGGCGGGGTGGCATCGATCCCGTGATCGGGAGCGCGGTGACCGGCCCGATCCCACGCCGCGGCGCGGGCGGATGCTCGCGCGGATCTGAGGGCCGCCAATGCTTTCGGCGCTTCGACGGCCGACCCGGCGATCGCGCGCGATGCGGTCGGATCCGAGGCCAGCAGCTCGAACACGCCCGGCTCGGCACGCAGCATGCCGATATCGCCGGCTGTGATCGACTACGGCGCCGAGATCGAGAGGGATACTGGGCGGCCCACAGTTTCGGCCAAGGGTTTATGCCAGCCGGTAGAGGGTAGGTTGTGCGGAGATGCTGTTGGCGGCGAAGTTGGCGAGGACGAACCGGCGAAACGACGGCCGGAAGATCATCTTTGGCGCTACATCGCGCAGCCGATCCCATCGGCAGTGGTTGATAATGCCGTAGTCACGGGGTTCCCCCTCGAGTGGCCGCATGACTCGGGAGTTGTCCAGACCCGTGTTGACCCCCCACCACCCAGCTGTGTACTCCCAGACCGGGACGAGTTCCTTCTCGTCCTGGCCGTAGAAGAAGTTGAACAGAAACACTCCCTGCCGTGTCGCGTTGACATCGCCCATGTTGCGCGGGTTGTCGGCGGCGACCTCGAAGGTGCGGCGGGCCGCAGCCTCGACCAGACCGGACAGTCGCCGGTAGGCGGCGTGACGGCGCAGCACATCGACCGCCGCCGGGTCGATGACCTCAACGAGAATCACAAGGTCGTAGCGGGCACGCCGCAGGTGGCCCGCCGCGACAGCACGGCGCAAAAGAGCGTGATCCTCTCCGAAAATCAGGTGGGCGAATCCCTGGAACACCGTGGCGCGCACTACCTCCGGGAACTGTTCGAGTTCCGCTGCCGCCGCCTTGGTCTCGCGGATCAGGCGAGCCTTGACGCGGCTGGCGGGCAGGAACATCGGCCGCCGGTCGACCTCGGCCGCGAGCAGCAGATACCCGGTGGCGCTGGGCTCAACCAGTGGTGCGGTGCTTGGGTTGAGGTGTTCGTTCACGATGTGCATGATCAGCGCTCCTTGCCTCGAACCAGGCCAACATCTATTGGCCAACGTTTGTTGGCATAAGCATGCGCCCGGGCCCCAGCAATGTCAACAGTTGTGTGCAAACACGCGTTGGCCTACTGTGGTTGACATGAGGAGATCATCGACAGAGACCAAGGCGGTGATCCTGGATGCTGCCCGGGAACGGTTCGCCGCCGACGGCTACGACCGCACGACAATCCGGGCCATAGCCGCCGACGCGGGCATCGATCCATCCATGGTGATGCGCTACTACGGCAGCAAACAGCAGCTGTTTGCCAGCGCAGCCCATCTGGACCTAGAACTGCCCGACCTGGCGGCCCTGCCGCCCGACCAGGTGGGCCGAGCCCTGGCCAGACATATCGTCGACCGGTGGGAGCCCGATGACGCACTGCGGATCCTGCTGCGGACTGCGATCACCAACGACGAGAGCGCGGAACGGATGCGCGAGATCTTCGCCGCTCAGCTCGTCCCGATGATCACCAAGCTCATCGGCGACCCTGCCGAGGCCCCGACACGGGCCGGGCTTGCGGCCTCACAAGCGCTCGGCCTGGCCCTGTGTCGCTATGTACTGCGCTTCCCGCCTGTGGTCGCTCTCTCCCGTGAGGCCATCATCGAGTGGCTCGGCCCCACACTGCAGCGCTACCTGGCCGGTACACGATGAGCCCTTTCGGCAGCACCCAGGTAGGAAGCTCTGCCGACAGATATCGGGTGTTCTACAGCCGCGGCGGTTTGATGTCGAGTTCCTGCAAGCCGTTTCGGTACAGCTCGACATTGGCCACTTTGATGTCCTCGTAGCCGCGGACAACGTCGGCGAGCGCGGCGGCCTGCACGGCTCGATCGTAGCCCGGGCGGGATGCCACATAGGGCGGCTGGTCAAGACACTTCCGTCGCTACGTGCCCGCGGAGCCGCGCGCACGTTCATTGCAGTACTCAGATTGGGTACACACCCACGATGACCAGGCATTTTCCAGTTGCCCATGTTGTGCGTGTCTGCCGAGGGCACCGACCTGGCCTGCGTTTACGCAGGTCAGGTGGGACCAACGATGTGCGCAACGCGGTGTACCGCCGCCGCGAGAACGCCAGCACCGCGCAGAACAGCTGGAATCCGGGCGCGACCTCGGCCCAATTGATCACCAGGTACTCGCCCGGCGACCACACTGCCGGACGCCTGCCCCGATAATTGTCTTGCGCCACAACGCTGTCTGATCGGCCACCAGCCGCCGGAAATCCGCGGCGACCCCTCGTAACCGGCCGCTGGCGCGGCGGGGAGTAGCCGCTTGGCCGAGATCCGGCCCTTCGACTTCGCGACCAGCTCGGCGACCAAGTCCCGCACCTGGTCGTAGTTGCGTACCCGCACCGCGGGCTCCGGCCGGTCGCCGCCGGTTTCGGCGGGTTCGACCACTCCTTTCACCGTCTTACGCGTAGTGCCGCACGACTCGGCAGCACCGCCATAGGTTCCGACCTGAGACGAACCGAGGGCGAATTGTCGGACCCGGAACGCCGCCGGGCAGCAGTGGCGCAACTGATGCGGGTCATGGGCGTCAGCGAACGGTTCGCCTGCCAGGTGGCCGGGCAGCATCGCAGTACCCAGCGCCACCCTTCGGTAGCGCAGCAGGCCCCTCATCCAGGTACGCCGTCACGGGCACAGTTGCGCGCCTGGCGCGCAATCACTCACGTCAAGGCTTCCGCCGCGTCTACCACGACGCCCGCGCCCAGGGGGCGGGACAACCAACCATAAGAAGATCCGACGCCTGTGGCGCGAGGAAGGACTACGCGTGCGACAGAAGGCGCCGCATACGAATCGGTGACTCGACGGTCACAGTGGTGACCGCGGACGCACCGAATCGAGCATGAGAAGCCAATTTTCCGGTTGACGCCACCAGCGCCGGTCGTCCAGTCAAGGTCGTGTCAATCGTCAACGAGCGCACCCGCGACCGCCCAGGCTGGTCGAACGCTCCATCAGCCCAACCTCCGGACCAAAATTCGGCCCGCGCAGTGGCAACGTCTCAGAAGCTTGTACCGCAAAATGGTCGCTCCCGAGTCTGGAACAAGGCCGCCAGCCGCGCAACTGAGTTACCTGTAATCCCTTTTATGCGACCAGCCTTCGCCAGTATGTGCGCGTCGAATCCACCCAAGTATAGCGTTCCCAAATCGTCCAAGTTGATTCTGACATCGGGCTGCGTGTCATCTTTGCGGCATTCTACTGAATTATCCTTCGATGGCGCCGACGCACGTACGATTTGTGGAGTACGCGGGAGGTGTTGCCGAGGTGGTCGGCGACCGCGGTTACGTCGAGTCCGGCCGAGATGCCCTCGGTACCAAGGTGTTTGCGCAAGCTATGGGACGTGATCCCTTCGCGGCAGTGGATGGACCTGTGGCCGGTCATGAGTGCCGACAGCGTTCACCGATCGAAGCCGCGGAAAACACCGTCGTCGTCGACGCTGCTCGCGTAGTCCTCGAAGTCCATGTTGGAGAGGAGGAAGTTGACCTCGACCTCGGCCATCGCGATCGGCGCGATCCGGAACACCGCGTCGCCGTCCCCTCGGGCATCCTCGTCGCTGGTATCGACCGCCAGCAGTGGGTGCTCAGGATCGGTCATCGTGGTGGTGTCGGCGAGGAACACATAGGTCTGGCCATCGACCAGATCACCTAGGTCGGCGGGGGTCAGCCCGTCGAAGGTCACGTCGTCGACGGGTGTCAGCTCTGTCATCGTGTCTTCGTCGTAGGACGCGATGACCGCCGCGAGGGTTTGGGCCCACGCCGCGTCGTCGGTGAAGTCAGTACGCACGAGAAGCGATTCGCCCTCGGGCAGAGACCGTGCCATACGCCCGATTGTGCACTACGGCAGCTGAACACCATGCGCAACCAACATCACGACGGCAAAATTCGGCGATACGAAATCCTCAGATCCGAGGCGACGTCAGCTTCCTGGTCGGGTCGGACAGCGTCCCAGGGAACCCACTGTCGCAGCGTGATTCGGCCAGGCCGTTGTTGGTGCGTAACTCGACCTCGATCTCGAGGTACGGTGCCCAGACTCAGCCGCGCCCACCGGTAGGCGCGGGCTGGAATCCGCTGTTCACCCAGGCGCAGATTTAGTGCGAAGGCCTTCTCTCCCAACGTGACCGGGGTTCGGTGTCCGTGCGGGTGTTACCCAAATCCGCCGCGGGTCACATGTTGACTGAACTCGGATGCCAACGGTGGGGTGGTCGAACCGGCGGCGGCCTTCTTTGCCGAACTGCAGGGTATGGATCGGCGGCCGTCGACGATCCGCTCCTACGGCAATGATCCGCTGTGGCGGACAAGCCCGTCCGCGCTCATTGGCGACATCGAGCCGACGGTGGGGGGTTGTGGATCCCTACCGCAGTGAGCGGGTCGGCCGCTATCGGTCGAAAGTTGCTCAGCGGATCCCCGACGAGCAGTTCAACCAGTTGTTCGCCGCGTTGACCTCGAACCGGGACCGCGCACTGTTGTCGTTCTGGGTTTCCACCGGCGCACGCGCCGAGGAACTGCTGTCGGCGATGCAGGGTGATGAGGATCCGGGGCAGCAACTGACCTCGGTGTCTCCGTGCCGAGTCATGGTGTTTCGCCAATTCGTGCTCGGGCTCCAAGGGGCGGCTACCAGCGTCTCCGGTGACCGCGCGGACCGAGCCCCCGTCGGCGGGCGACGACGTCAGTCCCGGACAGGCAGGTGATTCGCCCCGCAGTGTGGTGGATCGTCTAGACTCGTATCCACGGCTACCGGTCCGGGATGATCTGTCCCCGATGCGGACGCGGCGTGTGAATTCGCGTCACCGCTTTCTCCTCTCTGTTTCGGATGAAACTCATACGGTAAGGAGCGGTACATGACTGCACGATCCACGACGATCAATGAGCCGACTCTGCAAGACAAGATCACATACCAGCTGTGCGAGTATGCGAATCTGGTCAACAGCATCAGCAAAGAAGGCAGCGACCTGGAGGGCACGCTCTATCAGAAGATCCAGCAGTATCTCGACACCAACCGAGAGGTCATCGGAGGGTGGGAGATCGTCTGGGGTCCGGGAGTCGCACTGTTCGACACCGACTTGTACTCGGTGAACGCCCTGTACATGGTGCGAAGCATCGAGGATCGCTCCCGGTACGTGATCGCCATGGCCGGCAGCAGCGACGCACTGGTGTTCGACTGGCTCGTCGAGGACTCCTTCATTCTCCAGACGCCGTGGTTCGCGAATAACGCCGCCTGGCACACGATCGGCACGGCCATCGGGGTGAAAACCCTCCTCGGTATCAGACCCTCGGGCCCCCGTCCCGGTGCCGGTCACACCTTGCCCGAGTTCCTGAGCATGCTCGGCGACAAGGCGATCGACCTGACCGTCACCGGCCACAGCCTCGGCGGTGCCCTGTCACTCACGCTGGCCCTGTTCCTGCGCGACACCCAGTGGCTTTGGGACAATTCCGAGAAAGCCAGGATCAGCGTGCTCTCGACCGCCGGACCGAGTTTCTGCAATAAGGAATTCGTCAACTACACCACCCAACGCCTGCAACAAGTGAAGCGCTACGCCAACGACCTCGACGTCGTCCCGCACATGTGGAACCCGCCCGACATCGATGGTGCCAAGGCTCTCTACTCCAAGAACAACCAGCCTGCTCCCGGTGGTATGGAGGTTGTGTTCGACTTGCTCGAGACGCAGGCGTCCTTGTCGGGCCAATATGCACACTTCGACCCCACCAGCGGAGTGTTCCAAGGAACGTTCAACAATGAGATAAATCAAACGCAAGGTTCGACGTCAGACGATTTGTACTTCAGCCAGGTCGGCTACCAGCACATAGGCGGCTACCATGAGTTCTTCGAAATCACAGGCGTGCAGTGGCCGCAGGGCGTCGTAGCCCTCCCGCCGGTCGGCGCCGACACCGCGATGGGCCGCATCCTGGCCTCGGCCGGTCTACCGGCCGGCGACGGTGCCGGAAGGGTACTGGCGAACCGTCGGCCGGTAACCGTCCCGATCAACGGACAGCCCGTGGAGCTGCCCACCGACCACGACAGCCCCGAAGCCAAGAAACTCGTGGACCGAGTCACCGCCGAGTTCGATCCCACCTCCGCATGAACTGACGCCCAAGCCCCGCACCTGGTGGCACGCGATCCGGAACAGCGCGAAAGCGCTGCAACGGCGCAGGACGTGTCGGTCGATTCCGGCGGGCAGCTCGGCGACAACAGATGTCACCGTTAGGGTGGTCACGCGGTCTCCGGTATTCAGTTGAATCTTCGTCGATCAACTAACTACCGGAGACCTCTCCATATCCCAAACCCTCCACCGTGGGCGAGTTCGGCGCCTTCCTCTGCTGTGTCCGGTACAGCAGAAGAGATCACGCGCGCATAGTTCGTGCTGTCGCGGTCGACGCCGCGTGGGGTGATTCAGTCCCGGTAGATGGTGACGTAGGCGTTAGTAGCGGTTCCGATACTCATCGGGCCCAAGCACGAGGCCGTGCCGTGTCCGGACGGGCCGAAGGAACCACTCCACGAACCCTGGTAAGGGCCGATGGCCATGAGCGGAAAGGCGTTGGGCACGCCGTGCAGGCCGAAACACTCTACGATCAGGGCGTACTCCCGCCCAGCAGGGCCGTCGTCGTGGCAGGTCGCCGTCGCGCCGACCAGGTTCCGTGTGACAGTACAGTCCTGCGGCGCGGCTTGGGCGGACCCGGCGCCGAGTACCGTTGCGAAACCCGAGACGACGGCGGCGGCAACGACGGTCCGTGCGGCGACCATTGTCATCCTTCTCATACGAAATCCCCTCTCCCACATCGCTTCACTGTCGCTTGACCATCGATTGCCCACCGTGCGTCGTTACGAACAGAGGGACGACACGGCAGCGCCACCCACCCGTGTTCCGGCTCATATCCGCCAGCGGCCAGGCACGAACAAGCTCTGCTATCGGTGCTGGCCATCCACGACACGGCCGGTACCGAACCCCACGAACCAATATGTCCACAAAGGGTGATTCACGCCTGGCCGACGACGAGCCGCGGCAACGACGCCGGACAGCGGGACCGGTCAACGGCGACAGTTCCCAGGCGCGGACACGACCAAGTCCAGCACGCACTAATACCTTCGCCCGCAGGCTTCATCGATCATCAAGCAACATCGTCAGGCCCGAACGGCGGACAGAACTCCTCATCGCTCGAGAGGATCCGCAGGTCTGGGTTCACTCGGACAGTGTCGCCATCCACGTGCGTACCCGAGTGGAGCGTCAGGTCGGTCAGGTCGGGAAGCGGTGGCAGCGAAACAGATTCGCCGTACAGATCGAGAGTCAGCGACTTCAGCCCTGGCACGTCGCTGAGCACATCGAACGTCGCGACATCGACCACGGACAGAACCAGATGGCGCACCGGAACTCCACTCAGTTGCCCGAGATCCACGCACGCAGGGCCACCCAGGAGGAGTCGATCCCACGACCGAATGTGGCCCTCGTAAGTCTGTGTCAGCGGCCCTAGATCCATGCCGTTCTCATCCCACAGCAGGGCTTCGCGCACCGCTGGTAGACAGGTCATCGGCTGAAGGTATCCGACCCATTCGAAGTCGGTCGTGAGCCGTCGTCGACGGAGTATCGATGCCGCGTCAGGTGCGGCCGCTGACGCGGTCCCCGCCACAGCCCGTTGCCACGGCGCGCTCAGGGTCTCCCAGAAGGTGTCCCATGGCAGGTCGAAGCGGGACTCCCACTCGGTGATCAGCGATTGAGTACCGTCCACCCGTCCACCTTGCGTTCGGACTCGATGTCGCTCGGCACAGTGTCCCAGGTTCTCCCTGGGAGAACCCGGCCCGCACCGTCGGCCAAGTGCAACGGATCCTGCGCGCGTCGACCGGCGTAGCGCTGGCGTTCAGTTTCGGCGACGTTCTCACGAGCACGTCGGTTACGTTCACCGGATCGCGATGTGGCGTTGATCTCGGCCATGTTGGCAAAGAGTTCGTCCAGATCGTCGGCTGCGGCGTCGCCGTCTATGCGCGGCTTATTCGGCTGAGCCGACTTCACGGCTGCTCATCGAATGGCCGTGCCGCCTCCGCCTGACAGGCTGCTGATCGCGCAGACCAGCGCCACGAACGGGTCGGTGATACCACCACAGCTCCCTGCGACCGACACTGCCGGTGCGGGCGCCTGCGGTTCGAGCGGCAACGGCGCCGCGGCGGCCGCCCCAGCACCGGTCAGGGTTGCGGCACCGATCAGGGCGGCGGCAAATCCACGTACTGCGAACATTCGAACTCCTCGTGTATCGGGTAGACAGCCGAACCTATTCGGCAAGCCCTCACCACGCATGACCCGAATTGTGTTGTCCCCGAATCGGGCTGGTGGAGAACTCAGTGATTGATCGAAGCCAGGTCGCGGCAGCCTTGAGAACCCGGGATCCTCGGTTCGGGGCTTTCCCGCAATAGCTCTTCCACTCCGCCCGCATCGCTGAGGTCGACGTGGTGGCTGGTGTCTAATCCATGAGTAGCGCGATTGCAGCTGGTCTGTTGTCCTTCTGGTTGAGGTTCCCGCCTCCTCCGCCGTGTTGGTGGCCACTGTCGGTGCTGTGTTCCATCGTGACCGTGAACACCGAAGAACCGCAGTGGAAGTTCTTCGAATCCTTCTGCGACGGGGCCGCTGATGGAATCGGGGGTTCGTCGCGGGAGGGCGTAACCGCAAAAACTCCGGCGGCGCAAGCGGCTCCACTAGTTCGGCGGTGGCCTGCCGAAGTGTCGTCCCTCTCGACACGTTATGGGGACGCCGACGAGGTGATCGGCGGCCCGGCTGGGACCCCGGAGTCCGGCACCCCCGCGTAGTCGGGCAGCTCGACGCCGTTGATCGCACGCTCGACCAGTTCGGTGAACCATTCGCTGTCGAAATCGGGGCCCGGCCCGGCGTCCGGCCCGGGGACGTCGCGACTGCGAGCGTGCAATCGGCCGATCTCCTGGTTGGCCTCGACGAACGAGCGCATCCGCCCCTCGTAGGCGGCGAACCCGGCCTCCGGGTCCCACCCGGCGGCGGCCAGTTCACCGGCCAGCAGGTAGGCGCCGACCAGGGCCAGCCCGGTGCCCTGCCCGGACATCGGCGAGGAGCTGAACGCCGCATCCCCGAGCAGCCCCACCCGCCCGCTCGACCAGCGGTCCATCACCACCTGGGCGACCTGGTCGAGGTAGAAGTCCGGGGTGTCGTCCAGGTGCGCGAGGATGCGCGGGGTCAACCACCCCATACCGGCCATCCGCTCACGCAGCAGGCGCTTCTGAGCCGCGACGTCGCGGTAATCGACATCGAGGTCGACCGCGGGGAAGGAGAACATCGCCATCGCCCGGGTGGCGTCCTGGATCGGCCGCAGGCCCGCGGAGCGCCCGGACTCCTGGTAGTCGATCAACCAGCGATCCAGCCCGAACTCGTTGGGCACACTGTAAAAGGCCAGCACGTGCCCGAGATGGCGGACGAACCGCTCGTGCGGCCCGAAAACCATTGTGCGCAGCGCCGAATGCAGCCCGTCCGCCCCGACCACCAGCTCGAAACGCCGCCGATCGCCACCCGCGAAAGCCACGTCGACCCCGTCCGCGTCCTGGGTGAGTTCGGCGATCCGGTCGCCGAAGACGTACTCGACACCGTCGCGGGTGTCGTCGTAAAGCACCTGCGATAAGTCACCGCGCAGGATCTCGATCTCCGCGATGAATCCGTCGCCGCCGTCGTCGTCCGCGCGATAGGTCTCCAGCACGTTGCCGTCCACGTCCACGGTGTACGCGCCGATGGTCTGGGTGCAGGCCGCGCGCACCGCCGCGTCCAGCCCCATCCGCCGAATGACCTCCTTGGCCACCCCGCGCGCGTCCACCGCCTGCCCACCCGGACGCAACGCGGGAGCCCGCTCCACCACGGTCACCTCGGCCCCCCGCCGACGCAACCAGTGGGCCAGCGCGGGCCCCGCGATGCTCGCCCCCGCCACCAACACCCGGGTACCGCTCACTGCGCCCCCTGCTCACCCGTCCGGATCACTGTCCGGATCGTTTGCCGCCGCGCGGGGTCCTCGACGCTCATCAGTGCCTCCCTGTGTTTCCGCCCGCGCTGAACGGTCCCAGCGCAGGCTCACCGCTGTCGGTGTATCCAGCGGTATCGACGACGGATCCACACGAAATTCATCGGTGCAGCCGAGATCGTGTCCACGCTCCTGCGAACACCCTGACCGCGGCCCAGATCGCGGGCCCGGCCGGTCTCGGCGACGTGTATGCGGCGCCATGGCAAAACCCTGGACAGCGGCCGCTCAGGAACTGCTCGATCTCGGCGGCACGCTGGGTGACCTGCGCCTGCGCAACCCGCTACAGCCGTGGCAGAAGAACGACCTCAACGACCTGTAGGCCCTGTCGATCGCCATACCCTACTGCGGCGTGGTGGTCACCGAGCGTCAGCGGGCTGGCCATATCAACCGGCTCGGACGGCCGAGCAGTACGCATCCGGCGGAGGCAGTTCATTGGTCCGTGAATTCGCCGTTCTGCCACGGCTTTTCGCGGTTTGTGGGTAGCATTCCAGCGGTGGTCGGGCGACTACATCGGCGGGTAAGGGGTGTTGATGGAAGTGCAGGATGTCCACCACTCATACGGCAGGCGGTCGGTGCTGAATGGCGTCGATCTCGCACTACCTCCCCGGGTGCTGGTTGGCGTCGTCGGTGAGAACGGGACGGGCAAGTCAACGCTGTTGAAGGTTCTCTCGGGAGAGTTACGTCCGCACCGGGGAGTTGTCCGCCACCGTGGGCGGTTCGGTTACTGCCCGCAGCAGGTCATCTTGAACGATGCGTTCACGGTTCGCCAGCACCTGGACTTCTTCGCCGCGGCCTATGCGGTTACGGATCTACGGCGGGCCGAGGAGACCATGGAGATTCTGCGTTTCTCCGAATACGCCGATGAGCGGGTCGCGACGTTGAGCGGCGGCACCCGGCAGAAGCTCAACCTGACGCTCGCGGTGCTGCACGACCCGCAGGTTCTGCTGCTCGACGAGCCGTATCAAGGCTTCGACTGGGAAACGTATCTGCGTTTCTGGGATTTGGTCGCGCAGTTCCGTGACACCGGTGGCTCGGTTCTGGTCGTGTCGCATCTGGCCTACGACACCGACCGGCTGGATCAGGTGTGGCGATTGCGCGACGGTGTCCTACAGGGCAGAGAGTAGTAATCGGATGAATGTAGGGCTGTTTGTGACAGCCACGCGCTACGGTCTGGTCGAGCATGCTCGTAACCGGTTCGCCATGGTGTTGGTTGCTGTCTTCATCCCCGTGTTTGTCACGCTGGCGGGCCTGATCATCACCGATACACAGGTACCGTTCCGGCTTCGAGACACCGATGTGGTCCTGCGGGCCAACGGCAATGAGCTCGCCCAGATTTCGGGCGCCCTGACCGCGGCCTGTCTGATCATCGGGTTCATGATGTTCGCGGCGACGTTCAGCAGCGGGGCGTTCGACCGGCGTTTGTGTATGGCCGGGTATCCCCGGGTCGCTTTGGGTCTGGCGAAGGTCGCTTGCCTGGTGGTGGCTTCGATGGTGGTCAGCGCTTACGCCACCATCGCTATCTGCTTTTCTTGGTCGCCGCGGCAGCCGATCGTGCTGGCCGCGGCGCTGTTCTGCGACGCGATGACCTACGGGGCGCTCGGTGTCGTGTTCGGCACGCTGCTGCGCCGGGAGGTGGAGGGCATGTTCGCGATCGCGATGATCAGCTGCTTCGACATGGTCGTGCAGAATCCTGTCGCCAGTATCGGGGCGGACAGTGATGTCGTGCGGTGGCTGCCCTCCTACGGTGCGATGCAGGCTGCGACCGCGGCCGGTTTCTCCGACACCACACTGTTCACGGGTTTGGCCGTGCAACTGGGCTGGTTCACCGCGAGCGTTCTGGTCGGGCTGGTCACTTTCCATCTGCGCACCCGTTCGGCTCTCAGCCCCACGATGCCGATCGGCGTGCCCGGACAGCCTGCGAAGCATTGACCGGTGTCCCGCACGACACCACCATCTGGTGAATCGTGCGGGACAACACGCTCGCCGCCAACGCAGGACTACGGCGCGGTGTGCGCCGGAAGGGTGGCCGGGTAGTAGATCTCTCGGCGCAGTCGTTCCAGGTCCGGCTCCGGCCCTTCGGAAGCGGAGGTTTGCGTGTGCCGATCGCTCTGCGGCACCGACAACGCCACGTTCGTCAGCGTTTCGAAGATCGACGCGTACTTCTTCCCCTGGCCGGACAGACCGGGAAGGATGCGCAGCAGCGCGGGGATGTATCGGGTCACCGCGTCGAGCTGGGCGCGGCGCTCGGCGAGCTGGCGCTGTACCTGCTCGATGGCTTCGCCTCGGGTGCATCCGGTCTCGTGACGGACCGCCCGGACAAGGTTGTAGGGGACCTGGTCGGCCTCGTCTTGATCGAATCCCACCAGGTCGTTCTCTACGAATGCCACAAAGAAGGCGAGTTCCTCGAGACGGCGGATCACAGGATGGCTGCGCAGCTTCGGCGGCAGTTCGAGGTCCTGGTACATCTCGATGGCGGCGAGGAGGACGTCGTACCCGCTGGTCGCTCTCCGCAGCGGCAGATAGTCAGCCGTGGAAGGGATGTAGCCGGTGATGCGATGGTTCGCTTCGCGTTCGCAGGCTTCGAACCATTCCTCGATGCCGTTGAGGACCCGCTGCTGCCAGCGGGCGCTGCGCCCCTCGCACAGACGCGGCCACAAACTCGCCCACGCGGTCGCGAGCGCGCCGTGCCGCCACGGTTTCTTCGGGTCCTGGCGCAGTGTTGCCACCAGGCCACGCCTCAGCGCGGTGATGGCTTGCGGGTCCCTCAGCCGCGGGTCCTCGAAGAGGTCGTCCCATAGAAGGGCCAGCATGCCCACACCGAGGACCGTTTGTTCACGGGTCGCGTCCGTGGGGGCCAAGGCTGGGGCCACGGCTGCCACCAGCTCGAACGCCCCTGTCCACCGGCGGTGGTCCAGCTCGGCCGCGGAGGCGGCAAGGCCGGTAGCCACCAGCCAACTCCTCACCCATTCCATGACCGGCGGAGGGAACGCCGCATGGTGGGCCACGGGTGCCTGGGGCGAGGGCGGGGAGACTGCGGGAACAGGAGTTCGTCGGTCGAGTATGGACCGGGCGTAGGCGGTCATCGCGTGGTGGGAGCGCGGGTCGACGGGCAGGGCGGCGAGCTGACCCGCGGCCTGGTCGAGGAATTCATCGGCCATCGCTTGTGCTTCGTCCACGGCGCCGGAGGCGATGACGAGCTCCCGGGCGTGTGCGGCTTCCTCGGCCGTCATCGCTCTGCGCAGCAGACGGGCAAGGTCCCCGTCGCGGGCAGCTGCGCGGATCACGGGCAACGTGTAGATCCCTTCGGACAAATCGGCGTTGACGGGCTTGCCCATCGCTTCGGCCGTCGAGGTCAAGTCGAGGATGTCGTCATACAACTGATAGGCCAGCCCGAACTGCCGGCCGAACAGGGCCAGCGCCTCTTGCTGATCGTCGGGCGCACCGGCCTGCATCGCGCCCAGCCTGCAGGCCAGCGAGATCAGCGCGGCGGTCTTGCCGTCGATCGAGTCCAGGTAGGCCTGCTCGCCGCGGGCCTCATACAGGTCGGCGGCCTCGATCACCACGCCCGCGCACATCTGCTTGGCTGCGCTGGTTCCAGCGAGAACTTCGCGCTGGCCCAGTTCGGCCAGCAGGTGCGCGCCCTCCATCGTCACCAAGTCCCCACCCAGCACAGCCATATGCGAACCCCACACCGCGTTGGCGCTGGGACGGCCTCGACGCTCGTAGGCGTGGTCGATGACGTCGTCGTGGTAGAGCGAGCCCAGGTGCAGCAACTCGACGGCGGCGGCGGCGCGCACCGCGCGGTCGTCGGCTGGTGCTGCGGGATCGGTGAGCAGGTAGTACGACAGCAGCGTCAACGTCGGACGCACCAGGCGACGAGATGTGTCCGGGCCCTCGTCGGTGAGCGCGGTCAGCTCCGGCCTGCCCTGGAGCCGGACGGGTCCGAGAACGTCACGGACCCGGTCCAAGTCGGCCTTCAGATGCGGAAAGACAGCAGAATCGATTTCACTGGGCACGCGCACGCTCCTCGCTGGGTACATCGCTCATCCACAACACCGTCGATCACGAGCATTTCACCACTCCCGCGCGAAAAATGTTGGCAGAACACGGGTTTGGCTTGTATCGACCCGAGTGATACGTCTCTGCGAGTGTCCGGATCGAGATCGATGACCGAATGGTCAACCGGCTGCGCGCGGCCGAATTCATCGCATCGGTTGCCCTGCAACACACCCGCTGCTCACGCGAATATGCGATCGGAACGTCATGGGCTGGGCGACAGCGGTGACCGGGCGCAGCCGCAAACCGGTACCTGATTCCCCCGCTCGCGCCAGACGCCGCCGTAGCAACCACAGCGATATTTGCCGCACCGCCACCCGCGACGGATTCAGCCGCCACCTCGACCCGGGAAATCCCACCCGGCATCTAATCGACTCCCCCGCGCGCCAGGACAGGCCGGTCACCGCGGTATCCACGGGCTGCTTGCCACCGCCGTCTGACGGAGCGGCCCTGTCAGGCGGCGAAGACGGTGCGGACGACGGACTCGTCGCCGTCGATCTCGACCAGTCCGAGGGTGCGGGCGTCGCTGAGAGTGAAGGCGCCGGCGGCGAGGCCGAGGACGGAGGCGGGGTCGGCGCGGACGGTCGCGTCGAGGTCTCGACCGTCGTGTGGGCCGACCTCGAAGCCGGAGGGCGTCGCGCGGAGCTGGAAGGGCGGGCCGCCGATCTCGAGACCGACCGTCGCCGAGGGGCGGACATCGACCCGGGTGTCGAGCAGGGCGGGGACGGCGAGGGTGAGCCACTCGGGGCGGAAGGAGTCGCCGTCGAGGCCGCGGACCATCAACGGGGTGGACCAGCGGATCAGGCTCTCGATCGGCTGGCGCAGCTCGGCACCCCACGGCGTGAGGGCGTACTCCACTACGCTGCCCTCGCCGGCCAGTCGCCGCTCGACCACGCCCGAGGCCTCGAGGTCGCGGAGCCGGTCGGCGAGCAGGTTGGTCGCGATGCCGGGGAGGCCGTCGATCAGGTCCCGGTAGCGGGCGGGGGCAATGAGGAGCTGGCGGACGATGAGCAGGTTCCACCGATCGCCGACGACTTCGAGCGACCGGGCGAGCCCGCAGTACTGGCCGTAGCTGCGCATCATTTCCTTCTGCTTGATATTCTCAAGTGCGCGTGAAAGACTCAAGTATACCGCAGGATCGAGCCGAGAGGGCCGCCATGGCCGATACCACCGAGAGCGTGCGGCCCACCTGGGTCGACAACGACCTGTTCCCGTTCGAGAGCCGCTTCATCGATATCGGCGGGCACACCGTGCATTACGTCGACGAGGGGACCGGTCCCACACTGCTGTTCCTGCACGGCAACCCGACTTGGTCGTTCCTCTGGCGCGACGTGATCCGCGCGCTGCGCGGCGACTTCCGGTGCATCGCCCTGGACTACCCGGGCTTCGGGCTGTCGACGCCGAAGCCCGGCTACCGCTACCTGCCCGAGGAGCACGCAGACGTGGTCACCGGGTTCGTCGACGTGCTCGGCCTCGGTGGGGTCACTCTGGTCGGGCAAGACTGGGGCGGTCCGATCGGCCTGGCCACCGCGCAGCGGCGGCCGGGCGTCTTCGATCGACTGGTGCTCGCCAACACCTGGGCCTGGCCGGTCAACGGCGTTCTCCACTTCGAGGCCTTCTCTCGCATCATCGGCGGACTCCCGAGCCGCTTCCTGGTCCGACGGCTCAACCTCCTCGTCAACGCGTTCATCCCCACAGGACACCGAAGGCGGAAACCGACCACAGCCGAGATGACCCACTACCGTCGGGCGCTGGACACCCCCGAGCGGCGCCAGGCCTCCGCCGTACTCCCCGGCAGGGTCCTCGCCAGCCGGGGTTTCTTCGCCGAGGTCGAGGCAGGCCTTGCCGACCTCGCCCACCTGCCGACACTGATCGTTTGGGGCAACGCCGACATCGCCTTCCGTCCCCAGGAGCGCGAGCGCCTGGAAGCGACCTTCCCCGAGCACGAGACCGTGATCGTCGAGGGCGCCGGCACCTACGTGGAGTCCGACGCGCCCGAGGAGTTCGTCGCCGCGATCCGCGACTGGGCAGCGACGCAGCGCTGAGACGCGGTTCTGTTGCCGCCTTTGCTCCCACCGATCACGCGCTCAGCGGCATCACCGTGTGCTCGGGTGGCTCTGCACTGCCTTGACCCGGCGTCGGAGCAGGCAGAATTCGTTCCCCTCCGGGTCGGCCAGTACGTGCCACGTTGCGGCGCCGGTCTGGCCGATGTCGACCTTCCGCGCACCCGCGGCGAGCAGCCGTGCCAGTTCCGCGTCCTGATCGCGGTCGGTGGGGTTCACGTCGAAGTGCAGCGGCAGTTTCCCGCGCTTCGGCTCGGTGCTGCGACCGAACACCAGTGTGGGCTGCGGCCCGCCGAAGCCGGTTCCGGGTGGGCCGATCTCCAGGTGGTCGTCGCCCTCCCAGCCGAGTTCGACGTAGCCGAGGACTTCGCACCAGAAGTCCGCCAGCCGTTGTGGGTCGGCACAGTCGATGACGAGTTCGGTGATCCTGCAAGCCATGCGCGCGACACTAGGCGTGCGAGACTGTTCCGCACAGCGGTTTTCCTTGTCGGCACGGCGAAGCGGTCATGCGGCTTGGTGCTGTGTCGGCGACCTCGTTGGAAATCGGCGTAGTTCGTTGCGTCACAGGCACTCCGGGCCGTGAGCGCGGGGCCGCGGCGGCAGTCGACCTATTCGGCCGGAAATGGGTGGCTCGGATGTTCGTGGTCCGGCTAGGTTACGCCAGTGGCGCAGATCGACGGCTGGTGTGATGACCGATTCGGCGCGGTCGCCGAGGCGCTGGCGGCCTCGCTGGACTCCGATGCTGTCGGCGCGGCGGCGGCGGTGTTCGTCGACGGTGCGCCGGTGGTCGATATCTGGGGCGGATACGCCGACGCCGCCGGCACCGTCGCGTGGGAGCGGGACACCATCGTCACCGTGTGGTCGACGACCAAGACGATGGTGGCGCTATGTGCACTGATCCTGGCCGATCGCGGCGACCTCGACCTCGACGCGCCGGTCGCGGACTACTGGCCGGAGTTCGCGGCCGCGGGAAAACAGGATGTGCGGGTTCGGCAGCTGCTGGGTCATACGGCGGGCCTGCCGGTCTGGGCGGATCCGGTGACGGCCGCTGACCTGTACGAGTGGTCGATGGTCACTGCGCGGCTGGCCGCGCAGCCACCGCGGTGGGCGCCGGGCACCGCGGCCGGATATCACGCGATCACCTTCGGGTTCCTGGTTGGTGAGGTCATCGCCCGGGTGACCGGGCGCAGCGTCGGCACGTTCTTCGCCGAGGAGGTAGCGGGGCCGCTGGGCGCCGACTTCCATATCGGGCTCGCCGCCGAGCACGACCGGCGCGTCGCAACGCTGCTCCCCGCGCCCGAAGGGGACAAACCGCCGGGATTCCCGGTCGGGGTGTCCGATGCGAACACGGTGCATTGGCGGCGCGCCGAGATCCCCGCCGTGAACGGTCACGGCAATGCCCGCTCGGTCGCCGCTGTGCAGTCGGTGCTGGCGTGCGGTGGCACCGTCGGCGGGGTCCGGCTGCTGTCACCGGACGGGTGCGAGCGCGTCTTCGACGAACAGTTCCGCGGCACCGACCGCATCCTTGACCATCCGATCCGCTGGGGTATGGGGTACCGGTTGGAGAACCGCACGTGTTCGTGGGGTGGGTGGGGCGGCTCGCTGGTGCTCGTCGACTTCGACCATCGAATGACGGTGTCGTATGTGATGAACCAGATGCTCTGGAACCGCGGCTACGACCGGTCGCTCGGCGTGCTGATGGCCGCGTACGAGGCGATCACGAGCTGACTATGCGCTGATTGCCGACGGCGTGCGAGCTCAGGTGAGCTGGTGCCCGCACATCGGCACTATCGGACGTTACGCGCGGACGCCAACGGCCCGAGATAGCCTCGGGCCGTTGATCTTCGGACTGTCGCATCTGGACGCCGGCAGCATCCTCGATTACGAAATCCAGCTGGGGACTTAGAAAACCGCTACTTGATCGAGTTGGCCAACTGATCGGCATATGGGGCAGTGAATTTTCCGACAATGGGAAGCTCCGCGCGGACACCGCCGGTGTTGTTCGCCTGGACCATGGCCATGATCCAGACGACGACTGCGAAGACCGCGACTGCGAGTCCGGCGAGGCTGAAGATGATCCCCAGGCCGCCGAGGAGCGAGCCGACGATGCTCAGAACAATATTGACCACCGAGACCGCTCCGAAGAAGATGAGCGATTGCGAGGCATGGAATTTCACATCGGGATCGTTCTTTCCCACGAATAGGAAGATGATTCCGGTGAGCCACCCCAGTGCGTACGACAGGATCGCGCTGGTCTTTTTGTCCGAGCCGGCGGACTGCGGTTGGTTGCTAGGAGGTTGAGAAGATGTCATGCGGTAAGTAGATGCCGCGCGCGCCACCTACCGATCCCAGGTTTCAGCACGAACCCACAGGTCGCGGGCCAGCCAGCGACAGGGATCCTGGACGTGGTTCTCTCGAGCAAGGGGCCGCTGCACGGTCATCGTCATGCAGCGGTGTGTTCGGTCGGCCTCGAATGGATTCAGCCACCTGAAGGTCGCCTGGCCCGCGCCGGCCGGTTCGATCAGCGCGCTATGCGGCATGAGCGGACGGTCCGGCGCTCCGGATGTGTTGGCCGATAACTGGTCAGCCGCCTCGGTCCGCGGTAGGCATCCGATATCACACCGCAGTTTGATTCGATGTCATACCAAAGGGCTACGAGTAACGAGAATCCGGCCGATAGCTTCGGGGTATCGAAATCGGCGCCCGCTCCGACATCGACCGGTCGGCGTCGTCGACGGACGGAGGTGGCGTCTCCGACTCAGCTCTCAGGAAGTTCCATGACGACACCTGCCTTGTTCCCCGAGTCATCTCCACGGTCACCGCAGCGCGGCGCCGACGGTGATTACGCTCGTCTGTTGCGCCGGATCTCCGACGCTGGGCTGATGAACCGGCGTCCCGTCTACTACGCCGTCCGGCTCGGCCTCGTCGGGGTCGCGTTCGTAGCCGGCTGGGCGGCGTTCGTCCTCATCGGAGATTCGTGGTGGACGCTGCTGGTCGCGGGGTTCATGGCCGTGACGTTCGCTCAAATCGCACTGGTAATGCATGATGTCGCGCACCGCCAAGTCTTCCGGTTACGGCAGCCGACGGAGCTCATGGGACGACTCGTCGGCAACGCCGGCATCGGCCTGGGCTACGGCTGGTGGCAGGACAAGCACACCCGGCATCACGCCAACCCGAACCACGAGGAACTCGACCCCGATGTCGCGCCCGACATTCTGGTCTGGTCACAACAGCAGGCACAGTCCAGCCGCGGTCTGGCTCGTCTCATCGGGAGGGCACAGACGTTCCTGTTCTTCCCCCTCCTGCTACTGGAGGGCCTGAACCTCCATGTGGCCGGCGTACGTGCGCTCAGAAATCGATCGGTCAAACACCGCGGATTGGAGGGCACACTGCTGTTCGGCCACTTCGCCACCTACCTCGCCGCACTGTTCGCGGTGCTGCCCGCCGACAAGGCCTTCGCATTCTTTGCTGTCCACCAGGGCCTCTTCGGCCTGTACATGGGCTGCATCTTCGCCCCGAACCACAAGGGCATGCCGACCTTGACCGGCGATGAACGCCCCGATTACCTCCGTCGCCAGGTGCTGACCTCCCGCAACGTGCGAGGTGGCGCGTTGACCGACCTTGCCCTCGGCGGGCTCAACTATCAGATCGAGCATCATTTGTTCCCGAGCATGCCGACGCCGAACCTGCGTCACGCCCAGGTCATCGTCCGCGACTACTGCACCGAAATCGGCGTGCCCTACCACGAAACCGGGCTGATCTCCTCTTACCGCGAGGCGCTGAGACACCTGCACCACGTCGGCGCTCCTCTGCGCACTCCCGATCGACACCCGGATGCCCAAGTGCCACAACGCAATCGTTGAACACAAGCTGGGCATCACGACGCCCCGGACACACCGGGCCGTCGGCAGCTGCGGTGACGACGGCTCGAGCCGCAATCGAATCTGGCGCACGGAAAGCGCGACCACCGGCATGAGCGGACGTCTGGTTCTATCGGAGGGAACGACGGCGCTGGTCACCGGCGGTGGAGAAAAGCGCGTGCGCGGGAAACCACGTCCTTTGATGAGAGGTCGCGTTTGAGGCTGACCAGATAGGCGACCGGCGACCCGTCGGACGCGTCGCGAGACTTGTGCCGGGCGTCTGCGGTGGCACCGACCAAGCATGCCGCCACCGCACTCCCTGCTGAAACGACAGGCGGAAGGCCGACCTGATTCACCGCGGCAGCGATGAGGGCGGATGGAGTCAACGCTTTCACACCGAGCACTGAACGCATCGGTTGGAATCCAACGCTTCGCAGATTCGATTCGAGTTCCGCAACCAGCGGCTCGATCTCGCTGCGAACCAGCATGCCCAGGTGCGCCTGAAGGGCCGCGGGTTCGTTGACCGTGGCAAGGTCGGCAAACGTGTCGGCGAGAGTGTCCAGGTACTTGCGGTAGGCAAGTAACCTGGGCAGCAGGCGTTCCCTGACCTTCAAGATTTGTTCGAGCGGGATGTTGGCGAGGTCTTTCGGGATGACGGTCGTGACGGCCAGTAGTGTGAAAAGCCTGCCCACCTCTGCGGCGGGTGTACGCGCAGATGGGTCTCCGATATCGTCCAGGAGAAACGCAGCCATTGTAGCGACCGACCAGTCGTTCAATGCAGGAAGCAGATGTTGCTCGTCGGTTATGGTGGCCATCCGGTTCTGTTGTGCCAGCCGCTCGGCCAACGAGCACATGTACACGGCCGCAAGCTTGGGGTGCATTCCCATCCACCCGTGGTGCGTCACCGCCAATTCGGCTTCGACCAATTTCCGGCTGAGCGTCCAGACCATCTTATGTTCGTGAACCCACTCGAGTCCATCAACGCTATAGCCCGCGGAACGCATGTTGCCCAGGTAACCATAGAGCGGCATCTCGCCGAGAATGCCTGCAATTCCGTACCTTTGCCGCAATTCATCGGCGAATGTATCGACAACGTCAGCAAGGGCGCCGGCCACTGCTGCCTCGGCACTCGTAACCGCGATGTCCAGGAGTATGCCCGGATGTCGCTCGAGCGTCGAATGGACTGTGCGCGGCAAGCAACTCCGCCACGGGCCTACCACCTCCGGGTCCCTGGCCCAGCCGTCGTATTCATAGTCGCCGTCTCGAGGCACCATGCGTGCAATCCGCGGCCAGTGCAACAGCGCCGACTTCAGCCAAGTCTCGTCTCGTATCCACAGATGTGGGTAATACAAGGCAACGTCCGACATCACCGAATTCCCCTTCAGTGCCCCATGTTCGAACATAGTGTTCGAAACTGGACTGGACCCAGCGTACTCGCCGTGGCAATGACGATCCTCCGTCGCCGTGCCGACGCATCGCCTCGAGCGAGGCACCACGACCCTGAGTTCCTATGTTCGGCGAACGCGGCCTCGGACCATCACACTTCCGATAATCGGCTTTCGGGCCTTTCGGCGCTCACTACTGAGCGATTCCACCCGTCCGACACACATCCGTCCGCTGTCCGGCGCTAGCGAACCAGGGCGCTAGAACTCCCCATCGCACGTGACCAAGTCAGCACAGCCGCCTCCCTGCGTCGGCTGCGAGGCTGAGGTTGCACGGTGCGCTGCGGGAACCTGCAACGGCGGGCATGAACTCGACTGAGCATTACCAGAATTGGCGCAATGATTTTCGTGGCGGAGCGACCGGCCGAATGCGGTGCGGCCTGGACCAGGTCTGCGCTCCTGCGCTTTCGCTTCCAATGCCACCGAGAACGCGACTATTTCCGGTCTCTGAACTACACCGACGCGGAGATCGCGTACTTCACCGATTATTCACGCCCGGGGATCGAGGCCGTACTCCCGCGCGAGGTCACCGACGGCTGGCTCACCGACGGCTGCGGGCATCCGCTGATCAGGTGGCCAGTTGGGCGGCGATACCGTCGAGCAGCTTGCCGAGACCGAACTCGAACACGCCCTCGGCGACCGATCGCGAGTCGCGGTGATCCTCCGGTCCCGCGGCCAGCATGGCCAGCATGGCCGGATAGCGCTCCGGCTGCCCGTAGCGGTGAATCACCTCCGGATCAAGGGCCGGGCCGATATGCCCGGCCGCGCCACGACCGAGGGTCGGGTCGACCTCCAGGCGCGCGACGCCGCTGACGAAAGCGCTGACCGACAAGACGGCCTCGCCCACGACGGTCTGCGGCAACCCGGCGTCGAGAAGCGCGGACATCGCGGCATCGCCCCACGCGGCCTCATTCGGGCCCATCCAGCGATTGCTCGCGCCGACAGCGAGCACCCACGGGTGGCTCAGATACAACTCCCGAGTACGGCGCGCCCATAGGTCGAGCGCTGCCCGCCAGTCGTTCCTGGGCAGGTCCAGCGGTTCGGACATGGTCGCATCGAGCATCAACGCGACGAGATCGTCCTTGCTCGGCACATGCCGGTACAGCGACATGGTCGCCGCGCCCAATTCGCCCGCGACCCGCTGCATCGACAACACACCGATCCCTTCGGTGTCCGCGATGGTCACGGCCGCGCCAACGATGCGATCCAGACTCAGACCCGGCCGCGGACCTCGACCGGACGGTTGCTTTCCCGACCACAGCAGCCGCGCCACCGGCGGAAGTTCATCAGCCATATGCACTCCTCACCCCTATTGCGTATAACCTACGCTTAGGCGTATGCAATACGCAGTACCTTTCGTCTCTCGAACCCGGATGGTCCCACCATGGCAGTACCAGCCAGAAACTCGACTCCCATCGCACCCGCACCGAAACGGCGGCGATGGTGGCAACGCCCCTGGGCGGGGCCGCTGTTGGTGCTCACCTTCGCATTCGTCGCCTTCTCGCTGCCGCCGTATCTGACTCTCGATCCCGCGCGGTCGCGGGTGCCCGACCCGGGGTTCGCGCCGCACTACCCGATGCTGGTCGTCCACGTCGTCTGCGGCTCGGTCGCCATCCTCATTTGCGGATTCCAGGTGTGGCCGTGGTTTCGCCGCAAACACCCGGCCCTGCATCGGCGACTTGGCCGCTGGTACGTCTTCGCCGGGGTGATCCCCGCCGGGCTCGCGGGGCTGGTGATCGGCGCGACCAGTCCGTTCGGTCCCGTCGCCCGCGTCAGCAATGTCATGCTCGCGACGCTGTGGCTGATCACCACGGTCACCGGCTGGCGGATGGCGCGACAGCGCCGGTTCACCGAGCATCGCCGCTGGATGATCCGCAGCTTCGCACTCACCCTTTCGATCATCCTCAACCGCGTGCTCGGCGGGGTGCTGCTGCTCATACTCGACCCGCAGCTGGAAACGACCTTCCACGGCGACGAGGAACTGCTCACGCAGACGATCGCCGGAATCGGCACCTGGCTCGGCTGGACGCTCTGCCTGCTGATCGCCGAGTGGTGGCTCGAGCGCGGGCTACGGTCGCCGCGGGTAGGGCGCGTGCCCGGACCGCGGGCGATGGCAAGAGTTTCCTAGCGGGGTTTCGCAATCGGATGCTGACGAAGAGCTTGTCCAGGCTGGGTCTGACCGCCGTCCAGGAGCGGGTCTACCGCTATCTGCTCCGCAATCCGCACGTCGACCCGGCCACCGCCGCCGACCAACTGGCGCTGCCCGACTTGCCGGAGATACTCGCGCAGCTGCGCGCGCTGGGCTTGGTGAACGGCTCCCACACCGCGGTCACGCCCGCCGTCGCGGTCGACCTGCTGGTGCGGCACCGCATCGACGGAATGCGGCGGGAATTCGCCGTACTCACCAGTGCATGGGACGTCCTCGAGGAGCTGTCCGAAGAGCATCGCAGTCGCCGCTCGATCCGCCTGATCGAGCACATTCCGGACCGGCGGGAAGCCGCTCGACGTATTCGCGCCATCCTCGCCGACGAAGCCGGCGAGATCGTGTCCGCACGGCCACACACGCACCGTCCGGACGTCTTGTCTCTCCCGGTGCGGACACCGCGCTGGCAGGCGAGCGGACTTCGCAGCCGCACCATCGTCTCCGCACCCGCTCCAGCGGATCCGGAGCTGCGATCCTACGCGCGACGCCGGAACGCGCTGGGCGACCTGCACCGGGTGACCTCCGAACCGGTCAAGCTCCTGACAGTCATCAACCGAGCGGTGGCGTTCGTCCAAGCCGACCCCACCGAGCCGCAGGGCGGGCTGCTGCAGCTCGGACAACCGGGCGTCGCGGCCGTGCTGGCGGACTTCTTCGACGGAATGTGGTCGCGGGCCAGCGATCTCGACGATCTTCCGCTTTTGCCGATCGAACAGCACGTCCTGCACGCGCTCACCGCCTACGACACCGACGAGACCGCGGCCCGGTCGCTCAACATCTCGGTGCGCAAGTTCCGCGCCCACATCGCCGATCTCATGGCACGCCTCGGCGCGCGCACTCGCTTCCAGGCCGCCCTCCGGGCCCGGGACCTGGGTTGGCTGTAATGCCTCGGCCGCGTGCAGGCCGGAACGCGATGACAGCGCTCGAACCACCCTGAGGGCACAGCAGCGGCGCAGCCCGGAGCGCCATCACTCGGAACAGCATGGGCCGCACCGCGGCGAACGGGGATATGTTGCTGGTATGTCGCCCAACCAGCTCGTCGTCGCCGCTGTCGATGTCGGGAAACTCGCGAATGTCGGATGGTGGCGAATAGCGGGAGTCGAAGCGAGTGGCGGTCGCGACTTGGACGACCTCGTTACCTCGCTCGCGGCCGACCTCGACGGACGCCGCCCGGTCGCGCTCGGATTCGAAGCGCCGCTGTTCATCCCCAATCCGTCCGCGACGGGTGGGCTCGGGCGGCAACGAGTCGGCGAGGCAGGACGCCCGTGGTGCGCGGGCGCGGGAACCATCGCGCTCGCGTTCGGCGTCCAACAGGCGTCGTATGTGATGCACCGGCTCGCTGAGACGCTGCACCGCCCGATCCGGGCCGGAGTGGACGCGGCAAGCCTGCTCAGCGGCTCCCTCGATCTGCTGGTCTGGGAGGCCTTCGTATCCGCCGGATCCAAGGATCGCACTGCCGTCGACCCGCACATCTCGGATGCCAGAGCAGCGGCAGAGGAGTTCCAGCGCCGCGCCACCACCGGCCGTATCCGGTCGGACGTCGCAGACACCCAGGTTCTGAATCTCGTCGCAGCGGCATTGCTCGCTTCCGGTTTGGCAGCTGACACCTCACTTCTGACCAGTCCATGCGTGGTGGTCAAGTCGCCTCGACTCTGATCGCGGTACGCAATCTCAGCTCGTTCGTCCAGCGATCCAGGGCCATGAGGTCGAGGAAGACGCATTCGGTGCCGATCACCGCGCGATCTCGTTGTCATGGACCGCGTCCCTGGTGTGAGAGTTCCGTTGCCGCGCGACGGGCTAGTGTTTCCGATATGCGGTGGGCAGTGCTGGTCGGCGTGGCAATGGTGTTGTGTGCGTGCTCGCAGACCACGACGGGAAAGCCGCAGCCAGTGGCGGGTTCGTCGCAAACCGGCACGTCGGCGTCCTCGGAGAGCGAGTTGCGGGATCGGATCGATTGGGTCCGTCAAGGTTCCATCATTGATCTCGGGCACTACCACTCGGCAAGCCTCGATGGCGGTCCGGTGACCGATCTGCAAGCGGATATCGCGTTCGTCAGCCCGACCGGCAAGATCAGCTGCGTCACCGGGACCGCGCTCGGCATGGACGGATTCGATTGCATGGTCGAACTGAAGGAACCGGTCCCCGCGCCCGGCGAAGGGTATGGAAACTGGTTCGGCGGGTACGTCACCTACTCCGACCAGCGCCTGACCGTCGGCCAATTCCGCGGCGACCCAGGGCTTTTCATCCACGGCCAGGGACAGACACTGCCGTACGACAGCACTCTCACCTTCGGCGACTACGCCTGCCGCCTCGCCACGACGGGCCTCACCTGCGTGAACCCCACCGCGCGCAGCGGTGTGCAGATGAGCTCCGAGGGCGTCATCCCACTCGGCTGCCTGCGCGAACTCCCGGACTCCCAGCGCGAATCCGCCGTCGGCCGCGCCTACGGCTGCTGACTCACCGCCACTGCCCGACAGGGGCACCGCACCTGAAACGCGAACGGCGCCGCTCCCGAAGGAGCGGCGCCGTTCCCAGCGATTCAGGGAATCACTTGATGATCTTCGTGACGCGACCGGCGCCGACGGTGCGGCCACCCTCGCGGATCGCGAACCGCAGACCCTCGTCCATGGCGACCGGCTGGATCAGCTTGACGGACATCTCGGTGTTGTCACCGGGCATGACCATCTCGGTGCCCTCGGGCAGGGTCACAACGCCCGTCACGTCAGTCGTACGGAAGTAGAACTGCGGACGGTAGTTGTTGAAGAACGGGGTGTGGCGGCCGCCCTCGTCCTTCGACAGGATGTACGCCTGGCCCTCGAACTCGGTGTGCGGGGTGGTGGTGCCCGGCTTCACGACGACCTGGCCGCGCTCCACGTCCTCACGCTTGATACCACGGATCAGCAGACCGACGTTGTCACCGGCCTGACCCTGGTCGAGCAGCTTGCGGAACATCTCGATACCGGTGACCGTGGTCTTGGTGGTCTCCGGGCGGATGCCGGTGATCTCGACTTCCTCGTTGACGTTGATCACGCCACGCTCCACACGGCCGGTGACGACGGTGCCACGACCGGTGATGGTGAACACGTCCTCGATCGGCATCAGGAACGGCTTGTCGGTCTCACGAACCGGGTCCGGGATGGACTCGTCGACCGCGTTCATCAGCTCCAGCACCGACTCGGTCCACTTCGGGTCGCCCTCGAGCGCCTTCAGACCGGAGACCCGCACGACCGGGGCCTCCTCGTCGAACTCCTGCGAAGCCAGCAGCTCGCGGACCTCCATCTCGACGAGCTCGAGGATCTCCTCGTCGTCGACCATGTCGGCCTTGTTCAGCGCGACCAGGATGTAGGGCACGCCGACCTGACGGGCCAGCAGCACGTGCTCACGAGTCTGCGGCATCGGGCCGTCGGTCGCCGCGACCACCAGGATGGCGCCGTCCATCTGCGCCGCACCGGTGATCATGTTCTTGATGTAGTCGGCGTGACCCGGCGCGTCGACGTGCGCGTAGTGGCGCTTCTCGGTCTGGTACTCGACGTGGGAGATGTTGATCGTGATACCACGAGCCTTCTCCTCCGGCGCCTTGTCGATCTGATCGAACGCAAAGCTCTGGTTCAGATCCGGGTACTTGTCAGCCAGCACCTTGGTGATCGCTGCGGTCAGCGTGGTCTTGCCGTGGTCGACGTGACCGATGGTGCCGATGTTGACGTGCGGCTTCGTCCGCTCGAACTTCGCCTTCGCCACTTCTTTGTCCTCCTGGACTTGTTGGTGCGTGCAATTGCAGCAGTGCGGGGGTCGATCCCCGCGGACACGGGGAAAGGGTTTACAAACGCCCGGGAGCCATTACTCGCCGGTCGCCTTGGCGATGATCTCCTTCGACACGTTGGCCGGAACCTCCGCGTACGAGTCGAACACCATGGAGTAGTTCGCCCGGCCCTGGGTCTTCGACCGCAGGTCACCGATGTAACCGAACATCTCCGAGAGCGGAACCAGCGCCTTGACGACACGGGCACCACTGCGTTCCTCCATGGCCTGGATCTGACCACGGCGGGAGTTCAGGTCGCCGATCACGTCGCCCATGTAGTCCTCGGGCGTGGTGACCTCGACCGCCATCATCGGCTCGAGGATCACCGGACCGGCCTTGCGGGCCGCTTCCTTCAGAGCCTGCGCGCCGGCGATCTTGAACGCCATTTCCGACGAGTCGACGTCGTGGTAGGCGCCGTCCAGCAGCGTGACCTTCAGGTTGACCAGCGGGTAACCGGCGAGCACACCGTACTGCATGGCGTCCTGCGCGCCCGCGTCGACCGAAGGGATGTACTCCTTCGGCACGCGACCACCGGTGACCTTGTTCTCGAACTCGTAGTGTGCGCCGTCCTCGCCCACGAACGGTTCGAGCGCGATGATGACCTTCGCGAACTGACCCGAGCCACCCGTCTGCTTCTTGTGGGTGTACTCGAGCTTCTCGACCGGCTTGGTGATGGTCTCGCGGTAGGCCACCTGCGGCTTGCCGACGTTCGCCTCGACCTTGAACTCGCGCTTCATGCGGTCGACCAGGATGTCGAGGTGCAGCTCGCCCATACCGCCGATGACGGTCTGGCCGGTCTCGGCGTCCAGCTTGACCGAGAAGGTCGGGTCCTCTTCGGAGAGACGCTGGATCGCGGTGCCCAGCTTCTCCTGGTCGGACTTGGTCTTCGGCTCGATGGAGACCTCGATGACCGGGTCCGGGAAGGTCATCGACTCCAGCACGATCTGGTTCTGCGGATCGCACAGGGTGTCACCGGTGGTGGTGTCCTTGAGGCCGATCACCGCGTAGATGTGACCCGCCGAGGCGGCGCCGACCGGGTTCTCCTTGTTGGAGTGCATCTGGAACAGCTTGCCCAGACGCTCCTTCTTGCCCTTGGTGGAGTTGATGACCTGGGCGCCGGAGTCGACCTTGCCGGAGTACACGCGGACGTAGGTCAGCTTGCCGAAGAACGGGTGCACGGCGATCTTGAACGCCAGGGCGGCGAACGGCTCGTCGGCGCTCGGCTTGCGGGTCAGCAGCTCCTCTTCCTTGCCGGGCACGTGGCCGGTGGTGGCCTCCACGTCCAGCGGCGAGGGCAGGTAGTCGATGACCGCGTCCAGCATGGGCTGCACGCCCTTGTTCTTGAACGCCGAGCCGCACAGCACCGGGTAGAGCTCGGAGGTCACCGTCAGCTTGCGGATGGCGCCCTTGATCTCGTCGATGGTGAGCTCTTCGCCGCCGAAGAACTTCTCCAGCAGCGCCTCGTCGGACTCGGCGACGGTCTCCAGCAGTTCCTGGCGGTACTGCTCGGCCCGCTCCTTCAGATCCTCGGGGATCTCGACGACCTCGTACTGCTCACCGAGCTTGGTCTCGCCCCGCCAGACCTTGGCGTTGTTCTCGACCAGGTCGACGATGCCCTCGAAGGTGTCCTCCGCGCCGATCGGCAGCTGGATGACCAGCGGCTTGGCGCCGAGGCGGTCCTTGATGGTCTGCACGGTGAAGTAGAAGTCCGCACCGAGCTTGTCCATCTTGTTGACGAAACAGATCCGCGGCACGTCGTACTTGTCGGCCTGACGCCACACCTGCTCGGACTGCGGCTCGACGCCTTCCTTGCCGTCGAACACCGCGACGGCGCCGTCGAGCACGCGCAGCGACCGCTCCACCTCCACGGTGAAGTCGACGTGCCCGGGGGTGTCGATGATGTTGATCTGGTTTTCTTTCCAGAAGCATGTGGTCGCCGCGGAGGTGATGGTGATACCACGCTCCTGCTCCTGCTCCATCCAGTCCATCGTGGCGGCGCCGTCGTGGACCTCACCGATCTTGTAGGTGATGCCGGTGTAGAAGAGGATGCGTTCAGTTGTGGTCGTCTTGCCCGCATCGATGTGGGCCATGATGCCGATGTTGCGGACCTTGTTCAGGTCGGTGAGCACGTCCTGTGCCACGGAAATCTTCCCCGCTCGTAGCTAGTTGGGATTATCGGGGACGACCCTGTGGTCGCCACTATGTCAACGCCGGAAGCGGCCGGTCGGTGCCGCGTTCCGGCTGTGCCTCCCGACCCAGACGACGGGCCGGGCAGACGTCACCAGCGGTAGTGCGCGAAGGCCCGGTTGGACTCGGCCATCTTGTGGGTGTCCTCGCGGCGCTTGACCGAGGCGCCGAGGCCGTTGCTGGCGTCGAGCAGTTCGTTGGCCAGGCGCTCGACCATGGTCTTCTCCCGGCGCGCGCGGGAGAAGTTGACCAGCCAGCGCAGGGCCAGGGTGTTGGCGCGGCCCGGACGGACCTCGACCGGAACCTGGTAGGTGGCGCCACCGACGCGGCGGGGCTTCACCTCGAGCGACGGCTTCACGTTGTCCAGCGCGCGCTTGAGGGTGACGACCGGGTCGGTGCCGGTCTTCTCGCGCGCCTGCTCCAGCGCGCCGTAGACGATGCGCTCCGCGGTGGACTTCTTGCCGTCCAGCAGGATCTTGTTGACCAGCTGCGTAACCAGCGGCGAACCGTAGACCGGGTCGTTGATCAGCGGACGCTTGGGTGCGGGGCCCTTGCGTGGCATATCAGCTCTTCTCCTTCTTGGCGCCGTAGCGGCTGCGGGCCTGCTTGCGGTTCTTCACACCCTGGGTGTCGAGCGAGCCGCGGATGATCTTGTAGCGAACACCGGGGAGGTCCTTCACACGACCGCCGCGGACGAGCACCATGGAGTGCTCCTGCAGGTTGTGGCCCTCGCCCGGGATGTAGGCCGTGACCTCGACCGCGCTGGTCAGGCGAACACGCGCGACCTTGCGCAGCGCGGAGTTCGGCTTCTTCGGGGTCGTGGTGTACACGCGGGTGCACACGCCACGACGCTGCGGGCTCCCCTTCAGGGCCGCGGTCTTCGTCTTGGCGACCTTGTCGCGGCGACCCTTGCGGACCAGCTGGTTGATGGTTGGCATAGACCGGCTTTCCTTATTAGTTAACGCGGTGTCTGGACTTCATGTCTGTTGTCGTTCGCGGCGTTCCCGGGGCCGTCGGCGGCGCGTTGCCGTCTCGGGCCCGTCGTTCACTCCGCTGTCATCGAGCTTTCACTCGCACGTCCGGCCACGTTTCTCGCGTCCCGAGGTCGGGCGTGTCGCGCGCGGCGCGGAGCCCGGATTCCGGGCACGCTGGAGTCGTCAGCCGCTCTCGCTGGCCTACGGTCACGCACGAACTTGCCCGCATGCTTCCGGGCACAGCGATCCACGATACCCGTGGCCGGGACACAGGGTCAAAGCGGGGTCACTGTGGCAGCGCTCTACCTGGCCAGATTCAAGGTCATCTCCATCAGCTTCTTGGCGGCCTCGCAGGGATCGGGGTGGGCGGAGCCGGGCCGGTAGTTGATCCACCAGCCGATCACGCCGTTGTCCGGCGCGCTCGCCGTCACACCGCAGGAGTCGGGATCGTTCGGTCGCCGGATCTGCAGCGCCAGGGCGCTCTGGACGGTGATGTTGGTGGTGACGTAGCCGAGCTTGTTGTTGGTCTGCTTCTCGTTGCTCAGCGTGCCGTTCTCGTACCAGTTGAGCGTGGCCATGCCGTTGCCGCCGGGCGCGCCGACCAGATCCCACATGCACACCGCGCCGAAGAACGACTCGCTGACCGTGACGTCCTCACCAACCGCTTTGCCGATCTGCTCCCGGGACAGGATTTGGCATTCCCGCAGTAGCTTGTCCAGCCTGGTGTTGACAGGCTGGCTTCCGCCCACGGGATGCGCGGACCCAGAAACCACTTGGCTACAGCCGCCCACGGTCAACGCGACGGTGATGGCAACGGCCAAGGCCGCAAGGCGACTACCTAGACGTCGTCCGACATTCATGCCCTGCCCCTTACTGCAACCGCTGCAATGTCAGCTCGGCCAGAGCACGGCTCCGGTCGCAGGGGTTACCGGAGGCCGCGGAGTAGCGTCCGAATGACGTCGACCACTCGAAGAAGTCGTCGCCGAGCTGTATCGCCAGATCGCAGACGAGTCCGCTTGGATCCAATGCGGCGAACCCATCCCGACCGGCCACTTCGATCGGATCGGGTGCGCGGCCTTCGACGGTTACCCACGCCCGTTCCCGCTCGATCGGACTGCCCCGGTAGGAAGCAAAAGTGATGCTGGACGAACCGATCCCGGCCGACTGCCAGTTGCAGCCGACCGCATTTCGGAACACGCCCGAGATCTGGCCGAGCCCACCGATGGTGCGCACCTCGTCGTCGGTCACATGCCCACACTCTCCGACGAACGGACCCAACCCCACCACCTTCGGCACCGGACGCGATGGCCCGGAGTCCTCGGACGGCACGTCCGAACCGCACCCCGCCAGCGCGAGGACCAAGGCTACCGCGGTGACGATCGCCGACTTGATCCGCATGCCTGAGACTCTACCGAGGGGGAGTCACAAAGGCATGGCGCCGACGGACCCGGCGGGGCACTCTTGCCGCCGACCACCGGGCCCGGGTAGGCTCACGATTGTCGAAATACGTCCAATCAGAACGTCTTTCGCCACTGCTGATCATGCCGGGGGATTCTATGAGGACAGGCCGGTCACCGTGCCGTCCACTATCACCGCCAAAGGCGTCTTCTCTTCGAATGAAATCCGCCCGGCAGGTCCGGAGAAACGGGTCACGCACCAGCGAGATCTGGCGCAAACACCGATTGACGGGGGTTCTCACGTGAAATTCATCGTGTACTCGATGCTCGCGCTACTGACGACAGGCGCGGTCGTCGCCGGGTCGACCGGAACGGCGGCTGCGGTCGGCGGAATCAAGGGCATCTACGGCGACGCGGCAACCTGCGTGAGGGAGGGACGGGCGAAGGGGTACACCGATTCCAGCGGTGATCGCTTCTATTGCAAGCAATATCCGGATGGGAGGTGGGCACTCCTGGTCCCCGGGGAGCCCTGATCCCATCGGCGGGCAGGGAGCCCTCGGTACGACTGCGCTCCTCATGAGCGCAGCCCGCCTGATTTCGGCGTAAACACATCGTGGCTCCGCGCCGCTGGTGCCGAACGCAGCCACGATCGTCGAATGCATACGCCGGTTGCTCGACCGCATCGGTCGTTTGCTGGCCCTAGAGGTTGCCTCGGGCTTCCTGCTCCCGCTCAATCGCCTGGAACAGCGCCTTGAAATTTCCCTTGCCGAAGCCGAGCGAGCCGTGGCGTTCGATGAGTTCGAAGAAGACGGTGGGCCGGTCGGTGAGCGGTCTGGTGAAGATCTGCAACAAATAGCCGTCTTCGTCCCGGTCGACGAGAATGCCGCGGCGCTGGAGTTCCTCGACCGGGACGCGGACACGGCCGATGCGAGCGCGCAGTTCGGGGTCCTCGTAGTAGGCGGCGGGTGTCTCCAGGAACTCGACGCCTTCACGGCGGAGCGCGTCGACACAGCCGAGGATGTCGCTGGTGGCCAGGGCGATGTGCTGCACGCCAGGACCGCGATAGAACTCCAGGTACTCATCGATCTGGGAGCGCTTCTTGCTCGGGGCGGGTTCGTTGAGCGGGAACTTCACCCGGTGATTTCCGTTGGCGACGACCTTGCTCATCAGCGCCGAGTACTCGGTGGCGATGTCGTCGCCGACGAACTCGGCCATGTTCGTGAAACCCATGACGCGCCGGTAGAACTCGACCCACTCGTCCATCTGCCCGAGTTCCACGTTGCCGACGACGTGGTCGATCGCCTGGAACAGCCGGGTGGGCGCGCCGTCGCGCCGCTGGTAGTGCGAGCGCCGGGGAACATAACCGGGCAGGTAGGGCCCGTGGTAGCCGGAGCGGTCGACCAGCGTGTGCCTGGTGTCGCCGTAGGTCGCCAGCGCGGCCGAGCGAACGGTGCCGAAGTCGTCGGAGTCGTCGTGCGGTTCGACCAGGATGGTGGCCCCGTTTGCGCGGGCCCACGCCACGCAGCGGTCCACGTCGGGCACCTCCAGCGCGATGTCGACCACGCCGTCGCCGTGCCGATCGTGATGGGCGACCAGCGGACTGTCCGGGTCCACCGCACCGGTGATCACGAAACGGGCCGCGCCGCTGCGCAAGACGAATGCCTTGTGGTCACGGTTGCCGGTCTCGGGACCGGAGTACGCCTCCAACCGCATACCGAAGGCGGATTCCAGGAAATGCGCGGTCTGGGTGGCGTTGCCCACCACCCAGACCAGGGCGTCCCATCCAATGACCGGGAAGGGATCGCCGCTGTCGTCGTGGTCGACCAGCCCCACGAGGGTGCGCAACTCGCCGTCGCTGGGGACGGCGCCGGACCGGGCATTCGGCAGGTGCTCGATGGTCATGTTCCAAGGAAATCGCCGGGCCCGCCCAGTAGGCAACAGCGCGAATTCTCGATGGACAGTGTGGCGAATTCGGCTAGGAAACAGCCCTGGATGCTGGACAATTTGAATAGCAGAAGCAGGACCGGAAGACCCGGAGAGGCGGAGACCTGCTCGAAACGGAGGCCGTCATGCCGCGCACACCGGCGAAACTCGACGAACTCGATCTCGCCATCCTCACCGCGATGCACGAGTACCAGAAGGCGGGCATCCTCGAACTCTCCCGCCGCACCAAGGTCGCCCGCGCGACCGTGCAATCCCGGATCGCCCGCATGGAGGAATCCGGCGTGATCGCCTCCTACGACCCGCACATCGACGTCACCGCGGCGGGATTCGACGTGCAGGCATTCGTCACCCTGGAGATCGCCCAGGGCGCGCTGGACACGGTGGCCGCCGAACTCGACGCCATCCCCGGCGTGCTGGAGGCATATGCCACCACCGGCTCGGGCGACGTGCTGTGCCGGATCGGGGCCGACTCGCACGCCGGGTTGCAGGCCGTACTGCTGAGCATCGACCGGACGTCGTCGGTGGTGCGTTCGCACAGCGTCATCGTGCTGTCCACCGTGGTGGCGCGCCGTGCGCTACCGCTGCTGCGCACGCTGAGTCCGACCGGGACCACCAAGGCGCCCGCCTACCGTCCGCCGCGCGAGCCGTGACCGCGTCCGCTCGCGATCCGCGCAGGCACTGTGGCCACGCGATCAGGGACGCAGATCGGCGTGCGGGTCGAGAATTTCCACGTTCTGCTGTTTGCCCGCCTCCAGAAAGGCGAGCAGAGCATGTGCCTCGGCTTCCACGGCCGCGCGCTCGGTGTTGGTCCATGCCCTGATCGGGCTGATCCGGAGCCGGGCCGTCTTCGCGTTCGCGAAGACCTTGTACAACCCCGCGAGAAACCCGTCGACCAGGATCGGCGACACCTGCGCGGCGAAGGCGCGTAGCGGAGGGGCCGCGCCGTCGGGCACGATCCTGGTCCGGTCCTGGTGCGAGAGCAGGGCGTTGTCGTACCAACCGAGCAACCGGACCGGAGCGGGAAGATCCGGATCGGCAAGTTCGCCGTCGGCGACGTCGTAGAGCGTGCGGCCGCGCTCGTCGGTGTAGGTGCGCACCCGGTCGCCGAGTTGGGCGACCGCGTGCTTCATGCCGGGCAACTTCGACCAGGTCTGCATGTCCATCGTGCTGGCCGGGCCGAAGGCGCGCAGGTAGCGGAAGAGCAGCTCGGCCAGCGGGTACGTCGGGTCGAGCGGAGCGCCCAGCCACGGTTCGACCCGCGACCAGATCGGCCTGCTGCTGTCCTTCCATTTCCCGCGGGGCGGAGTCTGCAGGACCGGCAGCTGATACAGCCAGGTCTGCAGCACCGCGCCCGCGTCGCGATCGGGGTACCGCTCGGCGGCGCGGGCGCGCAGGTCCGCCGCGGACATCGGTTCGTCGCCGAGCGCCGCCTCACCGTGCCCGCGCACCTCCTCCGGATCCAGACCCACCATCGCGCCGTAGTTGAAACCCTTACGGAACGGCACCTTTTCGAGCTCCGGCTGGACGTGCGGCGCGATCCGCAGCGCGTCGGCGGGAGTGACCAGGTGAATCGTGCCGCGCATCAGGGTGATCCGGACCAGCGAGCGGTCCTCCAGCGCGGCCGACACCGTCGTCGGATCGAAATCCGCGACGCGACTCCACAATGCGACGAACGGCGGCGGCGAATCCTGGGCCTGGAGACCGACGAGATGGTCGCACATCTCGTGCACGGTCAACCGCGAGCGCTCCAGCAGATGCTGGCGGGCCAGCAGGGTCCGGTTCAGTACCCGGTTGGACAGCTTCATGGCGGGTCGGTCGGCGTGCGGGTCAGCGCAGCGTGACCACGACCTTGCCGGTGGCGGTGCGGTTGTCCAGCGAGGCGATCGCCTCGGCCGCCTGGTCCAGCGGGTAGAGCGCCGTCTCCGGCGGCGCGATCTTCCCGGATGCCAGCAGCGGTTCCACCTCGGCCCACTGCTCCTGCAGATAGCCCGGATGCGACATCACCCATTCCCCCCACGCCGCGCCGACCACCTCGACGTTCTTCAGCAGCAGCCGGTTGACCTTGACGGTGGGGATCTCACCGGCGGTGAATCCCACCACCAGCAACCGTCCCGCCGAGGCGAGTGAGCGAATGCTGTCGGTGAAGCGCTCGCCGCCGACCGGGTCGAGCACGATGTCGACGCCGCGACCGCCGGTCAGCTCCTTTACCGCGGCGAGCCAGCCGTCGGTCAGCACCACGTCGGTGGCGCCGTTCGCGCGGGCCACCTCGGCCTTGGCTTCCGTGCTCACCACGGCGATCACCCGGCCCGCGCCGAGCGCCGCGGCCATCCGGAGCGTCGAGGTGCCGATGCCGCCCGCCGCGCCGTGCACCAGCACGGTCTCACCCGCGGCCAGCCTGCCCCGGTTGCGCAGGCAGAAGTGCACGGTCAGGTCGTTGAACAGGATGCCGGCGCCCGCCTCCAGCGAGACGTTGTCGGGCAGCCGGAACACCATCGCCGCGGGCACGACGGCGGTCTCGGCCATGGCGTTGCCGAGCAGGGTCAGCGCCACCACCCGGTCACCCGCCCGCACGTGCGCGTCCTGCGGGGCCTCCCGGACGATGCCCGAGACCTCGCCGCCGACGACGAAGGGCAATTCCGGCTTCATCTGGTAGAGGCCGCGCGTCATCAGCACATCGGGGAAGGCGACACCCGCCGCGTGCACGTCGATCACGACGCCGCCCGGGTAGGACGCGGGCTCCGGGATGTCCACGATCTCGACCGCTTCCGGTCCTTCCAGCTTGCTCACCTGAGCTGCGCGCATGAGCCGACCTCTCTGTCCTCGCGACGGCATGGTCCGCGCCGACGCCACACCGACAACATAACGGGCGCGGCCGGACCACGTCCGCCGGAAGCCTTGCGGCGGACCGGATCGAGGCTGCGGCGGCTGTGGAATCCGCTGCCGCGGGCGCCTGTCGTGAACAGCCGATTTTGTTATGCTGACCGCGACCTGTCGGTCGGGAGGGAAGGGGGATTCATGGTCGAGCGAAACCAGTCGCAACCTGCGACGACGATGCACGTCGATCCGGCGGCGCTGCGGTCGTTCGCCCAGACTTTGCGCACCGAGGCCACGGCCGTCACCGATCTGGGCAGAGGCGAGGGTTTCGCCGCCGCCGTGGCGGCGCTGCCCGGCACCGATTTCGGTCCGGTGGCTCAGCGCGCGAGCGACGCCGCGCATCGCTGCCTCGAACGCATCGGCGCACGCCTCACCACGGTCGCCGACAACCTGCACGACGCGGCGGGCAAGTACGAACTGGCCGAGGACGACTTCGCGGCGAAACTCCGGGCGATCGGACTGCGACTGCCATGACGCTCACCATCCCCGACGTAGTGAACTGGCAGCCGGAGCAGCTGTCGGCGGCGGGTGAGCTCGCCGGAACCATGTCCCAAGGCCTGGACACCGCGGTCGGCAAGGGCATCGACGACACCAGGGCGCTCGCCGACGCGCAGAAGTGGTCCGGCTCCGCGGGCGACGCCGCGAACACCAGGATGCATACCGAGAAGACCCGCGCCTCCGCGGTGAGCGCCGCACTGCTGGAGTTGAAATCCGCCCTCACCGCCCAGGTGCAGAACCTTACCGAGGCGAAAGCCAAGGTGCTGCGTCTGCGCGACGACGCGCTCAACCAGACGCCGCCCTTCGAGGTCGCGGCCAACGGCGCCGTGGACGCCAAGGGGCGGATCGCCTACCTCCGCGCGCACGCCGACAAGGCCGATGTGGAGGGGTTGGTCTTCCAGGAGGCGCTCCAGGCGGCCTCCCGCACCTGGGAGCTGACCAACGCGTTGAAAACCGCACACGACGTGGCCGAGCAGGCGAGAACACAGGTGGAGGGCGCGGTCGGCAAGCTGGAAGCGGCGTTCGCCGGGCTGGGCGAACCCAGCGTGAACGTGCCCGCGCCCGCCGCGACCGCACCGGCGAGTACTTCGGGTCCACCGGTCGCCGACCAGTCGTCGAACCGTCCGAATCAGCTGATGTCCGGCCAGCACGGCAACTCGGGGTCGCCGCACGGCACGTCGGGCACGCCGCACCACACCGGCCCGGGCCCGTCCGCGCCGACCGGGCCGCTGCCGAGCGGCGATATCGCGCGATGGATCGCGGAGGCCAAGCAGAAGCTCATCGCGATGGGCTACGACCCCAAGGACATCGATGAGCGGGCAATCGCCCTGATCATCCAGCACGAGTCCGCTGGTAACCCGTACGCCGAGAACCGGTGGGACAGCAACTGGGTCGCCGGGCATCCGTCCAAGGGGCTGATGCAGACCATCGACAGCACGTTCAACGCCTACAAGGCGCCCGGCCACGACGACATCTGGAACCCGGTGGACAACATCATCGCCGGAGTGCGGTACTCGATCGACCGCTACGGGTCACTCGCCAATGTGCCCGGTGTGGCTGCCGTGAACTCGGGAGGCGCGTACCAGGGTTATTGATCGGGTCGATAGCGGGGCCATTGCCATAGATCCTGGCCCGGGTGCCCCCTGGCGGACTATGAAGGAGGTACAGACGGCTCGACGCGAGGGTGTGACGTACGCCCCGTAAAGTCGTCACAACAGCACCGCATGAAGAAACGCGGCACACCGTGCAGCGCGAGGAGCACAAGTGTCACTCGATCAGCCACTCGCCCCGCTTCCCCAGGAGGGCATGGGCTTTGCTTCGGCGTGGCCCGTCCGGGCTGGCGATGTGGATCCCTACGACCGGTTGCGGTTCGATGCCATCGCCCGCTACCTGCAAGATATCGCCTGGGAAAACCTGCATAAGACGTTCTTCCATCGAAGCGACCCGAACTGGATCGTCCGCCGGACGGTCATCGACGTCATCCGCCCGATTCTGTGGCCGGACGAGGTGCGGTTGCTGCGGTGGTGCTCGGCGATGTCCACTCGGTGGACCAATATGCGCGTACGGATCACCAGCGGCAACGGTGGTCTGATCGAGACCGAGGGCTTCTGGATCAATATCAGCGAGTCCACCGGCATGCCCTCGCGGATCAGCGACGAAGGCCTGGCCTACCTGGCCCGCACCGCCACCGAACACCGCCTGCGGTGGCGGCCGTACCTGACCGACGCCACGCCGCCGGAGTCGGACACGGACATGCCATTCCCGGTGCGCGCGACCGACATCGATCAGTACAACCACGTCAACAACGCCTGCTACTGGCAGGCGGTGGAGCAGTTCCTGGTCGAATATCCCAAGCTGCTCGCTGGGCCGCACCGCGCGGTGATCGAGTACGTCGCTCCGGTGCTGGCCCGCCAGCACGTGACCGTGCGCAGCCGGTACGAGCCGGGCGACCGGACCGGGCAGCCGGTGCTGCGATTATGGTTCGTGGTCGGCGGGACCACCACCACCGTGGTCCGCATCATGCCACTGCCGGGCTGATCCGCCTCTCCGCGTATTCAGGCCGTACAAGTCGAGTGCCGCGAGATCTACGTACAGGTCCCACGTGGGGTGCCACTCGAGTTCTGGGCGTACCCGGCGAGTTACCCATGTTCTTGCGAAACCAGATGTTGCGTAAGTGCCGTACCAGTCGGGGGATACGGAAGTCACATTCTGCGTTCGGTCCCGGTCCGTTCTGGCCTACTTGATCGGTTACCGACGCACTACGCGATCAGTTGACTGATCGAGACGCGACGCGCGGAGAGCCGGTCGGATCTCGAGTGATCCGACCGGCATCCTGGCTCTCAGCCGCGGGCAGCTTTGAGCAGGTCTTCCCGGGTGGTGAATTTGACCCTGGGCCGGCCCGCGGTCTTGCCCGCCGCCTTCTCGGCCTGGTCGATCGCCTTCCAGCCCGCTCGGTCCACCAGGTCGGCCTGACGCTGGGACAGCAGGGTCTTCAGCGCGGCGCGGTCGCCTTCCGGCGCACCGAGTTTGCCCGCGGTGAAATCGGCGAGCAGCAGTTCCACCGTCTCCTCGGAGTCGGTCCGGTTCGAGCCGATGACGCCGCGTGGGCCGCGCTTGATCCAGCCGCTGACGTACACACCGGGCAGTGGCGTGCCGTCGTCGCCGATGACCCGGCCGTTCTCGTTGGGCACGACGCCGCGCCGCTCGTCGAACGGCAGGCCGGCGACCGGCTCGCCGCGGTAGCCGATGGACCGCAACACCAGCGTGGCGTCGATGGTCTCGGTGCGGTCGGTCGGCCTGGCCACCAGCTGGCCCTGCGCGTCGAACAGTTCGTTGTGCACGACCTGGACCGACTCCACCCGGTCGGTTCCGGTCAGCGCGGTGGGCGAGACCAGGTAGCGGAACACGATCCGCTTGTTGCCCTCGGCGCGGCGACCGGCCGCGTATTCCTTGGCGAGCGTGTACTTCAAGCCCAGCGACGGCTCGATCTCCGGGTCGTCGACGATCGCCTGGCTGACGTGGTCGAGTTCCAGATCGGCGCCGTCCACGACCACGTCGACCCCCTTCAGGTGGGCGAGGGCCAGGAACTCCGACGAGGTGTAGGCCGCCTGCAACGGACCGCGCCTGCCGAGTATCACAACTTCGCGAATGTTGCTCTGTCGCAAGGCATCCAGCGCATAGTCGGCGATGTCGGTCTTGGCGAGCTCGTCGGGGTCGACGGTCAGCACGCGCGCCACGTCCAACGCGACGTTGCCGTTGCCGACGATCACGGCCCGCTCACCGGACAGGTCGAAGGTCCGGTCGGCGTAGTCGGGGTGGCCGTTGTACCAGGCGACGAACTCGGTGGCGGAGTGGCTGCCCGGCAGATCCTCGCCGGGGATGCCCATCCGGCGGTCGGTCGAGGCGCCGACCGCGTAGATCACGGCGTGGTGGTGGCGCAACAGTTCCTCGTGCGAGATATGCGTGCCTACCTCGACATTCAGGTAGTACTGCAGCGTCTCCCGGCGGAACGCGGACTCGAACATGTTCGACACCATCTTGGTGCCGGGGTGGTCGGGGGCGACGCCCGCCCGGACCAGGCCCCATGGCGTCGGCAGCCGGTCGAACATCTCGATCTCGACGTCGGCCCTGCGCAGCAGTTCGTCGGCCGCGTAGCAGGCCGCGGGCCCGGCGCCGACGATCGCGACGCGCAGCGTGCCCAGTTCCCTCGGTGGACGCGCGGGCGTGACGATCGGATCGAAGTTCGATTCCAGCGGGTGCCGTTGGAAATAGGCGGCATTGATCTCCCGGAACCGCGCCAGCGAGGCGGTCAGGTCGTCCTCGGAGAAGATGGCCTCCACCGGGCACGCGTCGACACAGGCGCCGCAGTCGATACAGGTGTCGGGGTCGATGTAGAGCATCTCGGTCGTCGCGAACTCCGGCTGGTCCGGGGTGGGACGGATGCAGTCGACCGGGCACTCGGAAACGCAGCTGGCGTCGTTGCAACAACGCTGCGTGATTACGTAGGCCATATTGTGCTGATCCTCGAAGATGTGCGTGGGCTGTGGCCACCCCCAAGGGGTGATGTGATGCCGCTTTCAGTTTGCCTCGAGTGTGGTCGAGACCTCTCGCCCGGAGGGCTTACCGTATCCCCATGGTGCGGACTCTGATCCTCATGCGGCACGGCAAATCGGCTTATCCGGATGGCGTGGACGATCACCAGCGCCCGCTGGCGCCGCGGGGGCGGCGCGAGGCCGGACTGGCAGGTCGGTGGCTGCGCGAGACCCAGCCGCCGATCGATGCCGTGCGCTGCTCCACCGCCACGCGCACCAGGCAGACGCTGACCGCCACCGGGATCGCCGCGCCGGTCGTGTTCGAGTCCTCGATCTACGAGGCCGCACCCGAGACGCTCATCGAGCTGATCCAGCTCAGCGACGACGACGTGGCGACGCTGCTGGTGCTCGGGCACGCGCCGGGCATGCCGTGGACGGCGTGGGAATTGGCGAGCGATCACGACTGCGCGCCTGCCGTCGAACTGAGCAGGAAATTCCCGACCTCGGCACTCGCGGTACTGCGATTCGACCGCCCCTGGGCCGACGTCGACCCGGGAACCGGCGAGCTGACCCACTTCCATATCCCGCGCTGACCGCGCAGGCGCGCGCGGTCAGCGCAGTAACTTGCCGCCCAGCACGACGATCGCGCCGAGAACGACCAGCAGAACGAAGGCGGCGAAACCACCGAACAGCCACCACACCACGCCCAGCGCGAGCGCGAACGGCGCGACCGCGATGGCGGTGATCACGGGGCTCTCCTTGACCGTCGCCAAGGCCGAACGGGCCCTGATGCGGTCGATGTCCTTTCCAGGCATGTTCCCAGGGTAGGCCGGAAGCCGGGACTTTGTCGGTGGGCAGTGGAATGCTGCACGAATGGATTGGAAAATCGAGCTCGTCGCCATTCCGGTGACCGACGTCGACCGCGCCAAGGACTTCTACACCAAGATCGGCTTCAACGCCGACCACGACCACCGGGTCAACGAGAACCTGCGCTTCGTGCAGCTCACCCCGCCCGGTTCGGGCTGTTCCATCTGCATCGGCGAGGGCATCACCGAAGCCACCCCCGGCAGTGTCGAGGGCATGCAGATGGTGGTCGCCAGCGCGGAGGAGGCGTATCAGCAGCTGATCGCCGCGGGTGTCGACGCCACACCGGTGAAGGATCTCGGCTGGGGTCTGTTCACCTTCTTCTCCGATCCGGACGGCAACAAATGGGCCGTCCAGCAATTGCCCGACTACAGCAGCTGACCAGCGCGATCCTTTCCCGTCGTCCCTGGTCGGCACGCACCCCCGCCGCAACCATTCCGGCTCCGCTCCCGTTTCGAGCGCAGCGAGACCGAGCATTGCCCGTGCGAGCGCACAAGGGGGCGCGAACACGCAGTGCCGCAGGCGCCGCACATCGAACGCAGCTTGCTTGGAGTGCACTCCAGGTGACTAGCGTCGTCGGTGTTCATCGGGAAAGGCGAGCACAGTGAGTGAAACCGCACTGCAGGAGGACAGAAGCGATCGGGAGCAGCCGCGGTACTCGATCGGCGAGGCCGCCGAGCGATCCGGACTGAGCCGGGACACGTTGCGCTGGTACGAGCGGATCGGGCTGATGGATTACATCGGCCGGGATCACACCGGCAAGCGCCGGTTCAGTGATCGCGATCTGGAATGGCTGGCGTTGATCGGCCGGCTGCGCACCACGGGCATGTCGGTGGCGGACATGGTCCGCTACGCCGAGCTGGTGCGCGCGGGGGAAACCACGTTCCCGCAGCGGCTGGAGATGTTCCGGAACACCCGCGCCGAGGTACTCGCCAAGATCGATGAACTTCGTCAGACCCTGGCCGTGCTGGACTACAAGATCGCCCTGTACGAGGGCAAAACCAAGGAGGCCCAGCCGGCCGCGGTCACCGCGCACGACAGCGAAGGGATCAACCTATGAGCAGCGATTCGATGGTGGGTGGCAGCACGGCGACGGGCGGGGCCACAACCGGCGGGCTTCCCACCACCACGCTCGGCACGTCCGGCATCGAGGTGGGGACGCAGGGTCTGGGCTGCATGGGAATGAGCGAGTTCTACGGGCCAAGCGATCTCACCGAATCCCGGGCGACGCTGGAGCGGGCGCTCGAACTCGGGGTCACGCTCTTCGACACCGCCGATGTGTACGGCTCGGGTCACAACGAGGAATTCCTCAGCGATTTCGTCCACGCCGAACGCGACCGGGTGGTGATCGCCACGAAGTTCGGCATCGTCCGCAAGGCCGACGACCCGGCCTACCGCGGGTTCGACAACTCTCCCGCCTACATCCGCGGCGCGGTGGAGGCCAGCCTGCGCAGGCTGCGGATCGACACCATCGACCTCTACTACATGCACCGCAAAGACCCTGGCGTGCCGATCGAGGACACGGTCGGCGCGATGGCGGAATTGGTGCAGGAGGGCAAGGTTCGCGCACTCGGCCTGTCCGAGGTGACCGGCGCCGAATTGCGTGCGGCGCACGCGGTGCACCCGATCGCCGCCGTGCAGTCGGAATGGTCGCTGTTCTCCCGGGACGTCGAGGCGGCCGTGGTCCCGGCGGCCGCGGAACTGGGCGTGACCTTCGTGCCGTATTCGCCGCTGGGGCGTGGTTTCCTCACCGGCGCGTTCACCGGCACCGCGGACGCGAACGATTTCCGTTCCACCATGCCGCGCTTCTCCGGCGAGAACGCGGCACACAACGCCGAGCTGCTGGCACCGTTGCGGGCCATCGCCGAGGCGCGCGGCATCACGCTGGCGCAGGTCGCGCTGGCTTGGGTGCACGCACAGAGCAGGGTGCGCGACATCGCGGTGGTGCCGATCCCGGGCACCCGGAGCCGGGCCCGGCTCGCCGACAACGTGGCCGCCGCGACCATTTCGCTGACCGACGACGAGCTGACGACCCTGGAGCCGATCGCGGGCAAGGTCTCCGGAACCCGCTATGCGGATATGTCCTTCACCTCGGCGGGCCGGGAATAGTCGCACACGAGATCGGGAGACGAATATGTCGACCTTGACGCTCAATGTCCGCTTCACCGCCAAGCCGGGTCGCGAGGCGGAACTGAAGGATCTGCTCCAGAGCATGATCGAACCGACCCTCGCGGAGGACGGCTGCATCGGCTACGAGCTGTATCTGCACCCCACCGACCCGCGCCGGGTGGTGCTGCTGGAGGAGTGGGTCGACGCGGACGCCCTCGCGACGCACTTTCGGACGCCGCACCTGGAGGCCTGCGTGGCGGCGTTGGAGAACATCCTGGTCGAGCCCTTCGACCTGCGCCGGTTCACGGAGATCGAGTGATCCACCCGCGCCGGTCCTCATGCCCGAGCACCGGACCGGAGTCCACTTATCGGTGGTCCGGCTCGGGTGAGTTCACCGAAGAGGGCTAACATCCCACGAATATGAAGCCCGATACGCCGCACGATCGCGTCTGGATCGACAAGCGGACCCCGACCGCGTTCCGCGCGCTCAACAGCGTCGCGAGCGAGGTCAGGGCCGCGGGTGCGGCGGCAGGGCTGGATCGCCGGATCATCGAACTGATCAACCTGCGTGTCTCCCAGCTCAACGGTTGCGCGTACTGCCTCGACGTGCACTACCGGGCCGCGCTCGCGGCCGGAGCGACCGAGCAGGAAATAGCCGTGCTGCCCGGCTGGCGGCGCGGCGGCACATACACCCCGTTCGAGCGGGCCGTGCTCGCGGTCGCGGAGGTCACGGCGACGCTTCCGGACGAAGACACCATCGAGCGTGAGTACGCTTTCGCTCGCCGGTACCTGACGGACGATCAGCTGTCTGTCGTCATTTGGGTGGCCACCACGATCGGCGCGTTCAACCGCGTCTCGATTCTCAGCGGACACCCGGTACGCGCACGGAAGGAGAAGGCAAGCATGACCGAATCGGCTCCGGAATCCACTGTCGTCCGCAACGACGAGCGGCATCGCTACGAGGTGTTCCACGGCGGAGAATTGGCGGGCTTCGCCGAATACGAGGAGCGCGACGACGAGACGGTGTTCACCCACACCGAGGTCGACGGCGCGTTCTCCGGCAAGGGCCTCGGCTCGATCCTGGCGAAGAACGCGATCGAGGACGCGATCGAGCGCGAGCGCGTTATCCGGCCGCTGTGCCCGTTCATCAAGGGATACCTGGAGAAACATCCGCAGTACGACGCGCACGTGATCGGCAAAGGCGTCACACGGTGAGCGAGCGCCAGCCGAGCGCCGGCGAGGCGCAGTCGTGAGTGATCTCGATCCTCGCCCTGCGGAGACGCTGTGCGAACCGGCGCCGGGTCCAGGTCCGGCCGCGGAGCTGTACCCGGCACGCGAGGTGCCGCTCGGCGGGGTCCGCGGCGTCTTCGTGGAACGCGTGCTCCCGCAACGGGATCTGCCGACGGTGGGCGCGTGGTGCTTCCTCGATCACTTCGGCTCGCCGACCGTCACCAAGACCGACGCTCCGCCGGACATCAATCCGCACCCGCACATCGGCCTGCAGACGGTGACCTGGCCGTTCGAGGGACGCATCCGGCACCGCGACTCGATCGGCTCGGACGTGCAGATCGAACCGGGTCAGCTGAACCTGATGACCTCGGGGCGCGGCATCGCCCATTCCGAGTACGCCGTGCCCGGCGCCCCCGCCGGGCACGGGTTGCAGCTGTGGATCGCGCTGCCGGGCGACCGCACCGGCATCGATCCGCACTTCGAGCAGCACCGCGAGCTGCCCGTCCTGGAAGCTCCCGGCCTCAGGGCGATCGTGCTGATCGGCTCACTGGCCGGGGTGACCTCACCCGCGATCGCCTACACGCCCATCGTCGGCGCGGATGTGCGGGTGCAGCCGGGAACCGATGTCACCGTCCCGCTGGAAACCCGTTTCGAGCACGCGGTGCTGGTGATCGAGGGCCAAGTGACGATCGCGGGCCACGAACTCGCTCCCGGCCCCTTGCTCTACCTGGGCACCGATCGCGACGAGCTGCGCATCAGCAGCGCGGAGGGCGCTCATCTCGCGCTGATCGGCGGCGAGCCGTTCGGCGAGGAACTGGTGATGTGGTGGAACTTCGTCGGCCGCAGCCACGAGGACATCGTCGCGGCCCGCGCGGACTGGGAGAACCACGACGTCAGCCGGTTCGCCGACATCTCGGGCCACACGCCGCAGCAGCGCATTCCGGCACCGCCGCTGCCCGGGCTGCATCTCAAGCCACGCAAACGCCGCATCGGTCCGGCCAGGGACTGATGACGTGATTCGGCCCCACTCGCGGCGGCGACCGGGGCCGAACGCGTCTGTGGATCAGCCGCGGGCCAGCAGCGCGTCCAGCGCGCGGTAGCTCTGATTGAGCCCGGTCTCCATACCGGATTGCAGCATCCCGTCCCGCTCCTGAGGCGTGTGGAACTGACTGTCGGTGACCACCTTGGTTCGGCCGTCGCCGAGGTCGACGAAGCTGACGTGGTCGATCGCGACATAGGCGGGCATGCCGTCCCACTCGAAGGAGTACACGATGCGCTCCTGCGGGGTCACCTCACGGAAACGGCCTTCGAAACCGTCGGTGCCCTCGTCGGAGTGCTCGACGAAGCGCCAGTGGCCGCCCGGCCGGAACTCCCACCGCTCGATGTCGAGCTTGTTGCCGCGCCCCCACCACTGGGCGAGCAGTTCGATTCGGCTGTAGGCGTCCCACACCCGTTCCCGCGGGGCGTCGAAGATGCGCTCGATGTGGATGGTGCGGTCGGTGTCGGTCGTGACAACGGCGTCGTTCGTGGTTGTACTCATGGTTCCTGCTCCGTTCGCTCGAGAAATTCACCGAGACGATCCAGCCGAGCTTCCACCATCCGCCGGTAGCCCTGCATCCAGGCCACTTCGCGGTCGAAGACGTTCTCACCGAGGCGGCAGTACCGCACCCGGCCGCGCTTCTCCGTGACCACCATGCCCGCCGCCTCCAGCAGCTGGATGTGCTTCTTGACGCCGGTCAGCGTCATGTCGAAGCGCTCGGCCAGCTCACTGACGGTCGCGGGCCCACTGCCGAGTCGCTCCAGGATCCCGCGCCGGGTGGGATCCGCGAGCGCCCCGAAGGAGGCATCCAGGAAGTCATACTGAACCATCTAGTTCAGTATTGCGTGCGCCAGCGTGGACGTCAAGAGGCACCGACCCACCGTCTTGGTTCACACATCGACACGAGCCCCGGGTTTGCCGAGCGCAACAGCGAATTCCGCGTGGCGCGCACCGAAGGAGGCCGTGTCCCAACCCTTCTGATAACGCCCACCGGACGGTATGTTCTTCGGACGAACCGGACACGGGGGCGGCACACGGAAAGAGCACGATGAGGATCTCCCACTTCACCGCGACGGCATTGATGGCGTTGGCGGCCACCGCGATCACCACCACCGTCGCGCACGCGCAACCCGCGCCCGACGACGCTCCGCTCGACTTGAGCGGCTCCTTCCACCAGGTCGCCTACCAGGTCGCCGCGACCGATGACCGGCGCGCGGCGGTGGCCACCCTCCAGGACGGGACCTTCGAGCTCACCCACGACGATCGCGTGGTGCAGGTGTCCGACCGGGACGGCAAGATCGTCGCCGCGCTGCCGATGGCATTGCGTATCGGGGAACAGCGCGTGGCACTGCGCCCGGTGGTCGAGGACGCGGGTCACCGGCTCACCCTCGCACCGACCGGCCTGACCGACGCACCGCTGCGCGACGTCAGCGCGCAGGAGCGGTTCTACGCCGAGGCCGAGAAAGCCATGCCGTCGATCCTCACCGGCGCGGGGATCGGCGCGGCCATCGGCTTCGTTCTCGGATTCCCGCTCGGGCTTTTCGTGCTCGACTTCATCACGGTGCCCGCCGCCGCGGTCGCGGGCGCCGCGATCGGCGCGATGGCCGGATTCGTCATGGGCGGTGGGCAGCCCGCCGTCGACGCGGCGCTGCAGTACGTGACCGCGCCCTAGTCGAGCTGGTCGGCGGCGGTCAGCTGCTGCGTCCCGATCACGCGCAGCAGGTCCAGTTTCTCGGCCGCGTCCGTGCCTGGACGCGGAAGGTAGACCAGCAGGCGCTGCGCGGCGTTCGGGGTGAGCAACGTTTCGCACACGGTGTCGATCAGGCCGACCTGCGGATGCAGGATGCGCTTGGTGTCAGAAAGCCGCACCGCCACTTCGTGTTCGTCCCAGAGCCGATCGAATTCCGTGCTCTCGGAACGCAACTTGGCGATGAACTCGGCGACGTCCGCGTCGCCCGCCCGGCGCGCGGCCGTGGCGCGCAGGTCGGCGACGTGCTGGCGGCCGAGCCGAGCCCAGTCCTCCGCCGGGAAGATCGCGCGGGACGGGATGTCGGTGAACCAGCGGTAGGCGTAGTACCGGTCCCAGCCGCGCCGCTCGGCGTGATCGCCGACGAGCAGCGTGTGCATCCGGTTCTGCACCAGCACCTCGCCGAGATCGGTGACGACGGTGGCCGCGGTGTCGTCCAGTTTCGCGAGCAGGTGCATCAGACCGGGACCGACGTGTTTGTCGGTCGGCTCGCGTCCCGGCGGCGCGTGGTCGCACAGATGGTAGAGATAGTCGCGTTCATCGGTGGTGAAGCGCAGTGCGCGCGCGAGCGCGGCCAGTACCTGGGTGGACGGGCGCGGGCCGCGTGCTTGCTCCAACCGGGTGTAGTAGTCGGTCGACATGCCCGCCAGCAGCGCGACTTCGTCGCGGCGCAGGCCGGGCGTGCGCCGCCGGACGCCGGGCGGCAACCCCACGTCGGCGGGCGTGAGCTGCTCGCGGCGGCGGCGCAGGAAATCGGCGAGCTCGGCACGGTCCATGCCACCACTGTCCTCCCCTGCGCCCAGCTCAGCCAGGGATCGCCACTCCCCCGATAGACGGTCTCTCCCGCACCGGGTCCGCGCAGGTCAGGCTGGTTCCATGACGACAAAGACGAGCAGTGAAGTACGACTCGGGGCGACCGGCCCCACGGTGAGCCGCATCGGCCTCGGCGCGATGGGCATGTCCGGCATGTACGGCGCGGCCGACGACGCCGAATCGACCGCGACCATCCACGCGGCGCTGGACTCCGGCGTCAACCTGATCGACACCGGCGATTTCTACGGCGCGGGCCACAACGAGATGCTGATCGGCAGGGCCATCGCCGCACGCCCACGCGAGCAGGTGGTGCTGAGCGTGAAGTTCGGTGCGCTGCGCGGCCCCGGCGGCACGTGGGGCGGTGTGGACAGCCGCCCGGAGGCGCTGCGCAACTTCCTCGGCTACAGCCTGCAACGGCTCGGCGTCGACTACGTCGACATCTACCGGCCCGCACGGCTCGACCCCAACGTCCCGATCGAGGACACCGTCGGCGCCATCGCCGACCTGATCGAGGCGGGATACGTCCGCCATATCGGCTTGTCCGAGGTCGGGGTGGAAACCATCCGCCGCGCCGCCGCCGTTCATCCGATCTCGGATGTGCAGATCGAATATTCGCTGATCTCGCGCGGCATCGAGGCGGAGATTCTTCCGGTGTGCCGAGAACTCGGCATCGGTATCACGGCCTACGGCGTGCTCTCGCGCGGCCTCCTCAGCGATTCGATCCGGCCCGGAACTACGTTCGACGCCAAGGACTTCCGCGCACACAGCCCCCGCTTCCAGGGTGAGAACCTGGACCGCAATCTCGAGCTGGTCCACGCGCTGGGCGAAATCGCCAGGCACAAGGGCGTATCGGTCGCACAACTGGCCATCGCCTGGGTACTGACCCGCGGCGACGACATCGTGCCGGTCATCGGCGCTCGCAAACGCACGCGCTGGGCGGAAACCCTGGGCGCCCTGGACATCTCACTCACCGACGACGAGCTGTCCGTCATCGAATCGGCCGTGCCCGTCGACCGAGTCGCCGGAGAACGCTACGCGACCGCACAGATGGCGATGCTCGACAGCGAGCGCTGACATCGCTGGTGGAGCGCGGATTTCGAGCCGCGCTCCACGGACGGTTCGCGCTCGCGCAGCCTTCTGTTCGTCTCCGAACTCCATGCCGACGGCACGCCAGCCGAGGCTCGAGTCCCGCTCAACTCGCCTGTCGCAGTGCGGCTTTCGTCGGAGCGACACGCCGCAGGAACGTCGTTGATATTGTCCGCCCACTTTATCGTGCCGTTAAATAGTGGCACAATTCACAGCGAGTCAACAACTACGTAACCCAAGCGCAACCAGACTCCGCTGGGGCGGTGAGGAGCGACGGCTAGTGCACCTGTTCAGACGCGAATCCGGAGCGGCGACGGCACAGAAGGAAAGCATCCGAAGCCTGGTTCCGGCCCGGATGGACCGGCTTCCGTGGACCAGATTCCATTGGCTCATCGTGGTGGGTCTGGGTGTGTCCTGGATCCTGGACGGCATCGAGATCCAGATCGTCAGCAGCATGGGCGGGCCGCTGCAGAACGCCGAGACCCTGAACCTGACCAGCGGTCAGGTAGGCGCGACGGCGTCGTGGTATCTGGCCGGTCAGGTCGTCGGCGCGCTCGTCTTCGGTCGGCTCACCGATAAACTCGGCCGGAAGAAGCTGTTCATCCTGACCCTGGCGATCTATCTCATCGGCAGCGGATTGGCCGGTTTCGCCTGGAACAGCTGGTCTCTCTACCTGTTCCGGTTCCTTGCCGGAACGGGGATCGGCGGCGAATACACCGCGATCAACTCGGCGATAGACGAGATCATGCCGTCGAAATATCGAGGGCGGGTCGACATCGCGATCAACGGCACCTATTGGGGCGGTGCGGCATTGGGAGCGGTGGCCAGTCTGTTCCTGTACAACGAGAACTACATCCCGGTCCACTGGGGATGGCGGATCGGCTTCTTCATCGGTCCGGTCCTCGGGCTGGTCATCATTTTCCTGCGCAGGCACATCCCGGAAAGCCCGCGCTGGCTGCTCACGCACGGGCGTGCCGCCGAAGCCGAGCAGACCGTCGACGAGATCGAAGCGCGCCTGCGCAGCCAAGGCGTCGAACTTCCTCCGGTCGACGATCGCAAAGCCCTGGACATCGTCGACACGAATCGACTCTCCTACTTCCAGATGGCCCGGATCTTCTTCGGTCAGTATCCTTCCCGATCCTTCCTCGGGTTCACGATGATGGTCACGCAGGCATTCCTGTACAACGCGATCTTCTTTACCCAGGCAATGGTCCTGACCTACTTCTACGACGTACCGGCCGATCACACCGGTTACTATTTCTTCCCGTTCGCCATCGGCAATCTGATCGGCCCATTGGTGCTCGGCCCGCTGTTCGACAGCATCGGCCGACGGAAGATGATCTGTGCGACCTATGTGGTCTCCGGCCTGCTGTTGCTCGCCTCCGCCGCCGCATTCGATGCGGGCATCCTCAACGCCACGACCCAGACAGCTTTCTGGTGTGTCATCTTCTTCTTCGCCTCGGCCGGCGCCTCGTCGGCGTATCTCACCGTCAGCGAAATCTTCCCGCTGGAACTGCGCGGCCAAGCCATCTCGTTCTTCTTCGCGATCTCGCAGGCCGCGGGTGGTGTCGTCGCGCCGTACGTGTTCGGTCATCTCGTTGGCGGTGCCGACAACCCGAGCCCCGATCGGTTCCCGCTCACCGTGGGATACCTCTTCGGCGCCGCGGTCATGATCGTCGGCGGCGTGATCGCCTGGTTCTTCGGCGTGAACGCGGAAGGCCGGTCGCTCGAGGAGATCGCGGACCCGCTGTCGAAGGCGAAACCGTCGGATACGAGTCTCAGCCCAGCCGTCAGTGACTGAACCGAGCATGTGCCCGTCGACGATGAAGGGATTTTGTCACCATGGTGCAGCCAACCCCTTGGCAGACGAGCAAGCAGCAGCACCGGCAAGATGACTCGGCAAGCCACGGCGAAGGCAGTACCCGAAAACGGCGGGTCGATGTCGCGAGGCTCCTGACGCCGCTGAAACCGTTCGCGACCGCGCTCCAGGGAAACTGGGGCTATCTGTGCGCCGCCGCCGGATGCGTCATCACATTCATACTGCTGTTCAAGCCGTGGCTCAGCAGCAGTGGACCCGACGGCTCGATCTACAGCAATGCGTTCGGTCAAACCCGCATCACCACTACCCTGGTGGGTCTCTGGTCGCAGAAGCCGCCCAATCACAGCAACCTCAACGGCATGTGGGCCGTTCTCGCCACCGCGGCGATTTTCGTCACGGTCGTCGCCGCGGTAGTCAATCTATTGGCCCGCACCACAGCGCTCGCTCACTTGACCGCTGGTTCCGCGGTGGCGGTAGCGCTTTTCGTCCTCTGTATCTTGGTGTACCTCAATGCAAAAGGTCCGGAGTTGCGTGCCATGGTCGGTTCCGGCCCGCCCACCGACCTCGGCGTTCAAATCGGCTACGTGATCCGATGGGCCTCAGGCAACGGACAATACCCGCTGCCAGGGCTACGGAAGGTCGAGTTCGACACCGCGAAACTCACGAGTACTGCCCTGGTCGCGGGGGCGACTTCGGTGTTTTCGGCCGTAGTGGCAGTCGGGCAATGGTTTCACAGAATGAAATCGCTCCGCCGCCTCCGGCAGAGCGACGAAATATCCAGCGGTACAGAACAATCCGGGTCGTCCAGCATGACCACTACGCCGTAGAACGACGATCGCCCCGTTCCGAGTCGAGCGGGGCGATCGTTTGTCGTCACCTACCGGTAGTCGCAGAAGCCGTGTCGGGCAAAGCTGGACTCCCCACCGCAGGATCACTGGGTAGTCTGTTCGCTGCAGAAGGAGGGGAGTCCCGAACCAATGGACGACATGAGCGCGCGGGCGCTCGAAATCAAGCGAATCAACGAACAACTCGCCGCAGTGCGCGGCTCGGCTCGGTCGATGGATGGCAGCGTCAGCATCGAAACCGACGTCAACGGCCGCATCACCGATCTCTACCTCGCCGACTACGCGATGGAGAACGGTCCGGACCGACTGGCCGCACTCATCATCGATCGCCATCGAGCCGCACTGGACAACGCCAACGCCGAGGCGACGCGGATCTTCGATGCGCCCGCAGACAACCCGTCGACGCCGAACAACCTTACAGCGCTGGGCGATCCGTCGGCACCGGACAACTTCACGGCGAACGAGCTCACCCTGGAGTGGACGCCGTCCCATCTCAGACGCGACGACACCTACCAGAACAATCAGTGGCGCGAGCCCTCCGACTGGGATCGGAGGCGCTGATGTTCAACGTCGACCCAGCGCGGATGCGTGAGCTGGCAAAAGAGGTGCGGACGAACGCGGACGCACTGGCCGCCAAAGCGCCGATTGCGCGCGACAGCCGCAAGGAAGTCCGGCCGGCGATGGAAAATTCGAACTTCGCTACCAAGATCGAAGAGGTCTTGCAGGCAATGGATACGGTTATCGACTACCACACCCGACGGTTGCGCGACCGCTGCGATGAAATCAGTACGCAGGCAGACGCGTACGAAGCCGTCGACCTCGAACGCGCCGCTGATCACAACAGGTTGGGTCGATGAGCGTAAAGCTGCTGAAGGTTTCGCAGGTGCTGAAATGGAACCTCGAAGCTGCCAAAACGACTGCGGCCAGCGTGCTTTCAACGGCGTTGGGCGTCGAGCAGGAAGCAACGTCCGCCGAGAGCAAGATCGACCGATCACGAGACTACTACGAGAGTGAAGCCGGAGACTCCGTCCGCTCACGTAGTCGAAAGGATCGCGACGAGTGCATCACCACCGCCGACGTACTCGAAGAAATGGGCAAGATGATCAGATCCCTCACCGATGACATCGAAGCCAATATTCAAACCATCCGGGATAAGAAGAAGGAAGCCGAGGACTCTCGCTGGAACCTGTTCGTACAGGAAGACGGCGAGGTGCTGTCGCACGACTCCAACTGGGAGACATCCAAGAAATACTTTCCGTTCGGCGGTGCCGCCGTTGCCGCGAAAGAGTTGACGATCACTCTGCTGAGCAGTGCCATCCAGGGTGCGCTGCGGAACATCCAGCGTGATGATCAGGAGGGCGCCGAGCAGTTCGTCCGTTTGATCGAGAAGCTGCCCGATGCGGTGAAGCAAGGCGTTGCTCTGGTGCCGGACGATCCCAAGCTCGCGAAAATACTCACCGACTACCAAACAGATGTGTCCAAAGGTGAGCCTCAGTTGTGGCCGCTCGGTGCGGAACTGGAGGCAATCCGCCTTATCAAGCCCGACTTCAACCCCTCGCTCATGACATCCGAAGAGATCGATGCGATGAAGAGGCTCCTCGTGAGCAGTCCGTTGGGCCCAGCGCATGTCATCGAGCAGGTGCAGCTCACAGAAACTGCGAAAGATACCGCGAAAGAGTTGTATCCGAACTCTGTAGACGATGGCCAAGGCGATGCCTTCCGGCACGCATACTGGAACGCTTTGATGACACAGAAGTACGGCGAGGATTGGACAAAAGAGTACACCACGGCACACGAGAAAAGCGGTGGAAATACGCCTCAGCGCGAGGCTATGGACTTATACAACAACGAACTCGGCCGCAAAGTCGCGCTCGCCCATCCCAATGCGTCGCCAGAGGAGTTGAAGGACCTGATCCGGACCGAGATCGCCAATGGCAATGCGATCGTCATCGAAAGCAAGGGTCTGGACGGCAACACCAAGCCGTCCCAAATAACTTGGAGCAATGCCGTCAGCGAAGCACAAACCGGCCCCCCGCCCGGCGTGGGGGTTCCGCTCCCGGGAAGGAAGTGAAATTCGATGAGTACAGCACGAGCCACCATTTCAATTCTGGCAGCGACCGTGGCTATTTCGCTCCTGCCGGGTTGTGGAGTACTGTCTCGCCCGAACCGATCCGACTCCGAAGCAGGATGCGCAAACGCCTACACAGTGACATCGAGCGTCGACAATCTAGGGTCGGTGCGTGAATTCACCCGGCAGGCGATGAAGGCGGCAACCGGTACAGAACCCGTTACGTTGGCCGACATCGCGCACGCTGCTGGCTGGAGCGATGATTGGGACCGGATGGTCGATGTGCCGCAAGACATCACGGCGGAAGAGCTCAACAGACGAGCTGGCACCCCGAGTAACTGCTGGGAAGATCTCCCCACGCCCTACAGTAGCGACGGTGACGGACCACCTCGGGGCTACTACCTTTTCCTGAAGAATGACAAGGCAGTTCAGGCGGTGAGCTGGTACTACGGCCACGATCAAGCTTTCGATTTCCGCGGCCAGGACGCGATCTACCCGACCACCGTCCTCACCCCCTGGGCAGGCCAACTCCGTCCCACACCGTGAATCGTCAAGGCAACTAGCGATTTTCAAGAGCCCCATAGCACTTCGGCCCCCACTCCGAAACGGAGCGGGGGCCGAATGCTGTTACAGCCGATGAATTACCGGTAGTCGCTGAACCCGTAGTCGTCCAGCGGAACCGCGGCGCCGGTCGGGGCGCCGAAGCCCTCCGGGCTGTAGTAGGTGTCGTCGTAGGACGGCACCGCGTACGCCGCGGCACGGGCCTCTTCGGTGGGCTGCACCTGGATGTTCCGGTAGCGGTTGATACCGGTACCGGCCGGGATCAGCTTGCCGATGATCACGTTCTCCTTGAGGCCGATGAGCTTGTCGGAGCGGCAGTTGATCGCCGCGTCCGTCAGGACTCGGGTGGTCTCCTGGAAGGACGCCGCCGACAGCCACGAGTCGGTGGCCAGCGACGCCTTGGTGATACCCATCAGCACCGGGCGACCCGACGCGGGCTCGCCGCCCTCGGCGACCACGCGACGGTTGGCGGCCTCGAACTCGGCGCGCTCGGTGAGCGAGCCGGGCAGGAACTCCGTCGAACCCGAATCGATGATCGTCACGCGACGCAGCATCTGACGCACGATGACCTCGATGTGCTTGTCGTGGATCGACACACCCTGCGAGCGGTAGACCTCCTGGACCTCGTGGACCAGGTGGACCTGAACCTGCCGGGGGCCCATCACGCGCAGCACCTCGTGCGGATCCGCCGCGCCTTCCAGCAGCTGCTGACCGACCTCGACGTGGTCACCGTCGGAGAGCAGACGCTCGGTGCCGTCGTCGTGCTTGAACACGCGCAGCCGCTGCCGCTTCGAGAGCTTGTCGTAGACAACCTCTTCGCCACCGTCATCCGGGATGATGGTGATCTTGTAGAAGCGATCGTCGTCCTCCAGCCGCACGCGACCGGAGACCTCGGCGATGGGCGCCTTGCCCTTCGGCACGCGCGCCTCGAACAGCTCCTGCACACGGGGCAGACCGCCGGTGATGTCGTCACCGGCGACACCACCCTGGTGGAAGGTGCGCATGGTCAGCTGGGTACCGGGCTCACCGATGGACTGCGCGGCGACGATACCGACGGCCTCACCGATGTCGACCAGCTTGCCGGTCGCCATCGAGCGGCCGTAGCAGGTCGCGCACACGCCGGTGCCGGTGGTGCAGGTCAGCACGGAGCGGACCTTCACCTCGGTGATGCCCGCCTCCAGCAGCGCCTCGAGCGCGGGATCGCCGAGGTCGGCGCCCTTCGCCACGATGACGTTGCCCTGCTCGTCGATCGCGTCCGCCGCGAGCGTGCGCGCGTAGGTGGAGGTCTCCACGTGCGGGTCGCGGATGATCGAGCCGTCGAGCAGCTTCTCCGCGATCGGCACCACGATGCCGCGCTCGGTGCCACAGTCGTGCTCGCGCACGATGACGTCCTGCGACACGTCCACCAGACGACGGGTCAGGTAACCCGAGTCGGCGGTACGCAGGGCGGTGTCGGCCAGACCCTTACGAGCACCGTGGGTGTTGATGAAGTACTCCAGAACCGTCAGGCCCTCACGGAAGGAGGACTTGATCGGCCGCGGGATGAACTCACCCTTCGGGTTCGTCACCAGGCCCTTCATACCGGCGAGGGTACGGGTCTGGGTGAAGTTACCCGTGGCGCCCGAGTCGACGATCGTGATGATCGGGTTGTCGGCCGGGTAGTGCGCGCGCAGCGCCTTACCGACCTCCTCGGTCGCCTCCTGCCAGATCTTGACCAGGGCGTTGTTGCGCTCCTGGTGATCGAGCGCACCACGCTGGTACTTCTTCTCGATCTGATCCGACTGCGCCTCGTAGCGCTCCATGATCTCGGCCTTCTCCGGCGGCACGAGCACGTCGGACATGGAGACCGTCACGCCGGAACGCGTGGCCCAGTAGAAGCCGGCGTCCTTGAGCTTGTCGACGGTCTGCGCGACCACGATCATCGGGTAGCGCTCGGCGAGATCGTTGATGATCGTCGCCTGACGCTTCTTCGGCATCTGCTCGTTGATGAACGGGTAGTCCGCGGGCAGCAGCTCGTTGAACAGCACCCGGCCCAGCGTGGTCTCGGTGGTCCACGCGTCGCCGCGGCGCCAGCCCTCGGGGAACAGCGCCGCCTCGACGTCCTTCGGCGGACGCTGGTCGGTCAACCGCACCTTGATCAGCGAACGCACGGTGAGCTCACCGCGGTCCACCGCCATCTGCGCCTCGGCGGGCGAGGAGTACACGCCCTGCTCCGGAGCGTCCTTGGTGGCCGGCTGGTAGGAACCCTTCGCGCCGTCTTCCAGGCGGGTCAGGTAGTACAGGCCGGTCACCATGTCCAGACGCGGCATAGCGAGCGGACGTCCAGAGGCGGGCGACAGGATGTTGTTCGACGACAGCATCAGCACGCGCGCCTCGGCCTGCGCCTCCGCGGACAGCGGAAGGTGCACGGCCATCTGGTCACCGTCGAAGTCGGCGTTGAACGCTTCACAGACCAGCGGGTGCAGCTGGATGGCCTTGCCTTCCACCAGCTGCGGCTCGAAGGCTTGGATACCGAGGCGGTGCAGGGTGGGCGCGCGGTTGAGCAGCACCGGGTGTTCGGCGATGACCTCTTCGAGGACGTCCCACACCTGCGGCCGCTGCCGCTCCACCATCCGCTTGGCCGACTTGATGTTCTGCGCGTGGTTCAGATCGACCAGACGCTTCATCACGAACGGCTTGAACAGCTCCAGCGCCATCAGCTTGGGCAGACCGCACTGGTGCAGCTTCAGCTGCGGACCGACGACGATGACCGAACGGCCCGAGTAGTCGACGCGCTTACCGAGCAGGTTCTGGCGGAAGCGGCCCTGCTTGCCCTTGAGCAGGTCGGACAGCGACTTGAGCGGGCGGTTGCCCGGTCCGGTGACCGGACGGCCGCGGCGGCCGTTGTCGAACAGCGCGTCGACGGACTCCTGCAGCATCCGCTTCTCGTTGTTGACGATGATCTCGGGCGCGCCGAGGTCGATCAGTCGCTTGAGGCGGTTGTTGCGGTTGATCACGCGACGGTACAGGTCGTTCAGGTCGGAGGTGGCGAAGCGGCCACCGTCGAGCTGAACCATCGGGCGCAGCTCCGGCGGGATCACCGGAACGGCGTCGAGCACCATGCCCATCGGCGAGTTGCCGTTGGCCTGGAACGCCGCGACGACCTTCAGTCGCTTGAGCGCACGCAGCTTCTTCTGGCCCTTGCCGGTGCGGATGGTCTCGCGCAGCGACTCGGCCTCGGCCTCGATGTCGAAGTTCTCCATCAGCTTCTGGATGGACTCCGCGCCCATCGCGCCGGTGAAGTACTCGCCGTAGCGGTCGACCAGCTCGCGGTAGAGCACCTCGTCGACGATGAGCTGCTTCGGGGCCAGCTTGGTGAAGGTGTTCCAGATCTCCTCCAGCCGGTCCAGCTCGCGCTGGGCACGGTCGCGGATCTGGCGCATCTCGCGCTCGCCGCCGTCCTTGACCTTGCGGCGGACGTCGGACTTGGCGCCTTCGGCCTCCAGCTCGGCCAGGTCGGCCTCGAGCTTCTGGGCGCGGGCCTCGAGGTCGGCGTCGCGCTGGTCGGCGACCGCCTTCTTCTCGACCTCCATCTCGGCCTCGAGCGTGGACAGCTCGTTGTGCCGCAGCTCCTCGTCGACGGCCACGATGACGTAGGCGGCGAAGTAGATGATCTTCTCCAGATCCTTCGGCGCCAGGTCGAGCAGGTAACCGAGGCGCGAGGGCACGCCCTTGAAGTACCAGATGTGGGTGACCGGAGCGGCCAGCTCGATGTGGCCCATGCGCTCGCGGCGCACCTTGGCGCGAGTCACCTCGACGCCACAGCGCTCACAGATGATGCCCTTGAAGCGGACGCGCTTGTACTTGCCGCAGTAGCACTCCCAGTCCCGGGTGGGACCGAAGATCTTCTCGCAGAACAGGCCGTCCTTCTCCGGCTTGAGCGTGCGGTAGTTGATGGTCTCCGGCTTCTTCACCTCACCGTAGGACCACTGACGGATGTCGTCGGCGGTGGCGAGGCCGATCCGGAGTTCATCGAAGAAGTTGACGTCTAGCACGTAACTTCCTTTCCCCTGTGCGGGTCGAATTCGAGCAAAAGTTCACTAGTTGGTTATGCGCGGAAGGCCGGATGCCGTCTGTGGCGGCATCCGGCCGGCCGCCTAGTTCGCCAGATCGTCGACGGTGGCCGCTTCGTTCCTGGACAGGTTGATGCCCAGGTTGGCCGCCGCACGCTCCAGGTCCTCGTCCTCGCCTTCGCGCAACTCGATCGCGGCGCCGTCGGAGGAC
>NZ_BAGF01000075.1 GCF_000308755.1 Nocardia pneumoniae NBRC 100136
GCCGATGTCAGAGCCGCCGCTGAAGCAGACAGTCGGTACCGCCCAACCGACGTGCCAGGCCCTGCGGAACCCGCCTCCCGGCCTGATTCCGCGGCGGTGCCGCGAGTGAACAAGTCCGGGCTGCGCCGCGGCTGAAACAGCCCGTTCTGGTCGGGGTGTCCCCTTCAGTGGTCCTTGCGTGCCCTCCGTACAGGACGGGTCGGCACTCGACCCGATGAATTTCGGGTGGATCCGTCGTCGATTCCTCTGGATAGATCGAACGACAGGAGTCCAGAGATGACGAGACCGTTCCGGTTCGGGGTCGTTGCCCCGCTCAGAACCGACCTGCCGACGTGGCGAGATCGCGTACGCCGCATCGCCGACAGCGGCTACTCGACGCTGCTGGTGCCCGACTTCCCGCAGATGCAGCCGGCGCCCGGTCCCATGCTGGCCACCGTCGCGGCTCTGACCGACCTGCGCGTTGGCACGTGGGTGTACGCCTCTCCGCTGCGCTCGGCGTGGCTGACGGCGTGGGAAGCGCACTCGCTGTCGCTACTGACCGACGGTCGCTTCGAGATGGGCATCGGCACCGGCAGACCGGGAATCGAGGACGAGCTGCGCGACAAGGGACTGCCGGTCGTACCGCCGCCGAAGGAGCGGCTGGCACAGGTGCGTGAGACCGTCAGGATGCTGCGAGATCTGGACGGTCCCGACCGTCACACGCCCGTGGCGATGGCCGTACTCGGTCCGAAGGCCAGGGCGTTGGCGGCCGATGTCGCGGACACGGTCACCTTCGCGCTGGGGGATCAGCCGAGGGGCGTAGTCGAGCGGCTGGCACGCGACTTCCGCACCAACGGGGACGTCGAGCTCGCGCTCGCCGTGCCGGTCATCGGTGACACTGTCGCGCCGCACATGGCGCGCCCCGACACCGACCCTGCCGCGCTTCGCGCGGCGGACGCACTGACCGTACTTCCGGATGATCCGGCGGCCGCTGCCGAGGAAATCCAGCGGCGACGGGAGGAGATCGGTTTCTCCTATTTCGTCTTCGGCGCCGACTTCGCCGACAGGTTCGCTCCGGTCGTCGCCGAGCTCGCCGGACGTTAGTCGGGCGGTGAGGGACGATGCCCTGCCAAGAGGATGAGCGCGACAGCGTTCAGGGGTCGTCGGCCGCGGAGAAAGCGAGGGCCCACGCTATAGCCAGGATGTCGCGGATCGAATACAGACGGATTAGCGATGAACGTTCTGACTGTCGAAAGACACAGTGCCGCAGTTGGTTTCATGGAAACCTATCCAATCGACCAGTAATTTCAGTGGATCGCTAGCCGAGGAAATCCGGGACGGCGGGCCCTCGCCCGGTGCAGTACCGCAGCCTCCGCCCAGATCCACAGCGACAGCGGTCCCGCGAAAACCGTTGCCAGCCAGCCCGCCAGTTCGAGGCTTTGACCACCGCCTTGGGCATGTCGGACGGTGACGCCGAGCCGAGCCCCTACCTGGTGGGTCTCGCCGCACTGACCCTGCTGGCCGATGCGGCAGCCGAACGGCCGCTGCTGGTCATCGCCGAGGACGTGCACTGGCTCGATCCCGCCAGTGCTGAGGTTCTCGCGTTCGTCGCGCGCCGCATCGACTCCGAACCCGTCGCCGTGCTCGCCACGGTGCGCGACACTGCGGACTCACCGCTGCGCGAGGCCGGGCTGACCGTCATGCGGCTCGGTCCGCTGCCCGATGACGACGCGAACGCCCTGCTCGACAGCGCCGCACCGGAACTGCCCGCCCTCCTCCGCCGCCGGGTGCTCACCGAGGCGCACGGCAACCCGCTCGCGCTGACCGAACTGCCCACGGCGATAGGGGACCTGGCCGATTCCGCTCCGACGCTGCCCTTGACCGAACGCCTCGAGCGGGCCTTCTCGGCACGTGGCGCCGTGCTGCCCTAGCACACCCGATCGGCATTGCTCGTCGCGGCGCTGGACGACAGCGATTCGGTCGCCGAAACACTGACTGCCGCGGGGATTCTCCTGGGATTCGGGGTGGGAACCGAGATTTTCGCCCCCGCCGTTGCGGCTCGGTTGATCGACATCGGTTCCGGCACGGTGACTTTCCCCCATCCCCTACAGCCTGCTGGCCGTGACGCCCGTGATCCTGATGGGCTCGGCGCCGCGCCACCGGGGCGGTAGTGCTCGCAGTCGACCGCGCTCGGTCAGCTTCAGGCGACCAACAATTGGCATCGACTCGCCCGTGAATGGCTCTGCGACGAGCCCCCGGAAACCGAAAACGATCATCTCCTGTTGCTGGTCACGTAATCCCACCGCCTACGTCGCTACCCGACCCAGTCGAGCCGGCCGTGGCGGTTCAGCGGCGGACGCGCCGCCGCCAGTTCCAGGAGCGGCCCCCGGTACCTACGCGCGCGCCGGAACCGAATCCCGCGAGATGCAGTGCGAGCAACAATAGTCCGACGGTGACGAGGGTGCCGTCGGTAATAGCCGCACCGAGGGTGGCATCCGCCAGATCGAGAATGAGCGCAAGACCGAATGCTACGGCGGCGGCGATGGCGAGCATGAGAACCTCCTGATGTTCCTCCGGAAGCGATGACCCCCGAGCAAGCTCATCGAGTTCCTCTGTTGCACATACCCGCAAACCACGCCAACACACCGTCGTGACGCGAATCGGCTGGCACAACTTGCTACGACCTGAGCTATCCGTGCCAGACCCACGCTGCCACGCGGCGGAGCACGCGTACCCTTCTGCCTGTATCAGCGGACCGAGACACCGCGCCAGAATTCGGCGACAGCGGTCGGCATGCAGGGTGCTGGTCGGGCTCGGTGGACCAAGGGTGTCCGCGTCTTCGATGTCGTTCTTTGTGCCTGCTGCAATGGCCACCGAGGCCTGCACGTCGACGGTGACGAACTGGTGTCGATCCGATGGCAAGCCTGATCGACCCCGCAGAGCCTGCTGGATCTTCCGTCGGACGGCATCGTCGCGTTCGCGGGCGGCGGCCTCACGGAGGCTGGGCTCGGCCTCGGGAGGCCAGTGGTCTGCGGGCCACCGGGCGAGAGTGTCGGCGGCAGATACTCGATTACTGGTGACGGGACTTCGTAGCACCGCAGCGACCAGGGGCCAGCCGACAGTGGGGTGGCGCGACAGTTTCGGCGTTCCGCCCGTCCAGCGAAGAGCTGCGGCAGCGCTGGACTCACCAGTACGCCACGTCGGCGCCGGCGATGACGGCCGTCGCGTTCATCGCCGTCGCCGCCTACGCCGCGTTCGCGACGTTCGGAATCGGGTGGGCCCGCCTAGCGACCCGAGGCCCGACGGCAGAAAACAGCTACCAGGGAAGTCGGAAAATCTGCATCGCAGGATGTAGACATTCTGAAAGGTGGGGTGTACGTTCTCTGTTGTTGGAAATGAGATGTCTGGTTGGCCGGGCAGGTGAACTGCACCGGAAGCAAGATCCACCATCCCCTCCGGCGGAGAAGAGGATCCGGTGCAGTCGGCCGGACCGCCGGAGGGGATGACGAACTCCCGCAGACACGTCCGGCAGCCCAGGAGGTGGTTTACTGAACAGCTCTTCCGAGATTCCGCGTCCCGGGCTGTTGCCGGGCGCGGTACCCGCGGTCGGCACTACCGCCGACCGGCGGGATTGACGTGAAAACCCCCTCGATCCCAGGCCCCGGCGCACCACGCGCCGGGGCCTGTCGACGTTGAACCCAAGAGGTGTTGTGCAGCAACCGAATGACTCCACCGACCCGACCGACGCTTCCAGTGCCGCCGACCGGCTGGATGACGAGGACTACCCGGCCTACAGCATGGGCCGGGCCGCGGAAATCCTCGGCGTCACTCCCGCCTTCCTACGTGGCCTGGACGCCGCCGAACTGCTGACACCGCAGCGCTCACCGGGCGGGCACCGCCGCTACTCCCGCTACCAACTGCGGATCGCCGCGCGCGTCCGCGCGCTGGTCGATGCGGGCACACCGCTGGAGGCGGCGTGCCGGATCATCGTCCTGGAAGATCAGCTCGCCCAAGCCCGCGAGCTCAACGCCGAACTCACCCGACGAGATTTACCCGGGTCGGACCGCGACAGCTGAGCTCCGATCAGCCGCGGCCGCGGGCGCCGAGCTCGGCGCACACCGTCCTGCCACACCCGTGGTAGTCCACACCCCAGCAGGTGGCCAGCTGATCGACCAGGATCAACCCCCGCCCGCCGGTGTGATCCGGTCGGCAGATCCGCGCGGGCGCGGGCGACAGCGTTGCTGGCCAACACATCACCCCTGCACCGCGTCCTCGACCCCGACACCGGTGAGCAGGCGCCGCACCAACCAGGACAGCGTGTTCGCCACCTACGGCCACGGCCGCATCGCGGTCATCGACGAACACGACATCGCGTCAGTCGCCGCCACCGGGGGTCACGACGGACGGACCTACCGGCTCAGCGGACCGGATGCGTTGACCCCCGGCGAGATGACAGCCATTCTCGCCGACGTGCTGGGCAGGCCGCTACGGTTCGTCGAAGCCGCACCGCCGTCGCCCGTCAGGCACTCCTGGATACTGGCCGAGCTCATGGCCGACGCGATCATGGCGCTGCGTGCCACCGCAGTAGAGTCGTTCACCTCCGTCGTGCACCCGATGGTGCACGACGGCACCGGCGTCCGACCGAACTCCTTCCGCGAGTGGGCCACCCGGCTCGTCGACGACTTCGCCTGACAGATCGGGACCGATGGGCCGTAGCTTGTGTGGCGGTGTTGACTGCCGCGAGGGAGTCGGCGGCGGATCAGCGGGCCGAGTTGCAGGGCTTGATCAACAGTCCGGACGTGTCTAGTGCAACACCGGAGTCATCGTCTACTCGCCGCTGCAATCGGGACTGCTCACCGGCACTTTCACCACCGAACGCGCCGCCGCCCTGCCCGCCGACGACTGGCTGCCGTCTATGGGTGTGTGCTCGGTCCGCATCCCGCGCTCAGCAAACTCCGCGAATACCTCGGCTCCAGACGAGCGGACGCACCCGGCGCCGAGGTCTGGATACCGAAATGGGCGTAGCGCATCCTGGGCGCCGCAGCGACGTCCGGTTGATCGGCATGACCGCAGTCTGTCCAATGCTGCGCGTGGAAGTCCACCCGCCCACAGGGCGTGAGCATCAGCGAATGCACAAGGCGCCCAAGGAATTCAGCGACGCGAAGTGGATCCGGGTACATCGGGCCCACCGCCCGATCCTCCGTGTAGTCGTCCATCACCTATCACCGGATGTGGGCTATCCGGACCCGGGTTCCGCTCGAACTGAGTTGGTGCGGCGGATCCGGTGGCGATGCCGTTCGACGGCGCATGCTTGCTTGCTGTTCTGGTCTGTGCAGCGGTGAGCAGGCTCAGCGCGGAGGCGCGGGGTGTGGAGTCGGGTAGTGCGAGTGCGGCGGGGACGCGGATCGGTGGGTCGGGCTCGATGAGGGCGACGGCGGTGAAGTCTTGGGAGACGACGCCTGCGGGGAGCAGGGTCCAGCACTCTTCGGAGGCAACGGGTCCGGCAAGGAGGTCTTGGACTCGGGTCAGAGTCGGCCCCACGCGGGGGGTGAACCCGGCCGCTTGGCAGGCGGCCGTGATCAGGTCGTAGATGCCGGGGTTATCCGCGCGGGCGGGTCGGGCCAGGGGGAGCTCGGCGAGCGTGGCGAGGTTGCTGGCGGTGCGGGCGTATGCGGCGGGGACGGCCAGGAGTAGCGGCTCGTCCCAGAGGTGATGGACTCGCACGCCCGGGGTGTCCGGTGGAGCTGCCACGAATGCGGCATCGAGGTCGTCAGCGGCGAGGGCGGCGAGCTGACCGGTCGTCGAGGCGGAGCTTGTCACCTGGAGCGTGATGCCGGGGTGGGCCTCACGGACAGCGGCAAGAGCGGCTTCGATACGAGGGTTGAATACGACGCTGCTGCCGATGCGCAGTAAACCGGTGTTACCGGCGGCGATGTCGGCGGCCGCGGCGGCGGCACGGTCGATACCGCGTAGCGCGCGGCGCGCGTGGGCAAGGAATGCCTGGCCGTCCGGGGTGAGCCGGGCCCGACGGTGGGACCGGTCGAACAAGGTGAGTCCGAGTTCGCGTTCCAGCCGCGCGATCTGCTTGCTTACGGCGGGTTGAACGATGTGCAGGGTCTCCGCAGCCCGGCCGAAGTGTTCACATTCGGCGACGGTGACGAAATAGCGCAGCTGCCGGACCTCCATCGCTGCTGCCCTCCCGGCCTCGATCAATTCCTTTTGGTGATTGTTTCATGGCTGGGTTGGTCGTTGATCGGCACTGGTGAGACCGGCTGGAGTAGAGGGTGCAAGTAGATGTCATCAGCCAGCGTGGAAGGGCGCAGCGTGGTGAAACCGGTGCATGTGCCAGAGAGGGAGGTCGTCGTGACCGCAGCAACAACGATCGTGAACGCGAAGGTGTTCGACGGGACGAAGTCGCAGGACTGGACTTCGGTCCGATTCGCTGACGGCCTGATCACCCAGTGCTCGGCCGCCTCGGCCGCCCGAGATGGCGACGAAGTGATCGACGCGGCGGGCGGAACTGTGCTTCCCGGTCTGATCGACGCGCATGTGCATCTCGTTCCCGGCGCCCTCGCGCAATCGTTGACCTTCGGCGTTACCACCGTTCTCGACATGTTCAGCACACCCGACCTGGTGGCCAGGGCCAAGGAGCAGGCCGGTTCCCGTCCGGACGTGGCCGATGTGCGGTCCTCGGGTGTCGGTGCCACCGCGCCCGGCGGGCACCCGTCGATGATGTACGCCCCGTTCCCGACGTTGACCGCCGCTGACCAGGCCGAGCAGTTCGTCGCGGAACGGATCGCGGAGGGCTCGGACTATCTGAAGATCATCTCCGGCACCGGGGGTCTATGGCCGTCGCTGGACTCCGAAACCATCACGGCACTGGTCGCTGCCGCGCACGCCCGCGGCGTGGTCGTCGTCGCTCACGTGAGCTCGACGGCCGGTGTCGAGAAGGTCGTGTCCGCCGGTGTCGACGTGGTGGCCCACGTCCCCGCGGACGCCGAGCTGGACCAGCCCCTGGTCGAACGCATGGCCGAGGCCGGGATCGCGGTCGGTCCGACGCTGGCCACCATCGAGAACACCCTCGGTGAACCGGGTGGCGCAGCAGTGGCAGCGGACCCGCGGCTCGCTGAGGCGCTCGGGGACGCCTGGGCACGCCGGTTGACCTCGGATGCCCCGGGATGGCGTGGCCGGGAAATGCCGCCCTACTCGCGGGCCGAGGACAACGTGCGGCGGCTGGCCGATGCGGGGGTCACTCTGCTGGCGGGCACCGACGCTCCGAACCCGGGGACCGTGTTCGGAGCAAGCCTGCACCGGGAGCTGGAACTCCTTGTCCGTTGCGGTATCAGCCCGGCGCAGGCCCTGGCCGCTGCCACAACCGAACCGGCACGAGTGTTCGGCCTCGCCGACCGAGGACGTGTCGCGCCCGGGCAGCGCGCGGACCTGGTTCTCGTGTCCGGTGACCCGTTGACGGACATCACCGCGACACGCGCGATCGAGCGGGTATGGCGCGCGGGCACAGCCTGCGACCGAGGCGCCTTCGTCGCGAGCGCTGCCGAAGCCGAGCAGCTCGACGCCTTCGACGCCCAGGTCGCCAAGGTCGTGGCAGCCGTCCGCGAACGCTGGACCACCTTCGACCCGACCAAGACCAGCTGAACAGGCTCCCGCGTTCATGGGTTGCCCAGCTGCGGCCGCCGGACACGCCCTGCGGAGGAATGGTCTTCGATGTCGGATCGACAGGCTTCGAAGATCCGCAACCAACCCAGCGACGGCGAATCGATGCCGGTCGAAGTACCCATGCCCCACGATGACCGCGATCGGCGAGCTATTCACCACCCGATCGCGGCATTACCGCACGTTCGAGCCGTGCCTGTCGTCGAGCTTTTGCCGGGCGTCGCCATCCGTCGCCCAGACAGGCAGTGGCTCTCGCGCCGATAACCACTGCGGGGGTATTCCGCGTACGCCGCTTCGCGTGCCGATGCCTGTGCGCGCTGCCACGATCCCGCCGACGATCGCGGCCGTGGTGTCCGCATCACCACCGGCCTCGACACATGCGGTAACAGCGGCGGGATAGTCGTCGAGAAAGGTCGCGGCCGCCCACAGGGTGAACGGCACCGTGTCGAAGGCGCTGACTTGCGCACCGTTACCGAGTTCGTATGCCGCTTCGGCCACCGAGCGCCCCAACAACCGCCGGGCCCGGCGGACACCACTGGCGGTCCGGCCCTCGACCAGGTACGGCTCCACAACGGCCAACAATTCCTCGGGCGCGCAATCTCTTCCGCGGGTGGCCGCGGCGTGCCCGGCCGCGACGGCAACCGCCATGGCGGCCGCAATCGCTTCCGGATGCCGATGCGTCACCTCGGCCGACAATGCGGCTTGGGCCGCCGCACGGTCCAGATTCCCGGCGAAATACGCTCCGAGCGGAGCGACCCGCATCGCAGCACCGTTGCCCCAGGAGCCACGCCCGTCGAACAGGGCGCCCGCCGCGTCGGCCCAAGGCCGTCCGTCGCGAATCTCATGCAGCACAGCGACTGTGCCGCCACTGTAGCCCCGGTAGGGCTCGCATCGGTCGGCGAAGGCTGCCGCCAGCCCGTCGCGGTCGATCCGGCCGCAGCCGCGGATCTGCACATACACCGAGCAGGCCATCTCCGTGTCATCGGTCCATTCCCACGGCGCCGCCGGCGCTCGGCCAGCGAGAGGATCAGGTAGCGAACGGCCCGGCACGAAGAATTGAGCACCCAGCGCGTCACCGACGGACAAGCCCTCGAGACTGTCACGAGCGACATCGGAAACCAGTGGCATATCGGCAACTATGCTGCCAAACCAGGACGAACCACCGCAACATCACTGCCCCGAAGCATTTCGCTGGTGCAAATTGACCGTTGAAGGGTGCGGCTCGGCGCCGTGGAAGACAGCCTCGATCCATTCGTCTACGTCTGCGCTGGTGGCGCCGGCTACGCCGAAGGGTGGCCATAGGGGTGGTTTCGGAATCTCGGGGATGCCGCTGCGCCCACCTAGTTTTGCGTATAGGCGCCGCCGAGCGCGCAGCCAGGCCCAGCGGTCGGAGATCCGAGGGAGGAAGCCGACCTCAGCACTGCGCCTGCCGCCTCAGTGAGCGGCTATGAATCCGGTGAATCTTGCTGGCTGAGCATGCCCGCCGTCGCGGCGTGCCCCAGCGCCGATGAGTTTCGAGCGCGTAGGAGGTCTACCCTGTCATGAGAAAACTGATCTACGGGTTCAGCGTGTCCCTGGACGGCTACATCAACGACCGCGACGGCAGCATCGACTGGACCGTCCCGGACGAGGAGCTGCACCAGTTCCACAACGACCGCTACCGCGGGATCGATGTCTCGCTGCACGGTCGTCGCCTGTACGAGCTGATGGCCGAGTACTGGCCGCACGTGCCCGAGGACGCGCCGCGCATCGAGCGTGAGTTCGGCAGGCTCTGGACGGAGAAGCCCAAGGTCGTCTTCTCCCGGACGCTCACCGAGGTCCACTGGAACAGCACGCTGATCAGCGAGAACGCGGTCGAGGAGGTCCGCAGGCTCAAGGCCGGAGGCGACGGCGTCATGGAGGTCGGTGGCGCGAGCCTCGCGGCCTCGCTGATACCACACGGGCTCATCGACGAGTACCAGCTGTTCGTCTCGCCCGTGGTGCTCGGCGGCGGCACACCGCTGTTCCCATCGCTGGCCAAGCGCATTCAGCTCCGATTGGCCGAGACGAGGCACTTCAACACCGCGGTGATGCTGCGCTATCTCGCCGACTGAGGTTCGTTAAACCGCAGCAGCACCAGAGACGCCCGACGCCGTCACATTGATCTTTTGTTAGGACGAGCGAGCGGTTCCGTGGCATCCGGTCACGGAGCCTCCGCGAAAACCTGTTGGCGGACTATGGCGACCGCTGCTACTTTTCGGAGGCCGTGCGAGAGAACGAGGAGGTGGTACCCGTGAACATTTCGACTTGGGTGCTCCCCTCCGGGGTCACGGTCGGGCGATAGGTCGTCCGGGAGCGCCGCTCGAGAGCACTCCCGAAAGGCACGACCATGCAATTCACTTCCGAACATCGCTTCGACGACGGCGTCCTCGAACGCGAATTCACCCTCGGCGAGATCCCCGGCATCCTGTGGACGCCCGGATTCGCATCCGCACCGGCCCCGCTGATCCTGATCGGCCACCCCGGCGGACTGCACAAGATGTACCCCCGACTGGTGGCCCGGGCCCGGCACTCCGCGGCGGCGGGCTTCGCCGCGGCCACCATCGAGCTCCCCTGGAGCGGTGACCGGCCCCGTTCAGCCGCCGCCGAGCAGGCCCGCGCGGACCTGCACCGGGCGCTGCAGGCCGACGGGCCGGTCGACGACGAGATCGTCGACCGGCTCGTCCTCCCATTGGTCGAAAAGGCGGTCCCAGAATGGCGGGCCGCCCTGGACGCCCTCCTTTCGCTGCCCGAGATCGGCGGCTCGGTCGGGTACGCGGGAGGGGTGATCGCCATCGGCATCCGGCTGGCGGTGGTCGAGCCACGCATCTGTGCCGCCCTTCTGTTCGCCGGGAGTTTCGTGCCCCGCACCATGTTCGAGCAGGCACGGCAGATCACCATTCCGCTGCAGGTCCTGCTGCAGTGGGACGACGAAGGAAACGACCGACAGCTGGCCCTGGACTTGTTCGACGCCTTCGGCTCCAAGGAGAAGACGCTGCACGCCAATATGGGCGGGCACACCGGCGTCCCGCAGTTCGAGGGAGACGCCGGGAACCGGTTCTTCGCCCGGCACCTGAAGTGAGGCCGACCTGTCAGGCTGGCAGCAGACGATAGGAGCTGTCGGCCAGGATCCCGCTCATCGAGGACAGGTCCCGGCCCTCCTCGATGGCGGCGGCCAGCAGATGCACAACCGCCCCGATCACGCTGGTACCGGTCATCGGCGGTACCGGCCGATCGGGGCGGCGCTCTGGCTGCACGCGAAGTCCCGAGGCGGTGCAGTGCGAATCCGGAGTGCGGCGGCGGTTCCGAAAAATCTTCGCGGACACCGATGAGTCCTCGGACGGTGCTCCGTCCTATCCGTTGAACGCGCTACCAACCCGGCGCGACCGACCAGAAGGACCAGAAATGACCACCGCCAACCCCTCCGCCGACTTCTCCAACGACCTCACCGACCGTCCCGGCAAGGTCCGCAACCGCACCCTGTGGACCCTGCAGATCCTGCTCGGCCTGTTCTTCATCATCGCCTCCGGCGGGCCGAAACTGGTTATCCCGCACGCCCTGACGGACAACGCCCCCGAGAATCTGACCATCCCCCTCGGGCTGCTCATCTTCATCGGAGTTGCGGAGGTCGCAGGCGGTATCGGCCTGATGGTGCCGCGGCTGAGTGCGCTGGCTGCCGCGGGTCTGTCCGTTCTCACCGTGCTCGCCGCCGGGACGCAGGCTTTCATCGCCGACAAGCCCTTGATGGGGATCTTCCCCCTGGTGCTCGCCGCGATCTTCGCCTGGATCGCCTACGAGCGCCGCGCCACCATCACCGACCTGCGCAACTCGCTCTCGCGATGACGAATCCATAAGTACGACCGGCGATCGGTGGCCCACCCACCGATCGCCGGTCGTGCGTTCCCGGATCGATCGCTCGTCGGGTTGGCGGCGATCGATCCGGGCGCGTTCAGCCAACACGCGCATGCCTGAACTATCTGATCCGCCTCGTTGTGCGGCGGGAAGGACGCGGGAGCCTGCGTTGCGAGAACAGTTCGGCCACGGCGTGGACGAGGTCGGCGCGTTGTTCCGGCTGCGTGCCGCGCAGCACGATGACCAGCGCGAGTAAGCGGGTGAGTGCGTAGATCGCGGCATACGCGATACCGCCGACGACAGTGATGTCGCTGACCAGCCCCATAGGGTTCTCCGGTGATTTCGTGCGCACGCGTGCGCCAGCCACCGAAGGTCTCTTCCGCCAGAGCGGGGGCTGGTCAGCGCTCCCGCTTTCGAAGCCGACGGCCCCGGAGGAGCGTGAACTCCTCGGGTTGACGGGACCGCCGCGAAGGAATACTCCCCTCCACTTGCCTCCCCAGCATCGCACACAACCCGCTGCGCCGGGGTCCGAAGAGAAAACCAGGGGTGAATGCGTCACGTCCGGTCCGACTTTGCTCGACCTCGCGTCGCGTCCCAATCTGATTGCGGCGCCGTCCTCTAGGACGCCAAACGTGCCGGGAGCGAACGGGACCGCTACTGCCCGTGACGGCGGTGGCGGGAATACAATCGGCTCGAAGTTGCCGTTCGACGGAGAGCCCGTTGCGGAATCGAAGGGGCCACAGGGTGACCGATTTCCAGCGCGGACCTGGCGGTCAGCCGCCTATACCGGGCGACGTCGATCCCGCTGCGCAGCAATGGGATTCGCCGGTAGGCGGCTGTGCCATGTCTTCCGTGCCACCTGGCCAGGGATATGGGTCGGCACCGTCGTACCCGCCACCATCTACCGGCAACGGCAGGACAGGTTTGATCATCGCCGGTGTTCTCGGGCTGGTGGTGGTGCTGGGGCTCGGCGTGGTTATCGGCATGGTCGTCAGCGGTGGCGACAGCAGCAGCGAGTCCGCCGATACCTCGGCCACTGCCTGGCGGGAAGCGGCAACCTATTCCATGAATGCGATCACCAACGCCTGCGACCTCGTCGATCCCACGCCGTTGACCAAGTGGTCGCCCACGCCCAAAGGTGCTCCCGAGCATAGGGAAACGCGGCCGACCGCCTACGGAAGCGGCAGCCTGAAGTGCGATGCCGAATACACCAGCGCGACCGTCGGCGAGTTCGCTATGAACAAGGCCGCAATGAGCGTCGAGGCCGAATTCACCAACGGTGCGGCGGCACCCTTCTACGACCATTGGAAACACGCCGACGTCGCCACCCCCGAGTCGGAGTCGGCTTCCGGTCCGGTCACCGGAATCGGCAATCAGGGCTACTGGTACTCCGAAGTCAGAGGAAACCTCGTCGCGAACATGACCTACGTCGTCTGTGTCCAGGACGGCAATGTCTCGGTGCGGGTGAAGATCTTGCTCACGCGCGAGAAGGGTTCTCCCGTGGTGAGATGGGACGAACTCGATTCGATCGCCAGGTTGCAGGCGGCCAGGACGCTGGACGGTCTACGCGAGAAGTAGCGACCTGCGACTCGAACGGACCAGTGGGACGGCGCCGACGACCAACGGTGGCTGGAATACGATCGGGGGTCGGAGTTGACGGCGAGCCCAGTGCGGAACCGGAGAGGCGACGGGGATGACCGATTCTCAGCACGGACCTGACGATCGGCCGACGCCGAAAAGCCCAGATCCTGCTGTGCGGCGACCTGATCCGTCAGTCGGTGGCTGGGGCGTCCCGGATCCGGGCAGGTACCCGCCTCCGCCCGGGGCCACGTCCGGTCAGCCCGCTACCGGGTACGGCTCACCTGGTCCGAGATACGGGCGTCCACCGTACCCACCGCGGACCGGCAGCGGCAGAATGGGTCTGATCGTTGCCGGTGTTATCGGGCTGGCGGTAGTGCTCGGTCTCGGTGTAGTGATCGGTGTCGTCGTCGGCGGCAGAGACAGCGATTCCGCCACTGCCCCAAACCCGTCCAACACCTCGTCCAGTGCGGCTCCAGCCACGACATCCCGCCCGGAACCGGCGCCGGGAATCTATTCGATGAGTGGGATCACCAACGCGTGCCACCTTGTCGATCCCACGCCGTTGCACAGGTGGTCGTCCACTCCGAGGGAAGCCCCCCAGCATCAGGAATTCCCGCCGAATACCTTCGATGGCGGCAACCTGTACTGCGCCATCCGCTACACCAGCCCCTCGACCGTCCCCGACGACGCGACCGTCAATGAAGCAGGCATCAGCCTCCAGGCCCAGTTCACCGGTGCCGCCGCCCCCGCCTACGACCGGTGGAAACAGACCGACACCAGCGCTGCCGGATCGGGGCGCGCCTCGGGCGAGGTCACCGGAATCGGCGCCCAGGGCTACTGGCATACCGCGACCACGGACACCAGCAACGGAATGACCTACATCGTGGGCGCGCAGGACAGCAATGTCTCAGTGCGAGTGGAAGTCGCCATCCTGCGCGCGAAGGGCGAACCCCCGGTGAACCGGGACGAGCTCGCCGCGATCGCCGAGAACCAGGCCCGCAAGACGCTGGACGGATTGAAGAAGACATAGCACGCTTCGTCGAAGCCGTCCCCGCGTCACGGGCTCGAATCCCACCACCTACCCTGACGGCTGTTGGGTATCGCGGGTTTCCGCGGGCGGCGGGCTGCCATCACCGAGTGGGCGTTATCGGCCGTTGAACTCCCACTCACGGCTCGCTGATCGGCCGATCGTGTCGGGCCCCTCGCGGCATACTGAGAGTCATGGGGTATGAAGCCGTGCGGCGGCATTCTCGCAGGGGACGGGTAGGCGGGAGTTACGTAAGGGGGTCGGTCCGTTTCACCGACCGACGCGCACCCCAACGGCCGGGGCGCTACCGGTCCCCGTACTTCCACGGCTACCGCAGTGCATCGCCCATGCCGATCCTGTGGGGCCTCGGGGCCCTCGTAGGCGGCGTGTTCCTCGTGCTGGTCGTGCTGACCCTCACCCATATGGGATCTGCCAACAGGCCAGCCGACACCGCCGTGGTGCCGTCGACCCTCGCGCCCGCGCAGCCGACTGCCCCGCCGAAGTCGTGCTTCCCGTTCAACTGCTGACCACAAGAACAGCGCGGCTGTGTCCGTTGTCAATCGTCGGATGATCAACCGGGGCAACGACATCGAACAGCGATCAGTCCGCCCTCGCCCGGAATCGTCTGCGGGTCCACACCGTTGTGAACCACCCCGACGCCGTCGTCGGGGTGAGAGTGTCGCACACTCTCACCTGATCGGAGCCGCGGAGCCAGATCTTCCGAGTATTCGGAATTCGACCCCCGAACTCATCGCGGTGTCCGTCCTTCTTGCTCCCTGGCCTCATGAAGTAGGACAGCTTCACGAGCTTCGCCTGGGCGTGGAAGCTCCTGAGTAAGGAAGGTATGTTTCGCCCATTCGTATGCGTAGAGCGCTCTCCGCATCCAGTGTGAGGGACAATCTTGAAAATCATCACTGGGGTGCGGATCGTCCATCACCAGGGCTTCCATAGCCGCGTGAAACCCAGCTCTGTTGATATCTATTTCGGAAAAATACATGCTCAATCCTTATTTTCAAGTCAGTGTGAGGCACCTCCGGTAATGGCAGCGATAGCAAGTGACAGCAATATACGGACCGCACTTGCTTGTCTGCTGGGAACGACGTCAGCAACCCGCGGCCCGGCTGCCGCAAGCTCGAGGATTGGATCGACGTGTTCGCCGTTCCTGAGTCGGTGGTGCGCGAACCGGCGAATGGTGGCGAAGGTTTTTTCCCGGCAGTCCTGCTCGCGGGCGGCCGGATCGCCAGTCGTGCGCACCAGGAAACACCACGGAAGCGGATTCCGCGCCCGGCTGGGCTGGATGCTGCGGCGGCACGCACTTCGTGGGCTCCTCGGCAGTCGGGCGCCGCTTTTCGCAGTTCGTCGGCGACTCGTCGAGCAAGTCGAGAAGGGCCGGCACCTCGGCCATCGCGCATCCTTCCGTTCGCCGGTGGGCTGAACATGCACCGTACGTTCGCTAGGTAGCCGTTCAGGCAGTGACCATGCTCACAGGATCTGGGGATACTGTCAAGCTCTCCTGGCAATTCATGCACCCGCATGCGGAATGCTGATGTAGTATGTTCAGCATGACTGAACACCCAATTGTCGGTGTGGGTGCTGGCGAGACCGGTGTGGGTCATCTGGTGCGCCGGACTCGTACGGCGGCTGGAGTCTCGCTGCGCGAACTGGCGCGCAAGATCGACGTCAGCGCCGCAACCCTGAGCGCCATCGAGAACGGCAAGACGCCGCTGACCGTCGACCGACTCGACCGGATCGCGGCCGAACTCGGTGTCTCCACCGTCGACATTCTCACCGTCCGCCCAACAGCGGCTGCCGACGCTACCGACCCCTCTCCTGCCCGTCCGGCCCGTGACGGGCAAACGTGGCGCAGTTTCGAGCCTCTGATCCTCGATCCTGTTCTCGGCGCGGCGATCGCCGTATTCATGCAAACCGGTTACCACGGCGCGACGATGAGGAGCATCGCAGCGAACGCCGGTATGAGCGTCGCCGGCGTCTACCACTACTACCGGAGCAAACAGGACCTGCTCGTCGCCATCTTCGACCTCGGAATGTCCGAACTGCACTGGCGAATTCCGGCAGCCCGCGACGACGGCGTCACCGTAGTCGAACGATTCGCCAACATGGTCGAAGCCCTCGCGCTGTTCCACACGCACCGTGGTGACCTCGCGTTCATCGGCGCCAGCGAAATGCGCAGCTTCGACGAACCCAACCGCTCCCGAATCGCCGCTCTCCGCACCGACGTTCAGCGAATGATCGACGATGAAGTTGCCGCAGGCATCAGGGCAGGTGAATTCACCACCCCCCACCCCCGCGAAGCCGCCCGCGCTGTCTCCACCATGTGCACTTCCCTGCCGCAGTGGTTTCGCCCCGGCGGCACCATCTCTCGCCACCAAATCGCTGTCGAGTACGCCCAATTCGCCGTCGACATCATGCGCGGACACACGCGAGCCCAGCCGTCATAGCCCAGCCTCCATCGGGAGCGTGCCCGAGCCGCCCTCCCCCACGATCGAGAGGGCCGACGGTCCGCATGGAGTTGGCCACCGTGAGCTTTGGCGAGTGGGGCTGTGGTGTCGACGCCGACGGCGTCTACCGGGAAGTGCACTACTGACAGAACCTACATCCATCTGTGTCGATCCGCCGACACCGAGGCGACCACGGGCTTCTGCGGATGGCTCAGCGGGCAGTCGCCAACCATGCGCGTGGTGAGCATCCCACTCTTTGGGTGAACGCCCGCGAGAACGCCGGAGGGTTGGCGTACCCGAGTTCCGCGGCCGTGCGAGCGATCGAGGCGCCGGCGCGAAGCCGGTCCTGGGCGACCGTGATCCTCCACCCGATCAGGTATTCGGCGGGGGGCTGCCCCACCATCTCTTTGAACCGGGCGGCGAATGAACTGCGGGACATGCGCGCTTCGCGCGCCATCGTGGCGAGCGTCCAGGGCCGCCCAGGCGACTCGTGGATGGCGACCAGTGCACGGGCGAGGCTTTCATCGGAGAGCCCTGTCAGCAGCCCGGTGGGCAGCGCAAGCTCGTCGGCGTGGTCGACAATCCAGCGGAACAGTTGGATGAGGACAACTTCGAAGAGCCGATCGGCGAGCACCTTTTGGCCGCACCGCACGTTGTCGATCTCGGCGAACAATAGATCTAGCGCTGGTTCGAGGGTGTCGACGGCCTCGAGTGGGAGCACGATCACAGGAGGCAGCGTGCGTACCAGGGGGTGGGTAGATCCGCCGTCGAAGTCGAGTGTCGCGCAGGCGAAGTCGGAATCCTCGGTGGGCGCGTTATGGAAGGCGTGTTCCAGCGGGCGCGGGTAGAACAGCAGGCTGGGCTCATCGATCTGCCGCTTTTCCAGCCCACCGCTGGCACCTCGATGCGTCACTTCCATCTCACCGCATCGGAGCACGTGGAGGAAACCTCGGCCTAGTTGCGCGTCGAAGGTCGTCACGCCACACAACGGTCCCGCATGGAACAGGCGGGTTCGCACCCGGAACCGTTCGAGTAGGGGCGAGAGCTGGTCGAGGGAAGCCACAGACCAAGGATGACAGACGATCTGGTAAGAAATCGAGATGATATGACTCGATCAGTCCAAGGGGCCCAGGCAGTCTGAGAGTGCGTCACCCGGCGAGACACTGCCGGAGGCGTCGTCCGCATCACGACCCAAGGAGCACTCCATGTCACTTGTCCCCCTTGTCGAGCGCGATTCCGCGACCGGAACGGTCAAGGACCAGCTCGATCAGATCCATGCCGCGTTCGGCACCGTGCCCGCGATGTTCCGAGCCGTCGCGAACTCGCCTGCCGCCCTGACGAGCATGTGGGCTGCCTTCGGCGCCTTCGGCGGCGGTGCCCTCGGGCCGGCGCTCAGCGAGCAGATCGCCGTGGCCGTCGCCGACCGAAACTCCTGCGAGTACTGCCTGGCCGCGCACACCGCTCTCGGACGCAAGGCCGGGGTGAGCCGTGCGGCGCTGGAAGCCGCGCAGACGGGCCAGTCCGATGACCCTCGGACGGCGGCACTCCTGGGCTTCGCGCTGAAGCTGGTGGAACAGCGCGGCCAGGTCACGGCAGAGGACGTGCGGGCACTCCGTGACCAGGGCTGGAGTGATGAGCACATTGTCGAGGTCATCGGGCAGGTCGCGCTCAACCTGTTCACCAACTACGTCAACGTCGCCCTCGCAGTCCCGGTCGACTTCCCCGCAGTGGGTCTGCGGCGGGCCGGCTGATATTCCACCGGTGCCGACGCCGACCAGAAGCTCCCATCCCGCCGACATCATGGCGTGAATGGCAGCCCTGACCATCGTGGCGACAGCTCGATGTGGCAAGGGGGGCGTCGAGCTCGTAGATCGCTCCGCGGCGGGCGTGCATCCACTCGGATGTGCGCCCGCCCCGCCTCGGGAGCCGCAACCAGCCCGACCGCCTCCGGTGGCCCGGAGTTCCGACTGCGCAGGAGAATCCCCCATGAACTACACCGCCGTCGTCATCCGCCACGTCCTGTTCGAGGACCTCGGCATACTCCAACCGATGCTCACAGCGCGCGGGTATCGCATCCGCTATCTCGACGCCGGTATCGACCAGATCGGCGACGACCGCTTGCTCGACGCCGATCTCGTCATCGTGCTCGGCGGGCCGATCGGCGTCGGCGACGGTGACCGTTATCCGTTTCTGGACGAGGAAGTGCGGACCATCGCCGCGTGGATCGGCAACGGTCGGCCGATCCTCGGCATATGTCTCGGCGCGCAGCTCATCGCAGCAGCACTCGGCGCCGAGGTCACGCCCACTGGCAGATTCGAGGTCGGCTACGGCCCGCTCACTCTTACGCCGCTCGGTGAGCAGAGTCTCCTAGCCCCACTCAGCGGCGTCCCGGTGTTGCATTGGCACAGCGATGAATTCGCGATTCCCGCTACAGCCACTCGCCTAGGGGAGACTCCTGGCTTCCCCAACCAGGCATTCATATCCGGGCAGAACCTGCTCGCTCTGCAGTTCCATCTCGAGGCCGACCACACCATGATCGAACGGTGGCTGATCGGTCACGCTCACGAACTCGCCGCGAACGGGATCGACCCACGAACGATCCGCGAGCAGGCCCGTCTGCACGGCCCAACGCTCGCCATCCGCAGCCGATCTGTGTTCGCGACATGGCTCGACGCCCTCGATAACTGACAGATACCCTCTCGCCGCTGGAGTTCGGCGACCGTGGCCGACCAGCCGCAACCCGTTGGGTGCGACGCACACAGGAGGTCAGTGTCGGCTGTCGAACTGAGTGCGCAGTGCCTGGCCGAACCAGGTGAACACCGGTTCCAGATCCGAGAGCGGGGGCCAGCCGTTGATCGTGGCCACTAACTGCCAATACCGCGTGACGCGAGGGTCGTTGGCGACCTCGAGCCGTTCGAGGATCCACCACTTCAACTGGTCATCGTCGGCCTTGCCGAAGGTCTCGGCGTAGCGTGCGGTGAGCGTGGCGACAACACCGCTGGCCTGCTCCGAGTCCGGTGCGATCCCCGCCTCCATCGCTCGGCCAACGTCCTCGCGCACGGTCTCGGTCAAATCGTGATGCAGGCCGGTGGTGTCTCCGTCGGCGCGTTGGGCCGCCTGATACTCGGCCATCCGCCGCACCGCCGCTCGGAAATCGGTGTCCTGCACCAACTGCACCAGCTCCATCCACGCCTCGACCTGCCCAGCGGTGGAGTCTTCGGGTAGTTCCGGCATGCTCGAACGCAGCAGTTCAACCATGGCCGGATTGGCGTCGACACCGCCGAAGGTGTCGTCGATGAAATCGTGGATGAAGCGGCGCCGTTCGGCATCGGACAGGTTCACCAGTTTGTGCATCAGATCCATCTCCTGAGGGTTCGATTCCCGGTTCGCTACCGCCGCCAACACCGCGCGCCGCAGGCGCAGCGCCCGGATCTGCACGTCGAGGGCCGCCGCGTGCGCTGCGGCGACCTCGGCCAGCGAGGTCTCACGGGCCAGCACACGCCGGACCGTGGCCAGATCGATGTCCAACTCACGTAGCGTCCGGACCAGTTCCAGACGAGCCAGGGCATCCACGTCGTACAGGCGGTAGCCAGCCGGGCTATGACAGGTCGCCGGAACGATCCCCTTGTCGGAGTAGAACCGGATTGTCTTGACCGAAAGACCGGTCCGCGCAGCCAGAGCCCCGATCGCGAGGAGGTTCTCGTCGTCCATGCCCACAAGCCTGCAGTCTCCCCCTGATGGAGACTCAACCCAACACCGCGACCGGCGGCATGCCCCGACGAGCCGCACTACCCCGATCACGAAATCGGGCTGGAGTACCAGTCGCTGAGATCATGGATCGATGCAATCGCTCGGTTGCATCGATCTGATGCTCACCCGACCCCACGGGGCCACGCACGGCGCGCACCTTTTCCAATGGAGCAATGTCGATCATGAACGCTGAACGGCCTCGCGCCGCAACATCCGACGCGACCGGTGAAGATGTTGTGCGGCCGGCTTTCCGCGCGGAGAGCTCGAGATTGTCCGAGGTGCTCGGGGAGCTGACAGAGGCGCAATTCGCGCTTGCGACTCCGTGCCCGCCATGGAATGTCGCCGAATTGGCGGTGCACATCACCTCCGCTGTCGCCCGTGTCCTCGCGGGACTCGACGCGCCCGCGCCGCCTCGAGCGGACATCGCCGCCGCCGACTACTACCGGCCGGCGATCTTCGACGCCGCTGCCAATGCCGAGCGGGTGCGCATGGCCCAACGCGACGCCGCCAATTATCGGAACGCGACCGCGATCACCGCGGCATTCGACGACACTTGGCGGCGAACCGACACAGCGATATCGGCGCAACCTGCCGATCGCCTGATCACTACCCGTTGGGGCGACGGCATCCTGTTGAGCGAGTTCATGATCACCCGTGTGGTCGAACTGGTTCTGCACGGCCTCGACCTCGCCATCGCACTCGGTGCGTCGGCATGGACTACACCAGAAGCCGCTGCGGTTGTGGGCGATTTCTTGCAGATCGAGCCAGCCATTACTCACCTGGGTTGGGATCGTCGGACTGCGTTGGCCAAAGCCAGCGGCCGCTGCGCGCTGTCCACCGAAGAGTCAGCCGAACTCGCGCGTCTCAACATCATCTGGAGACGGTTCGGCTAGTTGCATGAGGTCGTGACGGATCATTTGCCCCGCGAGCGCCGGTGGCCTCGTCGTATGCACTGCCCGTGTCGGTGATGAGATTCGCCAGCGGGACGGAGCGGATCTCGGGAAGATGACTTGCCGGGCCGGTGAGTACAGCGTTGGACTCTGCCCCCGCGGGAGAGTCCAACATGACGACAGGGCTTCCTTCGCCGCCTCCCCGTCCAGGAAAGCATGGCATGACCACGGTAATAGACATTGAAACCCGCAGCGGCCAGCATTGCGAGACGACAGCTCTGGGGGTGCTGCTGCGGCACCTGGGACTCGATCTGTCCGAGCCCATGCTGTTCGGCCTCGGCTCCGGTTTGTCCTTCGTCTACTGGGACAGCAAATCCATGGGCTTCCCCTTCCTCGGGGGACGGGTGAAACCTCTCGAGCTCACCAGAAACCTGGCCCCCAGACTCGGGCTGGAACTTTTGGTCCAGGAAACCACCTCCCCTCGCAGGGCCTGGGAGAACGTGGTTGCCCCCATCGACACCGGTCGGCCCGTCGGACTGCAGCTCGACAGCTACTACCTGGACTACTTCGGATCGAAGGTGCACTTCGGCGGTCATGTCGTCGCTATGTACGGCTACGACGACCACGACGCCTATCTGGTGGACACCGACCAGCAAGGCGGCACGGTATCCACCAGCCTGACCAGCCTCGCCCAGGCCAGGGCCGCGCGCGGCCCGATGACCGCCGAGCACCGGTCTTTCACCCTCACCGCTGCGAGGAACCCGCTCTCCCCGCGGAGTCAGATCATTCCCGCGATCACCGCGTGCGCCGACGCCTTCCTCAACCCGCCCATCGCCAATCTCGGCTACCGAGGCATCGAGAAGGCCGGCAAGCTGGTGCGCACCTGGCTCCAGCGGACCGACAACCCGCAGCGGGACCTACCACAGGCCGCCCTCTTGATGGAGAAGGCCGGCACCGGCGGCGCCCTGTTCCGCAACTTCTACCGCGACTTCCTCGCCGAATGCACCCGAACGCTCGACAGCCGCCACCTGCGCACCGGCCACGAGCTGTACACCGAGGCAGCCACCCTGTGGACGGAAGTCGCCGCATTGATCACGCAAGCCGGTGTATCAGGCAATTCCCAGTGCCTCGTACAGGCGGGCACCATTCTGTGCGATCTTTCACGGATAGAGCGTGAGGCCATGCAGGCGCTGATCTGTCTGGCGAGCAAAGCCCCGAACGCGATCCAGTCCTGATGCTTGCGGCCAGGCACGCTTGCCCCGTCGGTGTATCGCGCCCGGCGCGGTTTCGCTCCGGGGCGATCTGCCCCTGGTCAGCCGAGCTTGCGGGCCAGGAAGTCGCGGATCAGTGCGGCGATCTCGGTGCCGTGCGTTTCCAGCGCGAAGTGGCCCGTATCCAGCAGGTGCAGTTCGGCGTCCGGCAGATCGCGCAGGTAGGCGCGGGCGCCGTCGGCGCCGAAGATCTCGTCGTGCTCACCCCACGTGATCAGGACCGGGGGCCGGTGCTCAGCGAAGTACTTCTGGAACTCCGGGTAGCGGTCGAGGTTCAGCTTGTAGTCGGCGAACAGCTGGAGCTGGATCTCCTTGTTGCCCGGACGATCCAGGTAGTGCTGATCCAAGGTCCACGTGTCGGGGTTGACCTGCGCCAGCCGATCGGCCGGAACACCGTGCGTGTACTGCCATTTCGTGGCGTCGAGTTCGAGCAGCTTACGCACCTCGGGCTCGTGTGCCGCACGGTCGTTGGCGTGTGCGAACAGCACCTCCCAGAACGGGGTGAAGCCCTCCAGGTAGGCGTTGCCGCTCTGGGTGACGATCGCGGTGACACGCTCCGGATTGCGGGAGGCGATGCGCAGCCCGATCGGTGCACCGTAATCGTGAATGTAGAGGGCGAACCGCTGAATGCCCAAGGTGTCCAACAGTTCCAGGGTGACCTCGGTGAGCTTCTCGAAGCTGTAGTCGAAGGCGAGTACGGACGGCATGGCCGACTGCCCGAAACCGATGTGATCCGGTGCGATCAGATGATAGTCAGCGGCCAGTTCCGGGAGCAGAGTGCGGAACATCGCCGAGCTGGTCGGGAAGCCGTGCAGCAGGACAAGTGTCGGCTTGTCCGGATCTCCCGCCTCGCGGTAGAAGACCGGCAGGCCCTGGATTTCAACGGTGTTGTGACGAACTGCGTTCATTGCGATTCTCCTAGTTGTGTTGATCGAACGGACACTTGGGTTCGGTCAGGCCGCCGATGAGCACCCGCTTCGCACCGGCCCGGTCCAGCAGGCCGCCGACGAACGGCTGCGCCGGCCCCGTCACCGTGGGGCCGAGAGCGGCGGCCACGGCCACCGCCGCCGCATTCACCCCGTACGAGTCGACGGTGGGCGCGAAGAACACTCCTATGGGGAAGTTCAGCCCGAATGACACCGTCATAGCCGCCAAGCGCGCCAAGGCGATCCGTTCGCGCCGCATACCCACCTCTAACCGTCTAACAATGTTTCAGTGGTTAAAGATTGGTCGCGTGAGTCCAACCTGTCAATGTGATATAAATGGTTAGAATTCGGGAATAAAGTCAGTGTCCGCTGGCAGCACCCATGGGGTGGGAGGGGTCCGATGCGGTGCCCGCGAATCTCTTACTTGCTCTGCAACTTCCCGAGTGGGTTGGGGTTTTCCTCCAGGGCGGTGGCGACCGACTTCCAACTGGTGTCCCCGGGATACAGGGCGCTGCGCAGGAATGCCGTAGTGAGCTGCTGTACCAGAGCGACGCGCGCGGGACTCTCGTCGGTCGTTTCGGCGACCTGGTAACCGGCGATGCCTCCGAGTGAGTGCTCTGCGCCGAACAGTGTGAGCAGGCTCTTGTTTCCCGGACTGTGGGTGTAGGAGTCGGTGAACCAGTCCGGTCCGCGAGTGGACAGGTGGGACTGGTCGTGGTCCCCGGCGACGATCAGGGCCGGAGTGGTCATGGTGTCGAAGGACGGCTTCATGAAGGGAAAGTGCTCGGCGGCGAACGGGGTCAGGTCGTCGCCCAGGCCGGTAAGGGCCAGCAGCACACCCGCTTTGGCGCGGTGGTCGGACATATCCTCGCCCGGCATGCCGTCGGGGCCGAGGATGCGCGCGCCCAGCAGTGTGCTCGCCGTCTGCGCTCCCCAGGAATGGCCTGCCACGGCGATCCTGTCGCGATCGAGGCGCCCGCGCAGGCTGGATACGGAGGCTTCCAGTATGTCGAGTCCGTCCAGTACGCGCGTGAGATCCTCGATGCGGTAGCGCCAGATCCGCGGTGTGCGAGGGTCTTCGGCAGGCAGGTCGAGCGTCCTGGAGTCGAGGTGGGTGGGCTGCACGACTACGAAGCCTCGAGCGGCCCAGAAGTCCGCCAGTGGGGCATAGCCGCTCATTGACCAGCCGAAACCGTGCGAGAAGACGATGATGGGCAGCGGGCCGCCGGTCGCGGGAGCGGACACACGGACCTGGAGGTCCTCGCCACGTCCCGGGCTGCGCAGGACGACCGGCATCGCTGATATCACCGTGGTGGGCGCGCCCGCGATCTGTGGTGCGCTCGTGGTGTTGAAGTCGGGCATGGAAGTGCCTTTCACTGTGCTTCTTCGTAGTTTGCTGCGGCTGATCCGGCCGTCGGCGGGAGCGTGACAAGGGCCAGCGACTGATTGGTCTGTCATCATGAATAAAACGGAACGTTGCTCCGATAACGATACGGAACACTGTTCCGCTTTGCAACTCAGGAAAGGAGCGCCGCTGTGAACGACAGCAACCAGCAGGAAAGCGCCGCCGGATCCAAACGGAAGGACGCCCGGCGCAATAAGCAGACCCTGCTGGACGCGGCCGCGGCGGTCTTCGTCACCTCGGGCGTGGAAGCGCCGGTACGCGACATCGCGGCCAAGGCCGGCGTCGGGACGGGCACGATCTACCGCCACTTTCCCACCCGGGCGGACCTCGTGATCGCGGTCTACCGCCACCAGGTCGACGCCTGCGCCGAAGCCGGCCCGGCCCTGCTGACAACCAGCCCGACACCCCACGCCGCCCTCGAACGGTGGGTTGAGCTGTTCGTCGACTTCCTGGTCACCAAACACGGTCTCGCGGCCGCACTGCAGACCGACAGCCCCGGCTTCGAAGCACTGCACGCCTATTTCCTCGACCGACTCGTGCCCGTGTGCGCCCAGCTGCTCGACGCTGCCGTCGCCTCCGGCGAGATCGGCGCCGACCTCGACGCCTACCAACTCATGCGCGGCATCGGAAACCTCTGTATCGGCGCCGAAAGCGACCCCCGCTACGACGCGCGCCGCCTGGTCGAGCTCCTTGTCGCAGGACTACGCCAACCGTCCTGATTGCCCTCACCAGGTGGTGGCCGGTCTACTCCAGCCGGACTCGATCGTGATGCGCCGGATTCGCCTCGGCGGCCACGCGCCGCTCACCGGCTGCTTGCCCGAGGTATGGCGGACGACGCGCGATGCGTTCCCGAGCAGCCCATCGCGATCATCGGGAACATGGCCAGGGCGCATTACGGAATCTCCAAAATGTCAGCTGGAAGCACGTCATCGGGCGCACTGCTCTCGCGGTCAGCCCAGGTGCACGGGTGGACAAGGAAGCCCGCGCGTCCGCCCTTGCGTGTCGCTATGTCCCGTCTCGTCCTGCGGTTCTGGGCGCAGCCGCTCGGAAATTCTGTGGTCCGGACGGGATCGCTCAGGCACAGTGCCAGGTGTGGTCGTATCCGAGAAGGCTGTGCGGGTGCCCAGCCGGGCCCGGTCGACCGGGCTGAGTGTGATCTCGTGGGTGCTGTTCGCAAGTTCCGGCTCGCTGGCCGCGGCGGTGATGGCGGCGGGCTGGTCTCCGGCTGCGGTGACCTCGGTGCGGATCGTGTTGGCCGCGGTACTGCTGGTGCCGGTGGTCGCGGTGCTGCGGCCGCGGGGACTGCGGTTCCGCCGCGCCGATCTCTGGCTGCTGCTCGGCTACGGCCTACTCGGCGTCGCCGGGGTGCAACTGTTGTTCTTCGTGGCCGTGGCGAGGGTTCCGGTCGGGGTGGCGACGGTTCTGGTCAACGTGGCTCCCGCGCTGGTCGCGCTCTGGGTGCGGGTGGTGCGGGGCACGCGGCTGCCTGGACTGGTGTGGCTGGGGATCGGGCTGGCATCGGCCGGATCGGCTTTGGTCGCGCAGATCTGGCAGGGCGCCAGGTTGGACCTGCTCGGTGTCGCCGCCGGGCTCGGCGCGGCGATCTGCTCGGCCGGGTATTTTCTGCTCGGCGAGCACGGCGCGAGCAGGCATGATTCGTTCGGGCTCACTGCGGCTGGTCTGACCATCGGTGCGGTGGTGGTAGCGGCGCTCGCCCCGCCGTGGACGCTGCCCTCTGATCTACTCAGCACCGCCGCGGTACTCGGCACTCTGCGGGCCCCGGTGTGGCTGGTGTTGGTGGTGCTGGCGGTAGCCGGTACCGTGCTGCCCTACCTGGCCGGGTTGCGGGCGCTGCGCGATCTGCCCGCGACCATCGCCGGTGTGCTGGCCCTGGTGGAACCCTTGGCCGCCGCCGTGCTGGCCTGGCTGCTGCTCGGCCAGGCGCTCGGGCCGACGCAACTGGCCGGGGCGGTGCTACTGCTCACCGGCGCGGTACTGGTGCAACTGGCCCGGCCCGCAACCGCTTCCGGAAGGTCGCTAGCTTGACTTCGACCTTTGCGGCGTGGTCACGACCCGGTGTCGACGTCGCGCCAATGTGGGATCTGGCACGGTTTGCATGCGCGCCGTCGCCGTCTGCGCCCGACGGCCGGGTCGTCGCCGTGCCGCCCTCGACGCGCAAACCCTGCGGCCGACGGGAACTCGGCGAGGATCTTTGCGTCCAGACCCCGATGCCACCAATCCGGGTGCCTCGCTCCTACCGAATGCAACGCCTTGCTCTCGCTCCTCGCTCCCGACGCCACCTGGACCGCCGACAGCGGCGGCAAGGCCACCGCGGCCCGCCGGCCGGTGGTGGGCGCGGAGAAGGTGGCTCAGTGCCTCCTGAACATCTTCCACACGAGGCGGCGGATGCCGGACATGCGGATCGAGATGGTCAACTGCAACAACACGCCAGCGCTGGTCGCCTACCGTGGCGACCATCTGGAAGGCGTCTTCCTGATCGACATCTTCGACGGCAAGATCACCAACTTCTACGTCATCCGCAACCCGGACAAACTCGCCACGGTCACGGTCCCGCGCCGGATCAGCCGGTAATGCACCGCCGTGGAGTGACCCGACCCGGGGACTCGGCAGCCGCACTCGGCAGCCGAGTCCGCCGCTGGGCGTGGGGCGGTAGTCGCGTCGGCAGGAGTCCGGGAATCAAGGTGACCGGATCAGGAAGGCAGGGTGCCGGTGGCCCAGACCGGTGCGGTCTCCACGCGTGAGAATCGCCAGCCTTCGGGAGTGCGGACGGCGTCGAATCGGTAGGCCCCTCCTGTGGTGAACAGGGGTTCTGGGGCAATCTTGCCGTCCACGGTCGATGTCGGAGCGATCACGAGGACCGCGGTCGCACGGACCGCCGCGCGGTCGCCCGCCACGTCGATCTGCACGTTGCTGATGTAGTGCGGGGCTCGCCGTTCGTTCGAATGGGTCCGGCTCGCCAGTGCGATCACGGCGTCACGTCCTTGCGCCTCGCCGCCGGGAGACGTGGCCTTCACGTCGGCGGTGTAGATCGTGTCGAACGTATCGAATCGCCCTTCGTCGAGGGCCGTTGCCAGCCGGTCGACCAAGGCGTGGAGTTCCTGACGGTCCAGCAGTTCTCGCAGTTGACGCCGGATGGAGTCATCCTCGGTCGCGGTGGCATCAGTCGAGCACGCGGTAGCAAGCAGCGTCAACAGCAACGCAAGGACGGAGAGTGCGCGGCGGAGCTTGTTCATCGGACGATCCCTTCCACATTATTGTTGGTGGTGCCAACATGGGTGTCGCCAACGTATCATTTGTGGGTGTCCCCAACAAGTTTTGGTAGATTGACCGCATGGAGATTGCGCACGACGGCGCGGCGAGCAGGTTGCGCGGATTGCCGACCCGGCTGGTCAACCAGGTCGCTGTCCTGGCTGATCGGGCCACCGAGCGTGCCCTTGCCGATACCGGGTTACGTCGGCATCACTACGCGCTGCTCGTCACTCTGCGTGAGTTCGGTCCCGCCAGTCAGGCAGACCTCGGCCGCCGCACCCGCATCGATCGCAGTGATATCGTCGCAGCGCTCAATGACCTGGCCGAGCGTGGCCTGATCGATCGCAGCCCCGACCCCGGCGACCGCCGCCGGAACGTCGTCACCATTACGGAACCGGGCATCGATCACCTCGAGGAGTTGGACCGTAGGATCGACCGCGCCCAAGACGAACTGGTCGCCGCCCTTTCCGGAGACCAGCGCCGCCAGCTGGTCGACCTGCTCACCCGGATCCTCGACGACCACGCCCGACGGTGATCCCTGCCAGGTGCGACAGGAGGACGCCGGATCCGGTTCGGCGTACTCGGTGCGGGGTGAGTTGGCCTGCCCGCCGCGAACCGGTGAGATCCGGTGTCAGGCGCGGTATTCGCGGAAGGTGGTGCGCAGGTCGTCGATGATGAGGTCGGGTTCCTCCATGGTGGCGAAGTGGCCGCCGCGGTCGAATTCGGTCCAGCGCACGATGTTGTGGTTGCGTTCGGCGATGCGGCGGACCGGGATGCCGAGATCGTGGGGCATGACTGCGACGGCGACCGGGACGTCGGTGTCGGGTTCGGGCCTTCCCCAGGTGGCGGCGCTTTCGTAGTAGTAGCGTGCCGACGAGCCCGCGGTGGCGTTGAGCCAGTAGATCATGACGTTGGTCAGCATCGCGTCGCGGTCGACGGCGTCCTCGGGTGCATTTGCGGAATCGGTCCAGTCCTTGAACCGTTCGACGATCCAGGCCAGCTGGCCCACCGGTGAGTCGGTGAGCGCGTACGACAGTGTTTGGGGGCGGGTTGCCTGCAGCATCGCGTAGGCGCCGAGCTCGTACTGGGCGCGGCGAGCCAGTTCGACGGCACGCTGTTCGGCGGGGTTGTCCGGGTCGGCGGTCTCGGCGGTGACGGTCGCCGAGGCGATCATCGTCAGATGCACGGCGACCACGTGCTCGGCATCGATCGCCGCCAGCTCGCGGGAGATCGCGGCACCGGTGTCTTCGCCGTGGGCGGCGTAGCGGTCGTAGCCGAGACGGCGCATCAACTCCGCCCACGCCCGCGCGGCACGGGCGGTCGACCAGCCGACCGCAGGTCCGGAGAAGCCGTATCCGGGAATGGTGGGCACCACGACGTGGAAGGCGTCCTCAGGTTTGCCGCCGTGTGCCACCGGGTCGGTCAGTGGACCGATCACCTCGAGGAATTCCACGATCGATCCGGGCCATCCGTGCGTGAGCATCAGCGGCAACGCGTCGGGTTCCGCGGAGCGGACGTGGATGAAATGCACGTTGTGGCCGTCGATCTGGGTGCGGAACTGCGGGAAGGAGTTCAGTCGGGCCTCCTGGGCGCGCCAGTCGTAGGTGTGGCGCCAGTAGCGGGCCAATTCCCGGGTGTAGTCGAGCGGGATGCCCTGTGCCCAGCCTGCCCTGGGATCTGCGTCGGGCCAGCGGGTTTCGTCGAGTCGCCGGTGCAGGTCGTCGAGCTGTTCCTGCGGGATGTCGATGCGGAAGGGAGTGATCTCTGTGCTCATGAGAATCACGCTAGAGACTGCCTAGGGCAGGTTTTGCCCTAGGTCTCCGGCAGAATGTGCGGTGTGTTGGAGACCTCGGCCCGGCTGCTGGAACTGCTGTCGCTGCTGCAGACGCCCCGCGAATGGACCGGCGCGGAACTGGCCGAACGCCTCGAGGTCGATGTGCGGACCATCCGCCGTGACATCGACAAGCTGCGCACCCTCGGCTACCCGGTGCACGCGGTCGCGGGCGCGGCCGGATACCGGCTGGGTGCGGGAGCCAAACTGCCTCCGCTGCTGCTCAACGACGACGAGGCGGTCGCCGTCGTGGTCGGGCTGCGCACCGCGGCGGGCGGCACCATCGCGGGCATCGAGGAGAATTCGCTGCAGGCGCTGGCGAAACTGGAGCAGATCCTCCCAGCCCGGCTACGTCACCGCGTCTCGGCGCTACAGGCCGCCACGATCAGCATGCCGGCCGGAACCGCGGCCGTGGACCCCGACGTGCTCACCGCGATCGCCGCCGCCATCCGCGACCACGAACAACTCCGCTTCGACTACCGCACCCACAGCGGCGCCCAGATCCGCCGAAAGACCGAACCGCACCGGCTCGTCCACACCGGACGGCACTGGTATCTGGTCGGCTGGGACGTCGACCGAACCGACTGGCGCACCTACCGGGTCGACCGCCTGCACCCGCGCATCCCCAACGGCCCGAGGTTCACCCCGCGCGAGGCGCCGGAGCCGGACCTGGCCGGGTTCGTCTCCCACGGGATCAGCACCGCCCCCTACCGGTACCGGGCACGCATCACCCTCGACGTATCGGCGATCGTGGCGGCCGACCGCATTCCACCCACCGTCGGCGTCATCGAGGTGATCGATGACGAGCACTGCCTGCTGCGCACCGGCTCGAATTCTCTCGATGAACTAGCCGTCTACGTAGGGCTTTTCGGCTTCGGATTCCGCGTGCACGAACCACCCGAACTCATCGACCACCTGCGCGCGCTGGCACACCGGATCACCACAGCCGTCCCACCCCAAGACTGAGCAGAGCATTCCACGCCGACCAACCCCGATATCAGCGAAGCCGATGACCGCGGAGATCGTGCGGTTGGCGAGGCTGCGCCGAGGCGCAGCCCGCGGAGGTATCGGTGGTGGCAGTCAGCAGGTGACGTCCACGTGGGCGGCTTTGTGGAACGACACGTGCACATGGTCGTAGTGATTGGCGGTCGGGCTGCCGCGGTCTTCGAGGTACGACCAACCGCTGCCGTCGTTGTACCGCTGCCGCCAGATCACGTAGGTCACACCGAAACGCTGCTGATTGGCCAGCACGAAGTCGGCGATCGCGTCGCCGCGCGCGGAATCGGATGTCATGAGATCGAGCGCCAGGCCGGCGCCGTGGTCGCCGTCGCGACGGCCGACGGCGCCGCCGATGTCGGTGACGCCGAAGGTCTTCTTGAGCAGGTTGCCCACCTGTGCCACGTGCGGCTGTGTTCCGGCGAGCTCCGTCGAACACGGGACGGAGGGAGGCGGTGGCGGCAGGTGCTGTTCGGCTTTCTTGGCCGACGGTGGTGGCGGCTCGGCTGCGAGCGCCGCTGGCGCCAGTGCTGGCTGAGTCGGTGACGGCACGGTGGTCGGGGCCGGGACGGATCCGACGGCGGACGGCGGCGAATCGACCGCTGCGGCATGCTGAGCAGCCGGGTTGGCTCGTATCGCCACCCACAACACGACGGCGGCAGTCGCCGCGATGCCACACACGGCTAGTCGAGTGAGCTTCCGGGCTGCGGTCCGTTTGCGGTGTTGACCAGGCATTTTGTCGATCACCGATTACTGTCGAGGATAGGTCACGGACACATTACGGAAAGGTCGCGAAAAAGTCACGCCGAGATCCTCGGTGGTCGCCATCGAGCTCAGCGTCTCGCGTTCTGGGGTCACGTCGCGTCTGCGGAACAGGCTTCCGCGCGTCGGCGTGGGGTGACGCCATGGAGGTCGGCGATTGGACGTGTTACGGGAATCGTGACGCCCGCGCAGGGGGTTATGCGGGCGCGGAGCAAGGACCGACCAGTGTGACTTGCAGTGCTATGCGGCGGTGTTTCGCGCTGTCAGGCGGCGCCGATGACGAGGGCATTGCGTCGGGTTTCGACGACGTCCGCGGTGATGGTGCGGAGAGCCATGAGCAGCGGCACTGCTCGGCGTCTGGCCGATGAGCAGCGGGGTTGTCAGGGAACCGGGTCACCGGCGCTTCGCGGCTCGTTCCGGGGGTTCGCCTGGGCGGGGTCGTCGGTGGCGCCCAGGCTGGCCAGCAGGCGCAGGTTGTCGTGGGCGGCGGTGCCGGAGGCGGCCGATTGCACAATCAGTTCCGTGCCCGTGCTGTCCGGGAGAACGAAGTTCTCCTGATGCAGTTCCAGATAGCCGACCGAGGCGTGGTTGTACGCCTTGCGGCCGTGGGTTCGGGTGCGGACATCGGCACGCGCCCAGAGTTGGCGGAAGCGTTCGCTGTGCATGGCGAGTTCGCCGATGAGGGAGGCCAGCTCGGGATCGTCGGGATAGCGACCGGCGGACAGGCGCAGATGGCCGACGGTGTCGAGGGTGCAGGTTTCCCAGTCGGCGAACAGCGCGCGCCCTTCCTCGGTCAGGAAGAGGTGCCGGGCGATGTTCAGACCCTGTGCGCGACGCCCGTAGAGCAGGTCGGCGAGCCGGTTCGCGGCCAGCACCGTCAGACGGTGGTCGATGAGGAACGCGGGGGCGTCGGCAACGAGCTCGAGCACCCGCAGCAGTTCGGGGCGCAGCCGCGGCGCGGATACCCGCCGTGGCGCGCGCCGGTCGGTGAGCGAGCCGGTGCAGATGCTCGCGTTCCACCTCGTCCAGACCGAGCGCTCGCGCGAGCGCGTCGAGAACCTGTGCCGAAGGTTGGCGCGCCCTCCCCTGTTCCAGGCGGACGTAGTAATCGACGCTCACTCCCGACAGGTGCGCGACCTCCTCACGCCGCAGCCCGCTCACGCGGCGGCGCGAATCGGCGGAGATGCCGACGGTCTCCGGGCGGACCCGGGCTCGCCGTGTGCGCAGGAAGTCGGCCAGATCGTCCATCACTCCAGTATCCGTGCCGAATCTTCCCGTCGGGTGGTCCCGCTGGTACCAGGAAGTCCGGGCCTACGGAGAAAGCGCCCCTGAATCGCAGGGTCCGAGCTCGCGAAGATCGAATCCACATCGACTCGAGGAGCAGATATGAAAGTCTTCATCGTGCACGCCCACCCCGAGCGGCGGTCGCTGAACGGCGCGCTCACCGACATCGCGGTAAACACGCTGACCGATGCCGGTCACGAGGTGCGGGTCAGCGATCTGTACGCGATGCGCTGGAAATCCACCATCGACGCCGAGGATTTCGGCGCCGCCGCATCCAATCCGCTGGACGCGGTCCACGATTCCGGACGTGCCTACGAAACCGGCACGCTCACCGCCGACATCCGCGCCGAACAGGACAAACTGTGGTGGGCCGACACCGTGATCCTCCAGTTCCCGCTGTGGTGGTACACGATGCCCGCGATCCTCAAGGGCTGGGTGGACCGCGTGTTCACCTACGGTTTCGGCTACGGCGTAGGCGAACACAACGAAACCCGCTACGGCGACCGCTTCGGTGAGGGAGCCCTCCAAGGCAAGCGCGCCATGCTGTCGGTGACAGTCGGCGGCCCCGAGTCCCACTACTCCGACCGCGGCATCAACGGCCCGATCGACGACCTGCTGTACCCGATCCAGCACGGCATCCTCTACCACCCCGGTATGCAGGTGCTGCCACCCTTCGTCCTGTATCGCACGGTACGGATGTCACCCGAGGTGTTCGCGGACGCGACCGAGTTGTGGAAGAAGAGGCTGCTGGCCTTGGAAGACACCGACCCCATCCCCTACCGCAGCCAGAACGGCGGCGACTACGAAATTCCCGCGGCGCGGCTGCGCGAGGGACTGGAGAAGCCGGGCCGCAGCGGTTTCGGCCTGCACGTATACGCCTGATCCACCCGGGTCGTCGTTTCCCGCAGCGGCCCACTGTCCGCCGAGCGCACCGTGGGTCGCCGGAGCGACGACGTGAACACTCGGCGAAAGGTCGGCACAGCGGCGATTCGTAATGGCGCGCCGACCGGCACGGCCTGATACTGAGGGCAGGTTGGACCGATTCCGAGGTGGAAGATGAGCGTGATCGACGGGGTGGACTCGGAATGGCTGGTGGCAGCCGGTAATACATGGGGAATTTCCGGGCCGCAGTTCCTGGCCGTCTATGTGCCGCTGGTGCTCGTAGCAGTGATCGCCGGCGTCTGGCTGAGGTCGCGGGTCACGGGCGCGGACCCGGAATCCGACGCGGTCGCCGCGCCGGGAGCCGAGCTGACGTTGCCCGAGGTGGGAATGCTGTTCGGCGATCAGAACGCCGCGCTCGCCGCCGTGGCGCGACTGCGCGGGATCGAGGCGATCGATTCGGCGGCCGCGCCGGTCCGCGTACTCACGGCGCAGGAGCGCGCGCAGCTGGATTCGTTCACGGTGTCGGTGTACGACCGGCTCGCGGCGGGCCAGCGCAAGACGGTCCACTCGATCATCGATGGATCGCCCGCCGCCCTCGAAGCCCTGCGCACCAGGATGGTCGAGCTCGGATATCTCCCCGGGCCCGCAATGCGGCACAGTCTGCGTGACGCCGGCATGCCGATCCTGGTCACGGGCGCGCTCGGTGTCGTGCGCGTCATCGCGGGCGCCTCGCACGGGAACCCGGTGGGGCTGTTGGTCGTGCTGGTGATCGCCCAGGCGATCTGCTACTGGCTGGTGGTGCGCAAACCCCGGCTGACCCCGCTCGGCGTCCGTGCCCGCGACGCCGCGATCGCGCGCAACAGCCATCTGCGGCCGGTGAATTCGCCCTCCTATGTGACGTACGGCGCCGAGAGTGCCGCGCTGGCCGCGGCCGTCTTCGGCATCGGCGCGCTCATCGCGCTCGACCCCGGACTCGCTCAGGCGGTCGTGCCGCCGAACGCGTCGGGCGGTGATGGCGGCGGGGGCGGTGACAGCGGCGGGGGCGACGGAGGCGGATGCGGCGGGGGCGGGGGCTGCGGTGGTTGCGGTGGATGAGCGGTCCCGGCCGCTGCCGCCGCATGCCCTCGGGATCGGATGGCGGCCCGAAATCTGCGGAGTGATCGCGGAATTGGATGGTCTCGGGTTCTGTGAGGTCATCGCCGAGTCGTTGACCCCGAGTTCCCGCGATCCCGGTCGGGTCACCGTCCCCGCCGAACTCGCGGCGTTGCGCGCGCGGGGCATCGCCGTGGTGCCGCACGGTATTTCGCTGTCCCTCGGCGGCGCGGAACCGGTCGCGAGTCATCGCGTCGAGCATTTGGCGGCATGTGCCGCGGCCCTCGCCGCGCCACTGGTGAGCGAACACGTCGCCTTCGTCCGAGCGGGCGGCCTGGAGGCCGGTCACCTGCTCCCGGTACCGCGAACCCGGGAAGCGCTGGACGCGCTCACCACCAATATCGCCCGAACCCGGGCAGCTCTCGACGTTCCGCTGGCGGTGGAGAACATCGCCAGTCTGTTCGACTGGCCCGACGACGAGTACACCGAAGCCGAATTCCTGTGCGAACTCATCGAGCGCACCGGTGTTCTGCTACTGCTCGATCTCGCCAATGTCTACGCGAACGCGCGCAACCGCAGACGCGACCCGTGCGCCGAACTGTCGCGTCTGCCCGCCCGACACGTGGCGTACTGCCATGTTGCGGGCGGTCACGAATCCGGCGGCCGCTACCACGACACCCACACCGATCCCGTCCCCGCCGAAGTGCTCGCGCTGGTCGCGGAATTCGCCGCGACGCACTCCGCACCCATGATGCTGGAGCGCGACGGCAACTATCCGCCCGCGTCCGAGCTGCTCGACGAACTGGACGCCATCGCCGCTGCCGCCGCGCGGCCGCCGATCACCACCGGCGCCAGGGCGGTGCTGGCGTGAGTACGGTGTCCGGGCCGACACCGCAAGGCGCCGCGAGTCTGGCCGAGCGGCAGGCAGCACTGGTGCGGGCATTGGTCGCGGGGGCCGCAGTGCCCGTGGGATTCGATGCCGACGCCGTCGGCGCGGCGGCGGACGCAGTGTTGTCCAAGCGGGCGGGTGAGGTCGCGCGTCGTTTTCCATTGCTCGTGCACGCTTGCGATGGCGACTTCACCGCGGCTTTCACAGCCTGGGCGCGGCATCATCCGAAGACGACGACCCCCGCTGACGCGGCCGTCTTTGCCGCGGCCACAGGTATCGACTGGAGCGCCGCACCTCGCCGAGGTAGATGGCGGCAACGCCTCGCAACGGCACTCCTGAATCGGTCGGGGAGCACGAGCCCCACCTGAATTTCGCGACCCGTGGAATCAGGCGGTGAGCGGCATCCGCATCGCCACAGTCGTTCCGCTGTCCCCGGTAGTCACATTCACCTCTGGAATCACCGTGCGGATGATGTCGAGCCCGCGGCCGCGGACGGACGTCGCCTGCCGGCCGGGCGGCTTCCAGCGACCGTGATCGGCGACCGTGACGTTGAGCTCCGCACCGGTGAACGAGGCGCGCACGCGCACCGTGCCGCCGTCGCCGCGATGTCCGTGCTCGACCGCGTTCGCGCACGCCTCCCCGACCGCGAGCAGCACGTCGCAGGCGCGGTCGCCGCCGATGCCGCACCGCCGCAGCCAGTCCCGAAAGGTGTGCCTGACCTTGGCCAAACGATCGGCGGTGGCCGGAAAGTCCAGCTCCAACGGTCTCGGCGGCGTTCGAAGCCGAAGTGAGCGGGACGTGGTCACCTCGCTACCTCCCTGCAACATCCATGTCGATTGCTCCTCGCCCGAGCAGTACCCATTCGTTCACCGCGCAAGCCCGATCGCACGCGACGATACGGCCGATAGTGGTATCCGTCCGCGTATTTCGGCGCGGCGATTACGCCGGTCACGATCGGGTAAATTGACTGCGGAGAACGCTCACAGCCTTGTCGCGCCACGGCGTGACAAGGCTCGATGCTGCAGAGGTGGAGAAGTGGCGAATTGCGAGCTGGTATGCCGGCGGTGAGTGGCGAGGGCACGTCCAAAGTTCTCGACGTACAGGTGCGCGAGCACGGCGAGGTCGACGTCGTCATCGTGCACGGCGAGGTCGACATGGCGTCCGCGCCGCGGCTGCAGGCCGCCTTGGACGAGGCTCAGCGGGGCGGAAAGCCGCTGGTCGTCGACATGTCGGAGGTGGAGTTCCTCGGTTCGGCGGGGCTGAGCGTGCTGCTCGTCGCTTCCGAAGCGGAGCAGGCACCACTGCGCGTCGTCGCCTCCGACGCGGTGCGCCGCCCGATCGAACTCACCGGGCTCGACAAGCTGCTCTCGGTGTTCGCCTCGCTGGACGCCGCGCTCGCCGCGGACGAGAGCAGCACCCCGAGCTGACCGCGCCTGGCGGGCGCGGTCGGACGACGTCCGTCGAAAACCACCCCGCATGGCCGGAGCGACGCGCAGGGACGCCTAACGCTGCCGTGGCAATCGGACGACCTGCACGAAGAACTCGTCGATCTGCTTGATCGCGGCCACGAACTGGTCGAGATCCACCGGTTTGGTCACGTACGCGTTGGCGTGCAGTTTGTAGCTGCGCAGAATGTCCTCCTCGGCCGCCGAGGTGGTCAGCACGACGACCGGGATGTGCGTCAGCTCCGGATCGGCCTTGATCTTCTCCAGCACCTGCCTGCCGTCGTATTTCGGCAGGTTCAGGTCGAGCAGGATCAGATCGGGTCGCGGCGCGTTCGCGAACGGCCCCTGCCGGTACAGGAAGTCGAGCGCCTCCTGTCCGTCGTGCGCGACGTGCAGCGTGTTGCCGATCTTGTTGTCCTCGAACGCCTCCCGCGTCATCAACTCGTCGCCGGGATCGTCCTCGACGAGCAGGATGTCGATCGGCTGGCCGGGAATGGTCATACGCTGCTGGCTCCTTCGGTGATCGGGCTGGACTCCGTGCTCGCGGATTCGACGGGCTGGAGGGTGAAGCAGAGGCGGGTGCCTTCGCGGTGGTCTGTATCGATCCAGATTCTGCCGCCGTGATATTCGACGATCTTCTTGCAGAGGGCCAATCCGATGCCCGTGCCGCTGTATTCGTCGCGGCCGTGCAGACGCTGGAAGATGACGAACACCTTCTCGGCGAACTCCGGTGCGATGCCGATGCCGTTGTCGGTCACCGAGAACTGCCAGCCTTCCGGCTCTTCGGTGGCGCGCTCGCAGTCGATGCGCACGACCGGCGGAACGTCGGGCTTGCGGAACTTGACGGCGTTGCCGATCAGGTTCTGCCACAACATCACCAGCAGGGTCGGCTCACCCACGATCTCGGGCAGTTCGTCCGGCAATTCGATGGTGGCGCCGCTGTCCTCGATCGCCGAGGCCAGGTTGGTCAGCGCCTTGTGCAACGGCCGATCCAGCCGGGTCGGCTCGATGCCCTCACTGATCCGCCCGACGCGGGAGAACGTCAGCAGGTCGTTGATGAGCACCTGCATGCGCTTGGCGCCGTCCACCGCGAAGTCGATGTACTGCTTGCCGCGTTCGTCCAGCTGTGCGCCGTAGCGCTTCTCCAACAGCTGGCAGAACGAGGCGACCTTGCGCAGCGGCTCCTGCAGGTCGTGCGACGCGACGTAGGCGAACTGCTCCAGCTCGGCGTTCGAGCGGCGCAGCTCCTCGGCCTGGAAGTCGAGGTCCGCCTTCTGCTGCTCCAGCAGCGCCTGCTGCGCGCGGTAAGCGCCGAGCTCGGCGACGATTCGACGTCGCATGTCCTCCACCGCCTCGGCGACCAGGGAGAGGTCGGCAGGGCCGTGGGCGTCGATGCGATGGTCGAAATCGCCGTCGGCGACCCGTCGCGACGACTCGGTGAGGTAGCCGAGCGGCCGCGCGACCAACCGCCGGATCAGCACGGTCAACACGACGCCGGTCAGCAGGATGGTGGCGATCAAGCCGGAGAGCACCACGCTGCGCACCGTGCGGGCGTGCGCGAGTTCCTCGTTGCCCCGCGCGACCTCGGCCGCGATGTTGTCGCGCTGCGCGGCGGAGGCGGCACGCACCTGATCGAAGACAGCTTTGCCGCGCAACGCCGTCGAGGTCTCGACCGGACGGGTGGCGCCCGTGGTCACGGTCGCGGCCAGCGGGTCGGCGTACTCGGCGCGCCACCGCTGCGCCGCCCGCTCCACCGCCTCCACATCGGCGACCCGGTCCGGCCGGTCGGCGAGCAGCTCGCGCAGCCGGGCCGCGGCGCGCTCCTGTTCCCGTTTGCCTTCGTCGTACGGCTCGAGGAACCGCGAGTCGGCGGCGATGGCGTAACCGCGCAGGCCGGTCTCCTGGTTCACCAGCGCGCTTTCCAGGCGGTATGCCTCGGCGGCCGCTGGCATGGTCTGGCTCAGCAGCCGGTCGGTGACCCGATTGGTGTGCGCGATGACCTGCCCGCCCGCGATCGCACCGACGATCACCAGCAGGACCATCACGGCGAGCACGAGCTGCAACCAGCCCTGCGCCGTCAGTCTGCCGACGGTTGTTCTCGTCATCGGTCTCCCCTTCCGTCCGTCCGCCAGCGCAGACACAAGATCGCCAGGTCATCGTCCAAACCGCCTGCTGCGCCCGCCAATTCCTCGACTCTCCGGATCAGCTCGTCGACGAACGGTTCGGTCCGTTCGGCGGGAACCGTGCGCGCCAGTTCGACCAGGCCCTGTTCGCCGAGCCGCTGCGCACCCGCGCCGACGCGGCCCTCGAAGAGGCCGTCGGTGAACAGCATCAGACCCGCGTCGTCCGGGAGCTCGATCTCGTGACTCGGCCATTGGGCGCGCCCGGGCAGGAAGCCGAGCGCGGGTCCGCCCGGCACCTCGAGCCAGTGCAACTCGTCGCCGCGCCGGCGCAGCATGCCGGGGTGTCCGGCACGCCAGACGTGCACCCGGCGCGTCCGCGGGTCGAGCACCAGGCTGGTCGCGGTCGCGAAGGTCTGCCGATCGGTGCGCTCGGCGAGCAGCACCCGCTCCAGCAGACGTAACTGCCGCGGGCCGGTGACGCCGCTGAGAACCAATGTGCGCCAAGCCAATCGCAACGCGACGCCGGTGGCGGCGGCGTCGGGTCCATGCCCCGACACGTCGCCGATGACGGCGTGCACCGTGCCGTCCTCGCCCTGCACCACGTCGTAGAAATCGCCACCGAGCAGCGAATGCGCGCGACCTGGGCGGTACCGCGAGACCACGTCGACGGTCCGATCCGGTCCGAGCAGCGGTGTCGGCAGCAGGCCGCGCTCCAATCGGGCGTTCTCCTGCGCCCGCATCTGGCTGGCCTGAAGGGCCGCGCTGGTGCGTTCGGCGTGTTTGCGCTGGATCGCGTAACGCACCGCGCGCACGAACACCTCGGGTTCGACCCGGCCCTTCACCAGGTAGTCCTGTGCCCCGGAAGCGACCGCGTCGAGGCCGGTTCGCTCTTGGTCGAGGCCGGTCATCACCACGACGGCGACCTGATCGTTGTACGCGCGGACCCTGGCCAGCGCCTCCAAGCCCTGGGCGTCGGGCAGGTGCAGATCGAGGAGCACGCAGTCGGGAGTCGAGACGCGCAGCCGCTCGCCCGCCTCGGCCAGCGTCCGCACCCACTCCAGGCGCAGACCCTGCGCGACATCGGCGACGAGTTCCTCGACCAGCAAGGCATCGCCGGGGTCGTCCTCGACCAACAGCATCGTCGGCTCCCGATCCAGCAGGCCCGAATCGATAGCGACATCAGCATCGTGGGTGCGCAACGACACCACGGCCTCCGATCACGACAAACTGGCGTCACCCCGGGGGCACGCCGACATACTCAGCGGCCGGTTGCTGGACCGAGAGGCAGCAGTGATCGTATCCGATCTTGTGCGCGTGGCGCGCTCGCCTACCGGCCAACGACGTCGACGTCAGAACCCGGGGGCCTCGGGGTTCTGCGTGCGCTGCCGATGTATCCGCTCGATCGGCGGTCATCGCCGTTGCCTGCAACTTGTCGCGGTGGCGGTGGTAGCCGCACGTCGGGTTCGAGGTTCGCGACGGCTCGGGCGCGGCCGCCGTAACGGCAAAGGACATCAGCGAATCCGGCTGTGGGGGAGCTGCTTTCGCAGCCGGGCGATCGGCTGACGATCACTGGTAACGTAGCGAGCCACCTTGCAAGAGTGCGAATCTCGAGAGGTGCGTCGTGTCCCTCGCTCAACCGGCGGAAACCTTTTGCCGCATGGTCTCTCGGCTCGCGCGAGACATCGACTCGTCCAGTCGCTCGTATGGCGATCGTCTCCGGGAAGCGGCGTCGCGAGCCCGGGAGAGCGCCAGGGCTCTGGACGAAGCCGATCGAGCCGCCGGCGAGCCGATACTTTGGTTTCCCGGCTGCGAGTGGGTGCCGAAGGCCGAACGGCAGGCGCGACTCGCACGCGGCGAAATCCCCTCGCCGAGACTGTGGTTTCGCGCCGAAGCCGTTTCCTACGAGATTCTCCAGGATGTCGAAAGGCAACCGATCGGGCTGTCGTTCAACTCCAAACCCCCTGATCACGCACAACACACCACCTGGGCCAAGGCCCGCGACCTCAGGGTCGACCGAGAGTACGAGGTGGCCGACGACGACGCCATTCGCGATTGGGAGGGCCAGGGCACGTGGATCGATCGCGCGCGCACGAGGGTTGTGCGCGCGTCCTGGTACCACCCGGATCGACCGGACGCGAAGCCGATCCACATTCGCGGGCACGGCAACCAGCACCGATTCACCTTCAACGTCCAAGTCGGTCGAGAGCCCACCGGTGCGCCCAAGCACCTGAAGGTGGCCGTCAACGGGCACGTCATGGGGAACTATCTCGCCAGCAATCCCGACTTCTGGTCTCTGCTGCAGTCCCGAGGCGGAGACGTCCTCTTCCACAATTGCAGCATCGCCGCAGACCAGGGCACCGCGTTCAGGCTCGCCGCCGGAGCCCTGCGCGACCACGGGGTAGAGGTGCCGCTGCACGGTGCTTCCAGCACAACCATCACGCACGCCAGCGATGCGTCCGGCTGGCCGCAGGCGCGTCCGGACCAGAACGTCTACGGAGGTGTCGCATGGGATCCGGACCCGTCCATCGGGGCGCTCTACGTACTGCCGGGCAAGGACGCCGATGGCAACGCCCAGCCGGGACGATTCGTAACGCTGTGACCGGGACCGCTGTGATGGTCTCGATGGAACTGCTGGATCGACGGCACAACCTGGAGATCTCACGAGTGGGTATCCGGCCTCGGTGATGTCGCGGCCCTCATTAGCATCGAGACGGCGAACAGATCGAAGAAATCCGAGGACCCGCGTTGACTACCGAACAACTTGACCGCTGGAACGCCCAGGAAGCCGCCGCTGAGGCGATGATTCCCATCATCGGCAGGTTGTACCGGGGGAAAGGGGTGACGATCCTGCTGCACAGCCGGTCACTGGTGAACAAGTCGGTGATCAGCATCCTGCGGACGCACCGCTTCGCGAGGCAGATCGAGGGCGAAGAGTTGTCGGTGGACGAGACCCTCCCCTTCCTGCAAGTGCTCAGCGAGCTGGATCTGGGGCCCTGCAAGATCGATCTCGGTCAGTTGGTCATGACCTATCGCGCCGACGATCGCGGACTCTCGATCCGCGAGTTCACCGCGGCGGTGCTGGCCGAGGTGACCAACGGCAACAAGGCTCAGTCGCCAGGCCCCAGGGACGTGGTGCTGTATGGCTTCGGCCGCATCGGTCGCCTGGTCACTCGCCTGCTCATCGAGAAGGCCGGATCCGGCAACGGGCTCAACCTGCGTGCCGTGGTCGTCCGCAAAGGAGGCGACGACGATCTGGCCAAGCGTGCCTCCCTGCTTCGCAGGGATTCGGTTCACGGCCACTTCAACGGCACGATCAAGGTCGACACCGGCAATGACACGATCACCGCGAATGGGAATGTGATCAAGTTCATCTACAGCGATGATCCGACGACGATCGACTACACCGGGTACGGGATCAACGACGCGATCCTGATCGACAACACCGGCAAATGGCGTGATCGTGACGGGCTGTCGCAGCATCTGCGCCCCGGCATCGCGAAAGTCGTTCTCACCGCGCCCGGTAAGGGCGACGTCCCGAATATCGTGCACGGCGTCAACCACCGCAGCCTGGACCTGTCGCAGCGGATCTTCTCGTGCGCGTCGTGCACGACCAACGCGATTGTTCCTCCGCTCAAGGCCATGGATGACGAGTACGGCATCATCCGCGGGCACGTGGAGACGGTTCACTCCTTCACGAACGATCAGAACCTGCTCGACAACTATCACAAGGCGGACCGGCGCGGTCGGTCCGCGCCGTTCAATCTCGTGCTCACCGAAACCGGCGCCGCGTCCGCGGTCGCGAAGGCGATGCCGGATTTCAAGGCCAAGATCACCGGCAACTCGATTCGTGTTCCCACCCCCGACGTATCGGTCGCGATTTTGAATCTGCAGCTCGCGCGCAAGACGACGAAGAGCGATGTGCTCGAGTACCTGCGTCAGGTTTCGCTCGCCGGACCGTTGAGCCGAAACCTCGACTACACCGCCGCCACGGATGTGGTTTCCAGCGATTTCATCGGATCACGCGCGGCGGCGATCATCGATGCCAATGCCACGATCGTCGAGGATGACACCGCGATTCTGTATGTCTGGTACGACAACGAATTCGGCTACTCGTGCCAGGTGGTGCGGACGGTGCAGTACATCTCGGGCATCGAGTATCCGACCTACCCGCAGGCGGGCGCGGGGCTGGACCACGCCGCCGATTCTCGCGTGTTGACCGCGACCGACGCGCGGTAATTCGCGCGATTCAGCGCGCTGTCCAGGGCCGCAGTTTCTCCGGGTTCCGGATCGCCCAGATGCGGGTGATCCGGCCGTCGGCGATGTCGAAGGCGTAGACCGACACGATCGTGTCGGCGAGCTGCGCCACCAGGCCGGGTTGGCCGTTCACCGTGCGCTCGAGCAGCGTGACTTCGGGGCCTCGGGCGGCGATGTCGATCCAGGCGCGGGCGATCTGCTCGCCGCCGGTGATCGGGCGGCGGAAGGCCGGAGCCAGGCCGCCGCTGTCGGCGGTCGCGGTCGCCTGCGGGTCGAGCAGGCCGATCAGGGCCTCGATGTCTCTCGTCTCCCAGGCTCGTTTGAAGTCCCTGACCACCTCGGCGCGCTGGGTTGTCGACGAACCCTGCGAGGTGCGGATGCGGCGGCGGGCGGAGGAGGCGAGCTGGCGGCAGGCCGCGGGGGTGCGCCCGACGATGCCGGCGACCTCGGCGAAGGAGTAGCGGAAGACATCGTGCAGGACGAACGCCACCCGTTCGGCCGGCGTCATGGAATCCAGCACGACGAGGAAGGCCATGCTGATCGACTCGTCCAGGGTGACCCGGTCGGCGGGATCGGCGGGGGCGGGTCCACCGAACCATTCGGAACGGTCGGGCACCGGCTCCGGAATCCATTCGCCCACGTAGTGTTCCCGCCTGGCACGCGCGGAGCCGAGCAGATCGAGGCAGATGCGGCTGGCGACGGTCGTCAGCCAAGCGCCGGGCGCCGTCACATCCTGGCGCTGCCGCTCCGACAGCGCGTACCAGCGCATGTAGGTCTCCTGCACCACATCCTCGGCTTCGGCCAGCGAGCCGAGCAGCCGGTAGGCGAGATTGATCAGCTGACGTCGTTCGCTGATCACCGAGCGCAGGTGCGGATCGGTCATGGTGTCGGCTCCTTCGGTCGATGCTGCCCTCATCGAAATCGACGAAATAGCGGCCCGAATTGTGAGGCGGCCTGACATTCCGGCCGCCTGCGTCGTCGAAGGGTCGTGACACCTTCAGCAGAGCAGGAGTTCCGGCCATGATCAGAATCGGCATCATTCTCGGCAGTACCCGGCCCAACCGCAACGGTACGCAGGTCGCGCAGTGGGTTCTGGACACGGCATCGCAGCGCGGCGACGCCGAGTTCGAACTGATCGATCTGCGCGATCACCCGCTACCGCATCTTGACGAGCCCGCGCCGCCGATGTTCGGCCCATCGGTCCATGAGCACACCCGCGCCTGGGCCGAGCGGATCGCCCCGTTCGACGGCTTCGTGATGGTGACTCCCGAGTACAACGGCGGCGTCCCCGGAGTGCTGAAGAACGCCATCGATCACCTTTTCGCGGAGTGGACCGACAAGGCGGTCGGCTTCGTGTCCTACGGCGTGAACGGCGGCGCCCGCGCCGTGGTGCAGCTGCGGACGGTCTGCGGCACGCTGGGCATGGCCGACGTGGGCTATCAGGTCTCGATCTCGCTGCTCACCGATTTCGAGAACCACACGACCTTCACGCCGCGCGACCACCATGTCGCAGCCCTGAACAAGACGCTGGATCAGGTCGTCGCCTGGAGCGCTGCGCTCGCGCCGCTGCGGGCTGGCGCCGAAACCACTCTCGTCAATTCCTGAGGAGCCCGAACATGCCGATACCATCCGACTTTCGGTCACTCGCCGACCGTATCGAGATCGAAGCGCTCTGCGGCGAATTCACCGACGCGGTGATGATGCGCGACTTCGACCGCCTGGCAGCACTGTTCACCGACGACGCGGTGTTACGCATCCCCGACGCGGGTATCGAAGTCGCCGGCCGCGCCGAATTCGGGCCCGGGATGCGGCGCATGCAAGGCGCCTGGGACTACTTCGTCCAGCACACCCATCCCGGCGCGATCGACGTCGACGGCGACACCGCCTCCGGCCGCGCCCACATCTGTGAATTCGGCCGACTGAAAAGCGGCAGTTCGCATTTGAACTATGCGATCTACCACGACCGCTACCGGCGAACGGCCGACGGCTGGAAGTTCACCGAACGGGTCTACGAGATTCGATACCTCGACAACTCGCCGCTGGCGGGCTCACCGCCGGGAGAGAACGGACTGGGTGTGGACATATCCGCGGCGAAGCTGCACGGGTGAGCGCGCCATGGGGCCGCCGCCATCACAGGCAGCCCCATGGGCAGCATCGTGTCCTGCTGGCCGAGTCGGCGGCTACCGTCAGGACTCCGGTGGGAGTATCGGCGAGGTGAACACTTCCTCCAAAGGTGTCGGGCCGGTGTAGCGGCGGCAGTTGCAGCCGACCCATTCCTTGAGGCCGTGGGTGCCCTTGCGGGAGATCTCGGCGTGGCACGTACCTGTGGCGCGATCGTGCAGCGCCAGGTCGTGACCGCAACCGCAGCGCGCGGGAAGCTTCTCCCCCAGCCGGGCTCGCCGCCGATGGCTCAATCGGCCGCAAACCCAGCCGACGCCCACCAGACCGGCGCCGACGGCGAGGCTGAGCGGATCCAACATACTCGCAGTATACGTATACGCATAGACGCTGTCATTCGAACCAGGACTCCGGGAGACCGGCGGTTCGCGACTGTCCGCGGATTATGGCAGCGACCTCCTGTGGGCTGGCTCACCGGTAGCAGTACGAATCTGAGGAGGCGTCGCCGCCCTGGAGGCGCACTTGGTGCACTCGCAGACCTCGGAAGTCCTCGTCGTGTGGGAAGAAGGACTCGTCGATGGTCATTCCGCCGTCGGCATTGGTGCGCAGCACGGCCATCCAGGCGCCGACACCGTCCGGGTAGAACTGGTCGTCCCACGCGCCGTACAGCGAGTTGGTGACGTAGACCCGCCGACCGTCACGGCTGACCTCGACCATTTGGGGTCCGCCGGCAAGCGGCTGATTCGGCGCGGCCGGGTGGGCGGTGCGGCCAACGATCCCGCCGAGCCGGACGGACCCGGTCTGTTTCGGGCTGGCCGGATCGCGCACGTCGAACTGCTTGAGCTCCCCGGTACCCCAGCACGAGACGTAGAGGAAAACGTCGTCGACCGACAGGTCGATGTCGCTGACCAGCGGGGGTACCGCGCCGAACGGTTTCAGCGCAGGCGGCAGCAGGTCGGGATCAGCCGGCTCGGCCGGGATAGTGATCACCTTGTCGACCACCCACTCTGCACCGTCGCGGTGCCAACGCCACACGGACGCCGACAAATCCTCGGTCGAGATCACCACGCCGACGAAACCCCAGGTGGCCTCCGGATCGTGCGAAGGGCGCAGCTCGAGTGGCATCTGGTTGTGCTCGCCGAGATCGATCCGCTGCTGGTGCCGACCGGCGGCGAGGTCCCAGAAGTGGATCGCGTGGCCGTACTCGTTGGCCAGCAGCAACTCCGGTTTCAGTCCGTCCTCGATCATCGACGGCGTCCCCCACTCGCTGCTGACCAGCGTGTTCTGGTTGAGATGCCACCAGGCGTCGTACGCGAGGTATTGCGGCCCACGGTCTGTTTCCCATTGCCGCAGCACATCGAATGTGTCGTGATCGAGCAGCGCTATCCCACCGGGCCCGTCCGACCCGTCTGCCGCGCCCAGGCAGGTCATGAACACACCGTCCGGTCCGCAGTGCAGCGTGTGCGGGCGGGAATACCCGGCCTTGGCCGCGAGTTCGGACCTGTCCACGATCTTGGCCAGGGCGGGTTGGCGTGGGTCCGGTTGGGTGTCGAACACATACAGGCATGACGAGCGCAGACCCGGCACGATCAGGTACCGCCGAGCCAGCCCCTCCATGTGGTGGCCCGCGTGCTTCAGCGCGCTGCTGCAAGCGTTCCAGCCGAAATGGTGCAGCTCGTTGCCCAGGTGCGGTACCTCGGTCCAGCCCACCACCCGGCCATAGGTGACCGAGCCCGGATCCACATCGATCACCGACAGCGCATCCGGCTTCTGTGCCGCGCGGTCGAACGCGACAACGTATGCGAGCCGCTCCGGTGGGGCGGCAGCCGCCTCCGCGGCGCTCCGATAGAAGGTCGGGTCCATTTCCGAGTGATTCATTTCCGCCTCCTTCCTTTCGATGGCGGAGACCCACGCACCTCGCCCGACTTGCTCGTTTCGAGGTCGGCGCGACCCGTATGGTCGCGTGCCGTGATCGCGCGGGCAGGCAGTTACCAGTCTCGGCCTTCCGGCGTGGATCGACCAGCTAGCGCCGATGCGATCGCAGAGCGTGAGTCGTTGTCCGGGACGACTGGAGTGTCACAGCCTGTGCGAACGGCTACGCGTTGTCTGGGTGGAGTCGGTCGAATGCGGCGAGTGCGTCCGCCAGGACGTCTGCGGCGAGTTCGGGGTGGGCCGCGATCAAGGCACGCGCCGGAGAAGATGCGTACTAACGGACGCATAAACCGGGCGTAAACCTGTGTTGATTGTGATGTGAGTCACACGCCACTGGCAAACTCCCTGGCTGGGCGGCAAACCAGGTCCGCACCTGCGGTTCTCTACAGCAACTTGCCGACTCGCCCTATGCGTAGTTAACCGACTGTGCGTAAACTGTGACCAAGCTGATATCAAAATGGCGGCCGGAAGGTCGGTGGTCCTGTAAGCGCTCGGTCGGCACGACCGTACGTCCGCAGGTTGCCCGCGAGGTCGGCGAGCAGAAGTCGGCAACCGACTCGCGATCTTCCGTCTCCCCATGCGTCACCGTATTGAGCGTCTCCCACAACAAAAGAACTGCTGCATCGGCGAGCCTCAGCGGCTCACGCTTCCCGGCTCCCTGGTACCCCACCAGGTTGCCGGAACCCGATCCCTCCGTTCGAGAAACGATCCACCGCCGCCACTGGCCACCAAAGGAGCTGCAATGCGCGAGAAGGTCGAAGACGCACTACATCAGGATTTCAATCGCTGGAGCGAGCTGGTCGACCGCGCCGCACACGCAGATAACGAAGTCGAAAGGGAAAGGCCCGCCCGGGCCGCGGCGGAGCTGGAAATGAAGTGGATCCGCACTGCCGCCGAAGACTGGAGAACACTGCACGACCAATGGTGCGAGAGAATCGACCGGACGCGCACGAGTATCAAGTCCGAATACGCTTTGCTTTGAGCCGTTCTCCACTGCAGGACGCGCACCGTCGCGGACGGCGAATGCGGGTGCACGCACCGCCGCCGAACCGCTTCCCGTAGATCCGACCCAGCCGTCGGCAATTGTGGGTCCGGAAGCATCCGCACGCCGACAGCGGCCTGAGTGGCCGCGTGTACTCGGTCTTCTGGCGATGGGCCGGAGTGCGCCACGGTCCGCTCGTTCGGCGGCAGGTAGCCAGCTACTCATTAGCAACGCTGCCGCCTGAGCGCCACCTCCTGAAGTGCCGCCTGATCCAGCCGCCGCGCACCGCGGCGCCGCTGTCCAGATCGCTGCACTTCGATGTGGTGAAGCAGTGGTCGCGCTGACCCGAGTCACTCCGCCTCGGCGAGGACGAACTCGATCACTCGACGCTCGACGAACACCCCAGTTATCGACGCGTCCAACCTGCTCGGGTCGCGCTCATTTCCCTTGCTGTGATCGGCGACGGAACAATCGCCGAATACGCCCACCGATACCGGAGGATGCCCGCGGTTCCGCGGTGGGGGTTTCGATGGTTTCCTGAACCGACGTCGCCTGGGCGAGTCGCACGTGCAGTTGTTCGCGGACCTGATCCGGGGTGTAGGCACGGCGGCGGCGCTCGGCGCGCACCACCACGACCCCGGTGGCGACCACACCGGCCGCACCCGCCAATCCCAACACCTTCCACCACCGCATACCGCATAGGCTACGACCATGACGGGGACGGGCATCACTCTCGACCGAGCGGCCGAGATCACCAGAACGGGTGACATCTGGCTTTTCCGTGGCCATTCGACAGCCGACCGGGTGATCCGGATGACGACGAACAGTCCGGTGAACCACGTCGGGATGTCCGTGGTGATCGACGATCTGCCCGCCCTGATCTGGCACGCGGAACTCGGACGGTCCCTGCCCGACATGTGGTCGGGAAGCACGCACCGTGGCGTCCAGTTGCACAACCTGCGCGATGCCGTGCTGGTGTGGGCGCACCGCTACGGTCAGCAGGCTTGGTTGCGCCAGTTGGACCCTCCTGCCACCCGAGAGATGGAGGACAGCGTGCTGCGCACCATCGCCCGGCTCGACGGCACGCCGTTCCCCTCCACCGCCGCTCTGGCGGGGCGCTGGCTACGCGGCCGCGCACGCCTCCCCCGCCGCGGAACGAGCCGGTCGGCCGCCCGGCAACTGGAGAACGCGTACTGCGCCGAAATCGTCGCTGCGACATACCAGTCGATGGGACTGCTGCCCGAACACCGCAGCCCCGACTGGTACGACCCGGGCCGATTCTGGAGCGGAGACGGACTGCGGCTGTCCGGTGACTACGAACTGGGTGGCGAGATAGCTGTACTCGGCTGACTCGACCGGGTGGTGCGGCAGTCGACGACAGTGAAACGATGGCTACCCGCCCTGTCGCGACCTCGGTCCGCACCCCCGCGCAGGTACCGGTTCGTCGCGGCCGACCGGTTTCCACTGGTGGGAAGACGTTAGATACGGCCGCTGGGCTCCCGGGGAAAAATAACCTGCCGTTAGCACCTGGGCCTGCGATCGGTCCTGACGGCTCACCCTGAGAGGGAACCAAATTCGATGAGGATCAACCGCGCACTCCGCCTCGCTATCGGGGCGATCGCCGTCACCCTCGCCGCTACCGCCTGCGGTGGCGGTAGCTCCAGCGACTCCGCGACCGCCAGCGATCACGTGCGGGACGGCAAGCTGACCATCGGCATCAAGTTCGACCAGCCCGGACTGGGCTTTCGCGAAGCGGACGGCTCGTTCCACGGCTACGACGTGGAGATCGCCAAGTACGTGGCCGGCAAGCTCGGTGTGCGGCCCGAGGGCATCACCTTCAAAGAGGCGCCGTCGGCGCAACGCGAGACGATGATCATGAACGGTGAGGTGGACTTCATCGTCGCCAGCTATTCGATCACCGACGCCCGCAAGGAGAAGGTGGACTTCGCCGGGCCGTACTTCGTGGCCGGACAGGCCCTGCTGGTGAAGAAGGAGACCACCGATATCACCGGTGTCGAGTCGCTGACCGGCAACAAGAGGCTCTGCTCGGTCAAAGGCTCCACTCCGGCGCAGTACGTCAAGGACAACCATGCCAAGGACGTTCAGCTGGTGGAAGTGGACACCTACTCGCGGTGCATCGAAGCCCTGCGCAGCGGTTCGGTCGACGCGGTGACCACCGACGACATCATCCTCGCCGGTTACGCGGGGGAAGCATCGGGCGAACTGAAGCTGGTCGGCAACACGTTCACCATCGAGAAGTACGGCATCGGCCTGAAGAAGGGCGATCAGGAGACCCGGGCCAAGATCAACGACGCGCTCGAGGCAATGATCGCCGACGGTTCCTGGAAGAAGGCGTTCGAGGACACGATCGGTCCGCTCCGTGACTCGACGCTGACGCCGCCCGCTATCGACCGGTACTGATCACCGATTTCGGCACCGGCACAGATGATCGATCCCGCGATCTTCGATCCGGCCCGGTGTCGGGATAGGCGGCGGTATCGCGTCCGTGGCGAAAACGGCACAGCGTAGTGCCGAATCGCTAACCCAACCGTTGATTCGCGGCCTGGGTGGGTGTTCCGGTTTCGACGAGTCCGGTCAGGGCCGGTGGGAATGGGCCCTGGTGCAGGACGCGGAGGCGTTGGGTGGCGCGTGCGCCACCCAATCGGATCTTCCGGTCGTCCTGACCGCGGGGCGAGGCGGTCAGGACGAAGCCGAAGCTACGAGGTTTGTCTCCGATCGAATCTGCTCATCCGCGCTTCCGCCGAGAGCGGAAATTGCATCGTCCAGGTGTCCGTTTCGCGTGCGATCACCCCATTGACCCGGTGGGAGAAATCTCTGAGCAGTCCCATTCGCCGGTCTATTTCCCCATTGGAATTTGCGGACGCCCTCGAAACGGACGCCCACTCGAGTTGGAAATCACACAGCATCGCGTTGATCGACTGCGCGCTTCGGATGTCACGCAGCCACGCTGCCGAAATTCCGAAGAATCGGTCGAAAGCCGCGCATCCGCCCGCGCAGGCGAGCAGTGCGTAACCCCAACTCGGGTTGACGGCGTCGACCCCGGCGGTCGTCAGCAGCGGCACCAGAATTCCGAGTAAGCCCAAACTGATCATGGCCGCGGTGAGGGCTAGGCTGGTTCGCCGCTTCGTCAGTTTGTCCCTCGCGTACCGATCGCGTGCCTCTATGGCATACGTCTCGACACGTTGGAACAGCCGGGCAAGGGTCTCATCGGAATTCGACCAGTCGGCGGCGCGGAGGTCCAGCGAAGGCGGCACTCCGAGGTCCTGCGAGCGATCCCCGCCGATGGGCGATCGGTGCTCTGTCACGGCCGTACTGTATCGCCCCGAACTCCGCGTTGATCACCTGATCGACTGTTCCCGGGCAGAGCGGGCTGCGCTGCGGCGCCTGACGGGCCTGCGACGCGGTCGACCCGGTGCCGCAACAGGATTCAGACCTGTGGCGATCGCGCACTAGAATCGCAAGCGATCATCATATGAGCGAGAATCAGGGTCTCACGCCGCTGCGCTACGACCAGACGGGCCTGCGCGGCAGGCTCGCGCGGGTACTCGTCGAGGAGCCCACCGATGAGATCGGTTGGCCTGCCGACCTACCGGCCGGGGTCGATACCGTCGTGATCCTTGACGATGAGCCGAACCCGCATCACACCCTGCGGGTGCACCCGCAGGAGGACCCGGCGAACATAGTCTTGGTCGTGTTCGACCAGTTGGCGCTGTGTGCGGACCGGTGACAGATGGACCCCCGACGGATCGAGCTCAACCGTAGGCACAGCCGGGAGATGGGCGTGCTGTTCCAGCGGTTCCTCGACGCCCATCCGGATGTCGAATCCGAAGTCCCCGGAGCACAGATGACCGAAGTCCAAGAAGCCGCGTGGACGGCCTTCAGCGCGGCGCTCCTTGCTCGGCATCAGGCCGACCGATCTGCGCTTGCGGCCGAAATCGAAGCCGAGCAACGACAGCGCGACACCCGGTAGACCGGTAGACACCTCGGCGAGCCACCCTGAGGCGGTGTCGATCGGGCCGCCAGCGCCCGGGTCATGAGCCGATCCGGACGCCGGTCAGGGATACCTTTGCGGAACACCGAGGATTACGACGAACCAGGGAATTCCAGTCCAGCCAACTCGTCCAGGACCCGATCGATACTGTCAGATCTGGCATCTGGTGAGTCGAGGCGTTCGCGCAGCACGGACTCGGCGCGATCGAGCACCGCCGTGGTGAGGTCGTGCCCGAGTTCCTCCCGCAACTGGCGACGCACCTGCCGGAGGTGGTCCAGACCGTGTCGGCGCACCCGTTCGACCTCGGCGGCTGCGGTTTCGCGCAGTTCCGCGAGGATCCGCTCGGCATCGGCGTGCGCTTCCCGGTGGATGCGGGTCACCTCGCTGCAGGCCCTTGCGTCCGCTTCTGCGAAGGCCCGTTCGGCGGCGGCCAGTTGGGCCGCGGCCCGCGAGCTCTCCTCCAGTTGTTCGCGAATGGTGTGCTGCGACCGGTGCATCATCGCCTTCGCCTGCGGCGCAATCCATTTGCCGAGCGCACCGACAATGACGGCGAAGCCGAGCAGCTGACTCAGGAATACCGGCCAGTTCCAGGTGATGTCGTAGATGCCGTCACGTTCGTTCAACGCCTCCACCTCCGATCACTCGGTCTGCCAGATCACCGGCCAGCGGTTCGAGTTCTCCACGCAGCCGCGCCGCCACCGCGTCGGCGTGCGCCCGCAGCTCTATCGTGGCCTCGGCCAGCATCTGGTCCGACTGTTGCCGCGCCCGCTCGCGCGTCGAGAGCAGGATCGCCCGACCGTCGGTCCTGGCCTGTTCACGCAAGCGTGCGGCCTCGCCGCGAGCCTGTGCCACTGACGAGCGATACCGTTGCTCGGCCGCCTCGAGAATCTCGCGCGCCCGTTGCCCATCAGCGGCGGTCTTGGCGACGCGAGCCTCCCGTTCCGCGAGCACATCGCGGATCGGCGGCACCACGATCAGCCGGATGACCGCGAGCACGAGCAGGAATATCGATAGTTCGACGAAGAGGGTGCCGTTGGGTATCAGAAAATTCTGCCCTGCCAGGGTTTTCGTGGTCATGGCATTACTTGCCCGGCGCAGCGAAGGCGAACAGCGCCATGAATGTCAGGTTGATGAAGTACACGGCGTCGACCAGGCTGACCGCCATCAGATAGTTGCCGCGCAGCCTTCCCTCGGCCTCGGGTTGCCGGGCAACGCCGTTGATCAGTGCCGAACCCGCCATCCCGTTGCCATAGCCTGCGCCGATCGCGCCGCCGACCATCATCAGTCCGCCCGCGAGCAGGGCCGCCGCCTGAACGATCGTCGCATGGGTCACGTCTGTCATTTCTGTTCTTTCCTTTCCCCCGTTGAATAGGAATGTGGTGGTTCGGAAGATGGATCTGGTTTACAGAGCTCAGTGCTTTTCGTGCTCGAGCGCGGTGGCCTGACCGAAGTAGAGGATGGTCAGCAGAGCGAAGATGAAGGCCTGAATGAATCCCACGAACAGGTCGAACAGCTTCCATGCGGCGTTCGGGCCCCAGCTGAGCCAGGCCGGGAGCAGTGCGATCACCGAGATCATCACCCCGCCCGCGAACATGTTGCCGAACAACCGCAGGGCCAGCGACAGCGGTTTCGCCAGTTCCTCGATGACGTTGACGAGAATCATCGGGCCCCACCCTGTATGCCCCTTCAACACCTGTTTCACATGCCCGATCGGACCGCGTCGCGCCATACCCGCGGCGTGGTAACAGAGGAAGACGAACAGCGCGAGCGCATAGGTGAAGTTGACATCCGCGGCGGGCGGTTTGATCAGTTCACCGTCGCCGTATTGCACCGGCAGCACGGACAACCAGTTCGACAGCAGAATGAAGACGAACAGCGTCACCGCCAGTGGCAGAACGAAAGGCGCGATCCGAAGTCCGACTGCGCTTTCCACCTGACCGCGCAGCTGCACGGTGACGGTCTCGAAGAACAACTGCACACCGTTCGGAACGCCGGAGGTCAGTTTGACGCGCAGGTAGAGCGCGAGTCCCACGACCACAACAGCCGCGACCGCGGTGGCGAGTACGGTATCGACGTGGAAGTCCATTCCGAGGAAGTGCGCAGTTTCATGATGTCCCACTTCGACTTTCGTCATCGGGTGCCTCGCGACACCGGCATTGCCGCCCAGGGCAGCAGGGCGATCTGAAAGGACACCAGCCCGAAGAGAACGCCGAGCCCATCACGTCGCGTCAGTACGCCGACGACCAGCGCGAGCGCCGTGACACCGAACAACCGCAACCCGCTCGCTGCAGCCAAACGCTGCTTACCGGTGCCGATGTCATGCGAAATCCGGACGACGGCAACGCGAGTGAGCCACGCATTGACACAGCCCAATGCCATCCCGACGCAGACGAATACACCCAACAGCAGCCGATCGAGCATCCCGGCCACCGCGAGAACGATGATTCCCGCTCCGGCGGAGACGATGATCGGACGCCGGTCCACGCTGACCGTCATATGCCCTCCCGTAGTGACGATGTGACGGTATGTAGCAGAGCTACTACATACGGCCACGACATCATTCTTACTTACTACGGGCGGTAGTACCAGAGATTGGGACAAATCGGGCATGCCGGTCGAGGTTGCCTGCGTATCGGGTTCATGCCTCTGTCACCCATGCTGAATCACCGTGTGGTGGGGCAGCGGATCCACGCCCCCATGCGGTGTCGATCAGGAGAGCGATTCGGCATAGACCGACAGAATCCGGGTGGTGTGCCTCGATTGGCGCGGTTCATCGGCGTGTGACGACAATGCCCGGCGCATGGCGTGCAGTTGTGTTCGGTCCCCCGCGAGGCTCCGCAGCACGGTGGCCAGCGACTCCACCGACCGGTCGGGGGCGCGGACGCCACCGGCGTCGGGCACTGTTTCGGAGAGTTCGGGGTCGCAGTACACGACCGGCAGACCCATCGCCATCGCTTCGAGCAGGACCATGCCCTGGGTGTCGCAGTCGGAGGTGAGCAGCAGGACGTCGTGGGTGCGCATGGCGCTCAGGCAGGCGGCTTGGTCGACCTCGCCGTGCAGGTGGACGCGATGACCCAGATGCGCCCCGGCGACCGCCGAGCGGGCCCGGTCGGCCAGCGGCCCGCTGCCGTAGACGTCCAGCGTGCATTCCTCCACGAGGCGCGCCACCTGGATCGCTTCCAGCGGGCGTTTCTCCGCGGACAGGCGGCCGCACCACAGGGCACGCAGCGGTGCGTCCGCGGTCGTCGCCGCACTGTCGGTGCCGCGGACCCGCTCGAGCAGTTCGTCATCGATACCGTTGGACACCACGTGAATCGGCCGGTCCACGCCGCGTGCGGCCAACCGGCGGGCGAAGTAATGGGTCGGCACGATCACCCGATCGGCCGCCTGAGCCTGCGCGACCAGCGGACGCCACGCCAGCCGGGCGATCCTGCCGTCGCCGTTGTGTGCGGGGCGTCCCTGTAGCGGTACGAACCAGCCGTGCACCAGCCGCATGGTCAGGGCGGACAAATACGGTGCGGGGGAATATTTCTCGATGACCGTTTCATCACGGCTCTGCATGGTCTGGACGGTCGGGATACCGTGCCTGCGGGCCGCTCGTGCGCCGGAGATTCCGCAGCCGTAGGTCGTCAGCGCGTGCACGATGTCGATCGGGCCGCGCTCGGCGAACGCGGCATCGATCCTGCGTTGGTTGGCTCGAGTCGGAAGGACCACCGGCAGCCCGTTGGACATCGCGATCGGCAGCGCCTGGAGAACTACCGTATCGGCATCGGGCGTCACCGACCCTGGTGCGGGCGCGGTGAATACGGTGACTCGATGACCGAGCCGCCGCAGGCCCGCGCACAGCGACCGCATCGCGGTTTGGACGCCACCCAGTGTCGCCGGATGAAAGTCGCTGAAGATCGCGACGTGCACGGATTCGGCCATGGCTCAGGCCGAGGCCGAGACGGCGAGTCGTTCCACCGCGTCCGCCGTGGCCTGGACACCGTTCTCGGTGGACACCGTGCGGCCGAGCTCTTGGGCCCGCCTGCGCGCCTCGGGTGTCAACGTCCGGACCAGCGCGTCGTGCAGCCGGTCCTCGGTCAGCGACGGATACGGGAAGTCGGCCCCGATCCCGAGTGACGAGATCCGCCAGCCGTAGAAGAATTGGTCGCTGTGCACTCCGATCACCACCGCGGGCAGCCCGGCGCGCAGCACATCGTGGGTATTGCCGCTGCCACCGTGATGGACGACCGCGCGACACCGCGGGAGGACGCGGTCGTAATCGAAGGAATCGAGGACGAACAATCTCCGGCCGTATCCGATGCCGCGCGGATAGCCCTCACCTCGCACGGTGACCAGGGCGCGGGCACCCAGGCGGCGGCACACGGCGGCGATGAGATCGCAGCACCCGGCTGGATCGAGGATCGGCATACCGGTCATGCAGAAGTAGATCGGCGGCTCGCCCTCGTCGAGCCATTCGGTCAACGCCGGATCGACCACCGCTTCACCCCAGGCGTCACGCAGGTGCGCGGGCAGGATCGGCGCACCGACGACGGTCGACCGGTCCGGCCAGTCATCGGGTTTCGGCAACAGCACCGGACTCACCATGTGCACCAGCGGAATACCGTCCTCGCGGATGCGCCGGAACGGATTCCGTGGTTTCCCCGGCAACTCCATCATTTCGCGCACCCGCCGGTCCACCCGGCGATACGCCACGCCGTACGCCACCTCGAATGCCGAGTAGCTGGCCAACCGCAGTCGCCGCGACGAGATCATGTGCTTCACCATGAACGACGACGGAAACTCACCGGTGCGCTCGAGCGGATACGGCAGGCAGCCCACCACCTTCTGCCCGGTCTTCTCCGCACGCTCCATCGCCCAGGGCAGTGTCGAGGCGCACGACACGATCACCTCGGCCGATTCGCAAGCGCCGCTCAGCACCTGGTGCATCCGCTCACCACGCTCGCCCGCCATGATCTTGACCGTGTCCAGCATGATCCGCACGAATGGCAGCGTCTTACCGGAGGACAGGGCGCGTTTGGCCGCGGGCGATTCCAGTAATTCCGCGGAGTTGAACGGGATGACGTGCGGCTGGAAGCCCGAGCGGCGCACCACATCGGCGTAGTTCTCGGTGGCGGTCATTTCGACATGGTGTCCGCGAGACTGGAACTCGTCGGCCAGGGCGAGATACGGCTGATGATCGCCCCGGGTTCCCGCCGTCAACAACGCGATGCGCATACTCTCGACTTCCGTTCGTGTCCAATGTGATCGGCCCGCATTCAGGGTTCGTCCTGCTGTCGGAGCAGCCCAGCCGTGCGGTGCCGATGTTAGTGTCTGCTGGTGACCGAAGACATGCGCTCCGGGCTCCGGATCGGGATTCTCGGCGCGGCCCGCATCGCACCGGCGTCGGTGATCAAACCGGCCGAGCGCAACCCGGAGGTCGTCGTCGCGGCGGTCGCGGCCCGGGATCGGTCGCGTGCGGAGCGGTTCGCCCGCAAGCACGGCATCCCGCGGGCCTACGACAGTTATGAGGCGCTGATCGAGGCGCCCGATCTCGACGCGGTCTATATCCCGCTGCCGAACGGCCTGCACGGCCGCTGGACCCGCGCCGCCGTACAGGCCGGAAAGCATGTGCTGTGCGAGAAGCCGTTCACCGCCAACGCCGCGGAGGCCTCCGAGATCGCAGCCCTGGCGAGTGCGTCCGATTGTGTGGTGATGGAGGCGTTCCACTACCGCTACCACCCGCTGATGTCGGCCGCCGAACAGATCATCGCGTCCGGCGAATTGGGGACACTGCGACGGGTGGAAGCCGCGCTGTGCTTTCCGCTGCCGAAGTTCTCCGACATCCGCTACGACTACGCCCTCGCCGGCGGCGCACTGATGGACGCGGGCTGCTACGCCGTGCACATGGCCCGCGTGCTGGGTGGCGAGAACCCGGAAGTCGTTGCGGCGCAGGCGAAGCTGCGCGAGCCGCGGATCGACCGAGCGATGACCGCCGAACTGCGCTTCCCGTCCGGGCACACCGGCCACATCCGGTGCTCGATGTGGTCGGCGGACGTGCTGCGTGTCGGCGCGACCGTCATCGGCGAACGCGGGCGGATGCGGCTGGTCAATCCGGTGCTGCCGCACCTGGGACATCTGCTGACGGTTCGCTCGGAGGGCCGCAGACGGGTGCGGCGGTTCGCGCGTCGGACCTCCTACGACTATCAACTCGACGCCTTCGCCGCCGCGGTGCTGCGCGGCGAGCCGGTCGCCACCGCGCCGAGCGACGCCGTCGACACCATGTCCGTCATCGATGCCATCTACCGGACCGCCGGGCTGCCGCTACGCCAACCGAGCTGACGTCTCGTCGAAGAAATCGACGATATGTCCGAACACGTCCAGCGCCGCGCCGCGGCCGAGGAACGTGTCGAGATGGCCGTAGGAAGGAATCTCGACATAGCGGACATCGACATTGGGATTGCGCGCCGAAAGCACCTCATAGCAAAGCCTGTTGGAATCCAGCCAGGCCTCGTTGCGGCTGCCGGACAGCAGCAACACCGGACAGTCGATTCGATCGGCCTCGTCGAGCGCGTTCTCCGGAAGCGCGCGGTAGCGTTCGTCGTCGACGTTCCACCGGACCACGGCGTGCGCCAATTCCATCTGTCGTAGATGCGGCAGCACCGATAGCGGTATCGCGCCGAACAATTCGGCCAGCCGACCGTGGGTACGCGCATCCAGGTGGTCGTGCTCGAACAGCCTGGCGCCCATCCCCCACCCATGGTGAACCATCCGGCAGGTCGGATCCGGGCAGTCGCCCTTGCGCGACAGCGCCGCGTAGAGCAAGGTGCGCCGGGACCAGAGCCCGACCTTGCGGAAGTCGGATTCGATGTGGCTGACCCGCGACCCGAGCAGTTCGCTGCCGAGCAGCACCCGGACCCGCGCCGACGTGCTCACCTTGGGGGTCAGGAAGACGCCCTGCGCGACCACGCCTGCCAGTCCGGGCAGCAGCCCGGCCGTCATGCTCAGCGAGAGGGCCAGCGCGCCGATGCAATGCGCCACGACGAACAGTGGGCGGTCCGCGATCCGCTCTCTCATCTGCGCGACCGCCGCGGGCAGGTCGTAGAGCGCGACGTCGTCGACGGTGTAGGGCGGGCCGGATTCGTTGTAGGGCAGACGGCAACTGCCGCGCCAATCGAGCAGCCACGACTGGTAGCCCGCATCGGTCAATACATCGGTGACATTGCGGATCTCGGGAAGCGCGAACATCTCCGATGACACCCCGTGCCCATGAATCAGCAGCACCGCGGGCGCGTCGGCGGGCCCCACGCGACGCAACGCGAGATCGAGACCGTCGGCGGTTCGGAAGGAAATCACCTCCTCCGCACCGAGTTCCGGGACGGTCGATCGCGGATCGGTCATCGGCGGTTCTCCTTACGCGCGGCTCGGCGCAGATCCAGCAGATCGACACCGACCCGCAGGACCGGTTCCAGCAGACCTTTGCCGAGCTGGCCGCCGAACCAGCTGAGCCATAGCAGTTTCGCCAGCCGCTGCTGGCGTTCGGGCAGTCGTGGATCGATCTGGATGCCGTCGATCTGGTCGGCCAGGTAGGTGTGCATCGGCACGGCGACCTCGCCGGTGTAGGACGCGGGCTCCCCGGTGCGTCCGATCTCGATCACCTGTGTTCCGAGTTGGCGCACCATGCGTCGTCGCGCCGCGGCGAACTTGTATCCCTCCAGCCACCAGGTGCCGCCGGAGGAATCACGCAGCGTCAGCCGGTAATGCATGATCGGATGCCGCAATTCGTGACGCAGCGGTATCCCGTCGTGCGGCCGAACCGTCGCCGTGCCCTCGACGGCGAGTGGCTCGTCACCCAGCCCAGCGCAGGCGAGTTCGCCGGTGACGTCGATCGTTCGAGCGGTGAACATCTGCGCGCTGCTCGCGACGGACAGTGTCAGCCGTAGATCGCAGGGGATGTCGGCGGTCTCACCGATGGGACCGACGGCCCCGGTGAGTGTTTCGTTGAACCGCAGATAGGGTTGGTCGCCCGGCTGCGGTCCGAGGCCCGGCATGGCTGCGGCCATCCGGCCGCGGGACGCCGGACCGGGTGTCGTGGGCGCGGGCAGGCCGTTGGCGGCCACGAACGCTTCGGTGCGCGCGGCCGATGCGGGCGGCGCGGTGACCATCGCCGCCAGCTGACGCCGGGCCACGGGACTCTGCAACACCTGCGCCAGCGATTCCAGCTCCGGCACCGGCTCCGTTCTGATCGCGCGGACCACGTCATCGCACCACTGCTCCCAGTGCTGGACGCGGATACCCATACCGGCCAGCGTGGTTTCGGCGACCACCTGATCGAGTGAGGTGGGCGCGCCGGTGAGGTGATAGGTGTGGCCCCAAGCACTCGGGGTGACGACGATCTGCGCGGCTACCCGGCTGACCCAATCGACCGGGGCGGCGTTGAGGTACCGGAACCCCGGTGCGGTACGAAATCGCGTGAGTGCCGCGGTGATTCCGGCGTTGAGGTCACGCGGGTTGTGGGCGCCGGTCTCCGGGTGGCTGCCGATGCCGCCGGGACGAAGGATGGTCACCACGAGTCCGTGTTCGCCCGCACGGCGCAGCACGGCCTCGGCGGCCCACTTGGATCGGTCGTAGCCGATCGGCAGCGCGGAGACGTTCGCGGTCGGATCGTCCTCGCCCAGCGTGGTGGCATCCGATCCGTTGAACACCGCCAGCGAGGAGACGTGGTGCACCGGCTTCGGCCGGTCGGTGCAGGCCAGCTCCGCGAGGGTCAGCGGGCCGAGAACGTTGGTCCGGCGCAGCGACGGATAGCCGCGCAGGAAATCCACCGCGGCCCCCGCGTTGACGATCGCATCCGCCTCCGCGGCGAGGGTCTCCCACCGTTCGTCGGACAGGCCGAGCCGGGGCAGGCGCAGATCTCCCGCCAGCGGCGTCACGCGCCGCAGGACCTCCCGGCTCCAGGGCAGTGCGAAGCGCCGTAGGGCGTGCTCCAGCCGTTGGGCGGCGGCGTCGTCGTCATCGGCGCGAATCAGGCACACCACGTGGGCTGGGCTGTGTCGCAGCAGGTCGAGCAGCAGGTGACTACCGAGGAAACCGGTCGCTCCGGTCAGCAGGATGCGGCGCGGCGCGACCCGCTCCGGCGCGGCCACCAGCGGCAATCGGTCGGCGCCCGCGAGGTCGGCGAAGAGTTGGGCGAGATCGTCGGTATCGGCTTCGGATTCGGCGTCCGGTCGCGGCGGTGCGGCTTCGGGGTGGTCGGCCAGCCAGCGATGCGCCAGCCTGCGGGGGCGCGCGTCGAAGAAGACCGTGTCGAGATCCAAGTGGACATCCAGCTCACGTGCCAGTGCCGCGACGAACTCCACCGCCGCGATGGACGTGCCGCCCGCATCGAAGAAGTCGGTGTCCGCGTCCATGGTCGTCGCGGTGAACCGATTCGCCACCACGGTGACGGCCGCGGCCAACGCCTCGGCGTCCATTGGCGTCGCGCGGGGTGCGGTGTCGGCCCGAGGCGCGCCGTCACCGTTTCCGGGCAGCGACCCACTTCCATCGGCTTCCGCCAGCGGGGCCGCGCCTTTGCCGCCCGCCCGGGCGAGCAGGGTGGCGACATCCAGTCCGACAGCGCCCCGTTCGAGGGTTTCGCCGCGCACGCGACGGTCGACGCCCGGGTTGCGGACCTGCGTCGGCTCGTCAGGAACGGTCACCGTGTCACGTCCTCTCCATTCGCCGGTGTCTCCCAGGACCGGAACTTCCGCAGGCGATCGGGCGTCGCGGCCACGTCCAGCCGTTGATCGTCGGAGCTGCCGCCGAGCAGGCGCGCGGCCAATCGGCGCGCGGGTGCATTGCGGACGGTGTGCTCGACCGACATCCGCACCGTGGAGCAGCCGAGCGCATCGGCCCGATCCGCCACCCAATTCAGCAGCCGCTCCTCGACGCCGCGTCCGAGGGCCCGGCAGCTCAGTTGCCAGCCGCTGACCCACAGACTGTCCGCGTCCACCCGGAGTGCGAGTACCGAGATCAGGCCGTAGTCGCCGAACCGGTCGCGCGCCGTCGCGGTCCATACCTCGCCCTCGTCGCGCCACCTGTCGAGGTCATCCGCGGCGACCTCGGCGAGGGTGAACTGCGTGGTGCGCCGCACGAGTTGTCGCGCACGCTCCATGGTGGCATCGGTCAGCTGCTCGAGGTCGACGACGAGGTCCAGCTGCTCCAGGAATTCCGCGAATTCCGCGGTGGCGCGCGCATTGTCGCGCTCCTGCTCCTGGCGGTAGAAATCGGCCCGCGCACGATCCTCGGCCGTCGCGGCGATCGGCACCATCGGCCACAGTCGCGCCAGGAACGATTCGAGTTCACCGGCGGGAGGGCACGTCACCGACAGCACCTCGGGCAGCATCGCGCGCATGCGCGCCACTTCCACCGGGTTGTCGTCGAGATAGCAGAAGCTGTCCAGTCCCAGCCGCAGTGTGCGAGCAACCTCCTCCAGCCGCTCGGGTTTACCGCCCCAGCCCGCCGAGATGGCGGCGAAATGCTCGCGCCGCAATGGGCTGTCGGACCGATTCAGGATGTCGCGGACGATATCATCGTCGTTGTTGGTCACTAGCACAAGCAGCGTTCCCGCCGCGCGCCATTGCAACAGCCGCCGAGCCAGCGCCTGGCGGGGCTCATCGAAAGACACCGCGCCCGAGCCGATTTCGCCAGCGGTTCCGCTCCACAATGTGTCGTCGCCGTCGACGGCGATCACCTTCGGCGCGGGCTCGGTCACGGCCGCGGCGGTCGCGACGAGGGTGAGCGCGACCGCCGCCTGGAATTCCGGTGTGAACGGCAGGTGCGCCAGAATCTCGGTCCGGTCGTCGAACGGGTTGTCCACCGCGTGGTGGCGCGTCCACTCCCCTGGCTCCAGCACCGCGACGCCGGGAATGTCGCGCAGGCGTTCGGCGACGAGCCGCTCCCACGCGAGCAACCGTTCCTCCGGGCGGGCCGAGGGCAGGATGCCGACGATGACCGGCCGGTGCGCACGTTCGGCCACCTCGCGCACGGCCGCCGGGTAGTCGGCGGCCAGCTCCGCGAGCAGGTGATCGGAGACCGCGCCGAAACGTTCCAGATCCGCCGCGCGCAGCAGCACGATGCCCAGTGCCGTCGACGGTTGCGCGAAGACGCCCGACGGGTCACGCAGGCAGGACAGCACATGGTGATACGGCGCCTGCGCGACGGTGATCGCCGTGGCATCCGAGGACGCCGCCGCCATCAGCTCCGGCAGCCTGCCGAGCGCGAACGTCGCGCCCAGCGCCGCACGAAGGCCGGAAACCGGCCGCTCACTGGTTCCGGGCCGGGCGGGCGCCCCCGGGTCTGCGACCGCGGCCGCGACCGTCTTCAGGTATTCCGTGCCGAACTCGGTGCAGGTCCGGGCGTCGATGATGTCGCTGTTGTGGGTCAACCACACCTGGCCGGTATCCGGCAGCACCGCCACCATGAGGTCGAGATCGGAATAGCCGGTGCTCACCGGAACGATCGCGGCCCGCGTGACGGCGGAGTTTGCGCGCAGGTAGTTGAAGTACACCTCGATCAACGGCGCGTTCTCGCGGTACAGGCCCTCGGCGGCCAGCGCGGCGAGCGCATCCGCGAAGCCCGCGCCGGGCGCGAGCAGATTCCGCAGCCGCTCGCCGGTGCGGCGCAGCACGTCGCCGACGAGATCACCGTCCGCCACGGCGGCCGGGAACGGCACCGGCACACCGAAATACCCGACCGCATCGGTCGCGTCGGCGTGCATCCGGGTGTCCACCGGGACCGCGAGGGCGAAGCGGTCGACCTGCTGCCGACGTGCCAGCAGGACGGTCAGCGCGCCGAGGAATACCGCGGCGGGGGTGACGCCGAGGTCGCGGGCCCGGTCCGCGACCCGGTCGTGCAATCCGGGCGGCATGTCCAGCGCGATCGATCCCGCACCGTAGCTGCGCTGGGCCGGACGCGGCCGCGCCAAGGTCAACTCGAGTCGGCGAGATCCGGAGAAGGCGTCGCGCCACCGGGTGCTCGCGGTGTCTGCGCCGTCGCGGCTGCTCGACTGCGCGGCGAGCAGTTGGTGCATATCGCGGTTGGTGACGGCGTCATCGAGCTGCGTGCCCGACAGTTCCGCGGCGAGTTCGCCCGCGACCAGCAGCATCGACTGCACGTCGCTCATGCTGTGGTGCGCGCCGAAAAGCAATACCGGATCGGCGGATTCGGCATGGAGAAGCTCGAAGCGCCACAGCGGGCCCGTCGCCAGATCGAACGGCAGCGCCATCAGCTCCCGGAAGCGCTCCTGCACGACGGCGTCATCGAGTCGGTCCAGATCGCGCCAACCGGCCAGCGCGCCGGGTTCACGGCGGATCTCCAGCTGACGTCCGTGCTCCTGGCTGGGCTGGATAGTCGTGCGCAGCGCCGCATGTCGGCGGGCCAGCCGCGCCAGCGCCTGCTCCAGCCGCGGCCGGGTGACCGGCGCGGGCAGCCGCACGGCGACGCCGCCGGTCTGCGCGGCGGCGGGGATACCGAGTTGCTCGGTCCGCAGCAGACGCATCATGTCCCGGGTCACCGGAAGCACCTCGACCTCGGGCACTTCGGTGGCCGCGGCATCCGGCGCGTCGGCGTCGGACTGCCGCAGCAGCTCACCGACGAGATGATCGGCGAGGTCGGTGAGACTCTGCCCGGCCAGCATCGTGCCGAGCGGCACCGAGATTCCGGTGTGCTCGCGCACCTTGTTGCGCAGTTCGACCGCCATCAACGAGTCCAGGCCCAGACTCTGGAAGGACTCCTCGGCCGCGACCGTCTCGGTGCCCGCATGACCGAGCACCTCCCCCGTCCACTCGGCCACCGCGGCGAGCACCAGGGCGGTGGCCTCCGCGCGCGGTACGGCCCGCAGTTGTTCGGCGAAGCGCGATCCCACCGCCACGTCGACGGTCGCGCGGTCGGCCACGGCTCGGCGTGGCACGCGGCGCACGAGTCCGCGCAACAGCGGCGGCACGGCCGGTGCGCGGCGCAGCACGTCGGTGTCGAGCAGCAACGGGACCAGCAGCGGATCACCAGCCCGCAGCGCGGCATCGAAACACGCCATCCCCTCCGGCACCGAGAATGCGCGGATGCCGGCGCGCGCGATGCGCCGGATATCGGCCTGCGCCATGTGGTCGTGCATATCGACCTCCCACGCACCCCAGGCCAGCGACTGTGCGGGGAGACCGAGCGACCTGCGATGCAGCGCCAGCGCGTCGAGATAGGCGTTGGCAGCCGCGTAGTTGGCCTGCCCTGGTGTCCCGAACAGACTCCCTGCCGCGGAGAACAGCACGAAGATCGACAGCTCCCGATCCGCCGTCAGCGCGTGCAGATGGTGTGCCGCATCGACTTTCGGACGCAGCACGGCGTCGAGCTGCGCTGGCGTCAACGAGCCGAGTGTGCTGTCGTCGAGTACGCACGCCGCGTGGACCACACCGGCCAGCGGCATGCCGTCGAGCAGCTGCGCCAGAGCCGAGCGGTCGCTGACATCGCAACGCGCGAATCGCACGCGCACCCCGCGGCTCTCCAGCTCATCCCGCAATCCGGTGCCGCCGGGACCATCGATACCGCGGCGACTGACCAGCACCAAGTCTCGGGCCCCGTACGCGTCGGCCAGGTGACGGGCCAGCGCCGACCCCAGCCGCCCCGGCGCCCCGGTGACCAGCACGGCGCCCTCGCCGAGCGATACCCTGCCTTCCGATACGCGCCCCGCCGTCTCCGGCAGCCGGGCCAGCCGTGGCACGAACGCCACTCCGTCACGCACGGCCACCTGCTGTTCCCTCGCGGCGAGAAGCGCGGCGACATCCACCTCGGGGTCGGCGGTGTCGACCAGCACGATCCGGCCGGGATTCTCCGACTGCGCCGAGCGCACCAGCCCCCACACCACCGCGCCTGCCGGATCCGGGCTGTCCTCACCGGGCAGCGCTACCGCGCGGCGGGTACGCACGACCAGCGTCGCCTGCTCGAATCGACTGTCGGCGAGGATCGTTTGCAGCGCCGCCAGAATCTGCTGGGCGGTGTCGTGTACGTGTCTCGGCGACTCGCCTTCGGGCACCGGCAGCACGATCACGTCAGCGGGCATCGGGACCGCGGAATCCCATTCGGCCAGCGTGAGCGTCCGGTCCGGCGCGGGCAGCGGAAGCTGCGCCCAGTCCATCCGGAACAAACGACGGTACGCGGGCGCGATCGATGCGGCATTCCACTGCGCGGCGGCGACCGCACGCGACAGCACCGAACCCACCGACACCACCGGACGTCCGGTCCGGTCGGTCGCGGACATGGTGACGGTGTCGGGCCCCGACCGGGTGAGCCGCACCCGGAGCGCGGTGGCACCGGAGGCCCACAGCGCGACATCGCTCCACACGAACGGCAGCAGGGCGTTCTCGTCGTCGGCGGCGAACAGCGCGGTGGCGTGCAACGCGGCATCCAGCAAGGCCGGATGGATACCGAATCTCGCGGCATCGCGATGAGCGGATTCGGCCAGTTCGACCTCGACGAAGATTTCGTCATCACGTCGCCACGCCGCCCGCATCGCCTTGAACAGCGGGCCATAGTGGTGCCCGCGCGTGAACAGCTCGGCGTACAGGTCGTCGACATCGACGCGCACCGCTTCCGCTGGCGGCCATGCCGACGAATCGATTTGCGCCGGAAGGTATTCCGACTGTTCGGCCAGTGTGCCGTCGGCATGCAGCGTCCACTGGGCATCCGGATCGTGTTCATCACGGGCGTAGACGCGCACCGTGCGGCGGTTGCCGGCGTCGGCGCCACCGACCACCACCTGGATCTGCAAAGCTCCGCGATCGGGGACGAGCATCGGGGCGCGCAACACCAGCTCCCGTACCACCGGGCTGTCCACCTCGTCACCGGCGCGGACGGCCAGTTCGACCAACGCCGCGCCGGGCACCAGCACCGCGTTCGGGCCCGCGTGATCGGCCACCCACGGCTGCTGCTGACGCGACAGCCGCCCGGTCAGTGTGATGCCACCCGAATCCGGCTGCGGCACACCCGCACCGAGAATGGGGTGGGCGACGTCCTGAAGCCCGAGCGAAACGGTGTCGCGGTTGACCGGGTCGGTCCAGAACCGCCGCTCGTCGAAGGCATAGGTGGGCAGGTCCACCCGCCCGCATTCGGGAACCAGCCGGGTCCAGTCGAGTTCGTGGCCCGCGACATACAGTTCGGCCTGCGACCTGGCCAGGCAGGTGGGTCCGTCCTGGTCCCGTACCAGCGAACCCACGGCCACCACCTCGCGCGCGAGCTCCTCCGCGACCGTCCGGACGGCCGCGGTCAGCGACGGGTGCACGCCGAGTTCGACGAAATACCGGAACCCGTCGGCGATCATGCGCTCGATCGTGGCCGCGAACCGCACGGTCTCGCGCGCGTTCCGATACCAGTAGCCGGGTCCGATCGGCTCGTTCGTCATCAATTCGCCCGACACCGTCGAATACCACGGAGTCGCAGGCGAATTCGCCGACATACTCGCTAGTTCCGTCGTCAACGGATCGCGGATGGACTCGATCAACCGGCAGTGCCCGGCGAACCCGGGACCGGCCGCGCCGAGCCGTGTGTAGATTCCCGCACTGTCCATCGCGGCCAGGAGTTCTTCCACCGCGGCCTGCTCGCCCGCCACGATCGTCGAGCGACGCACATTGACCGCCGCGATCGACACCCGGCCGCCGAACTCCGCCAGCCGTCGGCCGACCTCGGCCTCGGGCAGGCCGATCATCGCCATCGCGCCCGGGGCGGTGATGCCCTGCATCAGGCGGCTGCGGGTCATGACGATCCGTGCGGCATCGCTCAATTCGAGGACACCGGCGCAGTAGGCGGCGGCGATCTCCCCCTGACTGTGGCCGACGACCGCATCCGGGGTGACGCCCGCCGCCCGCCAGGCGGCCGCGAGCGCGGCCATGGTCGCGAACAGCAGGGGCTGCACGACGGGGAAATCAGCGAGGTCCGCGGCGGTCATGGTGGTCAACCGGTCGCTCAGCGACCAGTCGAGGTGTGCGCTGAAAGCCTTGTCGCACTTCTCGAATTCGGTGCGGAACTCCTCGCAACTGGCGAGCATGTCGCGCGCCATGCCGACCCACTGCGTCCCCTGCCCCGGGAAGACGAATGCGGTTTTGGCGTTGGTGAGCACCGGACCGGCGCCGACGACGGCATTCGGCGAGGGTTTGCCGTCCACCAGATCGCGCAGCGCACGCACCATCTCGTCCCGATCGCCCGCCACCACGACCGCACGTCGCTCGAACTGAGTGCGCTGCAACGCCAATGCACGCGCGACCGGACCAGGCTCCAGCCGCGGATCGGCGACCACCAGGTCGAGCAGCCGTTCGGCCTGGCCGTGCAGCGACGGCTGACTGCGGGCCGAGATCGGCAGCAGCGCCACGCTTCGGTCGTCCACCGTGTCCGGTACGACCACGGGTTCGGGCGGAGCCTCCTCGAGAATCACGTGCGCGTTCGTGCCGCTGAGCCCGAAGGCGCTCACCCCGGCGCGTCGCGGCCGATCCGACCTCGGCCACGGCATGGGCTCGGCCTGCACTGTCACACCGCTGCGCTCCCAGTCGACCTGGGGCGACGGCACACCCGCGTTCAGGGTGGCGGGGATTCGTTCGTGGTGCAGTGCGAGCACCAGCTTCATGACGCTGGCCACGCCTGCCGCAGCCTGGGTGTGCCCTACGTTGGACTTCAGCGACCCGATGCCCAGCGGCCGGGCCGGGTCACGATCCGGCCCGAACACCCGCGCCAGTGCGCGCGCCTCGATCGGATCGCCCAGCGCCGTGCCCGTGCCGTGCGCCTCGACATAGTCGATATCGTGCGGAGCCAGACCCGCGACACGCAGTGCCGAACGCAGGACCTGCTCCTGGGCAGCGCCGTTGGGCGCACTCAACCCCTGACTGCGGCCGTCCTGGTTGACCGCGGAACCCCGAATGACCGCGAGGATACGGTCCCCGCTTCGACGTGCGTCGCCGAGACGCTTCAAAAGCAGCAGACCGGCGCCTTCCGCCCACACGGTTCCGTCGCCGTCGGCGGAGAACGGCGCGCACCGGCCCGTCGGCGACAGCACACCCAACCGGCACAATTCGATATGGGCGGTCGGTGACATCAGCAGCGTCGCGCCGCCCGCCAAGGCGAGATCGCACTCCCCCGCGCGCAGTGCCTGCATCGCCAGGTGCATCGCGACAATCGACGAGGAACACGCCGTGTCCAGGGTGACCGCCGGACCGTGCAGCCCCAGCGTGTAGGCGATCCGGCCGGACGCGACACTCGGTGAGAGTCCCGTTCCCACCTGGCCGTTCAGCTGCTCCGGTGCCGGGTCGGCCAGATAGCCGGTGCTGTACACGCCGAGATAGACGCCGGTCGCACTGCCGTGCAGGGTGCGTGGATCGCGTCCCGACCGCTCGATCGCCTCCCAGCTGAGCTGCAACATCATGCGCTGCTGCGGATCCATCACCGCGGCCTCGCGCGGGCCGATGCCGAAGAAAGCGGCATCGAAGCGATCGATGCCGTCGACGTATCCGCCGCGGAAGGTGTACGCCTTGCCCGGCGCGGAGGTGTCGGGGTCGTACAGCCCGTCGATGTCCCAACGGCCCGCGGGTACCTCGGTGAGCGCGTCACCGTTGCCGTCCAGCAGCCGCCACAATGCCTCGGGCGAATCCGCGCCGCCGGGGAATCGGCAGGACATCGACAGGATCGCGATCGCGTCGTCGTCCGCGTCGTCGGCCGCGGCCGCATCCGTCTCGACCGCCTCGACACCGGCCTGGCCCGGCGCGTTCGGCGCGGCGGGCGCCAGTGCCGTGGCGACCTCGTCGATCGTGGGATGGTCGAAGAACAGATTCGTGTCGATGAAGCGTCCGAGGAACTCCGACAGGTCGACCACCAGCTCCACCAAATCAGCCGAGCCCAAACCGAATTCGACCATCGGGCGGTGCACATCGATGCGTTCCGGATCCAGCGCGGCCTGCCGTGCGATCGCCGTCACCAGCCAGGACCGGACCGCCTCCGCGGACGGCTCGGCCGCGGACGCCTCGTTCAGCGTGTCCGCTTCGTAGTCGTCCAGCTCGTCCTCCGGCGACCGCACCGGACCCGCCGACAGCGCGATCAACTCGCCGGACAGATACGCCGCCCGGCACGCCGCACGCTGGATCTTCCCACTGCTGGTCTTGTAGATCGTGCCCGGCCGGATCAGCAGCACGGCCGCGAGCGTGAGACCGTGGTCGGTCGCCACCGCCGCACGCACGGCGCCCTCGATCTCGGCCAACTCGCCGGGATCCGCGCCGCGCACCTCGGCCACCACGACCGGCTGCTCGCCGCCCACTCCCACGTCCGCGGAAAACGCCGCGACGCATCCGGCCCGGACATTCTCGTGCGCCGCCTCGACGGTCAACTCGATGTCCTGCGGATAATGATTGCGGCCGTCGACGATCATCAGATCCTTGTGTCTTCCGGTGACGAACAGCTCACCACCGGAAAGGAACCCGAGGTCCCCGGTACGGAGGTACCGGCGATCGTCGCCGGGCAGCGTCGCGCCGAACATCTCGGCGGTGGCCTGCTCGTCACGGAAATATCCCGCGGCAACGCTGTCGCCCGCGACCCAGATCTCGCCTTCGTCCCCGTCGGCACGCTCGGTGCCGTGCTCAGGATCGACGACCGCTATCGAGATTCCCTCAGGCGGCTGTCCGACACCGACCAAATCCGCATTGCGAGTGCGGTTGCCGTCACCGGATCGCCCGGCGACCTCCAACACTGTCGGCGTCCCGGTGGTGGACGACGCGGTCACGATCAAGGTGGCTTCGGCCAGACCATAGACCGGCCGGAGGGATTCGGCGCGGAAGCCGGCGCGAGCGAATGTCTCGGTGAACCGCCGCACCGTCGCGGCGCGCACGGGCTCGGAGCCATTGAACGCCACCCGCCATCGGCTCAGGTCGAGCCGCTCGATCCGCTCCGGCGACATCCGGCGCAGGCACAGTTCGTAGGCGAAGTTGGGGCCGCCGCTGGTGTGGGCGCGGTAGGTCGAGATCGCCTGCAGCCACCGCTCGGGGCGCTGCAGGAAATGCAGCGGCGACATCAGCACCGAATTCCCACCGAGATAGACCGTCTGCAGTATCGGCGCGATGAGCCCCATGTCGTGGTACATCGGCAGCCAGCTGGCGAACAGCGCACCGTCCCAGGACTCGATCACCGCGCGGTCGTGGCCGAGCCCCGCGGCGATCGCACGCTGGTTGTGCAGCAGATTCCCATGGGTGAGCAGCACACCCCTCGGCGCGCTGGTCGAGCCGGAGGTGTACTGGATGAACGCGACCGAGTCGGGTCCGAGATCCGGCTCCCGCCACCGCGATGCCCATTCGTCGGCCATCTCGTCGGTGGCCAGCCACGGCAAGGGGGCCAGCTCGGGAATCTGCGCATGCAGTGCGGCCGAATCCGCGACGATACGCCGCGAGGCCAGCACCACATCGACATCCGCGTGCGCCACCATCCGCCGCAGCCGATGCATCGACCGGTTCTCCCATTCCGGCAGCGGCGCGGGGACGGCCACCACTCCGGCCGCCAGGCACCCGAAGAACGCCTCGATGAACTCCGGACCGGCCGGATACAGCAACAGCGCCCGCCGCGGCATCGAATCCTGGAGTGCGGCGCCGATCGCCCGAGCACGGACACCCAGGTCGGCGTACCGCATTTCGCGGACCACACCGTCGACGTCACCGCTGTCCAGGAACCGGTACACCAACTCGGTCGGCCGATTCTCGACTTGGGCGAAGAGTGTCTCGACGAAAGTGTTGTGCACGAACTACTTCCTCTACCGGTGAAACTGGAGATTCAGCCGGTCTTGGTTCCCCGGCGTACGGAGGAACGGCAGGCGGCGCGTTCCTATTGACAGCGCACACAATATAGCCGTCGTTACGCCTCTTACCCGGGCAGGCAATATCAACGTCGTCATCGTGTGTGCCCCTAATTCTGGGGGCAGTAGCCGCCCGACACGCCTTGCGGCTGTGGGAATTTCACATTTGCGAGTCGTCGTGCGGGCAGTGAGGATGGCTACGTGTCACACACCCCCGTATCGCTGCGCGAACTTCCCCGGCTACGCAACCGTCACATCGCGCGGATCGGTGGACTGATGCGCCCTGGCACCCACCGCTCCCCCTTGCTCGAATTCGGGGATCGGTTCGTCGTCTCGCCGCCGGGATTTCCCACCATGCTGGTCACCCACGACATGGACGATGTACGAGAACTGTTCGCCAACCACGACGACTTCTCGATCGGGCAGGTGCTGAGTCGGCTCTCCAGCCACGACGTGATGTTCGGCAAGCAGACGTTGATCTTCCTCGACGGTGACGACCATCGCCGCGAGCGGCGGCGGTTCGCTCCGCCGTTCCAGCACAAGGCGCTGCGGTCCTACGAGGATCTCATGGTGGAGGTGGTCGAGCGCGAACTTCCCACCTGGCCGGTCGGGGAGCCGTTCGAGTTCCTGAAGGTGGGCTATGACCTGGCCATCGGTGTCCTGCTCGGCGTCGTCTTCGGCGATGTGGCCCCGGCCCGCAGGGACCGGCTGAAGCAGGCGGTGAGCCGGTGGTTCGGGGAGATCGAAAGCCGCGGATTTCTTGCCGTCACTTTGCTCACCCCGCTTCTCGGCGGCTACACGCCGCCCTACCCGCCGCTCAGTCGCCGCCAGTCCGATGTCGACGCCATCATCATCGAGGAGATCGCCGCACGCCGAGCCACGCCAGGGGCCGGTGACCGGAAAGACGTGCTGTCCCGGTATGTCGGCACCGAACTGGATCAGCACGACGACGCCGCGCTGGCCCGCAACATGCGCGGCGTCCTGCTGGGCGCCTACGAGACCACCGCGATCACACTCGGCTGGATCGCCGCCATGCTGGCCGGCCACCCGCAGGCCATGGCCGAAGTGGACGCGGCGGCCGACGCGGGCGACCATGCCCGGCTCGACGCGTACCTCGACGCGGTGGTCGCCGAGACGATGCGGCTGCGTCCGGTGTCCCCGTTCACCGGACGGCGAGCGCTGCGTGACACCGTGATCAACGGTGTCCACATCCCCAAGGGCGCCATCGTCATAGTCCCGATCCTGCTCATTCACGAATCACCGCGGCACTACTCGGATCCGATGGTCTTCCGCCCCGAGCGTTTTCTCGACGAGCGACCCAAGGCCAACACCTGGCTGACCTTCGGTGCCGGCGCGCATCGCTGCCTCGGCGCCAACTTCGCGCTCCTGGAAGCGCGCATCCTCTTCCGCACCGTCCTCCAGCACCGCCGCATCGACGCCACCCCCGGATCCGTCGAACCACCGCGCCGGTATCACACCGGACTCAGCCCCGCGCACAACGCCCGGATCACACTCCGCCCGCGCTGAGGTATCCACGAGAGGTCGATGCGTTTCTCGCCCTAGAGCCTGCTCAGGTCGATGACCGCGGCCATGGCGGCGTATCCGGCCGGGCTGGGATGCAGATGGTCGCCGCTGTCATAGGTCGGGTCCAGTGCGTCGGCGTCCGTCCTTGACACCAGCGCGCGTTCGAAGTCGGCGACGGCGTCGAATTCTCCGGATTCGCGGATCCAGGAGTTGACCGCCTCGCGGATGGCTTCGCCGCGTTCGCTGTAGTACCGAGCTCCCTTGTACGGCAGGAGCGTGCCACCGATGATGCGGACACCGTGGGCGCGTGCCAGGGCGATGAGATCGCGATATTCGGCGATCAGATGGTCCGCGGTGACTTCCGGGCTCGGTTCCAACCGTGGATCGCCGAGTTCGCTGGTCCCGATGTCGTTGATACCGGAGAGCAGGATCACCGTGCCCACGCCCTTCTTGTCGAGCACGTCCCGCCGGAATCGGGTGAGAGCGCGCTGACCAACGTAGACCGAATCGGACACCACCCGGTTCCCTCCGATTCCCGCATTCAAGACTGCCCGCGATTCGCCTGCGGCGGCGAGTCTTTCGGCCAGGACGTCCGGATAGCGGTTGTCGACGTCCATGGTGGCTCCCGCTCCGTCGGTGAGGGAGTCGCCGAAAGCGACCACACCTCGCCTACTCCCGGTGCCGCTGACCTCGACGTCGGACACGTAATACCAGGACCGGGACGACTCGGTGAACGACGCGCCGCCGGTGTCGGCGGCGTGATCGCCGACAGCGCGGTACGAGGTGGCGTTGCCTAGGAAGTGGAAGGTCGCCGGCCCGGTGTGATCCGCGAGGTAGAGCGTCACCGTGATCGGATGCAGCGCCGGAATCGACAGGTCGACCGCGTCACTGGTCTGCTCCGTGCCCGCCGGGATCTCCGTCCGCTGCGAGTGGCCGAAGAGCAGTTGGCGCAGGGTGCCCGGCAGCACCGCGGCCGGTCCCGCGGTGATGCCGACTGTCGCGGCCGTGATCCGCAACGGCCGGTCGCCGAATCTGTTGGAGAGGGTGATGCGGACCCGGTCGCCGCCGATGGTTGGGCGAAATGACTGCCGCACAGAGTGATTCGAGAAACCGGCCGTCGACCAGTTCGGCCCCCACACGTCCGCGGCGGCCGTCTGGGACGACGACCAACTACCGAGCCAATGGCGCTGCTCGCTCGAAGGGTTGCCGCAGGCCGCGGCACCCAGGACGAGTAGTGCCGTCACCGATGCCGACGCCAGTTCGGCTGTTCGAGTCTTCATCCGCACTCCGCTCGTGATACTTCGGTTGAAGTGAAGCTACGAGCTGAAAGTGAGCGTTGGAATGGCTGTTCGGCTCATATCAATGCCCGAATGACTCTGCAACGACACGGCCATGCCGACTTGGTCAGAGAGAGGTCAGATCCTCGAAACGGTGTGCAGTATTACCTGGCTCAGCTCACCGGAATGTATTCGGGCGGTCAGGTAGGTGTGATGCGGCTGTCGGCGTCGATCCGTCGGCGAGCCGGGATTGAGCAGCCGCAACCCGGTGTCGGTGACGCTGTCCCACGGGATGTGACTATGCCCGAAGACCAGCACGTCGGTGTCCGGGAAGTTTCGCGCGCACCGCTGCTCACGGCCCTTCGCGGGGCCGGTCTCGTGTACCACCGCCAGCCGCAGGCCGTCCAGTTCGGCGCGGGCGATCTCGGGTAGCCGGGCACGTAGTTCGGGTCCGTCGTTGTTGCCGTATACGCCGATCAGGCGCTCGGCGCGCGCTTCGAGCCGGTCCAGCAGCGCGACCTCCACCCAATCGCCCGCGTGCACGACAACGTCGGCGGCGTCGACCTCGTTCCATACGACCTGCGGCAGATCCCGCGCGCGCTTGGGCACGTGGGTATCGGAGATGATCAGCAGCCGCACGGACTCCGGTGTACCACGACGCTGAGGCCGCCCCGCGCCGAAACGCAGCGTGGTGCGCGAAGTGTCTGCACAGGTGAGCCCACTCGGCTTACGTCACACAGAACTCGTTGCCCTCGGGGTCGGCCATGGTCACCCAGGTGTACGGCCCCTGCCGCCCCTCGTGCAGGACTTTCGCTCCGATGCCGACCAGACGCTCGACCTCCGCCAATCGGTGCTCGTTACCCACCCGAATGTCCAGATGCATGCGGTTCTTGACCGTCTTGGATTCGGGGACGAGCTGGAAGAGGACACGCGGCCGGTCAGGATGGCGGATCGCCGTCCCTACCTTCCACACAAGCTTGCCCCGATGCGTGGTGGTGTCTTCCTCCGACGCCCGCCCCTGAGCGACCATGCTGCGGATGAACTCCTCGTCTTGGGGCTCCACCTCCCAGCCCAGCGCCTCCGCCCACCAGTCGGCGAGCGTGTGGGGGTCGGCACAGTCGAGGACGACCTGGAACTCGTATCCCATACCCGGAACCTTAGACCCCGCCTACGACAACTCCATGGTGCCTGCATGGGATGTGTGTCATCGACCGGTCCCGGCCTGGTGCGGCCTACTTCACCGTGATCGTGATCGTCTTCGACTGCGTCTTGGCGGGCAACTTGGTGGTGTCGATCATCAGTACCTCGCCCGAGTCCTGCACGCCGTTGACGAGGGTCTTGGCCTTCAGTCCGAACGGCGGCTGCTCACCGGTGGCGGCCTCGATGCCGAAGTCGCTGTCGTTGGCGATGTAGAGGGTCTTGCCGCCGTCGCGGGTGGCGACGCCCTCGATCTTGTCGTGGCCGAAGAACGTGCCGTCGGCGTTCAGGCCGTCCAGCAGGCCGCCGAGGTCCAGGTGGGACTTCTTGGTGACGGGGGTGATGCCCGCCTTCTGTAGCGTGGCGACGCCGTCGGCGGTGGGCACGGCGCCGACGAGCAGTTCCAGCGGCTTACCGTCGACCAGGAGGCCCTTCTCCGGATCATATTGCGCGCCCTGGACTTTCGCCTGCGGGCCGACATCGGTGGCGCCGGTGATGTCGATGGTCCACAGCTTCTTGTCGGCCTTGGGCGTCTTGTTGCCGTCGCGCTCATCGACGAGGAAGGTGGTGTTGCTCAACGCCGTGATCTCGGAGACCGCGAGCTTTCGCTTCGGGTCCTCCAGCGGATACACGAATTCCTTGACGTCCCGGGTCTTCAGATCCACGGTGACGATCCGGGTCATCGGGACCTCACGCGCCGACGCGACACCCGGCTGGCTCAGTGCGCTCTGCATGATGCCGACCAGCGTGTTGCCGTCCGGCGTAATGGTGAGCCCCTCCATGCCCTGGTTGGGAGTGCGCAACGAAAGCTCCATGGGCAGCCCGCGTCCCGGTGACAGCCGCTCCAACTCGGTGCCCTTGGCGTCGAAGTGCACGAGGAACGGCCCGTACTCGTCGGACACCCAGAAGGTGCCGTCGGGCATCGCGACCAGGCCTTCGGTGTCGATGCCGTGATCGGTGGGCGGCAGGACGTTTCCGTTGAGGTCGCGGATGGTCTCGCCGGTGCTCGCGGAGATGTCGACCTGGCCGTTGAACGGCTGACCGGCCGGGTTCTTCAGGGGGATGGCGGTTTCCAGCACCGCCGTGGAGCCGACGAGCTCGAACTTGCCGATGGCGGGCGTGAACGTCGGCACGGGCGCGAGTTTCTCGTTCTTGGTCTTGCCGTCCACGTTCGGACCGCGGTCGGTGAGACCGTAGAACTCGTCGGTCGATCCGGGTACCGGCGTAAACGCCGACCCGTACCCGCTGGCCTGCAGGCTAACGTCGCCGAAGTCGCCGAGCGGCGGCATATCGGTGGTGAACAGCCGCACGGCGTCGGTCGTGGTCACGGTGATGCTGTCGGACCCGGTGTACCCGGCCGCCGGGGTGTACACCACCGCACCGTCGGTGCGCCGGGTGATCGTGCCGTGCCGCGGATCTGCGATCGCGACCGCGGCGCTGCCGCCGGTCTCGGCCAGCAGATCATCCAGCGAGATCACCAGCGGCTGATCCTTGGTGGCGGTGAAGTCCCCGCCCGAACTCGACGACGAGCAGGCGGACAGAACAGCGGTCGCGCACACGGCAACCGTGACGAGTGCGCTTCGGGTACTGCGGCGAATTCTCACCAGCGATACTTACCATCCGAGCTCGACCACCAGTTGACGTCGAGCCGAACAGGCACCGCTCGATCCCCGCGACCATCCATCGGCGCCGGGCGGCCGCCCGTGCCGATATGAGTGCGCCGACGAACCCGCGGAGCGCGACGACATCGTGCTGACCGCACGGGAGCGGCAAGTGGCCGAAGTCGTCGCGCAGGGCCTCGGCAACCGGCAGATCGTCGCCTGACTGCACTCTCCCACCAAGGGCGGTAGCCAAGGTCACCGTGAAATACGCGGGCCCAGCGGCGAAGGCGGGTACCACCGGCCGATCAGAAGGCCGTGGCATCGGATGGTTGCACGCGGCGGTGGCGACTCCGGACCGGAAACGCGGAATCCTGCGCACCACGGACAGTCTCCCCACCGCCGCGTGCAATTCGGGTCAGCTGGTTACAGGCAGATGCTGAGCTCGATTTGGCCGACGGGGATGGGGAGGCACACTTCCACGGAGCCCGAGACGGGAGTGGCCGTGGTGGCATCCGCGGAGGCGATGCCGCCGCTGAGAGCGGTGGCGGAGAGCGCGAGCGCGGTGACCGCGAGCGGACGGATAATTCTGGAGGTCATGCAATCATCCTCGGTTGTACTTTGTGACGCGTCCCGGATTCGGAACGTGCCGATCACATCACGGGGCCGTGGACTGGGGCTTCGCCATCTGGAACATTCAGGGTTTTTCAAATCGTTATATGCAGACTGTGACGAATTAATGGTGAATGTTCACAAACAACGTCATGAATATGCACAATAATCCGGTCGATTAATCGCTGTTCTTTCGTCGCCCGACATCGAGTACTGCGCGGGCGTTGACCGCGGCGTCCGCGGCCAGATCGAGGTCGGCGTCGGGCAGGATCACCGTGTGGTTCTTCGCGCCGCCGAGGGCTTGGACTCGCGGCCAGCGAGGTGTCGCGCCAGCTCGGGAATGCTGCCGAGGCCGCGTCGATAGCGGTGCGGACGTCGGCCGATTACGCGCGGTTGCCCTCGATGTAGTCGGTGGTGTGCAAGGGAAGCCGCGGGTCGACGGCCATGTCGGCCCAGGTATGGCGCAACCACGCGTGGGCCGGGTCGTCGCTGATCCGCCAGGCGCGCTCCGGGCCGGGACCCGCCATGACGTTCAGGTAGTACATGTGGTGGCCGGGGGCGGCGATGGACGGCCCGTGGTAGCCGTGTGGCACCAGCACGACGTCGCCGTCGCGGACCTCCTCGAGCACATCGATGGGGCGCTCGGGCGTGCCGTAGACCCGGTGGTAGCCGAACCCCGGCGAGCCGTCCGCGCCGCGCGCGATTTCGAAGTAGTAGATCTCTTCCAACGGGGTCTCGGTCTCGGTGAGCTCGTCGTGCTTGTGCGGCGGATACGACGACCAGTTCCCGCCTGGGGTGATCACCTCGCAGGCGATGATCGACTCGGCGTCGAAGGTGTCGGCGGTGGCGAAGTTGTGCACCTGGCGGCTGCAGTTCCCGGCGCCACGCAGCTCCACTGCCACATCCGCCGCGGCGACATACCGGAACGGCAATTGCCGGTGTGCGCGGGCGCCGCCGAGTGCGAAACGCCCCCCGGCCGGGCTGGAGATCGTGTAGGAGCTGCCGCACCCGATATACGCGAAATCGGTCGGTCCATCGAAAACGCTTGTACGGCCATGCAATTCAAATGATTCACTGCCGCAGGCCACGCTGCACGAGCCGGATAGCGGAACCACGACGACCTCATCGTGGTCGGTATCGGCCCGATACGACCCTTCGGCGCCGAGTTCGATGACGTGCAGGCTGGTGTGGTCCCAACCGGCGGATTCGGGCGTCACCGCGACGAGATGCGGGGCGCTCGCGGCGCTGCGGGCCGGTAGGTAGTGCGTGCCGCGCATCGCGATCACCGTACCAAGGACACGGCTGTGTCGACGGCTCCGGCGACGTCGCCGTCGCGTGGATACAACAGTGCGCGACCGACGATCAGCCCCCGAACACCGGGCAGCGCAAGGGCTTTCGCCCAGCGGGCGTAGGTCTCCTCGGGCGCGGTCTGCGGGTCGCCGCCGAGCAGCAGAGTGGGCAAGGTTGTCGCGTCCATGACGCGTTCCATCTGCTCGGCGGCGGGCAGCTTCAACCAGGTGTAGGCCGAGGTGGAGCCGAGTCCCTGCGCCAAGTGGATACTCTTGATCACCGCGTCCGGCGACAGGTCGTTGACGACCTTGCTGCCCGGACCTGCGGGGCGGTGCGACATGAACGGCTCCAGCATCGCGACCAATCCGTGCGCGGCGAGTTCATCGATGGCGGCCGCGCTCGCGGTCATCATCGACAGGGTGCCGGGGTCGGTGAGATCGAACCGATTGAGCATCTTGGCGCCGTTGAGGCCCGCCGCCGCGGTGGCGGCAGCCGTGTAGGCGGTCATCCGGTCGTCGATTTCGAAGTCCGCGCCCGCGAGGCCGCCGCGATTCATCGAGCCGAACACGACCTTGTCTTCCAGCGCTCCGAGCAGCAGCAGATCCTCGATGATGTCGGCGGTACCGAGCACGCCGTCGACTCCCGGCCGGTGCAAGGCCGTGACCAAGCGGTCCAGCAGGTCTTTGCGATCGCTCATGGCATGCGGGTCGCCGGAGGCCGACAGGGCTCCGCGTGCAGGATGGTCCGCGGCGATGATCATCAATCGGCCGTCGCCGCGCACCAGTTCGCGGCGTTTGCGCGCTGCGAACGCCCGTGCGATCGCCCCGGGATCGGCGGCGCGGACCTCGGTCAGTTCGGCATACGACCGGATCGGCGGCGTGCTCCTGGGTGGAGCGGTCAGCGTGGCTTCGGTCATCGGATCAGGCCTTTCCAGTCAGCGACGGCGCGAGCTCCGGGTTCGGGTGGGCACGAGGACGGGCGTCTCCGCCTGGTCCGACTGTGCGTCACGACATCGACGGCTGTCAATGCTTTGTCCGGACATATTGACTTAATGACGTCCTTACGCTACGGCGTCCAGCAAGGCCTACGATGAAAGTGCCGGAGCCGACCGTTTCCCGAGGAGCCTTCCGATGCCCGCGCCCTTGGATATCCCCGTCGACCGGAACAGCCCGGTACCGATGTACTTCCAGCTCCAGCAGGCCATCGAGCAAGCGATCACCGAGGGTCGGCTGACGCCGGGCGACCGGATCGAAAACGAGATCGCGCTGGCCAAGCGCCTCAATGTGTCGCGCCCGACGGTCCGCCAAGCGGTCCAGGCCTTGGTCGACAAGGGGCTGCTGGCGCGCAGGCGCGGGGTGGGCACCCAGGTGGTGCAGAACCGAGTTCACCGCCCCGTCGAGCTGACCAGCCTCTACGACGACCTGCTCACCGCGGGCCAGGAGCCGACCACCGAATTGCTCGATTACCAGCTCGGTGCACCGGACGCCGATATCGCCAAGGAGCTGGGTGTAGCGGCGGACGCGCGCTTGGTGACCTTTCGCCGCCTGCGTCGTGCGGGCAGTGAACCACTGGCGATCATGACCAATCACGTGCCCGCGGAATACGCACCGGCACCCGACCAGCTCGAAGCGCACGGGTTCTATGAGTGCCTGCGCGCCAAGGGAATCCACATCACGATCGCGAGGCAGCGGATCGGCGCACGCAGCGCCACCCGCGCGGAGGCGCAGCTACTGGACGAGCGCACCAATGCGCCTTTGCTGACTATGCAGCGCGTCGCGTTCGACGATTCGGGGCGGCCGGTCGAGCTGGGTCGCCACGTGTATCGCGCCTCCCGGCACTTCTTCGACACCACGGTCCGGCACTGAGACGTTCGGCGAATTCGTCCGGACAAAGCTCCGCGCCCGTGGTCACCCGGTAGGCAAATCGGCGATCGGATCGCTCAGGGTTCTCTCGTTGCCGCGAACCGGCAGCAGGTCGGGCCGCTTGGCGGTGCGGCCGTCGCCGGAGGACCGTCCCGTGAGGCGGCGTCCTATCCAAGGTCCGAGAAAAGTCGCGGCCCAGCGCAGTTCGTCGGCCAACGAGCCGCTCGCGGCGAGCGGTGGCTCCAGGGGCCGACTCCAGCTGTCATCGCTGCCGGGCAGTCGCAGAGCGTGCGCGAGCGCGTCGGCGATGCGCTGATGGCCCAGCGGGCTGGCGTGCAGCCGATCCGGACTCCACAGCCGTGGATCGGTGACGACCGCATGGCGGGCGGTGTCGGCGACGATGACGCGGTGGCGTGCGGCGGATGCTCGAATCCGCTGGTTGAGTGCCCTGACGCGGCCGCTGATCGGACGGGCGAGCGGGGTGATCCGCGCGAGCTCCGGAAATGTCACGGTGGCCACGACCGCACCGTGGGCGGTGAGCTCGGCGAACATCGCGTCCAGATGACCGGCGACCTCGTCGGCGTCGAACCCGGGGCGTAACAGGTCGTTGACACCGGCGGCGACGGTGGCCAGATCCGGGCGCAGCCGCAGTGCGGCGTCGAGTTGCTCGGAACGGACCTGTCCGGCGAGCTTGCCGCGAACGGCGAGGTTGGCATACCGCAGCTCGGGGTTCGACGCGGCGAGGCGTTCCGCCAGGCGGTCGGCCAAGCCACGCAACCCGGTTCGGTCGTCGCCGTCACCGACGCCTTCGGTTTGGCTGTCACCGAGAGCGACGTATCGCGAGTACGTGCCGCTGGTCATGCGGCCGGGGCCGTTGGGTGCTGGTGATCGGCTGGCATGCGACTAAAATAAGACACAGAGAACTATTTGTCTATTTTGGGTCGGCCTACGGACGACGCGCCTGAGGTTGGTTCGCTACGGACTGGGCTGGGGCACGTTGCAATCCGTGATCTTGGGATTCAGGCCCAGGTAGTTCAGTGGACCGGCGACTACCGTCAGCGCGATCGTGCCGAAGCCCGCGCAGTTGATCGGGCCGCTGTCGAAGTAGTCGCGCTGGCCCGCCGCGATTATCCCGATGATCAGCCAGGCCAGGATCAGCAGACTGCCGAGGCTCATGTTCTTCACGTGCATCGTTCCGGTCCTTCTTGCGTGGATGAGCCGAGTATCCGTCCCAACCGGCGACACGCCCGCGACTTCGCACACCGATTGCGTGCCGCTGCGCCTGCGCTGCGATCCGATGTAGCGCCGGTGGTTCCCGTATTGCAGGTTCGACGTCCGGAGCAACCGACCAACAGGTACGTTCAGGTGCGAGACCGCTGCACAGCGGGTGCGGCGACGAAATCGGGAATGGTGGCGGGCAGGTCGCGCGGGTATCGAAGGGAAGTTTTCCGAAGAACAAGGAGGTGCGTGCAGCAGTGAACGACACAGATCCCGCGCCCCGGCTGGCGTGGCCCGCATTGCGAGTCGACGATTGGACTCCGACACGCGAAACCTTGCATATGTGGACGCAGATTGTCGGAAAGATCCGACTCTCCCACGCTCCCCTGGTCAATCACTGGTGGCAAGTCACGTTCTACGTCAGCCCCCGGGGACTGACCACCTCCGCTATCCCGCATGCGGCGGGTTCATTCGACATCGAGTTCGATTTCATCGACCATCAACTCCACATCCGTTCCAGCGATGGCCGGAACCGGCACGTTGCGCTGGCACCCAAACCGGTCGCTGCCTTCTATGCCGAAACCACTAACGCACTTGAAGAACTCGGAATTGCGGTGCGGATCCAAGCCAAACCCAACGAGGTCGATCCGGCGATCCCCTTCGCCGACGACTACGAGCATCGATCCTATGATGCCGCGGCCGCCACGATGTTCTGGCAGCAATTGATTGCCGCCGACCGCGTCATGCACGAGTTCCGATCGCGTTTCATCGGCAAGGTGAGCCCGGTGCATTTCTTCTGGGGAGCGATGGATCTGGCGTGTACCAGGTTCTCCGGGCGGACCGCACCGCGGCATCCTGGCGGTGCTCCCAACTGCGGTGACTGGGTGATGGTGGAGGGTTACTCCCATGAATTGAGCAGCTGCGGCTTCTGGCCGGGGGGTGGTGCGGAGGGCGCCTTCTACGCCTACGCCTATCCGGAACCCGACGGATTCGCCGATTACCGCGTCGGACCGCGGGACGCCTTCTACAGCAAAGACTACCGACAGTTTCTGCTGCCGTACGAGGCGGTGCGCACCGCCGCGGAGCCGGAGCAGGCGCTACTCGAATTCCTCGACACAACATATGCGGCCGCCGCCGAACTCGGCGACTGGGATCGCGCGGCCCTCGAGGCAGACCCGGGACGTTGGAATCACGTGCGCCGAATCAACGCATCCCAGCAGCGTCCGTGACCGACCGCCCAGACGTATCAGCCACCGAGTGTTACCACGGATGGCGTGTCCGGGAACTCGGACTCGACTCGCCCACCCGCCGGGCGAGCCGCTCCCTCGCCCGCACATGTGTACCCGCGCCGGAGATTCGAACGTCCGGTCATTCGGTGCCTCCACAGTCGGCACGGTCGATCTCGGCCATGTGTTCCTCGGCCCACGCGCGCAGCGCCGCGAGCGGAACGTCCAGGGACAGACCGAGATCGGTGAGCCGATAGTGCACGCGCGGCGGCACGGTGGGCTCGACGCGGCGTGCGACCAGTCCGTCGCGAGTCAAGTTCCGCAGCGTCACGGAGAGCATTTTCTGCGACACACCGGGCATGCGCCGCTGGAGTTCGGCGAAGCGCACCTCGCCCGGCGCGGCCTCGGCGAGCAGTTTCACCACCATCGAGACCCATTTCGTGCCGACGCGGTCGAGCAGCCGCCGGGTCGGACAGGCCGGATCGAACAGATCGCCGCGTGCCTCGGCGGGCTTACGCATGGGACCGGTAGTCACCTGGAACTCACCACCTGATTCGAACGTGCGGTCTTGGCAACGCCCAGCAGCCTACCTACGGTCACCTGGTAACGAAAAGTGACTAGGAGTAGGTATGACATCCACGTCTTCCGATATCTCGCTGCGCCGCGTCGCGACCAACGGCATCCACGTCAATGTCGCGATCGCCGGACATGGGCCCGCGGTGCTGTTGCTGCACGGGTTTCCGCACACCTGGCAGCTGTGGCGCGAGGTGATCGGGCCGCTCGCCCAACGCCATCGGGTGATCGCACCGGACCTCCGTGGCCTAGGGGCCAGTACGCGAGCGACCGACGGCTATGACGCGGCGAATCTGGCCGTCGACGCCGAAGGGCTGCTGGACGCGCTCGGCGAGCCGACCGCGGTGGTGGTCGGGATCGACGCGGGCACGCCGCCCGCCTTCCTGCTGGCCATGCGGCGGCCCGACCGGGTGCGGCGCCTGATACTGATGGAATCGCTATTGGGGACACTGCCCGGCGCCGAGGACTTCCTGGCGAGCGGGCCGCCATGGTGGTTCGGATTCCATGCGGTTCCCGGCCTCGCCGAGACGGTCCTCGCCGGAAACGAATCAGCCTATATCGACTGGTTTCTGACCGTCGGCACGCTCGGTCACGGTGTGCCAGGGCCGATTCGGGACGCCTTCGTCGACGCCTACGCCGACCCTGTGGCGCTGCGGTGCGCGTTCTCCTACTACCGCGCCATGCCGACCAGCGCCCAGCAGATCCGCGACGCCGTGGCGACCGCTCGGCTCACTGTGCCGACAATGGCCGTCGGCGCGCATCCGGTGGGTGACGCGCTGGCTCGGCAGTTGTCCCCCGTCACCGATGAACTGATCCATCATGTGATCCCCGGCTGCGGGCACATCATTCCACTCGACGCACCGACAACGCTGCTTCCGCTGCTCACCGATTTCCTTGCCGTCGACAGTGCTCGAGAGCATTCTTCGGCTCGCACGGCACGCTGCGGTCTGTCCGCCGATTGAGTCGGTTCACACCGGGTCGGCTGCGTAATCTGCGGTTGAAGGGTTCGTGCTCTCTTCTGCTCTTCCTCGCGGCACCGTGAATATGGAGATTGCACAGAGAATTGCGACAATGAAGCACCCCAGCGTGTACCAGAGGTTCCCGATGGGATCTCCCTCGCTCGTGCGACCGTCGACGGCGCCGAGGAAGTCGGGTAACGCGGTGACCCACAGCAACGCCATGACGCACAGGTACACCACGCTGTACCACCGGGCAAAGCCGCTCGTGTAGCGGGGGACATCCGAGGTTTCCCGGCGCAGCCGCAACCATTGACGGGTCAGAATCGGAATCGCGACGAGCGTGACGATGACCAGTTCCGCCGCGTAGACGACTCCCCGGACGGTCGTGCTTCCCATGCCGAGGACAGTCGCCGGTAGCGGGAGGACGAACGTGCCCAGCGAGGCGAGGATACCGATCGCGACTGTCCGCCATACCAATTGGCGGCCGGAGAAGTGCTGTCCCTGGTCGACGTAGCGACCGACGAACAACTGGACGCAGAATGCCAGCGACATCGGCCACAAAGCGGCGAACACCACCACGCTCGGCAGCGGGACCGAATCGAACATGGGTTGGTTGATCGGATTCGTTGTCGACCATTCCCACCATCTCAACTGGGGGCCGATGTGGTCGAAGATCTCGTAGAACGCGTGGTGAACGAAGCCCGCGCAGACCGAACCCACGAGCACGCCGTGCCGCCGGAAGACGCCGAGCATCCGGACGATCTCGAAGGCCAGTGTGGCCATCAGCGGGTAGATCGCGATGATGTACAGCGGGAGCCTGCCCCAGAGGAAATCCACGGTGAACACATTGTGCGCGAACATCGTGTCCACGTGGTCTTCGATGCCGAAAGCCGCGGGAAAGTACAGCGGTGGTTCGATGATGAACAGGTATGCGGTGGCGCCGAACCAGAGCACCAGGTTGGTGGGATCGCCGTTGCGGCGCAGGCGCACGATGGCGAACACGAGCGCGAGCACCGAGCCCAGAACGATGGTGAACTCGAGGACCGGCAGGGTCCAGTTCTCCAACGCCAGCGGGTTGCGCACCTCGACGACTCCCCCGGCCTCCTGGCAGGAGAAGCCGAGTGCCGTCGCGAGCTGCTCGAAGGTGGGTGAGCAATGATCGGCCATCGGTCCTCCTAGGATGCGGCCGCGTCGGCGGTGTACCAGTGCGTGACGTCGTAGCCGGACTCGTAGCGCTCGAACCACACGTCGGCGAGGGCGGGCAGCTTCTCGTGGGCAGGGTTGTGCTTCGGCAACTGGCTGCGGATGATCCCGGCCAACGCGGTGAGTTGCTCGCCGAGCGGTAGATGGTCGAACGCGCGCTCCATCGGACCGTGGTCCTCCGCGCTGAGCAGCGGCAACCGCTTGCGCAGGCTCTGCTTACGCCGGTAGGACGCGAACATCGACAGCGCATCGATCTTCCGATCCTCCAGCGGGACATGCTTGTTGAACCCCTCGCAGGCCAGTCTGATGACCTTCAAGACGTGCCGGAAGATGGATGGGGCCACCCGCATCCGGTACAAATCGCTGCCGACAACGGAATCGAAGATGATGAGCGCGGAACTCCGATGCTCGACTTCCTCGACGAAGTGCCAGATGAACAGCGACGCCACCCGGTCGTCTCCGGGACGGAACAGAGTCGAATCGTGGTCCAGCATCAGCTTGAACACCGGCGTGAAAGTCGCCTCCAGGTCGGCGGTGTAGGCGAGCCGGTAGTTCAGCGGGGTCTCCTTGGTGAGCCGGTCGAACTCTCCGATGACGTCGTCGAGCGTCTCCTGCAGCCCCGGGTACCGCTTGATCAGGCCCTTGACATGCTGGCGGTGCGCGGCCGAGTGCTGTCCTTCCTGACGCATGAACGCATCCGCCTCCTCGGCGACCGCGGCGTCGGTGATCAGCGGCTTCGTTTGCAGAATCATCTTCACGATCATCTTTTCGAAGCCGATCGCCAGGAACGAGACCGCGTTGGCCATGCTCGAGAAGGCGGGATTCTCCGGGTTCCAGAGGAACGGCACGTCGTAGTCGGCGAACGCGAAACTCATCTTTCGGACATGAAGATCGGTCACTTTTCGATACCTCGTCGTACGGAAGTGGGCTGGTCGGCGGCCTTGTTCGGGATGCGCCGAAGCCATGGTGGAGCTGATCATACACATAGACGCGTTTGTGTATGATAAGATTCGTCGTTACCGTCACCGATCGCACGACCGGCCGCACGACCGCCCTGTGGTACCGTCAGGCCCCTGATCCGGAAAGTCGGCGGGCTTTCCCACGCGGAGGGCCGCGTGCGACCGAGATGGTTGGAGCCGAGGAAGCGGGCAGTGGCAGGAAGGCGCGGGTGGGGCGGGAGGCCGCCGGAGAACGACGAGGAAGCGTCCCGTCGGATCGTTGCCGCCGCGGTCGAGCTGATCGGACGAACGGGTTCGGAGATCAGCATCGCCGACGTCGCGGAGTCCCTCGGCGTCATCCGTCAGACGGTGTACCGCTACTTTCCCAGTGCCGACGCTCTGATGAAGGCCGCGGCGATCGCGTCGGTCGACGGATTTCTCGACCGGCTGACACAGCAGGTCCGCGGCATCGAAGACCCGGTCGACGCGATGACCGAGGCAGTGGTCTACACGCTCACCGAGGTGCGCCGAACGCCGCACCTGGGGATTCTGCTGACCGGCACGTACTCGAGCGCCCATCACGACGGTATGACCTCCCAAGAGGCGCGAGCCTTCGGAATGACGATGATCAGGCGCTTCGACGTCGATTGGGAGAACTACGGCTACGACGACGCCTCTCTGCACGAGCTCGTCGAATATGTGCTGCGAACGATGCAGTCGTTCTTCATCTCCCCTGGCAATCCCCCGCGAAGCGACGATGAGCTACGGCGATACCTGCGCCGCTGGATGGGAACCGCAATCACCGCGCAAATGCAGCCATCCGCGAGCGTTCCGAGGCCGCGGTGAGCGCGTCGAGGTGATAGGGGCGGGTGCGGCCACCGTCTCACCGTCGCCGCGTCGTCCGGTTGCGAGAGCTCTCGCGGAGCGTCGTGCGACGGGCGAGTCAGCCGCCCGAGGTGGTTCGCCAGCCGTTTCGTTCGATGAGGTCCAAGACGAGAGCGGCGATATTCCAGGCATCGTCCTCGCCGCGATGGTGACGGCCCTCCAAGGGCAGCCCGGCAATCCGAAGGGCGCTCGCCATGCCCTGGCGGCGGTCCAGCCCGTACGCCTCGGAGAATACCTGCTTGGCATTCGTATGGCGGTGCCCGAAGGGATATTCGGCGCCGGTGGCGGCGCACTGCCGTTGGAACTGTTTGCGGTCGTAATCACCCCAGCTGGCCCACGGCCGAGGTCCGGCCTGGTGCTCGCTCGCCAGTAGGCGGCACGCGTCGGCGAACGCCATACCGGTATCGACTTCGGCCTGGGTGAGTCCGGTGAGCTCGGTGCAGAATTCGCTGACCGTGGAGCGGGCAGGCCGAACAACGATGCGGTGCTTGGCAATCCGAGCGCACGCGTCGAGATCGACAACGGTCAGTCCGATCTCGATGATCTCGCTGACCGCTCCCACCGGTGCCTCGCCCTCCCAGCACGTCGCCTCCACGTCGACCACATTCAGCAGTCTGGAGTTGCCGTTCATACGCCGAGCCTAGGGATCGAGGTCTCCGGCCCTCAATCGGGTTTTCGGTCCCCGCACCATCTGCGCAACCGACAGTTGTCAATGGCTCGGCTGCCGCGACGAGACCTACCTCGTACCGTCGGCTCCACGGAACGACGAATCCTTAGGGCGCACGACATCCGAGGATGCCGGTAGGGTCGAATGCCTGGCTCGGTGCGAGCATGCCGGACTCAATGCCGTCGGCGGCGAGCCGGACCGCCGCGTCGGCCGCGGCAATTGCCGGGAACTGGTAAGTGTCGGTCCTCTCGACGACTCACACGATCGCAACTCCAGCGGAGGTTCGATACAAGCCGGGCTGATCGGCTGCAACGAAGATAGCTTCGAACTCGGCGGCGCGCATGGTCACGCTGGCGTGCTGGCAAACAGTTCCGGTGCAGCCTTCCGCACTTTTCGCAGAACATTGGTTGCCCGTTCCGAGGACACCGCTGACAGAATAGGCAGGGCAGGCCGCCACATCGACACCGCATCGGCATGCTTGCCCAATTGCCAACGGAGAAGGCCGGTTTCGGCGGCAGTAAGCGCGTAGACCCGCGCATGTGTCTGTGGGCTCCAAATGGACGTAGCCAACTCGCAGAACTGTTCGGCCGCTGCCCGTTCACCCACCGCCCGAAACGTCTTCGCGGTCTGGTGGACCACGGTTGCCTTGTTCGGACACCAAAGCGACATCCAGCGAGGTTGCCCGTCGGTCATCTCCGGATTGAGATACGGCTCGGCCTGCCGCAGCATTGCCATCGCTTCGGCTTTGTTTCCAGACTCGGCGTGGCAGCGAGCTACACAGACAGTGAACAACGCCATCGCGTCAGGCCCGACGTGACCAGCGGCGCGGCGAACCGATTCTTCGGCTAGCGCGACGCTGAACTTGCTTTGTCGAATATCGGTTCCCTGCAAGGCCAGAATGCGAAACACGAAGCCGTCCTGCCCCGGCACTCCGGATTCCTCCGCGAGCCGCAACGCAGACAGGAAATACCGTTGCCCGATGCCATCTTCCCCGGCGTCGTGCGCTTTGAAACCAGCCAGATACGCCAGCTCGGCGGCGGCGCTGAACGCGGAAGCCCGGACAGTCGAATCGGCGAATCGCGACCGCAGCAGCGACGCGACATCAGTACTCAGGAACTCGGCGACAGCGGTTCGACCGATACCGCCGCCCTTCACTTCGTCCAACCGCAGGAAAGCATCGGTGATGCCCTGTAAAGCGCGAACTTCCGCCATGCCGACTCGCGTGGAGTCCTCGACTCGGATCAATCGGGCCATGTCCGAGTGCGATGCCAGCGCGGTCGCAGACAGCGCCGCACTGTAGACAGACGTGCGTAGGAACGACCGCCGGTCGACATCTGCTCTGCCCAACACGCTCACCAGTGTGACAGGATCGCATGTCACTTCGCCGCAGGCATGCGTGTACGCGGCGACCACCTCGGCGCAGGCGGGACGCGTACCGGTCTCGATATGGCCGAGGTAGCTACGCGAAAACGGTATCCGCGCAGCCAACTCGGCTAGCGAGAGCCCTGCCGCCTGCCTGGTGGCCCGCAAACGTTCCCCGATGTCCGCCGGCAAGCCGCCGTCAGTCCCCATACGGGGGATGGTAGGCGGATCTGTAGACCCGCAGTAGCCGATTCCCCGGTCTCGCACGGAGATTTTCGAGCGACTCTTGGAGCCAGCACCCACCCGGCGGGCGCGTCCTCCATTGCCTCTCGAAGCGGACGCACCGCCAGCCGTGAGCGGCCCGCGGTGACCAATCACCCCGCCGGGTGGCGTGCACCCAACGACAAACGACGCAGCAGGGGTGAAATGATGGCGTTCAACTGGTGGAGAGAAGCCGAGCAGGACGACACATCGCCGCAAGCGATCATCGACCGCGTGCAGGCCGAATGGCGCGCCGGACGCCGACACGAACGGATTCGAGCTGAGCAGCCCGACATCGGACCGCGGCCGACCGGGTCGCCGCACGAGGCGCCCGACCATGAACTCAGTGTTTCCGAAGCGCACTGGATCATGCAGCGCCACAGGGGATGCCGCGCCGATCAGTGCCCCCTCAAGCAGGTGGCCCGCCGAACGTTGATCGACGCCGGTCGGATGCGACCGGATACCTCGCGGGAGCCGTACTGACGGGGCCGGGGCAGCTACCGCCGAACGGCCGAAATCCGGTGCTCCAGTGGTTTCCGGCGCGACGGCCGACGAGATGTGATCCGGCGATGGTGACCCGACCGGCACGATGCCGAGGGCGACCGAGCGGGCCGGGGTCGGCGGCCACAGGGAGTGAGTTGCGGCCTCCGATTCCCGCATCGCCGACGGCTCAGGGCAGCTCCTGGATACGGATCAGGTTGCCCGCGGGATCGCGGAAGGCGCAGTCGCGCACCCCGTACGGCTGGTCGGTCGGCTCCTGGACCACCTCGGCGTCGCTGGCCTGCACCCGATCGAAGGTGCCGTCGAGGTCCTTGGTGGCCAGCAGGATGGAAGCGTAGGTGCCCTTGGCCATCATCTCCGCGATGGTGCGGCGCTCGTCGTCGGTCACGCCCGGGTCGGCGCCCGGCGGGTACAGAACGATGGACGTGCCCGGCTGACCGGCGGGGCCGACGGTGATCCAGCGCAGCCCGCCGTAACCGACGTCTTTGCGGACCTCGAAGCCGAGGGTGTCGCGGTAGAAAGCCAGGGCCGCGTCCGGGTCGTCCTGCGGGAGGAAACTCGAGTGAATGGTGATGTCCATGGCAGTCACGCTAGACGGGGCTCGGAGGTGCGTGCTTCTCGATTCCTGATCGGTCTGGTCACCTGTTTCGCCACGCACGACGGCATCCCCGCCGTCGCGTCCGCCGCCTCGCGCTGATAGACGCTGGGCGGCACGCCGACCAGCTCGGTGAAGCGAGTGCTGAAGGTGCCCAGCGACTGGCAGCCGACCGCGAAACAGGCCTCGGTGACGCTGACGTCGCCGCGACGCAGCAGCGCCATCGCGCGCTCGATGCGCCGCGTCATCAGATAGGAGTACGGCGACTCGCCGTAGGCGAGCCGGAACTGGCGGCTGAGATGCCCGGCCGACATGTGCACGCCACGGGCGAGCGCCTCGACGTCCAGCGGCTGCGCGTACTCACGGTCGATCCGATCGCGAACACGGCGCAACAGCGCCAGGTCGCGCAGCTGCTGCGCCGAGTCGGCTCTCCGAGTCACATAGCGGATCCTACGTCGCTCCGCCGTTGCCGAGGGCACTCATATCGGTGTGCTCCGGCACCTGGTCAAGCGCCGACGTAGGCCGCGAGGTGCTCGCCTGTGAGGGTGGAGCGGGCGGCGACGAGGTCGCCGGGTGTGCCTTCGAAGACGATCCGGCCGCCGTCATGGCCTGCGCCGGGGCCGAGGTCGATGATCCAGTCGGCGTGCGCCATCACCGCTTGGTGGTGCTCGATGACGATGACCGACTTGCCGGAGTCCACCAGCCGGTCGAGCAGGCCGAGCAGCTGCTCGACGTCGGCGAGGTGCAGACCCGCGGTCGGCTCGTCGAGCACGTAGACGCCGCCCTTCTCGGCCATGTGGGTGGCCAGCTTCAGTCGCTGCCGCTCGCCGCCGGACAGCGTCGTGAGCGGCTGGCCGAGAGTGAGGTAGCCGAGCCCGACGTCGGCGAACCGCCCGAGAATGGCGTGCGCGGCCGGCGTGCGGGCCTCTCCGGAGCCGAAGAACTCCTCGGCCTCGGTCACCGGCATCGCCAGCACCTCGCTGATGTCGCGGCCGCCGAGTTTGTAGTCCAGCACGGCTGCCTGGAACCGCTTTCCCTCGCACTCCTCGCAGGTGGTGGCGACACCGGCCATCATCGCCAGGTCGGTGTAGATGACGCCCGCACCGTTGCAGGTGGGGCACGCGCCCTCGGAATTGGCGCTGAACAGCGCCGGTTTCACGCCGTTGGCCTTCGCGAACGCCTTGCGGATCGGGTCGAGCAGTCCGGTGTATGTCGCCGGGTTGCTCCGTCGCGAGCCGCGAATGGGCGCCTGGTCGACCGAAACCACGGCCGCCGAGGCGGGGATGGAACCGTGGATCAGCGAGCTCTTGCCGGACCCGGCGACGCCGGTGACGACGCAGAGCACCCCGAGCGGGATGTCGACATCGACATTCTGGAGGTTGTTGGTCGTCGCGCCGCGGATTTCCAGCGTGCCGGTGGGCTTGCGCACCGCCTTTTTCAGGGTGGCCCGGTCGTCGAAATGGTGGCCGGTGACGGTGCCGCTGGTCCGCAGCTCCTCGACGGTTCCCTCGAAGCAGACGGTGCCGCCCGCGGTTCCGGCGCCGGGGCCGAGGTCGACGACGTGGTCGGCGATCGCGATCGTCTCCGGCTTGTGCTCCACGACGAGCACCGTGTTGCCCTTGTCGCGCAGCCGCAACAGCAGGTCGTTCATCCGCTGGATGTCATGGGGGTGCAGACCGATGGTCGGCTCGTCGAAAACGTAGGTGACGTCGGTCAGCGACGAGCCGAGATGCCGGACCATCTTGACGCGCTGCGCCTCACCGCCCGACAGCGTGCCCGACGACCGGTCGAGCGAGAGGTAACCCAGTCCGATCTCCACGAAGGAGTCCAGCGAATGCCGCAGCGCGGCCAGCAGCGGCGCCACCGACGGCTCGTGCAGCCCGTTGACCCATCCGGCCAGGTCACTGATCTGCATCGCGCAGGCGTCGGCGATGCTGATCCCCTGGATCTTCGACGTCCTGGCGGCCTCGCTGAGCCGGGTGCCGCCGCACTCGGGGCAGGTCTGGAAGGTGACCGCACGGTCGACGAACGCCCGGATGTGCGGCTGCATGGCCTCTCGGTCCTTGGCGAGGAACGACTTCTGGATCTTGGGGATCAGCCCCTCGTAGGTGAGGTTGATGCCCTCGACCTTCACCTTGGTCGGCTCGCGGTAGAGGAAGTCGTGCATCTCCTTCTTGGTGTACTTGCGGATCGGCTTGTCGGGGTCGAGGAAACCCGACTCGGCGTATATCCGCACCGTCCACCAACTGTCGGACTTCCAGCCCGGGATGGTGAACGCGCCCTCCGCGATGGACTTGGAGTCGTCGTAGAGCTGGGTGAGGTCGATATCGGAAACGGTTCCGCGGCCTTCGCAGCGGGTGCACATGCCGCCGGTGCGGGTGAAGGTGGCTTTCTCGGCCTTGGTCTTGCCCGCGCCGCGTTCGACCGTGATCGCACCCGTGGCCCGGACCGAGGGGACATTGAAGGCGTACGCGCTGGGCGGGCCGATGTGCGGGGTGCCGAGTCGGCTGAAGAGGATGCGCAGCATCGCGTTGGCGTCGGTGGCGGTGCCGACCGTGGAGCGCGGGTCGGCGCCCATCCGCTGCTGGTCGACGACAATCGCGGTGGTCAGCCCGTCGAGCACGTCGACCTCCGGCCGTGCCAGCGTCGGCATGAAGCCCTGCACGAAGGCGCTGTAGGTCTCGTTGATCAGACGCTGCGACTCCGCGGCGATCGTGTCGAACACCAGCGAGCTCTTGCCCGAGCCGGAGACACCGGTGAACACCGTCAGCCTGCGCTTCGGGATCTCGATGCTGACGTCCTGGAGGTTGTTCACGCGCGCGCCGTGCACGCGGATCACGTCGTGGCTGTCGGCAAGGTGCGGCGCGGAGGACTGCGCGTCCCTCGTCGTGGCCGTGCTCATCGTGTCTCCCTCTGTTGCGGCGGGACTGCCTTCGCGGTCGCAGTGGGCGGCGCCTGGCTCGATCTAACCAGCTTCGAGCAGGACGTCCGGCCGTCCGTCGTCGGCGCGGCCGTGGCACGTCCCGTTGTGATGCCTGACCTACCGCGCCGCCGGGCCGACGTCGTCGAACGTGTCGGCCATGGCAGTCACGCTAGGCGCGGCTCGGGGGCGGGCGCTTCTCGATTCCTGACCCGATCTCCTCGTAGCCCTTCCCCATATGGTGGACCATCATCTATCGTGTCGTTATCCAACGGTACGTTATACGACGGGAAATATGCCATGGAGAACGCAAAGAAGCGTCGCGCGGTACGTCGAGTGGTGGCCGCCACTCTGATCGGAGGCGCGCTGGTGACACCGGCCATCCTCTCGCCCGAACCGTTCGTGGCCGTCACCGCGGACAAGTACTCGCATGACCCTGCCGATCGGCGCGGCTCCGGCGTGGGCGAGCGCAGCCGCAGCAGCAACCATGGGGGGTACCGAGGTCGCAACGAGCGACCCTGCCAGTACACCCCCGAGGGCTACTGCACCGGACGGCGCTGAATCGGTGACATCTCAGCCGGGTTGGAAGAATGCGAGCATTCTCCGGCTGGCGTCCGGCGACATCAGGATTTCCTGCATGCGTGCGGACATCCGGGCGGCAGCGCTGGTGCGTTCGAACATCTCGCGTTCGTATTCTTCGACGGCGGCGGGAAAGTCGTCCGGGTGCGCGGCCAGCGCGAGACCGAGCACGGCGCCGTCCAGCAGCGCCATGTTGGCGCCCTCGCCCACCGGCGGCATCAGGTGCGCGGCATCGCCGAGCAGCGTGATGCCTGGCGTCGACGGCCAGGTCAGCCCGACCGGGAGAGCGGTGATCGACCGCGGCACGACCGAGTCGTCGCAGGCCGCGATCAGCGCGGTGAACCGTGCGTCCCAGCCGCTGAGCAGGTCGATCAGCCGCGCCCGGGCGGCGGGCGGGTCGTCGAACGGGATCCCGGTGGTGGCGAACCAGTTCTCGTCGGTGTTGTAGAAGCTGAGGCCGATGCGAACGCGGCCGTCGCCGTTGCGCTGCGCCGCCAGCGATAGTCCGTTGCCGAGCACCCAGTAGTTGCCTCGCCCGACCATCGCCGCGAGGTCGGGGTGCGTGCGGTCGATGTCGGGAATGCCGAGTTCGACGACGTTCTGGCCGATATGCGCCGGGCGGGCGTCGGTGAGCAGCGTGCGGACCCGGGACTGCGCGCCGTCGGCGCCGACCAGCAGGTCATACATAGCAGTGCTGCCGTCGGCGAAGTGCAGCAGGCCGTTGTCGGCGGATCTGAACGCGTGCCCCCAGCGCACCACGTCCTCGGGGAGGGACTCCAGCAGCAGGTTACGCAGATCGGCGCGGTCGACTTCGGGTCGCTCGAGCGGGGCGTCGTCGGGGGTGTCCTCCTGGAGCAGCAAGGTGCCGTCCGGCTCCAAAAGGCGCATGTCCTGCCCTTCGCCGCGGGCGATCCCGTGGAACTGGTCGATCAGACCGGCCGCACGCAGCGCTCGCTGCCCGGAATGGATGTCGAGCATGCCGCCCTGACCGCGCGCGTCGCGCGAGGGTTCCCGTTCGTAGACGACGGCGTCGATGCCGTTCACATGCAGCACTCGGGCGAGGGTCAGGCCGCCCAGTCCGGCTCCGACGATCGCGATGTTCATGGCCACCCTTCGATACAGCGTATTTGCCAATACACTGTATCGCACCATGCGATGTATGGTCAGCGGCATGTTGGTGTGGGAGAGGCCGGAGCCGCCGGATCGACCGGCGCCTGCCCCACTGAGCCGGGAGCGGATCGTGCGAGCGGCGATCCGGCTGGCCGACGCGGACGGACTCGCGGCGGTGTCGTTACGCAAGGTTGCCGCCGCACTCGACGTCGGGCCGATGCGGCTGTACGGCTACATCGCCACCAAGGAGGAGTTGCTCGACCTGATGGTCGACGCGGTCTACGCCGAGATCCGACCGGCCGGAGAGGGGTGGCGAGAGGTGCTAAGGTCCCTTGCCGAAACCACCCGGCAGGCCGCTCACCAGCACGAATGGTTTGCCGACCTGATCGGTGGACGGCCCCAGCTCGGGCCGCACGCGATGGCCAGAGGAGAGGCTGTGGTGGCCGCGATGGGCGACCTCGACGTGGACACCGTCATGCCGGTGGTCGACGCGGTCAACGCGTACGTGATCGGCGCGGTGCGCCGGGAGATCGCCGAGCTGCGGGCCGAGCGGGCCACCGGGATGGACAAGCAGCAGTGGCAGGCCGCCTTCGGGCCTTATCTGGAGCGAACCCTCGCAACCGGCCGATTCCCCGCGCTGGCCACGGTCATCCGCGAGGGCGCCCACCTGGACGCCGACCAAACCTTCCGCACCGGCCTCGACTTCCTCCTCGACGGCATCCAAGCCCGCATCTCGAGCTGACGCGCGGCCCGAGTACCAGGCGAACGCCGCCCGTGGCACACGTTCGGCGCTGACGCGTCGCCATCGGCGCAGTAGATGCCCCTGGCGCCGCGAGGCGCAGAGCTGTCCCGCGATTCATTCGGCGACGAATTCCGCCTCCCGCTCCACCGCCTCGATGGTCTGTTGCGGCACTTGGATCGGGCCGGGGGTGTAGGTGATCGCGCGTAGATCGCCGGTGTAGCGGAAGGTGCCGCGCGTTCGCGCAGATCCCAGGATACCGGGCCGCGGGCGTCGACGCCGACGGAGATGCCGGTCCACGGCGACATGCCGACCAACTGGACCTGATCGAGTAGCTGCGCGACCTGAACGCCGTCGATCTCGATGGCGAAATCCGAACGCAACCGAGGGCGCACTGCGGCGTGCACGGTGATCCGCTGCACGCCGTCCGCCAAGGGTTCCGTCGTGACCGTGTCGTAGCGGCCGTAGCTATTGAGACCGAAGGTCACCCGGCCGTTCTCGATGTAGAGCACGTAGCCGCCCAGCGGATCGCCGTGTGCGACAAGGACACCCTCGTCGCCCGCCTTGTAGGCGCCGAGTTGCGCCTCGATGGCGAAGTCCCGGTAGGCGATCAGTCGCTGCGAGCGATACCGTTCCAAGGTCGGCGTGCCGGGCAGCAGCCGGACCGGGGCGGAGAACCGGGACTCCTCAGGCCGTCGCCGAGCCAGATCCTGCCGCGTGGCCAGCGGGAAAACCGTATTGGCCCAGGCGGATTCGTCCCAGGCGGCGGCCAGCTCCGCGACTTTCTCCGGAAACCGCTCGGACAGGTCGTGCAGCTCCGTCGGATCGGTGCGGACGTCGAACAGCTGCCACTTCGGCTTGTCGATATCGGTCCCCGGCTCATACAGCGACAACAGTTTCCAGCCGTCACGGTAGAAGCCGCGGTTGCCCACCATCTCCGAGTACTGCTCGGTGTGCTCGGACACCGCCTCGGGATCGCGCAGCGTCCGCACCGCCGATACGCCGTCGAACTCCTTGGCGGGCAAGCCGCTACGGACGGTCGGCCGCCGCAACCCGGCAAGCTCCAGCAGCGTCGGCGCGAGATCGGTGACGTAGGTGTATTCGTGCCGGATGCCGTTGTCCCCTTCGGCGCGCGGCAGTCCTTTCGGCCAGGAGAGCAGGAACGGCACGCGTACGCCGCCCGCGAAGGTCTGGCCTTTGTAGAAGCGGAACGGCGTATTGGACGCCTGCCCCCAGCCGCGCGGATAGTGCACGCCCAGTTTCGCGGTGCCGATCAGCTCCTCGTCGTGCGGGACATCGCCGACCCAGTCCGGATCGGTGATGTGCGCGAACTCCGCGAAGTAGGTGCGGGTGCCCTCCGGCCCGCCTTCGGCGGTGCCGCCGTTGTCCGAGGTGAACACCACGATCGTGTTGTCCAGCTCGCCGAGCCGCTCGAGCGTGTCGAGGATGCGTCCCAGGCTCTGGTCGATGCTGTCGACCATCGCCGCGTACACCTCCATGTACCGGGCGAATCGTCGCTGTTCCGCCGGGGTCAGCGAAGCCCATTCCGCCGCTTCGTATCCGGGTTCGGTGTTGCGCGGCTTCTGCCGTGTTCCCGGAGGGAACAGGCCCTGGGCGAGTTGGCTGGCGAACCGGCTGCGGCGCAGTTCGTCCCAGCCCTCGGCGTAGCGGCCACGGTATTTGGCCAGATCCCGCGGCTTGGCCTGCAACGGACCGTGCATGGCGACGTGGGCGAAGTACAGGAAGAACGGCTTGGTGGCGTCGTGCGCGCGCAGATCCTTGACGTAGGCGATGGCCTTATCGGTCAGATCGTCGGTGAGGTAGTAGCCCTCCGGGTATTCCTCGATATCGACGACCGAGGAGTCCGAGACCAGCTGGTTCGGGTAGTAGAAGGAGTTGAGCCCCTCCAGTGAGCCGTAGTACCGGTCGAAGCCGCGCTGGGTCGGCCACGAATCCCTATGTGCCGCGGGGTTCATCGTGGCGTCGCGCACTAAGTGCCACTTGCCGACCGCGTAGGTGGCGTAGCCGTTGTCGCGCAGAATCTCCGGCAGCGTCAGCACATCGTCCGCGAGTTCCAAGCGCAGACCCGGATAGCCGGGATCGGCATTGGCGACGAACCCGAAACCAGCGCGGTGGGCATTGATGCCGGTAAGCAGCGACGCGCGCGACGGCGAGCACAACGGGGTGGTGTGGTAGTTCGTCAGCCGAAGACCGGTGGCGGCCAGCCGGTCCAGCGTCGGCGTCTCGATCTCGGAGCCGAACGGGCCGATATCGCTGTATCCCATGTCATCGATCAGCACCACGACAATGTTCGGAGCGCCGTCGGGGGCGGTTGGTGGATAGGTCCATTCGGGGGTCGAATCGACGACGGTGCGACCGACCGAGCCACCGAAATCTTCGTAACCGCGAGCATGAGAGGGAACAGGCACCCTTCCAGTCAAACCACACGCTCCGCAGATCACGACACTTTCGCGCATGGTGCGTCGAACCGGCAGCCGGTCCCCGTGCTCGTCCGGCTGACCTGCCGCCATGGTTTCGGTCCCGCCGATGCTCCGCTCACCCACGTGTGGTGACGGCCGTTCGGATTCCTGTCGACGATGCCCGGCCAGGGCCGCACCGTTAGGTGCTGGAGCGCGCTTCATGCCGACCTTGCGTGACGGTTCGAGCTGATCCAGTGCGCAGCTGGGCGAATGCCCTGAGTGATCTCCTCGCCGAGCCGAATACCGAGGCGGGCGCTGGCGAATCGGCAGACAGGGCTGTTCGCCCGATCGGCGTGGGCACGACATGGTCGGCCGGGTTCAGCAGAACGCCAGGTCATCGGCCCAGACCAAGTGTTTGTTTTCGTTCGGAATGAGTTGCAAGACTGTCTGTGGCACAATACTTTTCGTGCGTCGGTCGACAAAAGGCAACTCTGCGGCAACGGCGATGTCGCAGTTCGGCGCGACCGTGCTATCGGCTCGGCAGCGTGTACACGTTGCCGCCCGGCCGATACGAACAGACCGCACGCCCCGCTGGCGGGACCGGAACGGGCGATCGCGGCTTTGGGAACCTTCCCTTGTGTTCCCGCGACTCCCCGACGGGTCGGCATGGGCGCGCGACCATTCCGTGGCGCAGTGCGCGAAACTCCGTGGCCGGGCAGCGGAACGAAACCTCACGTGAAGGTGTGTGGTGCATTGAGCTTTTGACAGGTGATCGTCCGGCTTCCTTGTCCCGGTCCCCGGCTGTGTCCGCGTGAACCCGCGGTAACCGCCGACTCCGGTGCGTCGAGGTTCGGCAGCGATGGCCCGGGTATGCCCAACGGTTGACGAGTAACCGCTGGGATCGGAAATGGTAGGAGGCGGTTATGGTTACGCACGCGGATACGGAACGCACATCGCTGGCCGAGCTTCTTCGGCACGGCGACCGAGAGTTCCACCAGCAGCTGCAGCAGATTCTGAGCAACCCGGACTTCGCCGTCACGGAGAAGCAGAGCCAGGAGCAGCGGCGGGAGAACGCGTATGATCAGTTGCGGTATCTGGTCAAGGAGATCGGCAGTACTCGCGCTGTCGCAACCGATCTCCCCCAGCTGTTCGCGGTGTTCGACTGGTCCGCGGTGCTGGCGACGGATCTGATCCCGCTGATCTCCGGCCACTACAACTTGGCCTCGGGCAGCCTGGCCACCCTGACCGATCCAGAATCCGCCTCGCCGTATCTTCAGGACCTGGATGACGCTTCCAGCATCGGCGTCATGCTGCTGACCGAGTACGGGTGCGGCTCCAACATCGGATTCATGCAGACCACCGCGACATGGGACGGCAACGGGTTCGTGCTCAACACCCCGAACTCGCGGGCGCGGAAATTCATGCCCAGCGTCGGCATCCCGGTTGCCCGGGTCTGCGTCATCGGTGCGCGGTTCATCGACGCGGCGGGCGTCGATCAGGGTGTGCACTTGTTCACGGCGCGACTACGCGACGCCAACGGCGACCCCTGCCCCGGCGTGACGATCACCCAGCTCGACCATCAGCCGCTGGTCATCATGGACAACTCGGTGATCAGTTTCGACAACCTCCGGGTGGAACGGAATGCCTGGCTGAGCAACAACCTGGCCACCATCGACGACAATGGTGTGCTGACCTGGCGCGACGAGACAAGCCGGAAGCGGGCGTTCGCCTCGGCGATCAGTCAACTGACCGTCGGGCGCTTGGCGCTCTCGTCCTGCCTCAACGCCGCGGCCCGCGCCTCGCTCTACATCGCGCTGCGCTACGCCACCAAGCGGGTGGTGCCGTTGACGCCAGCCGACGAACCATTCATGTTCGACGTCCCGCACGTGCGCGACACCCTGCTCACCGACCTGGCCGGCACTGTCGCCCGGACCATCTACGGTAACGCGATCAAGACGTTCCTCGCGGACAGTGATCTCACCGACCGCGACACCGTCGTGTCGGTCATGTTGGCCAAGCACTTCATCCAGAAGCACGCCTTGGCCACAGTCACCGACTGTCGCATCAAGATGGCCGCGCAAGGGATGTTCAGCGCGAACCGGGTCGCCGACTACCTCGGAGTCTGCCATGCCGCCATCACCGGTGAGGGCGACATCTACGTTCTCGGTTCCGTCGCCGGTCGCGTACTGGCCAAACAACTCGCAGGCACACTGCCGCCCGAACCCACTGTCCACGATCCCGCCGACGCAGGAGACCGCGCGCGCTTGCTCAGCGCCCGCACTCTGACGATCGCGCAAGAAGCACAGCCAGCCTTGGGCAACCCAGGCCTGGAAGCTCGACTGGAGGTCATTCCGGACGCGCTCGAGCTCGCCGAGGCCTACTGCGCCGAACAGACCTTGCGGTTGCTCGACGAACACGCGGAACACCCCGAGATCGCGGCTGTGCGTGACGTGTTCGCTCTGGATCAGATCAACAAAGAGTCGACGTGGTACCTCACCCACGGTCTACTCGACATCGCCGGCGTGAACGCGGTGAAGCAGCAACTCCGCAAAGGGCTGCTCGCCCAAGCCATCGACAACCTCGCCGACAACCTGCCCGCACTGCTGGACGCCTTCGACTTCGACGACGAGGCACTGGGCGCGCCGGTCCTGTCCGATGATCTGCCCGCCGCGTGGGACTCCCGCTGCCACGACCCACGCCGTCTCTGATCCCCCCAACGCAAGCCGGATCGGGCGCCCCTGCAGCGGCGGCCGATCCGGCTTGCCGGGCTCAGGAGTACGAACCCCAGGCCGGACGGTCGAATCCTCTTGGAACGGAACAACATAACGACGCGGACGATCCTTCACTCGGACCCGGCCTTGGGTACTATGCTGCCGCAACCGATATCAAGGAGACTACGTGAATCCGCAGCACACGCGTCGTGGTGCTACCGCCGACTCGATGTCGTCGATCGAGGTAGTAGGTCCTCGAATTCCGATTTACAGTGCAGAGTTCGCCGCCGATCCACACAGATTCTACCGCCGAATGCGGAGAGACTACGGACCGCTGGTGCCGGTCGAGATGTGGCCAGGAGTGCCTGCAACCCTGGTTATCAAATATCGCACCGCCGTGCGCATTCTGAACGACTCCGACCGTTTTCCAGCCGATCCGAGTACCTGGCAGAAGACCGTACCCGCCGATATCCCGATCATGCCCATGGTCGAGGCCCGACCCAACGCAATACGCACCAGCGGCGCCGAGCACGCTCGCTACCGCAATGCTTTGAACGACGCCTTGGCCGGGATCGACCTGAACTCGCTGCGATCCATGGTGGAGAGATCCGCCATCCCGATCATCAACACGTTCTGCGCGGACGGGAATGCCGAACTGTTGAACCAGTACATCCTTCCGCTGGTCTTCTCGGTCTTCTGCCAGGTACTCGGCTGTCCACCGGATATCGGTGAGCGGGTCGCGGAGGCCAGTGCCGCGATGTTCGACGGTGTGGACACGGAGACGGTCAACGCGAGAATGGGTCAAGCGTTGCTCGACCTCACCACTCTGAAGCGCGCTCACCCGGCTGACGACATCACCACGAGGCTGATCCAGCATCCCGCCGGGCTCTCCGACGAGGAGATGGTGCATCAGTTGGTCTTGCTGTTCGCGGCCGGTGTCGAACCGCCACTGAACCTCATCGCCAACACCCTGCTGTTGATGCTGACCGATGCCCGTTTCACCAACGATGGCAATAGCCTGCACTTGTCGACCAAGACCGCACTCGATGAGCGGCTGGCAACCGACCCGCCAATGGCGAACTATTGCATTACTTATCCTCGCCAGCCAATTCTGATCGAGGACGTGTGGCTGCCGGCGAATCAGCCCGTCATCATCAGCATGGCCGCCTGTAATACCGACCCGGAGATGAACACAGGCGAATTCCTGGACAATGGATGGCATCTGGCGTTCAGCACCGGCCCGCACGCCTGTCCTGCGCACGCCCGGCCGTACGGGTATCTGCTCGCGCAGGACGTCATCGATCAACTCCTGGACACTCTTCCGGAACTGAAACTAGCGGTGTCCCAAAAGGATCTCGTGTGGCGTCCCGGCCCATTTCACCGAGCATTGACCGCGTTGCCGGTTGTGTTCCCGCCTTCTTCTCCGTTGTATCTCTGAAGGTGTAGCTCGTTTGTGGCACTGTTGGTTCATCCGGTGGGAGCCGCGGGGCCGAGTCCGGCAGTACGTGACCGGGTCGGCCCCGGGCCTCGGGTAGGTTGCCGCTCCTGGAAAGGACCATCAGTCCCCCGATGCGCCGGCAAGTCGAACCGTCCAGGACCATCCGCCGACACCGAACCGGCTCCGGACGACAGAAGACCAGCCGACAGAAGCGTCACCACGGCAGCCGCTGCCCACCTCCGCTGTACTGTTCCATCCCGCCGCTCACCGACCGGATCGGAGTGAGGCATCGGTGAACTGGTTTGCGCACTCGAAGCCGACCTGACACGGCGCGACCAGGTCGGCGGCGAGTCTTCGACGGGGCCTGCTCACGCCTATAAGATCAGGTAGGTGGACCCGCTATCGGCGCAGCGGGAGTTCTCCGCGTACGGGCCGTCGCACTGGGTGGTGCTGGCGGTGTTCGCGGTCGGGGCGGCGTCGGCCGTCCGCGTCGGGCGCGCACACCGTAGCCCCGACAGCGCGCGTCGATTCGGGCGAGTCTGCGGCGCCGCGATAATCGCGCTGTACCTGGCGATCTACCTCTCCACGATGGCCCCTCCGACGGTCGGCGGCTCGGTTCCGCTGCGACTGACCGATCTCGCGACCATGGCCGCCGCGTACGCGCTGTGGTCACACCGGCACTGGGCGTATGCCCTGACCTATTACTGGTGCCTCACCTTGAGTACGCAGGCGCTCATCTCCCCCGCGCTGCACAGCCCGGATTTCCCGCACTACGAATTCCTGGCCTTCTGGGCCATTCACCTGGTCGTGGTCTGGGCGGCGATCTACTTGACCTGGGGCATCGGCATGCACCCCGACTGGCGCAGCTACCGGATCGCCGTGACAGTCACCCTGGTGTGGGTGGCGGTGACGTTCGTCTTCAACGCCATCGCCGACACCAACTATGGCTTCGTCAACGGGAAACCCTCGACTCCCTCGTTGCTCGATGTGCTCGGCCCTTGGCCCTGGTACCTGGTCACCGTGGCCGTCCTCCTCCTCGCCGTGTGGGCCATGATGACCTGGCCCTGGACTCGTCAGCCCCGCACGCCGCCGAGGTTGACCGGCACCGAAAGCGGGCCGATCGTGAAGAAGGACGGCGAGTAGGCGATGTCCTTCGGGTCGATCGCGAGGGTGAGTTCGGGCAGCCGCCGATACAGCGAGGCGAGCGCGAGCCTGCCCTCCAGCCGGGCCAGCCCGGCGCCGATGCAGTACCGCGGACCGTGGCCGAACCCGAGATGTCCGGACCGCTGCTTGCGGGTGATGTCGAACTCGTTCGCCGTCTCGCCGTACTCGGCCGGGTCGATGCCACACGCCTGGTAGGCCACGCCGACCGCGTTGCCCTTGGGGATGGTCACGCCCGCGATGGTGACGTCGGTCAGCGTGAACCGCCAACTGGTCATCATCACCGAATGGCGGTACCGCACGGTCTCTTCGACCACGTCGGCCCAGAGATCGTCGGCCTTGGCCAGCGCGAGTTGATCGGGGTGTTGTGACAGCGCCAGGATGGCCTGGCCGAGCATGTGGACCGTGGTCTCGTGGCCGGCGACCAGCATGATCCACAGCACGGCGACCAGTTCCTCGGACGTGAGCTTGTCGTCCTGGTCGCGGGCCTGCACCAGACCCGTGGTGAGGTCGTCGCCGGGCTCGCGCTGCTTGCGCTCCGCCAGTTCGTACAGGTACGCCATGAGCGCCTTCTGCGTCGCGAACGCCTCCTCGGGAGGAGTCGTGTGCGCCAGGAGGGTAGCGGTCCAACGCCGCAGCCGATCCCGTTCCGGCTCCGGCACGCCGAAGAGTTCGCAGATCACCGCCATCGGCAGCGCTTCGGTGAAGGTGGGTACCAGGTCGACACCGTCCCCGGCGGCCACCACGTCGTCCAGCAAGCCGTCGATGATCTGCTGGATCCGCGGCTCCAGCGCCTGTACCCGGCCCGGGGTGAACGCTTTGCTGATCAGGCCACGGAGGCGCCGATGGTCGTCGCCGTCCTTGGTGGACAAGTGGTCGCCCTGGACGACGGCCCGCAGGGGCCAGTCCTCCGGAATGGAACCGTCGTACAGGGCGGGCCAGTGCTTCGGTTCCCGGGCGAACGTCTTGTTGTCCCCGGCGAGAATCTCACGGACGGCGTCGTACGTCAGCGCGAGGTAGGCGGGCACGCCGCCGGGGAACTCCACCTCGACCACGGGCGCGATCTCCCGGAGCCGGATGCAGGTGTCGAGCAGGTCCTCGTTCGGGGCGGGGAATGCGGGCAGGCTGGTTGTCATGAGCTTTCCCTTCTGGCGCGTAACCCGTCAGGGCTGTCTGGTGGCGGGTCGTGCACGAGTATCACGGCGAGCCCGCCCAGGAGACGATCGCATCGGCGAATCCTGCCGCCAACCAGAAGCCGTCCGTCACAAACCGAAAGGGCTGAACGGCGCCCATCGTTCGACCGCGAACGCGCTGCCTTCGCGGCGCACCAGCGCGCCGCCCGGGCCGGGCAGGTGAGCGGGCAGCACCAATGCGTTGGTGTGGGCGGCTCGTTCCAGAAAACGGCGTCGTTGCCGCGCGGCCGCCGGCTCGTCCTCGCTCAGGCATGCCTCGCACTCCGGTTCCACGAATTGCAGCGGAGTGTGCAGGAGATCCCCGATGAACAGAGCCCGGTCACCTCGCGACTCCAGCACCAGTACGGCCGAGCCGGGCGTGTGGCCGGGCGCGGGTTCCAGCACCAAGTTCTCGTCGATGCGGTAGGAGTCCTCCCACAGCACCGCCTTACCGTGCTCGTGTACCGGCAGCACGCTGTCTTCGAACATGTTCTGGTTGCCGAGCGCGCCGCTGATGCCGCCCAGCGAACCACGCTTGGGGTATCCGTTGACCGGGTTCCAGAACTCGAAGTCCGCCCGCGCGATCAGGTACTCCGCGTTCGGGAACGTCGGTACCCATTCGCGATCCACCAAGCGGGTGTTCCAGCCGACGTGGTCGGCGTGCACGTGGGTGTTGACGACGACGTCCACGTCCTCAGGCTCGACACCGGCAGCCGCGAGACGGCTCAGGAAGTCGGTGTCCAGATGCGACCACACTCGCATATAGGGGCGTTCCTTGTCGTTGCCGACGCCGGTGTCGACGAGGATAGTGCGGCCTGCGCTTCGCAGTACCCAGGTTTGGGTGTATGCCTTGAAAAAAGTGGTCTCCGGATCCCAGAAGTGCGGTGCCAGCCAGTCCTGATGGGACCGCCACATCTGCTCGGTGCTGCCGGGGAACACCGCCGCTGCCGGCGCGATCGGAGCATGCCATTCCACGACGCGGGTGATCCGGACGTCCCCGAGCTCCATGGTGTCCACCGCGATGTTCTCGCCTGTGTTCGCCGTACTCATGTGTTTCCTCGCTTTCCTTGCGCCGCAATGGAAGTCGTGCGGCGACACCCACGCTATGAGCTCCGAACGGTCGCATCCATGCTTCGACGGACCCGGAAAATACGCGAAAAGACCACGGACTGGCTGCTTCTCGTAAGCTCGAGATCGTGGACGTCTTCAGCGAGGTCATCGCTACCGTGCGCACCGGTCAGGCGAAATTCACCCGCTCGCGACGCACCGGAGCATGGGGCAACCGGTTCGGCCCCTACCCCGGCGCCGGATTCCATGTGCTGCTGCACGGATCGTGCTGGCTCACTCCACCCGCGGGCGAACCCATCCCTTTGCACGCGGGTGATGTCGTCTTCCTGCCGCACGGCGCGGTGCACGGCATGAGTGACCGCCCCGATCGAGGCATCGAGGAACTGCCGCCGGAGCCGCCCGGCGGATCGGACGAAGGCCCCGACAACCCGGCCGCCATCCGCGCGCACCTGCTCTGCGGCGCCTACCGACTCCATCGCGGACAAGCGCATCCGTTTCTGCGCACCCTGCCGGATGTCGTGCACCTGCGTGCCTCGTCGGGCCACCACGATCTGCGGGCCGCCGTCGATCTCCTCGGTGCGGAACTGGCCAACCCCCGCCCCGGCGCCTACTCCGCGCTACCCGCTCTGATGGACCTGCTGCTGGTGTACCTACTGCGCGCATGGCTGGACGAGGAGGCCACCCGCAGGCCCGACCGAGGCTGGCCCGCGGCACTGACCGACCCGCTGCTGGCCGCGGCGCTCAACCAGATCCACACCGATCCGGCCCGCCGTTGGACAGTGCGCGACCTCGGTGCCGAGATCGGTCTGTCCAAGACCGCTTTCGCGCGCAAGTTCACCGCCATGGTCGGCCAGCCACCCATGGCCTACCTGACGTGGTGGCGGCTCAGCAGCGGGGCCCGACTGCTGCGCGACACCGACGCGCCGCTCGCCGCCATCGCCACCCAGGTCGGGTACGCCTCGGAATTCGGCTTCGCCAACGCCTTCCGCCGAGAATTCGGCGTCGCGCCGGGCCGCTTCCGCCGCGATTCGCGTTCGGCCGGAAGCGGCGAACGCCAAGTGCCGGAGGCCGGTGCGGGATAGCTCGTGACCAGAGCGATCTCGCGACACGCGGATTTCGACAATCTGAAAGTGAGTATCCGGTTACCCTGAGTCGATGCGATCCAGGTTCCGTCGGTACGTCCTGGCCGCGCTCGCCGCCGCGGCGTCGACCCTGCTACTGTGCACCCAGTCCCCGGCAATGCCACCGATACGGTCGGCCGCCACCTTGCCGCCGCTGGACGCGGGATTCCTCTGGGGTGTCGCGGCCTCCGGATTCCAGTCCGAAGGTCATGCCCCCGACAGCAATTGGACGCGTTACATCGCCGCGAACCCCGAGTACGACGAACTGCGGGATTCGGTCGACTTCTACGACCGTTACGCATCGGACATCCGCCTGGCGGCCGACCTGGGCGTGCGGGTGTTCCGAATCGGGATCGAATGGGCCCGGCTACAGCCGTCGCCGGGGGTCTGGGACGCGGGCGCGTTCCGCTTCTACGACGCGGTCATCGCCAGTATCGAGCAGGCGGGCATGCGGCCGATGATCACACTGGACCACTGGGTGTACCCCGGCTGGGCCGTCGACCGCGGCGGCTGGCGCAATCCGGGCATGGTCGAGGACTGGCTGGTCAACATGCGCAGGGTCGTCGACCGGTACGCATCGCATGATCCGCTGTGGGTCACCGTGAACGAGCCGGTCGCCTATATCGTGCACGAGGTCCGCAGGGGCGCCGCCGACGCGGGCCAGATGGAGGAGCGGATTGCGCAGGCGCACAACGCCATCTACGACTACATCCACCAGGTCCAGCCCGGAGCCCAGGTGACCAGCAACGTCGGCTATGTCGCCGGATCGGACGCCCAGGTCAACGGCGCGGTCGTCGACCGCATCGCGGACCGTCTCGACTATGTCGGCGTCGACTACTACTTCGCCTACGATCCGGCGCAGGCGCTGCTCGATTCCATCGTGCGGGCCAGTGGGTCGGCGATGCCGAACCTGCCGGGGCCGCGCATATGGGAGCTGCCGTTGCGGACGGAAGGCATCTACTATGCGCTGCAACACTATTCGCGCCGTTTCCCGAACAAACCGATTTACATCGTCGAGAACGGAATGCCCACGGAGAACGGGCTTCCCCGCGCCGACGGCTACAGTCGCGGCGATCATCTTCGTGACACCGTCTACTGGATCCAGCGCGCCAAGGCCGACGGCATCGACGTCATCGGCTACAACTACTGGAGCCTCACCGACAACTACGAATGGGGCAGCTACACACCACGATTCGGCCTCTACACGGTCAACGTGCGCACCGACCCGACGCTCACCCGCCATCCCACCGACGGTGTCGGCGCCTACACCCAGATCGTGGCCGCGGGCGGAGTCCCCGCTGACTACCGCCCCACCCGCGGCCCGGCCATCTGCTTCCTCGTCGATCCACCAGCCAGCTGCCTGAACCCGGTTGCGGGCCCGTAGCCGCCGGGAGCCTGCTCCACCCGATCAGGCTGAGGAGATGACGACTTTCAGGGATCAGCGTTCGCGCTCACCCACGCGCCAGAAGCGGCTGGCGGGTAGGCGACGCCACCCGCGGGTGGTAGGCGAGGCAGGCTGCCGATGCGCCGTCCACGGCCAGGAAGATCACGGTGCGCACGGTATCGAGCAGGCCCGCATTCAGTGCGTGCAGGTAAGCGTGCACCGGTGCGGCGGTGTAGGGATCTCCGATCGAGGGCTCGAAACCGACGACCGACTGCGACGGGATGGCGAGTGCGTCCGCCAAGCGGGCGGGGAATCCGAGCGCTTGCGCGGGGGCAAGCAGCACCGCGCGCCCTTCGGCGAAATCGCCGCCGTCGATTCCTTCTTCGTCCAGGCAGGCGCGTACCACCGCCGTGGCCAGATCGACCGGGTCGTCGTCACCGGCACGGACGGACATGACAGAACGGCCGTTGGCCCCTGCTTCGCCCAGCGCCACCCAGGCGATCGGCTCGTCCGAGCCGGTGGTGTGGCAGCTGTGCAGCTGCCCGAAACCCCCTGCGGTAGGCGAGCTTCCGAGGAGTAGTGCGGCGCCGCCGGTGCTGTACGGGAAACCCGCGACGTCGCGCATGGTCGAGGGGTGGGCGTCGCCCGCGACGAGCAACGCGTACTCCACCGCGCCGGTGACGAGGAAGGATTCGGCGGTCACGATGGCGTGCAGCAGGCCGGTCGCGCCCTGCATCAGGTCGAAAGAGAAAGTGGGCGCACGCCCGGCCTCATAGGAGAGCCCCAGGCCGATCCGCTTCTGAATGAGCGCCGCCACCGCGGGCTCGGAGATGTTGCTGTCCCGGAAGACGCCCGCGTTGATCAGCATTCCGATCTCGTCGAGACCGACGTCGGAGCGCTCCACACAGGTGCGCGCCGCCCGGGCGGCCAGTTCGAAGTAGCTGCCGGTGTCGGGGTCGGAGTTCGTCGCGGCGGAGATGATCGTCGTTGCCATGCTCATGCCTCCAAACGGGAGATGGTCGCGGCGAGATATCCGGAGACGATTCCCGACGCCGCCGGGACCATGAGGATCTTCGACCCTTTGGGGATCTTCTGTTGTCTCAGATGCTCGTGCAGCACCAGGAAATGCGAGGTCGACGCCGTATTGCCGTAGTCGCGCAGCACGTTGAGAGCCTGCGGCATCGGCGTGCCGAAATGCCGTTCGGTCAGATCCGAGATGTACTCGATGGCGGGCGCGCTGAATTGATGATGAATCCAGTAATCGTACTTCTCACTCTCCCAGGTGCGCCCGGTCTCGGCGAGAAAATCCGCCATGCGGTCGATGGCCCGCTGGTAGCGGGCTTCGTTCTGCATGGCGCGATTGTCGGTGTACATCGCGATCCCGCTGCCGCGGTCACTGGGCATACCGATGCAGTGCTCGGCGCCGTCGGCGGAGGTCATGAGTTCGACGTAGTGGATCTCGTCGCTGTCGTCGCCGCGGTTGTCGAGTACGACGGCGACCGCCGCGTCCCCCACCGTCAACGCCGCGAATTGCGGGTCGTAGGGCTCGCTGATCTCACGCACGGCCGTCTCGGCGATCGGTGTGATCTGCTCGCCGCTGACCACCAGGCCGTTGCGCACCACGCCGGCCTTGATCATGCGGTCCAAGACCATCACCCCGGTGATCATGCCCGCACACGCGTTAGACACATCGAAATGCCGTGCCGTGTTCGCGCCGATCGCATTGCCCAGCATTGACGCGAAAGACGGTGCGTAACAGAAGATTTCCTTGCCCCGGGTGCGGGTGATGGAGGTCGAAATGATGACGTCCAGCTCGTCGGCCGCGTAGCCGGAATGCTGTAGACAGTCCTCGATCGCCCGCAACGCCAGCTCGAAGGACGACTCGTACCGGTCCGGATCAGAGTCGTAGACGCGCCGATTCCTGATACCGGTGATGCGCTCCAGGTCCAATGACCTCGGCACGGCCAGCGAGGCGATCAGATCCTCGGTAGAACGGATGGTCGTCGGTGTGTACGAGCCGATCGACTCGAAACGAGTACGAAGCATGGACCCCTGCTTTCTGCTTCAGTCGGCGACGAAGGTTGTGTGGTGCTGGACGACAACGGTGCCGTGGACTGCGAGACCGCCGCCGCTACCCGGACAGTCCGACCAAGGCCGCGCTGACGTCGCACAGCTGCTGTCCGACCGCGTCGTCCTGCGCGAGGCGCGACGGAGTCTTGACGCGGTTCTTCTGGAAGTAGTGGCCGCTGACCGCGGCGACTTCGGGATCGGCGGCCAGGTAGGTGAGTGCCCGGCCTCCCTCGGCGGCCGAGATCATGAACACCCGCTTGGCGACCGCGACCAAGGGCTGTCCGAACCACGGCATCGAGTCCCAGATTCCGGTCGCCACCGCACCGGGGTGGAACGCGTTGACCGTCACCCCGGTCCCCTCGAGCCGCCGCGCCAGCGCGCGGGTGTAGAGGATGTTCGCCAGCTTGGAGCGGCTGTAGGCCTTCTCACCCGAATAACCCTGTCGAAAGCCGAGATCCGCGAAATCCATGGTGGCACCGAAATGCATGACCGACGAGGTGAACACGATGCGCGACGGGGCGCTGCGCACCATCAAATCGGTGAGCAGTTCGGTGAGGAGGAACCCCCCGAGATGATTGACCGCGAACGTGGCTTCGATGCCATCCTCGGTTTCGACGCGAGTCTTGTAGTAGCCGCCTGCGTTGTTGGCCAGCACATCCAACCGGTCATACCCGGCCAGAACCGCTTTCGCCAGTTGGCGGACCGACGACTGCGAGGCGAAATCGCACTCCAGCGTGTCGACGCCCGCTGCCCCCGCGGACCGAACCAGCGCCGCCGTATCGGCGAGCTTCTCCGGATTCCGTCCGACCAAGACAAGCCGGTTCCCGTCCGCGGCCAGTTGCCGAGCGGATTCGAGACCGATACCCGATGTCGCCCCCGTGATCAGGATTGTCTTCATAGCCGACCACCCTGCCATAGAAGTTTCCTCGCGGATTGCTGACACGAGTCGCCGGGACCAAAATTCCCGATCGCATCCGAACGCAAGGTGCCGGAACATAATCGGACGACCGCTCAGATCGGCGGAACGCGGCGCGCATCGGCATAGTACAGCGCCGCGGCAATCGGTGTGGTGATCATGCACCGCTGTCCCTACCGCAGGCGCGATGATGGAGTCGAACCGACAAACGAGCATCGGAAGGATCGACTGTGGACGGTCCGAGGCGTTGTCTGGTCGCGGTCCTCGTCCTCTTGGGTGCCGTCACCGGATGCGGAAGCCCCGAGCACAGGCAGCAGCAGGACCGGGGCGAGATCGTGTCGACCACTTCTCTGCTCGGTCTACCGGCCGACCGAACCGCGGCGCTGTTGGCCGACGGCGGGATCAGTACTCCTGTCCGCAACGGTGTCGACGCGGTTCGCGTCGAGTACCGAACGATCACTCCGCAGGGCGAACCGACCACCGCCAGCGGGTTGGTGGTGCTGCCGCGCAGCGATTCGCGCCGATTGCGGGTGGTCAGCTACGAGCACGGGACCATGGTGCTGAAGAGTGACGCACCATCGGTCGATACCCGCAACCTGCCCGACCGGCTGCGAACGGTGATGTTCGCGGCCGCGGGCTACGCGGCGGTCGCACCGGACTACCTGGGCCTCGGCACCGGCCCGGGATGGCATCCGTACACCCATGCGCCGTCCGAGGTCAGCGCCTCCGCCGACCTGTTACGCGCCGCTGCCGCACTGGCCGCGCGGCAAGGTCGCGAGTTCGACCCGAACGTGCTGGTGACCGGCTTCTCCCAGGGCGGTCACGCCGCGATGGCGCTGGGCAGGGCGCTGCAGGGCGGCGCGGTCCCGAGCTTCGGGGTCGCCGCCCTGGCCCCGATCAGCGGTCCATACGACCTGCGGCACGTTCAGACGCCCGCCGCGCTGGACGGGAGCATCACTCCGGGCGCCGCGGTCCTGTTCCTCGCCTACTGGATCACATCGATGAATCGGATCCACCACCTCTACGACAATCCGGCCGAGGCCTTTCACCAGCCTTACGCCGACCGCGTCGAACAGCTCTTCGACGGCACCAAGAGCGAGATCACGATCGTGACCTCGTTGGCGATCACCCCGCTGCGGCTGCTGACCCCTCGCTTTCTCGAGTGGGCCGCCAACCCGACCGGCGCTGCCGAGAAGGCGCTCGCCGACAGCGATGGCACCTGTGACTGGACTCCGCGCGTGCCCGTCCACCTCTACGCCGCCACCGGTGACCATGCCGTCCCCTACACCAACGCCGAGCACTGCCTGCTGGCCCTGCGCAGTGACAACGTCACGCTGCACAATCTGGGCGACGTGGACCACTCCGGCACGGCCAGGGTCGCCCTTCCAGAGATCCTCCGCTGGTTTCAGCAGCAATTCGCGCCGAGCTGACCGGCACCGTTGACCGCGGAGTATGTCGATGGCGCCGCAACCGGTGGTGGTCGCCGAGCCGCGGATCGCGAACGGTCGCCTCGCGGCTACGCTCGCGATCCAACGCCTCCGGTGCGGCGGTCAATTCGATGTTCTCGGGCTGGCGGTCGTGGTGGTCGGCGCCGCCGGTCCGGTTGTCGTGGTAGTCGGCTCCGTGGTCGTGGTGGGCGCCGCGACCGAAGCGGAAGCCTGCGAGGTCGCCACCGGCGCGGTGACCGTCGTGCTCGGCGTCTGGGACGGCGACGCCGAAGTCGTCGGGACCGGGCTGGTCGGCGCGCTGCTGACCTGGGCCTTCGCCGGGACGGCGGTGGTGGTCGGTGACGCGGTCGTGCTCGTGGCCGGTTGACTTGTCGGCGCCGCCGAGGAGGTCGCCGCCGCCTTGTACGCGGCGGCGAGGTCCGCCGCTTCCGGCTTGGCTGTCGGGTCGACGGGCTCGCCCGCCTGCGCTTGCTGCGCCAGGTGGGTCAGCCAGGCAGCCGCGTACTCGGCGGAGGTCAGCGGTTTGCCATTGGCCGGATCGGCGTCATGCCAGTAGTCGAAGTGGTGACCGGTGTGGTTCGGTCCCAGCGTGAGCTGGTACGGGTCGCTCATGATCACCGGGATCGTGTTCTGGTTGGTCAGGATGAGGCCGATGATCTCGTTCAGCACCTTCTGCGGCAGGTAGGCCAGCGGCGACATCGCGTTGGTCGAGATCGCCTCCGCCTTCGCCGGAGTCTTCGGCGGCTCACCCGGCTTGTATGCCGGGTCCGACACCCTCAGCAGGACCTGGAGGAACGTCTCGTCGCTCTGCATCCAGTTCGGCTGCGACTGGATGTCCGCGAACGCCGCGAGCGCGATACGGCTGAGCACAACAGCGACGTCCTGCCCGGTGGCCGGGGTGAGCCCGTCTTTCTCGAGAGCGTCGACGTTCAACTGCCGCCCCACGTTGACCACCAACTGCAGCAAGGAGATGTTCTCCGGCGCCGAGCAGGTGAGATCGCCGTCGGAGCAGAACGACGCCACCTTGCCGTTCAGCGCACCGAAGTCACCGCTGGTCCCCGGAAGCGCACCCTGACCGGGGACGGGATTCGCGCCGTTCTGGTACTGCTGGTCGAAGCCATCGGGACTGCCGAAGGGGTCCTTCGCGCCGGGGAACGGCCCGTCCCCCGCTGATCGACCCGAGTCGGCGAGGATGACGACACCGACGACGTCGGCCGGATCCACGATCCCGTATTCGCCATCCTGGCCCGGCTCCTGATGACCGATCTGCATCGCGACGCGGCGGACGACGTCGGCGCCTTCGCTGTATCCGACGATGGAGAACTTGGTGTCGGGGCAAGCCTGCGCTATCTCCCGCATGACCCGTTCGGTGTTCGCGACACCGGTCGTGACCGCGTCTTCGTAGCTGGCCATGTTCGCCGGGTACGCGATGTAGACAGCGGCATACGAGCCCGGATCCACGGCGTCGCCCGGCGCGTTGACGACCGGATCGACCCACTCGCTGCTGTGGTCACCGGACAGCGCGGCGGGCAATGCGTTGCCGTTGGCGTCGACAAGCATCTTCGTGGTGCCCTCGACCGGAGTGTCGCCGCGACCGGCGACCGAGATGGTCACCATGTCGTGGCACTCGGTCACGGATGCCGTGAGGTGCGTGTCCTCGGTGTGCGGCGTGGATGTCAGTGCCCATGAGGCGGCGACGACCGCCGTAACCCCCAACACTGCTGGCGCGACAACGGCCGAAGCGATTCGATGTCGCGCGAAGAATTCGCGGAAAGCCACGTCCTGATCCCCATTCCATCAATTAGCAAAAGGACAGGCCCCCCGACGAAGCCATGTGCCACCAGAGACGTCGTGGTTGGGCAGGCGGGCGTTACCGGCGCGAATTGTCGGTCTCGCGACAGCATCGGCGGGCCACCGCTGTAACCGGGCGGGTAGGGCGTCCGATCACTGCCACCGAGCAGTTGAATTCGAAGTCAACTTCAAGTAACGTGCCGCGCACTGATGGTGACCAGCGTCACATCAGCTTCGCCCTCTACTTGGAGATTAGGTATGACTCCGAACACGGATTCCGGCACAACGGATCAGAAGAAATTACGGCGGCTCATGGCCGCTGCCCTGGTGGGAAGTTCGATCGAATGGTACGACTTCTTCATCTACGGAACGGCTGCTGCCCTGGTGTTCGGCAAGCTGTTCTTTCCCCATTCATCGCCACTGATGGGTACATTGCTGTCCTTCAGCACGTTCTGGGCGGGTTTCATCGCCCGTCCGCTGGGCGGACTGCTGTTCGGGCATATCGGCGACACGTTCGGCCGGAAACCGGCATTGGTCTCCTGCCTGATCCTCGTCGCGGCGTCCACCTGCGCGATCGGCCTGCTGCCGACCGCCGCGTCGCTCGGGATGGCCGCGCCGATTCTGCTGGTGACGTTGCGGTTCCTCCAGGGCATCGCTGTGGGTGGCCAGTGGGGCGGCGTCACCCTGCTGCTCACCGAAACGACCAGGCCCAACCGCAAAGGTCAAGCGGGAACCTTCGGCCAGATGGGCGTGCCGTTCGGCCTGCTGCTCGGCACGGGCGCGTTTCTTCTGGTCGGCGCACTGGTCAAGAAGTCCGACTTCCTGGCCTGGGGTTGGCGCGTCCCATTTCTGGCCAGCGCCGTCCTGTTCATAGTGGTTCTGTTCATCCAACTCCGCATCGAGGACTCGCCGGAATTCCGTCGGCTCCAGAAGCGCGCCGATGAAGCCACGAACACGATCGCGCAGGCGCCGATCCTCGAAGTGCTGAAGAAGCATTCGAAGCAGGTTCTCCTCGGCGCCGGCCTCCTGTTCGGAACGAACGCCGTCTTCTACATCAGCGTCGCGGGCGTCCTCGACTACGGTGTCCGGGAACTCGGGCTGGGCCGCAACGGCTTGTTGGCGGTCTCGCTGATCTCCTCCGCCGTCAGCGTGCCCGTCATCTATCTGTCCGGCTCGCTGTCCGACCGCGTGGGTCGCCGCCCCCTGATGCTCACCGGCGCGGCGATCATGGCACTCTGGGCCTTCCCCTTCTTCTGGCTGGTCAACACCGGTTCGCTCGCTGCGATTCTGATCGCGACCACGGTCGGCAGCGGCATCGGCTCGGGACTGGTGTACGGCCCGCTGGCGGCGTACCTCGCTGAACTGTTCGAGCCCCGAATTCGCTATTCGGGCATAACGCTGGCCTATCAGCTGGCCGCGATCCTGGTCAGTGGTGGCACCCCATTCCTCATGACCGCGCTGCTCGCGTCGACGGGATCGACCGCGGCGGTCTCCACCTTCATGATGATCATGGCGCTGTGCACGCTCGGCAGCGCCTGGGTCCTGCCGGAAACCGTGTCATCGGAGCAGTCCGTGACGACCGACGGGCATGCGTCCGCCTCCGTCCCATCCTGACCGATCTCGAATGAGCCGGCGATGTCGTGGACATCGCCGGCTCGCCATCTCGGCGGTGTTCCGGCGGGGTGCGCGGGCGCCGCGGCCGGCGAACGCCACACGCGCAGGTGAGAGACTATGCGGGTGACCGATGCCGAGGACCGCCCACGCGCGGACGAAACCCGTGCTCGACTACTCGAGGCCGCCGCGACTGCGTTCGCCCAACGAGGCTTCCACGGGTCGACGACGCGCGATATCACTTCTCTCGCAGGTTTGAGCACCGCGGCCATTTACGTGCACCACCGTTCCAAGGAAGAACTGCTCTATCAGATCTCGAAGACCGGTCACCAGGCCACGCTGGATCTCGTGCGCGCCGCCGTCGGCTCGGCCGAGGACCCGATCGGTCAATTGATCGCGGTCATGCACGACTTCGCCGAACACCACGCCAAGGCCCACGTCGTCGCCCGCGTCGTGAACTACGAGATCGCCGCACTCGCCGCGCCGCATCAGCAGGAGATCAAGGACCTCCGCCGCGATATCCACGGCGAGCTCCGCACCCTGATCGAGCGTGGCACCGAGACCGGCGTCTTCAATACACCGGATGCGCATATGGCCGCTACTGCCCTTTTGTCACTCGGCATCGATATCGCTCGCTGGTATCACGAGGACGGCTCTTGGTCTCCCGAGGACATAGCGAATTTCTATGCGGACCTCGCGCTGCGCATTGTCGGCGCACCTCGTCCAAGTGACGCGACTTCCGCCTAGATTCACATTCCCGAGCGGCCGCACGAGGAGGGCCGGTGATCTGCGCCAGAACGACGTCGCGGTGCAGAAGACGGGCCTTGCCGCCATTCTGCACCGCGATGTCGTCAGTAGTTGTAGAGCAAATTCACGCCACGACAGACCCCGTGGGCAGCCGCATCACACAGCGAGTACGAGCTTTCCCGTATTCGCTCCAGTGAACAGCATGTCGAGTGTCTCGCCGAACCGCGTGACTCCGCCCTCGACGACGTGCTCCCTGCTCTTGACGCGGCCGTCGGCCAGCCACTCGGAAATCTGGCTGATCGCCTCACCGTAGCGATCGGCATAGTCGAACACCACGAACCCGGTCATCGATGCCCGGAAGACCAGCAGGGACATATACCGCGATGGCCCCGGCGGCAGCTTCTCCGCGTTGTACGCCGATATCGCACCGCAGATCACCACTCGGGCGCCGCGTCGAAGATTGGCGAGCGCGGCATCGAGGATATCTCCGCCGACGTTGTCGAAGTACACATCGATCCCGTCGGGCGCGACTTCGCGCAGCCGTTGGAGGACGTCCTCGTTGCGGTAGTCGATCGCGGCGTCGAACCCGAGTTCTTCGGTCAGCACACGGCATTTGTCCTCGCCGCCCGCGATACCGATGACCCTCGCACCCTTGGCCTTGGCGATCTGGCCTGCGACGCTGCCGACCGCCCCGGCCGCCGCGGACACCACGACCGTGTCACCGGCGCGCAACTTGCCGACCTCGAGCAGGCCGAAATACGCGGTCATCCCGGGCATTCCGAGTGTGCCGAGCCAGGTCGGCCCCGGTGCGACGCCCAGATCGACCCGCTGCACATTCCGGCCGTCACTGATCGCGTACTCGGTCACTCCGAACGTGCCGCTCACGGTGTCCCCGACCGCGAAGTCCGGATGCGCGGACTCGACGACGGTCGCGATGTCCAGTGATCGCATGACCTCGCCGATACCCACCGGCGGCACATACGAACGCACATCGTTCAACCAGCCGCGCATGGCCGGGTCGAGGGAGATGTAGTCGACCTTCACCAGAATCTGACCGGCCGTGATGGCGGGAAGCTCCTCGGTCGTCAGACTCCAGGTATCCGCATCGATTTTCCCGGTGGGCCTTTTGGCAAGCCGCACCTGTTGGGTCTTGGTCACGTGTTTCCTCTCGTTGCCGGTGGTTACGCGCTCCGGCCCCAAGCGGGGTTCCGGCGTCGCAATTCCATCTGCGCGATCGTGCGCTTGTGGACCTCGTCGGGACCGTCGGCCAGGCGTAAAGTCCGTTGGTGGGCGTACATGTTCGCCAACGGGAAGTCGTCGGAAACGCCACCGCCGCCGTGCACCTGTATCGCACGGTCGATCACCTTCAGCGCGACCTGCGGCGCGGCCACCTTGATCGCCGCGATCTCGATGCGCGCGTTGCGATTTCCCACGGTGTCCATCAGGTATGCCGCCTTCAGGGTCAGCAGGCGCGCCATTTCGATCTCGACACGCGACTCGGCGATCCAGTCCTGGATATTGGCGCGGTTGGCCACCGGCTCACCGAAAGTCGTTCGCGCCTGCGCGCGATCGATCATCAGATCCAGCGCGCGTTCGGCCATGCCGATCGACCGCATGCAGTGGTGGATCCGGCCGGGCCCCAGTCGCGCCTGGCTGATCATGAACCCGTCACCCTCACCGGCCAGCAGCGCCGTCCGCGGCACCCGGACATTCTCGAACACGACCTCCGCGTGCCCTTCCCGGTCCTGGTATCCGAATACCGGAAGGTTGCGCAGGACGGTGACTCCGGGCGTATCGATCGGAACGACCATCATGCTCTGCTGGCGATGCGGTGGCGCCGCGGGATCGGTTTTGCCCATCACGATGAGCACCTTGCAGTTCTTGTGCAGGGCGTTGGACGTCCACCACTTCCGGCCGTTGAGGACGTATTCGTCCCCGTCGCGCTCCATCCGCAACTGGATGTTGGTGGCGTCCGAGCTGGCGACTTCCGGCTCGGTCATCGCGAACGCCGACGCGATCGTGCCGTCCAGCAGCGGCTGAAGCCACGTCTGTTTGTGTTCGGCGGTGCCGAAAAGGGTCAGCACCTCCATGTTGCCGGTGTCCGGGGCATTGCAGTTGGTGGCCTCGGGAGCCAAGTGCGCACTGCGGCCCATGATTTCGGCCAGCGGCGCGTACTCCAGATTGGTCAGGCCGGGGCCCCATTCCGGATGCGGGTGAAACAGATTCCACAGACCGCGCTTCCTCGCCTCGGCCTTGAGCTCTTCCAGGATCGGCGGGTGGAAATGCGGATCACCCGACTCCTTCATCTGCGCTTCGTAGACCGCTTCGGCGGGGTAGACGTGCTCGTCCATGAAGGCGAGCAGATCCTCCTGATACTTGCGGGCTCTCTCGGAAAGCTCGAACATCGGGCTCCTTCGATCGATGGTGGTTCCGCACTGCTGCGGCGATGACGTCGCGGATTACCTCGGCGCTGCCCGGTTGCTGTGCCGCGATCCGAGCCCTCCCCTTGGCCTGGCAGGCAGGGATCCGATTCGCACCCTAATTGAATCCGGCGTCAACTTCAATTCGCCGATCCGGTGCGCATCGTCGCGGACCGGGTCGTCAGCGATGATCTTGCGTCAGATACCCGATTCCGGCCTGCAACAGCGGTTCGACCGCGTCTCCCAGCTTCTCGAAGCCGGGACCCACGGTCTTGCCCTGGAGATGGCGGTAATGGATCCCCTCGCAGATCACGGCGAGCTTGAACGCGGCCAGCCCGAGATAGAATCCGATCCGGGTCAGGTCGCGGCGGCTTCGCTGCGCGTACCGCTCCAGCAACGCCGATTCGTCAGGGAATCCCGGGGCCGACGCGACATCGGTGACCACAGGAATGCCCAGCTCGCCGGAACGCAGGTAGACCATGAGCAAAGCCACATCGGTGAGCGGATCGCCGATGGTAGCCATCTCCCAGTCGATGACGGCGGTCACTCGGTCGCGCGAGTCGACGAGGATATTGTCGAGCCGGTAATCGCCGTGCACGATCCCGGCGGGTGATTGCCCCGGCTGGTGCCGCGCGAGCAGATCGTGCAATTCCGCCGCCGCGGGAAGGTCTCGGCTTCGCGACGCGTCCAGCTGGTTCTTCCAACGCCGGACCTGCCTTTCGAGGAACCCCTCGGGCCGCCCGAAATCATCGAGTCCGACGGCGGCGGGGTCGACCGCGTGGAGAGCGGCGAGGGTGTCGATCATGCCCGTCGCGATCGCACGGGTCCGGTCGACGCCCAGGGCCGCCAATTCGGTCGACGAGCGGTAGGGCGTACCGTCGACGCGCTCCATGACGTAGAACGGCGCACCGATGACGTCCGCATCCGCACACCGGGCGTAGGTGATCGGTACCGGGACCTCGGTGTCGGCCAGCGCGTTCATGACGCGGTATTCCCGCCCCATGTCGTGCGCGGTCGCGAGCACATGGCCGAGCGGTGGACGCCGCACGATCCAGTTCGATACTCCGTCGGTGACCTCGTAAGTGAGATTCGATCTCCCTCCGGCGACCAGATGCCCGTGCAGTGAGCCCGCGACGAGACCCGGAGCGGCGTCGGCGAGCCATGCCGCCAAGCGGTCCAGGTCGAGGCCGGGTAGATGCGAGGAGTCGTGTCCGGTGGTCATCAGGGCACCAACACCGCGACGGTCTCGGCTACGCAGGCGGGTTTGTTGGAGCGCCAGTCGCTGTACCCGAGATGGGTTCCGACCGCGGACTCCAGCTCGGTCAAGCCGTGGAATATACGCATGGTGGGTGTTCCTTCCGTGTCAGTTCCGCGGTCCGCCCGCGACGTAGGTCACCTGGCCGGACACAAAACCGGTGCCGTCGCCGACCAGGAACGACACCGCACGCGCGATGCCCGTCTTCACGGGTGAGTCCTTCCCAGCGCCATGACCCATGCCCTGACCGCACCTTCGGGGCAACTTACTGAGCGCTTACTTAGCCCTCGACACCATGCTGGATGGCTTGCGCAGTGGTCAAGGCCACCACCGATTCAGCCTGTATGACGTGAGTCACAGTGCCGTGGATTGCCTGCTTCACGGGCGCGACCGGCGACGCGACATCCCGCTGTTCATGCGCGACCCAGGTACGCGGTGATGGCAGCGGCGACTCGGTTATATCGAGTGCAGCGCGGTCACCTGCCGCACGCTCAGCTGGCGGCCTCGTCGATTTTCAGCGCGTTGGCCCACAGCCGCGTAGCTGTGCGGACGAGCTCGTCGAGCGAGGTCTCCTCTTCGAGGGCGAACGCGTAGTACGCCATCCGGCCGACCATGCCCGACAGCGCACGTGCCGCGGTATGCGGATCGAGTTCCCGGTCGGCGAGGCCTCGTTCCTGGAGATCCCGGATGGAGCGAGCGTTGCGGTCGGCGAAGGCACGGGCTCGGCGCCGACGCAGTTCGCGGAACTTCGGATCGATCGCGGCGACCTGATCGAGGATCAGCATCAATTTCGCGTTCCGCTTGTAGGCCTCGAAGTAGGCACGGTTGCTCGCCTCGATGACGGCTACCGGGGATGCCTCGTCGGCGCTCAGGCGTGGCATCCCGGGGTGCAGCATGTCGTGCTGGGACGCTTCGAGCACCGCTTGGAGGATTTCCTCTTTGCTGGAGAAATACGTATAGAAGCTACCCGTGGAGCATTTCGCCTCGGCCGTGATATCCGACAGCCTCGCGTCGAGGTAGCCGTCGCGTTCGAACACCACTCGGGCCGCGGCCACCAGCGCCGCGCGCGTGCGGACACCGCGGGCGGTGAGCGGGGGCTCCCGGAGGATGGAGGTATCGACGAGCGACGGGATCTCCGCCAGTGCCGCTTCGTCGTCGACCGTCCCGGCCATCCACACCCTCCCTGTCTGCCCCGGCTGCCCGGAGTGATCGTCGCATATGTGTCGACGATCTGCGCTCAGCCGGGCCGCGCCTGCGTCCGCCGGTCGAAATTCGAAGTTAGCCGAATATGATTCCAGCTTCAAGTTTCGCGGAGGGTCCTGCCCGGCCCCAGTGGGAACCGGCCGGGCAGGACAATTGCCTCACGGGATCGAGGACGCGGGTGTCGGCGTCACTTCGCCGGGGACGGCATCGGCTGGTTGATCGTCGTGAAGTACTGGACGGCCGCCATGATCGCGACCGGAGCGGTGATGAGCAGCTGGCCTGCCACTGCCCCGAGCGGACCGAGGGCCATGATTCCACCCAGGCATCCGATGGCGGCCGCGGGAATGAAGGCTCCGAACAGGCCGATGATCGCCGCGGAAGCGACGGTTGCCCCGGCGATGCCACCCAGCACGCAGCCGACCGCCGCGCCGCCGATGCCACCGACGGCGGTGCCGATCGTCGCGCCCATGAGGATCGTCGAGGACAAGCGCGCCCAGGCGGCTTGCTCGCGGTCGTACTGGGTCTTCCAGGGAGCCTGATCTTCGTAGGGCAGGGCCACCGGCTTGTAGGCCGCGTGCTCGATGTCGAACTGTGGCGTCAAAGTAACAGTGCGATCGCGGATGTCAGCGGCGATCGGGAAGACGAAATCGTCCACCCGGAAGGACAATTCGGAACCGGCCAGTACCATGCCACCGGGCGCTTTGATCTTCAATGCCCCGTCTTCGACGGCAAGCGAGCCGGCATCGACATCGATCACTGTCGATCGCTCTCCGACCGATACCTTGTACCCCACCGCACCAGCGTGGTCCGGTGCGGCCGACGCCGTTCCGGCCGTCACGCCGAGCGTCGAGACGAGCAGCGTCGCTGCTGCAAGCGTTTTCCTCATCTGTTTCCTTCTTCTCTGTGCCTCGAACCTCACGTTCGAGAACCTTCGAACCACGCCGACTTCGACCGCGATCGGTGAGGTCATGCGGTTTCCCTTGATCGAGATGCGGTCCGGATCCAGCTGCGGTGAGCTGCCGGACCCGGGTTAATTGAAGCTGAACTCAATCTCAAAATGTGATCTGCGTCAAGTCTTGAATCTGGAATCAACTTCACTTACGGTCCAACCGCGACAGGTGGAAGGTGCCCCATCGCCGTGCGGGGCGCGGCATGTTCGCGCGTCCGAATCCCGCACTGCCCAAGGAGGAACGACTGCTGACTGTTTGACCGCCTTCAGCCGGGGTAGGCGATCGAGCGGACAGGCAAGGCGACGAGGTGAGGAGTGGATATGGCCGAGCGCCAAGAAACCGGGACCATCACGGGCACCCGCGACAAGGACTACAACCTGATCTGGTTTGTCGAGGCATCGCTGGAGAACGCGTTGCGTTTGGACACGTTCATCCAGGACGCGGAACGGGACGGAGACAGCGAGCTCGTGGAGTTCTTCCGTAAAGCACAGGCCGAGAGCCGAAAAGGCGGGCGCCTAGGAAAGGAACTGCTGGCCCAGCGCCTCGCGAAGTCGGACATGTGATCACGTAGCGCCATCGGGACAGGCGGGAGCGTTGCGCTTGGGTGCGTTGTTCCACACCGAACAACTCACCCGACGCAACGCTTCGGCCTGTGCCGACTTCCCCTGGAAGTTATTCCGGCTCGGTGATCTGCGGTGGACGTTCGGTTCGTTGCACTCGTTCGTTGATGAGCGCGTCGTCATCAGCCGGCGGCTCGGGATCGTGCCATTCCTCCGCGCGGCTGGATCGGTTGCCGCGCAAAGTCCCCTCCAACTCATGGGCCAGTTCGTCGTCGCGTAGCGGACCATGCTTGCTGTTTCCGCGTTCCATAGTGTCCTCCTGGCTCGGTAACTCGCTATTCGGGGCGTACCCCGACTGCCATCGCTGACGCAGACGCACCAGCAGCCGACGAGGAGCCACCGACCGCATGGCTCGGAAGTGTCGTTGCCGAGACCGGGGGTAAGTCGGTTACGAATCCCGCCGACGAGCGAAGGAGCGGACAATGCGGGTTGTTGTCGTCGGTGCCACCGGAAACGTCGGAACGAGCATGCTCGAGGCGTTGTCGGATGGAGCGGGGGTCAGTTCGATCGTGGGTATCGCTCGGCGAGTGCCGGGCAAGCCTCGCGACGGCGTCGAATGGGTGCGCGCGGATGTGCGCACCGACGACCTGGAATCCCACTTTCACGGCGCCGATGTGGTGGTCCACCTGGCATGGCTGTTCCAGCCCACCCATCAGCCCTTGGCCACCTGGCATGCCAATGTCGGCGGCACCGAACGCGTGCTGCGCGCGGTAGCGGCGGCGCAGGTCCCCGCCTTGGTGTACGCCTCGTCGGTCGGCGCCTACTCCCCCGGTCGCGACGACGAGCCGGTGCCGGAGAGTTGGCCCACCGACGGTTGGCCTCCCGCGGCGTATACGCGTGAGAAGGCCTATGTCGAGCGGCTGTTGGACCGATTCGAGGCCGAGGACCCGGATCGGAGGATAGTTCGGATGCGACCGGCGTTCATCTTCCGCCGGGAAACCGCCAGCGAACAGCGCCGACTGTTCGCCGGTCCGTTGCTACCGAATGCCCTCGTCCGACCGGGGCTGGTGCCGATCTTGCCGATTCCACGCGGCCTGAGGTTCCAGGCAGTGCACAGCGCCGATATCGGCAACGCCTATGCGCGCGCGGTCACGACCGACGCCCATGGGCCGTTCAACCTGGCCGCGGAACCGGTGCTCGACCGATCTCGTTTGGCCGAGTTGTTCGACGCTCGTGTGGTGACGGTGCCGCCCGCACTGGTGCGCGGAATGCTCGCCGTGGGATGGCACGCGCGGCTGCTGCCCGCGGCACCCGAGCTGTTCGACGCGGTCATGCGTCTGCCGATCCTTGACACCGGGCGAGCCCGGGCCGAGCTGGGGTGGACGCCGCGCTACACCGCGATCGAGGCTCTGCAAGAGTTGCTCGCCGGTTTGCGCGAAGGAGCAGGGGAAGACACCCCGCCCCTGGCCGCCGATGCGGGCGGGCCATGGCGGTGGCGCGAATTCGCCTCCGGCGTCGGTGGCCGAGACCCGGTCGACCAGCACAATTGAGAGTGATGTGGCCGCTACGGCCACAATCCGCGACTGCTGACGTACAAGCCTTCCCGCGCAACGGTGCGCGGGAAGGCTTGTGCTCGGAGTCGGCTGCTTCGAATTTTGCTCGCGCTGATTCTGTTTGGTGGCATGCGCGCATCGACGACGGATAATCCAAGCGGCGCGACCGCACCACGACGCCGTAGGTACCACCGGGTTGTCCGTACGACCACGTCAGGAGCACATGTGACCAGTTCCCTCGCGGTGAATCTCAAGCACGCCAGGGATATTCATCCCGAGATCGACGTGCCGCTGGTTCAGGAGGCGATCCACCCGGAGCGGACACTGTGGACACCCGCTGAACTACACCAGCTGACCAGCGAGGTGGCCGCCGAACTGGCGACGCCGTTACTGGATATCGTGCGGTTCACCGCCGAGCAGCGCTGGTGGACTCGGCTCGCGCTGACCATGGGCGTGGAGGTGTGGCTCCTGTCGTGGGCTCCGGGACAAGGCACCGAACCCCACGATCACGGCGGCGCGGCCGGTGCCTTCACCGTCTCGATCGGCCAGCTCAGCGAAGAGTACCTGCACGCGGGCGGTCCCGTGCGAACCGCGGAATGGCAGGTGGGCGACACGGTCGCGTTCGGACCAGATCGAGCGCACCAACTCCGCAACCGCAGTGCACGCCCCGCCGCCTCGGTGCATGCGTACTCGCCACCTCTGCGGCCGGTGCGCGAGTACCGCACTCTGACGGATTTCACGGGCGTATGAGCGAGCGAACCATGGAGACAACCGGGCGAGTGGCAAGCATCGGCGCGGAGGAGATGGTCGAGCGGGCCCGGGCGCAGCTGGATCGGGTCACCCCGGAACAGGCGGCGGTGTTGCAGACCGACGGGGCGTTGGTGGTGGACATCCGGCCGTATGCGAACCGCCTTGCCGAGGGAGAGATCGCAGGGGCGGTGGTGGTCGAGCGAATCGTACTGGAGTGGCGCCTCGATCCGTCCGGTGATCATCGGCTACCGGGCATCGACGCGGACACCCCGGTGGTGATCATGTGCAACGAAGGCTACGCGTCCAGTCTCGCCGCGGCCGACGCACGCCGTCTCGGGTTGCGCAACGCCACCGATCTCATCGGCGGCTTCCGAGCGTGGAAGGCAGCCGGGTTGCCAGTGGTGCCGGGCGGAACACCGGCGGTGCCGTAACCAGCGGGTTGGCGGCTGACGATCGCTCGGCCGTGACCGGACGCCTCGATGTCCCCACCGCAGCGACCCGGAGCCGGGCGGCTGGCGTACCCGACGAACGCCAGCCGTCACCGCGGGCGGTGATCTCTGTGCCGTCATCGCTCCGATCCGCGTGCCACCGTCGCAATGGGCGACACATAGTGAAATTGACTCCGCACTTCGGACGAATGCAGAACTCGAAACGAACGCCTTTGCTGCGCCGCGATACTCGGTTGACCATCAGTCGGTACAAAGTATTCGATCCGCAGCCCGTCGGATTCGACTCTTCTTGTTTACGTCGGGTTCATGAAAAGGAAAACCGCGGCGTACAGACTCCAGGCTTCCTGTTTCCGAACAAGATGGAGCAATTGTGGAAATCCTCACCGTTTTCGCCGACCTCTTGACCGCCGTGTTCCAAGCCGGAAGCGGCAGCGCCAGCTGACCTGCGTAGTTGTCGCGTCGACGATCTCGGTGGCGTGATCGGTGAAGTGACCGTGTCTCGGCCTGGAGCGACGAATTCGATGACGCGGGCGATCGCCGATTCCTTCGGCAATCGAGCGAAAGGGCGTCTGTCCCAGCATCTTTCGTTCGACGGTCCGATCGTGCGCTGAAACGATTCCCAGTCGATGCGCGCCGCGCTCGCGTGGCTTGCCCTATATGGCTTCGCTATTGCGTACGATGGCCGTGCCAGGTGGACGTGGCGGCGTCCGCTCGGTAACGGGGAAGTGGCCCGCCCAGTGTCGCTGCGGCGCTGGGCGGGCCACGAATTTTCGGGACGCTTCCTATTGCCGTGGGCTGAGCCCGCACTGGGCGGCTCTGGCCCACACGGCCGCTTCTCCTATCAAGGACGGAGGGCGGGGGCGTAGGCGGCCCAGTTCTGGCGTGCCGCCCAATCCCGCAACGTAGTCGCGCCGGTCGTCACCACCGTGGGGTCAGGTTGTGGGGGCGGGGGCGTTCCCGGGGGCGGTGGTGTGTATGCCGCGGCGATCCCCTCGGCGACCTCGGCTCCCAGATGCGGGGCCAGCATCTCTTGATAGGTCGCGGGAGTTACGGCATTCCATCGCACGGGGTGTCCCAGGGCCGCGGTGAGCTCGGCGGCGACCTGGTCTCCGGTCAGGGCCTGCGGACCGGCCACGACCTGGACTGGCGGAGGAGCTGTCGAGGTGATCAGGGCGGCGACAGCGGCCCCCAGGTCGTCCAGCGCGACCCACGGCACGGGCAGGTCGCGCGGAAGCGGGTAGGCGAGTTCCCCGCCACGAACCAGTGGGGCGGACCAGGGCGCGGCGAGGTTCTCCATGTACGTGCGGGCGGGCCCGACCACGGTGGCGACCTCGACGCTGCGGGGCAGTTCGGCCGCCACCAGTACGCGGGCATCCACGAACGGCACCCCGACGGGCGCGGTCGGCAGCATCGCGCCCGAATTGAAGACCGCCCGCCGCACCCCCGCCTCCCGGAGTCCGGCCAGCACCGCCTCGGCCTGCTGGACTGCCAGGTCGGCGGCGAAGACCAGCGGCAACTGGACGATGACGGCGTCGGCGCCGGAGTACGTGGCGGCGAGCGCTCCCGGCTCGAGAAGCTCCGCCTGGACCGGCTCGGCGCCAGGATGCAGCCGGGAGCCGGAGCCGCGGCGGACGATGCCCCGCACCCGGTGTCCCGCGCTCAGGAGGCCACGGACGATAGCGGCACCCTGTTCGCCGGTCGCGCCATGGACGATCACGGTTTGTTTCTTCATGGCCGCGACGTTAGTTTTCAAGATGAACTAATACCCAGAAAGTAATATAGTGTCCGGATGGAAACTATTGGGAGTGAGCAGGTCGAGCGGCTGCTCGATTGCTCACCTCACGGGTGTGGCATCGAGCGCACGCTGAAGGTTCTCGACGGGAAGTGGACGACACTGATCGTCCGCGAGCTGCTCTCCGGCCCGAAACGCTTCGGCGACCTGCGCACCGCCCTTGGCTCCCCCAGCGCCAAGACCCTCACCGATCGCCTCCGGGTCCTGGAACACCAGCGGATCCTTACGCGCACCGTGTACGCCGAAGTGCCGCCCCGGGTTGTCTATCAGCTCACCGCGGAGGGTGAGAGTCTCAGCGAGGTCCTGTACGCGATGCTCAAATGGGGCGAGGAGCACCCACTTATCGACGATTGACATGGTTGCCAGCGCAATATGAGCGGCCGTGCGATCGCCGTTCGTGGCAACAGGGCCGCAGCGCGGTGCAGTGCTGTGGCCACACCCGGTACAGGGCGGAAAGCCCTTGCGCTACGCGGAGTTTCGGGCCGACCACTCGACGTGCGCAGGGGTACGACCTACGCCCAGAGCTGCGGCAGGACCGTTCGCGAGAAGGTCTGCTGCGGTGTCACGGTGATCAGGTCGCACACCTCGACCAATTCCTCGGGTACCGCCCCGCCGAAGTGATGGAGGCCCGGTGAAATGACCGCATCGACCGCGCAGGCTCGCACGACGTCGATCAATCGGCCGACCGGCTCGTCGGTGGCGGCCCCGAAGGTCACGGTTTTGGCCAACTCGTAGCCCAGCCGTTTCGCCAAGCTCTGTAGCTGCGCCTCATCCCAGGTCTGGGACACGCCTGACACGTCCTTGCGGAGATATCCCAGCGCGGGTGGTTTCGCCCTCACCCCTACTCCCTTGCCACGGTCGTTGCTGAAATCGGTTCGAGCGCCTGCATGCCCGCAGCTCTCGCACTGTCGTCTGTGTCGAGCTGATCAGGCTGAGCGAGGTTCTGACATCATATGTTGTCAACAGCAGCCGATGTCAACATTTGCAATATTGCATCTCTCAGAGACTTGATTCATTCCAGAAAAGCGGTCACACTACGACGGTGCCCACGAATTCGGACTTCGAGCGCAGGTTGCGCGGGGCGGGCCTGCGGGTGACGGCGCCACGGTTGGCGGTGCTGACCGTGGTGCACGACCATCCCCACTCCGACACGGACTCGGTCCTCGCTCGCGTGCGCGAGACGCTCGGCGCGGTGTCCCATCAGGCCGTGTACGACGTGCTTCGAGCGCTGACCGCCGCCGGACTGATCCGGCGCATCCAGCCGATGGGCTCGGTGGCGCGGTATGAGACCCGGGTCGGGGACAACCACCACCACGTCGTGTGCCGGTCGTGCGGCGTGATCGCCGACGTCGACTGCGCCGTAGGTGAGGCGCCTTGCCTGGACGCGTCGGACCACAACGGCTTCGTCCTCGAAGAGGCCGAAGTCATCTATTGGGGCCTCTGCCCCGATTGCTCGACATCGGAGACGTCCCGATCACACCGGTGATCACAGCCCGGTTCATTCCATCCTCGAAAGGAAAACGCCCGTGCCCCAGGAACATCCGCCCATTGCAGAGGCCCAAACGGAATCCGGAGAAATCGGGTGTCCCGTTGCGTCCGGTCGCCTGAAGTATCCGACCGAGGGCGGCGGCAACCGTGACTGGTGGCCGAATCAGCTCAATCTGAAGATCCTCCAGAAGAATCCCGCTGTCGCGAATCCCATGGACGAGGACTTCGACTACGCGGCGGAATTCCAGACCCTTGATCTGGCCGAGGTGAAGCGGGACATCGAGGAGGTGATGACGACCTCGCAGGACTGGTGGCCCGCCGACTACGGCCACTACGGGCCGTTCTTCATCCGGATGGCGTGGCATGCCGCGGGTACTTACCGCATCAACGACGGCCGCGGCGGCGCCGGGGCCGGTATGCAGCGGTTCGCGCCGCTCAACAGCTGGCCCGACAACGCGAGCCTCGACAAGGCTCGCCGCCTGCTGTGGCCGGTCAAGAAGAAGTATGGCAAGAAGCTCTCGTGGGCCGACCTGATCGTCTACGCCGGCAATGTCGCGCTGGAGTCGATGGGCTTCGAGACCTTCGGCTTCGGCGGCGGCCGCGTCGACCAGTGGGAGCCGGAGGAGGACGTCTACTGGGGTCCGGAGCAGACCTGGCTCGGTGACGAGCGGTACACCGGCGAACGGGACCTGGAGAAGCCGCTGGCCGCGGTACAGATGGGCCTGATCTATGTGAATCCGGAAGGGCCCAACGGCAATCCGGACCCGCTCGCCGCCGCGGTCGACATCCGGGAAACGTTCCACCGCATGGCGATGAACGACGTCGAGACAGCGGCGCTCATCGTCGGCGGCCACACCTTCGGCAAGACGCACGGCGCCGGACCGGCCGACCACGTCGGTCCCGAGCCCGAGGCGGCCCCGCTGGAGGAGCAGGGCCTCGGCTGGAAGAGTTCCTTCGGCACCGGCGTCGGCAAGGACGCGATCACCAGCGGCCTGGAGGGCGCGTGGACGCCCACCCCGACGAAGTGGGACAACAGTTTCCTCGAGACCCTGTACGGCTACGAGTGGGAGAAGACCAAGAGCCCTGCCGGTGCGTGGCAGTGGGTTCCCAAGGACGGCGCCGGGGCGGGTGTGGTGCCGGACGCCCACGACCCGTCGAAGACCCACACCCCGGTGATGCTGACGACGGACCTCTCGCTGCGGTTCGACCCGGTCTACGAGCAGATCACGCGCCGCTGGCTCGACCACCCCGACGAACTCGCCGACGAGTTCGCCAAGGCGTGGTACAAGCTGACCCACCGCGACATGGGGCCCATCGTCCGTTACCTCGGGCCACTGGTCCCGGAGGAGACGCTACTGTGGCAGGACCCGGTGCCGCCGGTGACGCACGATCTCATCGGCTCGGTCGACATCGCCGCCCTCAAAGGCCGGATCCTGGGGTCGGGTCTGACTATGGCCCAGCTTGTTTCGACGGCGTGGGCGGCCGCGTCGTCGTTCCGCGGCAGCGACAAGCGCGGCGGGGCCAATGGTGGGCGTATTCGGCTCGAGCCGCAGAGCGGGTGGGAGGTGAACAACCCCGACGAACTGGTGAAGGTGGTGCGCACCCTGGAAGAGATCCAGGAGGCGTACAACTCAGCCCAGACCGGGAACACGAGGGTTTCGTTCGCCGATCTCGTGGTGCTCGGCGGGTGCGCGGCAGTCGAACAGGCCGCCAAGAACGCCGGATTCGACATCGAGGTGCCGTTCACGCCGGGACGCACGGACGCCACGCAGGAGCAGACCGATGTGGAGTCCTTCTCCGCGCTCGAGCCGAATGCCGACGGCTTCCGCAACTACCTGGGGAAGGGCAACCGGCTCCCGGCCGAGTACCTGCTGCTCGACAAGGCGAATCTGCTGACGCTGAGCGCTCCCGAGATGACGGTGCTGGTCGGTGGTCTGCGCGTGCTGGGCGCGAACTACAAGCAGTCGCCGCTGGGCGTGTTCACCTCGGCCCCCGAGTCGTTGACCAACGACTTCTTCGTGAACCTGCTCGACATGGGCACGAAGTGGGAGCCGTCGCCTGCCGACGACGGGACTTACGTGGGCAAGGATCGCGTCACCGGTGAACACCGGTGGACCGGCAGCCGCGTCGACTTGGTCTTCGGGTCGAACTCGCAGCTGCGCGCTCTCGCGGAGGTCTACGCGGCCGACGACGCGAAGCGGAAGTTCGTCCAGGACTTCATCGCCGCGTGGGACAAGGTGATGAACCTCGACCGGTTCGAGCTGGCCTGATCATGATGTGGCACCCCGCGAGCTTGTCGGCTCGTGGGGTGCTTCAGTCCCTCAGCAATGCGACCGCAGATTGATCCGGTCGAGGTCGTCGAACCACGCCGCGTTGTACGTGCCCCAGACATCCCACCAATACCGTTGGTCCGAGTCGGGCAGGTTGATGACGAACCTGGTGATGTCGTCGACGCCCGGCTGCTGCGCGGCGATGTTGCCCTTGTAACCTTCGCTTCGGGTGAAGATTTCGGCGTGCATCAGCCAGGCGTCGTTGTCGTCGCCACTCGTCACCCACCCGGTGAAATGCGCCCAGCCGTCGCGTTGCAGCGTCCATTTGGCGCCCGCGAACATGGTGCAGTCCCCCGCGTGCAGGTCCCGGTTCCAGACGAACGTGCGCTCTCCCGAGTCGGCGTGTGCCTGGCTCGGCGCAATGCCGAGCAGCGCTGCGGCGAGTAGTGCCGCGGAGGCGATGCGAGCGACGACTGTCCCCCGAGTAGATCGGATCATGTTTCCTCCCGCCAGTGGTCGCCGCCCATATCCGAACGGCTGGGGCAGGATTCAGTGTGGACGCCAACTCGTTGACGCTCGCGAGTATCGGCGTACTCGGAGTGGTCGGAATCGCTGCGTATCGGCACCGGACAACTACTCCAGTGGCCTGGTGGCCGCATCCCGCCATACGTTCCTCGAGCTACTGCGGCCTGCGATCGTGCACGTCGCCTCCGGATCGCAGCGGGTCGCGATTTCTCAGGGCCCAGTGGGCGAGCGAACGGCCGACCTTCTCGACAACCGTCAAGACCTGTGGACGCCGCGATGCTCGACACGGTGTCAGGCTCTTGCCCCGAGGAGAGTTGGCGGCAATCCAAGGACCGCAACGTTTCCGGAGGCCGAGCGCGTGGTCACGGCGTGGTGCGGGCGGTCAGGTCGTCGAGCAGGATCATGACTTCGCCTTCTCGCTTGACGACCTCGGTGAGCCGGATCTTCAGAGCGAGGAGTTTCGCGTCGGCGATCGGATCGGCCGGTTCGTATCCGAGGCGTTGCCATTCGCCATCGGCGGAGACGTTGCCGAGCGCCAGTTCTCGTTCGCCCTGCTCGGTGCTGATGCGCGCCGACACCCCGATCGACGCGTGCGGCGAGCGCACCCACAGGTGCACGGCCGCCAACCGCCCGGCGATCGAGGACAACTGCCCCGGCTTCGCGACGAGGTCGACCTCGAGATCATCGGTCGCCGAGCGGATCAGCAGCACGAGCGCGCGGTAGTCGGCACCGGCGACGCCGTCGGCGTAGACGCCCGGCGTCTTGCTCGGCGCGCCCTCGGCGAACGTGGTGAGGTGAGTCCGGGCCGCTCCGTCCCCCGCGAGCTCCCATTTGTCCTTGTTCTCGAAGTCGTCCAAGAGCACCTCGACCGATGCGTCCGACATCCCCGCCGTTCCTTCCTCCGCGCATCCGACCGGACACCTTCCGGCTCGCCATGAACCCTACAAGTCGCCGAATACCGCTGCCGCGCTTGCCCGGCGCGCGTTCACCCGGCCATCGGGTCATCGTGCGGTCGGCTTCCCGGAGCGGCGGTGGCTCCCGCACCGCGACGATCGAGTGGTGGCGGTTCATGCTGCTTCCGGTTCGGGTGCCGGAGGGTAGTCGGGCAGGGGCTCGGAGATCTTCGGGGTCATGATGCGTTCCATGCCCGCCATGGATTCCAGCAGCGGCAGGCGCGTGATCGTGTTGCGGATGGCGATGCCCGCACGCGTCCTGGGCACCATCAACCGCAGGTTGGGGCCCACCTGCTGCTTGCGGTCGACCAGCGCGCGGTGGCTCTGTTCATAGCGGCGGAAGCCACGATGGTGATCGCCGCCCGCGGCGGCGAGGTCACCGGCGAGTCGGTAGGCGCCGATGAGCGCCAGTTCCGCGCCCGCGCCGGAGACGGGTGACGCGCAGTACGCGGCATCGCCGACAAGTGCGATACGCCCGTTCGACCAGACAGGCATGTGGACCTGGCCGAGGGCGTCGAAATACAGCTCGGCGTCGGTGAGCGCCCCGTCCAGCAGTCCCGCGACCTGCCAGGCGGGTTCGCCGCCGAATCGGGCGGTCAGCAACTCGCGTGCGGCCGCGGGGTCGCGCGGGTCGATATCCAGGCGCGGACTGCGGAACATGAAGTAGGCCTTGGCCTGGGCATGGTTACCCGAGCGGTAGATACCGGCCATCGTGCCGGGAGTGTTGTAGACGCTGACCCAGCGGTCGGGGCCGAGGGCCGCGTCGGCGTCACCGAAGGCGAAGTAGTGGTCCATGTGCCGCACGAATTCCGTCTCGGGGCCGAAAGCCAGCCGCCGGACGGTCGAGTGCAGGCCGTCGGCGCCGATCACCAGGTCGAACCGACGTGCCGGGCCGCGTTCGAGGGCAACGGTCACACCGTCGCCGTCCGGATCGAGACCCACAATGGAATCGCCGAACAGATACTCCACCGAATCGCTGGTGCTGTCGTGCAGGATCCGGACCAGATCACCACGCATGATCTCCACTTCGGCGCTGTCGTTCCGGTCCTTGATGTCCTGCATGTCGATGCTTGCGATGCTGTCGCCCTTGGCGTTCACGAACCGTATACCGGCCACATCCGCCGCCGCCGACCGAACCCGCGCCATGATGCCCATCCGCTCGGCGACCTCGATCGCCTGATCCCGGATATCCACGCCCTGACCACCGGTCCGCAGCCGGGACGCCCGCTCGACAACGGTCGGCCGGAATCCGTACCGCGCCAACCAGTACGCCAACGCCTGCCCGGCAATGCCCGCACCGGAGATGAGAATCCGCTCGTTCCGCACAACCCGCTCCCGTCTCGAAATTACTGACCATCGGTCAGGGGCGACCTTAGGGCACTGACCGATGGTCAGTCAACCGGTAGGATCGGTCGGCATGACCGACGACTCGCGTTCCCGGATCCTGCGTATCGCGCTCGACCTGTTCGCCGAGCGCGGCTACCACACGGTGTCGGTGCGGGAACTGGCCGAACGGGTAGGTCTGACGAAAACCGCTGTGCTCTATCATTTTCCGAACAAGAGCGACATCGTCGCCGCGCTCGTGGAGCCGCTGCTGGCCGATTGTGAAACGGTGATCGAATCAGCCCGCGGAGTCGCCGGCCCGCAGGCGCGGTGCTGGGCGGTGATCGAGGGGCTGATGGACGTGTGGTTGTCGCACGGCCGGTTGCTGCGTATGCAGATGCAGGACCAGGCGTTGTCCGCCGACAACGAGACGTTCGCGCGGTTGCGAACCATCGCCTTGTCAGCGCAGGAACTCATCGCCGGTCCCGGCGCCGATCTGCCTGCCCGAGTCCGGGCCGCGCAGGTCTACGCCGCGCTGAGCGACCCGGTGGTCATCTTCGCCGATCGGCCCGCGAACGAGCTGCGCGCGGCGATCCTCGATGGCGCCCGGCGCCTGCTGGGCTCCAACCCGCCACCGCCAGCGGCGGACCGCCAGGCGCGGGCCGCGGTGGCGAGCGCCGGCCCGAACCGGCGGGGCCGACCTGGTGCGATGACGGCGGAGATGGTCGAATCCGCACGCCGGATGCGTGATTCCGGCCGCTACTCCATCGCGGAGATCGCCACCGAGTTCGGCGTCTCGCGGGCCACGCTGTACCGGCATATTTGAGAATATTTTCGAGACGATGGACCGTCGGCGCCTGGCGGGCGTCATCCTCGCCGGGCGCCGAGCCCGGAGATGGCGGTCACCGCGATGGCAGCCGCGTTGCGCAGCAGGATTCCGGCACGGTTGGTGGGCACCAGCATGGCGGCACCGGCGCGGAAACCCCGCTGTTTGGGCTCGACCAGACGGCGGTGGGCGGTCTCGTACCGGCGGAAAGCCGCGACGGGATCCTCGGTTCGGGCGAGGGATTCGGCAAGGGTGTACGCGCCGGTGATCGCGAGTGTGGACCCGTCGCCGAGCAGTGACAGGCATGAGGCGGCGTCGCCGACCAGGGCGATGCGGCCCGACGACCACCGTGGCACATCGACGCGGCTGACCGCGTCGAAGTAGAGATCGTCGGCGGCGCGCACCCGGTCGAGCAGCTCGGGTACCCGCCAACCCGCGTCGGCGAAGGCGTCTATGACCAGGCGCTTGTGCAGGTCGAGGTCGCGATGATCGAAGTCGGGTACCGCGTCGCCGCGGAAGAGGAACGCGGCGATGGCGTGTCCGTTGGTGGGGTGCACCGACACCGCCCGTCCGGGCAGGTTGTGGAACATGACCTCCCGATCGGAGCCGAACGGCTCCGGGATCGGCAAGGTCGCCACATACATGCCCTGGTGGGCGCGGAAGTCGGTTTCCGGGCCGAAAGCCAGGCGGCGAACCGTCGAGTGCAACCCGTCCGCCCCGATGACCAGGTCGAACCGTTGCGGCGCCGCGTTGGCGAAGCTCACGTCGACGCCGTCGGGGTCGGGTGTGAGCGCGGTGACGGTGTCACCCCATCGGAATTCCGCCTTCTCGCTCACGGCGTCGAGCAGGATACCGGCGAGATCGGCACGCGGCAGCTCCACCTCTTTCGCGCCCGCGCCGTCCTGGAAGACCGAGAGGGGCAGCCCCGCAACGCGTTTGCCCTGCGCGTTGACGAATGTCATACGTTCCACCCGGGATCCGGCCGCCCGCAACCGGGGCAGGATGCCCATCTTCTCCACCACGTCGACGGCCGGACCTTTCACGTCCACCGGGTTGCCGCTGGAACGCTGGCCGACCGCCCGCTCGACCACCGTGACCGCGAACCCGCGCCGCGTCAGCCAGTAGGCCAGGGTCGATCCGGCCACGCCCGCCCCGGAGATCAGCACTTTTCCGCCCATTTTCGGCACCCTTCCGCTAACCGGACGATTTTCGTCCACAACGTCAACGTACACTAACCGGAACAAATTCGTCCAGTTGGAGGTTGTGCGATGCGGGCAGACGCCCAGAGCAACAGGGATCAGATCCTCGCCGCGGCGCTGATCGCGTTCCGCGAGCGGGGAATAGACGTGCCCATGAAGGAGATCGCCGATCGTGCAGGCGTCGGCGTCGGCACGCTCTACCGCCGGTTTCCCGACCGAGACGCGCTGCTCAGCGCGATCGCCCAGCCCTACCTGACCGACCTGGCCGAGCGCGCCGCCACCGCGCGGCGGGAGGAACCCACCGCATGGGCCGCGCTGAGCAGGTTCCTGCGCGAATGCGCACTCGCACGCCTCGGTGCGCTCGCCGGGGCCGTCGAACCCGCTCTGCACGCGCGCATCCAGGCCGATCCCCGGCTCACCGAAACCCGCTCGACCATCATCGATCTCATCGCGGCCATGACGACCGAGGCGCAGGCCGAAGGCGCGCTACGACCGGACGTGACCGCCGCCGACATCGCTCGCCTCATGACCGTGCAGATCTACACCCGCCCCGGCGAAGACGCCGACGCCGCGACTCGACGCGTCATCGAGTTGCTGCTGGACGGGTTGCGATCCTCTCGCACGGCCGAATCCTGAATCAGCGCACCGCGATTGTTCACATCCAACCGGACACCATCGCGAGGCAGGAGATGTGACCCGGTCAGCCCTGCTGGAACTCCCGGAGGCGACCTCGAGCCACCGGCAGGCTGCCGAGCCTATCGGAAACCGTAGTAACGCCGTACCAGTCGTTCATAGACGACGGCCGGGACCAGCCTGCGGGTCCAGAAGGACAACCGGACGTCCCGCCCGCACAGGTAGGCCTGCCTGGGCCGGTCGGCGGCCAGGATCATCGCGACCTTCTCGGCGACCGTGACAGCGCGCTGTCCCGCCGCCAGGTAGCCGCGCACCAGGTTCAGCACGGCCGCGCGGTCGCGGTCGTACGCGGCGATCGGGTCGGACACGTGCCCTGCCGTATCGATGATCGGGGTGACGGTCCATCCGGGTACGAGCACCGACACGTGCACGCCGAACTCGGCCGCCTCCATCCGCGCGGCCTCGCCGATGCGCTCGACAGCCGCCTTCGTGGCCGAGTACCAACCGCCGTACGGCTCCGCGATCGCGCCCGCTCCCGAACTCACCACGATCACCCGGCCCGCGCCCTGGTCCCGCAGTAGCGGCAGCACGGCTCGCAGCACGCGATGCGTGCCGAGCACATTGGTGTCGAACAGTGCCGCGGCTTCCTCGGGCGTGGTCTCCTCGACCGACCCCACCACGCCGTAGGCCGCGAAGGTGACGACCGCGTCGACCCGGCCATGCCGTGCGTGCGCCCCGTGCACCCAGCGGTCCACCGCTTCCGGGTCGCGCACGTCCACTCGGGCGACACCCGACGCCGCCACACGGTCGCATCCTTCGACGGTATAACCCAGTGCCGCAAGGTGTTCCATGGTGGCCGCGCCCATGCCGTTCGCGGCCCCGGTGACGAGCACGACGGTCATGCGGCGCACACCCGCAGTACCCGCGGCAGAACTTCCAGCCGCGCCGATTCCACCATCGTGATCTCGCCGTCCAGTTCCAGGGGCGCCGGACGGTCGGGCCGCAGCTCCACCGCCGCGTCCCGGTAGCACACCGCCAGCCGGGATCGCCGGAACCGCCCGGCGTACAGCCCGGCGATCAGGCCGAGGGTCCGCAGCCTTCCCGCCGCGGACCAGATGTTCACGTCGAACTGGCCGTCGCCGCGGGTGACCTCGGTGTCGTAATGCATGCCGCCTGCGAAGTGCACGCTCTTGAGTACGCCGATGTTGGTGATCGGGGCGCTGTGGGCCCAGGCGCCGCCGCGCACCGCGACCGGCAGCGGCCGGTGGGTGGCGATGGTGGCCAGCGCCGTGGCGAGGATGGCGGCTTCGACGCTGCGCGATTTGAGCCAGCCGACCACGCCGGTGGCGTGGTTGAACGAATGATTGCCCGCCGCGACCAGTCCCATGCTGGCGTTGAGCAAGAAGTAGCGGACGACGCGCGTGCCGTCGGCCAGCAGCATGCTGGCTTTGCCGACGTCGACGAGTTCGGCGCGCGCGGTGTCCAGCCGCACCGGGATGGCGCCGACGCGCGCGCTCGCGGGCACCGGCTTGTGGAAGTCGTTGGAGCTACCCAGTCCTACCGCGCCGAGCGCGGGCCCGGCGGCGCGCGGACGGTCGGTCGCGGGATCCATGAGGGCGTTCAGCACCAGGTTCACCATGCCGTCGCCACCGGCGGCGACCAGCACCCGCGGCGGATTCGGCCGGGTGACGGCCGCGCGCACGATCTCGGTAGCGTGCTGAGGGTCGGAGGGCAGTTCGACGGACAGGTCCGGATGCCGTGCGCGCAGCACGGATTCCACCGGCTGCCAGCGCCGCAGCGCGGTGCCCGCGTTCGACCGCGGGTTCAGGACGACGAGCACGAATCCTCCTCGATGCCGAGCCACCGGCGCAGCGCGCGGTGGTCTCCCGTGGTGACCAAACCGGTGCGAGCCACCGCGGCTGGTATGTCGGTGCTGCGCGCGCCCAGCAGGAACACCGGAATCCCGAGGTGCGCCGCGGGTCCGTCGCTTGCGGGATCGTTGCCGACCATCACGCACTCCCCCGCCGCCGCGCCGAGATGGTCGAGCACTTCGCGATAGAAATCCAGCCGCGGCTTGGCGCGGCGCATGGTCTCACCGCTGGTGGTGAACGCGAACGACGCGAGATCGTGTCCGCCCCAGCGGATCCTGGTCTCGACGGTGCTGCGCGGCCACAACGGGTTGGTCGCGACCACTTGACGCGCACCTGTCGCCGTCAATCGGCGCACCGTCGCGACCGCGGCCGGGTTCGGCGGGAAACACGCTCGCAGCCGGACGAATTCGACTTCCGACAGCCGCGCCAGGCGGGCCGCGGCCACGTCGCGGCTGGTGCCGACGCGTTCGGCGAGCAGTCGCAGCATCAGCTCCGTATTGGTGTGGTCGGTGTCGTTGACGCGCACGTCCAGCAGCGTGCGGCGCAACATCGGCAGGAAACGGTGCGGCGGCATGAGATCGCGGAACACCCATGCCGCCCCGGCGGGCATCAGCGTCGCGAAGGTGCGCCGCCGCAGTCCGATCAGGGTGCCGTCCAGATCCCACAGCACCGTGCGTCGCTCGCTCATTCCTGGCTGTCCAGTACGGCTTGCAGATCCGCCTTGGTCAGCCCGAGCCGGGCGGCGTATTCCTCGATACCGGGCGGCGTGGTCCGCGCGCCGCCGAGCCCGGTGCGCGACCGGAGCTCTCCGGCGTACGCCGCGCCGAGGTCGTAGACCGTCTTGGCGAGCGCGGCGGGGAACAGCCATCGGCCGAGGTCGCGCTGGAACACGCGGGTCAGGCGGTAGGGCGCGATCACGCGCGCGCCGAGGGCGGCCACCGGGCCCGGGTTGCGCAGCGAGCTCATCCGGGCCGCCTCCGCGCCGGGAACGAGCAGGAGCCCCGACCACAGCCGACCGAAGCCGTCCAGCTTCTCCCGCGCGTCGGCGGTCATATTGAACTCGGTGTAGGCCTTCTCGATGCGAGATGTATGTGTGGACCGGCTGCGGAGCAGCGTGTGCACGTCGGCGACCTTGCGCGCGGTGTCGCCGCGAGTGAACCGGTCCACGCGCGGAGCGATCCGGTCCAGCAGCCCGGCGAAGTCGGCGTTGGGCACGAGCCGGTGGGCTAGCGAAAGGGCGTGGTACATCAGCCCTTCGCTGCCCGCCGCCGCGATCTCGGCGGCGAGCAGGTCGTAGTCCAGATCCGCGCCCGCGTACCGGGCCAGGTTCCAGATGTCGCCCAGTTCGCGGACGCCGGTCTTGTAGTAGGGCAGGTGGATGCCCAGGTGATGCAGATTGTCCTCGTGCGCCATCGCCCACGCGGGCACGCCGTGGAAGTCGATGCGCCGCACACCTTTCCAGATCGCGGCATAGTCGATCCTGTAGGGCGCCAGCGGGGTGATCAGGCCCCAGTGGGTGCCCACCACGAGCGAGCCGTCGCGGGAGACGAACGACGGCAGGTGGTGGGAGCGCTCGGTCCGCGCCTTGGGCGCCTTGCCCAGCAACTCCGAGGTCGCGAACAGTCCCAACTCGCGATAGATCTCGACAACGGTGTCGACCTGCCCCGGTTCCACCAGGATGTCCAGGTCGTTCATCCGCTTGTAGCGCGGGTCGTGGTAGATCTCGGTGGCGAAGAGCATGCCCTTGAGCACCACGCAGCGCACACCCCGCTCATCGAACCGTCGCAGCAGGTTCACCGCACCCGCCAGACGACGGTCGTTCGCGGCCGCGATCCGCTCCGCGACGGCGTCGAACCGTACTCGCGTCAACGGCGGGACCAGCGCATACACCCCGGCGGCGAGCAGCGAGTTCCGCACCAGCGGAACCGTCGCGTTCAGTTGCGCCAGCTCGAAGAAGCTCGTCCAGTCGGTGACCCGGTGCGCCAGCTCGGTCAGCTCGGTGCGCTCCGATTCGGTCGGGGCGGCCAGCGCGGCGTGCACCAGCAGACGCTCGGCGTCCGTCCCGCCCGCGGCGATCATGGTGTCGGTCATGTCAGGCGATCCCTTCCTGTTCGGGATGGAAGCCGAAGCGGCGGGCGACGGTGTCGATCCGGTCCAGCGCGCGATCGAGGTGGTCCTCGGTGAGGGTGGCCATCATGCTGATCCGCAGGCGCTGCTGGTCGCGGGGCACCGCGGGGAATTCGACGCCGTTGACGAACACGCCCTCGCGGTGCAGGGCGGTGACCACGTCCGCGACGGCGAGGCGCTGCGGTACCAGGATCGGGATGATCGCGGTCTGCGGGTCCACCACGAAACCCATGGCGCGCAATCCGCGCACAAAATACGCCACGTTGTCGTGCAGTCGCCGGACTCGCTCGGGATGCTCGGCCAGGAAGTCGATCCCGGCGAGCACCGCCGCGACCACCGGCGGCGCGAGCGCCGCGGAGAACATGTAGGAGCGAGCGAAGAAGCGCAGCGTGTCCACCAGATCCCTGGAGCCGGTCACGAAACCGCCGGTGCTCGCGAAGACCTTGGAGAACGTGCCCATGGACAGCTCCACGGCGCCTGGTCCCAGCCCGAAGTGCTCGGCGGTGCCGTGCCCGCGTGCGCCGAGCACCCCGGTGCCGTGCGCGTCGTCGACCGCCAGCCACGCGCCGAACGCGTCGCACAGCGCGCGGATCTCCGGTAGCGGGGCGATATCGCCGTCCATCGAGTACACGCCCTCGACGGCCACAACGATGTTCGCGCCCGGATTGCGCCACCTGATCTGCATCAGCCGGTGGCGCAAGTGCCGTAAGTCATTGTGCGCGAATGCCATCGATCGCACCCGGCCGAGCTGGATGCCGTCGTAGAGGCTGGCGTGATTCTGCTCGTCGTAGAGCAGCACGTCGCCCTTGCGCAGCAGACCGGTCACCCAGCCGACGTTGGCGGCGTAGCCGGAGGAGAACACCATGGCCGCTTCGCTGCCCTTGAGCTCGGCCAGCCGTTCCTCGAGCCGCCGGTGCAGCGTTGTGGTGCCGTTGAGCAGCGGCGGGCCGCCGTGCCCGACACCGTATTCCCGGATCGCCGCGATGGCTGCCTCGGCGATCCGCGGTTCATTCCCCAGGCCGAGGTAGTTGTTGGACCCGAGCATGATCAGCTCGTCGGTCGCGCCGGTCGCCGGATCGCGCACCGGCACGACCGCGCCGGAAGGACCGGCCACCTCGCGCAGCACGAACCCGCTGCCGCGGGCGTGCTCGGCGTAGGGGCGGAACTCCGCGAAACGCTGTTCAAAGGTATGTGCCGCGGGGTCGAGATAGTGTTCGAGGCTGAAGTTCTCGCCATGGGCGAGATCGGGAGCTGTCATGCTCGCTGCTCCTTACCGAGCGTTACGGTTCCGGCCCGGCCGTCCAGCACCAGGACGTCGCCGCTGGCGACCAGCTGGGTGACGCCCGGCACGCCGACGACTGTGGGGATGCCGAGTTCGCGTCCGATGATGGCCGTGTGCGACAGCAGGCTGCCGCGCTCGCTCACCAAACCGCCCGCGGCGACCATGAGGAACACCCATCCCGGGTCGGTGGTGGAGGCCACCAGCACCTGGCCATCGATCGCCACGTCCGGGTCGGGGGTGTGCACCACCAGTGCGGGCGCTTCGACACGGCCGGGGGCACAACCGATTCCGCGCAGAACGCGCGCACCGGCCACGGCGCCGTCGTCCGGTTCCTCCAGCGTCGGGTCGGCGATGCCCGCCGCGGCGATCCCCGTGGTGACGATGCGGGAGGGCAGTCGTTGCGCACGCCAGCGATCGTGGTCGGCCTTGCGCAGGGCCACGGTACGGGCGGCGTCGGTGTCCACCGCGGTGCCGCGGGTGAAGGCGGCGATCTCCTCGTAGGTCAGCCAGAAGACATCACGCGGATCGTCCAGCAGCCCGGACGTGTGCAGCCGTCTGCCGTACTCGCGGAACACTCGCTTCACCAAGCCGAAAGAGCGGCTGCGGCCCAGACGCATGTTCTCGCGCTGCTTCACGTGTTCGCGCGCCAAGCGAAGCGTGAGGCGGAAGGCTGTGCGCGGTAGGGCTTTACCTTCGAACAGTCCGGCTGCCGTTTGCTCCGCAGCGCGGCGGATCGCCTGCTCCCGCGCGATCATGTCGTCGGCGTTCTGCCCGCCGCGCAGGTAGTTGCGCAGCATCGGCACCAGGCGCTCGGGGTGCTCGCCCAGCGGATCGGTCTCCAGCTTCAGCTCGTCCACGGTGCGGTCGCCGAACTCCGCGATGTGGCGCAGGCAGGCGGCGCGGAAGTCCGCGAACCGATCCTGCGACAACGTCGTCCACACCTCGCGAGCGGTGGCGGGGCCGTCGAACAGCGCGCGCAGCGCCGGATCGGTGCGCACCCGGGCGGTGAGCGCGAGCGCCGACCGCACCGGGTCGACGCTGTCGACACCGTCTTCACCGCAGAACAGCTCGTTGCGCAGGGTGAGCGCCGCGTCCTCGGCCAAGCCCGCCCGGCGCAGCTGCAGACCGACCACATGGAACATCTGCTGGGCGAGGAAGTCGTTGAAGATCTGCACCGAATACGCGGGCACGAGCTCGGCGAAGAAGCGTTCCGTCCAGGCCAGCAACGCCTGTGCGTCGCGTTCGCGCTCCGGCGTGCCCGGGTCCAGGCGGCGATCGAGGTCGGCGGTGGCCGCCGCCAGTTCGGTGAAGAATGCGCGCAGCCGCCGGGGCAGCCGCAGCCATCCGAGCAGGATGACCGCGAAGACCCGTAGCCGCAAGGCGATCGCGCGCACCCGGGCGACGCCATGGGCGGGCGCGTCCGGTCGCCGGTATCGGTTCTCGATGTTGAGTGCGGCCTCCCAGCCCTCGATGGCGAATTCCATGCCGGGTATCTCGAGGAAGAGCCGGTACCAGTTGCTGATGTTGTAGTAGATCCGGCCGCGCGCCGTGCCGACCAGATAGGGGTACAGATCGGCGGCGTTGCGCTCCACGATCCGCGCGGTGGCGCCGAAATCCCGGTGGCAGGCCCGGAAGACCTGCTCGTAGGCCGCCCGCAAGACGGAGAAGGTGAGTGGACTCGACAGTCCCGGATACGATTCGGCGACGTTGACGTTGTCGAAGATGGTCTCCCCCGCGCCGGTCACGGTGACCGGCCTGGCCTGCAATAGATGCAACCGGCCGTCGGGTGTGTACGCGAATTCGATGTCCTGGGGCGCGCCGAAGCGGTCGGCGAGTTCCCCTGCTGTCTCGGCCAATTCGAGGATCTGCGCGTCGGACAGCACCGGGGTGGTCACCGGATCGCCGAAATCTTCGACGGCGGTGCCCGTACCGTCAGCCGACGGCGTCACGCGGCTGTGCTTGTCGACGACGACACGCGAGGTGATGGCGCGGGTGTCGCGATCGACGAAGTAGGTGTCGCAGTCGACCGTTCCCGCCACCACGCCCTCGCCCAGCCCGAGCGCCGCCGCGACGACGGCCTCGGAGGGATCGCCGGTCTGCGGGTTGCAGCTGAACACCACCCCGGAGACGGCGCTGTCGAGCAGCACCTGCACCACGACGGCGCAGGCGATCGGGGTTGCGTCGAGGCCACGGCGCGCCCGGTAGAACAGCGCACGCTCCGACCAGGCGGAGGCCAGCACAGTGCCGATCGCGGCAGGCAGGTCCGCCGCGGCGACATTGAGCACGGTGTCGAGCTGCCCGGCGAAGGAATCGGTGGCCGAATCCTCGCCGCGCACCGAGGAGCGGACGGCGAAGCGCACGTCCGCCGTGGACGATCCGGCGGTGGACATTTCGGCGACAACGGCATCCAGTTCGGCGGCGATGTCCGCGGGCAGCGTCAGCGCCTCGACGATCGCCCGGATCCGCATCGAGACGGCCCGCAGCGCGGCCGGGTCATCCGGGTCGAGTCCGGCCAGCAGGTCGGTGATGGAATCGGCCGCCGAAGCGAGCACCCGCGCGCACGCGTCGGTGCTCAACACCGCGAACGGCGGGACGCGACGCCCGGCGGCGTGCAGCTTGGCGAGGTTGGCGGCCTTGGCGCCCGCGTGCGCGTCGGCTTCGGGGTCCGTGGCGAGGGTTTCCGCGCGCAGTATCGCGCCGGTGGTGGTACTGGTCATCGGGCGGTCTCCTGTCTGGCCGGGATCGCCGCGGCGGCGCGCTCGCGCCGGGTCAGCCGGACCAGGACCGGGTCGGGGGTGTTCGAGATCTCGGGGCGCTCGCGCACCCGCATCCCGTTCACCAGTTCGATGTCGTAGCGGGACAGCAGCATCGCGAGACCCACGCGGATCTCGATCAGCGCCATCTGCTGACCCACGCACAGATGCGCGCCCCAGCCGAAGGGGAAGTACCGGAACGGCGGACGCGCCCGGTTCCGCTCCTTGGTGAACCGGTCGGGGTCGAAGGTCAGCGGCGAGTCCCAGAAAACGGGCAGCCGGTGGTTGACGAACGGACTGATTACCACGATCGCGCCGGGACGCAGGTCGAACCGGTCGAAGCTGTCCGGCTCGAGCGCGGTGCGGCTGAACGCCCACGCCGGAGGGTGCAGGCGCATCGCCTCGTCGATCGCGCGGCCGGTGTACTCCAACTCGGGCAGCGCGGCGCGCATGGCGTCCGGATCGTCCAGACCGTCCGGCAGCATGTCGATCTCGGCGCGCACCCGGTCGAGTGCGGCGGGGTTGCGGCACAGCTCGTAGACCGTCCAGGCCAGCGCCCCTCCGGTGGTCTCGTGACCGGCCAGCAGGAAGGTCAGCACCTCGTGCCGCAGTTGCGCGTCGTCCATCGCGTGCCCGGCGTCGTCGCGCGCGGCGAGCAGCCGGGCCAGCAGCGAGTGGACGTCACCGTCGGTGTGCCGATGCCGCCGGATCACCTCGTCCACCACGTGATGCAACCGCCGCCGCACGCCGTGGAACCGCCGATTGCCCGGCGTCGGAACCCGCGGCGGCACCTGGATCGGCGCGGCCATGTGCCGCATCACCCAGGAAACGCCGTCGCGCACATCGTCTTCGATCTGTGGGAGCACGCCGTCGATGTCCGCGCCGAGTACCGCGCGGCACACCACGTCGGCGGCGAACCCCATCACCTCGGGCACCAGGTCGAACGCCGCACCTTCAGCGGCGCGCGCGTCCAGGCGGGCACGCATCCGGTGTCCGCACTCGACCATGAGCGGGATCTCAGTTTCCACGTGACGCCGCGCGAACGCGGGTTTGATCAAGGCGCGCTGGCGTTTCCACAGTTCGCCGCCGCTGGTCAGCAGGCCGGGGCCGAGCAGATGGTTCAGGCTCCGGTAGCTGATCCCCTTCTCGTATCGTGCCGCGTGGGTGACCAGCACCTGTTCGATGTGCTCTGGCTCGACCAGCAGGTGCACATGCAGGTGGGCCAGCCGCAGCCGCACGCTGCCGTGGGCCAGAGCGGACTCGTAGAACAGGGTGAGCGGGTCGGCTCGATAGTCGGGATAGACGCCGAGCGGATGTCGCAGGACGGGACCGTCCAAGCGGCGGTCGCCGTTTCGGGTCAGCAGTGTCATCGCGCGGCATCTCCCCCGCGCCCGGCGCCGACCAGTGCGTCGGGATCGTCCTCGAGCAGGTGTCGTGCCGCGGCGCGCTGCACTTTTCCGCTCGTTGTTTTGGGGATGCTGCGCGGCGCGACAATTCGTACGCCCGCGGCCAGTACCCCGGTCCGTTTGCTCACCGCGGCGCGTATCGCGCGGGCCAGTGTGTCGTATTCCTCTGGTGTGAGGGCGGATTCGACGATCAGATGCAATTCCTCCGACATGCCTTCGGCGTCGGTCACTCCCACCGCGGCCACGCCGCCGGGCCGGACGCCCGGCACCTGTTCGGCAGCGATCTCGAAGTCGGTGGGCAGATAGTTCGCACCGCGGATGATGATCAGATCCTTGCGTCGCCCGGTGACCCGCAGTCGTCCATCCCGCAGATAGCCCATATCGCCGGTGTCCCACCAGCCGTCCACGCGCGTGGCCGCGGTCGCCTCGGGCAACCGGAAGTAGCCCGGCGTGGTGGACGGTCCGCGGAATTGCACGCGGCCGATCAGATCCGGGCCGCGCGGCACACCGTTCTGGTCCAAGATCCGGACCTCGGTGCCCGCCACGGGTGCGCCGCAGTCGACGATCTCGAGCGCGTCGCCATCGTCGGCCGGAACGTCCATGGCCACACCGTCTTCGACGAGTGCCCGGCGCGAGACCGAGTCGTACGCGATCGGCGCCCGCGGCTGTGACACCGTCACCGCGAGCGATGCCTCGGCCAGCCCGTAGCACGGCACGAGCGCGTCGGGCGGAAGTCCCCAGGCGCGGAACCGGTCGACGAACCGTCGCACCGTCGCCGGATGGATCGGTTCCGCTCCGCAGAACAGGAACCGCCACGTGGACAGGTCCACCCCGTCGAGTTCGCTGTCGGCGATCCGCGCCGCGGCATAGCCGTAGGCGAAATTCGGTGCCGCGGTGAGCGTTCCTCGATGCCGGTGCACCGCGCGCAGCCAGTCAGCCGGATGGCGCAGGAAGCGGTTCGGCGGGATCAGCACCGCGTCGACGCCGCGGAACAGCGGCGTCAGGAATCCGCCGATCAGTCCCATGTCATGGTGCAGCGGCAGCCAGCCCACCCAGGTGTCGCCGGCACCGATCGCGGCGGCGCGGGCGATCTGCTCGCAATTGGCGGCCAGATTCGCGTGGGTGACCTGGACCCCCTTCGGTGTGCCGGTCGAGCCGGAAGTGGCCTGGATGAACGCGAGATCGTCCGGTGCGGGCAGGCGAGGCGTGAGCGCGGGCGTGTCCGGTGCGCTGGCCAGCGCGTGCAACACCGTGGCGTCGATCGCCTTCACCGACGCGGGCAGGGGCACAGCGTTCAGCACCGATTCGGCGGCCACCACGGCCGCGGGTTCCAGATAGGCGAGCAGCCGGGTGAAACGATCCAGGAAGATCTCCGCTGCCCCGAATCCGCCCGGGGTGGCGATCGCCGTGGGCACCGCGCCGAGCAGCAGTGCGCCGAAGAACGCCGTGACGAACTCCGCCGAAGTGGGCAGGCACAGCAGCACCCGATCGCCCTTGCGCACCCCTGCGTCGGCCAGCCCGGCCGCCGCCCGGCTCGCCACGCCGACGAGATGGTCGTGCCGCCAAGCGATCTCGTCGGCGTCAGGTGCCCCGGCACGCTCGGCCATGATGGTCGTCGACGCCACTGCCGTGCCCCGCTCGCCGCCTGCCAGCAGTGCGTGCACGATGCTCGGGTGTGCGGGGCGAAGCGCATCGGATGGTGTGGTCATGCCTGGTCCTCGACGTATCGCACGATCGTGGCGACCGTGGTCAGCCGGACGGCGACATCCTCCGGAATGGTCACGGAGAAGGCCTGTTCCAGCTGGATGGTCAGTTCGATGGCGGTCGGCGAGTCGAGTCCGTAGTCGATCAACGGCGTCGCCGGGTCCAGGTCGGCGGCGGCCACCCACAGCACCTCCCCGACGATCGCGCGTACTCGCGCCTCCAGATCGGCAGCGCCGATATCACCGCGCGTGCTCATCCCAGCAACTTCCCTTCCGTCACGCAGGAGCGCACCGATTCCTCGATATCGACGCCGTCACCGGTGTCGATGCGGTGGAATCCCACCTCGGGGAACGCGGTCGCGAGGGTTTCGCGCACCCGCTCGTAGCCGGTGCGCAGAGCGGCCAGCCGCTCGGCCGTCTCATGGGCCTCGACGGGCCCGTGCGCCGACCGCTGCACGCAGCGCGCCGCGGCCTGCTCCGGTGGCGCGTCCAGCCACAGCACCGCATCGGGCAGCGTGGTGCGGAACCGTTCGGCGAAACCGGACACGGCGCCGGAGATATCGCGTTCCACCAGCTCCGCGATCTCCGACAGCAGCAGCCACGGGTCCGGCGAACTGCCCAGCCGGGCCGCCTGAGTGTGCTGCCAAGCCAGGATGTCGGCGAAGGTGCCGGGGCGATGCCGTTCCAGTACCGCGGCGATCTCGTCCTCCCGCTCGCGGCAGCGTCCGTCGGTGCCCGCCAGCGCCACGTACAGCGGGCCGTAGACCAGCAGTTCGATCAGCGGATGCCGTTCGAAGACCAGCACATCCGGTGCCCAGGTGCGCAGGAAGTGCTGTTCCACGGGGCCGAACAGGGTCATCTGCAGGTACATCGCGGTGGCCTTCATCGCCACGTCGCCGATCTCGTCGCAGCCGACGCTGAACGCCCTGAGCTGCCGGGACAGATCCGCGAGCGGGACGTCCCTGGTGTCGTGGAAGTCGGGGCAGGTCATCGAGGCGAACCGGCCGACACCGGCGGGCTCGGCCAGCGCGCGCAGCCCGGCCAGCACCGAGGACTTCCCCGCGCCGTCGATGCCGACCAGGGCGACCCGGCGGGTGCTCATCGGTCGTCCTCGCGCAGCTGGGTGAGCACGGCGCGGGTGACCTCCGCGGGCGCCGCGGCGCCGTCGAGGCGGATCCAGCCGAGTTCCTCCGACAGCGCGTCGAGTGCCTCGTGGCTGCGCTGCTGGAAGGTCAGGAACGACTCCTCGTCGCCGTAGCCGCTCTCGTAGTCACTGCGCAAGCGCTTGCGGGCCAGCGCGTCCTGCGGACGCACCGCGAGGTAGAAGGTGCGGTCGGGCTCCGGGAATCCCGCCGCCAGGCTGCGCAGCACGGCCGGGTCACCGCCATGTGCGACCTCGGTGGCGTAGTACTTGTACCAATAGGCGTTGGCGAGCACGATGTCCGCGTCGCGTTCGGCGGCCAGGTCCAGCGAGAGCTGCATGGCGTGGAACAGGAAGTGCGCGCGGCTGAGCGGGGTGAGCAACTGGAGATAGCCGTAGATCTCGGCGGGACTGCCCCAGGGGAGTTTCGAGGAGACCTTGGGGTCGAGGAACGCGTCCCAGATCGTCACCGCGGCAACGCTGTGCCCCTGCGCCTCGAACTCGGCGGCGATCCTGGCCACCTGGGTCGTCTTGCCCGAACCGTCGCCACCCGCGAGGCAGATGAGACGTTTGCGTGCGGTCAGTGTGGTGTCCTTTCCCGAGCCACGCACAATGCGCGGCGGTGCGGCGAAATCCGTTGTTGTGATCGGTGTTTCCGGCCTCGCTCGGTCTGGCGGGTCCGTTTCCGGCGTTTCGCGAATCGCGGTGTCCGGTCGGGGCTCGTGGGAGACCGACTCGGTCACGGCGGGTTCGTCCGCCGGATCGCCGCCGTCCAGGACCTGCACCAGACCCGCACCGCCGTCGACCCGGATGCGCTGACCCGATCGCACCGCCGTCGTCGCCCCCGCCACATTCAGCACCGCCGGAATGCCGTACTCGCGTCCGATCACGGCCGCGTGCGACAGCATGCCGCCCACCTCGGTGACCACGCCGGCCACCAACCCCAGCGCGGGCGTCCAGCCGGGATCGGTGAACCGCGTGACGAGGATGTCGCCCTCGCGCAGCTGGTCGATGTGGTCCAGCGAGGTGATCACCCGGGCCGTGCCCTCGGCCACGCCTGGACTGCATCCGAGGCCGGACAGGTCGCCATGCCCCACCACGCGCACCGCCGCGACGGTCACCCCGCCGCCGAGTTCGTGCGGCGGCACGAGATCGCGGTAGCCCGCGTACATCGCACGGCGGTAGGCGATCACGGGCGCGAGGTCGCTGCTGGCCGCTCGGCCCGCGACCAGATCGGTCAGCTGGTGGATGGTCAGCTGGAACGCGTCGTCGGCGTGTTCCAGCACGCCTGCCGCGGCCAGCCGGGTACCGGCTTCCACCACGTAGGCGCGGACCACGGCGTAGCACTGCGAGGAGAATTCGCGCATCCGCTCACGGGCGACCAGATAACGCCGCATCCGCTCGATCTGCTTGTCCAGCGCCTTGGCGTACCGCACCCGCGTCGTCGGCCGGGCGCGGACCCGGGCGCGCACCGCCGCGAGCTCGGACTCGTAGCGTTTGCGCTGCTCCACCAGGGTGGTCGCGGGATCGGCGGGCACGGTCCCGTTGTCGAGCATCACCGCGATCATCGCCCGCACTCGCTGCGGGTCCTCCGACCAGCGCGGGCAGGTCAGGTCGAGTTCGGCGTCGGCGTGGAAGCCCTGTTCGTCGAGGAAAGCCGCGAGCGCCTCGTCCCACGCCGGGCTGTCGAGCCCGGATTCCCGTGCCACTCGGTGCAATTCGACGATGCCGCGTTGCAGCGCCATGTGGCTGATCTCGGCGAGGCCGCCCATGAGGGCGATGGCCGAGGTGGTCGCGCCGGTGGCCGCGTCCACTTTGTCCAGCAGCTGCTTGAAATCGGTTTGCAGGCTCGAGTTGTGGTAGATGGTGGTGAAGTAGGTGCGCTCGGTGGCGGCGTGCACGGTGAGCAGGCAGTCGGCCAGGTCGGCGGCGAAGGTCGCCTCGTCGGTCCGCGGCAGCGCGCGTACCCGTTCCCGCCAGGCCTGGTACTTGGCGGGCCAGCTCGCGGCGAACGCGTCGACCGCTTCGAGCTGTTCGCGATAGCTGCGCTGCACGGCCAAGGCGACGGGCAGCGCGCGAGCAATGGTCAACGGCGTGTTCGGTGTGCGAATCGGCCCCTGCGGGCCGTATTCGTTGAGGACGCCCAGATCGTCGTCGAAATGCTGCTCGTCGAAGCCGGGAATGCGCCGGAAGCACTGCTTCACCGCGCTGACGTTCCAGTAGGCCCGGCCGTAGTACATGGCCATCCAGTCCGGCTCCCGCCCCGGCTCGGCCAGCCCGAGCCCCTCGAAGAACCGCTGCATCGAGTACTGGAAGGCGTTGTCGTACAACGAGAACATCATCGGCGTGCACACCCGCGCCGAGACCCCGCCGTCCCGGAGATCCGCGTCGGAGAACTGCTCGATGTCGGTGCGCCAGCTGATCGCGGTGACCGCGCGTGACTGCAGCAGCCACAGTGCGCCGTCGCCGTCGATCGCCCACTCGATGTCCTGCGGCCGGTGCCGGCGCGCCTGCACGGTGAGCAGCAGCGCGGCCAGCGCCGCGGTGTCGGTGGCGTCCAAGTGGACATCCTCCTGTCCCGCGTCGCGCGCCACCACGGCCCCATCCGACAGCCGAAGGGTGTAGCGAGTGGGCGCGACCTGCCCGGAGACCAGTCGCTCGCCCACGCCGTGGCAGGTCTCCACCACCGCGTGCTCCTCGATGCCCGAAAGCACGTCGATACTGAAACCGACACCAGCGCAACGAGCGTCGACCATGCGCTGCACCAGCACGGCGACACTTGCGTCCGCCTCGGCCAGACCGCGCCGGGACAGGTAGGCCCGCACTCGTTCGTTGCGCACCGACGCCCGGCACTGCTCGATGTGCGTCCGCAGCCCGGCCGCGTCGGTGATGTCCAGGTAGGACTCGTACTGTCCGGCGAAACTGGCGTCGTCGAGATCCTCGAGCACGCCGCTGGAGCGCGCCGCCACCGGGAATCCGCCGATCGCCCGCACCCAGCCGGTCAGCTCGTCGTCGGCGACGGCGTCCAGGTCCAGGTCAGCGGGTACGACGAAGCCGGGTGGGACGGAGAATCCGTCGGAGAGCAGTTCGTGCAGGGTGGCGGCCTTGGCGCCCGCCCGCGACGGGGTGAAGTCGGCCGCACCGAGGAACATCGGTGTCGGACCGGACGCGGTCGTTGGGGTGATCACGGTGGTGGCTCCTGTCGGCAGCAGAACCGGGCGAACGTCGTGGCGGGCGGCCAGTTCCCGCGCTTGGCGTACGCCAGCGGCGGTGAGCGCGCCGTAGGACGGGCTCGCGGTGCGCGGCTCGAAGCCGAGCAGCAGTGTCTCGGCCATGCACGCGTACACGATCCCGGCGGGCAGCCCGGTTTCCGGAAAGGGCGGGGTCTGGCCGAGCGGCAGCGCCATGCGGCCGCCGTCGACCAGGGTGATGTGCGGCTGCTCGGCTACCGCCGGGTCCACATCGCCGGGCACAGCCAGATCGCAGATCAGCACGGGGTGATCGGTGGCGAGATGCCGGGTCGTGACCAGTGGCGCGGCCGAGTTGGTCGCGGTGACCACGACCCGGCAATCGCGCAGCGCGGTGAGGTCCTCGCTCACGACGACCTCGCCAGGCAGTCCGGCGGCCACCCGGCGCAGCCGCGCTCCGGCGCCGGGCCTGCCCACCAGGACCAGTGCATCAGCCAGTGGCGCAACGAGTTCGGCCATGACCGCACCGATGTTGCCGAGCGCTCCGAGGATGCCGACCCGCCGCTGTCCCGGCGCGAGGGCGGTCAGCTCTGCGTGCAGCACCGCATAGGCGCAGGCTGCCGTGAGTGAATTGCCGGAGGTCACGGTGACGGTGTCCTCCGCCACCTCGCGCGCGGCGTCGGTGACGATCGACGTGTAGCCGCCCAGACCGATCACCCTGGCTCCGGCCGCTATCGCCTGTTCGACCGCGAGCCACACCAGATCCCGCACGTAGGTGCGTTCACCGGCGCGCTGGTGCGCGACGATCTGCTCGGCCGTCAGCGGCACCGCGATCAGCAGCATCTCGACCTCGGCCCCGGTCGGTGAGGTGATCGTCCGCCTGGTCAATTCGAATGGATCGGCCACCGCGCGCAGACGTTCGAACAGTGCGGCGAACTGCTCGTCCGTCCATTCCGCCAGCTCGGGGGCGAGCCGGCGCAGATCCGCGACGTCGGGCAGGTTTGCCAGGAAAGCCACTCTGATCGGTTCGCGCGGATCTCGCGCTGGTGCCGCGTCGGCACGCCGCGGGAGGGGCGCGCGGTCCAGCGCCGCGATTTCGGTGGTGACCGGTGCGGCCAAGTGCGCCAGCAGCTGGGCGTACTCGCCGCGGTGCAGCAGCGCGGCGACGTCGTCCAGCGCCGCGGCCAGCCGGTCGAGGTCGCTGTCGCTGACGAAGGCCGAGGGCTGAACGCGCAGCGTGCTCGGAGCCGATAGCGTCGGCAGCATGCGGATCGCGTGGCGGTGCACCAGGTATCCGGCCACGATGTAGCCGAAGAGGTCGGGCGCGCAGATCTCGCGTAGCAGAGCGGATTCCGGCTCCGGTACCCGCAGCTCCACCCCTTGGAGAAGACCGCGCCCGCGCACGGACACGATCTCCTTCGGCCAGCGGCGGGCCACCGCGTCCAGTCGCGACCGGAGCCGGGTCCCCGCTTCGCTGATCCGGATCTGGTTGGCGCGCAGGAGATCCAGGGCGGCGTCCGCGACCGTCGCGGACAGCTCGTCGTCGGCGAAGGTGGAGGTGTGATAGCGCCCGAAGTCGGCGACCGAGTGCCGCCGGTCGACCAGCAGCGCGGCGATCTTGACCAATCCTCCGCCGAGCGATTTCGACATCAGGTAGTAATCCGCGCGCACCCCGGACGGGGCCGACGCCAGGAACGTGCCGGTGCGTCCCATGCCGCATTGGATCTCGTCGAAAACCAGTGCCGCCGTGTGCCGGTCCGCCAGTTCGCGCAGGGCCCGCAGGGTCTCGGCGGGAACCTCGCGGACGCCGCCTTCGCCCTGCACGGGCTCGGCGAACACCGCGGCGACCGGCGACAGATGCCGCCAGCTGCGAACAGGCGTTCCGGCGGCGTCGAAGCCGATGACGCCTACCGTGCACAGCTCGTCCGCGAACGCGTCGGCGATCTCCTCCGACGTCCAGGTGTCCAGCCTGCGCCGCTCGGGGCCGGGCACCACCAGGTCGGCCGGGGTGTCAGCCTGTTCGGTGAGCGCGAAGGCACCTGCGCTCTTGCCGTGGAACGCACCGGCCAGCGAGACGAACACCGGCCCGCGTTCGCGTAGCCGCGCGATGCGCTCGAGCGTCTCGGTGAGCACCGCGGCGGCCGTGCGCGGCTCGGCGTCGTCGGCGGGCGCGGCGGGTCGCACGTCGTGCAGGCCGTCGCGGCGCAGCCGACGCAGCGTGCGCCGTATGTCGGCGTCCAAGTCGGACAGGGCACGCGCGTGCGAGACCGCGGCGTGCCTGATCGCCGCTTCGACCGCATCCGCCCCGGTGGATCCGAAGGTGACGACATACTCGCGGCCGGTGCTCGCGCCGACCGACTCGGACAGCCGCCGCGCCAGCCGCGTCGCGCCGGGCCGGACGCTGCCCTGCGCCACGAACGGCGCCTGCTGATTCAGCAGCGCCGTCGCCGCTCGTACCAGGGCTGGATGGTTGTGCCCGAACAGTGCCGCGCCGAATCCGCCCACGAGATCCAGGACCCGGGTGCCGTCGGCGCGGACGAGGTGGTCGCCCTCCGCGGCGGTGTACACCACGTCCAGGTGGCAGGCCCGCAGCAACTGGGCCAAGCCGGGCCGGTTGTACTCGGCAAAATCGGTGAAGAGCTCGGATATGGCGGGCGACGCGTGTTCTCGCCGCCCAGAATGGACGGTCACGCTCGCGCTCCGGCCCGTGCGCGCCGGTCGGGTGTCGCTTTCCCCGTCACACAGTGGATCACGTCGCGCGTGGTGTGCAGCGTCGCGGCCTCCTCGTCGGAGATCGTGATACCGAACTCGCGCTCCAGCTCGATCACCAACTCCACCGACCGCACCGAGTCCAAGCCATAATCCAGCAATGGCGTGTCTACATCTATTTCGGTCACGTGCAAACCGCGTGAGAACAACACGCGCACCCGTTCGCCGACGGTCTCGGATACATTCATCGAGCGTCTCCCTCCGTCACGCCGCAGGCTTTTCCCGACGTGCGCGATATAGGGGTCCCTCGATCCTCCTCCGACTGATCCGAACCGGATCCCCACAGTTCAGCGCAGGGTTCGACACCCGCAGAGTCCGCGATCACATGCCCTCCGATATCCGCGAACGGGACTGCCGTATCCCGCTGTCCCGCTATACCGCGCGGGGTGCAGCCGCACCGCCACGCGTTCTCACATCTGTACACCCGCACTATGCGAGCTGCAATGTGAAAACCCGTGCGGTGCAGCGGGTTTCCGTCGATCGCAAATCTCTGGCTAATTTTTGGCCGTTTGGTTTCCGCGACAAATAAGAATGGAGCGCAGACCGCGAGGCGACAAGCACTGTCTCAGACGATTTGACAGCGCATCCGAGGGGGTGGCGAAAGCATCATCTGTTACCGTGCGCCACAGAAATATTGCCATTGTGGAAAATTTGCTGTTCATACCCCATTCATTGGGTGGGCAGGTATCAATCAATACCGACCAATAGGTACTTTCTGCTTTAATTCTTCCCTAGCGCACTCCACCGAGAATGTGAAGTCACGTAACCGGCTCTTCACGCATGCGCTGAGGCCGGCAATCCGATCGGATGACCAGCTAACTTCTCGGGTCGCGGGCATATGTGACGGCTTTCATTACCGGCAAGCAGTATGCGGAATTGCTGTGACTGGCCACAACCATGCATCGGGTCTCGCGCCGACGCACAACCGAGCATCATTCAGTTCCCGTACTGCTTGGTCTCGGGCCGTTCGATGAGCAGGACGTGGGCGCGAGTCTCCGCGACGGGGCGGTGCCGAACTCCTTTGGGGACGACGAAGACGTCTCCGGCTGAGAGGCTGACGGGTGCGCGGCCTTCGAGTTCGATGCGGAAAGCGCCGTCCCAGCACAGGAACAGTTCGTCCTCGTCGTGGTGGTGCCAAGGGAACTCGCCCTCGAGCCGGGCGGCGCGGACCACGGTGTCGTTGACCCGCGCGACATCGCGTTGCTGGAAAGGCCCCGGCAGCGCGGCGATGGTGCCGGGGATCGAAACGGTCAGGCGCTCGGAGATGGCTGCTTCTTCGCTCATGGGAGCCATGGTGGTCGGCGCGGGATGGTGGACCCAGATCCAATACGGCAAAATTGGTTTGCTGATGGATCCAATTGAGGTATTGCATCGTCTCGGTCGGTGGTCGACGGGGCGAGGTCCGTTGTATCTGCTGCTCGCGGCACGGCTTCGGCAGTTGATCGATGCGGGCGAACTCCCGCCGGGAACCGGGCTGCCGCCGGATCGGGTCTTCGCGCGCAGTCTCTCCGTCGGACGCAGCACGGTGGTCGCCGCCTACGGGCTGTTGGAGGGCGAAGGGCGAATCGTGCGGCGCCAAGGCAGCGGCACTCGCGTCGCGGGTGCGCCGACGGCGGCGCCGAAGACCACCAGCGCGCCCATGTTCCTGCATCTGCTGGAGCCGGACCCCCAGGTGATCTCGCTGGCTTGTGCCGCGCCCGGCGCACCACCTCCGGAGATGACCGCGGCGTTCGCCGCGATACTGCCCGAATTGGCGTCGACAACCGCTGACATCGGCTATCACCCTGCCGGTTGTTCGACACTCCGCGAGGCCATTGCCCAGCGCTACACCCGGCTGGGAGCGCCGACGCCCGCCGATCGGATTCTCGTCACCAACGGCGGTCAGCAAGCGCTTTCGCTGTTGGCTCGCGCGTTCATCACCCCCGGTGATCGCGTTCTGCTCGAGACGCCGACCTACCCGGGCGCGCTCGAGGCATTCCGCGAACAAGCGGCCGTTCTGGATGCGCTGCCGGTCGGGTTCACCGGATTCGAGGCGGCCGTTCGAGCGCACCGTCCCGCCGTCGGCTACCTGACCCCCACGTTCCAGAATCCCACCGGCACAGTCCTTCCCCGCCTGGTCCGACGCAGAATCGCCGAAGTGGCCGCTGCCGCAGGTGTCCCGCTCATCGCCGACGAAGTGCTCGCCGACCTGGGGTTCCCGGGCGAGGTGATGCCGCCGTTCGCGGTCGACTCCGACGACGCCATCTCCATCGGATCGTTGAGCAAGAGCATGTGGGGCGGCTTGCGCATCGGCTGGATCCGCGCACCGCGCCCGGTCATCGAACGCGTGACCCGCCTGCGGGCGGTGCACGACCTCGGCGGAAACCTACCGGCCCAGCTCGCCGCCGCCCGGCTGGTTCCACAGTTGGATCTGTTGTGCGCGAACCATGCGGCACAACGGCAGTCCTGCCACGACACGCTCCTGGGCGCGCTGGGCGCACACCTCCCCGACTGGACGGTGTCGGCTGTGCGCGGCGGCCAGACACTCTGGGTGCGACTGCCTTACGGCGACGGCAACTCGTTCGCCCAGACCGCGCTCCGCCACGGCGTCGCCGTGCTCGCAGGCAACGGTCTCGACGTGAGCGGCGGCAGCGGCGAATACATACGCCTGCACTTCCGTCACCCGGAAAGCACTCTCACCGCGGCCGTCGCGCGGCTGGCCACCGCCTGGGACGACTATCGCCCACCGGCGCGACCGGCGACCGCACCGCCGCCGCTGGCGGTCTGATCCGATGACATGGGTGTTTCGGTGCCCGACAGCGTCAACGGGATCGGCGCACCGGTTCTATCGGGGCGATAGACGCAGCGCGTGCGGGTGTAGATCGTCGGCATGCATTCGTTGCAGTGGACGCAGGCCGACTGGGTTCCGGCGTCGGATCGAATGCGGTGCAGGAGGTTCGGCTCCCGCAGCAGCGCTCTGGCCATCGCGACGAAGTCGAATCCCTCGGTCATCGCCTGCCGCATGGTGTGCAGGTTCGTGATGCCGCCCAACAGGATCAGTGGCATCGACAGCTCCCGGCGGAAGTGGCGCGCCCGCTCGAGCAGATACCCGTCCTGATAGGGGTATTCCTTCAGGAAAGCCCGGCCGACCAGGCGGAAACCCCAGCGCGCCGGTAGCGGAAGGACATTGGCGAACTCCCTCCGCGGCGCCTGGCCGTGGAACAGCAACATCGGGTTGAGCAGTGAACTTCCAGCGGTAAGCTCCAGCGCGTCGAGCGTGCCGTCCGCCTCCAACGACGCCGCCACTTGCAGCGACTCCGGCACCGTCAGTCCGCCCGGCACGCCGTCTTCCATGTTGAGCTTCGCGATCACCGCGAGCCGGCCACCCACGGCTTCCCGTACCGCCCAGGCGATTTCACGCGCCAGCCGGGCGCGGTTGGCGGTGGAACCGCCGTACCCGTCGGTGCGCCGGTTCAATCTCGGGCTCAGGAACGAGCTCACCAGGTAGTTGTGCCCGAAATGGATTTCCACCGCGTCGAAGCCCGCTTGCTCGGCCAGTGTCGCCGCGTTCGCGTGCGCGGCGATAACCTCGCGAATCTCCGCTTCGTCGGGCACCTTCATGAAGCGCATCGTGAGGGGGCTGATCATCCGGCTGGGAGCGAGCGCGGGAAAGCCGTTGGATCTCGCGTTGGCCACCGGTCCGGCATGCCCGATCTGCGCGCTCGCCGCCGCGCCCTCGGCATGGACGGCGTCGGTCAACTCGCGCAATCCCGGCACCGCCTCCGGGCGCATCCAGATCTGGTGCCGGTCGGTTCGGCCACCCGGCGCGACCGCGCAGTAGGCGACCGTCGTCATTCCGACGCCACCCGCCGCGGTCTCTCGGTGGAACTCGATCAGATCGTCGGTGACCAGTGCGTCAGGGGTACGGCCCTCGAATGTCGCCGCCTTGATCACCCTGTTGCGCAACGTGATCGGGCCCAGTTCGGCCGGTGCGAAGACCTCGTTCATTTCCGCTCTCCCTTGCCTGCGGTCAGCCCGGCGACGACGAAGTCACGCAAGGTGGTCACCGCCTCGTCCGACATCTCCCGCTCGTTGGTCCCAGCGCCGCCGAATCGCGTGATGATCAGGTCGAACGCCAACATCCAGCGGCGTCGGCTCTCCTGTTCGCCGACCTCTGGTAGCAGGCCGACCCACGAGTCCATCCGGAACCACGGCTGACGCCACTGCGTCACCTGCCGTCCCAGGACGAACTGGGCCAGCAAACGCAGATGCAACCGGCCCACCGGATCGGCGGCCAACTCGACGAAGGGCTCGATGACGGCGTCGACGACCTCGGCGACCGAGCCGTGCTCGGCGGTCACGGCCGACAACCGAGTCGCCCACCGCGGCCCCAACCGGTCCTCGAGCAACGCCGCGACCAGGGCGTCCTTCGACCCGAAGTGGTAGTGCACCGCGGCCGGATTCGCCCCGGCCTCGGCGCAGATGCTGCGCACCGACACGTCGTCGTATCGGCCGGTCAGCAACAGTCGTTCGGCGGCGGCGAGGAGCCGTTCGCGCGTGCTCGCCGATGTGGCGACCTGGTCGGTCATGTCTCTAGTGAAGCACTTTTCAAACAACGTTTCAATCATTGATTGAACGAAGGCATTTCCATAGATTATGAATATAAAAATGCTATGCTTCGAGCATGAGTCGTCAAGACGCCGCTCCTGGCGCGTCCGCCGCCATCGGGGCAGCCCTCTACGGCCTGGCCACCAGGGCCGCGAGACGCCTGCCCCGGGACATGAGCCTGACGTCCGCCGCCACCCTGGCCACCCTGGACCGGACCGGCCCGCGGCGCATCACCGATCTGGCCGCGGTCGAGGGCGTCACCCAGCCCGCGATGACCGCCCTGGTCCGGGTGATGGAGGAGTCCGGCCTGGTCGAGCGGCGGGGCGACGCGTCCGACAAGCGGGTCACGCTGGTGTGCCTGACCGAGGCCGGCGCCTCCTATGTGCGGACGCGGCGCCAGGCGGGCGTCCACGCGTTCGAGCGGTTGATCAGCGAGCTCACCGGCGACGAGGTCGAGGCGCTGGTGGCGGCCCTTCCGGCGCTGAAGCATCTGGCAGAGCTCGAAAGCCAGGACCGCGATGGGCCGAAGCAGTGACCGGGCAGCCGGTCGGCGGGGTCGCGGTGAAGGCGTTCCCGGTGGCGCGTTCCGAAGCGCGGCTGCTGGTCCCCGCCCTGATGTTCATCGCTCTGGTCGTGGCGGCGGTCGGCAGCCTCGGGGCGCCGCTCATCACCAGCGTGGCGACCTCGTTCCACGTCTCGCTCGGCAGCGCGCAGTGGACGCTGACCGTCGCGCTGCTCAGCGGCGCCGTTGCCACGCCGGTCCTGGGCCGGCTCGGAGCCGGCCCGCACCGGCGGGCCACGATCCTCGCCACCCTGGCGGTCGTCGTCGCCGGCAGCGCGCTCACCGTGCTGCCGCTGCCGTTCGCGTCGCTGCTGGCCGGCAGGGCGGCCCAGGGCGTCGGGCTCGGGCTGACGGCGCTGATGATGGGCGTGGCCCGGGACCACCTCCCCGAGGAGCGCAGCGCGGCCGTGATCGCCCTGATCTCGGTGGTCTCGATCATCGGGGCCGGCGTCGGCTACCCGCTGGCCGCACTGCTCGCCGAGCTCGGCGGGGTACGGGCCGCCTACGGCCTCGGCCTGGTCGTCACCGCCGCCGCCCTCCTGACCGCGTGGCGCTCCATGCCCGAGGCCCCCGAAGGCCGCGCCGCCCACGTGGACGTGGCAGGCGCGGTCGTCCTGGCCGCTGCGCTGCTCCTGGTGCTGTTCCTCGCCGGCGAACGGAATCTGTGGAGCCGGCACCTCGCCGTGGCGGCGGGTCTCGCCGTCGTCGCGGTGGTGCTGCTCTGCGTCTGGGCCGTCATGGAGCTGCGCAGCACGACGCCCCTGGTCGATGTGCGGGCGGTGCGGCACCCGGCGGTCGCCGGGGCGAACCTCGCCATGTTCGTCGGCGGGATCGGCATGTACCTCCTGCTCACGCTCATCACCCGGTACGCGCAGACGCCGCACGGCGCCGGCTACGGCTTCGGGCTGACCACCTTCGTCGCCGGGCTGGTCCTCATCCCGTTCTCGGTGCTGGGCTTCGTCGCCGGCAAGCTCACGCCGCGGGTCCGGACGCGGATCGCCGACCCCCTGCTCCTGGCCGGCAGCGCCGCCATCGTCGGCGGCGGGTTCGCCCTGTTCGCGGCGGCCCGGTCGGACCTGGCCGAACTGTTCGCGGCGATGGGCGTGCTCGGCTTCGGCGTCGGCGGCTTCTCGGCCGCGATGCCCGGCGTCATCCTGGCCGTCACCCCCAAGAGCGAGACGTCGAGCGCCATGAGCTTCAACTACGTCGTCCGCAGCGTCGGGTACTCGCTGGGCAGCGCCATCGGCGGTCTGGTCCTGGCCGCGGGCACCGGCCCCGGCCGCCTCTTCCCGAGCGACGACGCCTACACCACGGCAGCGCTGGTCGGCGTCGCCGCGATGGCGATCACGACGATGACCAGCCTCGCCCTCGCCCGCCGACGCTCGTCGAAGACCAACCCGTAAGTCAGATGCACTCATTCCAACACTGGAGGTTCCATGCCCAAGGGCTACTGGGTCAGCGTCTACCCCACCATCGAGGACCCCGAGAGGCTTGATGTCTACAACGAACTGGCAGGTCTAGCCGTCGCGGCCGCGGGCGGGCGGGTGCTCGCCAGCATCGGCAGCCGGGTCGACGCACACGAAGCCGGAATCGCCGAGCGCGTCGTCCTGATCGAGTTCGACAGCTTCGAACAGGCGGTCGCCGCACGCGCGAGCGCGGCCTACCAGAAGGCGCTGGCCGAACTCCCCGACGGCTTCGAGCGTGACTTCCGCATCGTCGAAGGCCTCGACTGACCGAGGTCCAGTCGGATCTTCACTGAAGGACTCTGTCGGGAATCTCGAGGACGGGCAGTTGACGTCCTGGAAACCGTGTACCGGGATGCCGGCACCGCCCGGCTCTTGCCCAGGCCGATCCGCCGCCGTGCCCACGGGCCGGTGTTCGTGACCCACGACCCCCCATAGCTGGACTCAGCGCGCTCGGACGCCGAGGACCGCGAGTTGAACTCGGTTGGATGCGCCGGTTTTGGTCATCAGGTTGGTGATGTGGGTTTTCACGGTGGTGACGCCGAGATGCAGGCGCTCGGCGATCTCCGCGTTGCCGAGGCCATCGGCGACGAGTGCGAGTACTTCGGTCTCCCGGGGAGTCAGTCCCCGCGGCGCGCGCTGGTCCGGACGCTCGGGTGTGGTCGGCCGGTGCTGCGCCAGGGCGGAATCGACGACGCGGCGCAGGACATCGGGTGAGAACGGGTGGTCACCGGCGGCGGCGCGGTGGATGCCGTGCAGCAGTTCCGCCGGTGCGGCGTCTTTGACCAGGAACCCGCAGGCGCCCGCGGCCAGGGCCGGATAAAGGTGATCGTCGTCGTCGAAGGTGGTCAACGCGAGGACCCTCGTGGCGGGCCGGGCCGCGAGAATGGTCGCGGTGGCACGGATTCCGTCCATCCCCGGCATGCGCAGGTCCATCAAGACGACGTCGGGACAGAGCTGTTCGGCGAGGCGCACGGCGTCCGCGCCCGCGGCTGCCTCCCCCACCACCTCGAGTTCGGCGTCGGTCTGACAGAGCATGCGCAAACCGGCGCGAACCAGCTGCTGGTCGTCGACGAGCAGGACCCGAACCGTCACGAAACCACTCCGTCCCGCAGGGGCAGGCACGCGGTGACCAGCCAGCCAGGACCGGATGGCCCCGCGGTCAGCTCGCCGCCCAGCAGCTCCACGCGCTCGCGCAGCCCGATCAGGCCGAGGCCGTGATCGCTCGGCACTCGACGGTTCTCGTCGCGTCGAGCGGTCGACTTCGGCCGTGCAGGCGCGGAACCGGCACGGAACCCGCTGTCGCACAAGGAGAAATGAACCGCCTCGGCGGCGCGCACGGTGACGGTCAGCGTGGCTGACGTACCCGGCCCGGCGTGCTCGACGATGTTCGCGATCCCCTCTTGGGTCAGCCGCAGCAGGGTCAGCGCGAGCACCGCGTCGACCGCGGTGATCTCGTCGTCCACCGTGGCGGTCACCGTGACATCCAGCTGGCGGGCGCGAGTCACGACCGCGTCGAGCGCGGCGGGAAGGTCCGCCGGTGCGATGAAGGATTCGCCCGCCATCGCGGGGTCGCGCAGGATGGCGACGAGCCTGCGCAGATCGGCGAGCGTTTCCTTGCCGCTGGCGTGGATGTCGTCGAGCACTTCCAGCGCGACGGGCGGCGCGTCGGTCAACGCGTGCCTGGCCACGCCGACCCGCAGCACCGTCGAGGACACGTGGTGGGCGATCAGATCGTGCAGCTCCCTGGCGATAGCGGTGCGTTCCAGCGCCCGCGCCGCCGCCACTTCGCTGTCCCGCCGTCGCGCGAGTTCGCGGGCCTCGTGTTCGGCGCGCTCCGTACTTTCGCGCGCCGCGCGCAGCAGGCCGCCGATCAGCAGTGGAGCCCCTGCCATGACCACCGCCCGGTAGCCGTTCGCGGCGAGATCGCCGGTCGGATGCAGCACATAGGCGGTGGCTACCGCGCCCGCGGCGGCCAGCGGAGGCCACCCGCCTCGACGCGCCGACAGTTCGGCCAGCGTGACGGCCGCCGCGACTTTGGGCACCACCGGGCCGGTGTCGCCGAACTCGAATCCGAGCAACAACAGACCGGCCACCACGAGTGCGGTCACGAACGGTCGGCGCACCCCCATGGCAGCGACGACGATGGCAGCCATCGCGATCGTCCAGTCCACCGTGCTCGCGCCGTCGACCAAGAAGAGCAGGCACCCGACGGCGGGCACCGCCAGAAGGAGCAGCCGCACCGGAACGAACCGCACGTCGAGCCAAGACTCGACGCCACGGGACACACCAGTAGCTTTCCACACGCCGACCATCATGCCGGGCGGCCGGGGCAACGCGGTTCCTCCGTGGGGAGGAGACACCTCACGAGCGCGGGTCCTCCGAGCGGCCGGAATCTCGGGCTCGATGGCGGATTCGCGGCAACGGCGACCTCGCGACAGTGGTGCCATGACGAACGAAGATCAGCACATCGCGTCCGATCCGGCCCGCGAGACGGCATACCCAGAGGCGCGCCCCAGCCGCAGGAAACTGCTCGGCACCGTCGCGGCCGCGTCGGGGCTCGCGGTGGGTGCGGCCGCGGGCTTGGCCGAAGGGATCGCGCTGGGAGCGGATTCGAATCCTCCGGACGCCGCGGTCAGGCCGCCGCTCGGGGCCTCCTGGCTGCGGCGCTTCGAGAACAAGACGGTGCTGATCACCGGGGCGACCTCCGGAATCGGCGCCGCGGCCGCACGATTGTTCGCCGCCGAAGGCGGCCGCGTCGCGTTCTGCGGAAGGCGCACCGAGCGCGGGCGTGCGGTGGAACGCGAGATCCGAGAGGCCGGTGGGGAGGCGACCTACTTCCGGGCCGACGTCCTGGTCGAAGCGGAAGTCCGCGCCTTCGTCGACGCGGCGGTCACCACCTACGGCGGGCTGCATGTCGCTTTCAACAACGCGGGCATCACCATTCAGAAGAAACTGCACGAGTACAGCGCGGAGGAATTCGATCGGGTCGTGCACACCAACCTGCGCGGAACCTTCTTGGCCATGAAATACGAAGTGCCGCATATGATTCACAGCGGCGGCGGCACCATAGTGGTCACCTCGTCGAGCAATGCCCTCGCGACCGACTCCGGCCGCGGCGCTTACACGGCGAGCAAGCGCGGTCTGGTCGGGCTCGTTCAGTCCGCCGCACTCGACTACGCCGCGGACGGCATCCGGGTCAACGCGCTGGTTCCCGGCACCACCGACACCGAACTGGTGCGCCGTGCGGCCGGTATGGAGAGCCTGCCCGACGACGCCTGGCAGGTCCTCATGAAACAGTGGGCAGGCAGCAATGTGCCCGGCCTGGGCCGACTGGCGACCGCGAACGAGATCGCGTCGTTCGCCCTCACCCTCGCCTCACCGGAACATCCGTACCTCACCGGAGCGCAGCTCGTCATCGACGGCGGAAAGACAGCGCACGCGTAGGTCGAGAACCCCTCGGATGGATCGAGCGGCGTTTCGCCCGCGAAGGAGGAAGCAGGGCCCCGGACACGCCGTGAAAGGTGGGAACCATGAAGTTCGCAGTGATCGGCGGTACCGGACGAATCGGCTCGCAGGTGGTGCGGAAGCTGACCGCGGGCGGACACGAGGCCGTCCCCGCGGCGCCGTCCACCGGTGTCGACCTGATCACGGGACAGGGCCTGGACCAAGCGCTGGAGGGTGTCGACGTCGTGGTCAACGTGGCGAACTCGCCGACCTTCGACGAGGCGTCCTTGGACTTCTTCCGCACCTCCATGAACAACCTGCTCGCCGCGGGAGACCGGGCCGGTGTCGGGCACCAGGTCGTCCTCTCGATCGTCGGAGTGGACCAGGTGCCCGAGCTGGATTACTACCGGGCCAAGACCCTGCAGGAGGACCTGCTCCGGCAGGGTCCGACGCCGTATTCCATCGTGCGCGCCACCCAATTCTTCGAGTTCATGGACGCGGTCTTGGCCGATACCTCCGACGGCGACACCGTTCGCCTGCCCGCCGCCCCCCTTCAGCCGATCGCCGCCGCGGACGTGGTCGACGCGGTCGTCGAGGTCTCCACCGGAAAGCCGCTGCGGGGCATCCGCAACGTGGCGGGTCCGGACGTCTTTCGCTTGGACGAACTCGGCAGGCTCACTCTGGCTGCGCGGCACGACACCCGGACGGTCATCACCGATGACAAAGCCGGTATGTTCGCCGTCGTCACCGGTGACGTGCTCACCGCAGGACCGGACGCACGGCTGGCATCCACGCACTACCGGGACTGGCTCCAGAAGACCCACTGAATTCCCGACCGCGTCACCGTCATTCTCCGCCGAGGTGTCGGTCGCCGGTCAGCGCCACCGGTGGGACGTATCGACTCACCAGCGTGCGGTGCCACCAGGCTCTGGTGCTAACCAGCTCGCGGGGCGTGGTGAATCGGTATTCGTACAGTTGCGCGCGCACGTAGCGCGGCGGGGACTCGGGGAAGGGGTTGCGCCGGAGTAGGCGCACGGTCGCCCGATCGTTCTCCAGTAGTCGCACCAGGAACGGGCCGAGCCAGTCCCGCGCATAATGCGGGGAGAAGGCGGCGAACCACATGAGCCAGTCCAGTCGCAGATGATAGGGGGCCCATTGCCGCGGGAGGCGGCGCGGATCGCCGGGTTTGCCTTTGAATTCGTATTCCTTCCATTCGGTCCGTTCGGTGATCGTCTGGTCCTCGGTTCCCTCGATCACCACCTCGAAGCGGATCCGGCCGACAGTGCCGAAGGCGCCGTAGGTGTTGACCAGGTGGTAGGAGTTGAACGACCGGTTCATGAGCTGGTGACTGGAGATCATGTTGCGCATAGGCCAGTAACTCAGGAACACCACCAGCACCGTGAACGCCATGACCAGGCCCGCGAACCATGGCGGTGGTTCCGGCAGCGAGGGCGGGGTCGGCACCGGAAGCACCGCTGCCGCCGAGGACTGACTGATCGCGCTACCGGCGAGGATGATCGTCAGCCAATTCAGCCACGCGAAGTTTCCGGACAGCACCAGCCACAGCTGGGTGACCAGGATGATGGCCGCGGCGATGCTCGCCACCGGCTGCGGCGCGAACAAGCCGAAAGGCACGACGAGTTGCGCGAAGTGGTTGGCCGCGACCTCGACTCGATGCAGCGGCTTGGGCAGGTGATGGAAGAACCAGCTCAGCGGCCCTGGCATCGGCTGGGTCTCATGGTGGTAGTACAGGCAGGTGAGATCACGCCAGCACGTGTCGCCGCGCATCTTGATCAGTCCCGCGCCGAACTCGACGCGGAACAGCAGCCAGCGCGCCGCCCACAACACCAGCACCGGAGGCGCGGTGCGGTCGTTGCCGAGGAATATCGCGAGGAAGCCGACCTCCAGCAGCAGGGACTCCCACCCGAACGAGTACCACGCCTGCCCCACGTTGACGATGGACAGATAGAGGACCCACAGCGTCAGCCACAGCAGCATCGCCGCCCACAGCGGCACCACATCGGCCAGGCCCGCGACCATCGCCGCGGACAGCGCCGCACCGATCCAGCAGACCGCGGCGAAGAAGCGGTCGGAATAGTGGGCATGAAAGATGCTCGGCGCCTCCCGGACGGATCGCCGCGCCAGCAATCGCGGCACCGGCAACATGCCGTGCTCGCCGATCAGCGCCCGGAACTGCCGGGCGGCCGTGATGAAGGCGATCAGATAGATGGCCGCGGCGCCGCGCGTCAGTACCTGCCTGCCCAACCAGTATTCGGGTGCGGTGAAGCATTCCATGCCCGCAACTCCTCGGATCGCGGACGTTCGTAACCCACCTTCGCCTACCTTAACCCGGCAGCGCGCAACCCGAGGGCGGATGCCGGAAGCTCCGCTACATGGGGTCGCGCCATGCCGGAATTCAGCGTCGATCTGAGCGCGTTCGCGAGTGTCGGTGCTGCCTGGAAGGATTCCGCGTATGAGTGCCACCGGGGACGATGCCCGCGCCTTTGCCTTGTCACTGCCGGAAACATCCGAGCAGTTCACGTGGGGAATGCCGACTTTCCGGGTCGCGGGCAAGTTGTTCCTCACGCTTCCGGAGGCCGAGACGTCGATGGCGGTCCGCTGCCCCATCGCCGACCGCGACGAACTCGTCGTGGCCGAGCCGGAGAAGTTCTGGATCGCCGCGCACGAAGCCAACAACGCCTGGGTCCGTGTGCGTCTCGCCGCGCTGGACGACCGCGACGAGCTGGAAGCCATCGTTCTCGATTCCTGGCGGCAAGCGGCCCCGCGAGATCTGGTCGACGACGCCGGATGAGGTCCTACCCCGGCGTCTTTCAAGGGTGCGGCAACACATCCGCCGAACCGTCGACCATCGAGCCCGGGTACCTCGACAGCCTCACCGACACGCTTCTCCGCGCTCTCGGCGCCAAAACCGGTTGATCGGTCCGGCCGCGCCGGTGATCAGCGTGCGCGGCGGCGGCGCGGGCGTGGAGCGAGCTTCAGGCCGAACAGCAGATCGGTGTTGCGAACCGGGGTCGGTTGTTCGGACATGCGGAGCAGTCCGGCTTGTCGTATCCAGCTGTGGTGCCAGTGGTACAGGTCCGGGAGGGTCACCTCGCATGCCGCGGCGATTCTGCGCAGACGGAAGCCCGCTCCACCGACGGCGCCGACGAACAGTTTGCTGTCGGGGGTGTCGTGCGCTTCCCGATGGACGCGGGCATCGTAGAGCAGCGGACGCGCCAACGGCGGTATCACCCATACGTATAAGTCGGGAGCATGCGCGTAGCCGATCGGGCCGTTGAAGATCAGCGCGTCCGCGGTGAGGGCGACGCAAGGAATCGCGTTGAGCTCCATCGCGGTAGCACCGGTGAACAATGCGGTGGCGAGCGCGGCGGCGTCCACCGGGTTGTCGGTCCTGGCGCGGATGCGGGTGATGATCGCCTGATCGATGGGAATCGTGGTCAGCCCCGGCCCCACCGAGTACGCGAGATCGGGTGGCAGATCCAGGCGCAGACCGTGCAGCAGGAACGCGGCTTGAGCGCCGCGCAGACGAGTGACGGTGTGTCCGCGGCTGGGACTATCGGCGACGAGACCGCCGAGGAACCGATACAGGCTCAGGATGTCGTTCCACTCGTCGACCAATCCGCCGCCGGAACCCTGTCGGATGCGGTCCGACACGGACAGGCGCGGTCGAAGAACCGTCAGCATGTGCGCGGCGAGACCGGCGCCCCCTGGGTCGACCCAACTGCGCTCGTGCTGATCGAGGTCGTGGTGACACGGCTGCCCGCCGTGTTCGGCCAGCCACCGGCAGGTCGCTCGGATTCCTTGGGTGTACACGGCGTCGACGCGCGCGAACTCGTCGGGCGGCAGGCTCCGGTAGGCGTCCGCTCGAAACGTGGTGACGTCTCCATCCGAGATCTGCGGCAGCAGCTCGCCTCCGGTCGTCTCCGGAAAGGTGACCATGCGGGACGGCCGGGTTCTGAGCTGTCGATACCCGACCTGGCGGGTGGGGCCATCGGGAACCTGTCGCGATCCCAGCCGCCGGGTCGGTCCATCGGGTACTCGTCGCGATCCGAGCTGCCGGGTCGGGCCATCGGGAATGGCGCCCCGCTTGGCCAATTCTTCCAGCTCGGATGGACGTAGCGTGGGCACGCTCGCGTCGACCACAGCTACAACCTCCTGGATGCATGGACCCGTGCCGGCACAGCGGGTTCGACGTCAGTTGCAGAGCATTCGATCACGTACCCAGGGGTAGATGCGAAAAGTTCACCGAGATTTGATGTTGCTTATCTCACTGGTGATCCGAGTTTCCCTGGAATCCGGTGAGTCGTGCCCATCCGGCGAAATCGCGGCGCTGCTGGCAGCGGCGCCAAAATCCGGTTGAGTGACAGCGAGTTTCACGCAATCGCGGTCCGTGACACCCGAGTTGTGCCGAATCGAGCGCTTGTTCACCCCCCTGGAACGCAAAGGCAGCCAGCGCTGTTTGGGAGCCACGCGAGACCGCGCGTCGACAGGACCGCGTGCCGACCCGGCGCAGGCGATGATCACCATGCCGATCCCCAGCCACTGGACCACCCGCAACTGCTCGCCGAGCAGCAGCAGTCCGACGCCTGCGGCCACCGCGGGTTCCAGGCTCATCATCACGCCGAACACCGCTGGCGTGATCCTGCGCAGCGCCTCCAACTCGATCGCGTGCGGCACGAGTGAGGACAGCACCGCCAGCGTCGCCGCCCCGGCGAGGAACACCGGATTCACCAGTATCGCGGCATCATTCGCGAGCACCGGCGGCAACGCGAGCAGCCCGCCGAATCCCATGGCCAAGGCCAATCCGTCGTGCCCGGCGGTGTGCCTGCCGACCACGGCGCTGCACGCGATGTAGGCGCCCCACCCGGCACCGGCGGCCACCGCGAACAGCACGCCGCTCCACGACAGCGGTCCTTCGGTGTCGACCAGCAGCAGCACGCCCGCGCCCGCGAGCGCCACCCACAGCGCGTCGTGCCAGCGCCGCGACCCGATCAGGGCGATGGTGAGTGGGCCGAGGAAATCAATGGTCACCGCCATACCCAGTGGAATGCGATCCAGCGCCGCGTAGAAGCACAGGTTCATGCCCGCTATCGCGACGCCGAGCCCGGCGATCGGGAGCATCGCTGTGCGCTCGACCCGCAGCGCAGGCCGCCACAACAGCATGGCGAACACACCGCCCAGCACGATCCGGGCGCACGCGACGGTTGTTGGCGAGGCGATCGAGAACAGGTGTTTGGCGACGACCGCGCCGAGCTGGATGCTGACCATCGCGACGACCACGAGAAGCGAGGTGGGCACGCCGCCGCGTTGCGGGGCGACGCGCGACGCGCTGTGTGCGGGGGTGTCCTGGACAGGACTGACGACCACGTGTTGCTCCGTTTCGGGGACGCGTTATGCCCGGGTGCGTAAGCGGATGTGTTTGTGCATGAGCAGGATTCGGACAACTCACGCCTCGCCGACCTCTGCGCATGGATCGGCGAGGGCGTGAATCGAGTGATTCCCGGCGGCGTCTCGGCTCGCCACCCGCGAGCCCGTGCTCGGCCCGCGACTGTGCTGGGTCGTAGCGAGGTGTCGGCTCCGGATTCACGGCGGTGTCGACCGAGCGGCGTAGGAGACCCGATTCAGGCCGGTCCACTCCAGGATGGACGGTGTCGGGGCGCTGCGCGCGGCCGTGTTTCACAGCGGGAGACGCTAGCTTCGCTAAGCAACGATTTGTCAACCGGTTGGTTGCCAGAACCCGGTAGGAATGTTGCGAGATGTGTATGGCGCTGTGCCGTGGGACACAAGAAACGATGTGATCGATAAGCGCTCAGCCGCACAGTGATTCAGAGCTCTCCCCCACGTTTGCTTGATCCACTGCCACCCCGGCCGTTATCGGGTCGGCATGCTCGAGGTTGGGCGGATACCACGGTCGGCGAGCGAGATCGCGAACTCTGCGGTGGCGAGCCGGAGCAAGGGCCACGGGTTGTCGATTCCGGGGCCAGGTCGAATCCGTCCTCCTCGGTCGATACGGGTCCGGCCGCGCGTACGCCGATGCCGGAGGCCGATAGGTGCCACAACGCGAAGTGCTATGGGCCCGAAGGAATTCTGCGGACGATCAACCAGCGGTCTCGGGACGGTCCGGTAGTCCGAGGCGCAGGTGTTCACTGTGGTAGATCGCCTCGTCCAACAGCTGGGCGACGTGGTTGTCGTAGAGGCTGTAGACGATGCTGCGGCCGGTGCGGGCTCCGGTGACCAATCCCAGGTGGCGCAGCAGCCGAAGCTGGTGGGAGACAGCGGATTGCTCCATCCCGATCGCCTCGGCCAGTGCGCTCACCGAGCGCGGGCCTTGGCGCAGCTCGGTGAGGATCATCAACCTGCTCGGGGTGGCCAGCGCCTGCAACGTGGTCGCGACGTGCTGGGCGGACTCGGGATCCAGGCGCGCGACAAGCTGCTCTCTGCCTCTGACGCCGTGTCCCATAGTGGAACAGCATACCTCAGGAACAAATGAAGACCTGTTCATATTTTCTGATATGGTCGGGCGGTCTGTTCCTGGCTGTTCTGGAGGTGAATCGTGGCCGCGCCGACACTCGCGCCGACTCGACCGAACCCGGCACCCGATCCGGCGCCGGTGCGCCGGACCCGGCTGTTCGCACTGACCGAGGTTCGATGGGCCGCCCTGGCCGTGGCGCTGTTCGTGGCGGGACTGGCAGTGCAACTGACCGGTGGGCCGCAGTGGTCGTGGTGGGCGTTGTATCTGGCGTGCTACGCCGCAGGCGGCTGGGAACCGGCGCTGGCGGGATTACGGGCGTTGCGGGAGAAGACGCTCGACGTCGACCTGCTCATGGTCGTCGCGGCGATCGGTGCGGCGGCGATCGGCCAGATCACCGATGGCGCGTTGCTGATCGTCATCTTCGCGACCTCCGGCGCTCTGGAAGCACTGGCCACCGCCCGGACCGAGGATTCGGTGCGCGGACTGCTCGATCTCGCGCCGGACACGGCGAACCGGGTGACCGGCGACGGCGCGGAACAGACGGTGAACGCAGCCGAGCTGCGTGTCGGGGATGTCGTCATGGTGCGGCCCGGTGAGCGGATCGCCGCGGACGCGACCGTGATCTCCGGTGGCAGCGAGGTCGACCAGGCCACCATCACCGGTGAACCGCTGCCGGTGGACAAAACCGTCGGCGACGAGGTGTTCGCCGGGACTCTCAACGGCACCGGCGCCCTGCGCATTCGCGTCGAGCGCCGCGCGCAGGACTCGGTGGTCGCGCGGATCGCGGCATCGGTCGAGCAGGCCGCGCAGACCAAGGCCCGCACGCAGCTGTTCATCGAGAAAATCGAACAGCGCTACTCGATCGGCATGGTCGTGGTCACCGTGGCGGTGTTCGCCATCCCGCTGCTGCTCGGGGACAGCGTGCAGCGCGCGCTGTTGCGCGCGATGACGTTCATGATCGTCGCCTCTCCCTGTGCGCTCGTGCTGGCCACGATGCCGCCGTTGCTGGCGGCGATCGCCAACGCGGGCCGCCACGGTGTGCTGGTCAAATCCGCTGTGGTGATGGAAAAGCTCGGCGCCACCGGGCGGATCGCGTTCGACAAGACCGGCACTCTCACCCGCGGCGCGGCCGAAGTACTCGAAATCCATTGTGTGGATTCTCGATTCAGCGACAGCGAGGTTCTGCGACTCGCGGCGGCCGCCGAGCGGCCCAGCGAGCACCCGCTGGCGGCGGCCATCGTACGCGCGGCCCGCGTCCGTGGCCTCAGCCTGCCCGAGACAGCCGAGTTCACCGCGCATCCCGGTCGCGGCGTGACTGCCCGCGTCGGTGATCGACTCATCACTGTCGGCTCCCCCGCCACCATGGGACCCGAAACCGAGAGCTCCCCCGAAACCGCGACAGCGCGCGCCACCGTCGACACCCTACAGGCGGGGGGCTACACCGCCGTCGTCGTGACCTGCGAGCAAATCCCGATCGGAGTGCTGGCCATCTCCGATCAGCTTCGACCGGAAGCGACGGCCGCCGTGCGCGCCGCCACCGAACTGACCGGCCTCGCGCCGGTACTGCTGACCGGCGACAACCGAGCTACCGCCGACCGGCTCGGCGCCGAGGTCGGCATCACCGATGTCCGTGCCGGACTACTGCCCGACGACAAAGTGATCGCGGTGCGGCAGCTACAGGCCGACGGACGAAAGGTGACCGTGGTCGGTGACGGCATCAACGACGCTCCCGCCCTCGCCGCCGCCGAGGTGGGCATCGCGATGGGCGGCGCGGGAGCCGACCTGACTTTGCAGACCGCGGACGCCGTCGTCGTTCGCGACGACCTCACCACGATTCCCACGGTGATCGCGCTCGCCCGGCAGGCGCGTCGAGTCGTCATGGCCAATGTGGCCATTGCCGCCACCTTCATCGGCGTGCTCGTCGTCTGGGACCTCGTCGGTACCCTGCCCCTGCCGCTGGGCGTCGCCGGACACGAGGGGTCCACGGTCTTCGTGGGGCTGAATGGGCTACGACTGCTGCGCCGGGCTGCCTGGGAACGCGCCGCCGGAACCCGGCCCCTACCCGAAGCCGGTCGGTGACCGAAGCAACTTTGTCCGAAATGGGACCGCCACCCAGGCTCACCCTCGAAGGATGAAGCGTAGTGTCAGCCGTCCATGGTGATCTCGTGGTCGTGACCGGATATGCGGATGTGTTCGTGCGGGCTCTCGACAAGAGCGCCGGGGGTGACTCGTGAAACCCACAGCAAAGGTATGGGATCTCGGATACGCGGCAGGGTGGCGGCTGGTGCGTGCCCTACCGGAGCAGTGGGCTATTCGTGCGTTCGACGCGGCAGCCGACCACGCGGCCCGGCGCGGTGGGCCGAACCAGCTGCGGCGCAACCTGTCTCGGGTGTTGGGTACCTCGCCGCAGGCGGTGCCTGCCGAACTCGTTCGCGCGAGCCTTCGTTCTTACGCTCGCTATTGGCGCGAAGCCTTCCGACTGCCGACGATGGATCCGGTGCGCTTGGCCGAGACCATCGAGTCCTCGGCAACCGGGCTCGAGCATATCTATCGGGCGGTCGAGAACGGGGCTGGGGCGGTGCTCGCGCTGCCGCACAGTGGGAACTGGGACCTGGCCGGTGTCTGGCTCGTACAACGGGTCGGCGCACCGACAGTCGTCGCGGAGAGGCTCGAGCCGGAGTCGCTGTTCCAGCGTTTCGTCCGCTTCCGCGAGCGTCTGGGATTCGAGATCATCCCGCTCACCGGCGGCGCGGCACCGCCGTTCCCGCAGCTGGTCGCCCGGATTCGACAGGGACGGATGGTCGGCCTGCTGGGTGAACGCGATCTGTCCGGGACGGGTGTGCCGGTCACGTTCTTCGGGGAGCCGACTCGCATGCCGAGTGGTCCGGCACGCCTGGCGATCGACACCGGCGCACCACTGCTGCCGGTGCACTGCTGGTTCACGCCGGACGGCTGGGGATTCCACATCGACTCCCCTATCGACACCGCCTGCGGTGTTCAGCCGGCAACACAGGAACTGGCCGATCGATTCGCCGCCGGTATCGCCGCACACCCCGCCGACTGGCACATGCTCCAGCCCCTGTGGACCGCCGACGTCGAGGCCCACCAAGCCCGCATGCGTGCTCGCCGCGACGCGCACACACCAGGGGACTGAACACCGGACCACCGGCTCGCCCTCCGATACCGAACCACAGCTGGCCGAGCAGCGTACGCGACGGTCATCCGGATAACCGCGAACGCCGCCCACGACGTCGACCACGGGCGAGCCGCGGTGCTCGCCGAATGGTTCGACGGTAATCGAGATTCACTGTCGGACGGCCGTTCACCACGATTCGATCAGCGGGAAATCATGCTCCTGCCGCCGCCATTGCTCGGTGAGGCGACCGAGTCGGTCCCGGGCGGCGATGCCGCGCACGCCCGCGATCTTGTCGTCCCGGATCTCCAGGATGACGACGCCAACGGCCCGGTCGCCGAGCGTGGCGAGCATGGCCGGTTGGTTGTTGACCACGACGGCATGGATGGAAGGCGAGCCACCGGCGAGTCTCCGCTTGGCCGCGGACGGTTTGAAGCCGGCCCGCACCGCGCTGGCGATCCGCTCCGGGGTGGCGTACCGGATCAGCTTCTCGGCCAGCCCCAGCCCGGCGCCGTCGGAGATGCCGGTCGCGTCGTCGGTCAGCAGTGCGACCAGTCGTTCGGTCCGGCCCGATGAGGCGGCATCGACGAACGCCTCGACGATTCGACGCGCGGAGGCACGGTCGATGTCAGCGCCGTTGCCGGCGGCGGCGATTCGACGCCGGGCTCGGTGGGCGTGTTGCTGACTCGCGGACTCGGTGATGCCGAGAATCTCGGCTATCTCGGCGTGGCTGTACGCGAAGGCCTCGCGCAGCACGTAAACGGCCCGTTCGACCGGCGACAGACGCTCCATGAGCGTCAGCACCGCCAGGGTCACCGATTCGCGCTGCTCGACGGTGTCGGCCGGGCCCAGCATCGGGTCGCCGTCGAGCAGCGGTTCGGGCATCCAGGCGCCGACCGCGCGTTCGCGCCGCACCTTCGCCGAACGGAGCCGGTCGAGCGCCAGATTGGTGACGATCTTCGTCAGCCATGCCTCGGGCACCTCGACGTATGCCTGGTCGGCGGCCTGCCACCGCAGGAACGCGTCTTGCACCGTGTCCTCGGCGTCGGCGGCCGAGCCGAGCAGACGGTAGGCGAGCGAGGCCAGCCGATTGCGGCTGGCCTCGAAACGCGCCACGGTGGCAGTGTCCATGAGCACGACTCTATGCGGCGACCACGTCGAGCGAGTGCTCTCGAGCAGTGGCCGAGCGGTACTTGTGACTCGGCTTTCCGAAGGTCGGGTGGCTCAGGCTCCAGGCGGCAGTGTCGAGGATTGCCGACTTGACGCGCGCGGCCGTCCGGCCACGGAGGGCCCACGACTTCGATCGCGCGTCACCGTCGACCAGCTGGAAGATCCCGTCCTTCCGGCCGAGGCTGATGTGGTTGCCGACATACGACAGCGAGGTCGTCGCGATCTTGCGCCCGGTCCGGTCCCCGATGATCGCGGCCGTCGCCTGCATGCTGGTGTATCCCGCGGAAGCGCAGGACATCGGCAACGGCCGACCGTTGTCGCCGATGACGAAGACGCTGTCACCGGCGACGTAGACATCCGGGTGCGAGACCGACCGCATCTGACGGTCGACCGTGATCTGGCCGTTGGGTTCCACCGCGAGGCCGCTGGCGGCGGCGATCGGGTGGACGGCGAAGCCCGCGGCCCACACGGTCGCGTCGGAGGCGAAAGCGGTGCCGTCGGCGGCGAACGCCGCTGCCTCCTCGACGCGCTCGATGGGGGTGTGCTCGTGCACCGTGATGTCGAACCGGTCGAAAGCACGCAGCAGGTGACGGCGGGCCTTCGCGCCCAGCCAGCCGCCCAGTTCGCCGCTGGTGGCGAGGCTGACCCGAAGTCCGGGACGGGATTCGGCGATCTCGGTGGCGGCCTCGATCGCGGTCAGGTTGCCGCCGACCACCAGCACCTTCCCGTTCCGGCCCAGCTCATCCAGGCGTGCGCGCAGGCGCAGCGCGGCCGGTCGCGCGGCCACGTGGAAGGCGTGTTCGTCGACGCCCGCAACGCCGTGGTCGGCGGCGGTGCTGCCGAGCGCGTAGAGGAGGGTGTCGTATGCGAGCCGGTCGACGCCCTCGCCGTCGGCGACTGTGACCGTCCGGTGCTCGACGTCGACGTGGGTCACCCGCGCCACCCGTAGCCGGATGCCGGTGCCCGCGAACACCTCCGCCAGCGGCCGGTGGCGGAGATCCTGCCCGGCGGCGAGCTGATGCAGGCGCAGCCGCTCGACGAAATCGGGTTCGGCGTTGACGACGGTGATCTCGAAGTCGTCGGAGTGGAGTTGGCGCGCCAGGTATCCGGCGGAGAAGGCTCCGGCGTATCCGGCCCCGAGGACGACGATGCGGTGCTTCATGATTCGCTCCTGTCTGGTTCGCGTGCTCCCTGAACGAGACAGCCCCCGAATTCCTGACAGCATTGACCAGTGATGTGGATCACCCCAGGCTCGCCCAGCGGACGAACTCCATTCCGCACCACGCTGGGCCGATCAGTTTCTCGGCCTCATCGACGGCTTTCGCGAAGCAGAGCACGGTACACCGTGCGGTGCAAGACCTGACCTATGTCGATCCGGATGGTCCGATGGAGTTGGAATTGACCGGCCGCGTGGATCTGTCGATCCCAGTGCGGAAACTTCTGTAGTGGCGCTCACAGCCAAATCGAATGGTGTGGACGTCTTCGGTCATGCCACCGCCAGAATCAGGCTATGAACTCGTGAAGCTCGGCCGGTCGAGCGGCGACCCATCGTGGCCGGGAGTCGCCGCCGCTCCGCGCGCAGCATCCCGATACAGGTCGGCTCCACACAATCCCGACCTTATTGCGAGGCCTATAATCGTGTGGTATGGACGGCCCGCGCCGGGAAGGTGTAGGCAGCCTACCGGTCCCTACCCACAGCTTTGTCGGTCGAGACCGGGAGCTGGAGAAAATCAGTACCCTACTGCTGGGCCCAGCCCGATTGATCACCCTCACCGGCCCGGGTGGGATCGGCAAGACCCGCCTGGCTTCCGAAGCCTTGCGCCGTTGCGGTAAAACCGAAGCCAGGAAGGCAAGAGCGTACTGGGTGCGACTGGCTCGACTGTCGCCGGATTCGGATACGACCGCGGTCGCGGAAGAAGTTGCCCATGCGGTGATCGAGGCGGATTTCTCCGGGCGATCGGCGTGGGATGCCTTGGTCGACACTCTCACGTGAACCGACACCACCGGACGGGCCCCGCACACCGTGCTGGTGCTCGATAACTGCGAGCACGTACTCTCCGGTGTCGGGCCCCTGATCGCCGACCTCATCGACGCGGTACCGGGGCTGAGCATCGTGGCCACCAGCCGGGAACCCATCGGCTGGATCGACGAACACCTGATCACCGTTCCGCCTCTCTCGCACCGCGACGCACTGGCCCTGTTTCGGCAACGCGCCGAACTCACCGAACATCCCGTCACCAGCAAAGACCAGGCCACCACCGCCGCCGAGATCTGCCGCCATGTCAACAATCATCCCCTCTATATCCAGTTGGCGGCCGCACGACTGCTGCGCCAACCCCTGGCCGCCATCCTGCGCGGGCTCACCGGCCACGTTGATGACACCCGACTGCGCTGGTCGTACGGCCCCCGCGTGGGCACCGACCCCCGTCATCGAGCAGTCGTCGATGTCATCTCGTGGTCCTATGAGCTGTGCAGCGACAAGGAACGTCTGCTCTTCGACCGCCTGTCGGTGTTCGCCGCCGGCTACGTCACCAATCCCGACGACACCACAGACGCCGCCCTGGATGTGGGCGCCGAGCTGGAAGCCATCGAGACCGTCTGCTGCGACGACGAAACCAGCGACACGCCAGCGACCCTGAACCGGCAGGAGGTCGAGGGCCTGCTCGAGCGCCTTGTCGATCAATCGCTGGTCACGGCGCACAGGACGGCTACCTCGGTGCGGTATTCCCTGGTGGAGAGCCTGCGGGTATTCGCCCAGCAGCGACTGCGCCAGCGCTCCACGGCCACGGTGGACGAACCCACCCGCTTGGCCCAGCGGCACTGCCGCTACTACCACGACAGGATCGGCTACGCCGCAGCCAACTGGTTCAGTCCCGAAGGGCAAAACCTGCTGGACTGGGCCCGGACGGTCTGGGCCGACACCCTCACCGCGATCGAAACCAGCATCAGCACCCCGGGCCGAGCCGGAGACGGTCTGGAGATCTGTCTTGGGCTGATCACCTTGCAGGTGTGCTTCACCAGCGGCTCGGTACGAGAAATACGTCAATGGACCCTACGCTGCCTCGATGCCACCCGGGCCGCGACCCCGCAACCCACCGAACTCCAGATCGGGGCCATGGCCACCATCGCATGGCTCGCCACGCTCCAAGGCACCCTCGAAGATGCCGAACAGATGCTCGAGGACTGCGCCGCCGCCTGCATCCCCCACTCAGACACCAGACGGAACTGGCGAGACACCGCCGAAACCGACATCGGGCTGCCCGCTCCAGTCGAATTCGCATGGGGGGCGGAGCTGATATTCGCGCGCCGTGATGCCCGTGCCATCACCGTCCTGAGCCGCGCCCGGGATAAATTCGAGGCCTACGGCGACCACGGCGCTGCCTCAATGAGCGAGCTGTTCACTGCCCTGGCCGCTGGCATGCTGGGAACCGCGCAGCAAGCCCATGAGATCACGCAGCGTTACCTCGATCGCGCGACCCTCTCCGGAATTCCATGGGAAAAGGCTTGCGCCGAACTCACCAGGTCGGCCGCCTTGACCCGACACGGCAACCCCACCGAAGCACTGGCCCTCGAACGATCCTCGCTGGCATATCACCTCGCCACCAACGAGCAATGGGCCGCGGTGTGGCTGGTGCAGTACCGGACCTGGTCATTGGCGCACATCATCACCGACTCGATCGTCGCCGGACGACCCGACCGCAAGAAACTGATTGCCCTCGCCACCGAAATCGCTCACTTGGCCGGCGGCACCACAATCCTGCGAGCCAAGCTCGGCATCGACATCAAGGCGTCGGGGCCCCTGCTCGACGAATCCGAAAAAGCTATCGCTGTCGCCCGCCGAGTGCTCGGGCCCGACGCCTTCGCCGCGGCAGAAGCCCGAGGCATGCGCCTGCGTCCGGAACAAGACGAAGTCCAACGGCTGGCACTGGGCACACTGACCATCGATACTGCAGCGGACGCGGACGCCACATCGCACTGGCACGAACTGACCCCGACCGAACAACAGGTCGCGATCCTGGCCGCGGCGGGGTGGACCAACATCGACATTGCCTTCCGCCGCGGAAAGTCTCCCCGAACTGTCGACGCCCAAATCGCGGCGATCTTCAATAAACTGGACATCACGTCACGTGCGGACATATCCGGGCACATCCCCAGTAGATTCGCCGACCAGGTACGAGACGAAGCCGCCCGACGACCGCGCTGCCAGTAGGGACTATCTGAAAGGCCTGCGGATCCGGACCTCGGAGCTGCCCATCCAGCTTCCATAGGTATGTCCCACATCGATTACCGATGCGGAGGTCTATACCTACGGCCCATGCTGGTTGTCGTGCACTTAGACGAAGGTCTCGGTGACGACCGCGTCACCAGGCCTCAACCACACAATCGTGCGACGGCCGAGCTCGAATGCCGAGCCGGCGGCAAACAGGTGAGTATATGCCGCCCTACGATGACCAGATCCATCCGGCTGACAGATGTGCAATCTCTGGTGGCCGGCCGACCGGAAAATCGAATCATCCCATGACAACCGCACTACTACCTCTTGCATACGGATATCTGCGCGACGATTTGCTCTGTGACCGCGACTCGAATTCGAGCGAGGACAGACTGCGGGACACTGCCAGGTCACTCGGCTACGAGCTCGGCACCGTTTTCCGCGAGCCCCCACCGCAGAACGGGACACTGCCCCCGGCGTTCGTCGATCTCGTCCATGAATGCCGGCGAGCTGCGGCCCACGCCGTGATAACCCTGCGTGGACACATGTCGGATATGTCGGTGTGTCGGATGGTCCTGCTGGCGGTCCTCGAAACGCGAGCCGGTGCCGTAGTGCACGAAATCTAGCTATCAAACCATTCCATCAACGCATCCGCCGCGAGGTACGGCCAAAGCGTGCGGAAGGTCAACCCCTGAGCTGCTGCGCAGGGTCGGTAGCAACCGCTGGCTGCAACCTGCCGGCACCGGAGCGCACGGGATCACTCAGTCCGCGGGGATTTCGCTGCGGTCGCCGCTCCAGAGGGTGTGGAACTTGCCCTCGGCGTCGACCCGCTCGTAGGTGTGCGCGCCGAAGAAGTCGCGCTGCGCCTGGGTGAGCGCGGCCGGGAGGCGCTCGGCGCGCAGGGCGTCATAGTAGGACAGCGACGACGCGAACGCCGGTACCGGAATGCCCAGCAGGGTCGCGGTGGAGACGACGCGCCGCCAGCTGTCGATCGCGGTTTCGATCGCCTCGCGGAAGTAGGGCGCGAGGATCAGGCTCGGCAGCTCCGGGTTCTCGTCATAGGCGTCCTTGATCCGGTTCAGGAACCGGGCCCGGATGATGCAGCCGCCGCGCCAGATCGTCGCCAGGTCGCCGGGGCGCAGGTTCCAGTCGTATTCGGCGCTGCCCGCGGCGATCTGATCGAAGCCCTGGGCGTAGGCGACGACCTTCGACGCGTACAGCGCCTGCCGGATGTCCTCGGTGAACTGCTCGACGTCGGTGGGCTTGTCCGCCAACCGGCCCGAAGCCAGACCGGTGGCCGCCTTGCGCTGCGCGCGGGAACCCGACAGCGCCCGCGCGAAGACCGCTTCGGCGATGCCCGTCACGGGCACCCCGAGATCGAGGGCGGACTTCACCGTCCAGCGGCCGGTGCCCTTCTGCTCGGCGGCGTCGACGATGACATCGACCAGCGGTCGGCCGGTTTTCGCGTCGACCTGCTCGAGCACCTCGGCGGTGATCTCGACGAGGTAGCTTTCCAGGTCTCCGGCGTTCCACTGGGTGAACACGTCGGCGATCTGCTTGGCGTCGAAGCCGAGCGCGTCACGGAACAGGTGGTAGGCCTCGCCGATCAGCTGCATGTCGGCGTACTCGATGCCGTTGTGCACCATCTTGACGAAGTGCCCGGAACCGTCCGGACCGATATGCGTGCAGCACGGCGTTCCGTCGACCTTCGCCGCGATCGATTCCAGCAGCGGACCGAGCGAGTCGTAGGACTCCTTCGGGCCGCCGGGCATGATCGCCGGGCCGTTGAGCGCGCCCTCCTCGCCGCCGGAGATACCGGCGCCGACGAAATTCAACCCGCGCTCCCGCAGCGCGGCTTCGCGCCGGATGGTGTCGGTGTAGAGGGCGTTTCCGCCGTCGATGATGATGTCGCCCGGCTCCATCGCGGCGGCGAGTTCCTCGATGACGGCGTCGGTGGCCGCGCCCGCCTTCACCATGATCAGCACCCGGCGCGGCTTCTCCAGCGCGGCGACGAACTCGTCGATGGTTTCGGTGCGCACGAAGTCGCCGTCGTCGCCGTGCGCCTCGAGCAGTGCGTCGGTCTTGGCGATGCTGCGGTTGTGCAGCGCCACCGTATAGCCGTGCTTGGCGAAGTTGCGGGCGATGTTGCTGCCCATGACCGCCAGGCCGGTGACCCCGATCTGTGCACGTGCGGTAGAGGTCGGCATCAATCAGCTCTCTCGTTCGACAGGTGTGGCGGGTCCGCGCGAAGCCGTTCGGCGGGTGCCTCGTGGAGTCCGTTCCACGACGCCTCAGACCTTACCCACCTTGCCGGTTCGCGCATGTGCCGCATGGCGAGCAGACGGAGGCAAAACAGGTAGGACAAAACCTACGGTTGACTGGTAGGGATAATCCTACATATAGTGACCGGCATGACGATTTCCCAGATCAGGACCATCACCGCGTTCGTCGAGGATCAGGATCGAGCCAAGCGGTTCTATACCGAGGTGCTCGGATTCACCGTTCGGGGCGACCAGGTGACGGGGAACAACCGATGGCTCGAGGTCGCGCCCGGAGACTCGGGAACCGCCATCGTGTTGCACAAGCCGTTTCCCGGCGCGTCCGGCGGGACGCTGACGGGCGTGATTCTCGACAGTGACGATCTCGACGGCGCCGTTGCCCGACTGCGCGAGGCCGGGGCGCAGGTGGAGGGACCGAGCGAGATGCCGTGGGGGCGGCAAGCCACCTTCGCCGATCCGGACGGCAATTCCTTCGTCCTCTCCAGTGCGAGAGACTCGTGATCACCCCACCACTCGTCCGAACGAAGGCCCGATGCCGCACCGCCTGAAATCCACGACCGCAGATCGCGTGTTCGGCGCACTGGCCAACCCGACCCGACGCGACATCCTGGACCTGCTGCTCGATGGCGAGCGGTCGGTCCAGGAGATCGCCGAGCGCTTCGATATGGCGCGGCCCAGTGTCTCCGAGCATCTGAAGGTGCTGCGGGACTGCGGTCTGGTCAGCGAGGAGAAGCGGGGGCGGCATCGCTACTACCGCGTCGAGCCGGAGCCCCTCCACGATCTGCAGTCCTGGCTCGACCCGTTCGAGCGGTTCTGGCGCGCCCGCATGCGCGATCTGGGCGCGACACTCGACGCGATGCCCGACGAATCCGACGACAGGACGGAACCAGATCGGTGACCGACGACCTCACCACCATCGAACTCGACCATTTCTATCCCCATCCACCGGCCAAGGTGTGGCGCGCGCTCACCACACCGCGCCTGATGGCGCAATGGCTGATGGAACCGGAGGGCTTCGAACCGGTCGCAGGCAACCGGTTCCGCATGCACGCGAAGCCCATTGCCGCGACGAAGTTCTCCGGCGAGATCAGCTGTGCGGTACTCGAGGCCGTCGCCCCGAAACGCCTGCGCATCGCCTGGGACGATGCCGCCTCCGACACACCGACCGGCTGGACCGTCACCTGGGATCTGTGTCCAGAGGGGCGCGGCACTCGAATCCTCTTCAGCCACAGGGGATTCGACCCCGACGATCCCACCGCTCAACTGGCTCGCAACATCATGCGCAACGGCTGGCCCGGCATGCTCCACCGCTTGGCCGCATTACTCGACGACGGGTAAGCCGCGGCCGCTTGATGAGTGCGCGCGTGTACCCGAGTACCGAACGAACCACGATCGGGAAGGATGCGACGACAACGGTGGTGGATGAAAGGGTGCGGGAAGCACGAGATTGGGCGTTGGGGTGACTCCGTCGAGACGGAATGCCCTGCTCAGCGGAGATGCGCGAGTATCACGGTGGCAACGTCGACGCTGATTGCGCAGGTGTCGAGTGTGGTTCCGCCGTATATACCGGCTTGGACGGTGATCTCGACGGAGATCGATCCTCCGGAGTCGGCGGCTACCTCGGTCTTGCAGCCGCCGTTCTTGCCGTCGGAGCGAGACTCCGGGATCCGCACTGCTCGCCGCCCGTCGACAGTGATCTGCGTCGCGCCCGCTATCGGCGGCAAAGGCGACGTGCGGTCGGACGACGGATGCGAATGGAATCCGATACCGAAATCCGTTGTCATCCAAAGGCATCCGTTCGGAATTCCCGGAACGTAGCGAATCGACCAACTTTTCGTGACTCGGCAGCGAACGTAACGAGTAACCAACAATCGTCGGGTTCGCCCGCCGAGAACCTCAATCGGTCATCGTCACGGCGACGCCTTTCGGGCATGCGCGGGCGGCATCCGGAACAGGGTCCTCAACCTGCGCAGTGCCTCGCTGTCGCCGACCGCCGATGCCTCGCCGCTCTCGACCGCCTCGGCCAGGGTGAGGCCTTGGCCGGTCAGGCGCAAGAACGCGGCAGTGCCGATGGTGATGGTCGCGTCTGGGTGTTGCGCGGGTCCGTGTTGCGCCTCGATGGTCTCGTCGTGGATGCGAGCGTGGAAAACCTCGTCGTCGATATGGAATTCGTAGACCGCGTGCAGTCCGGTGGCGGCGTCGGGGTCGAAGCAGGCCCGCAAGCCGAGCACGGCCCAGCCCGGGTGAAAGGTCTCGGACTCGCGCGGTTGGCCCATCGCCCATTTCAGGCCCCACCGGGCCAGCGCCAGGATCGCGGGGCCGAGTTCTGCACCGGCCTCGGTGAGCGCGTAGGCGGGCGTGCGGGCCGGCGGCGGAAGCGTGACCTTCTGTGCGAGTCCTTCGGATTCCAGGTGCTTCAGTCGGGCAGCGAGGAGCCCGGTGCCGAGCCCGCGGAGGCTGGCTTGCAGGTCGCCGAACCGTTTGGGTCCGGTGAGCAGCTCGCGGATCAGCAGCAGGGTCCAGCGCTCGCCGACGATGTCGAGGGTGCGCGCGGTCGCGCAGTACTGGTTGTAGGTTCGCTGGTCCACTTCATCACTCTAGACTTCGCGCTTCCCGATTTTGAACGAGCGAGGCTTCCAGGAGCAGCCGGGCGAGTGGTTCGGGTTGGGCGAGCATCACGTCGTGCGGACCGTCCACGGCGCGGGTCCGGTATCCCAGGGCTGCGCCGAACTGTGCGAAGGGATAGGTCTGCGGTTTGCAGTAGATGGCGGTGCCGGGAATTCGGTCGACTACTCCGCTCAGGCGCGTGGTCTCGGTGAACGTGCGCAGCGGTTGCGGGAGCAAGCGCGCGGCCAGCCAGGCCGCGTCATCGGCGTCGACGATGCCGAACGCCGCCGGAGGCGGTGCCGGGATCCGCCAGCCGTCCCCGCGTGACTCGGCTGCCGCCCGGACCGACGCAACGAAGGCGGCGGGGGCCAGGTCGAACATGCCGACACCGGCACGCCCCGCCCATCCGTCCACGAGGACGATGTGGTCGACGACATCGGGTCGGGCGTCGGCTGCTTCGCGCACGACCAGCCCGGCGTAACTGTGTCCGACCAGCACGATCTCCTCGTCGTCCGGTGCGGCGTCCAGCACGGCGGCGACGGTCGCGGCGTGGTCGTGGAGCCCGCAGTCCCCGACCGCGCTGAGGTCCGGCGTGCGGGTGCGCGCCCCGGCCGCGTGCAGCAGCGGGACGACCCGCTCCCAGGCCCACGGGCCGTGCCATGCGCCGTGGACGAGAACGAAGGTGGTCATTGCGAATCCTCCTCGCGCAGTAGGGGCAGCACCTGGTCGGCGAATTCCTCCAGGCCCTTGTCGTGGTTGTCGGTCGCCAAGCGGATCACGAGGTGACGGGCACCGGCCGCGACATAGCCGGTCAACCAGTCGGCGGCCTCGCGGGCAGTACCCGCGAACACCGCCTGGACCGACGCGATGAATTCGAGTGGGGCGTTGTAGTAGCCCTGGATGCTGGTCCGCAGGCGTTCGCGCGCCTTCTCCGGGTTCTCGTCCAGGCACAGCGTCGCGTACAGGGCGGGGGTTATCGGCCGCCGCGGACCCGCACGGTCGATGACATCGAGTTCGGCCCCATAGGTCTCGGCCTCGGTCGGATAGGGCAACCAGCCGTCGGCGAGGCGGGCCACGCGCCGCAACGCGGGCGCGCCGCTGCCGGCCAGCCAGATCGGCGGGCCGCCCGGACGCGATGGCGGCGGCGCGAGTCGCACGTCGTCGAAGCTGAAGTGCTCGCCCCGGTAGGACACCGGCTCCCCCGACCAGAGTTCGCGCATGGCTTCGATCGACTCCTCCAAGCGGCCGATGCGGCGGGCGAATCCGACACCGACCGCGGCGAATTGGGCCTCGGTGTGCCGGTTCGGGAACCCGCCGCCCATGCCCGCGACCAATCGCCCACTCGACAGCCGGTCGAGCGTGGCGAGCTGGTGCGCCAGCAGAATCGGATGGCGCAAGGCCGGGAGCAGTACCGCGGTGCCCAGCGTGACTCGTTCGGTTGCCTGGGCCACGGCGGCCAACAGCAGCAGCGGGTCCGCGCGCGGCCTGGTCACCGGGCTGTCGCCCGCCCATACCGAGTCCAGGCCCAGCATCTCCGCCCGACATGCCTGTGCGACAAGTCGTTTCGGTTCGTGTTCGCCCAGCACGGTCTGGTCGCGTGTCGGTAGCAGGTATCCGATCTCCAGCCTCGCCATATCGCCTCCCTCATCGTCAGGTTCCTGAGCTTAGCTATTGACTTCTTATTTTTGAAGTGCAAACTTCATATTGAAGTAGCGATGAAGGGAGTTGGCATGACAAAGGTGCTTTACCGGGCACAGGCGCACGTGACCGGCGGCAGGAACGGCCGCGGACGGACGTCCGACGGCCAACTGGATCTGGACTTACGTCAACCAAAAGAACTGGGTGGTAGCGGTGCGGGTGCGAATCCCGAGCAACTCTTCGCGATCGGGTACGCCGCCTGCTTCGGTACGACGCTCGCCCTCGTCGGGCAGCGCAGCAAGCTCCAGGCCGACGACGCGGAAATCGACTCGTCGGTCGCGCTGATCCCGATCGACGGCGGCCGCTTCGAACTCGGCGTCGAGCTGCACATCGCGCTGCCCTCGGTCACCGACGAGCAGGCAATCGAACTGGTCGACGCGGCCCACCAGGTCTGCCCCTACTCCAATGCCACGCGAGACAACATCGCTGTGACGCTGGTAGTGAATGGCATTCCTGTGCGGGCTCCACGTGCGGAGCCCACGCCTATCGAGTGATCTCTCACAGGCCTGTTCCAGCAAGCGGTCGCTCGGCGCCGTGTGCGCATCTCGTGGAGACGTGACTCAGCGGCGAACGTAACGCCTGACGTGCGGGGCGGCCAAGGGCGCGAACGGTCTGGCCGAGTGCCTTTCACTCTGCGTTCGCTGTCCAGAACGCGAGTTCGGCACGTGCTTTCGCGGTCTCCGCATCGTCCGTCCCATTCCGGCGTTCACGACGAATGACCAACTCGGCGTATAGATCCCGCGCGCTCGCGGGATCTCCCGCGTGCCCGGTCCACCTCGCCAGGCCCTCCAAGGCGAGCAAGGTGTCGGGATTGTCCGCTCCGTACAGGCGGGTGGTGACCTCCAGGAGGCGAGCGAGCAGATCGCGCGCAGGTTCAGGGTGACCGCTCATCCCGTACCAGTAGGCGAGGTTGTTCGTCGTGACCAGGGTCGCGGGGTGCTCGACTCCGGAGATGTCCTCGCGGTCGGCAAGCACCTCGCGCAGTAAAGCGACCGCGGCGTCCGCGTCACCGGCTACACCGGTCCACCACGCCTGGTTGGCTCTCGCCCACAGGGTGTCGTTGTGTTCGGGCCCCAGCACGCTCAGACAGAGCGGCACCAGATCATCGAGTATCTGCCTTGCCCCCGCCGGGTCACCGGACAGTCCGACGAAGCGCGCGTACTGGTCGCGGCAGCGCAGCACGTAGGGATGCTCGGGTCCGAGGACGCGTCCGAGATCGGGCAGGAACTCGGCGTAGCGGCGGCACGCACCGGCGATGTCCCCGGTCTGGCCGGTCCAGAACCCCAGGTCGGCGCGGATCCGCAGGACGGCCGGGTCGTCGGGGTCGCTCACGGCGGATTGCAGGGGCAGCAGTTCCGTGAGCATCGCGACCGCGCGTTCCGACTCCCCCAGCTGCCCGATCCAATTCGCCAGTTGCACACGGTATTCCAGAGTCCGGGGATGTTCCGGTCCGAACGTCTCGGTGCAGCGCGCGACGAGTGCGGCGTACATATCCCGCGCGGCGTGTGGGTCTCCGGCGTCGCCGGTCCAGCGGGCCAACCGTGCGCGCACGGTGAACAGGTGCGGGTCGTCCGGCGCCAGCGCGGCTTCGAACGCGGTATGCCATCCGGCCCAGGACACTCGGTTGTCGCGTGCTCGCCGCCCACTGTCGACTCGATCCAGGAAGGCGATGGCGCGCTCGGGGTACCCGGCGGCCAGATGATGGCGTGGCGCGGCCGTGTAGGCGTAATCGTCGATATCCGGGCCGGTGAGAGCGCCGAGCGCCGATGCCAGCGCGGCGTGGGCGGTGACCTGCGGGAGCGTCTCCGTCGTCGCCGCGGTGAGCGGGCCGGTGAAGGCCTCATGGGTCAGTCCGATGCGTTCGTCGTCTCGTCCCGGCTGCCCACGTGCGACCAAGATGCCCAGGTCGACGAGGGTGGTGCGCAACAGAGGCAAGGACACGCCGTGGCCGAGCTCGGTCATGGCCGCGGCGACGAGCCGAATCGGCGCCACCGGGCCGACGCCCACGGCGGCGAGCAGGCCCGCGAGGGCGGAGATCGCCGACGGGGTCGCGGGCTGCCGGTCGAGTGTCGTGCGAATTCGGTAGCGAACCAGCGAGTCCAGGTCCCCGTTCGCCGCCGCCCCGGCCTGCCGCCAGTCGATCTCTCCGACGAGCCGGGGAAGCAGCCACCCGCCCAGCCCGGCGACCTCGTGCCCGTCGAGCGACAGCGCCGCCGGAATCTCGACGTCCGATCCGCTGAGCTCGTCCAGGATTTCCGCGATCCGGGGCGGCTCGACGGGAAAGATATGCGCGTGGGCGAGCTCTTCGCGCTCTTCGACCCCGGTGCCCGAACGCACTCCGATCACAACGCGGACGTGCCTCAGACGGTCGTCGGTGGTCAGCGAGTGGATCGCGGCGAGAATGCCGTCGCGGCCGCCGGGTGCGGGCTGGTCGAGCCCATCGACGATGATGCGGACTCGTCGTGTGCGCGGCATCTTGTGCAGTGGACGCAGGAGCTCGATTTCCAGCGCGTCGAACTGATCGTGATCGGTGAGTTCGTCGACCACGGCGCGGCGAGCCTGATCGAACACGGAGCCGAACCGTACGCTCAGTTGCGCGACGATCTCCCGGCACATCGACTCCACGGTGCTCGCGACGTCGAGAAAGACCGCCGCGGACACGAAATCCGCGGTGAAGGAGACGGGTTCGGTCAGCGTGTCCGGCCGGATCAACAAGGCCAGCAGCGTCGATTTGCCCGACCCAGCCGGTCCGACCACCGCTTGCAAGCGGTCGCCGCCGGACTCGACCATCGTGGTGATCGTGTCCAAGACGGCCGGAGAAGCCACCACTTTGCGCAGTAGATGATCGACGAGACCCGTGGCAGGTCGCCCGCGCACGGCGTCCCGGTTGCGGGCGACGTTCGGCAGCAGCCAGAGCCCGCGGTCCTCAGGATCGGCTTGTGCGCCGTTGAACGACAGGTAGCGGGGCGTTTGGAACGGACACGCATGCGCTATGGGGTCGCGAACGTCGCCACACAGCAGATTCGTTCCCCTGCTCGGGAGCCCGTTGTCGAACGTGGTCAACAGGGTTCGGGTGAAACACCCCGAGTACGCGCTACCGGCTCCCGAGGCGACGAGCAGTTCCATTCGGCCGTCGGTCCGTTCCAGGATGTTCAGCCAGCGCTGGCCCGCCCCGAGCACTCCCGCCCCGGCCTCGCAGGCGTCGACCAGGACGATGAGCCCGTCCAGGAATCGGGCATTCGCGTAGTGTTCCTTGACCACCGATACCAGGTTCATGCTGTTGTCGGAGTCCAGCGGTTCCTCCTCGGTGGGCACGCCCGGAGAGTCGTGGGCGAGCAGATAGAAGTCGTCGTCTACGGTGAGACCGTGGCCGACGAAGGCGAGCAGCAGGGTCGCGTTCGCCTTCCCCGCCGATCGGAACGCCGCTTTTACCGTCGATTTCAATTGTGCGGCAGTGGGATTCAGCAGCGGACCGGCTCCATCGACGGGCAGCCAGTGACCGTCGGCGGTGAGCGCGGTGTGCAGGCGCCCGGCGAGATCGGCGGGGAATCCCAGATGTGGCAGCCGCTCGCATTCGGTCCCCACCACCAGTGCCAGCCGCTCGGCCATGGGGACACTATCGGCTACGCGCACGCGGGCCGCAAGCGGATGCGATCCGTGGGCCGTACACGCCGGGCAACCCGCACCACGGTGGGCACTCACCGGCTCTTAGCGAGGTAACGGCCGATGTCGTCGCAGAGCGCTCGATACGCCACACTGTGCGCGATGAGTACGAAGCGGAGCGGCAGGCAGCCGCGGTCGAGGCCGTCGAACCGGCGGGCGATAATCCTGAACGCCGCGGTGGACGCCTTCGCGCACGGCGGCTATCACGGGACGTCGATGGCCGATATCGCGGCGAAGGTCGGCATCTCCGCGACGGCGCTGTACCGGCATTTCCGCAACAAGCAGCAGCTGCTGGGACAGTGCCTGCTGGTGGGGCTCGACGACACCCTGAACCGGATCGACGCCGCGCATCGCGCCGACAAGTCGGGTGCCGCGGTACTGGCCGAAGTGGTGCGAGTGGCGCTGGAACTGCGCGGACTGCCGAGGCTGTGGCAGCTGGAGTTCCGCAACCTGACGGCCGCCGACAAGTCCGCTGTGCTGGTCCGAGTCTCGCGGCTCACCAGATACCTGCGGCAGACGATCCGCGCGCGCCGTCCGGAGCTGAGCACCGCGGACGTGGAGCTGCTGAGCTGGTGCGTGCTGTCGGTGGCGGTGAGTCCCTCGTATCACCGCGCCGAGTTGCCCGCGCCCGCCGCCGCGGAGGTGCTCGACGCCGCCGTCGCGGCGGTGATCTCCACCCCGCTGCCCGAGTATCCGGATGGCCGCGCGCCGACCCGACCGGCGCGGATGGACACCGGCAATACCGAACTCGACCGAGCGCTGCGGTCGGAGCGAATGCTCGCCGAGGCGGCTCGACTGTTCAGTACCCGCGGCTACGCCGCCGTCGGCATCGAGGACATCGGCGCGGCGGTGGGTGTCACCGGGCCCGCGCTCTACCACCACTTTTCCAGCAAGGCCGAGTTGCTGGACCAGATCGTTCAGCGGCAGGACGAATGGCTTCGCCTGCTGCTGGCCCGGGCGATCGCCGAGGGCAGCAGCGCCGAGGGGTCCATGCGATCACTCATGCGCAGCTTCGCCCAGTTGGGCGCCGACGAACCCGATCTGCTGGCCATCACGGTCAGTGAGACCAGGCATCTTCCCGTCGACGCGGTGCAGCGATACCGGCGGGTGCGCCTGGACTGCATCGTCCAGTGGGGCCGGATGCTGCAGACCGTCCGGCCGGAGTTGTCCCCTCCGGCCGCGCGCGTGCTGATTCGCGCCGTGGCCACCGTGGTCATCGATGCGGTCCGCAATCCACGCTTTCGGCGGCGGGCCGATCTCGTCGATGTTCTGGTCGCGATCGGCGAGGGGATCGAATCGGCGCCGGTCCGTGGCCGAGTTTTCGCATAGTGATATCCCTCACTTAGTGGCGATTAACTTATCTCCCGGCGATCGCGTGCTATCAGCGAATTAATGGCAACAAGACGGTCGACCATTTACTTAGTGGTCATTAACATGAGATTGCCTTCGGGCTGATTCGTACCGCACAGTGTGCCGTGGGTGACGAGCTATCCGTGCGCCCTCCCGCATCCCTCGCCGATACAGCGGCCGGTTTCTCGAAAGGCATTGGCCCGTGAGCCATTACAAGAGCAACGTGCGCGATCTCGAGTTCAACCTGTTCGAGGTGTACGGACTCGACGCCGTCCTGCAGTCAGGAGCATTCGGTGACCTGGACGGCGACACCGTACGGTCGATGCTGGCCGAGGCGGCCCGCCTGGCCGAAGGACCGGTCGCCGAGCCGTACGCCGAAACCGATCGCAACCCACCGGTTTTCGATCCCGCCACGCACTCGGTGAGCCTGCCGGAATCGTTCAAGAAGGCAGTGCGCGCCTGGTACGACGCCGACTGGTGGCGCGTCGGCAAAACCGAGGCCATCGGCGGTGTACCGGCCCCCGCGATGGTCAGCTGGGCGATCACCGAATTCATCCTCGGCGCGCAGCCTGCGGCCTACATGTACCTGACCGGTCCGATCATGGCCCACATCATGCACGGCCTCGGCACCGCGGAGCAGAAGCACTGGGCCGAACTCATGGCCGAACACGGCTGGGGCGCCACGATGGTGCTCACCGAGCCCGACGCCGGTTCCGACGTGGGCGCCGGCCGCACCAAGGCGCTCGAGCAGGAAGACGGCTCCTGGCACATCGAGGGCGTGAAGCGGTTCATCACCTCCGCCGACTCCGACGACCTGTTCGAGAACATCATGCACCTGGTGCTGGCCCGCCCCGAGGGCGCGGGACCGGGCACCAAGGGCCTGTCGCTGTTCTTCGTGCCGAAGTACCACTTCGACCACCAGACCGGTGAGCTCGGTGAGCGCAACGGCGTCTTCGTCACCAACGTCGAGCACAAGATGGGCCTCAAAGCCTCCGCCACCTGCGAGCTGACCTTCGGCGGCCACGGCATCCCGGCCAAGGGCTGGCTGGTCGGCGAGGTGCACAACGGCATCGCGCAGATGTTCAAGGTGATCGAGGAAGCGCGCATGATGGTGGGCACCAAAGCCATCGCCACGCTGTCCACCGGCTACCTCAATGCGCTGGAATACGCCAAGTCCCGCGTGCAGGGCAGCGACCTGACCCGGATGGCGGACAAGACGGCGCCGAAGGTGACCATCACCCACCACGCCGACGTGCGCCGGTCGCTGATGATGCAGAAGGCCTACGTCGAAGGCCTGCGCGCGATCTACCTCTACACCGCTGGACACCAGAACGACGTCGTGGCCGAGCACATCTCGGGTGCCGACGCCGAGCTCGCCGCCCGCGTCAACGACCTGCTGCTGCCGATCGTCAAGGGCGTCGGCTCCGAGCGGGCCTACCAGTACCTGACCGAGTCGCTGCAGACCCTGGGTGGTTCCGGCTTCCTGCAGGACTACCCGATCGAGCAGTACATCCGGGACGCGAAGATCGACTCGCTGTACGAGGGCACCACCGCCATCCAGGCGCAGGACTTCTTCTTCCGCAAGATCGCCCGCGACCGCGGTGTGGCGCTGGCCCACGTGGCCGAAAAGATTCGCGAGACGGCGCAATCCCCCACCGGCAACGGCCGTCTGAAGGCCGAGAAGGTGCTGCTGGCCACCGCGCTGGAAGACGTCCAGGACATGGCGGGCCGGCTCACCCAGCACCTGATCGCCGCGCAAGAACAGCCCACCGAGCTGTACAAGATCGGGCTCAACTCGGTGCGGTTCCTGCTCGCCGTGGGCGACCTGCTGGTCGCGTGGCGGCTGATCGTCGCCGCCGAGATCGCCCTCACCGCACTCGATTCGGGTGCCACTGAGCAGGACCGGGCGTTCTACCAAGGCAAGGTCGCGGTCGCGTCCTTCTTCGCCAAAACCGTCCTGCCGCACCTCAGCGCCGAGTGGTCGGTCATCTCCGATGTCGACACCAGTGTGATGGAGCTCGACGAAGCCGCGTTCTGACACCACGGGTGCGCCTAGCGCCGGAGCGTCCGCCTCGGCAATAGCACCACCAGCACAGCAGTGGCGTTGTCCTGACAGGCAACGCTACTGTTGTGGTCTTGTGCCGAGCCGCTACCCTGTGCCGCCTGGAAGCTCGCGCATCAAGACGTCGAACTGTGGGGCGTCCGGCCAGGATGGGCGCAGCACACCGACCCGGTACCAGCCCCACCGCCGATAGTTGTCGTAGGCGCGCTGATTGTCGGGGCGGACGAGCAGTGTCGCGCGTTGCTCGGGGCGGTCAGCGAGCAGTTCATCGTGCAGGGCGCGCGCGATGCCCCTGCCGGTGAATGGCTTGCGGACCACAATTTCATGAAGGCGAGTATGCGGGAACCGTTCTCGGCGGTGAACTCGGTCTCGTCGCATTCATGGAGTTGCAGCCCGGACCACCACCCAGTCTTGGCGGTAAGCGGCCAACCCCACACCTGGCCGCAGGGTTCACCGTCGATCCGGGCAATCACCAACTCGAACGCGCCCGCGCGTTCGAGATCGGTATAGGCGTCGAACCGGTGGATGAACTGCCGCATGGGATTCGAACTCTTCACCGGATTCGATCGCGTCGACGTAGGAGTCTCGGAAGATGCGTTCGACTTCCTCGCGGAGTCGGCGCGCCTACGCGGCGGTGTAGCGCTGGAAGTCGATGCGTTCGCTCATATGGTGGTTGTCGCTTTTCGTGCCACTTCATCGAATCGCACCGAGAATTCGTCGGATCGGCCTTCGGCAACTGCCCGAACGGGGTCCAGCCGTCGCAGCGTACGAGTAGACGATACGGAGTTCTCCAGGGCCGCGAGAACAGACATCCCCTGTTCGATAGCAGCATCGATGTCGCCGATCTTCGCCAACGCCGCCGCCGAGCTTGCCCGGTGGGCCGCCGAATTGCGGGCCTTGACCTGCTCCAAAGCGAGCCCGGCGTACAGGTCAGCCGACTTCGCGAGGTTGCCCAGACGGCCAATGCCGCGGGCTTCGTGGCTTCTGATCTCGGTGGCGTTGACGAACCGCAACCATGGTGGGCACTCCTCCAGCGGCTCATGGTCGAGAGCGAAATCGAATTCCCGCCAGGCTGTGGTGATCGCCTTGCCGAATGCTGCCTGGTCGCCGAGAGTTGCGTACGCTTGCGTCTCCCGTGTGGCGATGAGGACATGGATACGGCCGGGCGCGTGGCCGCGGGTGAGTGCCCGAGCGCGGCTCGCGAGATTGAGCGCGCGATCGGGATTCGCTTCACGAGTGCCTTGCCGTTCGAGCGCCAACAGTGCGGCGCTCATGCACACGTGCACGGTCAGTGCGTCGTCGCCAGCCTGGTTCGCCAAGGCGAATGCGTCGGCATAGCACCGACGGGCGAGCGGGTGCATGTCGGCGTCGTAGGCCAGCCACCCGGAGATGGTCGCGAGTTCCCCTGCGGCGCTCATGAATGCGCGGCCCGCCCGGTCGGAAAATGCGCACGTATCCAGCAGGTGCTTCGCCATCTCGAGTTCTCGAATGGCGTCTTGCACGAGCGCAGCTCCACCAACGACCTGATCACGACGTCGGAAGTCGGCGGCGAGCGCATTGAGCCGTTGAGCGTCGGCGATTCCGATGCGGCTCGGAGTCGAATCGGGATCACTGCCCGCCGTGATAAACGCGGCCCCCACTAGCATTCCGAATTCGCGTCGCTTCACATCATCCTCGACTTCCGTCGCGCTATTTTGGTCGCACGGAACCAGATTATCGCGCGTCAGATCTGTAGGGCGCTGGCGAGCGAGCGGCGTAGCGGCGTCGCGCACGTCGCTGACCTCCGCGCGGAATCGGGCACGCTGATCGTCGGTGAGCCGGGCGAGTTCGGTGTCCAACGCCTCTGCGGACTCGCCTCGGATCGGCCGCTGTTCGGTGGCCTTTTCCCACTTGCGGATTGTTGGTGTTTGGAACCCCAGCCGTTCCGCGAATTGGTCTTGTGTCAGCCGTAGGGCTGCCAAGCGGAGTGCTTTGACCTGTACGCCCGTCCATTTGCTGACGATCATGACCACCCCTATCTCGCGTCTGCAATGCGCTGCGTCGCAAGCGTATTACTTCCGTGCGGCTTAGGTGCCTGGGATTGCATACCCAGCACGGTGAGGCTAGAGGAGCCGCCGCCGAATGGACGCTGTGCCCGTCATCGGCTCCCCGGCAGCGGATGCCCACATCAACAGAACACAACGCGCCCAGGGGGTACCGAGATGTCCGCAGAACTCACAGTCGTCGTAGTCATCGGATCAGTAGTCCTGGTCGCTTGGCTGATCACCGGCACCCTCCATCGGCACGACCCCATCGACATCAGCCTCGACGACGAGCGCATGGAACGCCTAACCCCTGACCCGCACGCTGCCCCGGCACGCCCCTATTCGGTGGACGAGGCGCACTGGATCACGCAGGAGCACATCGACTGTGACGGGATCTCCTGCGCTGCGAAAGGTGCCGCGATCCGCGTGCTGACCGAGGCCGGACGCATGAAGCCTGCGAGGGACGTCCGATGATCGCCGTAGCCACAGCGGAAACGCGGGCCCGCTGGGAGACCACCGTCGCCGACTGCACATCGACCCCGGCCGTCGAGGGTATCGAGCATGCCCGCTACCTCCTGTCCGCGCATTCCGGCCACGGCGGATGCGAGCAGTACCTGACCGCTCTCGCCTACGTGTCGGTGGTGTGCGCATGATCAACGACGACCACCTGGGCTTCCTGCAATCCGACGACGGCACATGGTCCGTCGTCGGCCCGGACGGATGGCCGGTCGAAATCCGCTCCTACGGGGAGCTTCAAGACATGACGCGCGCCCTGGGCATGCCCACGATCGACGCCGAAGCCATCACGGTCACGGACACCGAGATGTCATCAGACGATTTGCCGCAGCGTGCACCGTTCATCGGGCCGCCGGTTCCCGGATTCGGGCAGTCAGCCGAACTGGTCGAGCTTGTCGCAAAAGCCCTGCGCGAGTGGGCGGGAGCGCACGACGCGGGTCACCACGCCGGAAGCGTCGCCGAGCCGCCGCGCTGAAAACCGTGCACGGGTCCCGAAACTGGGACCACGGCGGCGACAACAGCGCCACCATCTCCGCGACTTGCTGACACGACACGGAAGGACGCAGCCAATGGACACTCTGGAGCATCCAGCGGTCGCCGTGGCGATCGAGGCCCTCGCGGATGCCGACAGCAACCTCACCGCGGTCAGCGTCGTCGTCCGCGATGACATCGCCGCTGTCGTCATAGACGGCAACCAGGGCCGATACATCGTGTTCGTTCACCCCGACGGCGACCAGTGGGCGACGCACGGAACCATGTTCGGCGCACCCCGGCCGTCTGGGCCCCGGAACGACCGCACCTCGAACTGGGAGCCGTTGCAGCGACTCGGCACCCGGTTCCGGTCCGCCACCGCCGACCAGTCCGGCGAAGGCTGGTTCGCGGTGATCGGCCGCGCCGCACACGACGCGGTATCCCTGACGGTGAGTTCCTCGCTGGAGAAACACGTCACAGCGATCGGAGCGGATGGTTTGGCGTTTGCGGTCATCCGCGCCCACGGCAGCGAGGAACCGCACATCACCGTGACCACCCGCGATGGACGGGCGATCACAGCCGGGCCGGTCGCGGCCTGATCCGACGGCCCACGGCAACTAGAACTTCCAGTTGTGGCATGTCCGCGACGCTGTTCGGCAGCATTGCGGAATCCGCCACGAACCAACCTCCGACACACCGATCAACATCATCGGCAGCCAAGCCAACCAGCAACCACCCTGCGCCGCAGCGGCGCGAGCATGTCGGTGAGCTGACCCGCTCAGCCTGGGCTGCCGGGTACTGTGAGCGTGAGCGTCGGTTCGGGTGCTCGGTGACCGAACTGCGGCCTCAGATGTGATTGTGGCCAGAGCGGCGTTCGTGGTCGATTTCGTCGTCGCGTTCGCGGTCGCGCTGATAGTCGGTTTTGGCGTTCACGTTCCACGAGATCGGGTGTGCGCCGGGGCCGCAGTCCTGGCTCAACTGGATCGTCGATTCGGGGCGGATCCGTACCTCCTGGACCAGCGGGCGGAGGTCGCTGCACATGACAAATACTCCGGCGGTGGCCGGGCCCACATCGGTATTCGTGCACTCGATATCGAGACGGCTGTCGACCGGAACCGATGAGCAGAACGCGTCACCGGGCGGCAGCGCCTGAGCAGATCCCGCGCCGACGGTCGTCGAGACCGTCACGGCCGCGAGACCGGATACTACCGCGCCCACGATCGATAGCCGGCGAGCACTTCTCTTGGGGATGAACACCGAATTTCTCTCTTTCACTGCACTGCAGAACATTTCCCGAAATCTTAGGCATACCGGAGAGGCGACCGGCACGCCCACCGCAGCGCGCGCACGATCCCGCCCGCCGCCGCCACTCCTCCCCCGTTCCTTCCCGGACTCCGGTACTGGGACGACCCCTTCGGCAGGCTGTCCCCGCAAACCCTGAAGACCGAAACTGCCACTGGCAGCGCGGAGAACGATCCACCGCCGCTACCACGACCCCGCCGACGACACGAGCCTCGCGCACCTCGCCGAGGAATACAGCGTGGGCCGCGCGGACTCACATCGCGCCGAGCCGATCTCGCGGCGGTATGGCCATGCGAACTTCGTTCTGTCGGACCATTCCAAACTGCCTGACCAGCCGCGACCCGGTCAGTACTCCCGTGACGCATCGGGCTTCCTCCGGCCCGTGTCCTCGCACTCGATTCGTTCGCGAATTCCCTTGACGGTGCGGTCCTTGGGTATCCGCTCAGGCCCGAACACCGCCACGGCGAACACGCCGAGCGGAATACCGATGACTGCAAGCCATCCGATCGTGATCACGGCAGGTCCTGGAGCAGTCGCAGCACCCGCCTGCACAGCGCGGCGTTGGCAGGCTCGAATGGGCCACTCGGTGGATGTGTCTCGGCAGCGCCCGGGATCCGTTGTGGCAGAGTCGGCAACTCCAGATACACCGACCCGTCTTCGTCGCCGTAATCGGTGACCTCCAACAGTCCGCCGTCGAAGACGACAATCCTCGTGTGCTTGCCCACCTCGACCCCTCTGCCGTTCGGTGGCAGTGCAGTAGCCCTGCCTGGAGCCGACTTCGGTCGTCGGCCCCTGGTAGGCACCCCGTGACCGGTTAGGCGTCACATGTCACGGGGGCCAGCTCAGAACGCTAAGGAGTCGAGACCGGCCGTAGCTAGGAACTTGACAGAACTTGACCGGAGTTGATTGTACTGGCCACATAGTCGGCCATCTACGGGACCATGACACATGGCAGACGCCAAACAATGTCATTCCGGTAGGCAGGAGCAACGACAATGACAGACGGTGAAGCAGGGCGAAGACTGACCCTGAGATTCCTCGGCCGGGGCGGCTCGACCGTCGGCGAATGCCCGGCGTTGTACGCCACGGACGAAGGCTCGTACGTAGCGCAGGGCTGGGCTACGGGCCAGTCTGGAACAGTGGAGATTCCACACTTGCTACTCGGGTTCTTGGAGCCGGATACGTTCATAGGGGCCACGCTGACGGACACCGGCCGGGGAACGTTCACCCTGACCGGTCGACCGATCACGGATGCCGAGACGATGAGCCAGCTCGATCTGGCCGACGACGAAACGGCTATCGAGGTGCCGATGCTGGAAAGGACGTTCTACGGTGCTTCTACTGCAAGGTGATCCGTACCCGGATCTTCTCCGCTCATGCCAGCACGAAGCGTTCCACCTCGAAGTCCGCGACTCCTACGGCGTCGCTGTAGAGTCCGAGCCATTGCGTCGGTTCCTCAATGGGGAGCCGGCCAGGGACCTCGAATGGTTTGGTCCGTGGCGGTCGCTCATCGAGGAGACGACCGGCCGGGGTGTAGCTGTGCGACGGGTGCGGGTACTCACCGAGCCACACACCGACTACCACCGTTGGATGCTGACGACGACACCCGAGAACATCCATGCCGGGGAAGACATCCGGTACCTACCGCGCCATCTTGCGGACACAGTGCCCGATGAGGACTACTGGTTGTTGGATGACGAACGAGTAGCCTTCCACGTGCGCGATTCCGACGGGCGCGGACTTGGCGTAGCCGTCACCTCGGACGCTTGGATCGTTGATCACTGCGTCAGCGTGAAACGACGGCTATGGGAGCTTGCCACGCCATTCGAGGACTATGCGGGGCCTAGCACTCTGAAGTGAGCGACTCGGTTCACCAACAGCGGGAAGCGCTCGGTAAGCGACTGCGCGAGATGCGGAAGGACGCCGGACTCACCGGACGCCAGCTCGCGACTCTGGCGGGCTGGCACGAGTCCAAGGTGTCCAAGGTGGAGACCGGTGACCGTAGCCCCACAGAGGCCGATCTACGGGCCTACTGTGCCCACACAGGTAACCAAGGGCAGTTGGCAGACCTGATAGCTACCCTCCGCAATATCGAAGCCGCATACCTGGAATGGCGGCGAGTGCTTCACGCCGGAACCAGGCGACGCCAGGAACGATCTGTAGCGCTGGCCGAACAGACCAAGCTCATGCGGATCTACGAACCGGTGTTGATTCCTGGGATTCTCCAGACCGCCGAGTACGCCGAGGCGGTGCTACGCCGAGCCATCGAGTTCTACCGGATACCCAACGACGTGGACCAAGGCGTATCGAAACGACTCGAGCGGCAACAGGTTCTTTACCGTGGTGACCATCGGTTCCACATCCTGATAGCCGAGCAGTCCTTGTCTACGACTGTGGGAGACCCCGAGGTTATGACCGGTCAGCTAGACCGGTTGCTCGCTGTTATGGGGTTACCTCGAATGCTGTTCGGTGTGGTGCCCTCCGGGGCCGAATGGCTCACGCCTGCGACGAACTTCGTCATGTTCGACGACCGGATGGTTCTCGTCGAGGCGATTTCAGCGGAGCTGATGATTACTCAGCCCCGAGAGATCGCGTTGTACGCGCGTGCGTTCGAAACGCTCGCCGCGCAGTCGGTCACCGGCAAAGCTGCGCGTGCGCTGGTGGGGGCGGCGCTGGACCGATGGCGGAGCAAGCCCTAGGTAGCGGGGCGATCGGACGCGGGTTCGCAGTCCTGGCTGCGCCGCTACGCCACGAAATACTCGATACGGGTTCCGCCGCGCCTGGGCGGCGTTGCGGTTCAACGAGGGCAGCTCGAGTGAGTGGTGTTACACGCGTTGGTGTGCAACACCACTCACCGCACTACTCGGACCCGGGCTCGGGACGAGTCAGTTGTCTCTCGGCCTGACGGCGTAGACCTCGTGCAGCGACTCGGCACCCGGTTCCGGTCCGCCACCGCCGACCAGTCCGGCGAAGGCTGGTTCGCGGTGATCGGCCGCGCCGCCCACGACGCAGCATGAGGACATGTCTTAAGGGGGTTTTACAACTGTCCGGTATCGTCTCGACCGTTGTGAGTAACCGGTTCCTGACGGCGCTCGAGTGCGGGAGCGCTCCGGCGCGTGCATGCTGGACAGGGTTGACCCGGGGAGACCTCCTATGCTGGGACCGCTTGCCGACATGCGGAGCGGTGCGCGGGTGGGAAGAAGGAGACTGCGGAGGATGAGCGAGCGGGTCCGTAGTACGCATCCCGGCCGTGTCACCATCCGGACGGTCGCCAACGCGGCCGGGGTCTCGACCGCGACCGTTTCTCGTGTCATGAGCGGTGTGAACACCGTGAACCCCGAGCTCGCCGCGAGGGTCCGGCGAGCCGCTGAGGAACTGGCCTACCGCCCCAGCGAAGCCGCTCGCGGCCTGGCGCGCGGCGGCCTGCGCCATGTCGGCCTGCTGATGCCCGACCTCGCCAATTCCTATTTCCACGACATCGCCAAACATCTGCATCAGGCGGCATCACAGGCCGGCTTCCGCATGCTTATTGCCGATCACACCGGCGACCCGGCCGACGAGTACACCACCGCGTGGGACCTGATGGGCCACGTGGACGGTTTGATCCTGCTGTCCTCCCGCATCACTGCGACAGGGTTGAAAGAACTCGCCCGCCAAACCACCCCCGTGGTGCTGGTCAACCGCGTGGAGCTCGGTGTCGATCTCCCCATGGTCGGGGTGGACGGCTTCACTGGCATGCTTGAGCTCTGCGCCCATCTGGCAGACCTCGGCCACCGCCAGGTCGTATACCTGTCCGGTTCAGACCATGCCTGGCAGGACCGGGAACGATGGCGCGCCATCCAGACCAGCCACTTTTTGGGAATACAGGCCGTCAGGGTCGAATGCGACGGAACACTCGAGGCCGGCTACCACGCGATCGAACACGCGCTCGGTCACCACCCGACCGCACTGATCTGCTTCAACGACCTGTCCGCCATCGGCGCCATCTCCAAGCTGCGAGAACTCGGGATCGATGTGCCAACCGACATCTCGGTCACCGGTTTCGACGACATCACCATCGGGCGCCATGTCCCCCCTGCCCTCACCACCGTCGCAAGCCCACGAGACGAACTCGGCCGCCGGGCATGGTCCCTGCTCCACGCCGCCTTGGAACAGCAACCTCCCGCCGAGGTATCCACGCTGCTGACCACCTCCTTGATCAAACGCCAATCAACCGGCCCGAACATCACGACCGGCAAGTCCACTCGCGACGAGCTCTGACAACCTTGCCGCTATACAACGGGCCATCATCCACGGTATGGTCCTACTGCATGAGCAAAGTAACCGGTTTCTGGCGACATGCGCGGTGGCTGTGTGTCGTCCTGTGCGTGGGTGTGGCCGCGTGCGCGAGCGCCGAGCCCGGGCCAAAGACGGTCGACTACAACAACATGCCCGGCTACAACTACGACGAGGCGAAGATCCCGCCGTACGAGTTGCTCGACCCGCAGCGCATGGCCGACGGGAAACCTGTGACGACGCAGCAGCAATGGTGGACCCAGCGTCGGCCGGAGATCGTGAAGCTGTTCGAAGACAACATCTATGGGCGTACGCCGGCCGCCGCCGATCAGGCTCCCGTGCGCGTGGAGTCCGTCGAAGGCCGCGCCCCAGCATTGGATGGGCTTGCCTACCGCGAGCAAGTGGACCTGATCTTCGGGCCGACACCGAAGCCGGGCAGCCATACCGCCTGGCGCATGCGTGTGCTGCTGTACCTGCCTGCCCGTGCGACCGGGCCGGTGCCGGTGATCTTCGGCCTCAACGGTGGCGGCAACCAGTCGGTCGTCGACGACCCGGGTATCAAGCCGACCGATGTCTGGGTCAGCGAAGACGAGCAGGCGCCGCATCCCGAAACCCCAGGAGCGGACACCCGCGGATCGCAAAGCACGCAGTGGCAGGTCAAGACCGTGTTGTCACGAGGCTACGGACTTGCAACGGCCTACTACCAAGACCTCGAGCCCGACGCGAAAGACCAACGCGTCAATAGTGTCCGCGCCCTGTTCGAAAAACCTGGGACCTCCCCTGCGCCGAACGAGTGGGGCGCTGTCGCGGCGTGGGCTTGGGGATACCGTAAGGCGGTCGCATACCTGCGGAGCAACCCCGCCGTCGACGCGGCTCATGTCGCGGTGACCGGCCACAGCCGCCTGGGCAAGGCCGCCGACTGGGCCGCGGCCACCACACCGGAGATCGGCGCACTGCTGTCGACGGAATCCGGAAAAGGCGGGCAGTCGATCCAGCGACGCGAGCTCGGCGAAACCGTCGAACACCTCGCTGAGAAGTTCCCGCACTGGATGTGCCCGGCCTACGCCACGTGGATAGACCGTGACCAACAGATACCGGCAGACGGAAACCTGCTGCTGTCACTGGTGGCGCCGCGCCCGCTGTACACCGCGAGCGCCAACGACGACCGATGGGCCGACCCCAAAGGCGAATTCCTCTCCCTGCGCAGCGCCGCAACCACCTACACGCTGCTGGGAACGAGCGCCCTCCCGTCGGACACACCCATGCCTCCGGTCGATCAACCGATCGGAACCGACACCAACACCGCCTACCACATCCGCTCCGGCAAACACGACGTCACCGCCTACGACTGGCAGCGCTACCTCGACTTCCTCGACACGCGCTGGGGTGCACCCGCACACCGGTAGACAACGTCCGGCCTGCCCATAGACCGGTGTAACTCGTTCGTTCCTTGACGATTGGGTTACTTATGGGTGATGGGCAGGCCGGGGTTTCCCTGCTGAGATGAATAATTTACATCGATGAATTCGTCTGCGCGCCAACGAGTTCTGTGGCAAATCTGCAGAGTTCTCGCGAATAGTCCCCACAATTCGCGGACACCTGGTCCGTTTCAGCCCCTCACCGCACAATTCGATCGAATCGGCACAGCCCCATGACTTTTGCATCCGGCTCCGGGTCCGCTTCAACGCGCACCGCCACAGTCGACACTCCGATCGTGACAACTGCGGAGCTGCGCCGCGCCGCGTGGGGTAGCTCGGTCGGAAGTGCGCTCGAATACTACGACTTCGCGCTTTACAGCCTGGCCTCCACGCTTGTATTCGGGCCACTGTTCTTCCCGGGCAACACCGCCTCCACCGGGTTGATGCTCAGCTTCGCCACCTACTTCATCGGTTTCGCGGTGCGGCCGCTGGGCGGGCTGTTCTTCGGCCGTCTCGGCGACCGTCTGGGGCGCAGATTCGTGCTCATGGCGACGATCATCATGATGGGTGTGGCCAGCACCGGCATCGGTGTGCTGCCCACCTACCATGGCAACGAAAACGACTGGTACTCAACTGGAGTTGGCCTACTTGCCCCGATTATGCTGATCGGGCTACGCATCGTGCAGGGCCTCGGAGCCGGTGCCGAGATGGCGGGCGCGTCGATCCTTATGACGGAATACGCACCACCACGTCGGCGTGGCTTCTATGCCTCCCTCCCCTTCCTCGGAGTACAGGCCGGCACTGTCGCGGCGGCGCTGGTGTACTTCGCGGTGTTCCACGTCCACCACTCGATCACCGATTCCTGGCTGTGGCGGCCACCTTTCCTCGCCAGCGCGGCAATCCTCGTCGTCGCAATGTACCTGCGAGCCAACCTCAAAGAATCGCCGACGTTCACCAAGCTCGCCCCTCGCGACCGGATAGACGAGCGTCCACTGCGGAACCTGCTCGCATCGTCACGGCCGGTACTGCTGCGGGGCATCGGCCTGAGGATTGCCGAGAACGGTTCGTCATCGATCTACCAGGCCCTCGCGGTAGCGTATGTGACCAGCGCGGCGGTTGGTCTCGAAGGACCTATCGGCGCGTTGTCGCTGGTGTTCGCGGCATCGCTCGGATCGGTGACGATACCGATCGCCGGAATCCTTTCCGACCGGTTCGGCCGTGTGCGCACCTATCGAGCATTCGCCTACTTCCAGCTGATTTCGGCGTTTCCGATCTGGTGGGTGCTCAGCCGCGGAAGCGTGGTGGCGACGATCGTGGTCATCTCGCTAGCCCTCGGTGTCGGCACATGGGGGATGTTCGGCTCGCAGAGCGCGTTGCTGAGCGAACTGTTCGGCGCCCGGCAACGCTACCTCGGTGTGTCGGTGGCCAGAGAGATCTCGGCAGTGATATCCGGTGGTATCGCGCCATTGATCGGCGCATGGATTATCACCCAGGTCGTGGCCACCGACGGTGGACCAGACATCCCCGAGGCCGGCCTCGGCGCATGGAAATTCATCGCCGGCTACCTGTGCATCCTCACCACTATCACGATCGTCACCACCTTCATCACGCCGGATCCAACCAACCGCGACCTCGACGACCCGCGCGATGTGATCACCGCGATTCATCATCGGTGACAAGACAGTCGCTGGTGCAACCTCCCCCCACGGCACTGCAGTGTCCGGGAGTCAGTCAGTGGCAGGACTTGGCGATGTCGACCTGAGGTAACTGCGGCAACGCGCCATGGGACATCATGTTCTCGCCCGCATTCGACACCGTGGTGAATGCCGTCCAGGACTGGGCATTCCGGCGCGAAGGCTGGCGAACAGCGCTGGCCTGGGAACGGCTCCAGTTCGACGGTTGACCAGGCTCATCTCGACACCTATGTCATCCGCCTGAAACCACGGCCAGATTTGGTGAGTGGCGTTGCCCTGGCAGTGCAACGCCACTCACCTGTGGGCCGGGACCCGTGATCGGAACGTGTTAGTTGTCCGCCGACCTGACGGCGTATACCTCGTGCAGTTCGGTTCCGGCCAGGCTCGGGTCCTGCCGTGTACGCGCACACAACCCGCGCAGGCGCAGCAGTTCGCAGAACTGCGCGAGACGGCCGTCCCGGTCGTGGACTTCGGCGACGACGGCGCGGATGCGTGGCCAGTCCGCATCGGCGATACCACGCAGGACGTCCAATTCCGCTCGCTCGACATCGACTTTGAGCACTCCGATCTCGGCCGTCGGGCCGTGTTCGGCCAAAATCGCCGACACCGTGGTGATCTCGACGTCTATTTGCTCGCCCTCGTGCAGGCCGTCGGTGATGAGCGCGATCGCCTCGTCGTTCAGGCCGCTGTTGCGCAGGTAGATCGCGGTGGCCTCGTCGTCGGCCGCGCGGTCGGCATACAGACCCGAATTCGCCGATGCCCGTGGGTACCAGGTGAACGGCGCCACCCCGGGGGCCGCCCCGACGGCGACCCGCAGCGGCACGCCGTCAGGGATGAAGGCGGCCACATTGCGTTCCAGGCAATCGAACGTCATCGGGGCCGGCTCGGCGGCGATCACCCGGACGCCAGGGCAGGTATCGGCGAACATCATCGCGCTCAGCCCGATGTTCGCGCCGATATCTAGTGCGATATCCCCCGGCCGCAACCGTGCCGCGGCACGCCGATAGAACCCGTCCGTCGACATCTCGCCCCACAGCATCCGCGCCTCGGCCGGACTCGTGCAGGCCACCGTCCTGCCGTCGTCGAGCCGGAGTTGCTGGAATTGCTGGAGAGTCGTCAGCATTCGTTCAGGAACCTTTCGAGGATCGGGCCGATGACGGCCAGTGCGTACGGATGGGTCAACTCGAGATGCCGTGCTTCGACGACCGTGTTGTGCAGGTCGCCGGTGATGAAGGGTCGCCACGTCCGCACGACGGCGTCGTGGTCGACACGGTCTTTTCCTGCGGTGAAGAAGACCAGGTCTCCGTCGAAGACTTCCGGCCGGTAACCCTGGGCGATGCCGCTCGCGGTCTCGAAACTCTCCATGACCCGATCGACCTGGTCGGCGGTGAACATACCGGTCGCGGTCACCTGATCGTGGATGACACTCCACGCCTGCTCGTGCGTGTCTGCTGACACGTCGGCGCCGAGGTCGAACAGCTCACGCCACCCGCCGAGCAGATCCGCCATCAGTTCGCCGGGCGCGGCCTCGTCCGCGGTGGTGATCATCGCGGCGGCCAGGGCCTCCGATGTGCCGACGGCACTGTCCATCATGGCCAGCGTGCCGACCCGCTCACCATCGCGCTGGAGCCGCACCGCGATGGCGTGGGCGATAGTACCGCCCAACGACCAGCCGAGCAGGTGATACGGCCCGGTGGGTTGTACTCGGCGGATCTCCGCCACATAGCGTTCGGCCAGTTCTTCCACCGATCGCGCATGCGGTTCGCCCGCCACGACGTGGGGATCCTGCAAGCCGTAGATCGGCCGATCCTTGCGCAGATGTTCGACCAGCCCGCCGTAGAACCAGGCCAAACCGCCAGCGGGATGGACAGCGAACACCGCGGGCTGCGGTCCGTTCGCACGCAGCGGAAGCAGCACTTGCAGGCCGGAGCCGCCCGCCGCGCCGTCGGCCCGGCTCGCCAGCGCCATCGGCGTCGCGTCGTCGAACATCCACGGCAACGCGATCGTCACGCCGCGGGCGCGCAGCTCGGTCACCACCATCGTCGCCAGCAGCGAATTGCCGCCCAGGTCGAAGAACCCGTCCGACGCCCCGACCCGCTGGACGCCGAGAACCTGAGCGTAGACGTCGCAGATCGTCTTCTCCGTGTGGGTCCGCGGCGCGGTGAACTCGCTGGCCGATTCGTCGAAATCGGGCGCGGGCAGCGCTTTCCGGTCGAGCTTGCCGTTGACCGTCAGCGGCAGCTCGGGCAACACCATGATCGCCGACGGCACCATGTAGCTGGTCAGCACCTCGGCAGCGGCTGCCCGGACCTCGCCGGGATCGATCCGCTGTCCGTCGGTGCCGACGACGTATCCGATCAGCTGGTCCACGCCGCGATCGTGGCGGTGCACCGCGGCCGCGGCCTGGGCGACGTGCGGATGACGCAGCAGCGCCGACTCCACCTCGCCCAGCTCGATCCGGAAACCGCGCAGCTGTACCTGCGCGTCGGCGCGGCCCACATACAGCAACTCCAGTCCGCTCGCGGACTTGCGCCACCGGCCCACATCTCCCGATCGGTACAACCGGGTGCCCTGCGGATCGAACGGGTTCGCCACAAACCGTGCCGCGGTGAGCGCGGGAGCTCCGAGATAACCACGCGAGAGTTGCCCACCGGCCACATAGATCTCGCCGACGGCTCCGATCGGCACCGGCCGCAACCGGTCGTCGAGGACGTACACCCGCAATCCCGGCAGCGGCGCCCCGATCCCGGACGCCCCGGCCTGCGTGACCTCCGAGAACGTCACATGCACGGTCGTCTCGGTGATTCCGTACATGTTCACCAGTCGCGGCGATCCCGGCGCGTGCGCGGCGAACCAACCGCTCAACCGCGACGCGTCCAGCGCCTCGCCACCGAAGACGACGTAACGCAGGGCGAGCTCACCGGCAGGGCAACCGGATTCGCGGTATCTGCGCTCCGCGTCGGCGAATCCATAGAACGCCGAGGGAGTCTGACTCAATACCGTCACGCGCTCGCGTGCCACGACGTCCACGAACGCCTCGGGCGACCTGGAGGTGTCGTAGTCGACGACGACCACCTTGCCGCCGGTCAGCAACGCACCCCAGATTTCCCACACCGCGAAATCGAAGGCGTACGAATGGAACATCGTCCACACGTCGTCGGGACCGACATCGAACCGCTCGGCCGCGTTCGTGAACAACGTGACCGCTTCCCGATGGGTGACCGTCACGCCCTTGGGGCGGCCGGTCGAGCCCGAGGTGTAGATCACGTAGGCGACGTTGCCCGGCCGCGCGGCGGACGTCATCGCCGTGAAGACGCCCGCGGCGTCCAGGCAATCCTCCACCAGCACCACCGGCGCCGCGTACTCCGGCACAGCCGAGGCTATCTCGGCCGACGTCAACACCGCCGCGGGACCCGCGTCGTCGAGCACGAACCGCAAGCGCTCCGGCGGGTAGGCCACGTCCAGCGGCAGATAGCCCGCACCCGCTCGCACGACGCCGAGCAAGCCGACGATCAACTCGATCGAGCGTGGCAACGCCACGGCCACCAGCGATTCCGGTCCCACGCCATGTTCGGCGAGCCGAGCGGCCACCGCGTCGGCGCGCCGATCCAGCTCCGCATAGGTCAGCCGCGACCGGCCATCGGTCACCGCGACCGCGTCCGGCTGCGCGGCGGCCCTGGCGGCGAACAGCTCCGCGAGTGTCGTCTCCGGAACCGTGACGCCGTCGCCGCCGGAGGCATCGAACAGTTCGCGCCGCTGCGCCGGACCCACGAGGTCGATATCGCCGATGGCGACCTCCGGGCTCGCGGTCACCTCCGCCAGGACCCGCACGTACGACTGCGCGAACCGAGTCATCGTCTCTTCGACGAAAAGATCGGTGGCGTAGGTCAGCCGACCCACGATGCCGTCCGGACGCCCGTGGTCACCGAACCGCTCGACGAGTTTCACGTTCAAATCGGCCTGCGCCGGTTCGAAACCGTTCTCCACCGGCTCGACCGTGAGCCCCGGCAACTCCAACGCGGCCTTGGTCAGGTTCTGGACGTCGATCGTCACCTGATACAGCGGAAGATGCGCGGTCGACCGGGGCGGATTCACCGCCTCGACCACTTGCTCGAAGGGCACGTCCGCGTGCGCGAACGCGGCCAGGTCCGACTCCCGGGTCGCGGCGAGCAATTCGGTGAACGACTGCCGCGCCGACACCCGCGACCGCAACACGAGCGTGTTGACGAACATGCCGACCAGATCATCGAGCTCGCGTTCCCCACGGCCGGCCACCGGAGTGCCCACCGCGACGTCGTCGACACCGGCCAGCCTGGACAGCAAGACGGTCAACGCGGCGTGCAGGACCATGAACACCGTCGCGTTCGACCGGCGCGCGATCGCGCCGAGGCGCGCCTGCACGGCGGCGGGGATCTCGAAATCGACCGTGCTGCCACGCATGGACGCCACCGGCGGCCTGGGCAGATCGGTCGGCAGCTCCAGCAGCTCGGGCAGCCCGGCGAGGGTGCCGGTCCAGAAGCGCAGCTGCTGGGACATGACCGAGCCGGGATCGCGCTCGTCGCCGAGCACTTCGCGCTGCCAGAGTGCGTAGTCGGCGTACTGGACCGGGAGGACCGGCCACGTCGGCTCCGTCCCTTGTCTGCTGGCCTGGTAGGCCAGCGCGACGTCTCGCGCGAGCGGCAGCATGGACTGTCCGTCGGCGCAGATGTGGTGCACGGCGATCACCAGCACGTGTTCGGTGGCATCGAGTTGGAACAGCTCGATGCGCAGCGGGGGAGCCTGTGTCACGTCGAAGCTCGCCGAGACCGCGGCGACCGCCCGCGGCATGAGCTGCGCTTCGTCGATCCGGACCGCCGTGAGTGCGGGTACGACCTCGTCGGCGGCGACCGCGACCTGATGCGGTGTGCCGTCGGTCATCGGGAACTTGGTCCGCAGCGACTCGTGCCGGTCGACGACCAGTTCGCACGCGCGCTGCAACGCGTCCAGATCGAGTTCGCCCTTCAGCCGGACCACCAGCGGGATGTTGTACGCGCCGATAGAAGTGTCCAGCTGATTGAGGAACCACATCCGCTGCTGCGCCAGAGACAAGGGCACCAGCGCGGGCCGCGTGCGCGGTGCCAGCCGCGCCCGGGCACGCCGCTCGAAACTCGCCAGGCGTGCGGCGAGCTCGGCGACGGTCGATGCTTCGAACAGGTCCCGGACGCTGATGCTCACGCCGAGCGCCGTGCCCAGCTGTGCGGTCACCCGCGTCGCCGACAGCGAGTTGCCGCCGAGGTCGAAGAAGCTGTCGGCCGCTCCGACCCGTTCGACGCCCAGCACGGTGGCGAACACGTCCGCGACGCGTCGCTCGGCCTCGGTCCGCGGGGCGATCCACTCCCGGCCCTCGGCGAATTCCGGCGCGGGAAGCGCCAGCCGATCGAGCTTGCCGGTCCTGGTGAGCGGGAGTTCGCCGAGCACCATGCAGGCGTCGGGCACCATGTGCGCGGGCAACCGCAGTCGCGCGGCGCTCCTGACCTCGTGCGGATCCACCTCCTCGTCGCCGACGAGGTAACCGACGAGCCGGTCGACGCCGCGCTCGTCCTTCCGCAACACGACGACGGCGTGTTCCACTCCCGGATGCCCGGCGAGGACGGCCTCGATTTCACCGAGTTCGATGCGTTGACCGCGGATCTTGACTTGGAAATCGCTGCGGCCGAGGTATTCCACGGTGTGCTCGGGTGTCCAGCGCGCGAGGTCGCCGGTGCGGTACATGCGTGAGCCCGCCGCCCCGAACGGATTCGCCACGAAAGCGCCAGCCGTCGTCGCAGGCCGGTTCACATACCCGCGAGCCAGTTGCACGCCCGCGAGATACAACTCCCCTACCACGCCGACCGGCACCGGCCGCAACCACGCGTCCAACACCACGGCCTCGACGCCGCCGATCGGACCGCCGATCGTCACGAGATCGCCGGGCCGCAGCGGATCACTGATTCCGGCCAGGATCGTGGCTTCGGTCGGCCCGTACCCGTTCAGCAGTTGCCTGCCCGGAGCCCACACGGCGACCGTTTCCGGTGTCACCGCCTCGCCTCCGGCGATCAGCACCCGCAACGAGTCCAGTCCCACGGGCGACATGGTCGCCAGCACGCTCGGCGTGATGAACGCGTGCGACACCCGCTGTGTCCGAATCAATTCCGCGAGGTCGGGTCCGCCGAACACGTCCGATGGCGGCAACACCAGCACAGCGCCGTTCGCATGGGCCAGCAGCACCTCGTGAACCAGCACGTCGAACCCTGGTGCGGCCGCTTGCAGTACTCGCGAGTCGCTGTCGACGCCGAACCGGTCACGTTGTACCGCGGCGAAATTCGCCAAACCTTCGTGGGTTACCGCCACGCCCTTCGGTGTTCCGGTCGACCCCGACGTGTAGAGGACGTAGGCGGTATCCCGGACATGCGGGGTCCGTACCCGATCCGCGTCGGTCACCGCGGCCGCCGATCGCGCCGCGATCGCCTTCTGGGTCTGCGGGTCGTCGAGGACCAGCAGACGAACCGGGTCCGGCAGCAGTTCCCGGGACGCCTCGACCGTGAGCGCGACCCGCACCTCGGAGTCCGCGACCATGTGCAGGACGCGCTCGGCCGGATTCCGCGGATCGACCGGCAGGAACGCCGCGCCCGCTTTGGTCACCGCCCAGATGCCGACCACGAACTCCACCGACCTGGCCATCGCCAGCGCGACCTGATCGCCCGGGCCCACGCCCCAGTCGATCAACGCACGCGCGACACGATTCGACCAGGCGTCCAACTCGACGTAGGACAGCGTGCGCTCGCCCGAAACCACCGCTGCCGCGTCGGGGTTCACGACCACGCCAGCGGACAGCAACTCCGCCAGCACACACGCCCGCTCGGCATGACCGCCCGAAGCGGGCACCAGATCACGCCGCTCGCCGACGGACAACAGATCGACCGCACCCAGTCGCGACCGCGGATCGGTGGTGATGGCGCGCAGCACGGTCTCCAGACGCGCGGCCAGGCCGGACGCCGTCCGGTCATCGATGCGGGCCCGCTGGTAGCGGATCCTGACGTGCAACTCGTCGGTCTGGTGCGCCTGCACGGTGATCGGGTAATGCGCGGCGTCGCTTCCCTCGGACGAGACCACCCGCATACCGTCGATGTCCGCGTCGCCGAGCCCGCTGCTGTCGACCGGATACGACTCGAAGACGACCAGGGTGTCGAACAGCTGGGCAGTGCCCGCGGCCGACAGGATCCGGGACAGTTCGACGTCGTGATGGTCGAGCAGGCGGGTGTTGTCGGCCTGCAACCGGTTCAGCGCGTCGTCGATGGTCCAGTCCCGCCGCACGTGCGCCGCCACCGGAATCGTGTTGATGAACAGGCCGATCATCGACTCCACACCCGGCAGGTCGGCAGGACGCCCGGAGACGGTGCTACCGAACACCACGCGTTCGGCGCCGAGCTGGTTCGCCAGGACCATGGCCCAGGCGAACTGCACGATCGTCGCCATCGTGACCGCTCGTGCCCGGGCGAACTCCACCAACTCGGCCGTGACCGCGCGATCGAGCACGACCTCGAGGTCGATCGGGATGTCGACCGTCGCATCGGTGCGCGAATCGGCGACCAGCGTCGGTTCGGTGAACTCGCGCAGCGCCTCTCGCCAGACCTCGACGCCGGTGGACAACTCGCGCCGATCCAGCCATTCCAGGTACGTGCGATAGGACGCGGCGGCGGGCAACAGGTCGGCGCGGGCGCCCACCGCGTACAAGCCGATCAGCTCACGCCACAGCAGCGGCAGCGACCAGCCGTCCAGCAGCAGGTGGTGGGCGGTCAGCACCAGGCGGAAGTCCTGTGGCGCCACCGCGATGAGCAGGAACCGCAGCAGCGGCGGATCGGCGGGATCGAACGGAACCGCCCGCTCGGCCGCGATCAGCTCGTCCGGCGTCATCGTGCCGCCGGTCAGGTCGATTCTTCGCCACGGCACCGCGGTCGCGGCGGGAACGACCTGCGCGGGAACGCCGTCGGCCGTCCGGACGAACGCGGCACGCAGGTTCGGATGCCGCTCGAGCAGCGCCGCCGCCGACTTTTCCAGCCGGTCCTCGTCGACCACGCCGGACAGCCCGAGCACCGATTGCGCGGTGTAGACGTCGATCTCGCCTGCCGCGAGTTCGGCGTGGAAGAGCAGTCCTGCCTGCAGCGGCGCCAGTGACCACACGTCGGTCAGGGTTCCGTACCGGTCGGCGAACGCGTCCAGGTCGGACTGCGTGACGTCGACGAGCGGAACGTCGGACCGGGAGAAACCCCAGTCGTCGTCCGCCCGGGCCGCGGCGGCGATCCCGGTGACGGCGTCGACCCATTCGTCGACGAGTTCGGCGACCTCGTCGTGATCGAGCAACCGCGAGGCGTATCCGACATGCGCCGACAGCTGCGGTCCGGCCACGGTGTCCAGGATGTTCACGTCGATCGTGACCACCGCGGCCGCAGGCATGTCCGGATCGAACGAGGCCCGCCGGTCGAACTGCTCGTCGGTCGGAATCCAGGCGAGGTCGGACAGTGTCGTGAGATCGGCCCCGACCCGGCCCAGGTTGTTGAAACTGATCTGCGGCTCCGGCGACCCGGCGAGCCGGTCGGCCGTGTCGGTGTTCAGGTAGCGCAGCAGACCGTAGCCGATGCCCTTGTCGGGGATGGCGCGCAGCTGGTCTTTCACGGCCTTCACCGCCGCGCGCGGGTCCGCGGCGTCGACGCCACTCAGATCGAGCGCCACCGGGTAGGTGTTGGTGAACCAGCCCACCGTGCGGGACAGATCCGCTCCCTCGGCGATCTGCTCGGCGCGCCCATGGCCTTCCAGCAGGACTTTCATGCCCGCGTGCGCGATGCCGCGCCGACTGCGCCAGCGAGTCAGCGCCACGGTCAGACCGGCCAGCAGCGCGTCGTCGACGCTGCCGTGGACCGCCGCGGGCACCGCGTCGACCAGCGCCGACGTCACGTCCGCTGGCATGGACACCGTCAGATGGCGGACGGTCGACTGGGTGTCGACGGTGGGATCCAATGCCGCGCGGCCGAGCAGCGGATCGTCCGCAGCGCTCATCCGCTGCCACAGCTCGAGCTCGTCGGCGCGGTCCGCGGCGGCGTCGGCCAGCGCATGCGCCCAGCGCCGCATCGAGGTGCCCCGCGCGGGCAGCTCGACCACTCGTCCCTGGATGACCTGCTGCCAGGCGGCGGCGAAATCGGGTATCAGGATCCGCCAGGACACCGCGTCGACGGCCAAGTGGTGGATCACGATGAGGGCGCGGGCATCGGCGTCCACACCCGATGCGGGAAGCAGGCACACGACCTGCACCATCCTGCCCTCAGCCGGGTCGAGGCGGTCGGAGGCCTCGGCGAGCGCGGCTTCCAGGACGGCGGTGAACCCTTCGCTGCCGGGCGCTTCGTCCGTGCCGAAGGTGCGGGTCAGCACCGAACCAGCGACGTCGACGGTGCTCGCGGGCACTACCTCCAGCCTGTGCGCCCGCAGCCGCGAGCGCAGCATGTCGTGCTGGTCGAGCACGGCCTGCACGGTCGAGGTCACCTCCTCGACGCGCGCGTCACCTGGCAAGCGGACCAGCATCGACTGGGCGAATCGCGGTGCCGACCCGAGCCGCTCGGTGAACCAGGAAACAACCGGTGTGAACGGGATTTCGCCGACGCCGCCGCCGGGCAGTTCCTCGAGCGACACCCGTTCCGCGGCATCGGCGACGCGGGCCAGAGCCCGAACGGTCTTGTGCTCGAAGATGTCCCGAGCCGTGACGATGACACCCGCCGACTTCAGCCGGGACGCCAACTGGATCGAGAGGATGGAATCACCACCGAGTGCGAAGAACGAGGTGGTCACCCCGACCGAGGCGATGCCGAGCACGTCCGCGAACGCGGCCGCGATCGTGCGCTCCAGATCGGTTTCCGCCGCGACGGCATCGTCACCCGCTGCCTGGAACACCGGTTCGGGCAACTCTTTGCGATCCACCTTGCCGGTCGAGGTGATCGGCATGCGGTCGAGCACGGTGACCGACGACGGCACCATGTGCGCGGGCAGAACCGCGGCGACGTGGTCGAGCACGGCGCTCGGTTCGACGACCGTTCCCGGTTCCGGCACGATGTACGCGGCGAGCAGAGGCTGCCCGCCGGGTCCGCGACGGCTCACGGTCACCGCGGCGGCCACCCGCGGATGGGTGAGCAGGGCGGCGTCGATCTCGCCGAGCTCGATGCGCTGGCCGCGAATCTTGACCTGGAAGTCGCTGCGGCCGACGTATTCCAGTGCGCGCCGCGCGTTCCAGCGGACGATGTCGCCGGTGCGATACATCCGGGAACCGGGTTCACCGTAGGGGTTCGCCACGAACGCGGCCGCCGTCGTGCCGCGCCGGTTCAGGTATCCGCGCGCCAGCTGAGCACCTGACAGGTACAGCTCCCCTGCGACCCCGACCGGCACCGGACGCAACCGCGCGTCCAGAACCAGGGCTTCCGCGCCCCGGATCGGGCCGCCGATGGTGATCGGTTCGGCAGGCCGCACCGGGTCGCTCATCGTGATCACGATCGTGGTCTCGGTCGGACCGTAGACGTTGTGCAGGCGGCGTCCCGGCGCCCATGCGGCGATCAGGTCCGCGGGCACCATCTCGCCGCCGACCGCAAGCATCCGCATCGACTCGAGACCAGCAGGCGACATCGTCGCCAGCACACTCGGTGTCAGGAACGCGTGCGACACCCGATGCCCGCGGATCAACTCGGCCAGGTCCGCGCCGCCGAACACGTCCGGTGGCGAAACGACCAGCGCCGCGCAGGCGGCGTGCGCCATCAACGCTTCCAGCAGCACCGCGTCGAAGGCGGGCGAGGCAACCTGCAGCACGCGCGAGGTGCCGTCGACCTGATAACGCTCGCGTTGCTCGGCCGCGAAGTCCGCCAACCCCTCGTGGGTGACCACGACGCCCTTCGGCGTTCCCGTCGATCCGGACGTGTAGATCACATACGCCGCGTCCTGGACGCGCAGTGCGCGAGCGCGATCCGCGTCCGTGACCGGGTGGTCGGATCGCGCGGCGATCTCGGCGGCCGAACGCGGATCGTCGAGCACCAGCCATGCGACAGCGTCCGGCAGCGACACGCGTGCGGCCGCGAGCGTGATCCCGGCCTCGACACCCGAATCGTGCACCATGTGCGCGATTCGCTCGAGCGGATACCGCAGATCCACCGGGACGAACGTCGCGCCCGTCTTCGCGATCGCCCACATCGCGACGTGGTAGTCGACCGACCGCGGCACCGCCAGCGCGATGCACATTCCCGGCCGCGCGCCTCCGGCGAGCAGCTGCCGGGCGAGCCGGTTGGCCCGCTGGTCGAGTTCCCCGTAGGTGAGCGTCTCGGCCTCGCCGATCAGTGCGACCGCCGAGGGGTCGGCCGCCACGGCCGACGCCAGCAGATCGGGCAGCAAGCACGGCTGCGCGGCGTCGCCGCCCCTCGCCGGGACCAGCTGCTCGGTCTCCTGGGCGCTCAGCAGCCCGATCGCGCCGATCGGGCGGGCCGGATCGGAGGTGACCGCTTCGAGGACACGGACGAACCTCTCCGCCAACGACACCGCGGTCGATTCCACGAAAAGGTCGGCGGCATAGATGATTTCGCCGTCGATACCGGCGGGTCGAGCACCGTCGGCACGCTCGGTCAGCAACACCGTGAGGTCGGCCTTCGCCTGCGCGATGCCCGGGTCGAGGACCTCGACTCCGACGCCGGGCAGCTCGAACCGGGCCGGGCGGGTGTTCTGCAACCCGAACATCACCTGGTACAGCGGCGCGTACGCCGTCGAACGGGGACGGCCGAGGACGTCGACCAGCCGCTCGTAGGGCAGATCCGCGTGCGCGAGCGCTTCCAGGTCGACGTCGCGGACCTCGGTCAGCAGTTCACGGAACGAACGGTCGTCGTGGATCCGCGTTCGCAGCACCACCGTGTTGACGAACATGCCGACCAGATCGTCCAGCTCCGGCCTGCCGCGACCGGCGACGGGTGTGCCCACCGAGATGTCGTCGGTGTGCGCGGTGCGCGCCAGCAGAATCGCCAATGCCGCGTGCAGCACGACGAACACGGTGACGCCCTCGCGGTGTGCCAGCCGCACGATGTCGTCGTGCAGCCGCGCGGGCAGCTCGAAGCGGACGTTGCCGCCCGCCGTCGAGATGGTGGCGGGCCGCGGGCGGTCGGTCGGCAAGCCGAGCAGTTCCGGTGCGTCGCCGAGGTTTTCGCTCCAGTACTGGATCTGGCGCGCGATCAGCGACGTCGGGTCGTCCTCGGAACCCAGCGTCTCCCGCTGCCACAGCGCGTAGTCGGCGTACTGGACGGCCAGCGGTTCCCACTGCGGTTCGCGACCGCTCACCCGCGCCCGGTAGGCGGCGAACACATCGCGGGCCAGCGGAGCCATCGACGAGCCGTCGGCCGCGATGTGATGGACCACGAGCACCAGCACGTGATCGTCGGCCGCGGTGCGGTACAGCCGCGCCCGCACCGGCACCGTTCGCGCGATGTCGAATCCGGTCGCGACGGCGGTGCGGATCCGGTCGGCCAGTTCCGCCTCGTCGCCGACCGGCTCCGGGTCGAGAACCACGTCCGCGGTCATCGCCGCGGCATCCTGCACGACCTGGCGCGGTTCGCCGTCGACCGCCGGATACACCGTTCGCAACGGCTCGTGCCGGGTCACCACGTGGTGGAACGCCGCCCGCAGTGCGTCGACGTCCAGTGGCCCGGTCAACCTCGCCGCGAAACAGATGTTGTATGCCGCCGAGTCGGTGTCGAGCTGGTTGAGGAACCACATCCGTCGTTGCGCGGCCGCCAGCGGGATGTTCGCTGGGCGTGGCCGCGGTGTGAGCGGCACGATCTCGCACCGGGTTCGCGGCGCGATCCGTTCGGCCAGTCCGGCGATCGTCGGCGCGTCGAAAATGTCGCGGATGCCGACGTCGACGCCGAGGGCTGCTCGGGCTCGCGCCGCGAGCTGAGCCGCGGAGAGCGAATTGACACCGATGGTGAAGACGTTCGCGGTAGCGCTCACGCGATCGGCGCCGGTGAGTTCGGCGACCAGACGCGCGAGCACCGCCTCCCGGTCGTTTCGCGGCGAGACGAACGCCTCGCCGCTGTCGAACACCGGCTGCGGCAGCGCGGCGCGGTCGAGCTTGCCGTTGGCGGTCAGCGGCAGCGCGTCGAGCACGTGGACGCCGTCCGGAACCAGATAGGGCGGCAGCGTATGGGTGAGCTGCTCGCGTATCGCGCGGCCATCGATCACCGCGCCCGGCGTCAGCGTCACGTAGCCGACGATTCGTTCCGCCGTCGCGATCGCCACCGCACGCGCGACCTGCGGAATCGCATGCAGCGCGGCTTCGATGTCACCCGGTTCCACCCGCTGGCCGCGCACCTTCACCTGGAAGTCGCTGCGGCCCAGGTACTCCAGCTCTCCGGTCGCCCGCCACCGGACCAGGTCGCCGGTGCGATACAGCCGCTCGCCCGCCGCGCCGAACGGGTGCGCGACGAAAGCGCCGCAGGTGAGGTCGGCACGCGCGTGATAACCGCGCGCCACCTGGATGCCCGAGACGTACAGCTCACCGATGACGCCGACCGGAACCGGTCGCAGCCGCGAGTCCAGGACATACACCTTCATTCCGGCCGCCGGCGCACCGATCGGCACCGTCGTGGTCGCCGCGTCCGGCACGCATCGCGCAGCCGTGACGACCTCCGCCTCCGCGGGTCCGTACCAGTTCACCAGCTCCGCGTTCCGGAACACGCGCGCCGCGGCGTCGACCGTCCGTTGCGCCAGCGCCTCGCCCGCGACGAATATCCGCCGGATCGAGGGCAGGTGGGCGACGGCGGACTCGAGCAGAACATCGAGCATCGACGGGACGAAGTGGACCGTGGTGATCTGGTGACGCGCGATGACGTCGGCCAGATACGCGGGGTCGCGATGCCCGCCTGGCTCGGCGACGACGATGTGCGCGCCGGTCTGCAACGGCCAGAACAGCTCCCACACCGCGATGTCGAACGTGATGGGAGTCTTGTGCAGCACCGCGTCGGACGCGTCGTGCGGCCACTGCCGCTGCGCCCACGCCAACTGGCTCATGGTCGCGGCGTGGGTCAGCGCGACACCCTTCGGAACACCGGTGGAGCCGGAGGTGAACAGCACGTAGGCGATGTTGTCCGGCCGCAGCGGCGCACGCCGCTCTTCGTCCCCGATCGGCCCCTCGGGCAGATCGGCGACGTCCAGCCGGTCGATCGGAACGGACGAGCAGGTGCCGGGCAGATTCTCGCCATCGGAGGATGTGGTGAGCACCATCAGCGGCTGCGCCGCCTTCAGTACGTTCGCGATCCGCGCGCTCGGGTGTTCCGGGTCGATGGGCAGGAACGCCGCTCCCGCCTTCACCACCGCGTACAGTGCCGTGACGAGCTCGGCTGAACGGCGAATCGCCACCGCCACAACGGTTTCCGGCCCCGCGCCGCGTGCGATGAGCCACCGGGCCAAACGATTGACCCGTGTGTCGAAGTCCCGGTAGGTGACCGCGCTTGCGCCCGGAAGGCGCAGCGCCAGGCTGTCCGGGGTGCGCGCGACCTGGTCGTCGAACGCGTCGACGAGCGTCCGGCCGGGTGCGGCGGAGCCGCCGGTGTCATTCCAGCGCTCCAGCACCTGGTGCCGTTCGGCATCGTCGAGCAGGCCGATCGCACCGACGGCCGACTCGGCGTCGGTCGCGGCGGCGTCCAGAACGCGGACGAATCGCTCGGCGAAGCGCCGCACGGAGTCCTCGTCGAAGAGGTCCGTGGCGTAGGTCAGGCGCAGTGTCATGCCGGTCGGCTCGTTGTGCGTGCCGTGGCCTTCGGCCATCATCAGCAGCAGGTCGTAGATCGCGGCACGCTCGCCGGGGTCCACACTCTCGACGGTGAGATCCGGGAGTTCGACGCGCGCCTGCGCCATGTTCTGGTAGGCGAGCAGCACCTGGAACAACGGTGTGTGCGCGGTCGACCGCGCCGGGTTCAGCGCGTCCACCAACTGCTCGAACGGAACGGTGGCGTGGTCGAAGGCCTCGATGTCGGTCCGCCGCACCTGATCCAGCAGACTCAGGAAGGTCTGGTCGAGGCTGATCCGGGTGCGCATCACCAGGGTGTTGACGAACATTCCGACCAGGTTGTCCAGCGACCGGTCGCCACGACCCGCGTGCGGCACACCGATGGTGATGTCATCGCTGCCGGACAGGCGGGACAGCAACACCGCCAGCGCCGTGTGCACCACCATGAAGGTGGTGGCCCCGGCTCGGCGCGCCAGCGCCTCGACCCGTCCTTGCAGCTCACCGGGGATCGCCACATGGATCACCGCGCCACGCTGGGTCTGCTCGACCGGCCGCGGCCGGTCGGTGGGCAACTCGATCAGATCGGGTATCCCCGCGAGCTGGGTTCGCCAATAGGCGATGTCGCGGGCGACGAACGAATGCGGATCGTCCGCCGAGCCGAGCACCTCGCGCTGCCAGAGGGCGTAATCGGCGAATTGCACGGCCAGCGGCGCCCAGTCCGGCGCGTTTCCGCCCGACCGCGCCCGATAGGCCGTGACCAGATCCGCGGCCAGCGGCGCCACCGAGAAGCCGTCGCAGCTGATGTGGTGCGCGGCCAACGCGACCGTCCACGCCTCGTCCGACAGCTGGTACAGCGCTATGCGCAGCGGCACGCCCTTGGCCACGTCGAAACCGGCGCTGGAGAACTCCGCCAGCAGGCGCGACAGCTCGCGCTCGCCGACCGGCTGCGGCGTGAGGTCGAAGGTGGCCAGGACATCGGCCGCGTCCAGCACGACCTGGGTAGGGGTGCCGTCGACGGCCGGGTACACCGTCCGCAGGCTCTCGTGCCGCTCGACGACATCACCGATGGCCGCGGTCAGTGCCGCGAGGTCGAGGACGCCTTCGAGGCGAATCGCCAGCGGCACGATGTATCCCGGCGCATCGGGATCGAATTGGTTGAGGAACCACATCCGGGTTTGCGCGTGCGACAGCGGAATACGATCCGGGCGCGGTTTCCGGACCGGCGCGGGAAGGCTCGGCACCGCACGCAGTCGGGTGATGCGCTCGGCGAGGTCGGCGACGGTCGGCGCCTCGAAGATGACGCGGACCGGGATGGACACGTCCAGGACGTCGCCGATGCGGCTCAGCGCGCGAGTCGCGACGAGCGAATTGCCGCCCAGGTCGAAGAAATTGTCATCGGCGCCGATCTCCGGCCGGTCGAACAGCTCGCCGAAGACCGCGGCAACGGTCTGTTCGACGAGTCCTCGCGGCGCGCGGTACTCGGTCCGGTCATCGCTCGCGTCCGGTGCGGGCAGCACTCGGTAGTCGACCTTGCCGTTCGCGGTGAGCGGTATCGCGTCGATCCGGACCACCGATGACGGCACCATGTAGGCGGGCAGCCGGTCCAGCAGGAAGGCTCGCACCTGCTTGACGTCCAATGCCTCCCCGGCGACCACGTAGGCCACCAACCGCTGATCGCCGCCGTCGGTGCGCACCTGCGCGACGGCCGCGCTCACCGAATCGTGCGCGACCAGCGCCGCCTCGATGTCGCCGAGTTCGATCCGCAGGCCCCGGACCTTCACCTGGGTGTCGGCGCGGCCGACATACCGCAGGCTGCCGCCCGCGTCCCAGCGAACCAGGTCGCCGGTGCGGTACAGGCGGGAACCGCTCGCGTCGCCGAACGGGTCGGCGACGAACGTCGCCGCCGTCAGGCCGGGACGCTCATGGTACCCGCGAGCCAATTGAACGCCGCCCAGGTACAACTCGCCGGTGACGCCGATCGGAACCGGATGCAGCCGCGCGTCCAGCACGTGGACGACCACGTTCGCCTCGGGCACACCGATCGGTACCGTGACGCCGTCGACCGCGTCGACGCGGTGAGCGGTGACGCTCACCGCGGCCTCGGTCGGTCCGTACAAGTTGTCGATGCGCGCGTCGCTGAGATCCTTGAAGCGGCGGACGGTCTCGGCCGGAAGCGCCTCACCGATGCACAGCACCCGACGCAGGTCCGGGAACTCCTGCCCAGCGGCCACGTCGAGGAAGGCCGAGAGCAAGGACGGCACGAAATCCACGGTTGTCACACCGTGTTCGGTCATCAGCCGCGCCACCGCGCGGGGGTCGCGCTGCGCGTCCTGACCCGCGACGACCAGCGCCGCGCCACAGGTCAACGCGGAGAACAGCTCCCACACCGACAGGTCGAAGGTGACCGGCGTCCGCAGCAGCATGATGTCGTCGCCGCCGAGCCGGTAGTGCTCCCGCATCCACCGGAGTTGATTCACGACCGCGGCATGCGACACCGCCACACCCTTCGGCACGCCTGTCGAGCCGGAGGTGTAGATGACGTACGCCAGGTCGTCCGGATGCAGCGGCCGGGTCCGATCGGCATCCGTCACCGGCGACGCGTCGGTGCGCTCGCCCCCGAGTTCCTCGAGCGCCCATACCGGCACGTCGTCGGGCAGGCTCACCTGGTCGGCCGGACGGGTGAGGACCGCCGTCGGCCGCGCGGCCGTCAGGACCGCGCGCACACGCTCCACCGGATGATCCGGATCCAGCGGCAGGTAGGCCGCGCCCGCCGCATGGATCGCATACAGCGTGACCAGCAGGTCGACCGAGCGATGCATCGCGACGGCCACCACGGTGTCCGGGCCGACACCGCGTCCGATCAAGGCTCGGGCCAGCGAGTTCACCCGTGCCGCGAAATCTCGGTAGCCGATCCGCGCGCCGCCTTCGGCGTCGAGCACCGCCGTGCTGTCCGGCGTGGCCGCCGCCTGCGCGGCGAACAAGTCCGCGATCGTCGCTGGCGGCGTTTGCGTCGTGACGCCGGTGGAATAGTCCGCCAGCTCGCGGGCTTGCGCGGCGGTCAGCAGATCGATGTCGCCGACGGCGCGAGCGGGATCCTCGACGACCGCGCGCAGCAACAGCAGGTAGCGGTCGAACATCGCGGTGATCGTCGATTCGTCGAACAAGTCTGTCGCGTAACCGAATTCGACCGCCATCTCGCCGGGTTCACCGTCCGGCTCCAGGGCGTCGACGAGATTGAGATGCAAGTCGTATTTGGCCACACTGGGATCGACCATCCGGGTCGACACCGTCAGGCCCTCGAATTCCACGGTGGGAATCTCGATGTTCTGGAACGAGAACCCGACTTGCGTCAACGGTGCGTGCGCCGTCGTGCGCGGCGGATTCAGCACCTCGACCAAGCGCTCGAACGGGATGTCGGCGTTCTCGAACGCGGCCAGGTCGGTGGCCCGCACCTGATCCAGGATCCGGAGGAAGGACGCGCCCGGCTCGATCTGGGTCCGCAGCACCAGCGTGTTGACGAACATGCCGACCAGGCCGTCGAGGCCGGGCTCGCCCCGGCCTGCGATCGGTGTGCCGACCGCGATGTCGCCGGTTCCGGAAAGCCGGGCCAGCAGCGCCGCGTACGCCGCGTGCATCACCATGAAGACGGTGGCGTCATGGCGGCGGGCCAGCGCGACGACCGCACGATGCAGCTCGGCGGGCAGGGTCGTCGACACTGTCGCGCCGCGGAAGGACTGCTTCGCCGGCCGCGGACGGTCGGTGGGCAGGTCGAGGACCTCGGGCAGATCGGCGAGCGCGCCGAGCCAATACTCGGTCTGGGCGACGGTCGGACTGTGCGGGTCGTCCTCGCTGCCGAGCAACTTCCGTTGCCACAACGCGTAATCGGCGTACTGCACGGGCAGCGGCGCCCACTGCGGCGCCTGTCGCCGCACGCGGGCCCGGTACGCGGTCATCAGGTCCGCGGCCAGCGGCGCCAGCGACGACCCGTCGAAGCTGATGTGGTGGACGACGAGTACCAGTGTGTGCTCGTCGGGTGCGCTGCGCAGCAACGCGATCCGGATCGGCACCTCGGAGGTGACGTCGAATCCGGCCGTCACTTCCGCGGCGATGCGCGCCTCGACCTCAGCCGGTGCGACCGGAACCGGCGTCAACGGCGGCAGCGCCGTCTCCAGCGAGACGACCACCTGGTGCGGTCCGCTGTCGCTGTCCGGGTAGACGGTGCGGAGTGATTCGTGGCGTTCCAGCACGTCCGCGATCGTCGCGTGCATGGCGGCCACGTCGAGATCGCCCGACATCCGGACGACCAGCGGAATGTTGTACACCGCTGCGGTCGTGTCGAATTGGTTGAGGAACCACATCCGGGCCTGGGCGGGCGAGAGCGGAATCCGGTCCGGTCGCTCCTGCGGCACGAGCGGTTCCCGTCCCGCCGCCTCGGCGGTGCGCAAGCGCTCCGCCAGTGCCCCGACCGTCGGCGTCTCGAAGATCGCGCGCAGTGGCACCTCGACGCCGAACGCGCCGCTCAGCCGCGCCGCCGCCCGGGTAGCCGACAGCGAGTTGCCGCCGAGGTCGAAGAAGCTGTCCAGGATGCCGACGCGATCGACGCCGAGGACTTCGGCGCAGACATCGGCGACGATCTGCTCGGAGGCGTTGCGCGGTGCGACGAACTCGGTGGCCGGCGCGAACTCCGGTTCCGGCAACGCCCGTCGATCCACTTTGCCCACCGACGACAGCGGGAGCGTGTCGAGCACCATCACCGTGTCCGGGACCATGTGCGACGGCAACCGTTGCGCGGCGTACTTCAGCAGCTCCGCCGTATCGACGGCGCCGTCGGCGGGCACCACGTAGGCGGCCAGTCGCGATCCGCCGTCCGTGCCGACGCCCACCGCCACCGCCGTCGCCACCGTGGGATGTCCGGCGAGGACGGCTTCGATCTCGCCGAGCTCGATCCGTTGCCCACGGATCTTCACCTGGAAGTCGGTGCGGCCCAGATACTCCAGGGTGTGGTCGGCGGTCCAGCGCGCCAAGTCGCCGGTGCCGTACATGCGCGTACCAGCCGGGCCGTAGGGGTTGGCAACGAACGTGACGGCCGTGGCGGCGGAACGGTTGAGATAGCCGCGCGACAGCTGCACGCCCGAGACGTACAACTGGCCGGCCACACCGACCGGGACGGGCCGAAGCCGGGCATCCAGCACCACCGCGTCGACGCCGCGGATCGGGCCGCCGATCGTGACCGGGTCGCCGACACAGAGCGGATCACTGATCGCGACCATGATCGTGGTTTCGGTGGGCCCGTACCCGTTGTGCAGCCGCCGTCCCGGCGCCCACACCGCGACCGTCTCGGCCGACACGGCCTCGCCGCCCGCCACCAGGACCTGCAAGGAATCCAACCCGGCGGGCGACATCGTCGCCAGCACACTCGGCGTCACGAACGCATGCGACACCTGCTGTGCGCGAATCAACGCCGCCAACTCGGTCCCGGCGAACACCTCCGGCGGCGACACCACCAGCGCCGCACCGTTCGCGTGGGCCATGAGCAACTCGAGCATCACGGCGTCGAATCCCGGGGCCGCCACTTGCAACACCCGCGACCGGGGCTCGACGCGATACCGTTCGCGCTGCTCGGCGGCGAAATTGGCCAGGCCCTCGTGCGTGACCGCCACGCCCTTCGGCGTGCCCGTCGACCCCGAGGTGTACAACACGTACGCCGTGTCGAGGATGCGGCAGGGCCGCAGGCGATCCGCGTCGGTCACCGCGGCCGAGGACTGCGCCGCGATAAAAGCGCCCACTTTCGGGTCGTCGAGGACCAGCTGCCGAACGTGCCCGGGAAGCAGGGAGCCCGCGGCGTCGACCGTGATCGCGACGTCAACGTCGGAGTCGGCGACCATATGCGCCACCCGCTCGCTCGGGTACCGCGGGTCGACCGGCACGAACGCGGCGCCGGCTTTGGCCACCGACCACACCCCGACCACGAACTCCACCGACCGCCCCATCGCCAGCGCCACCTGATCGCCGGGACCCACGCCCCAGTCGATCAACACCCGCGCAACACGATTCGACCAGTCGTCCAACTCCCCGTACGACACCACGCGGTCCCCCGACACCACCGCGGGCGCGCTCCGATCCTGCACCGAGAACACCTCCGCCAACACCCGCGGAGTCTCCGCACGCCCACCCGACGCGGGGACCAAGCCCAGCCGTTCCATCCCCGAGAGCAGATCCACATCTCCCACGCGGGCCCGCGGATTCGACACGAACGTATCGAGGACCCGATTCAATCGCGCGGCCAGCTCCTCGACCGTTTCCCGATCGAACAGGTCGGTGGCGTAGTTGATGCGAAGGGCGACATCGCCACCGCCAGAGGTGTTCTCCGCGACGGTGACGATGATGTCCACCTTCGCCGGTTCGGCGCCGGGATCGAGGAGCTCGACGGTGAGCTCGGACAGTTCCAAGCTCGGGCGGTCCATGTTCTCGAAGGCGAGGTACACCTGGCACAGCGGTGCGTAGGCCATCGACCGCTTCGGATGCAGTTCCTCCACGACGCGCTCGTAAGGCAGGTCGCTGTTGGCGAACGCATCGACGTCGATGTCTTTGACCCGCGCCAAGAACGCGATGAACTGCTCGTCGGAACGCACCTCGGTGCGCAGCGGGACGGTGTTGACGAACATGCCGACCAGCGGCTCGAGCGCCCGCTCGCCACGACCCGCGACCGGGGTCCCGATGGTGATGTCCGCCGCGCCCGCGAGCCGGGCCAGCAGCACGGCCAACGCGGCGTGGACGACCATGAAGGTCGTGACGTTGGCCGTGCGAGCCAACCGCTCGATCCCGGCGAAGGTCTCGGCCGGGATCACGGTGTCGGCGATGTCGCCGAGCATGGATTGGCGGGCCGGGCGCGGCCGATCCGCCGGCAGTTCCAGCACCGGCGGCATGCCCGCCAGTTGTGCTGTCCAGTACCGCAACTGGCGTGAGGCGAGCGAATCCGGGTCGCCCGCGTCGCCCAGCAGGCGGCGATGCCAGATGCTGTAGTCGGCGTACTGCACGGTCAAGGGCTGCCAGTCCGGCGTCTTGCCTTCCACCCTCGCCTCGTAGGCGGTCGCGACGTCGGCGGCGAGTGGACGCAGCGACGACCCGTCGCAGCAGATGTGGTGCAGGACAACGACGAGCACATGCCGTCGCCGGTCGGCGCTCGCCAGCAGCGCGACCCGGATCGGCGGGCGTCCCCGCAGGTCGGTTCCGATCGAGGCCAGCTCGCGAATCCGGTGCGCGATGTCGTCGGGCTCGGTGGGCTGCGGGGTCAGATCGAGTTCGGCGACGACCTGTTCCGCGGGCACGATGACCTGCGTCCCCGTGCCGTCCACGGCGGGATAGCAGGTGCGCAGCGACTCGTGCCGGTCGATCACGTCCGTCAGCGCGGCGCGCAGCGCCTCGGCGTCGAGACGTCCGGACAGCTGCACGACAAGGGGGATGTTGTAGGCCGCCGACTCCGGGTCGGCCTGATTGACCAGCCACATCCGGTTCTGCGCCGGGGCCAGCGGGATGGGGTCGGGTCTCGGCGCGGCCTTCAGCACGGGCCGGTCGGAGCGCTGCCCGTCTTCGATATGCGCGGCGAGTTCGGCCACCGTCTGCTTGGTGAACAGATCACGCACCGACACGTCGCACCGGGTGACCTCCGCGATGCGCACCGCGGCGCTGGTGGCGGTGATCGAGTTGCCGCCGAGTTCGAAGAAGCTGTCCAGCACCCCGACCCGCTCCGTGCCGAGAACCTCGGCGAACACGTCGGCGATCGACTCCTCGACCACCGTGCGCGGCGCGACATACGCCGCGGCGGAATCGAAGACCGGCTCGGGCAGCGCCCGGTAGTCCACTTTGCCGTTGACCGTCAGCGGCACCGCGTCGATCACGACGATGCTCGCCGGCACCATGTACTCCGGCAGCATCGCCCCGACATGCGCGCGAAGGACATCGGCCGCGCAGGTGGCATCGCCCGCGGGCACGACGTATCCGACGAGCCGTGCCGCCTCGGTGCCGGGGAGATGGACGACGACGACCGCCGCCGAGACAGTGCTGTGCGTCAGCAGCGCGTTGCGGATCTCGTCCAGCTCGATCCGGAACCCGCGCAACTGGACCTGCTGGTCGGCGCGGCCGCGATATTCCAATTCGCCCTGGTGATTCCAGCGCGCGACGTCTCCGCTGCGATAGAGACGCTCGCCCGGCGTGCCGAACGGATTGGCGACGAAGCGTCCCGCGGTCAGCGCGGGACGGTTGAGATAGCCGCGCGCGAGTTGGTCTCCCGCGACATAGATCTCGCCCCATGCGCCCATCGGGCACGGACGCAAGCGATCGTCAAGGACATATGTCCGCAGACCCGGCAGCGCCGGACCGACCGTGCTCGGCGCGCCCGGCACCGCGACGTCCGGGGTCAGATCGGTGTAGGTGACGAAGACGGTCGTCTCGGTGATCCCGTAGCTGTTGGCCAGCACGGGCAGGTTCGGATTGTGTTCGTACCAGTCGGCCAGCCCGGCCGGGTTCAGCGCTTCGCCGGACAAGATGACCAAGCGAAGCGACAGCTCCCCCTCCGGCGCATCGGCCTGCGCGTACCGCTGGTGGGCGGCCGCGAACTGGTAGAACGCCGACGGTGTCTGGCTGAAGACGGTCACCTTCTCGCGTGCCGCCAGACGCACGACGTCGTCGGGTGAACGCGTGGTGAGGCTGTCCACCACGACGACGCGGCCGCCGGTGACCAACGCGCCGAAGATCTCCCAGACCGAGTAGTCGAAGGCGAACGAGTGGAACAACGTCCACACGTCATCGGACCGGATTCCGATCTCGGCACACGAGTTCACCAAGTAGGTCGCGACGGCGCGATGGGTGATCGACACGCCCTTCGGGCGACCGGTCGATCCGGACGTGTAGATGACGTAGGCGAGGTGGCCTGGACGCAGCGGGCTCCGCCGATCGGCATCGGTGATCGGATCCGCGGCATCGTCGCCGTCGACCGCGACATCGTCGAACAGCACCACCCGGCCGGGATCGCCGGGCACCTGCTCACGCATGCTCCGAGTCGTGACCACGGCGATCGGACCGGCGTCGTTCAGCACGTATTCGAGCCGGTCGGCCGGGTGAGCCACATCCAGCGGAAGATAACCGGCGCCCGATTTCAGCACGCCGAGCACCGCCACGATCAGATCCGCGTCGCGTGGCATCGCGATGGCGACCAGCGATTCCGGCCCCGCGCCGAGAGCCATGAGCCTGCGGGCGAACCGGTTCGACCGCTCGTCCAGCTCGCGGTAGGTGAGGGTGGTGGCGCCGGAGGTGACGGCCACGGCGGACGGCGTAGCGGCGGCCTGGCGCGTGAGCAGATCGACCAATGTCGCGGAAGGGGTTTCGCCGTCGCGGCCCGCGAGCACCTCGACGATCCGCAGTTGTTCGGCCGGGCCGACGAGCTGGATGTCGGCGATGCGCGTATCCAGCGGCGACTCCATCAGCCGGGACAGGAAGTCGATGAACCGGTGCGCATGCGATTCGAGTTCGCCCTGCCCGTACAGGTTCGCGTTGCCGTGCAACTCGATCAGCAGCGGCGCGTCGGCGCCGGAGCGGTACAGGTTCAGCTGCAAGTCGTCGAGCGCGCCGGAGGTCAACGCGCGGTAGCGGCCCGCTGCCGCGCCGAGGCGAATCTCCGAGTCGAAGAACAGGATGTTGACGATCGGACCGAACGAGTTCGCCGACGCGTCCAGCGCGCCGGAGTCGCGGCGCAGATCCTCGAACCGGTACAGCTGGTGCCGCATCGCCGAGACGAGCTCGGACACCGACGCCCGGACCACGTCCTCCACGGTGGTCGTCGCATCGACCGCGAACCGGATCGGCACCATGTTCGCCAGCATCGCGGCGGCGTTGCGCAGGCGTTTCGTCACGCGCGCGCTCACCGGCATCGACAGCACCACGTCGTCGGTGCCGGTCATCCGGGACAGGAACGCGGCAAAGGCGGCGATCACCACCTGGGCGGCTGAGGCTTCCATCTCCTCGGCGAACCGGTCGAGCAGCTCGGACACCCGCGACGGAAGTTGCAGACCGGCTACGCGATCGACTTTGGTCGAGCGCGCGGTGCGGCCGGACAGGCTCACCGGGGTCGGCAGGTCCGCGACCTTGTCCAGCCAGTACGCCCGATCGGTCTCGAACCGGGCGCTGGCGCGGTAAGCGCGCTCCGCCTCGACGATGTCGTTCAGGCTCGCCGCGACCAGTGGCGTCGGCGGCCTGCCCTCCATCAGGGCGTTGTAGTGCTCGGCCATCCGGGAGACGACGTTGAACGCGCCGTAACCGTCGATCACGAGATGATGGGCACGTCCGTACCAGAAGTAGTGGTCGTCGCCGACCTTGAGCAGCCGCGTCTCGGTGAGCCGGTCACGGCTCAGGTCGACCGCCTTCGTGTTGTAGTCGCGGCGCATCCACTCCATCGCCGCCGCGACCGGATCGTCCGCGTCACTGAAGTCCAGCACGGGCTCGTCGTAGACGATGCCGCGATCGACGAATTGATATGGGCGACCGTCGTGCTCGACGACCCGTACCACCAACGATTCGGTTTCGTGCCCGGCGTCGTTCACCGCCTGAGTGAACGCGTCGACGTCCACCGGGCCCTCGATCTCGACATAGTGTGCGATGTTGACAGCCGGTCCGCCGGGCAGGTGGTCAGCGAGCCACATGCCGTACTGCGCCCTCGAGAGTGGAATCAGCCCCAGATCACCGTCGGCGGTTCCGTCTGACTTCAGATTCATCGCATGACCCCTCATTCATACCCGGACGCGCGCGAACACCGCGGAAGCACGACGGCTCACCGCATCCGAAATCTGCCTTGTATATGCACTTTGTCTACTTCGAAGCGGCGCTACCCCTGCTCTCGATGCGCCGATCGGATACCGCGTACAGCTCGATCCATCCGCGCCCGGAATCTCGACCGGACGCCGTGCAGACTTCTACGGCTACTCCCACACCTCCCATGTGTCGGCATTTCTCGACGTCTCGAAATCTGAAACAAGACATGTGAACATGCGGTGACGCAGGAACGATCAGGTGGTACAAGCTATCTGGCAGCAGTCAGGCTCAGTGTAGCCATATCGACCGCCCAGCTTCGTGCGCGAGCCGGGTGTTTCGATGTCCATTCGGGCGCGATGACCGCGATGGATCCGCTCGACTCGACCGTGCCCCGTCCATATCGTTCGCGACACCGTCTGTGATACAAGCGGATCTACCGTGGTCAACCCGGTGATCCGGAATGGTACATCCTACGTTCGGATCGAAACCGACCCCGGATGGGCGGCCTTGGCCTCGGGCGATCGGTACCGGTCGGTCTGCACTCCACCGTTCTTCACTCCGACACGCCACTACTTCGAAATGCGTGCATAGTGCCGACTATGGCAATATGCTGGCAACTGAAAATGATTCGCGCGGTTCGGAGGGAGTTCTTTCTCGTCGATATCCGATCCACTCCCTGCTGTCGGATCCATTCTCCAACGTGGCACCGGGCATATGCGGGAACCCCGTAATGCTGGGCGATAGCTTTCGATAATGGCCTGCCTGGTTTATCGAATTGCGTTTACAGTGTGAGCGATCGCCAATATCAGCGACCTCCGTCGGTGTCAGGCGGTGGGGCGTGTGATGCCGCGCTAGGCGAGATCGCCGTCCACTGGACAGTCAGACGCCCGTCGAGGCCGGGATCGGGGTGGCCCCGGACGGTCGGTGAGCCAGCCGTTCAACGGCCAACGCCGGCGCGCCCTGGCTGCGGAAATGACCGCATGCCAGCCGGACAGCGTGAGCGGTGGTGCAATGAGTAATTCCGGCAAGGGATCTCGGATCTCGATCAGGAGTGCGCCGACCGTGTCCGATACATGCGGAAAGAATTCTCCGGACAATATTCGGCGAAATCGCCCAGGTGTATCGGCGGAGTCGAGCGTCGCCGCCGGTCGATAAGCGGGTTCGGTGGTCATCGCGAACGACCCCCCGCATATGCGCCTCCGCCGGGTGCGGCAGCGCGTTGCCCCTCGACCCGAGCGCGGCGCCAGGCCGATCCGCCTCGACCATGAGTTCCGGCGGCTTCGAGCATCGCGCCTCCCAGCGAGCGGCGGAGACGAAGCTCATTCAGCGGATGGGCTGTCGGACCCCGCATCTCGGTCCGCGCGGTAGGCCGCGACCGCGGTCGGCAGCGTCGGGTACAGGTACGCCTCGCCGATCTTCGCCGTCAACCCAGAAGCGTCCAGGTTGTCGCGGAGATCCTGTTTGACGCGCGCCATTGCGAAGACGATCCCGCGTTCGGACAGTTCGTCTCGGAGTTGTTCGACCGCGTCCAGCGCGGTCAGGTCGACCTCCACGTTCGCCTCGGTGTTGAGCACGAACCACGACACGGGAGCGTCTCCGCGTTCGGCCCAGGAGTCCACCGCCGCCAGCGCCCTGCGACGAAAATCCTCGGCGTTGGCGAAGCACAGCGGCGCATCGTAGCGGTAGATCAGCAGTCCGGGAACTGGTTTCGCGCTGGGATAGTCGTCGACGTCATGCATTCCGGCGAGCCCGGGGACGAAGCCGAGTATCGCGTCGTGCGCGCGAGCGATTCTGCGCAGCAGATCGAAGATCGACAGCGCGATAGCGACGAGTACACCGTAGAGCACGCCGAGGCCCAGCACCGCGACGACTGTACCGAGCGCCAGCACCAGCTCGCTACGCCGGAATCGGGCGATACGCCGGAATTCCGGCAGGTTGACCAGCCGCAGCGCCGCGTAGATGACCAGCGCTCCCAGCGCCGCGGTCGGGAAGGCCGCGAGGACGCCACGGGCTCCGAGCAGCACCGCGAGCACACCTCCGAGAGTGACCAGGGAGTACAGCTGGGTGCGCGCGCCCATGGCGTCGGCGATCGTGGTCCGGCTGGCTGAACAGCTCACGGGGAATCCGTGCAGCAGCCCGGCCGCCAGGTTGGTCGCGCCGAGGGCCGCCAGTTCGGTTTTCGCTTCCACCCCGTATCCGTGGCGAGCCGCGAACGCCCGGGCGGTCAATACGTTGTCGGAGAAGCCCACCATCGCGATGCCGACCGCGGGAAGGATGAGCGCCGCGACGTCGTTCAGGGCGACCGAGCGCAGGCCCGGCGCCGGAATCCCGGCGGGAATCGCGCCGACCACCCGAATACCGAAGCGATCCAACGAGAAGACCGCCACCGCCGCGGTTGCCAGCAATACCGCGATCAGTGGGCCAGGTATCCGCGGAGCACGCCGAGCCAGCACCAGGAGCCCCGTCAGCACCGCCGTCGCGAGCCAGACGGTCGGCCCATGCCATTGCCCCAGGTTCTCGAGGAAGGACCGCAGTTTCGCGAAGATCGATTCCCCCTCGACCGGCACCCCGGTCACCGACTCGAGCTGGCTCACGATCATGATCCCGGCAGTGCCCGCCAGGTACCCGACCAGCACCGGTTTCGACAGCAGATCCGCCAGTACACCCAACCGGGCGGCCGCACCGGCCAGGCACAGCGCGCCGACCAGTAGCGCGAGCACCGCGGCCAGGGCGGCGTACCGATCGGGATCGCCCGCCGCGAGCGGAGCCAGCGCGACGGCGGTGAGCAGCGCGGTGGTCGACTCCGGTCCGACCGAGAGCTGTCGCGATGTCGCCAGCAGGGTGTAGACCGCCAGCGGGCCCAACGCCGCCCACAACCCCGTCACCGGCGGCAGTCCGGCGACGGTCGCGTAGGCCATGACCTGCGGGACGAGGTACGCGGCCACGGTGACACCGGCGAGCAGGTCCGGCCGCAGCCATGCCCGCTGATAGCTCTGGAATTGCCGGATCCCGGGGAGTGAACGTGCCAGCACCGTTCCAGCATCGCCTACCGGCCGCCGCGAAGGCGGCCGAACCCGGACTCGGTCCGGCCCTGGGCCATCCCGGCAACGGGGCGAAGGTCCCACGGGGAGCGTCGGTTGGGCCCTGTGCCGCTCGCCTAGCGCCGCCGTAGCGTCGTAATTCCTCCGGTTGCACAGCGCAACACCGCCGCCATCGCGGAAGCCGTCGCGTACGGGCTCATGTCGCCCGCGAGGACTGACAGAAAGCGAGAACACATGTCCGCCAGCAACAATCCGCCCATCCTCGTCGGCGTCGACGGCTCGGCGGCCGCACTCGCCGCCGTGAGCTGGGCCGCTACCTATGCGGTCAGCCGGCGCGCGCCGTTGCACATCGTCTACGCGATCGGCGCCCCGATCGACTTCGGCCCCGGCCTCGGCGTCGCCCAGTTCGACTACGACAGCTACCGGCAGGCGGGACGGGACGCGCTCGACGCCGCCCGGCAATCCGCCATGGCGACCACGGCCCCGATCGGCGAGCTGGACATCACTGTCGACTTGGTGGAGGCGCCACCGATTCCGGTGCTGCGCGATCGATCCAAGAGCGCGCGCCTGCTCGTCGTCGGGACCCACGGGCTCGGCGTCTTCAGCCGCCGCATTCTGGGTTCGGTCAGCACGGCGCTGGCCCGGCACGCCGGATGCCCGGTCGCGGTTGTCCCGGAACAGGCCGATGGCTTCGACGGGCCGGTGGTCGTGGGCGTCGACGGCTCGCCGTGCAGCGTCGACGCCATAGAAATCGCCTTCGACGAGGCCGCGCACCGCGGCGCCGAGCTGGTCGCGGTGCACACCTGGTCGGAGTTCTTCCGGTACATCTCGCGCGCCGAAATGCGCGAAGAGGCCCGGGAATTGCTCTCCGAGAGCCTGGCCGGGTACGGCGAACGGTATCCGGAAGTGCGGGTGCGGCGCGTCGTCGTCGAAGATCGTGCCGCTAAGCGCCTGCTCGACGAGGGCGACAATGCGCAACTCATCGTGGTCGGCAGTCACGGGCGTGGCGGTTTCGCCGGGATGACCCTCGGTTCGGTCAGCCAGGCTGTGCTGCACGGGGCGAAAGTGCCGGTGATCATCGCCAGGCCGGCGAGCTGATCGCACCCTGGTCCGGCTGCCGAGTTCAGCGGCAGCCGGACTGTGTCCCCGGGCGCCGATACCCTGATGGGGCGTCCCGCGCTCAACCGCCTGTTCACCCGTTCATGGTGGAACCGGACAGCCTGGTGATCGAACGGAAGACGTTGCGCGGCATCGAGAACCGCGCCGAGCGACTCTGCCGGGAACATCGGCCACCCGAGGTGACCAACGGCCTCGCCCCGGAGGCGGAAGGCCCGTATCGACCCCTCCCGCTCAGGGACAACACTCGAAATATGACCACCCACGACGACGTGCCTGCCGACTCGGTACCCGATCACCCGACGATACTGGCGGCGCTGCGCCTGGCCGCCCGTGCGCCGTCGGTACACAACACCCAGCCGTGGCGCTGGATCCTGGACGGCACCATCCTGCATCTGCACACCGACGCCGACCGGCTGCTGACCTCGACCGACCCGCTCGGCCGCCAGTTGGTGATCAGCTGCGGCGCCATGCTGCACCACGTTCGCACCGTCTTCGCCCACCGGGGCTGGCACACCGACACCGTCCGCATCCCCAACCCGCAGCGGCCCGATCAACTCGCGACGATCGAGTTCCGGCCGTGGCCGGATCCACCCGAGGCGGTCCACTCTCGCGCGCTCGCCATCGACCGGCGGCGCACCGACCGGCTGCCCTTCGAGGAACCGGAGCGGTTCACCGACATCCTGCCCCGGATGCGCATGCTCAGCTCACCGCACGAGGTCGAACTCCACGTGCTCGACGAAAGCGCCCGACCACGCCTGGCCGCCGCATCCGCCGAGGCCGGCGCCCTACGCGGCAACGATCTGCTGTATCAGACCGAATTGGAATGGTGGGCAGGACATCCGGACACGCCCGAAGGGGTGCCGCCGTCCGCGCTGGTGTCGGACGCGGAGTTCGCGCGGGTCGGTGTCGGACGCGTCTTCCCCTCCGCCCCGCACTCGATGCGCCGCGCCCAGCTCGAAGACCGAGCGCGGCTGGTGGTGCTCAGCACCGACGGCGACTCGGTGACGCACTGGTTGCGCACCGGCGAAGCATTGTCGGCGGTGCTGCTGGAATGCACCGCGGCCGGGCTGGCGACCTGCGCGCTTACCAATATCACCGAACTCCCGACCGGCCGGAAACTGCTCACCGGCCTGATCCCCCGCCCGGCCACGCCGCAAGTGGTGATCCGCGTGGGGACCGCGCCCGAGGACAGCGAGATGATCCCGCCCACTCCTCGCCGACCGCTCACGGACATTCTCACCGTCGTCCACCACCACTGAGGCGACTGCGCGGTCGGTACCCGGCTGTCTCTACAGCTTGTAGCCGATCCGGCGGAGTAGCTGCCTGCGGTCTTGCTCGTCGTCTCCGCTTTCCACCCCCACCGGGGCGGCGCCGTCGATCACGCCGACGATCCCCCGGCCCAGCTCCGTCTCCGCGATCAGCACGTCGACCGAATTGGCCGTGGCGCAGAAGATGCCGCACACCTCGGGAACGTGGCGCACCGCATTGAGCACATTGACCGGGTATCCCTCGCGCAGGAACACGATGAACGAGTGCCCCGCGCCGACCGCGACAGCGTTCTTCGTGGCGAGCTCGACCAGATCGTCGTCGTTGCCGGAGCGACGGACCAGCCGCGGCCCGGATGCCTCGCAGAACGCCAGCCCGAAGCGCAGATGCGGACCGATCCCCACCAGTGCCTCGTGCAGGTCTTCCACGGTTTTGATGAAGTGGGACTGCCCGATGATCACGTTGAGATCGTCCGGTTTGTCGATACGTACCGCAGTCAACTCCATCCGAACATCGTGCGACTGCGCGCGTCGCGTCCGTGAGGGCAATTGGTCCCGGCCGCACGGGATCTTCGGCTCTGGCACTCGCTCGACGGCCGCTTACGCCCGGCACGACCGCCGAGCGGGTGCTGCCGGGCGACCGACACCGAGGCCGAAGCCGTGTCGCGGGGCTTCGTCAGCACGCCTGGACGGCGGTAATGCCCACCATCGCGGGACCTTCGCCCCTGTGCAGTGGCAACCGGCGCGGCGCACGCTCATCACACGAGACCGAGGAGGATTCGATGGAGTACCGGGTGGCCCTGGTGGAGTCGGCTCCCGAGACGGTGCTGCGGGTGCCACGGGAGATTCGTCCGAACCCGAATCTGCTCGGCGAGGACATCGTCGAGGGAATGCGGGAACTGACCCAGATCGCCCAGCGGGCAGGATTGACCGCCAGCGGCGCGCCGACGATCACCTTTCACCAAGAGCTGCCCGCCGACGAGGCGATCGCGGTGGATTTCGGCGTACCGGTGGAACCAGCGCCCAAGCTCGGCCCGAGTTCCGGCGCGGAAGTGGTGGTGGTGCCGGGAACACTCGTCGCGCGCACCTGCCACCGCGGCAGCTACCGTGAACTCGGCGCCGCGTATACGGCGTTGCGAGAATGGCTGGACAACTCCGGCTATCGGACGACCGGACCGCCGACCGAGGCGTACCTGATCGGTCCCGACGAGGTGACCGATCCACGGCGACTGCTCACGGAGATCCGTTTGCCGGTGGCTCCCGCCCCGGCCATCGCGATGCATCTCGACGCGCCATTCGACGCCGCCGTGCGCCGGACCCGAGACGCACTGCGCCATCAGGGGCTCAGCGTGATCGCGGAGGTCGACGTCCAGACCACACTGCGCGAGCAGATCGGCGAACAGATCGAGAACTACCTGCTCCTCGGTGTGTGCGATCCCCGGCTCACCTATCGCGCGCTGATGGCCGACCGTCAGGCCGCGCCGCTGCTGTCCTGCACGGTGGTGGTGCGTTCCGTCGACACCGGCACGCTGGTCGAAGCCACCGATCCCGATCTGCTGGTGCGCGTGACCACCCAGCCCGCGTTGCGTCCGGTCGCGGTGGACGCGCGTCGCTTGCTCACCGCCGCGCTGGAGAGCCTCCGCGATTCGGCGCCTGCATCGGCATGACCGGCCCTGCCGCCGAACCCGGCCGCATCGCCCCTACCGGACCGATCGGTCTCCTGTCGCGCGATCCACGCGGCCTCCGTTGCCGATCAGGGCGGCCGGACGCGCCGGAACTCGGAGAGTCGCCGGGCAGCGGCCGGACCCTGGTGCTCACGCCGAGTCTCGTGGCGTGACCAGCGGTGACGATGGTCCCACCGGCACGGGCACGAGGCCTCTGACCCGACCGAACGCACGCGAGCAAGCTCTTCGGTATGGATGTCTTCCGTTTCGACACCCTGGTGCCGGGTAGTGCCGTACACGCCATGGATCTCCTACTCGCCGCCGTCGACTCCGTGCGCGCCCACCGCGACGAACTCACTGGCCGTGATGTCCGGTTGTTCGGCATCGGGCTCGGTCCGGCGCTCGGCGGCTGGACGGAAGCCATCGCCCAGAGTCACCGGCTGCCGACCGCACACTCCACCTCGACTCATCCGTGAAAGGCGAACCCATGAGCTATCACCGTGATCCCCTCGCCCCCGCGGTCCACACCGCACACGAGTGGCTGCGCGCTGTCGCCGACGGACTCGGCACCGAGGACCGACCCTTCGCGCACCGCGCACTGCGCGCCTGGCTGCACTCGGTGCGTGACCGCATCGGCGTCAGCGCGGCCGCGCACCTGAGCGCACAGCTGCCGGAACTGTTGCGCGGGATCTTCTATGAGGGCTGGGTTCCCGCTCACGTCCCCGTCCGGCACGATGTGGAATCGTTCCTCAGCCAGTTCGCCGCGGAGGCAGGCGTTTCGCGCGACGAGGCGGTCGCGCTCGCCGGCGCGGTCACCGACTCGCTCAGCGATCTGTTCTCCCCCGGGCAACTCGACCACGTCTTCGCGCTGCTGCCGGAGAATCTGCGGTCCATCCTGCGTGGTTCCGATCTGGCCAGCACGTTGACGACGGCCGCTGTCACACAACCGGAACCATCCCGCATCGACGAATTCGACAACCGGCTGCGGGCGCTGTCCGACGCCGTGGCGGCGCTGGTTCGCGGCCTCGAGGAACCGCTGGGCGGCGAGGCGCACAACGCCGCGCGGGTTTCCGCGGCTCAGCAGGCGCACCGGATTCTGCTCGCCGAAGGGCTGACCGGCTCCGCCGCATCCTCCCGCTGAGATCCGAGGTGCGGTCGGTTCACTCCCTGGCCGCCTCCGGCCGGGACCGCCGCCGCACCTCGGCGTGTTCCCGTAGCCGCTGGATCTCGCGCCCGATCCCGTCGGCGATCACGGCGATATCCGGTGCGGTGTCGTAGTCTCCGGTGATGCCGAACGTCAGGTGGTCCGCGTAACTGAGGATCGCGATACCGGTGCGCACCCGCATGGCGATCGGCACGGCCGGTAGCAACTCCAGGACCTTCTGCCCGCCGAGGGTGAGTTCGTGGCGCGGGCCGGGGACGTTGGTCGCGAGCGCGCCGACGCTTCGCTGGGGAAAGCGCGCCATCAGCCGAATCCCCCACGCCATGGGCGCGAAGGGCAACCGTCCCGCCAACTCAAGCATCGAGCTCTCCGCGCTGGCCTCACCTCTCGACTTGTGCTTCGCCATCCGCGCGCGAATGACGTCCAGGCGTTCGACCGGATCTGCCACATTGATCGGCAGGAACGGCAGCATCGCCGAAACACGGTTGTCGAGCGTGTATTTCCCCTCCGCGGACCGCATCGACATCGGAACGAGAATGCGCAACTTGTCGGGGGTCGGTCGCTCGTTCCGGCTGAGCAAAAGGTCACGGTACGCGGCGGCGACAGCGGCCAGGACGACATCGTTGACGGTCGCGCCGAACGCCCTTCCGATCGCACGGACCTCCGGCAGCGCGGCCCGGGCCACAACGTAGCGGCGCTGCCGTCCGATGGGGCCGTTGAGGGAGCACTGAGCGGTCGGCGAGACCACGGCGACAGCCAAGGGGGCCAGGCTCCGTAGCAGGCCGATCACGTATCGCGGCATGATGACCGGCAGTCGCATTCCCTGGCGAGCCAAACCCAGCCACTCCATCGCGGTACGGACCCGTGATGCGGGTGCGGCCTCGGTGGTCTCCGGTGCCACCGGATCGCAGAGGTTCTCGAAGACAGAGATCCCAGATACGCCGTCGACCAGGCTGTGATGCGCTTTGACGATCAGCGCCCACCGGTCTCCGGAGAGGTTTTCGACCACGACGCACTGCCACAGCGGATGATCGCGGTCGAGCCGCTCCTCCAGTTCGGTCGCGACGAGTTCGCACAGCTCCGACTCGTCGCCGGGTGCGGGCAGCGCCGCCCATCTGATGTGGCGGGCGAGATCGAAACTCGGGTCGTCCTCCCACACCGGCGTGGCCAGGTCGAGCGGCGCCCGGCGCACCTTCTGCCGGAGGCGGACATTCTGTTCCACACCCCTGGCGAGCACGCCGATCAGCTCGTCCCTACTCGGCGGCGCTCCGGAAATGATCGCCACCGCGCCGATCCCGAGACTGATATGACGGTCGGCGTCCTCCAGTTCGATGAAACCCGAATCGAGGGGTCGTAGTTCTGTCATGGTGCATGCTCCGGATGCGTCGCTACGTGTCCGTGCCGATCGGCCTGCTCAGACGCCGCCACTCGGATTCCCAGGCCGCACTGCGGATCCGGCCCAGTACCCAGCTGGTAGTGAGCACCAAAGTTATTGTGGCACAACATATTCCGAGCAGTGCCGCCACCCCGGTCAATACTCCGGTCCAGGCCGCGTCGGAGGACGGCCGCGGCGGCGCGGTGACCGTGTCGTCCGGGCCGAGCCACACCGTGACACGGCTGCCGAGTTCGGTCGTACCGGGAACCTCCACGGTCGCGCTGTGTTCGCGGCCGCCGCGGGTCCAGTGCACGGGTGCTTCCCGCTGTTCTTGGATGCCCTCGTATCGGGCCGCCGTCACCCGCCGCACCGGTTCTCCCGCGACGGTGGCCGTCACCGCGACTTTCTCCGCGTTCTCGGTACGGATCCGCTCGACCGCGGCCGTGTAACCCGCCGTGCCCACCGCGCCGGCTACCGGAACCGCGAGCAGGACCACCGCCGCGGCCAGCAGTCGCAGCACCGCCTCCCATCGGTCCGAGGCGCGCATCAGCGGATTGGCGCTCCATGGCCGCGATCGCCATAGCCGAACCACGGCCGACGGATACTCCGACACCCCGATCACCCCTTTCGAGCACCCGCGTCGGGGACGGCCGCGTCCAGCGGATGCAGCACTTCGTCGAGTGGGCGGCGCGCAGTGGCGGGCACGGGGCCCGCACCCTCTTCCGCCCATCCGATCCGGACGACGATGTGCGGGTAACCGCTGTCGCCGAGAACATTCGTGCGGATCCGGTTTCTGGTGTCGGTCAACTCCAGCGGTTCCGTCAACGGGCACGTCGCCAGACCGAGTGTCGTGGCGGTCAGCAGCACCGCGCTGGCGGCCTCGCCTGCCCGCAATCGCGACAATCGATCATCTCCGGGCGTGCTGAGCAGGATCAGCCGGTCGGCGGCGTCGACATCGCCGATAACCGTCTGCGGCAGCCCCGGATTCGAGAACGGCCGCACGGCCGCATCGGCCGCCAGCAGCACCGCGTGTCGCCCGGGTGCGCCCTGCCTGCCGCTCCACTGGGCGAGTTCCAGGCCGTAGGAGAAATCGCGGGTATGTTCCCAGGCCGCCTGCTCGAACGCCCGCAGCAACTGGGTTCGAGCGGGTCCGGCATCGATGCAGCGCGCGTGCACTCCGTTCCCGGCACCGGCGGCGACGGCCTCGACATAGGCGACGGGCACCGACCGGGCGGCGTAACGCCGGCGATCGGTGTGCCGCCGGTGAATGGCTGCTGCCATCCGAATCGCTTCGGGAGTGGCGGTTGCGGTGGCGGCACGGAATTCGACGACAGCCAAGTGCCGCGGCTCGGCCGGATCCGGCAGCCGGTGGATCACCGTCTCCCACCCGAGTCCGCGCGCCGCGACTCGCAGATGATGCAGCGCAGCCCCGCAACTCAGCAGCAGATCGCGACCTTCCGGGTCGGTGTGCGGCAGCCAGCGGCTCTCGTCGGCATACAGGTGCACGGTGCTGTCATCGGTTCGCCACAACCACGGTTGGGTGTTGTGCACCGACGGCGCCCGCACCGCCGAAGCCAGGACGGAGCGCAGCGTGTCGCGGTCGGGATGCGCACGCGGCATCGCGGGCGCGTTGAGCTCGGCCACGATATGCACCTCCCAGCTGACTGCACCGGCTCGGTCCTTCCTTCAGCATCGCGCGATGCGGCGGCGCAGATAGCAGTCGAAGGTCACCGAATGCGAGGCCCTCCGGCCACGTAACGGCCCCCGTGGACTGCCGACCGTCCCGGCGACGCTCCGGAATGCCGAGGCCGCCGGTCCTCATGTGACGAGCGGGTCACCCGGAAGGGACTTTGGTCCTTACCCGGAGGGCCACCGCGCTGCGTAGTCTCGACCCCACCACTTCTTCCCGGATTGGACACCACCATGATCACGGTGTTTCTGGTCGACGATCACGAAATTGTCCGCCGCGGCCTGGTCGATCTGCTCTCGGCGGACCCGGAGCTGACCGTCGTCGGCGAGGCGGGCGACGTCGCGCAGGCGCTGGCCCGCATCCCGGCGCTGCGGCCGGACGTCGCCGTCCTCGATGTGCGCCTGCCCGACGGCAACGGCATCGAACTCTGCCGCGACCTGCTGTCGAAACTCGACGATCTGCGGTGCCTGATCCTCACCTCGTTCACCGACGAACAAGCCATGCTCGACGCCATCCTCGCGGGCGCCAGCGGCTATGTGGTCAAGGACATCAAAGGAATGGAGCTGGCGAAGGCCATCAAGGAAGTCGGAGCAGGACGCTCCCTGCTCGACAACCGCGCCGCCGCCGCCCTGATGCAACGGCTGCGCGCGAACACCCAGCAAGACGGCCCCTTGGCCGGGCTCACCGAGCAGGAGCGCAAACTGCTCGACCTCCTGGGTGAGGGCCTGACCAACCGGCAGATCGCCCAGCGCATGTTCCTGGCGGAGAAGACGGTCAAGAACTACGTCTCCCGGCTGCTGGCCAAGCTCGGCCTGGAGCGCCGCACCCAGGCGGCGGTCTACGCGTCGAAACTCCGCTCGCGGTCGGCCGGATCCACCGCCGAGTTCTGATCTTCGCCGCGTCCACCAAGCCGTCCGCCGCCCGGCAAACAAACCCGCGTCCGAGTTGCCGAACGTTCACCGCGAGCAGCACGTGAAATAATCTTGCTATGGCCACCTGCCATGCGCACACCGGGAACCGGGAGCAGCCGACATGACCGATGACGCGCTCACCGATACCTACTCGGTGCGCGACACGCTGTCGCAGCTGCGACTCCGGGAACTGCTGGCCGAGGTCAAGGATCGCATCGAGCAGATCATCGACGCTCGCGATCGGATGGACGGCCTGATCGAGGCGATGCTGTCGGTCACCTCCGGCCTCGACCTCGATAGGACGCTGCGCACCATCGTGCACACGGCCACCTCACTCGTCGACGCCCGCTACGGCGCCCTCGGCGTACGCGGCCACGACGAGCAACTCACCCAGTTCATCTACGAAGGCATCGATGAACCGACCAGGAAACGGATCGGTGACCTCCCCCAGGGCCACGGTGTCCTCGGGTTGCTGTTCAGCCAGCCCAAACCGATCCGCCTGGACAACCTCGCCGACCATCCGTCCTCGGTCGGGTTCCCCGGGCACCATCCGCCGATGCGCACCTTCCTCGGCGTCCCCGTCCGCATTCGCGACCAGGTCTTCGGCAACCTGTATCTGACGGAGAAGGCCAACGGTCTGCCGTTCACCGAGGACGACGAGGTCATCGTGCGAGCGTTGGCGGCGGCGGCCGGTATCGCCATCGACAACGCGCACCTCTACGAGTCCGCGCGCACCCGCCAAGCCTGGATCGAAGCGACTCGCGACATCACCACGGAATTCCTCGCGGGCACCGCATCCGAGCAGGTCCTGGCACATCTCGTCGACGCGATCCGTCGGCTCACCGGCTCGGAGCGAGCGTTTCTCGCCGTCGTCCCCGACCCCGAGGCCGGTGCCGACGACATCCCCGAACTCCTGATCACCCACGCCGCGGGCGCCGAGGACGACCAGCGCCCGGCGAAGCTGCCGTTCGCGGACACCACGATCGGCAAGGCGTTCCGGCTGCGCGCGCCACAGCGCCTCGACGACTCACGCCGCACCGATCTCGGCAAGATCTTCCCGAACGCCGGGCCGGCCCTGGTGCTGCCCATGCAAACCTCCGACTCCACCGTCGGAGTGCTGATAGCGCTGCGTTCGGTGGAGTCGGCGCCCTACGACGACGAGACCCTTTCCTTGACCGCCGCCTTCACCAACCAGGCGGCGCTGGCGATGCAGCTGGCCGACGCGCAACGACGCATGCGTGAACTGGACATTCTGTCCGACCGCGACCGCATCGCCCGGGACCTGCACGACCACGTCATCCAGCGGCTGTTCGCCGTCGGCCTGAACCTCCAGGGCACCGTGCCCCGCTCCCGCGTGCCGGAAGTGCGGGAACGGCTCACCGAGGCGATCAACGACCTGCAGGACGTCGTCCAGGAGATCCGGACCTCGATCTTCGACCTGCACGGCGGCAACGGCCACAGCGCGCGCGTCCGGCAGCGTATCGAGGAGGCGATCCGGCAGCAGACCAACGCCAGTACGATCCGCACCTCCGTCCACATCGCCGGTCCGCTGTCGGTGATCGAGCCCGAACTGGCCGACCATGCCGAAGCCGTGGTGCGCGAGGCGGTCAGCAACGCCGTCCGGCACTCCGGCGCCCAATCGGTCTCGGTCGAAATCGCGGTCGCCGATGACCTGACCATCCTCGTCGAGGACGACGGATGCGGAATGCCGGAGCATGTCACCCCCAGCGGTCTGACGAACCTCGCCCGGCGCGCCGAGGAGTCGGCCGGGACGTTCACCATCGCCTCCGGCACCGGCCCGGAGGGAAACACGGCCGGGACTCGGCTGTGCTGGAAGGTCCCTCTGCACTGAGCATCGGCTCAGCAATCACCGGGCAACCTATCCGTTCGCCCGCGCATGTGGTGTGCCCGGGTGAAGAATGGGTCGTATGCGAACCGTGCTCATTCTCGGTGCCGGGTTCGGAGGTTTGGAGTTGGCCGCGCGCCTGTCGGGTTCGCTGGCCGACGAAGTCGAAGTCGTCCTGGTCGACCGGAACGATTCCTTCACCTTCGGTTTCGCCAAGCTGGAGATCCTGTTCCGGGGCGTATCACCGGAGGCTGTTCGTGTTCCGTACACCGGCCTCGCACATCCGGGTGTCGAGTTTCGTCAAGAGGAAGTCACCGCGATCGATCCGCGGACTCGCCACGTCGTGACCGACCGATCCGAGTACGACCCGGACATTCTCGTCGTCGCGCTCGGCGCCGAGTACGACCCCGCCGCGACCCCTGGCTTCGTCGACGACGGCTTCGAGTACTACTCGGTGGACGGCACGTGCCGGTTGCGTGACCGGCTCGACAGTTTCGACGGCGGGGCCGTGATCCTCGCGATCCTGAGCGTCCCATTCAAGTGCCCGCCCGCGCCTTACGAGGGTGCGATGCTGCTGCACGAGATGCTGACCCGGCGCGGGGTGCGCGACCGCACCCGCATGCACGTGATCACCCCGATGGACTCGCCGATCCCGGTGTCGCCGGACACCTCCGCCGCCATTGTCGAGGCGCTGACCCGGCGCGACATCGAGTACTCCCCCGGGCACCGAGTCCACGCCCTCGATCCCAGCAGACACATGGCGCAGACCGGTACCGGCGATCTCCCCTATGACCTGTTCATCGGAATCCCGAAGCACCGCGTTCCGGCCGTCGTGGAGGCATCGGGGCTGACCGTGGGCGGGACGGACGGCTGGATCGCCGTCGACCCGCGCACCCTCGAAACGCCGTACCCGGACGTCTACGCCATAGGTGACTGCGCCGATGCCCCGGTCCCGCGCGCGGGCGTCTTCGCCGAGGACGCGGCCCGAACAGTCGCGGCGGGCATCGCAGCGAAGGTGCGCGGGTCGACGCCGTCCGAGAAGTATCTTGGCCGGGGCGTGTGTCATATCGAGTTCGGAGGCGGACTGGTCGGCAAAGTCGACGCCGATTTCCTCTCCGGCCCGGCGCCGGTAGCGCCGTTCTCCGCGCCTTCGGAGGAGCTCGCCCGAGAGAAGGCCGACTCGGCCGCCGCCCGGCTCGGCCGCTGGTTCACCCGTTGATCGCGCGGTCTTCGTCCTCGCCCGCTCGCCACACCTTGGTGAGCACATCGGCGATCTGAGCCAGTCCGGATGCCACCGTCATCCGCCAATGCGTGGTCGAGACGGCGTGGTTGTACACCGTGCCGTCGACGACCTCAGCCCAGATCGATGCGCCGACGCAGCCAGTGGGGTCGTCCAGGGCGGCGGTGAAGTACACGACATCGCCCTGGTATGCCGACGGCCGGTAGGCGCTGCGCAGGGCCACGGAGTGCACCGCCGCGTCCAGGATCCTGGTGACCCGGTCGGCGCCGAAGGAGGCGAACGGTTCGGGCAGTTCGGTGAACATCTGCGGCAGA
>NZ_BAGF01000074.1 GCF_000308755.1 Nocardia pneumoniae NBRC 100136
TTAGCGGCCAGCGACTCCGGATCATCCTCGCTGCCCAGCAATTCGCGCTGCCAAATGCTGTAATCCGCGTACTGCACCGCCAGCGGCGCCCAGTTCGGCGCCTCGCCCGCCGACCGCGCGGCGTAGGCGATCATCAGGTCCCGCGTCAGCGGGCCGACGGAGGAGCCGTCACCGGAGATGTGGTGCACGACCATGGCCAGCACGTAGTCCACCGAGCCGTCCGGCGCGGTCTGCGCGCCGTCGGCGATCTGGAACAGCGCGACCCGCACCGGCACCTCGGTGGTGACGTCGAAGATCGTCGAGGTCAGCGCCACCACGGCGGATTCGATGTCCTCGGGCGCGACCACCCGCACCTCCAGCCGCGGCACCGCTTGCGCGGGCGGCAGGATGACCTGCACCGGACCCGACTCGGTCTGCGGGTAGACGGTGCGCAGGATCTCGTGCCTGCTCACCAGGTCGGCGATGGCGGCACGCAGCGCGGCCACGTCCAGCGCGCCGGACAGCCGCACCGCGATCGGCACGTTGTAGGCCGCCGACTGGGTGTCGAACCGGTTGAGGAACCACATGCGCTGCTGCGCGAGCGACAGCGGGATGTGCTGCGGCCGCGGTCCGGCCGTCAGCGCTCGGCGACCGCCCAGGTCGGCGTGCTGTTCCACCCGCACGGCCAGCGCGGCGACGGTGGAGGCCTCGAACAGCAGGCGCACCGGCACGCGGGTGTCGAGCGCCTCGCCGAGGCGGGCGGCGACCTGCGTGGCCAGCAGCGAGTTGCCGCCCCAGGCGAAGAAGTCGTCGTCCAGACCGAGGCGTTTCGACTCGGCGCCTTCGCGATCGGAGATGCGCAGCACCTCGGCGAAGGTGTTCGCCACGATCTGCTCGATCGGCGTGACCGGCGCGCGGAACACCGCCTTCTCGAAGGTGGGCAGCGGCAGCGCCTTGCGGTCCAGCTTGCCGTTCGCGTTCAGCGGCAACGCGTCCAGTTCGATCAGCACCGACGGCACCATGTACGACGGCAGCTCCGCCGACAGGGCGGATTGCAGTGCGCGCTTGTCCAGCGCGTCCGCCGTCCGGGTCACCACGTAGGCGACGAGGCGGTCGCCGATGTTCGGGTCGTGGTGCGCGACGACGGCGGCGGCGCTCACCGTGGCCTGCCGCAGCAGCGCGGCCTCGATCTCGCCGAGCTCGATGCGGAAGCCGCGAATCTTCACCTGGAAGTCGGTGCGGCCCCGGTAATCCAGCTCGCCGCTGGCGTTCCACGCCACCAGGTCGCCGGTGCGGTACATCCGCGTGCCGGGCGCGCCGAACGGATCGGCGACGAACCGGTCGGCGGTCAGCTCGGGGCGGCCGAAGTAGCCGCGCGCCAGCTGCGCGCCCGCCAAGTACAGCTCACCCGAGACGCCGACCGGCACCGGCCGCAGGCGGGAGTCGAGCACGTAGACCCGGCTGTTCCACTCAGGCGAACCGATCGACACGGCCGCTTGGTCGGCGTCGGTGACCAGGTGGCTGGTGATCGACACCGCCGCCTCGGTCGGACCGTAGAGGTTGTGCAGCTCGGCGGCGTTGTCGCGGCGCAACCGCTGGGCGGTCGCGGCGGGCAGCGCCTCACCGATGGCCAGCACCCGCCGCAGCGAGGTGGCCAGGCGGCCACCGGATTCGGTGAGCAACGCGTCCAGCATGGACGGCACCACATGCAGGGTGGTGACGCCGGTGGCACGCATCAGCTCGTTCAGGTACGCCGGGTCGCGGTGCCCGTCGGCGGACGAGATCACCAGGCGGCCACCGGATACCGCGGCCGACCAGAACTCCCACACCGACAGGTCGAACGTCGCCGCGGTCTTCAGCAGCACCGCGTCGTCCGCGCCGAGACCGAAAACGCTGGTCTTCCATTGCAACTGGTTGGCGATCGCCGCGTGCGGCACCGCGACGCCCTTCGGCTGACCGGTCGAACCGGACGTGAAGATCACGTAGGCGGTGTTCGCCGGGGTGAGCGCGCCGCGCCGCTCCGGCGCGGTCACCGGGGTGTCGGCGTACTCGGCGAGGTCCAGGGCGTCGATCTGCACGATGTCGGCCGCGGAGCTGCGGAAGCCGTCGCGTCCGGTGGTGAGCACGCACACCGGTGCGGCGGTGGCGAGGATGTAGTCGGTCCGCTCGGCAGGCTGATCGGGGTCGATCGGCACATACGCCGCACCGGATTTCGCGACCGCGTACATGGCGACCACCAGATCGCTGCTGCGGCGGATCGCCAGCGCGACCCGGTCCTCGGGGCCGACGCCGCGGCCGATCAGGTACCGCGCCAGGCGGTTCACCCGAGCGTCCAGTTCAGCATAGGTCAGCTGGCGCCGACCGGTGGGCTCGTCGGCGACCAGCGCCACCGCCTCCGGCGTCGCGGCCACCGTGGCATCCAGCAACGACACCAGCGTCGCGGTCGTGTCGACCGCGTGCTCGGTCTCGTTCCACGTGGTGAGGATGCGCTCGCTCTCCTGCGGCGCGAGCAGGTCGATCTCGCCCACCCGCACCGTGGCGTCGGCCAGCACGGCGTCGAGCACCCGCAGGAACCGGTCGGCGAAGCCCTGGACGGTGTCCTCGTCGAACAGGTCGATGGCGTAACCGAATTCGGTGATGATCTCGGCCGGGGTGCCGTCCTCGGCGTACCGGTCGTACAGCGTGACGTGCAGGTCGGTCTTGGCCAGCTGCGAGTCGAAGTTGACCGGGCTCACCGTGAGTCCGGGCAGCTCGAAGGTGGTCTCGGCCAGGTTCTGGAACGACAGACCCACCTGGAACAGCGGGTTGCGCGCGGTCGAGCGCACCGGGTTGAGCACCTCGACCAGGCGCTCGAACGGCACGTCGGCGTTGGCGAACGCCTCCAGGTCGCGTTCCTTGACGTCGCCGAGCAGGTCGGCGAAGCGGTCGGCGGGCTGCACCCGAGTGCGGAACACCAGGGTGTTGACGAACATGCCGATCAGGTCGTCGAGTTCACGTTCGCCGCGACCCGCGATCGGCGTGCCGACCGCGATGTCATCGGTGCAGGACAAACGAGACAGCAAGACGGCCAATGCCGCGTGCACCACCATGAACAGCGACGCGTTGTGCGCGCGCGCCAGCTCGTGCAGGCGGGCGTGCCGCTGCGGGTCGATCTCGAAGCGGATCGCCTTGCCCTGGAACGACTGCGCGGGCGGCCGCGGACGGTCGGCGGGCAACTCCAGCTGATCGGGCAGCTCGGCCAGCGCCGTCTTCCAGTACGCCACCTGCTGCGCGGCCAGCGATTCCGGATCGTCCTCGGACCCCAGCACCGCGCGCTGCCACAGCGCGTAGTCGGCGTACTGCACCGGCAGCGGCTGCCACTGCGGGGCCTCACCCTGCACACGGGCCACATAGGCGGCCATCACGTCCCGCGCCAGCGGACCCATCGACGAACCGTCGGCCGCGACGTGATGCACCGTGAACGCCAGCACGTGGTCGTTGTCGGCGATACGGAACAGCGCGACCGCCAACGGCACCTCCACGGTGACGTCGAAGGTGGTCAGCGCGAAGGCGATGACGGTGCCGAGCAGATCCTCTTCGGCCACCTCGACCGGGGTGAGCGACACCGCGGACTGCGCCGCGGGCCGGATCACCTGATGCGGCCCGTCCGCCGAGCGCGGATAGGTGGTGCGCAGCACCTCGTGGCGGGCGAACACGTCGCTGATCGCCTGCTCCAGCGCGGTCACATCCAGCGTGCCCGACAGCCGGACGGCCAGCGGAATGTTGTCCACCGCCGAGGCGGCCGTGTCGAACTGGTTGAGGAACCAGTACCGCTGCTGCGCGGGCGAGAGCGGGATACGCGCCGGACGCTGCGTCGCCTCCAGCCGCGGCCGGTTGCGGCCGGACCCGGCGTTGCGCTCGACCCGGGCGGCCAGCGCCACCACGGTGGACGCCTCGAACAGGTCACGCACCGCCAGGCGGGTGTCCAGCGCGGCGCCCAGCCGCGCGGTCACCTGGGTGGCCAGCAGCGAGTTGCCGCCGAGCTCGAAGAAGTCGTCGTCCAGGCCGACCCGGGTCACGCCGAGCACGTCGCCGAAGGTGCCAGCGACGATCTCCTCGATCGGAGTGCCCGGTGCGCGGAACACCTTGGTCTCGAACACCGGCGCGGGCAGCGCCTTGCGATCGAGCTTGCCGGAAGCGTTCAGCGGGAACGCCTCCAGCACCACGAACGCCGAGGGAACCATGTAGGGGGGCAGCTCGCCGCCGAGTTCCGCGCGCACGGCATCGATGTCCACCGAACGGCCCGCGGTCGCGATGACGTAGGCCACCAGCTGGTCGCCGAGCCGCTCGTCCGAGCGCACCACGACCACCGCTTGCGCGATCGATTCCAGCGCCGTGAGCGCCGACTCGATCTCGCCCAGCTCGATGCGCAGACCGCGCAGCTTCACCTGGAAGTCGGTGCGGCCCAGGTATTCCAGCTCACCCTTGGCCGTCCAGGTCACCAGGTCACCGGTGCGGTACATCCGCTCGCCCGGCGCGCCGAAGGGGTTGGCAACGAAACGATCCGCGGTCAGATCCGGACGCGCGACGTAACCACGCGCCAACTGCACGCCTGCGAGATACAGCTCTCCCGCGACACCGACCGGCACCGGATGCAACCGCGAATCCAGCACGTACACCTGCGTGTTGAACACCGGGGCGCCGATCGGCACCGACACCACGTCGTCCTCGGTCACCTCGTGGAAGGTGACGTCGACCGCGGCCTCGGTCGGGCCGTACAGGTTGTGCAGCCGGGCGCCGGTCAGCTCGCGCAACTTCTGCGCGGTGGCGGCGGGCAGCGCCTCACCGGAGGCGAAGACGTTGCGCAGGCTGGTGCACTCGTCGGCGCGCTCCTCGGCGGCCGCGTCAGGCCTGGAGGCGGTAGCTCGCGTGACCACGGAGGGCCCCGCGGCCGCCGCATCCAGCACAGCGACGAACACCGACAGCATCGACGGCACGAAGTGCGCGGTGGTGACCTGCTCGTCGGTGATGACCTGCACGAGGTAGGCCGGGTCGCGATGACCGTCGGGCTTGGCGACGACCAGTCGCGCCCCGATCTGCAAGGGCCAGAAGAACTCCCACACCGACACGTCGAACGTGGCCGGGGTCTTCTGCAAAACCACGTCGGTGCCGTCCAGGCTGTATTCGTCCTGCATCCACACCAGACGGTTGACGATCGCCACGTGCGAGACCGCCACACCCTTCGGGCGGCCGGTCGAACCGGAAGTGAAGATCACGTACGCGGTGTTCGACGGACGCAGCGGCGCACGGCGGTCCGCGTCGGTGACCGGCGCGTCCGAGTAGTCCGCCAGCGGCACGACGTCGATCTCGATCGCGTGCGTCACGCCTGCGTCGAACTCGTCGCGCGAGGTGGTCAGGACACACACCGGGCGGGCGGTGTCGAGCACGTACCGGGTGCGATCGGCCGGATGATCCGGATCCAGCGGCACATACGCGCCACCGGCGACGCTCACCGCGTACATGCCGACCACCAGATCGATCGAGCGGCGCATGCCGAGCGCGACCATCGCGTCCGGTCCGACGCCCAGCGAGATCAGATGGCGGGCCAGGCGGTTCACTCGGGCAGAGAACTCGGCGTAGGACAGAGTTGTCCCCTCGAACGTCACCGCGGGCGCGTCGGGAGTCCGTTCGACCTGCACGGCGAACATCGAGACCAGCGTGGCGTCCGGGTCGACCGCGTGCGCGGTGGCGTTCCACCGCTCGACGACGTCGGCGCGCTCGACGCTGTCGAGCAGCTCCACGTCCCCGATCACCACGGACGAATCCGCGGCGACCGCGGTCAGCATGCGCACGAAGCGCTGCGCGATGCTCGCGATCGTGTCGACGTCGAACATGTCGGTGGCGTAAGCGAATTCGGCGGTCATGCCGTCCACGCCCCCGTCGGCGGCGAACCGGTCGGCGAGGTTGAGGTGCAGATCGAACTTGGCGGTCACCACGTCCAGCGGCACACCGGCCACGTCCAGCCCGGGCAGCTCGAACGCGGCCTCGCCGGTGTTCTGGAACGACAGCATCACCTGGAACAGCGGATGCCGCGCCTGCGAGCGGGCCGGGTTCAGGATCTCCACCAACCGCTCGAACGGCAGGTCGGCGTGCGCGAACGCCGCGAGATCGGTGTCCTTGGTGCGCGCGAGCAGCTCGGTGAACGGAATCGCCGGGTCGACCGCGCTGCGCAGCACCAGCGTGTTGACGAACATGCCGATGGCGTCGTCGAGCACCGCCTCGCCACGGCCTGCGACCGCGGTGCCGATGGCGATGTCGTCGCTGCCGGACAACCGCGACAGCAGGGCGGCGAACGTCGCGTGCACCACCATGAACAGGCTGGCGCCGTTCGCGCGGGCCAGCGCGTTCAACTCGCGCAACAGCCACGCGTCGAGGGAGAACTCGTACACGCCACCGCGGTTGGACGCCACGGCCGGACGCGAGCGGTCCGACGGCAGATCCAGCTGCTCGGGCAGACCGGCCAGATGCTGCGACCAGAACGCGACCTGCTGGGCGATCAGCGAGCCGGGATCGCTCTCCGAGCCGAGCGTCTCACGCTGCCACAGCGCGTAGTCGGCGTACTGCACCGGCAGCGGAGCCCAGGCGGGCGCCTCGCCGCGCGAGCGCGCCGAGTAGGCCACCATCACGTCGCGGGCCAGCGGCCGCACCGACCAACCGTCACCGGAGATGTGGTGCACCACGAACACCAGCACGTGCGTGTCGGGCTGCGAGCCGTCCATCGAGCCCGCGATGCGGAACAACCGCGCCCGCACCGGCACCTCGGTGGTGACGTCGAAGCCGGTCAGCACCAGTTCGCTGATCCGCTCCTGGATCTCGTCCTCGGCGACCTCGATCGGGGTGAGATCGAGCGTGCTCTGCCCGGCGGGCAGCACGACCTGCACGCCTTGACCGTCGGCGGTCTCCGGGTAGACGGTGCGCAGCACCTCGTGCCGGTCGACCACGTCGGCGACGGCCTGACGCAGGGCGTCGGCGTCCAGGGTTCCGGTGAGCCGGACCGCGAGCGGGATGTTGTTCACCGCGGTCTGGTTGTCGAACCGGTTCAGGAACCACATCCGCTGCTGCGCCAGCGACAGCGGAATCCGGGGCGGACGCGGACCCGCGACGAGTTCGCGGCGACGCCCGCTGCCCTGATGCGCCTCCACCCGCGCGGCCAGCGCGGCCACGGTGGGCGCCTCGAACAGCACCCGCACCGGGATCCTGGTGTCCAGCGCCGCGCCGAGCCTGGCGACCACCTGGGTGGCGATCAGCGAGTTGCCGCCCAGGTCGAAGAAGTCGTCGTCCACGCCGACGGCGCGTTCCGCCTCCGCCAGTCCGAGCACCTCGGCGAAGGTGTCGGCCACGATCTCCTCGACCGGGGTGGACGGCGCGCGGAATTCCCGTGCCTCGAAGGCCGGTTCCGGCAGCGCGCGCCGGTCCAGTTTGCCGTTGGGGTTCAGCGGCATGGCGTCGAGCACGACGATCGCGGCGGGCACCATGTAGGACGGCAGCTGCGCGGACAGGTGCGCACGCAACTGCTCGACGTCCACGGTCGCGCCGTTCGCGGGCACCACGTAGCCCACCAGCTGATCGCCGGTGCGGGCGTCCGATCGCACCAGCGCGACCGACTGCGCGACCGATTCGTGTGCCGTCAGGGCGGTCTCGATCTCGCCGAGCTCGATGCGCAGACCGCGCAGCTTCACCTGGAAGTCGGTGCGGCCCAGGTACTCGATGGCCCCGGTGGCGTCCCGGGTGACCAGGTCACCGGTGCGGTACATCCGTGCGCCCGGCGCGCCGAACGGGTTGGCCACGAAGCGGTCCGCGGTCAGGTCGGCGCGGCCGACGTAGCCGCGGGCCAGCTGGTCACCGGCGAGGTACAGCTCGCCCGCGACGTTCGGCGGCACCGGGTGCAGGCGCGCGTCCAGCACGTATGCCTGCGCGTTCCACACCGGCAGGCCGATCGGCACGGCGCCGTCCACCTGGTCGGCGACCTGGCCGTGCGTGGCGTGCACGGTGAACTCGGTGGGGCCGTACAGGTTGTACAGCGCGGCGTCGCTCACGCGGCGAATCGCCACGACCGCTTCGGCTGTGAACGCCTCACCGGCGACGAACAGCGTCCGCAGCGAGGCGAGCGCTTCCGACTCGGCCGGGTCGATGCCACCGGCGAAGACGGTCAGCATGGACGGCACGAACGAAGTCATGGTGACCCGCTCGGCCGCGATCACCTCGGCGAGGTACTGCGGGTCGCGGTGCCCGTCGGGGCTCGCCACGACGATGCGGCCGCCGGTGCTCAACGGGCCGAACAGCTCCCAGACCGACACGTCGAAGGTGGCGGGCGTCTTGAACAGCACGACGTCGTCCGCGCCGATGCCGTATTCGCCGGTGATCCAGCGGATCTGGTTGACCACGGCGGCGTGCGGCACCGCGACGCCCTTCGGGCGGCCGGTGGAGCCGGAGGTGAAGATCACGTACGCCGGGTGCTGCGGACGCAGCGGCGCGATGCGCTCGGCGTCGGTGATCGGCGCGTCGGAGTACCCGGACAGCTCCAGTTCGTCGACGCGCAGCGTGGCGCGGCCCGCGCCGTCGAACGCGTCCCGCGCGGTGGTGAGCACGCAGACCGGGTCGGCCGAATCCAGCACGTAGTGCACGCGCTCGGCGGGCTGGTCCAGATCCAGCGGCACGTAGCCGCCACCGGCGGCGTGCACCGCGTAAGCCGCGACGACCAGATCCACCGACCGGCGCATACCCAGCGCGACCAGCGTCTCCGGGCCGACGCCCGCCTCGATGAGACGGCGCGCCAACCGCCGCACGCGGGCGGCGAATTCGGCATACGTCAGCGTCGCGGAGCGACTCGATGAAGGGTGGTGGTCGGGCGACGGGTGGGCCAGCGACGTTCCGGTGGCCGGGTCGACAACGGCGATGGCGTCCGGTGTGGCCGCTGCCTGCGCGGCGAATTCCTCGACGAGCGTGCTCGCCGGGCCGAGGTCGCGTGCGGTGTCGTTCCAGCCGCGCAGCGCCTGCTCGGTCTCCTGCTCGTCCAGCAGCGCGATATCACCGATCGGCAGATCCGGTTCGGCCGCAATGGTTTTCAGCAGCCGGTCGAAGCGCCGCCCGAACTCCGTCATGGTGTCCGGGTCGAACAGGTCGGTGGCGTAGATCAGCTCGGCGGTGATGCCCGCCGGGGCCGGACCGGTGCCGTTGGTCGTTCCGGCGGGCGCGGCCGCGCGCTCGGAGAGCACCAGTTGCAGGTCGAACTTGGCGACGTCGATGGGCAGATCGACACCGCTCACCGTCAGACCGGGCAGCTCCAGGGAGGTCTGGCCGGTGTTCTGGAACGACAGCATCACCTGGAACAGCGGGTGCCGCGCTTGCGAGCGCGCCGGGTTCAGGATCTCCACCAGCCGCTCGAACGGCAGGTCCGCGTGCCCGAAGGCCGCGATGTCGGTGGCGCGCACCGAGCGCAGCAGCTCGGTGAACGTCGCGCCGGGCTCGATCGGGGTCCGCAGCACCAGGGTGTTGACGAACATGCCGATCAGGTCGTCGAGCGCGCGCTCACCGCGACCGGCGACCGGGGTGCCGATGGCGATGTCGTCCTCGCCCGACAGCCGCGACAGCAGTACCGCGAGCGCGGTGTGCGCGACCATGAACAGCGTCGCGCCCTTGGTGCGGGCCAGTTCGGCGAGGTGGGCGTGGGTGTCGGCGTCGATCTCGAAGGTGTGGGTGGCGCCGCGGCCGGAGGCGACCGCGGGGCGCGGCCGGTCGGCGGGCAGATCCAGCTGCTCGGGCAGCCCGCGCAGGGTGTCCGACCAGAACGAGATCTGTTCGGAGATCACCGAATTCGGATCGTCCTCGGCGCCGAGCACCTGGCGCTGCCACAGCGCGAAGTCCGCGTACTGCACCTCCAGCGGACGCCAGGCGGGTTCGCCGCCGTCGACGCGGGCGCCGTAGGCGGTCATCACGTCGCGGGTCAGCGGCCCCATGGAGAAGCCGTCGGCCGAGATGTGGTGCACGACGAGGGCGAGCACGTGTTCGGTCGGGCTGATCTCGAACAGCCTGGCGCGGAACGGCACCTCGGCGGTGACGTCGAAGGCGGTGCCGATCAGCCGCGACAGCGCCTCGGGGAGTTCGGCTTCGGTGACGTCGATCGGGGTGAGATCCGGGATGACCTTGGCGGTCGGCACGGTCTGCTGGTGCGCGGCGCCGTCCACCTCGGGGTAGAACGTGCGCAGCGACTCGTGGCGGGCCAGCACGTCGGCGACCGCGATCTGCAACGCCTGCCGGTCGAGCAGACCCGACAGCCGCACGGCGGCGGGGATGTTGTCCACCGCCGAGTCGGGGTCGAAGCGGTTGAGGAACCACATGCGCTGCTGCGCCAGCGACAGCGGGACCAGCTCGGGCCGCTGCTGCGGCGCCAGCGCCGCGCGTGCGCCCGCACCGGCCTTGGTCTCCGCGCGGGCCGCGAGCGCGACCACCGTGGAGGCTTCGAACAGTTCGCGCACACCGAGGTCGGTGTCCAGCGCGGCGGACAGCCGCGCCGCGACCTGGGTGGCGGACAGCGAGTTGCCGCCGAGGGCGAAGAAGTCGTCGTCCAGGCCGACCCGCTCCAGGCCGAGCACCTCGGCGAAGGTGGCGGCGACGATCTCCTCCACCGGCGTGGTCGGGGCGCGGAACACCGCGGCCTCGAACACCGGCGCGGGCAGCGCCTTGCGGTCCAGCTTGCCGGACGCGTTGAGCGGGAACTCGTCGAGCACGATCACCACCGACGGCACCATGTACGCGGGCAGCTGGCGGGCCAGGTCCTCGCGGACCAGATCCGTGTCGAGCACACCGTCCGCCGCCGCGATGACGTAGGCGACGAGCTGATCGCCGGCGTGCGCGTCCGAGCGCACCACCACGACCGCCTGGGCGACCTCGTCCAGCGCGGTCAGCGCGGACTCGATCTCGCCGAGCTCGATGCGCAGACCGCGCAGCTTCACCTGGAAGTCGGTGCGGCCCAGGTACTCCAGCTCACCGTGCTCGGTCCAGGCCACCAGGTCGCCGGTGCGGTACATCCGCGCGCCGGGCTGTCCGTACGGGTTGGCGACGAACCGGTCGCCGGTCAGGTCCGGACGCGCGACGTAACCGCGCGCGAGCTGGGCGCCCGCGAGATACAGCTCACCCGCGACACCCACCGGAACCGGACGCAGGCGCGCGTCCAAAACGTAGACCTGGGTGTTGAACACCGGGGCGCCGATCGGCACCGTCTCGGTGTCGGCGTCGACGACCTCGTGGAAGGTGACGTCGACCGCGGCCTCGGTCGGACCGTACAGGTTGTGCAGCGCGGCGCCGGTCAGCTCACGCAACCGGTGCGCGGGCTTGGGCGGCAGCGCCTCACCGGAGGCGAACACCAACCGCAGCGATGTGCACCGCGCGGCGGCGGCATCGGCGACGAACACCGCGAGCATGGACGGCACGAAGTGGGTGACGCTCACCCGCTCGGCGCTGATCACCTCGGCGAGGTAGGCCGGATCGCGATGCCCGTCCGGCTTCGCGACCACAAGGCGAGCGCCGATCTGCAAGGGCCAGAAGAACTCCCACACCGACACGTCGAATGTCGCGGGCGTCTTCTGCAACACCACGTCGTCCGCACGCAGCTGGTAGGCGGTCTGCATCCACACCAGGCGGTTGACGATCGCGGCGTGCGACACCGCCACACCCTTCGGGCGGCCGGTCGAACCGGAGGTGAAGATCACGTACGCGGTGTTCGACGGACGCAACGGGGCGCGACGGTCGGCGTCGGTGATCGGCGCCTCCGACAGCCCCTTCAGGTCGAGCAGGTCGATGCGCACCTGCGCGGTGTCGATGTCCAGATCGCTGCCGGAGGTCAGCACGCACACCGGATCAGCGGTGGCGAGAATGTATTCCGTGCGCTCGGCCGGGTGATCCGGGTCCAGCGGCACGTACGCGCCACCGGCCACGGCGACGGCGTACATGCCGACAACCAGATCGATCGAGCGGCGCATGCCCAGCGCCACATACGATTCCGCGCCGACCCCGCGGGCGATCAGCCAGCGCGCCAGCTGGTTCACCCGCCAGGAGAACTCGGCGTAGGACAGACTCGTCCCCTCGAACGTGATCGCGGTCGCCTCGGGGGTGCGTTCGACCTGGTCGTAGAACATCGAGACCAGCGTCAAGGCCGTGGAGCTTGCGGAACGGCCCGACAACACAGCCGAGTCCACGTCGTATTCCGTGTCGTTCCAGCCCGACACCACCAGGTCGCGCTCGGCGGCGTCGAGCAGCTCGATGTCGCCCACCGAGACGTCGGGCTCGGCGGTGATCGCGGTGAGCACCCGGATCAGGCGGTCGGCGATGCGGCGCACCGTCTGCTCGTCGAACAGGTCGCGCAGGTAGCCCGCGCGCACCCGCAGCCGCGAATCCAGCTGCGCGATCAGGGTCAGCGGGTAGTGCGTGGCGTCGGCCGCGTCCAGGCCGACCACCGCCATGCCGTCGATGTCCGCGGCTTGGGCTTGCAGACCGGCCGCGTCCACCGGGTAGGACTCGAACACCACGAGGGTGTCGAACAGGCCGCCGACGCCCGCGGCGGACTGGATGTCGGCCAATCCGACGTAGTGGTGGTCGAGCAGGTCGGCCTGCTCGCCCTGCGTCCGGGTCAGCAACTCGCGCGCGGACTCCGACGGATCGAACCGCACCCGCACCGGAACGGTGTTGATGAACAGGCCGACCATCGATTCCACGCCGGTCAGCTGCGGGGGACGCCCGGAGACGGTGGTGCCGAACAGCACATCGTCGCGGCTGGTCATCCGGCCGATCACGATGCCCCACGCGGTCTGCAGGACGGTGTTCGGCGTGACGCCGAGCGAACCGGCCAGCGCGGTCAGCCGCGCGGTGGCCGCCTCGTCCAGGTCGAAGAAGTACTCACCGGACAGCGAGGTGATCTCGCGACCGGCGTCGGGGCGGGCCAGCAGGGTCGGCTCGCCGACGCCGCGCAGGGCTTGCGCCCACGCGGCCAGCGATGCCGCGTGATCCTGCTGCCGGGTCCATTCCAGGAAGTGGCGGTAGGACCGGGCGGCGGGCAGCGCGGAGCTGTCCGCGTGCGCGGCGTAGAGCACCAGCAGGTCGCGCATGAGCAGCGGCATGGACCAGCCGTCGAGCAGGATGTGGTGGTTGGACACCACGAACTGCCAACGGTCGGACGCGACCTGGATCAGCGTGAAGCGGATCAGCGGCGGCGCGGTGAGGTCGAACCGCCGCATGCGGTCGGTCTCGATGAGGTCGGTCGCCGAACCGGATTCGGTGCGGTCGTGCTCGGCCCACGCCACCCGGACGCCCTCCAGCACGATCTGCACCGGGTTGCCGTCGCGGTCGGTGACGAACGCGGTGCGCAGGTTCTCGTACCGGTCCACCAAAGCCTGTGCGGCCGAACGCAACCGGGCGGCGTCCACCCGCCCGGTGAGGGTCAGCACCGCCTGCGCGGTGTAGACGTCCACCGAGCTCGCGGCCAGGCGGGCGTGGAACAGCAGACCGGCTTGCAGCGCCGACAGCGGCCAGACGTCGGCCAGCGCTCCGAAGCGCTGCTCCCAGCCGTCGATATCCCGCTGGGTACTGCGCACCAGCGCGAAGTCGGACGGGGTGTGCCCACCCGCGCCGGTCGAATTGGCATGGCGCGCCACGGCTTCCAGCGCGGCGGTCCACAACTCGCCGAACTCGCGCACGTCGGCGGCGGTCAACAGGGTGGACGGGTAGCCGATGGTGGCGGTCAGCTTGTCGCCGACCACGATCGCGTTCACGTCCAGCGGCGCCATCGCGGGCATGTCCGCGTCGTACGCGCCGCCCAGTGAACCGAGTTCCGGCGCAGGGACCCAGCCGAAGCCGCGCAGCGACTCGGGCACGTCACCCGCGGAGACGCGGCCCAGGTAGTTGAAGCTCACCTGGCCGGGCAGTTCGTGCGGCAGCTCGGAGGCGGTTTCCGCGTTCAGGTAGCGCAGCAGGCCGTAGCCGATGCCCTTGTCCGGCACGGCGAGCAGCTGCTCCTTGACCGCCTTGACGGCCGCTCCCAGCGCGGGCCCACCGGTGAACGCCGCGTCGACGTCGATGCCGGACAGGTCGAAGGCGACCGGGTAGATCGCGGTGAACCAGCCGACGGTGCGCGACAGGTCCGCACCCGCCACCACGTCTTCTTCGCGGCCGTGACCCTCCAGGCGGATCAGCAGCGAGTCCTCGCCCCGAGCGGCCACCCGGCGCGCCCGCCACTTCGCGGTGGCCAGCGCCAGCGCGGTGAGCAGGCCATCGTTCACGCCGCCGTGGAACAGCGCCGGAACCGTGGTCAGCAGGGCCTTGGTGACCTCAGCGGACACCTCGACCGGCAGCTTCTCGATGACGCCCGAGGTGTCCACTTCCGGGTCCATCGGACGCTCGGTCAGCAGCGGATCGGGCGTGCCGACCACCGAACGCCAGTAGTCCAGTTCGGCCACCCGCTCCGGGCTGGCGGCCTCGCGCTCCAAGGCGTGCGCCCAAGCGCGCATCGAGGTCGCGGGCGCGACCAGCTCGGGCGTCCGCCCCGCGGTGCGCTGACCCCACGCGGTGACGAAGTCCGGCACCAGGATGCGCCACGAAACACCGTCCACCACCAGGTGATGCGCGACGACGATCAGTCGTCCGGCGCGATCGGCGGACGAGGGTTCCAGCCACACGAACCGGATGACCACGCCAGCCGCGGGATCGAGCCGGTCCAGCGACTCGTCCAGCGCGGCCGAGGCGATCTCGACCAGTTCGGCATCGCTGGCGTCGGCGTCGAACTCGGCGTGGTCGATCAGCGCGTCCACCTCGACCGTGCCCGGCGCGGCGGTCTCGACGACCCAGTCGTCGCCCTCGCGGCGCAGGCTCGCCCGCAGCATGTCGTGCCGATCGATGACAGCGCCGACCGTCGCGGCGATGCCCGCGTGATCGATGCCGACCGGCAGTTCCAACGCCAGCGTCTGGTTGAACCGGCCGAACGAGCCGCGCCGCTCGGCCATGAACCGGACCACCGGCGTCAACGGCATGGTGCCGATGCCGCCGCCCGGCGGCTCGGCGAGCGTCACGGCCGACGCCTCGGCCGCCTCGGCGGTTTCCGCCACCGCGGCCAGTCCGGCCACGGTGCGCTGCTCGAAGACGTGCCGCGGCGTGAACACCACACCGCGCGCCTTGGCCCGCGACACCAGCTGGATGGAGACGATGCTGTCGCCGCCGAGCGCGAAGAACGAGTCGTCCACGCCGACCCGCTCCACGCCGAGCACTTCGGCGAATACCTCGGCGATGGTCTGCTCGACCGGGGTGCGCGGCGCGCGGAACACGACCTCGGTCGCGAACACCGGCTCCGGCAGCGCCTTGCGGTCCAGCTTGCCCACCGGGGTGAGCGGGACGTGGTCGATCACCATGATCGACGAGGGCACCATGTAGGCGGGCAGGCGCTCCTCGACGTGCCCGGTCAGCGCCGAGACGTCGATCGAATTCCCCTGCGCCGCAACGACATACGACACCAGCGACACCGCGCCCGCGGCGTTCTCGAGCCCGAGGGTGACCGCGAAGTCGACGGTCTCGTGCGAAGCGAGCGCGGCGTCGATCTCGCCCAGCTCGATGCGGAAACCGCGCACCTTCACCTGGAAGTCGGAGCGGCCGACGTATTCCACCTCACCGGTGCGCGTCCAGCGCACCACGTCGCCGGTGCGGTACATCCGCGCACCGGGGACGTACGGATTGGCGACGAACCGCTCGGCCGACAGACCCGGCCGCGCGTGGTAGCCGCGCGCCAGCTGGACGCCCGACAGATACAGCTCACCCGCGACACCCACCGGAACGGGCCGCAGCTGGGCATCCAGGATCAGCGACTGCATGCCGCGGATCGGGCCGCCGATGGTGACCAGATCACCGGGCGCGAGCGCGTCGGAGATGTTGGTCATGATCGTGGTCTCGGTGGGGCCGTAGCCGTTGTGGAAGCGGCGGCCCGAACCGTCCGGCGAGCCACCCCACTTGCTGACCAGATCGGCGGGCACGGCTTCACCGCCCGCCACGATCACCCGCATACCGGCCAGCGCGGCCGAATCCAGCGACGCGAGCACCGACGGGGTGATGAAGGCGTGCGTGACCCGCTCGGTGCGGATCAGCTCGGACAGCTCCTCGCCGCCGTACACGCCGGGCGGGCAGACCACCAAGGCGCCGCCGCGGCCGATCGCGAGCAGGAACTCGAGGATCGAGGCGTCGAAGCTGGGCGAGGCGAAATGCAGGGCGCGAGTGTCGGAGTCGACGTCGTAGCGGGCGTTCTGCTCGTCCCGGAAGTTGGCCAGGCCCGCGTGGGTGACCACGACGCCCTTGGGCACACCGGTGGAACCGGAGGTGTAGATGACGTAGGCCGGATGCTCCGGCCGCACCGGACGCACCCGATCGGCGTCGGTGACCGCGGCATCGTCGAACTCGGTGAGCTCCAGCTCGTCCAGCACCAGCCACTCGACCGAATCGGGCAGGTCGGCGCGCACCGACGCGACGGTCAGGCCGATCGGCGAACCGGAGTCGGTGACCATGTGCGCGATGCGGTCGGCCGGGTAGGTCGGGTCGATCGGCACGAACGCGCCACCGGACTTGGCCACCGCCCATTCGGCGAAGTACGACAGGTCCGACCGCGGCACGGCGACGGCCACCAGATCCTCGGTGCCGATGCCACGCTGAATCAGCAGGCGGGCCAAGCGGTTCGACCGCGTGTCCAGCTCGCCGTAAGACAGACTCCTTCCCTGGAACACCACCGCGGGCGCTTGCGGGTCGATGCTCACGGCTTCGGCGATCAGGTCCGGCAGCGTCCGCGCCGGGGTCGCCGCCGCACCCGTGCGGGCGACGAGATCGGACCGTTCGGCGGCGTCGAGCACATCGATGGCGCCGACGGTGATCGCCGGATCGGCCGCGACGGCCTCCAACACCCGCTGCCAGCGGTCCACGATGCCCGCCGCGGTCGCCTCGTCGAACAGTTCGGTGGCGTAGGTGAGCGCCAAAGCCATGCCGGCGGAACCGGTTTCGCCGTGCTCGGCGAGGGTGAACTGCAGGTCGAAGCGTGCGACGTTCTCTTCCAGGTCCAACGCGGACACCGAAAGACCCGGCAGCTCCAGGGTGGTGCGGTCCAGGTTCTGGAACGCCAGCATCACCTGGAACAGCGGATTGCGCGCCTGCGAGCGCTCCGGCGCGAGCAGTTCCACCAGCCGCTCGAACGGCACGTCGGCGTTGCCGTACGCGTCCAGGTCGGTGCGGCGCACCCGGTCGAGCAGATCGGCGAACGATTCACCCGGCACGATCGCAGTACGCAGCACCAGGGTGTTGACGAACATGCCGACCAGGTCGTCGAGCGCGGCCTCGCCTCGGCCCGCGATCGGGGTGCCGACCGCGATGTCGTCCCCACCCGACAAACGCGACAGCAGGACGGCCAGCGCGCCGTGCATGACCATGAACAGCGAGGCCCCGCGCTGCCGCGCGACCTCATCCAGCGCCGCGATCAGCTCGCCGGACAGCTCGCGATGCAGCGTCGCCCCGCGGTGCGAGGCAACGGCCGGACGCGGGCGGTCCGTGGGCAGCGCCAGCTCGTCGGGGATGCCGTCGAGCGTGCGCCGCCAGTGCGCGACCTGCTCGGACAGCAGCGAGTCGGGGTCGTCTTCGGAGCCCAGGATCTCGCGCTGCCACACCGCGAAGTCGGCGTACTGCACCGCCAGCGGCGACCAACCGGGAGCGGCGCCGGTGCTGCGCGCGGTGTAGGCGGTCATCACGTCGCGGGTCAGCGGCCCCATGGAGAAACCGTCGGCCGCGATGTGGTGCACCACGACGACGAGCACGTGCTCGTCCGGGCCCGCCGCGTACAGCCGGGTGCGCAGCGGAACCTCTTCGGCCACATCGAATCCGGTGGTGACGAACTCGGTCACCGCCGCGGTGAGCCCAGCCGGGTCCACCGGAACCGGATGCAGGTCCAGGGCGATGTCCTCGGCGGGCACGATCACCTGGACCGGGGTGCCGCCGTGCTCGGGGTAGCGGGTGCGCAGCGACTCGTGTCTGCGCACCACGTCGGCGACCGCCAGCCGCAACGCCTCGACGTCCAAGGCGCCGGTGAGCCTGATGGCGATCGGCAGGTTGTAGGCCGCCGACGCGGTGTCGTACTTGTTCAGGAACCACATGCGCTGCTGCGCGAACGACAGCGGCACCAGTTCGTCGGCGGACCGCTCGCGGGCGACCAAACGCGCCCGGGCGGCGCCGTCGGCGTGCGATTCCACCCGTGCGGCAAGGGCTTCCACGGTGGAGGCCTCGAACAGGGTGCGCACCGCGACGGTCGTGCCGAGCGCGGCGCCGATGCGGGCGACCACCCTGGTCGCGACCAGTGAGTTGCCGCCGAGGTCGAAGAAGTCGTCGTCCACGCCGACGCGCTCCACGCCGAGCACGTCGGCGAACACCGCCGCCACGGTCTCCTGCACCGGGGTGACCGGCGCGCGGAAGGCACGCGCCCGCGCCGTCGGGGCGGGCAGCGCGCGACGGTCCAGCTTCCCGTTGACGGTCAGCGGAATCCATTCCAGCCGCACCACGGCCGAGGGCACCATGTAGGACGGCAGCTGCTCGGCGGCGCCGTCGCGGACCGCGTCGAGCACCGGCTCGACGCCGGGTTCGGCGACCACGTAGGCGACGATCCGCTGATCGCCGGGCTGGTCCTCGCGCACGATCACCGCGGCCTGGGCGATGCCGGGCTGGGCCAGGATCGCCGATTCGATTTCGCCGAGCTCGATGCGGAAACCGCGCACCTTCACCTGGTCGTCGGCGCGGCCCAGGTACTCCAGCTCGCCGTGCCGGTTCCAGCGCGCGAGGTCACCGGAGCGGTACAGCCGCTCGCCCGGCACGTCGCCCATCGGGTTGGCGACGAAACGCGTGGCCGACAGGTCGGGACGGCCCAGGTAGCCGCGAGCCAATTGCGGGCCCGCCACATACATTTCGCCCGCGACGCCGACCGGCACCGGACGCAACCGGTTGTCGAGCACGTACACCCGCAGTCCGGCGATGGCGCGGCCGACCACGCTGCCGGAGGCGGCGGCGATGGTCGCGGCGTCCAGCGCGCGGTAGGACACGTGCACCGTGGTCTCGGTGATGCCGTACATGTTGACCAGCAGCGGAGCCGCATCGCCGTGGCGCGCCACCCAATCCGCCAGCCTGCGCAGCTCCAGCGCCTCACCGCCGAACACCACGTAACGCAGCGCCAGCGGCGCGGCGTCGGGCGCGGCGTTCCGGTCGGCCTCGGCCAGCTGGTAGAACGCGGACGGGGTCTGGTTGAGCACCGTGACGCGTTCGGCGCGCAGCAGTTCCAGGAACTGTTCCGGCGAGCGCGAGGTGTAGTAGTCGACCACCACGAGGGTGCCGCCGAACAGCAGCGGACCCCACAGCTCCCACACCGAGAAGTCGAAGGCGTAGCTGTGGAACAGCGTCCACACGTCGTCGGGGCCGAAACCGAAGTCGCGGTCGGTGTTCGCGAACAGGCGCACCACGTTGCGGTGCGCGACCGCGACGCCCTTCGGGCGGCCGGTCGAGCCGGAGGTGTAGATCACGTACGCGACGTTGTCCGGCGTGAGGGCGGCGTTGCGGTCGCCGTTGGTGATCGGCGCGTCGTCGGCGTCCTCGATGTTGCCGGTCTCCACCGCGAAGCCGTCCAGCACCACGGCGGGCAGCCCGTCCGGAACCGCCACCTGCACCGTGGAATCGAGCACCACGCTGGTGGGCCGGGAATCGGCGAGCACGAAGGCGATGCGGTCGGCCGGGTAGGTCGGGTCCACCGGAACGTAGCCCGCGCCGGTCTTCACCACGGCAAGCAGCGCGACGACCAGGTCCAGCGACCGCGGCAGGATCACCGCGACCAGCGTCTCCGGTCCCGCGCCATCGGCGATCAGCCTGCGCGCCAGCACATTCGCGCGCCGGTCCAGCTCGGCATAGGTCAGCGTCTCCACGCCGAAGCGGGCCGCGACGCGGTTCGGGTGCGCGGCCACAGCGGCGTCGAACAGGCTGACCAAGGTCGCCTCAGCCGCCGCGAACGCGCCCGTACCGGCGGCGTCGGCGCCGGAGGACACCCAGCGCTGCGACACATCCAGACGCTCGCTCTCACCGAGCAGATCGATATCGCCGACCGCGATCTCCGGGTCCTCGGCGACACCGCGCAGGATGCGCACGAAACGATCGGCGAAGGCGGCCACCGTCTCCGGATCGAACAGGTCGGTGGCGTAGTTCCAGGACAGCGTCAGCCCGCCGTCGGCGGCCTCGCCGACGGTCAGCTGCACGTCGAATTTCGCCGTGCCCGGGTCGAAGTCGACCACCGCGACATCCAGCCCGGGCAGCGCGACCGCGCCCAGGTCGGCGGCCGAGGCGGCCTCGAAGGTCAGCGCGACCTGGAACAGCGGGTGGTGCGCCTGCGAGCGCACCGGGCTGATCACGTCCACCAGCCGCTCGAACGGCACGTCGGCGTTGGCGAAGGCGGCCAGGTCGGTGCGGCGCACCTGGTCCAGCAGCTCACCGAAGCGGGCGCCGGGATCGACCTGGCTGCGCAGCACCAGCGTGTTGACGAACATGCCGACCACGTCGTCGAGCGCGCGTTCCCCGCGACCGGCGATCGGCGTGCCGATCGCGATGTCGGTGCTGTTCGACAGCCTGCCCGCCCAGGCGGCGAGCGCGGCGTGCACGACCATGAACAGCGTCACTCCGCGGGCGCGGGCCAGCTCGGCCAGCGCCTCGTGCACCTCGGCGTCGACCGAGAAGTTGTGCGTGCCACCGGCATTGGAAGCGATCTCGGGCCGCGGCCGATCGGCGGGCAGCTCGATCTGATCGGGCAGGTCACGCAGCTGCTCGGTCCAGTAGGCGATCTGGCGCGCGGCGACGGAGTCCGCGTCGTCCTCGGCGCCGAGCACCTCGCGCTGCCACAGCGCGTAATCGGCGTACTGCGCCTCCAGCGGAGCCCAGGACGGGACCTCGCCGCGGGCGCGCTCGGTGTAGGCGAGCACCACGTCACGCAGCAGCGGACGCAGCGAGAAACCGTCCGCGGTGATGTGGTGCATGACCAGCACCGCGACGTGATCGGTTTCCGACAGCGCCAGCAGGCTCGCCCGGAACCCGATCTCGGCGGTCACGTCGAACCCGACGCTGGCCAGCTCCACGATCCGCGCGGGCAGCTCCTGCGCGGCGACCGGTTCGGCGACCAGGTCGAAGGCGACCTCGCCGACCGGCAGCACGCGCTGGTAGCCGGTGCCCTCCACCTCGGGGTAGACGGTGCGCAGCGCCTCGTGCCGCGCGAGCACGTCGCGGATGGCCGCGCCGAGCGCGGCGACGTCGAGCTCACCGGTCAACCGCAGCGCGACCGGGATGTTGTTCACCGCGGTGGCGTTGTCGAACCGGTTGAGGAACCACATCCGCTGCTGCGCCAACGACAGCGGCACCAGTTCGGGCCGCTCCCGCGCCACCAGCGGCGCCCGGCCGCCCTGTCCGGCAGCCGATTCCACCTTCGTGGCCAACGCCACGACCGTGGACGCCTCGAACAGCACGCGCACCGGAACCTGCGTGTCCAGCGCCTCGCCCAGCCGCGCGGCCACCTGGGTGGCGACCAGCGAGTTGCCGCCCAGTTCGAAGAAGTCGTCGTCCAGGCCGACCCGCTCCACGCCGAGCACCTCGGCGAAGGTGTCGGCCACGATCTCCTGCACCGGCGTCCCCGGCGCGCGGAACACCTTGGCCTCGAAAACCGGTTCCGGCAGCGCCCTGCGGTCCAGCTTGCCCGAGGCGTTCAGGGGGAATTCGTCGAGCACCACATAGGCCGCGGGCACCATGTACCCGGGCAGCCGGGCGCCGAGCTCGGCCTTGACCGACTCGACGTCCACCACCCGATCCGGGTCCGCCACCAGGTAGGCCACCAACTGGTCGCCGGTCCGCTCATCGGTGCGCACCACGACGACCGCCTGCGCCACCGATTCCAGCGCCGTGAGCGCCGACTCGATCTCACCCAGCTCGATGCGCAGACCGCGCACCTTCACCTGGAAGTCGGTGCGGCCCAGGTATTCCAGCTCACCGTCTTCGGTCCAGGCGACCAGGTCACCGGTGCGGTACATGCGCTCGGCGTCGCCGAACGGGTTGGCCACGAAGCGCTCGGTGGTCAGGTCGGGACGACCCACATAGCCGTGCGCCAGCTGCGCGCCCGCGAGATACAGCTCGCCCGGCACGCCGACCGGCACCGGCCGCAGCCGCGAATCCAGCACGTACACCTGCGTGTTGAACACCGGAGCGCCGATCGGCACCGACACCACGTCGTCCTCGGTCACCTCGTGGAAAGTGACGTCGACCGCGGCCTCGGTCGGGCCGTACAGGTTGTGCAACCGCGCGCCGGTCAGCTCGCGCAACTTCTGCGCGGTCACCGCGGGCAGCGCCTCACCGGAGGCGAAGACATTACGCAGACTCGTGCATTCGGCCGCGCGCTCCTCCGCGACGAACACCGACAGCATCGACGGCACGAAGTGCACCGTGGTGACCTGCTCGTCGACGATCAGCCCGGCCAGGTACGCGGGATCGCGATGACCGTCCGGCTTCGCGACCACCAGCCGCGCACCCACCTGCAACGGCCAGAAGAACTCCCACACCGACACGTCGAACGTCGCCGGGGTCTTCTGCAACACCACGTCGTAGGCGGCCAAGCCGTACTCGGCGTGCATCCACACCAGACGGTTGACGATCGCCGCGTGCGAGACCGCCACACCCTTCGGGCGGCCGGTCGAACCGGAGGTGAAGATCACGTACGCGGTGTTGGCCGGACGCAGCGGCTTGTGCCGATCGGCGTCGGTCAGCGGCTCGTCGGAGAACTCCGACAGGTCCAGCTGATCGATGCGCACCTGCCGGGAGACGGTGGTCTCCAGATCCGAGCCGGAGGTCAGCACGCACACCGGGCGCGCGGTCTCGAGGATGTAGTCGATCCGCTCGGCCGGGTGGTCCGGGTCCAGCGGCACGTACGCGCCGCCCGCGGCGTTCACCGCGTACATGCCGACCACCAGGTCGATGGAGCGGCGCATGCCGAGGGCCACATACGATTCCGGGCCCACGCCATTGACCTTGAGCCAACGCGCCAGCTGATGCACCCGCCGGGCGAACTCGGCGTAGGACAGACTCGTCCCCTCGAACGTCACGGCTGGACTGTCCGGCGTGCGCGCGACCTGCGCCTCGAACAGCGACACCAGCGTCGCGGCGGCATCGCCCACCGGCGAGGTGAGCGCGGCGTCGACCGGGAACTCGGTGTCGTTCCACCGCTCGATCACCAGCGACCGTTCGGCGTCGTCCAGCAGGTCGATGTCGCCGACCGGCACCGACGGCTGGGCGGCCACGGCCCGCAGCACGCGCACGAAACGCTCCGCGAACGTGCCCGCGAACACGCCGTCGAAAAGATCGGTGGCGTAGACGAGTTCGGCGTCCATCGCCGTCTCGGCGCCCGGCACCTCGCTCAGCGTCAGCTGCAAGTCGAACTTCGCCGTCGGCTGGTCGATGCCCAGCTCGGAGACGGTCAGGCCGGGCAGCTCCAGCGCGGTGCGGCCGAGGTTCTGGAACGACAGCATCACCTGGAACAGCGGGTGCCGCGCCTGCGAGCGGGCCGGGTTGAGCACCTCGACCAGCCGCTCGAACGGCACGTCCGCGTGCGCGAACGCCTGCAGGTCCCGCTCGCGGACCTGGCCGAGCAGGTCGGTGAACGACTCGGCGGCGTCCACCTGCGAGCGCAGCACCAGGGTGTTGACGAACATGCCGACCAGATCGTCGAGCGCCTGCTCGCCTCGACCGGCGACCGGGATGCCGATGGCGATGTCGTCGGAGCCGCTCAACCGCGCCAGCAACGCGGCGAAGGCGCTGTGCACCACCATGAACAGCGTGGTGCCGTGCGCGTGCGCGACCCGGTTCAGCTCGTCCATCAGCTCACCGGGCACACGGAAGCGATGGGTGCCCGCCTGGTAGGACGCGACGGCGGGACGCGGCCGACCGGGCAGGCGCAGCTCGTCGGGCAGACCGGCGAGCGCGCCGCGCCAGTAGTCGAGCTGCTCGGAGATCAGCGAGGTCGGGTCGTCCTCGGAACCGAGCGTGTCGCGCTGCCACAGCGCGAAGTCCACGTACTGCACCGCCAGCGGCGGCCAACCCGGCTGCGCCGCGGAGGTCCGCGCCACGTAGGCGGTCATCAGGTCGCGCACCAGCGGACGCATCGAGAAACCGTCGGCGGCGATGTGGTGCACCACCACGACCAGCACGTAGTCGTCCGGCGCGAGCCGGTAGGCGCGCAGGCGCACCGGCGGTTCGGTGGTCACGTCGAAGCCGCGCTCGACGAAGGCGTACAGGGCGCCGAGCAATTGCCCCTCGGCCACCTCGACCACGTCCAGCTCCGGGATCGCCCTGGTCGCGGGCAGCACCCGCTGGTAGGCGACGCCGTCGCGCGACGGGTAGACCGTGCGCAGCGATTCGTGCCGCGCGATCACGTCGGCGATCGCGCCGCGCAGCGCGTCCAGATCCAGCGCGCCGTCCAGCCGCACCGCGGCGGGGATGTTGTTCGCGGCGGAATCGGCGTCGAAGCGGTTGAGGAACCACATCCGCTGCTGCGCCAGCGACAGCGGCGGGTACTCGGGACGGACCTGTGCCGTCAGCGCTTGGCGCCCACCGGTTCCCGCGTGCGACTCGACCCGCGCGGCCAGCGCGGCGACGGTCGGCGCCTCGAACAGCACGCGCACGCCGATCTCGGTGTCCAGCGCCGCGCTCAGCCGGGCGGTCACCTGGGTGGCGACCAGCGAGTTGCCGCCCAGCTCGAAGAAGTCGTCGTCCACGCCGACACGCGGCACGCCGAGCAGATCGGCGAAGACCTCCGCCACGATCTCCTCGATCGGGGTGGACGGCGCGCGGAACACCTTGGCTTCGAACACCGGCGCGGGCAGCGCCTTGCGATCGAGCTTGCCGGAGGCGTTGACCGGGAACGCGTCCAGCACGACCAGCGCGGCCGGGATCATGTACCCCGGCAGCGCGGTGGCCAGCGCCGCCTTCACCTCGTCGGTGTCGACGGTCGCGAACGGCTCGGTGACCAGGTAGCCCACCAGCTGGTCGCCCGCGTGGGCGTCGGAGCGCAGCACGACCACCGACTGGGCGATACCCGGCTGCGCCAGCAGCGCGGACTCGATCTCGCCCAGCTCGATGCGCAGACCACGCAGCTTCACCTGGAAGTCGGTGCGGCCCAGGTATTCCAGCTCACCCTTGGCGGTCCAGGCCACCAGGTCACCGGTGCGGTACATCCGCTCACCCGGCGCGCCATACGGGTTGGCCACGAACCGGTCCGCGGTCAGGTCCGGACGGCTCAGGTAGCCCAGGGCCAGCTGATCGCCCGCGAGATACAGCTCGCCCGCGACACCCGGTGCGACCGGGTGCAGGCGGCTGTCCAGCACGAAGACGCGGGTGTTCCACACCGGGCGTCCGATCGGCACCGACACCGTATCCGCTTGCGTCGCTTCGTGATACGTCACGTCGACGGCGGCCTCGGTGGGTCCGTACAGGTTGTGCAACCGCGCGCCGGTCAGCTCACGCAAACGTTGCGCCGTTTGCGCGGGCAGCGCCTCACCGGAGGCGAAGACCTGCCGCAGCCGCGGCGCGGGGAAGCCGTCGCCGTTCTCGTTGCCCAGCGTCGCGACGAAGACCGAGAGCATCGACGGCACGAAATGCGCTGTGGTGATGTGCTTCTCGGCGATGACCTGGGACAGGTACACCGGGTCGCGGTGCCCGTCCGGGCGCGCGACGACCAGCCTGGCGCCGGTCTGCAACGGCCAGAAGAACTCCCACACCGACACGTCGAACGTGGCGGGAGTCTTCTGCAGCACCGCGTCCTCGGGGCCGATCGGGTACTCGTGCTGCATCCACAGCAGCCGGTTGACGATCGCGGCGTGGCTGACCGCCACACCCTTCGGGCGTCCGGTGGAGCCGGAGGTGAAGATCACGTACGCGGTGTTCTCCGGCCGCAACGGCCGCGTGCGCTCGGCGTCGGTGATCGGCGCGCCGCTGGTCGCGGCGAAGCCGGGCAACCCTTCGACGCCCTCGACCGACAGCACCGTCACCTGCGGCTGCGGGTCGAAGTCGAATCCGTCCGCCGAGCGGTACAGGATCATCCGCGGCCGCGCGGTCTCGATGATGTAGTTGACGCGCTCGGCGGGCTGGTCCGGGTCCAGCGGGACATAGGCCGCACCGGTCTGCACCACCGCGTACATCGCGACGACGAGTTCGGTCGAGCGCCGCAGCGCCAGCGCCACCAGCGATTCCGGGCCGACGCCCGCGCCGATCAGCTGCCGGGCGATGCGGTTGGCGCGCTCGGACAGCTCGCGGTAGGTCAGCCGCTCGTCCTCGAACTCCAGCGCGATCGCGTCGGGCGTCGCCGCCACCTGCGCGTCGAACAGCGAGGCCAGCGTCTCGTGCTGATCCACCGGGTGCCCGGTGTCGTTCCAATCGATGAGTACCCGCGTGCGTTCCTCGGACGCGAGCAGATCGATGTCGCCGATCGGCACGTCCGGGTCGGCGGTCACGGCCGCGAGGACGCGGTCCAGGCGCTGGGCGTACGCGGCGATGGTCGGCTCGTCGAACAGGTCAAGGGCGTAGGAGAACTCGGCCGACATGCCCGCCGAGTCGCCCAGTTCGTCCTGGGTCTCCGAGAGGGTCAGCTGGAGGTCGAACTTGGCCAGGCGGGCGTCGTAGTCGATGCCGTTGACCGACAGGCCGGGCAGCTCCAGACTGGCCTGCCTGGTGTTCTGGAAGGTCAGCATCACCTGGAACAGCGGGTGGCGCGCCTGCGAGCGGGCCGGGTTGAGCACCTCGACCAACCGCTCGAACGGCACGTCCGCGTGCGCGAACGCGTGCAGGTCGGTCTCGCGGGCCTGGGCCAGCAGGTCGGCGAAGCTCGCCGCGCCGTCCACCTCGGTTCGCAGCACCAAGGTGTTGACGAACATGCCGATCAGGTCGTCGAGCGCGGCCTCACCGCGACCGGCGACCGGTGTGCCGATGGCGATGTCGCTGGTGCCGCTGGCCCTGGCCAGCAGCACCGCGAGCGCGCTGTGCAGCACCATGAACAGCGAGGCGTTGTGCCTGCGGCCCAGCTCGACCAGGGCGCGCTGGGTCTCGCCGGAGATCACGAACGGGTAGGTGCCGCCGCGGTAGGAGGCGACGGCGGGGCGCGGCCGATCCGACGGCAGCACCAATTCGTCCGGCAGATCGGCCAGTTCGCGCGTCCAGTAGCGGATCTGGGTGGAGATCAGCGAACTCGGGTCGTCCTCGGAACCGAGCACCTCGCGCTGCCACAGCGCGTAGTCGGCGTACTGCACCGGCAGCGCCGACCAGGCCGGGGCCTCCCACGACGTGCGGGCGGCGTAGGCCACCATGACGTCGCGGGCCAGCGGACCCATCGACCAGCCGTCGGCCGAGATGTGGTGCACCACCATGCCGAGCACGTACTCGGTCTCGCTGATCTCGAACAGCCGTGCGTGCAGCGGCACTTCGCTGGTCACGTCGAACGCCATCGAGGCCAGCTCGACCAGGTGATCGATGAGGTTGTGCTCGGTCACCGGCACCGGCGTCAGGTCCGGCACGATCTGCGCGGCGTCCAGCACCACCTGCACCGGGCCGCTCTTGGTCTCCGGGAAGACGGTGCGCAGCGACTCGTGCCGGTCGATCACGTCGATGACCGCGACCTGCAACGCGGCGATGTCCAGGTCACCGGACAGCCGGATCGCGACCGGGATGTTGTTCACCGCCGAGGAGGTGTCGAACCGGTTGAGGAACCACATGCGCTGCTGCGCGAGCGACAGCGGCACCTGCTCCGGGCGCTGCCTGGCGACCAGCGCCTTGCGCGCGCCGTCACCGGCGTGCGACTCCACCCGCGCGGCCAGCGCCGCGACCGTGGACGCCTCGAACAGCATGCGCACCGGCACCCGGGTGTCCAGCGCGATGCCGAGGCGGGAGGCGACCTGGGTGGCGATCAGGGAGTTGCCGCCCAGTTCGAAGAAGTCGTCGTCCACGCCGACGCGGGAGATGCCCAGCACCTCGCCGAAGATCTGCGCGACGATCTCCTCGATCGGCGTGGTCGGGGCACGGAATTCGCGCACCTCGAACACCGGGGCGGGCAGCGCCTTGCGGTCCAGCTTGCCGGATGCGTTGAGCGGGAACGCCTCAAGCACCACGATCGCCGAGGGCACCATGTACGCGGGCAGCGTGCGGTGCAGCGCGTTCTTGATGTTGTCCAGGTCGACCGGGCCGCCGGTGGTGACCACGTAGGCGACCAGTTGATCGCCCGCGACGGTGTCCAGCACCAGCACCACGGCCTGGGTGACGGCCGGATGCTCCAGCAGGGCGCTCTCGATCTCGCCGAGCTCGATGCGCTGGCCGCGGAACTTCACCTGGAAGTCGGTACGGCCGATGTACTCCAGCACGCCCGCACTGCCGACTTCCGGATCGCGCGGCTGTACCCAGCGCACCAGGTCGCCGGTGCGGTACAGGCGGGAGCCGGGCGCGCCGAACGGGTCGGCGACGAAGCGCTCGGCGGACAGGTCGGGGCGGCCGTGGTAGCCGCGGGCGGTCTGCGCGCCGCCGAGGTACAGCTCGCCGGGCACGCCGACCGGAACCGGGTTCAGGCCCTCGTCCAGCACGTAGGTCTGCGCGTTCCACACCGGGCGGCCGATCGGCACCGTCGTGGGCGCGACCTCGTTGAGGTGCCACGCGGTGGCGTGCACGGTGAACTCGGTGGGGCCGTACAGGTTGTGCACCGCGGCGGTGGAGAACTGCCGGAACGCGGTGACGGTCGCGGGCGGCAGCGCCTCACCGGCGACGAGAACCGCACGCAGCGAAGCGCATTCGGCGGTGGACGCGGCGCCGGCGAACACCGACAGCATCGACGGCACGAACGAGGTCATGGTGACCCGGTGCCGTCCGATGATCTCCGACAGGTACATCGGGTCGCGGTGGCCGTCGGGCGCGGCGATCAGCATGCGGGCGCCGACGGCCAGCGTGCCGAACAGCTCCCACACCGACACGTCGAAGGTGACCGGCGTCTTCTGCAGGATCACATCGGCGGGGCCGATCCGGTATTCGGCGGTGATCCAGGCGATCTGGTTGACCACCGACGCGTGGCTGACCGCGACGCCCTTGGGGCGGCCGGTGGAACCGGAGGTGTACAGCACGTAGGCCGTATTGCTCGCGCGCAGCGGCGCGCGCCGCTCGGCGTCGGTGATCGGTCCGTCCCCGAACCCGCTCAGATCCAGGGTGTCCAGCGTGAGCACCGGGAGGTCGGCGGCGGTGACGTTGTCGGCGGTGGTGGTCAGCACGCACACCGGCGCCGAGCTGTCCAGCACGTATTCGGTGCGTTCGGCCGGGTGGTCGGGGTCGATCGGCACGTAGCCGCCGCCCGCGGTCATGGTGGCGTAGATCGCCACCAGCATGTCCACCGACCGGCGAATGCCGACCGCGACCAGCGACTCCGGGCCCACGCCCGCGTCGATCAGCTTGCGCGCCAGGCGATTCACGCGCGAGGCGAACTGGGCATACGTCAGCTCGACCGGCGGGCCGAACTCGCCCTCGCCGCGGACGCCGCCGTCGAACACCACGGCGGGGGCGTCGGGCCTGGCCCGCACCTGCTCCTCGAACAGCTCGAGCACGGTGGCCGCGGGCAGATCGTGCCGCGTGCGGTTCCACTCGGTGAGCACCCGGGCGCGCTCGGCGTCATCGAGAATCTCGATGTCGCGCACGGCCGTCTCCGGCGCGGCGACGGCGGCTTCGAGCACGCGCAGGTAGCGGCGGCCGAACTCGGCGACGGTCGGGGCGTCGAACAGGTCGGTGGCGAAGGAGATCACCGCGGCCATGCCCGCGGGCTCGCCGTGCGCGCCGCGCTCCTCGGTGACCGTCCACTGCAGGTCGAACTTGGCGATGTCGACCTCGAGCTCGTCGGCGGTGACCGACAGGCCGGGCAGTTCCAGCGTCGCGTGCGACATCTCCTGGAACGACAGCATCACCTGGAACAGCGGGTGCCTGGCCTGCGAGCGGGTCGGGTTGAGCACCTCGACCAGCCGCTCGAACGGCACGTCCGCGAACGCGAACGCGGCGAGGTCGGTTTCCCTTGTGCGGCCGAGGAATTCGGCGAACGGCTCGTCGCCGTCCACCTCCGAGCGCAGCACGAGGGTGTTGACGAACATGCCGATCAGGTCGTCGAGCGCCTGCTCGCCGCGCCCGGCCACCGGGGTGCCGATGGCGATGTCGCTGGTGCCCGACAGCCGGGCCAGCAGCACGGCCAGCGAGGCGTGCATCACCATGAACAGGCTGACGCCCTGCGCGCGGGCCAGCGCGACGAGGCGCTGATGCAACTCGACGTCGATCTCGAAGGTCACCCGGCTGCCGCGGAAGCTCTGCACCGGCGGACGCGGACGGTCCGCGGGCAGGTCGAGCTGATCCGGCAGACCCGCCAAAGCCCTACGCCAGTAAGCGATTTCGCGCGCCGCCATCGAGCCGGGATCGGATTCGGCGCCGAGCAGCTCGCGCTGCCACACGCTGAAGTCCTGGTACTGCACCGGCAACGGCGCCCAGTCCGGCGCCTCGCCCGCGGTGCGGGCCAGATAGGCGGCGGCCACGTCGCGGGCGAGGGGGCCGAACGAGAAGCCGTCGGCCGCGATGTGATGCACGACGAACGCCAGCGCGTAGTCGGCGGTGCCGTTGCCGCGCCCGCCGGTGACCGCGAACACCCGCACCCGGATCGGCAGTTCGGAGGTCACGTCGAAGCCGCGCGCGGCGAATTCGGCCAGCGCGCCGTGCAATTCGGCCTCGTCGATCGGCTGCACCGCGATGCCGAGATCGACCTGGTCGACCGGAAGCACCTGCTGGTAGCCGCCGTCGCCGGACTCGGGGAAGATCGTGCGCAGCGACTGCTGGCGTTCGATCACATCCAGCAGCGCCGCGGCCAGCGCGTCCAGATCCACCTGGCCGCGCATCCGCACCACGAACGGCAGGTTGTAGGTCGGCACGGTCGGGTCGAACTGGTTGATGAACCACATGCGCTGCTGCGCCAGCGACAGCGGCACCCGTTCCGGCAGCTGCTGGGCCACCAAGGGCGGACGCGACGCGTCGGCGGGGGCGGCGTTCTCCGCGCGGGCGGCGATTCCGGCGACGGTCGGGGTCTCGAACAGCGCGCGCACCCCGATCTGGGTGCCGAAGGCCGCGCCGATGCGCGCCACCACCTGCGTGGCGACCAGCGAGTTGCCGCCCAGGTCGAAGAAGTTGTCGTCGATGCCGATCCGGTCCTGGCTGAGCACATCGGCGAAGATGCCCGCCACGATCTGCTCGGCCTGGGTGCGCGGGGCGCGGAAATCGCCCGCGTCGGCGCTGAACACCGGCTCCGGCAGCGCTTTGCGATCCAGCTTGCCGCTGGTGTTGAGCGGGAAGGCGTCCAGCACCATGATCGACGCGGGCACCATGTAGCTCGGCAGCTTCTCCGCGACGAACCTGGTCAGCGCGGCCGGATCCACGCTCTGGCCCGGCGCGGCCACCACGTAGGCGACGAGTTGCTGACCGGTGGCCGTGTCCACGACCAGCACCACGGCCTGGCTGACCGCGGGGTGCGCGAGCAGATCGGTTTCGATCTCCCCCAGCTCGATGCGCTGACCGCGGAACTTCACCTGGAAGTCGGTGCGGCCGATGTATTCCAGCGTGCCCGCGGAGTTCCAGCGCACCAGGTCGCCGGTGCGGTACATCCGCTCGCCGGTGGTCGACAGCGGATTGGCGACGAAACGGTCCGAGGTCAGGTCGGGACGACCGCGGTAGCCGCGGGCGAGCTGACGCCCGCCCAGATACAGCTCGCCCGGCGCGCCGATCGGGGCCGGACGCAGCCGCGAATCCAGCACGTACACCTGGACGTTCCACTCCGGGATACCGATCGGCACGGTCACCGTGTCGGCCGCCGTCGCCTCCCAGTAGGTCACCGAGACCGCGGCCTCGGTGGGGCCGTACAGGTTGTGCAGTCCCGCGTCGGTGAGCGCGCGGAAACTCGCGGCGGTCTCCGGCGGCAGCGCCTCGCCGATCACGAACACCGCGCGCAGCGTGGCGCATTGCGCCGCGGTGGCGTGCGCGACGAACACCGTCAGCATGGACGGGACGAAGTCGGTCACGGTGACCCCGTGCCGGGCGATCATGTCCGCCACGTACAGCGGGTCGCGATGCCCGTCCGGCGACGCGATGACCAGCTTCGCGCCCACCAGCAGCGGAAGGAAGTAGCCCCACAGCGACACGTCGAACGTGGTCGCGGTCTTCTGCAGGTACACGTCATCGGCGGTCAGCCGGTACTCGTCCAGCATCCACAGCTGCTGGTTGACGATCGCGTGGTGGGTGACCGCCACGCCCTTCGGGCGACCGGTCGAACCCGAGGTGTAGATGACGTAGGCGGTGTTGTCCGGGCGCAGCGGCGCCACCCGGTCGGCGTCGGTGACCGGGTCCGCGGAGTACGCCGACACATCCAGGGTGTCGATCTCGACCCGCCGCACCGACTCGGGTAGCTCCAGCTCGTCGGCCGACAGCGTGAGCACGCACACCGGCGCGGCGCTGTCGAGGATGTAGGCGGTGCGCTCGGCCGGATGATCCGGATCGATCGGCACGTACGCGCCACCGGCCTTCAGCACCGCGTGCATGCCGATGACCAGCTCCAGCGAGCGGCGCATGCCCAGCGCGACAAGCGATTCCGGGCCAACGCCGTCGGCGATCAGGAAGCGGGCCAGCCGGTTGACCTGGGCGTCGAATTCCGCGTAGGTCAGGGTCGCGCCCTCGAAATCGAGCGCGATGTTGTCCGGGGTCAGCGGCATCTGCGCGTCCAGCAGCGCCGCGAGCGTGGTCTCGGGGACCTCCTGCTCGGAGTCGTTCCACTCCAGCAGCGTCCGCTCGCGTTCGTCGGCGGTGGTGACCTCCAGGCCCCACACCGTCTCGTCGACGTCTGCGGCGAGGAAGCGATCGAAGAACTCGAGGAAGCGGCCGTGATGGCTGCGCGCCTCGTCCTCGGTGTAGAGGTTCGGGTTGGTCTCGAAGTCGATGTGCGAGCGGGTGCCCGCCACCGACTGGTAGAAGTTGACGCCCAGGTCCTCGATGCTGCCGGTGGACAGCACGTGCAGATTACCCACCATCGAGCCGAACACGATCTCGTCGTGGAACAGCATGATGTTGACCCACGGCCCGAAGAACTCGGTGGTCACCACGCCGTCACCGGCCGCGTCGCGGCGGATGTCCTCGTGGCGGTAGCGCTGGTGGCGCAGCGCGCCGGACACCTCGACCTGCACCTGCTTCAGCAGCTCCGACACCGTGGTGTCGTGACCCACGTGCAGCCGCAGCGGCACGATGTTCGACGACACACCACCGGAGCGGCGCATCGCCGCGGTGGTGCGCGCGGTCACCGGCAGGCTCAGGATGACGTCCTCGACGCCGTTCCACTGCGCCAGATACGCCGCGAAACCGGCCAGCAGCAGCCCGGCGGGCGACGAGTCGTGCCGCGCGACGGCCGCGTCCAGCAGGGCGTTCTGCTCGTCGGACAACGCGGCGCTCACGACGCCGTTGATCGCGGCGGGCGGCGCGGAACGGCCGGTCAGGCTGGTGCCTTCCTCCAGCCCGGCCACCCGCTCGGCCCAGTACTCCTTGTCCGAGGTGAAGCGGGTGCTGCCGCGGTAGGCGATCTCCTGCTCATACAGCGTGTGCAGATCGGTCGCCTTGGACGGGGCGGCTTCGGCCCCGTTGACGTAGGCGGTGTAGAGCTCCGCGATGCGGTTGAGATTGGTCATCGCGCCGTAGCCGTCGAGCGCGATGTGGTGGGCGCGGGAATACCAGTACCAATGGTCGTCGGCCAGTTGCAGCGCCGCGATCATGATCAGCCGGTCGTTGACCAGGTCCATCGGGCGGCTGTACTCGGCGCGCATCCAGGCGTGGGCGGCAGCCTCCGGATCGGCCTCGCCGCGCAGATCGACGTAGACGACCTTGTCGTAGTCGGCGATCGAGTGGTCGACGAACTGCAGCGGCTCGCCATCGCGCTCGATGATGCGCAGGAACCCCGAGCCCAGCTCGTGCGAGGCGTCGATGCTGGCCTGCTCGAGCACATCGACGTCCAGCTCACCGTGCAGGTCGACGTACTGCGCGATGGTGATCGGCACTTGCGGATCGACATGCTGCGCGTACCAGATGCCCAGCTGGGCGGGCGACAACGGAAAGGCCCCGGACTCCCCGGGTGCTACCCCAGAGCCCGCGTGTGCCCGTTCGCCACCAGTTTCGCCGTTTCCGCCGAAATCCAGCCGGTCCAACCGTAACCTCGCTTCCGGAACACCACGCAAGCGCTCCCCGACCACACCCGGAGTAGGCGCTCACCTGTCCCAGCGTGGCGCCCGAGTCTCCGGTTCAGTTCTCATATCAATCAGGCAAAAATGTTCATTTGAACTATCTGTCCAACAGGCCGGCGTTGTTACATGGGCGCGACCGTGCCCAAAGCCCACCGACCGGCTCCGCCGGGACTGCCGTTGCGAATCACCGGATCAATCTACCGTCGCCTCCGGCACCCGACCAACCAACCTCCATAGCCGAACAACATCACCACAGGCAGCGCTATTGTGAGGGGTTCGTAAGGGGGCTGTTGCCGTTGTCACACCGGACACGGATGCGCCATCGCGGCGCAGCTGTGCCGCGCGACCAAGATCACTACGCGTCCCCAGCGGTCCCGCGCACTCGCGCCGGGTCGTAGAGGTGGGATTCCGTGCAGGAGACCGCAGGTGCGAGCGCTCGGCCCACCAAGATCACCGCGGCCTGGCGGAGACCAGCGGCCTCGACCTGATCGGCGATGTCGGTCAGGGTCCCGCGCAGGACGAGCTGCTCGGGTTGACTGGCGCGATAGACGACGGCGACCGGGCAGTCCGGCCCGTACTCGGCGGCAAGCTCGGATGCCAGCGTGCGGATGCGGGTGATGGCCAAGTGCAGCACGAGGGTGGCGCGGGTGGTCGCGAAGTTCGCCAGCGCCTCCGACTCGGGCATCGTGGTCGAGCGGGCGTGGGTGCGGGTCAACACGATCGACTGCACCAGCTCCGGCACCGTCAACTCGGCGCCGAGCAACGCGGCGGCCGCGGCGTAAGCGGGCACGCCCGGCGTGACATCCCACGGCACACCGTGCGCGTCCAGCCTGCGGGTCTGCTCGGTGAGCGTGGAATACAGCGACGGGTCACCCGAACACAGCCGGGCCACGTCCTTACCGGCGCGGTCGGCCCGCACCAGGTGATCGGTGATCTGGTCGAGATCCAGATGCTGGGTGTCGATCAACTCGGCATCCGGCGCGCAATACGCCAGCACCTCCGGATCCAGATAGGTACCCGCGTACAAGCACACCGGCGACATCCGCACGAGTTCGACCGCGCGCACCGTCAACAGATCAGCCGCACCCGGCCCGGCCCCGATGAAATGCACGGTCATGCGCCGAGTGTATTGACCGCCGCGCCGACCACCTCGGCGACCGAATACAAAAGCGATCGGCTCGGCAAACCTACGCCGACGCCCCTGGTAGGTAAGCAGGCACGTTTCTGCTACGCGCTGGCGCAGCTCGCGCAACGTTGGATAGCGGATCCCGCCTGCGGATCTTGGGCCGGATGAGACATGCCGCTTCACACTGGGTGCCGCATGCCCGACGAGTATGGCGGACGGAGAGTGAGGCCAGCCGCTGTCGTGCGGGCGTGTGGGCGGACAGCCTGTCGGACGGATTTCCGCGCGAGCACCCCGTCAGACGCACTCCCACCCGAGCACCCCACCAGACGCACTCCCACCCGAGCACCCCACCAGACGCACTCCGACCCGAGCATCTACCGGACGCATTCCCACCCGAGCACCCCACCGGACGCACTTCCGCGCGGGCGACCTGTCGCCCCGGGATGAGGGTGCGTCAAACGACGCGGAATGCCCGCCGGTAGGCGCCCGGGGTCGTCCCCACCTGGGCGCGGAAGCGGCGGCGCAGGTTGACCGCTGAGGTGAGACCGACGCGGGCCGCGATCACTTCCACCGGCAGGTCGGTTTCCTCCAGCAGGGTGCGCGCCTCGGTCACCCGGCGCGACAGCAGCCACGCGCCCGGGCTCGTGCCGAGCTGTTCGGCGAAGCGCCGGGCCAGTGTGCGGGGCGAGACGTTGAGGTGCGCGGCCATGTCGCCCACCGACAACGGCGTTCCCAGGCGCGCACCGGCCCACTCGAGCAGGCCGTCCAGCGCGTCGGCGGGCGGCGGGGGTGGCGCGTACTGCGCTTGGCCGCCGTCGCGGTGCGGGGGCATCACCATATGCCGCGCGACGAGCGCGGCGTGGGCGGCGCCGTGGTCCTGTCGGACCAGGTGCAGGCACAGGTCGATACCCGCGCCCGCCCCGGCGCTCGTGGCGACATCGCCGTGGTCCACGTAGAGCACGTCCGATTCCACCCGCACCTGAGGAAACTCGCGCTGGAGTTGGTCGGCGCGCGCCCAGTGGGTGGTGGCCGTGCGACCATCCAGCAGTCCTGTGCGGGCCAGCGCGAACACCCCGGAGCAGATCGTGACGAGCCGCGCCCCCCGGGTGTGCGCCCGCAGCAGCGACCGGCGCACGGGCGCGGAGAGCGGCGCCTCTACCGGCGCCCAGCCCGGGATGATCACGGTGTCCGCGGACTCGAGCGCCGAAAGGCCCTGTGACACAGACATCGTGTACCCGGCCGACGTGGGCACCGGGCCGGGCGTTTCCGTGCACACCTCGAACTCGTAGTACTGCGGCACCCCTCCCCGCTCGGTACCGAAAACTTCGGCCGCGCAGCCGAGCTCGAACGTCGACTGCACCGGCCGCACCAAGGCCACCACGCGATGCATGGCAGAAAAGTACCCCACAGTGTCTTTGTCGACACTGTCCCGCCGCGGCCGCGCGCGGCACCGTGGGAGGCATGCATTCTGAGATCCTCGCCCAAGAGGGCTACACGTCCGTGTCCGTCGAGGAATCGTCCGTCCGCGAGCTCTTCCCCGGGATCCGGGTACGTCACCTGTGGACGGGACCGACCGGCGCGCACGCGAACGTGCTGGAGATGGACCCGGGCACAGCATGGCCGCACCGCGACGTCCACGAGCCAGGCCCGGAGGAGGTCTACGTGGTCGCGGGCACGTTCAACGACGGCGCACGCGACTACCCCGCCGGGACGTTCCTGCATGCCCCGGCCGGGTCATGGCACGTGCCCGCGACCACCACCGGCTGCACGCTGTTCGTCTTCTACCCGGCGGGCTAGTGCCGTTTCGGGCGGCCCAGCACCATCACCCGAGAGCCGGGCCGCCGCGGGCACGGGTTCGTCACCGTTCCTCGGCCGAGAATCAGGCTGTCACGTTGAAGTGCGCGATGACCTTGGTGGGCCGCACCCGGACCACCAGCTCGCCGGGTACCCCGTTGCGCAGGCCGAACTCCTCGGCCCGATCCGCCCCCATATAGCGGCCACCGATCTCGGTGGCGGTGCGAAGCAGTTCGTCCGGGTCCTCCGACATGGTCACGATGCCCTGCACCTGGACCGACGCGTACGGCGGCCCCTCCAGATCGACGCACACCGCGACGCGCCCGTCCCGCGCCAACGCCTTGCCCTTGACGCTCGACTTGCCGGTGTTGAAGACCAGTTCATCACCCTCGAGGATGAACCAGACCGGCGTGACCATCGGCCTGCCGTCGGCCGCCACGAACGCCACCTTGCCCGTCCGGGTGCCATGGGACAGGAACTCGCGAACTTCGGGATCGGAAAGCGAAGCCATCAGCTCACCCTAATAGGTCGTATGCCCGCGAGTGGCACACCAGCGAGGGCAGTTCTCGCACTTTGCCTCAGACATGTACCACTCGCGGACGCCGCGGCGCTGTGGGGCTAGGGGGTTGGGTGCCGTCCGGGGTCGTGCGGTGGGATATGTCTGGAATGGAGGGTGATCAGTCCGCACACTGCCATGATCGTGTCTTCGCCGGATTCCACATGGTCCAGTGCGGGGGTGATCACGGCCACCGCGCCGACGCGGGCGACCACCGTCAACAACGCCGCGATGGACGCGGGTGCGGTCGGGCCGACGACCAACGTCGGGGCCAGGTCGTAGCCGGATGACCTTGCCAGTGCGCGGATTTCGAGTTCATGTCGGCGCGCGCGGCGACCGGAGATGTCGCGGCGCAGATACCCGACCACTTTCGGCTTCACAGTGACCTCTCGTTCGATGGAAGCGCCCGGCGACGGGGGCTTTCGCCACCGGTTCGCGGCCCCGCCGCGGTCGGCGTGCCGTGCGGTACACGGCATCACCCCGGCGCCGGGCGCACCGAGAGCTTCTGGCACCGAACGGGTGCGCGGCGACGCTGTCGAAAGCACACAATCGGGTGTGCGGTATCCGCCACACCGCTGTCCGGCCATGCCCATTACCTTCGCCGCACTCCCTCCTCGAGCATCCCCACCGCCAGTGCGATGGGAGCGGCGCTGTCAAGCTCACGACAGCGGTTGTGCCATATCTGCCGTAGCGCCCCGCAATCTGCGAGATTCCGCCTAAAGTCCGTGCACAACAGCCGCATTCGCGCAGGGGGACAAAATGTGATCGGCAAAGACATCGGTGCGTGGAAGTCGCCGCAATTCCGGAAGCTGCTCGCCGACGGGCGGCCCGGGCAGGCGCTCGCCCTCGTCCGCAAAGAAATGGGCTTATCCCAAGCCGACTTCGGCGCGCTCCTGCACTGGGACCGCACCCACGCGGGCCGCGTAGAACGCGGTGAAGTGGGAACCATCTTCGACGTTCGCGAACTGATTCGCGCCGCCGACGCATTGGGGGTTCCCCGCACGGCATTGCTTCCTATCTTGCTCGGGCACTCTGATACCAGGACCATTGAAGATGGGGGTAAAGGAGCCGACGATATGGACCGCAGACAATTCGGCCTGGCAGCAACGATCGCGACGATGGCCGCTGGCGCACCGGCACCTTCGGTGCCGACCCAGGTCGGCTCCGGCCATATCGGTTACTTCGACACGCTGACGCAGCGCATGTGGAGTCACGACAATCACTTCGGTGGCGGAGACATCGCCGAGTTCGCTCTTCGCCAATATGGATTGGCTCGCCGCTTGCTCGATCACGGCCTCTATGGACGGCAAACCGGTGCCCGCCTGTTGGCGGAGACGAGTCGGCTTGCCCGCTGCGCCGGTTGGCTTTGCCTCGACAGCGGACGATCGGTTGTCGCGCGACGGTGCTACGTCGACGCGATGCTACTGGCAGAGCAGACCGGAAACGACGAACTGCTCGCCAATGCGCTTGCCAGTCTGACGTTCCTCACGACCGACCGGCCGACCAGCCGGGAGCCGGTCCGGTTGGCGCAGCGCGCCAGCCACCTTGCTCGCCGCATCCCCTCTGCCCGACTGAATGCCGTGCGTTCCGCCCGCGAGGCGGTGGCTCACGCGGCGATCGGGGAACGACAGGAATTCGAGCAAGCGATCACCCGTGCCTGGCGCGAGGTCGACCGAGGACTCGATGACGTCGACGAACCGGTCTGGCTGCACCACGTCACACCGACCGAAATCAAGTCGATCGAGGCCAGAGGCCACGTCTACCTGGGTCAACACGACCGAGCGGTCAGCATCTACCGCGAAACGATCGGACAGCGCGGTATCCAACCGCCCCGCGACGAGGCGTCCTACCGCGCATACTTCGCCGCCGCCCTCGCGGGCCTCGGTGACATCACCTCCGCCATCACCGAAGCCCATGCCGCCTTATCGATCCTGGAAGGCCCGGTCAACTCCCCACGCCTGCTCGCCGAACTCCGCCCGGTACGCGTCGCCGCCGCACATACCCGCGGCGACGACGCCGAACACTTCCGCACCCGATTCGACACCTTGGCACGCGCGGCCTGACTATCACGCCAACCCATTCAGGATCGCCAGAGTTATCCGCGCGCAGGTACCCGGCTATGCGCGAGATCGGCGCTGGAACAGCGCCTACCCGGTATACGTAAACCGGTACGGTTCGTACACGCCTACCTCGCAATCCCAGACGATTCGCTCGGCTAGGGGGAGCCTCCTGAGGCATCATTCGCTGGAATGCTGTCCGTCCAGCCGCCGACGCCACCGCTTACTGCCGGAAAGGGCTGTGCACTCGATGAATCCCGAGTGCACAGCCCTCCTGGTGTTCGCCCGTATCAGTCGCTGGTGTTCGACCAAACCCCTCGGGGCGCACTCTCGGCGGCTGCGGTTTGCGCGGCAGCCTGGTAGGAGCCGGGGTCGAGGTAGTCGGCCGATCCCGGCTGGTCTGTTCCCGCACCATCGGTGGTGGTCCGATCACCATGCCCGGGCCACCATGCTTTGTGTCCGATCATGGCCGTGAGCGCGGGGGTGAAGAACATCGCCATGACGAACGCGGCGATCGCGATACCCACCGAGATGGCGAAGCCCATCTGTGCGAGCACGTTGTTGCCTGCCAGCATCATCGACGCGAACGTGCCCGCCAGGATGACTCCGGCCGCGGCGATGGTCGGTCCAGTGTGCCGAAGCGCCAGGGCAGCAGCCTGTTTCGGCTCGTTGCCCTCGCGTGCCTCCTCCCGCAGCCGGGCGACCATGAGGATGTTGTAGTCGGTGCCGAGCGCGACCACGAACAGATACATGATCACCGGCAGCGTGAAGATCAGGCCGGACTCGCCCTGGACGTGCTGGAACACCAGCACCGCGGCACCGAGAGTGGCCGCGAAACCGAGGAACACCGACGCCATCAGGTACCACGGCGCGACCAGACTGCGCAGCAGCAACCCGAGCACGATCATGATCAGGATCGCCGCCACCGGGAACACGATCGCGTAGTCGCGCGCCATCGCGTCCTGGAAGTCGACGAACACCGAGGTCATCCCGCCGACCGCCGCCGTGGCACCGGCGGGCGCGGCCGAGTGCGCGACATCCCTCAGCGGCCCCTCGACGGTGTCCAGCGCGGCATCCGACTCCGGCACGTCGGCGAGGGTCACCACGAAATCGGCGATCGTCTTGTCCGCCGAGAGCTTCGGTTCGGCCACGGCTCCCACGCCGGGTACCGCGGCCAGCGCGCCGCGATAAGCGCTGAGCTGTTCGTCGGTCAACTCGCCACCGCCGGAGCGGAGCAGGACATCCGACGGCTGGGTCGTCCCAGCGGGCATGCCCTTCACCAATTCCTTGCTGTAGACCACGGATTCGGACGCCTCCGAGGTCGAGCCCGAACTGAGGTCGAAGGTCGGGTGGAAACCGAACGCGAACACCCCCAGCGCGACCAGCACACCACCGGACGCCACCGCGAAAGCACCGGGCCGCCGACCCAGCGCGTTGCCGACCGCGGCGAACCGCGCGCCCTTCGGCTCGGTCTTCCACGCCTTGGAGGGCCAGAACACCTTGGTGCCCAACAGCGAAACCACCGCGGGCACCAGCGTCAGCCCGGCCGCCAGCGCCACCGCCACCGCGATCGCCAGTGCCGGGCCGAGCGCACGGAACATGCCCAGCGTCGACAACACCAGCGCCATGAACGCGATGATCACCGCACCCGCCGCGGACGTGATGGCCTCCCCCACGCGGGTGACGGCACTGACCATGGCGGTCTTCGGATCTTCGCCCGCACGCAGCCGCTCCCGGTAGCGGAACATCAGGAACAGGATGTAGTCGGTGCCGACGCCGAACAGCACGACCACCAGGATCGCGTTGATCGACGCATCGATCTGCAAGTCGAATGCCTTGGCCACCATGGCGATCAACCCGCCCACCATGCTGGAGATCGCGCCGATCACCACGATCGGCAGCAGGGCGATCACCGGACTGCGGAAGATGACCAGCAGCAGCACCAGAATCAGCACGATGGTGGCGACACCGATGATCGCCATCCCCTTTTCGCTGGATTGCTGCTGGTCCAGCACCTGAGCCGCCTGACCGGTGATGCCCGCCTTCAGGTCGGTACCCGCCACGCGTTCGGTCAGCTCCGCGCGCAACGCCTTGACCGCGTCACTCTGGGTGGTGTCGTTCGGATTGGTCACCTTGGTCATCTGCACCGCGATGATCTGGATCAACCGGTTCTCCGACGGCGGCACCGGCTGCATCGCGGTGACATCCTTGACCCGCGTGCCCAGCAGCTCCGTGCCGATGGCCGCGACCGACGCCGAATCGCCCTTGGTCAGCGGCGCCCCGTCCTGCCGGGCGAACACGATGATCGCCGCGGGCGCCGAGCTCTGCGGAAATGCCTCCTGCTGCATCTCCAACGCCTGGATGGACTCGTAATGCGAAGGCAGGAAGGCGGATTGATCGGTCGTCGATTTCAGTTCCGGCGCCGAAGCCACCACCGCGATGGCGAGCAGCACCCACAGGCCGATCACCTTCCACGGATTGTGGACCACCAAGGCCCCCAGTCGTGCGAACATCTGCGAAGAAATCCTTTCCGGATTCGTAAAGAGGCTGGAGTACTTCAGATCTCGAGGTCTTGGGTAGCCGGGTTCTCCGCCACGTCGACGACCGTCCGGTAGATGTGCTCCGGAATCCGGCCCGCCAGTTCGGCGGGCGTGTCCACGATCTCCACCGTGTAATCACCCCACTCGCGCTCGTGGCCGGTGAACCCGAGCAGGACACTCCAGCTCTTCCAATCGGTCCAATCGGTCGCCGCCGCCATCTCGCGCCAGTTCGATTCCTGCCGATGCACCACGAACTTCCCCTTGCGACTCAGATAGACCCGCACCACCTCCACCCCAACCTTGGTGTACTCCCGGGATTCCCCGAGCAACTTCCCGAAGAACCGCTGCCTGCGCCCACCACCAGGCCCGACTTTCAACACGATCTCGTGGAGATCCTCCACCCCGCCCCGCTTCGCATCCTCCTTCACGAAGGTCACACCGCCAGTCGGCTCATCGACAGCATCCGCGCTGGTCAGCTCGTTCGGCTCAGTGGTCATAACCATCCCCATTTCATAGATTAGTGCGCATGTAAGCATGCGTCTACCGCCAGCGGCCCCATCTCGGATCCCGCTGTGCCGGTGTCGATTTGATGTTGTCCGCGGCGCCCTACTCGAAACGCCCGTCGGACTCACTATAAGTAGATGTATACGTATAACGCAAGAGCGCGCCGGACACCCCCAGCGCGCGACGGCTGGCCAGTCCTTCCGGTTCGACATCGACCAAGCCGCGGACTGCCGCCCGGATGCGAAGATGAGAGCGTGCGAGTACTCGTCACGGGGGCGAACGGCTATCTCGGCCGAGCGGTCATCGAGGCACTGGAAGCAGCCGGGCACGATCCGATCGCCATGGTGCGGAAGGCCGCTTCATCCATCCACGTGGCGACCCGGGTGGCAGACCTGCTCGATGAGGTCAGGCTTCGAGCGGCGCTCGATGGAGTCGAGGCGGTCTGCCATCTCGCCGGACTCACTCGCGCACGAGAGTCGACAGTCGATCCCGTCCCGTACTTTCGCACGAATACCGCTGGAACCATCGCCCTACTGGACGCAATGGCCGCCATGGGAGTTTCACGGATCCTCTTCGCATCGACCGGGTCGATTTACGGAACGCCGGAGCGTCAGCCGATGACGGAGGACCTGCCCGATGCGCCGCCTCATCCGTACGCGGCGAGCAAGCTGGCGGCCGAGTTGGCGATCAACGCCCAGGCGCAAGCTGGCAACTTGTCAGCTGTCGTGCTACGCCTGATGAACCTGGCGGGCGGCATAGACCCTGATCCAACACGTCTGGTTCCTCGGGTACTGGCCGCCGCGAGAAACGGATCCGCGTTGGAAATCAACGGCGACGGCAGTACGGTCCGGGACTACCTGCACATCGCCGACGCCGCCGCGGCTTTCGTCGCAAGTGTCGAGAACATGCCACCCGTGGGCGCGGCTACCCGGTACAACATCGGCAGCGGGCATGGCACAAGCATTCTCGACGTCGCCGCCGCCGCCGAGCGGGTGACCGGCCGCCGCATTCACCGTGTGCACCGGCCGCCGGTATCCGAGCCTGCCGCGTTGATCAGTGACTCATTCAGGGCAATAGCCGAATTATCATGGCGCCCAATGCATTCCGATATCGAAGGCATCGTTCGCGATACCTGGGTCCACGGTCTCCTGAGCACTGAGCGGGCGTGACCTACGACTCCGCTCGAGATATGCCCGGACGGCGTCACGAGTGATTTCGCGCTTCGAGCGCCCCTCGGCACGGGCTTGCGCCTCGAGCGCGGCCTCTTCGGTCTTGGGCAATCGCATGGTCCAAGGCACAGCGGAATGATGCCAGGAGCCGATGCTCCACATGGCGAAATGACGAAGACCCGCCTCCCAAAAAGGAAGCGGGCCTTCGTGTTCCGACTTGTCAGCCGTGGAGCAGGCTTACTTCGCCTTCTCCAGGACCTCGACCAGCCGCCAGCGCTTGGTGGCCGACAGCGGACGGGTCTCCATCAGCTGAACGCGGTCGCCGATACCCGCGATCTCGTTCTCGTCGTGCGCCTTCACCTTGGAGGTGGTGCGGATGATCTTGCCGTAGAGCGGGTGCTTCACCCGGTCCTCCAGCTCGACCACGATCGTCTTGTTCATCTTGTCCGAGACGACGTAGCCGATCCGCACCTTGCGGCGGCCACGCTGTTCCTTGTTCGCATCGCTCATGCGGCATCTCCCTTGCCAGCGGGTCCGGTGGCCAGACCGAGCTCACGCTCACGCATGACCGTGTAGATG
>NZ_BAGF01000073.1 GCF_000308755.1 Nocardia pneumoniae NBRC 100136
CCCGCCCGCAGCGGCAACAACATCTCGAACGCCGCCTCGGTTTGCACATGGCCGCTTGCCCGGCGGGCCAGATCCACCACCAACTCCCCCGGCGTCGGCGCGGTGAACACCCGCATCACCGGCACCTTCGCACCCAGCACACCCGACAACCGGACAGTCAACTTCGCCGCGATCAACGAGTTCCCGCCGTGCTCGAAGAAGTTGTCGTCCATCCCGAACCGCTCGAGGCCGAGTACCTCCGCGAATGCCGCGGCCACCGCCGCCTCCATCGGAGTGGCGGGCGCACGATAGACGCGCGCCCGGAATTCCGGCGCAGGCAGCGCCTGGCGGTCGAGCTTGCCGTTCACCGTCAACGGGATCGCTTCGAGCACCACGATCGCGGCGGGCACCATATAACCGGTCAGGAACTCACCGACCTGGGTACGGAGTTCGGTCGGGTCCACGTCCGCCCCGGCCTCGGGCACGACGTATCCGACCAGCTGCTCCCCCAGCGCCGGGTCGGTGCGGACCAGCGCGACGGCCTGGCTCACGCCCGGACAGCGCAGCAGTGCCGCTTCGATCTCCCCGAGCTCGATCCGGAAACCACGCAACTGCACCTGCTGATCACCCCGCCCGCCGTACGCCAGCCCCGGCTCACCCCCCGACCGGGTCCACCGCGCGATGTCCCCCGACCGATACATCCGCGACCCCGGCGAACCGAACGGGCTCGCCACGAACCGCGTCGCGGTCAACCCCGGCTGCCCCAAGTACCCGCGGGACAGCTGGCTCCCCTCGACATAGATCTCACCGGGGGTACCGAACGGCGCCGGGCGCAAACGCTGGTCGAGCACATAGGCATCGAGCCCGGGTAGTGCCCGGCCGATGAGACTGGCCTGGCTGTCGATCAAGTGATCGCCCAGCGGGAGAAACGACACATGCACGGTGGTCTCGGTGATGCCGTACATATTCACCAACCGTGGCGCATCAACCCGGTGACGCTCATACCACCGCGACAGCAGCCGCAGATCCAGCGCCTCACCACCGAAGATCACATACCGCAGCGCGAATTCTTCGGTCGCGTCCGACGCCTCTCGGTCGGCCTCCACCAACTGGCCGAACGCCGACGGCGTCTGGTTCAACACCGTCACCCTCTCCCGAACCAGCAACTCCCGCAACAACTCCGGTGAACGCGAGGTCTCGTAATCGACGATCACCACACTTCCGCCGGTCGCCAGCGCACACCACAACTCCCACACCGAGAAATCGAACGCGAACGAATGAAACACCGTCCACACATCACGCTCATCGAACCCGAACAACGGGCACGCATTGGCAAACAACTCCACCACATTCCGATGCGTCACCCCCACACCCTTCGGCACACCCGTGGAACCGGAGGTGTAGATGACATACGCCAGATTGTCCGCCCGCAACGGCGCAACCCGCTGAGCGTCGGTGACCGGATCGTCAGCGAACTGCACCGTCTGCTCCAGCAACACCACCGGCACACCCGCATCCGGCAAATCCGAGCGTTCCGCCGACGTGGTCAACACACACACCGGCCCAGCATCCTCCAACACCCCCACCACCCGCTGCCTCGGATAGCTCAGATCGATCGGCAGATACGCCGCACCCGCTACCAGCACACCCAACAACGCGACCGGCAGCTCCTCGCTCCGCGACACCGCCACCGCGACAAGGGATTCCGGCCCAGCCCCGACCCCGATCAACGCACGCGCCACCTGATTCGCACGCCGCTGCAAACCATCGAAACTCAACGTCACATCACCGAACCGCACGGCCACCGCATCCGGCCGAAGCCGCACCTGCTCGCCGATCAACTCCGGCAGCGTTGTAGCGGTCGCCGGAACGTTGCGCGGCGTCGGTTCACCGACAACTATGGCGCGTTCGGACTCGCTGAGGAGATCGATGTCCCCCACAGGTACGGTCGGATCAGTGGCCACGGCGGCCAGAATTCGACCGAATCGATCCGCGAAGCCTTGCACGGTCGCCTCATCGAAGAGGTCTGTGGCGAAGGAGAACTCCGCGTACATGCCGACGTCGTGACCGCTCTCCAGCGCCGCGCTGTTCTCCCGGACCGCCAGTGACAGATCGAATTTCGCCGTCCCGACCTCGAAATCGACCGCCTCCACCGCCAATCCGGGGAGTTCGAGCCGCTTCTCCGGCAGATTGTCGAAGGTCAGCGACGCCTGGAACAGCGGGTGCCGCGCAGTGGAGCGTTGCGGGTTGAGCAGTTCCACGAGGCGTTCGAAAGGCAGGTCCGCATGGGCGAACGCCTCCAGATCGGTGCTCCTGGTCCGAGCGAGCAACTCCTCGAAGGTCAGGCTGCCCGGCACCTGTGTGCGCAGCACGAGGGTGTTGACGAACATGCCGATCATGTCGTCGAATTCCGGCTCGCCACGCCCGGCCACCGGGGTGCCGATCGCGATGTCGTCGGTGGCGGACAGCCGCGCCAGCAGGACCGCGAAGGCCGCGTGCACGACCATGAACAGCGTCGCGTTCTGCGCCCGGGCCAATGCCCGCAGCTCCCGGTACCGGTCGGCGTCGATCGTGAACCCGACGCGTCCACCGGAGAAGGACTGCACCGCGGGCCGGATGCGGTCGGTCGGCAGCGGCAGCTCGTCGGGCAGCCCGGCGAGCGCCGAGCGCCAGTATTCGATCTGCTGCGCGATGGGACTGTGCGGGTCGTCCTCCGAGCCCAGCACACTGCGTTGCCACAGGCCGTAATCCGCGTATTGCAGTGGAAGCGGCGACCAGTCGGGCGACACTCCGGCCACGCGGGCGGCGTAGGCGAGCATCACGTCGCGGGTCAACGGTCCCATCGACCATCCGTCGGCACTGATGTGGTGGGCGACCAAGACCAGCACATGCTCGGTGTCGGACAGCCGCAGCAGTGCGGTGCGGAACGGGAGTTCGACGGTGACGTCGAAGCCTTTCGTGACGACAGCGCGGATCTCTTGGCCGACCTCCTCGGCGCCGATCCGCCTGGGCAGCAGATCGATCGGAACATCGGACGGGTCGAGCACCTGTTGCACCGGTCCCGCGGACGTGTGCGGGTAGCGCGTGCGCAATGTCTCGTGCCTGGCCACGAGGTCGGCGACGGCCTGCCGGAGGGCGGTGACGTCGAGTGGACCGGTCAGCCGGACCGCGACCGGGATGTTGTCGACCGCGGAGGCGGTGTCGAACTGATTGAGCAACCACATCCGTTGCTGAGCCAGCGACAACGGGAGCTGTTCCGGTCGTTGACCCGCCACCGGCGCGCGGCGGCCACCCGTGCCCGCGCGCTGTCCGGCCAGCAGCGCCAGCCCGGCCACGGTGGGCGCTTCGAACAGGGCGCGCACCGCGACCCTGGTTTCGAGTGCGGCCCCGAGGCGCGCCGCGACCCGAGTGGCCAGCAGCGAATTGCCCCCGAGCGCGAAGAAGTCGTCCTCGGCGCCCACCCGATCGACGCCGAGCAGGTCGGCATAGATACCGGCCACGATCTCCTCGATCGGGGTCGACGGCGCCCGGTACACCGTGCCGGTGAACTCCGGTTCAGGGAGCGCGAGACGGTCGAGTTTGCCGTTGACGGTCAACGGCAGCGCCTCGAGCACGACGAACGCGGACGGCACCATGTACGACGGCAGCACGGCGCCGAGGGCCGGCTTCACCGCATCGAGATCCACGGTGTCGCCCGAGGGCACCAGGTAGGCGACCAACCGGTCACCGGTGTGCGCGTCGTTTCGCGCGGTCACCACTGCCTGCGCGATCTCGGGCAGAGTCAGCAGCGTGGCCTCGATCTCGCCGGGTTCGACGCGAAAGCCACGGATCTTCAGCTGGAAGTCGCCGCGACCTCGGTATTCCAGTTCGCCCGCGCGGTTCCACACGGCCAGGTCGCCGGTGCGGTACATGCGCTGGCCCGCGGCGAACGGGTCGGCGACGAACCGCTCCGCGGTCGGTGTCGCCTGCCCGAAGTAGCCGCGCGCCAGCTGCGCGCCGGACAGATACAGTTCGCCGACCACACCGTCCGGCACCGGTTGCAGTCGACCATCGAGCACGTACACCCGGTTGTTCCACTCGGGTGCGCCGATGGGCACGGTCGCCTCGTCGCCCTCGGTGACCCGATGGCTGGTGACCGAGACCGCCGCCTCGGTCGGGCCGTAGAGGTTGAACAGTTCGATTCGCGGATGTTCGCGCCGGAACCGTTGCGCGAGCGCGGCGGGCAGCACCTCACCGATGGCCAGCACTCGCCACAGCGAGTCGGGCAGCCCCGCGGTGAGCAGCGCCTCGAGCATCGACGGCACCGCGTGCAGGGTGGTCACCCATTCGCGGGCCATCAGCTCGGTGAGGTAGACCGGGTCACGGTGTCCGTCGGGTGCGGCGATGATCAATCGCCCGCCGCATACCGCCGCCGACCAGAATTCCCACACCGACAAGTCGAACGTCGCCGCGGTCTTCAGCAACACCGCGTCGGCGGCGTCCAGCCCGAATTCGACGATCTTCCAGCGCAATTGGTTGACGATCGCCTCATGCGGCACCGCGACCCCCTTCGGCCGACCGGTGGAGCCCGAGGTGAAGATCACGTACGCGGTGTGCTCGGGCCGCAGCGGGGCGCTCCGGTCCGCGTCGGAGATCGGCGTCGGATCGAGCCCGGCCAGATCCAGTTCGTGCACGCGCAGCACCGGCGCTGTCTCGGTGTCGAAGTCGGTCCCGGCCAGCACGCAGACCGGGGCGACCGCCTCCAGGATGGAGCGGGTGCGTTCGGTGGGCTGCTCCGGGTCCACCGGCACATAGACGCCGCCCGCCTTGGCCGTCGCGTACATGGCGACAAGCAGATCCACCGAACGCGGCAATGCCAGCGCCACCCGCGACTCCGGACCGACACCCAGCGAGATGAGGTGCCGCGCAAGGCGATTGACCCGCGCGTCCAGCTCACCGTAGGTCAGTTCGGTGGCGCCCTCGGCCGCGTCGGCGACCACGGCGACGGCATTCGGCGAGTCGGCCACGGTGGCGTCGAGCAGCGTCACCAGCGTGGCGGGCAGCTCGGCCGGACGCTGCGTGGCGTTGCGCCGCACCAGGATGTCCGCGCGCTCGGCCTCGCTCAGGATCGCCATCTCGCCGACCGCGGTCTTGGGTGCCCGCGCGACGATCTCCAGCATCGCCGACAGTCGCGCGACGATGGCGTCCGCTGTCGCGGCGTCGAAGAGATCGGTGGCGTAGGTCAGGAATCCGTCGATACCGGCCGCCGCGCCGGACTCGGCATAGCTGTCGGCGACGATCAGGTGCAGGTCGAATTGCGACAAGCCCGTGTCCAGATCCAGCCCCGACACCGTCAGACCGGGCAGTTCCAGCGTGGCGTCGGCCAGATTCTGGAACGAGAAGCCTACTTGGAACAGCGGATGGCGGGCGGTGGAGCGGACCGGATCGAGCACCTCGACCAGCCGCTCGAACGGCACGTCGGCGTTGGCGAACGCCTCGATGTCGGCATCCCGTTGCCGGAGGAGAAGTTCGGTGAACGGCTCACCGGCGTCGATCCGGGTACGGAAGACCAGGGTGTTGACGAACATGCCGATCAGGTCGTCCAGGACCGCCTCGCCCCGGCCCGCGATCGGGGTGCCGATGGCGATGTCGTCGGTCGCGGCGAGCCGGGCCAGCAGCACCGCGAAGGCGGTGTGGACCACCATGAACAGGGTCGCGCCATGGTCGTGGGCCAGGTCGACGAGAGCCTGATGGGTCGCCGCGTCGACGCGGACCTCCACCTTGCCGCCGGCGAACGACTGCACGGCCGGACGCGGCCGGTCGGTGGGCAGGTCCAGCTGCTCGGGCAACCCGGCCAGGGTCCGCCGCCAGTAGGCGATCTGCTGGGCGGCGCGCGAGTCCGCGTCGGTTTCCGAACCGAGGAGTTCGTGCTGCCAGATGCTGTAGTCGGCGTACTGCACGGGCAGCGGCGACCAGTCCGGCGCGGCGCCCGCCGCGCGCGCGGCGTAAGCGACCATCAGGTCCCGGCTCAGCGGGCCCAGCGACGATCCGTCGGCGCTGATGTGGTGCACCACCATGGCGAGCACATGCTCGACGGGATCCGTGCCCGCGACGCGGAACAGCGCCATCGCGAGGGGAACCTCGACAGTGACGTCGAAGGTGGTCGAAATCGCCTCCAGCACAGCGGGTTCGACATCCTCCGGTGCCACCGTCCGCACCTCGAGCCGGGGCACGGCCTGATCCGCTGGGAGGATCAGTTGCGCGGGCCCCTGCGCGGTCTGCGGATAGACCGTGCGCAGGATCTCGTGCCGGTTCACCACGTCCGCGATGGCGGCGCGCAGAGCGGCCACATCGAGGTCTCCGGTGAGCCGCACCGCCAGCGGCACGTTATAGGCCGCCGATCCGGTGTCGAACTGGTTGAGGAACCACATCCGCTGCTGAGCGGACGACAACGGGATGCGCTCGGGCCGCTGACGCGCGGTCAGCAGCCCGCCGCGACCCGATCCCTCGTAGTCCGCCAGCCGGGCGGCGAGCAGGGCGACGGTCGGCGCCTCGAACAGCAACCGGACCGGCACTCGAGCGTCCAGGACGGTCCCGAGCCGCGCCGCGGCCTGCGAGGCGATCAGCGAGTTCCCGCCCATACGGAAGAAATCGTCATCCGCGCCGACCGGCCGGGTGGTACCCAGCAGTTCGGCGAACACATCCGCGACGGCCTGTTCGAGACGCCCCGACGGCGACCGGAACGGGGCGGTGGCCAGTTGCGGCTTCGGCAGAGCGCGGCGGTCCAGTTTGCCGACCGGGGTCAACGGGATCTCGTCGAGGACGACGACGGCAGTCGGCACCATGTGGGCGGGCAGCGTGCGACCGAGCTCGTCCATCAGTGCCGCGGTGTCGATGGACACGTCCCCCGCTGGCCGCACGTAGGACACCAGTATCGTTGCGCCGGAATCGGATTCGCGATCGACAGTGACCGCGAAGTCGATGTCGGGACGGGCCGTGAGGGTCGCGTCGATCTCTCCGAGTTCGATCCGGAAGCCGCGCACCTTGACCTGGAAATCGTTGCGGCCGACGTACTCTACGACCGTCTGCTCGCCGATCCGGCGCTGCCGCACGATATCCCCGGTGCGGTAGAGCCGTGCCCCGGGCGGGCCATACGGGTCGGCGACGAAACGGGAAGCGGTGAGCGCGAGACGGTTGTGGTAGCCGCGCGCGAGCTGGTCGCCACCGAGATACAGTTCGCCGGTGACGCCTTCGGGTACCGGGCGTAACCTGCCGTCGAGCACCAGAGCGCGCATGCCCCGGATAGGCCCACCGATCGTCACGGGCCCCTCGGGAGACAGCGGATCGCTGATATTCGTCATGATCGTGGTCTCCGTGGGCCCGTAGCCGTTGTAGAACTCACGGGTCCGTCGGCCTGCGATCGGCTGGATCCAGCGCCGCAGCAGCTCCGGCGGGCATGCCTCGCCCCCGGCGATCACCACGCGGAGCCGGTCGAGTCCGGCCGGGTCCATCGTGGCCAGCGCCGCGGGTGTGACGAACGCGTGGGTCACCCGCTCGCGCCGCAGCAGTGCGGTCAGCTCGGCGCCGCCGTAGACGGTCGGCGCGACCACCACCATGGTCGCCGCGCCGCCGACCGCCAGCAGCAATTCCAGCACCGACGCGTCAAACGACGGTGACGCGAAATGCAGGGTGCGCGAACTACTCGTGACGCGATAGCGTTCACGCTGCTCCGCGCAGAAACCCGGCAGGCCGGCGTGGGTCACGACCACGCCCTTGGGCACACCCGTGGAGCCGGAGGTGTAGATGACGTAGGCCGGGTGCTCCGGACGCAGCGGCCGGGTCCGATCCCGGTCGGTGATCGGCTCGATGGAGTGCCGGTCGAGTGCGTCCGCGAACTCGGCCGTGTCGATGACCAGCCACTCGACCTCGTCAGGAAGGTCGGCGCGCACCGCGTCGACGGTCAGACCGAGCACCGCTCGCGAATCCGACACCATGTGCGCCACCCGGTCGCGGGGATAGTGCGGGTCGACCGGTGCGAAGGCCGCGCCGGTCTTCGCGACGGCCCACACCGCGAGCACCGACTCCAGCGATCGGGGAATGCCCACCGCTACCAGGTCTTCGGGCCCGACACCACGGTCGATCAGCGACCGCGCCAGCCGGGTGGACTGCTCGTCGAGTTCGGCGTACTCGAGTTCGCCCAGTGCTTCGGTCTCGTCGGCGACGAGCACCGCGATACCGTCCGGGTTCTCCTCCACCGCGGCGGCGAGCAGATCCGGCAGTAGCGCGATGGCGTCCGGCTCGTTCCCGTGTTCCGGGGTGGCCGAACCCGCGGCCATCAGCCGCTGGGCTTCTTCGGCGTCGAGGATGTCGATGTCCCACACCGCTGTCGACGGTTCAGCTGCCACCGCCGCGAGGATGCGCTCGAAGCGGGACACGAAGGAGCGCACGGTCGGTTCGTCGAAAAGGTCGGTGGCGTAGGTGAAGACGACGACCATCTCGTCGGGCGAGTTGTCGGCGGCCAGGCGCGGTTCGATGATCACCTGCAGGTCGAACTTCGCGGTGATCTCGCCGGTGTCCAGTGCGCTGACGGTCAGGTCCGGAAGTTCCAGCGTGGGCTGCTCGAGGTCCTGGAACGACAGCATCACACGGATGAGCGGATCGGTCGCCGCACTGCGCGGGAGACCGGCTTCCTCGACGACTCGTTCGAAGGGGATGTCGGCGTTGGCGAAGGCTGATAGGGCGGTTTCGCGGGTTCGGTCGACGAGGTCGTGGAAGGTGGTCGCGGGGTCGACCTCGACGCGCAGGGCGAGTGTGTTGACGAACATTCCGACCAGGTCGTCGAGTGCGCGTTCGCCGCGACCGGCGATGGGGGTGCCGATCACGATGTCCGTGCCGCCGGAGAGCCGCCCGAGCAGGGCGGCCAGAGCGGCATGGAGGACCATGAACAATGTCGCGTTGTGGTCACGCGCGATCCGGGTCAGCTGGTCGTGGATCGGGGCCGGGATCGTGACGGCGGTCGACGCGCCGCGGGTCGAGGGCGTGGCGGGGCGTGGACGGTCCGTCGGGAGTTGCAGCGGGCCGGGCAGCTGGGCCAACTGGTCGCGCCAATACGAGAGCTGTTGCGCCGCAGGGGAAGACGGATCGCTGTCGGAGCCGATGCTGGCGTGCTGCCAGAGGGCGAAGTCGGCGTACTGCACCGGTAGCGGCGACCAGTCCGGCGCGCCGCCGCCGGTGCGGGCCAGGTAGGCGGTCATCAGGTCGCGGGCCAGTGGGGCGAGCGATGCTCCGTCGGCGGAAATATGGTGCACCACAAGGACGAACAGGTGATCGTCGCCGGAGCTGAACAGCCGCAGCCGGACAGGTACGGACGTGGTCACGTCGAAGCCCCCGGACATCAGCCCGACCACCATGGCGGTGACATCGGTGGTGTCATCGTCGATCGCGAGCCCGTCTGGCAGCACCGCGTCGGTCGGCAGGATCTCTTGATACGGCAGCCCGTCGGGGTCGGCGGGGAAACGTGTGCGCAGCGCCTCGTGGCGTTCCAGCACGTCGGCGACCGCCAGGCGCAGCGCGGGCACGTCGAGGGTGCCGGTGAGCCGGAGGGCGAAGGGCATGTTGTAGGCGGGCGAGTCCGGGTCGATGCGGTTGATCAACCACATCCGCTGTTGCGCCAGCGACAAGGGGATGCGGTCGGATCGTATCGAAGCGACGAGTGCCGGACGGGAATCCGCGCCACCGGGAACCACCCGAGCGGCGAGTGCGGCGACCCGGGACGCCTCGAAAAGGTCACGAACCGTGACGTGTGAGTTCAGCACCTCGTTGACTCGTGCGACGGCCCGGGTCGCCAGGAGTGAGTTGCCGCCGAGGGCGAAGAAGTCGTCGTCGGCGCCGACCCGGTCCAGGCCGAGCAGATCCGCGAATACCTGGGCGACCGCCTGTTCAGCAGGTGTCCGGGTGGGCCGGTACTGCGCTGCTTCGAACACCGGCTCCGGTAGTGCTTTGCGGTCGAGTTTGCCGCTGGTATTGAGCGGCAATTCCGGCAGGACGACCACTGCGGAAGGGACCATGTAGGCGGGCAGCGTTACCGAGATCGCGTGCAGCAGTTCGTGTGGGTCGAGGTCGTGTCCGGGTGTCGGGACCACGTAGGCGGCCAGCTGCTCA
>NZ_BAGF01000072.1 GCF_000308755.1 Nocardia pneumoniae NBRC 100136
CTCGGTGCGATCGACTTCGGCGGGCTCAACGAGTTCGGGATGATCGAGGATTTCCCCGTCATCGTCGCTCCCAGCGTTGCGCTCGGTTTCGATACCAGCTTCGGTGTCAACGGGGAACTCGGCGGTGAGATCACGGTGAGTCTTGCCCCGGGCAGCGTGACCGCCGTGGTGATCGCCGAGGCGGACCTGGACGAGGATTCGACCTTCCCCTTCACCTTCGCGCACAGCAATACCCCGCTGAATGTCAACGGATGTCTCTCCCCGGCCTCGGCCATGCCGTTCATCACCGCGCGCGTCGAGGCCACCAACGGCATCGCGCAAACGACGGGATACGGCCCCCACTTCGTGTTCTGAACGCGCTCGTGGCGTGGGCTTCCCGTCCTACTCCCACGGCCACGAGCGCGTGCGAATGACCCAGCGGCGTCGCGAATTACGTGAATGCGGCGTGTGTTTCACGAATCCAGGGCGACTCGCCGGTCAGCGGATCGGGACCAGGCTCGATTCGCGCCGCCGCAGGACATCGTCCGGGACGTCGATGCCCGGCGCCAGATCGCCGGAGCCGATCGGCGCATCCCACACCTGACGTAGCGGCAGCACACCGGCCCACACGCCGCCCGCCTCGATATCCGCCGCGTCGTCGACGGGGCCGCCGGTGCGGACCTTCACCGACGCTTCGGTGAGATCCAGGGCGAGCACTTTCGTCGCGGCGAGTTCCTTCTTGTTCGGTGGGCGCACGCGCGGCCAAGCGCCCGGCGCGGCGTGCTCGACGATGACGCGCAGTCCGTGCATCCGTTCGTCGTGGTCGGCCACCTCGACGGCGCGACCGAGCACGACGGCCGAGCGATAGTTCATCGAGAAGTGCATGGCCGATCGCGCGTAGACCACACCGTCGACCAGGGTCACCGCCACCGAGACGTCGTGGGTGATCGCCGCGCGCAGGCTGGCGGCGCCGGTCGAACCGTGCAGGTAGAGGCTGTCACCGTCGCGGCCGTAGATGGTCGGGAGCACGACCGGCGTACCGCCGAGCAGGACGCCCAGGTGGCAGACCAGCCCGGCGTCGAGCACCATGTCCAGGTCGGCGCGATCGGCGCGCGCGCGGTCCTTGTACCGGGTCGGCGTGCTGCGCGGTGTCGGCGAGAGTGGAGTCCGTGAGCTGGCTGATTCGGTCATGAACCCAGCATCGGGGCACAAATGGCATTATCAAAGTGCCAATTCAGCCGAATTCTAACAGTCCATTGCGAGGAGGAGCCATGCTGGACGACCTTCCTCTCGGGCTGGATCGTGACCGACCGGAGCCGCTCGCGGTACAGATCGCGGACCAGCTGCGGCACGCGGCGACCGTCGGACCGCTGCGCGGCGGCGACCGGCTACCGTCCACCCGCGTGCTGGCCGACCGACTCGGCGTCAGCCGCACGGTGGTGGCCGCCGCCTACGACCAGCTCCACGCGGAAGGCTGGATCAGCGGCAAACGAGGTTCCGGCACGTATCTGACCACCGCTCCCACCGTCGGACCCGCGCCCGCGGCCGCGGCCCGTCGCACGGACGTCGCACCGGACCTACTCGACCTCGCCCCCGGCGCTCCGTGTATCGAGGCCATTGATCCGGCCGCGTGGCGCCGCGCCTGGCGGGCCGCCGCCGACCACCCGCCGCTGGTACGCAAAGACCGCGCGGGTGAACCGGAATTCCGCACGGCGGTCACCGAGCACCTGCTGCGTCACCGTGGGCTCGGCGCTGGCAGCGCCACCACATTGCTGGCGACCGCCGGAACCAGTTCAGCGGTGGGCGAATTGGCGGCGGCACTGCTGCGACCCGGTGATGCCGTCGCCATGGAGGACCCCGGTTATCAGCGGGCCGCGGGCGCGTTCGCGGCGGCCGGTGTCGATGTGCTGCCGGTTCCGGTGGACGCGCACGGCCTGCGCGTCGATCTGCTGCCGCCAGGGATCAAGGCGGTGTATTGCACTCCGGCACATCAGTTTCCGCTCGGCGCCCGGATGCCCGCGGCCCGCAGGGTCGAGTTGATCGAGTACGCGCGGCGGTCCGGGATCATCGTCATCGAGGACGACTACGACGGTGAACTGCGCTACGACACCGCGCCGCTGCCATTGCTCGCCACCATGGCCCCCGATGTGGTCGTCCACTTGGGCACGACGAGCAAGATCCTGTCGCCCGGCCTCGGCGTTGGCTGGCTGCTGGCCGCACCGGAGATCGCCGAGGCGGTGCTCGCCCACCGGGACCGCACCGGCACCGGCCCAAGCCCGGCGGGTCAGCAGGTGCTGGTGGCATTGGCCGCGCACGGCGATCTGGCCAGGCATCTGCGCAGGTTGCGCCGTGCCGTGCCACCGCGGCGCGCGCTGGTGGTGACCGAGCTGCGCCGGCGCGGGCTCGACGTGATCGGAGACGACGCCGGTTCGCATGTCGTCGTTCCGGTGGCCTCGGCCGACGCCGAGCAGTGCGTCGTCGCGACCGGCCAACGTCGTGGCGTCGCGCTCGACGGGTTGGCCAGGCATCATCTCGGCCCGCGCCGCGACCATTTCGGCATCGCCCTCGGCTACACCGCGCTGCCCTGGCCGGATCTGGTCGCCGCCGTCCCGATCGCCGCCGACTGTCTGGCCCGACCCGTAGCATTGTCCGCATGAGCGAACAGGACATCTTGGCGCGTATCAAAAGTCTGGTCGACCAGGAGCATGAGCTGCGCTCGCAGGCCACCAGGGGCGAGTTGGACCCGAAGACCGAACGCCAGCGCTTGGCCGAACTCGAAGTGATGCTGGATCAGGCGTGGGACCTGCTGCGGCACCGCAGGGCGCGGCTCGGCCTCGGTGAGTCCGCGGACACGGTCGGGCCCAATTCCGTCGCGCAGGTCGAGGGTTACCTGCAGTAGCCGCGGCCATGTCGAGCACACCGACCGAATACGACGTCATCGTGATCGGCGGCGGTCCGGCGGGTGAGAACGCCGCCGCCTACGCCATCGCGGGCAGCGATCGCACGGCCGCCATCGTGGAACGCGAACTCGTCGGCGGCGAATGTTCCTACTGGGCCTGTATCCCGAGCAAGGCCCTGCTGCGGCCGGGCCATGTGCTGACGGCCGCGCGGGCGATGCCGGGTGTCGCGGCGAACGGCCTGGACGTCGCGGCGGTCCTGCGACGACGCGACGCGTTCGTGCACGACCACGACGACTCCTCGCAGGTCGACTGGGCGAAGGACAACCGCGTCGACGTGGTGCGCGGCACCGGGAGCCTGGCCGGGGAGCGCCTGGTCGACGTCGACGGACGACGGCTGCGCGCCAGGCACGCCGTGGTACTGGCCACCGGCACCGTCGCCCATGTCCCCGACGTGCCCGGCCTGCGCGCCGCGCTGCCCTGGACGTCTCGCGACGTCACCAATCTGCACGAGGTCCCGCGCCGGGTCGCCGTCGTCGGCGGTGGCGTGGTGGCCTGTGAAGCGGCGACTTGGCTGGCCGCGCTCGGCGCCGAGGTGACCGTGCTGGTCCGCGGCTCGGCGTTGCTGGCCGCGGCGGAACCGTTCGCGGGCGAGCGGGTGGCCGCGGCACTGACGGCGGCGGGCGCGCGCGTGCTGTTCGGCACGCAGCCGACCGCCGTGGAGCGCCCGGTGGCGAAGGACACCGGCGAAGGGTGGATACACGGCGATCCGGTGACGGTGCGGTTGCGCGGGCCGGAGGGCGAATCGAGCCTCGAGGTGGACGAACTCGTGGTGGCGGCCGGACGCGCGCCCGCCACCGATGGGCTGGGCTTGGCCGCGGTCGGACTGCCCGACGGCTATGTGGCGGTTGACGACCACCTCACCGCCCGCGGTGTCGACGGCGGGTGGTTGTACGCGATCGGCGACGTGAACCATCGCGCCGCGCTCACCCATATGGGCAAGTACCAGGGCAGGGTGTGCGGTGACGTGATCGCGGCGCGTGCAGAGGGCAAGCCGCTGGACGACGCGCGGTTCGTCGCGAGCTCCGACCACGGCAGGGTGCCGCAGGTGGTGTTCACCGCGCCGGAGGTCGCCTCCGTCGGCCTGACCGAAGCCGCGGCCCTGGAGGCGGGCCACGCGGTCGAGACCGTCGAGCTCGACATCGCGGTGGCCGGTTCCGCGCTCTCCCGCGACGACTACGCCGGACACGCGAAGCTGGTGATCGACAGCGCCACCGACACCCTGCTCGGCGCCACCTTCGTCGGCCCCGACGTGGGCGAGCAACTGCACGCGGCCACCATCGCGGTGGTCGGCGGGGTGCCGCTGTCCCGCCTCTGGCACGCGGTGCCCGCTTTCCCCGCGGTCAGCGAGTTCTGGCTGCGCCTGTTGGAGGCGCGGCGCGCGTAGCTACCATCGGTGGATGGTGGCATCAACGGATATCGCGACCGCCGATGGAGTCGTCCGCGGTCGCCGTGGCCGCCGCGTACTCCGCTGGCGGTCCATTCCCTACGCTGCTCCTCCGGTGGGTGACTTGCGATTTCGCGCTCCGCAGCCGGTGCGGCCGTGGTCCGGCGTCCGGGTGGCGACGGAGTTCACCTCCGCCGCGATGCAGCATCGCTCCGGGGCGCGGACCGGACCGCGCGCCTACCAGCCGACCAGCGAGGACGCGCTGACACTCAATGTCACCGCCCCCGCGACCCCGGCCACGCGTCCGCGGCCGGTGCTGGTCTTCATCCACGGTGGTGGCTACCTGATCGGCACCTCCGCGCTGGCGCTGTATTCCGGCGCGCGGCTCGCGGTGCGCGGCGATGTGGTCGTGGTGTCGATGAACTACCGGCTGGGCGCATTCGGCTATGTCGATTTCAGCGAGTTCGGCACGCCGGAGAAGCCGTTCGACTCGAATCTGGGCTTGCGCGACCAGGTCGCCGCACTGGAGTGGGTGCGCACCAATATCGCGGCCTTCGGTGGCGATCCCGGCAACGTGACGATCTTCGGCGAGTCGGCGGGCGCACACGCCGTGCTCGGCCTCATGGCCACACCGGCGGCGAAAGGCTTGTTCCACCGTGCCATCTCGCAGAGCCCGCCCGCCGACTGGGCGGTGACCGCCGAGGAGGCTCGCGCCTTCGCCCGCCGCTGCGTCGCGGCGCTGGGCGCCACGCCCGAGAACGCGGGCGACGCATTGCGCACCGCGGGCGCCAACGACATCCGCCGCGCGGTCGACCGCACCCTGGGCCAGGTGCTGCGCGAACAACCGGGCGTCTTCCCCGCCTGTCCGGTCGTGGACGGAGACTTCCTGCCGCAGTCCCCCATCGACGCGATCGTCGAAGGCTCCGCCCAGCGGGTGCCGCTGATCATCGGCACGAACCGGGACGAGGGAACGCTGTTCGCCAGGTTCGCCGACGAGCTGCCCACCACACCCGGGCGGCTGCGCGCCGCGCTCGCCCGCTCCGGCGAGGGCGTCGAATCCCGGATCGCCGCATCGTATCCCGGCTATCCGCAGCCGAGGGCCGCGATACGCGCCGGCGGCGATTTCACCTTCTGGCGTCCTTCGCTGACCGTCATGGAAGGCCACAGCAGACACGCGCCGACCTACGCCTATCGCTACGACTTCGCCCCGCGCGCATTGCATCTGGCCGGACTCGGCGCCACGCACGCCACCGACCTCATCCCGGTCTTCGGCGCCGCCGACTCCCCCTTCGGCCGAGCGCTGACCGCCGCGGGCGGTCGACGCGGGCTGCGGGCGGTCACCGAGCAGTTCCAGGACAACTGGCTCGCCTTCGCCAACACCGGCGCTCCGCTGCCCTCCTGGCCCGCCTATACCGAGGCGCGCAGGTCGACTCTGATCATCGATTACCCCACGCGCGTGGAACACGATCCGGACCAGGCGAAGAGACTCGCCTGGCAAGGCGTTCAGGTGCCGACACTGACCTGACTCTGCCCATTGGTGCATCAACCGGTGGACACCGCACGCGGCAGCTGCCGAAGCCCGGCAGTCGCCGACGCTCGCGACTACTTCAGGAGCCGGGACATCCGCCGGTCGGCGAGGACCTTGCCGCCGGTCTGACAGGTGGCGCAGTACTGGAAGGACCGCTCGGCGTAGGAGACCTCGCGGACGGTGTCGCCGCAGACCGGGCAGGGCAGCCCGGTGCGGGCGTGCACCCGCATGCCGGAACGCTTTTCGCCCTTGAGGCGGGCGGCGTCCTGGCCGACCGACCGCCGCACCGCGTCGGTGAGCACCTCGCGCGTCGCGGCGTACAACTCGGCCAGCTTGTCGGCGGGCAGGGTCTTCGTGTTCGCGAACGGTGAGATGCGCGCGGTGTGCAGGATCTCGTCGGAGTAGGCGTTGCCGACTCCGGCCAGCAACGCTTGGTCGACGAGCGCGGTCTTGATCCGCTGCGCGGTGCCGTGCAGGATCTCGGCGAACTGCGCCTCGGTCACCTCCAGCGCGTCGGGACCCAGACGCGCTATGCCGGGCACCGCCTTGGGATCTTCCACCACGTACACCGCGAGCCGCTTCTTCGTGCCCGCCTCGGTGAGGTCGAACGCGGGCGTCGCCCCCTCCGGCGTGAAGAAATGCACCCGCAGCGCGAGCGGGCTCTTGCCGCCCGGCTTCGGCGGCGTGGGGCTCGGTTCGTCGATCCAGCGCAGCCACCCGCCCCGCGACAGATGCGTGACCAGCCACAGCCCGTCGCATGCCAGGCCGAGGAACTTGCCCCAGCGCCCCGCCCCGGTCACATCACGTCCGGACAGTGCCGTCACCGGCGGCTCGAACGTCTTCACCGCGCTCAACGCCGCCACGTCGACACGCCCGACCACCGCGCCGACCGCATGCTCCCGCAGGAACTGCGCCAACGCCTCCACTTCTGGCAGCTCGGGCACGCGGTCCAGCGTACCCACCCGCACCGACAGCTCACGGGAGTCGAATGGCGGCTCGAGTCACTGCCGCAGCCACCATTCGACTCCGCTCGATGACGCTCACCCGCCGCGGCGCAGCAGATAGATGTCCATGATCCAGCCCTTGCGGTCGCGCAGCTCGGTCCGGCGGCGGACGATCTCGTCCCGCACCGCGGACAGCGGACCCTCGATCAACGTCTCGTCCGGCATGCCGAGATAGGCGCCCCACCAGATGTGCACGTCCTCGTCCGGAACAGCGGTGAACGAGCAATCGCCGTCCAACATGACCAGCGCGTTCTCGGCGCCGAGTCCTTCCTCGCGCAGGCGGCGTCCGGTGGTGATGCGCAGGGGTTCCCCGATTCCGTGCAGCACGATGCGATGGCGGGCGGCCAACGCCTGCGCGCTGGTGATGCCGGGAATCACCTCGTAATCGAAGCGCGCGACGCCGCGCGCGAGCACCCGCTCGATCATCCGCAGCGTGCTGTCGTACAGCGAGGGATCACCCCAGACCAGGATGCCGCCGACCCCGTCGACCTCGGCGAAGGCCGATTCCAGCAGCGCCGACCTGCGATCGTGCCAGTCCTCGACGACGTCCAGGTAGTCCGCGGGCGTGCGATCGCGCGGCGGGTCGGCGATCGGCACGGTCCGGTACGCCCGGTCCATGTGCTCGTCCAGGATCGCGGTCCGCACGTCGACCAGTTCCCGCTTGGCCTCGCCCTTGCCGATCACGAAGAACACGTCCACCTGCCGCATCGCGTCGACCGCCTGCAAGGTGACCTGGCGGGGATCTCCGGCGCCGATGCCGATCACATAGAGCTTGCGCATGCGGGCGAGCTTGCCAGGACGACTAGAGTTGCCAGGCGTGGCCCCTGACGCGCACGATCCGGCTTCCACCCCCGACACCCAGTACGAGGACCTGCTGCGGCTGGTGCTCACGTCCGGCACGAAAAAGGCCGATCGGACCGGGACCGGAACCCGCAGCGTCTTCGGCCATCAGTTGCGCTACGACCTCTCGGCCGGGTTCCCGCTGATCACCACCAAGAAGGTGCATCTGAAGTCGATCGTCTACGAGCTGCTGTGGTTCCTGCGCGGCGACTCCAACATCGGCTGGCTGCGCGAGCACGGCGTCTCCATCTGGGACGAATGGGCCGACGCCAACGGCGAGCTCGGCCCGGTCTACGGCGTGCAATGGCGGTCGTGGCCGACGCCGGACGGCACCCATATCGACCAGATCGCCCAGGTGCTGCAGACCCTGCGCACCGACCCGGATTCCCGGCGCATCATCGTGTCCGCGTGGAACGTGGCCGATCTGGACAAGATGGCGCTGGCTCCCTGCCACGCGTTCTTCCAGTTCTACGTGGCCGACGGCAAACTGTCCTGCCAGCTGTACCAGCGCAGCGCCGACCTGTTCCTCGGCGTCCCGTTCAATATCGCCAGCTACGCGCTGCTCACCCACATGATCGCGCAGCAGACCGAGCTCACGCCCGGTGATTTCATCTGGACCGGCGGCGACTGCCACATCTACGACAACCACTCCGAGCAGGTGGCAGAGCAGCTGACCCGCGAGCCCTACCCGTTCCCCACGCTGCGGCTGCGTCCCGCGCCGACGCTGTTCGACTACCGCTACGAGGACGTGGAAGTAGTCGGCTATCGGCATCATCCGGCCATCAAGGCCCCGGTGGCCGTGTGAACCGGAGACAGCCGCGGTGCAGGACGGAGCCGAGCGCCGCCGAGGCGGAGTCGTGACCCGCACGATCGGGCTGATCTGGGCGCAGACCCTCGACGGAGTGATCGGCTTCCGCAACACCATTCCCTGGCGCTTGCCCGAGGACATGGCGCACTTCAAGGAGGTCACCTGGGGCCATCCCGTGGTGATGGGCAGGCGGACCTGGGATTCGCTGCCGCCTCGGTTCCGTCCGCTCGACGGCCGCCGCAATATCGTGGTGACCAGGCAGCCCGACTGGGCGGCGGAAGGCGCCGAGCGCGTCGCGTCGGTGCCCGAGGCGCTGTCCCGCTGCGGGTCCCACACCGTGTGGGTCGCCGGAGGCGGCGAGATCTACCGCGCGGCGCTGGATTTCGCGACCGAACTGTGCGTCACCGAGATCGACACCGCGGTCCAGGGCGACGCCTACGCACCCGCGATCGGGCCGGAATGGCGGCCCGACGAGCCGGAGCCCTGGCGGACCTCGACCACGGGACTGCGCTTCCGCATCCGGCACTACACCCGCGCGGGCTCCGCTGCCGAATAACGTGTCCGCAGCAGCTCTGCCCAATCGAGCTATGTCCGCAGGACCATTGGCACCGCCGATCTAAGCCCCTGCACGCCTCCCGGCCGTCCCAACCAATGCCGACGCAGCCGCATCACGAGGCAGCGCCGGACAACGCCCGATCCCCGGCGCGCCGGGGCTGAGCGGGGAAATGGGCCAGCGGCACCGCGGAGGGCAGCCCGCGCAACACACCGTACGGCGTCGGTGCCCGTCAAACCGGACCCGCGCCGCGGCGGTGTCGGGCATACTCCTCGATATGCGGCGGCCGGACCTTCCTCCGTCCGCGCGCCTCGAGCCGTTGCCACCAGCCCGGCATCGGCTGTGGTGATCTGCGAAAGGCGGTCCATGGACAAGAAATCGCTGACTGCGGTCGCGCGCCAACAACTGAAGTTGGCTGCCACCGCCACGAGCGGACGCAGTTCACAAACCATCTACGGCGGTCATACGCACGCGCTGCGGCAAACGGTGGTCGGCTTGACGGCCGGGCAGAGCCTGGCCGAGCACGACAACTACGGCGAGGCCACCCTGCTGGTGCTCAGCGGCACGCTGACGCTGATCAGCGGCGCCAACGAATGGAAGGGGTCGGCGGGCGACCTGATCGTGGTGCCCAAGGCGCGGCACAGCGTCAAGGCGGTCGACGACGTCGCGTTCCTGTTGACGGTGGCCAAGTAGTAGCCACGCGTGTGGGTCAGCCCGGCGGCGGTGCCGGTCGAGCACTAGTGTGTCGATCATGGGAGAGCCGCAGCCGATCCTCGAACCGCTCACACCGGCCGCCATCTTCCTGGTCGCCACGATCGACGACGGTGGCGAGGCGACGGTGCGCGATCTGCTCGCCGACATCAACGGCCTGCGCCGCTCGGTGGGCTTCCGTCTGCCCGGCGCCGGTCTCAGCTGCGTCACGTCGATCGGCTCCGCCGCCTGGGACCGGCTCTTCGCCGGGCCCAAACCCGCTGAGCTGCATGAATTCCCCGGGTTCGCCGGCGAGCGCCACACCGCGCCCGCGACACCGGGCGACCTGCTGTTCCATCTCAGGGCCCAGGTGCACGACGCCTGTTTCGAGCTGGCCATGGCCATCGCCGACCGGCTCGCCGACGCGGCGACCATCGTGGACGAGACCGTCGGCTTCCGCTACTTCGAGCAGCGCGACCTGCTCGGCTTCGTGGACGGCACGGAAAACCCCGAAGGGCGCGCCGCGGTCGCCGCGGCGCTGGTCGGCGACGAGGACCCGCGGTTCGCCGGCGGCAGCTACGTGACCGTGCAGAAGTACACCCACCCGCTGGAGGAGTGGCGGGCCCTGTCGGTCGAGGAGCAGGAGCGCGTGATCGGCCGCACCAAGCTGGACGACTTCGAACTGTCCGATGAGGATCAGCCCGCCGACTCGCACGTCGCGGTCAACACGCTGATCGATCCGGACGGCACCGAGCGGCAGATCGTGCGCGCCAACATGCCGTTCGGCAGCGTGCGTGACGGCGAGTTCGGCACCTACTACATCGCCTACGCGGCCACGCCGAGCGTCATCGAGCGCATGCTCACCCGCATGTTCCTCGGCACCGACGAGGCCGCCTACGACCGGCTCCTGGATTTCTCCGTCGCCGTCACCGGGACCTCGTTCTTCGCCCCCACCGTCGATTTCCTCGAGGATCTGCCGCCGGCGCCGTGGGAGACGCCGGAAGCCGCGGTATCCCTCGATGGCGCCGGTCCGGCAGGTCCGTCCGGCGCCGCCGCGCTTGCGGGGGACGGCTCACTCGGCATCGGCACGTTGAAAAGGAGCACCCGGTCATGAACAACCTCCATCGCGAACTCGCGCCGATCACCTCCGAGGCATGGGCGGCCATCGAGGAGGAGGCGACGCGCACCTTCAAACGGCACATCGCCGGCCGCCGCGTCGTCGACCTGTCCGGTCCACACGGCATCGACTACTCCGGGGTCGGCACCGGGCACACCACCGCGATCGAGGCGCCCGGCGAAGGCGTGCTCGCCCGCAGGCGGGTGGTCGCGCCGCTGGTCGAACTGCGGGTGCCGTTCACGCTGTCCCGCGAGGAACTCGACAATGTCGAGCGCGGCGCCAAGGACACCGACCTCGACCCGGTGAAGGACGCCGCGAAGAAGATCGCCTTCGCCGAGGATCGCGCGATCTTCGAGGGGTACCCGGCCGCGCACATCACCGGCATCCGGGCCAGTTCCTCCAACCAGGCGATCACGGTGCCCAGCGACCCGCGGCAGGTGCCGGAGGCGATCGCCCAGGCGCTGAGCGCATTGCGGCTGGCCGGTGTCGACGGGCCGTACTCGGTGCTGCTCAGCGCCGAGCTGTACACCGCGGTCAGCGAGACCTCCGATCACGGCCATCCGATCCGCACCCACATCGAACGCCTGATCCCGGAGGGCGAGATCATCTGGGCGCCCGCCATCACCGGCGCGATCGTGCTCACCACCCGCGGCGGCGACTTCGATCTGCGCATCGGGCAGGACCTGTCCATCGGCTACCTGTCGCACGACGCCACGTCGGTCCAGCTGTACTTCCAGCAGAGCCTGACGTTCCTCGTGTACACAGCGGAAGCGGCTGTCGCGCTGACCGTGTGAGTCGGTGCCCGCGGGCGGCCACGGGTGGGAATCACCGGGTGTGCCCAGCGGCGGTAGCGTGTGCCGGAAATGCACCAGAGGTGGGTAGATGAGATGACAACGGTGCGGGCAGGTGTGGTCCCGACGCAGCGGGCGGCGCTCTACAGCGTGCTCGGCATCCTGGCGACCGTGACGATCTGCGGCTCGTTCGTCGTCGCGTTCGGTGTGCACCGGGTATTCACCGGACTGCTGGCCGGTGCGGTCGTCGGGGTGGCGGTGCTGGCCGCGCTGTTCACCAGGGACGTGGTCGTGCTCACCGACCATGCCATCTACCGGCGCACACCGTGGGCTGTCTCCAGCATCTCGTGGGATCGGGTGGTGGCCGGACGCTTCACCCTGGACGAACGCGCCCGCTGGTCGCTGGCCTTGGACCTGTCCGGTGGCGACGAACCGCACGGCGAGCTGGTCCTGCTGTCCATCCCACCGGTGGTCCGCCCGATCGCCGGTGCCTACGACATGCGCAAACGCGATCAGGTCACGGAGATCCGGGCGATCCTGCGCCGCAAGCGGATTCCGGTGACCGTGCTTCCGCAGATCGCGGGCGCGTTGCAGGAGCACTGGCAGCTCGCGCCGCCGACGCACTGAGGCCTGAACCGGGTGCGGGGCGAAGGCAAGTCGTGACCGTCACTCGGGCAGCGCCAGGCGGTCGAGCAGTTCGGTCGCCTCGGCACTGATCGTGTCCAGGTCGCCGAGCCAGCCGAGCGTGCGCAGCACCGCCCCCGGGATGGTCTGCTCCGCGTAGGCGGGCGCGGCGCCCTCGTCGGAGCGGATGCTGATCACGGTCTCCACCAAACGGAACGGCAACAGTTCCGCGCCCGGGGTGCTCGCGCCGCCGCCTTCGGCCAGCACCTGGGCGGCCAATGTCTCGTAGTGCCCGCGCAATTCGTCGCGGCGCAGGCGAAACGCGGCGAAGCGCTCGGTGCGCAGCTCCGGCAGCAGGTACAGCGCACCGAGATTCCAGCGCGACGCGCACAGCTGCCGCACGTCGAACCGGGCCAGCGCGTACAGCCGCACGTGCACCTGCTCTGGCTCCTCGCGCAGTCGTTCGGCCAACTCGATCGGCAGCGCGATGGTTTCGGCGAGCAACGCGTCGAGGATGTCGTCCTTGGCGGCGAAGTGGTGATACAGCGAGGCCTGCCGGATGCCGACGGCATCGGCGACCGCACGCGTGGAGGTGTTGGCGTAGCCGTTGGTGGTGAACAGCTCGCCTGCGGCATCGAGGATTTCGGCACGCGGCGTTTGTCCACGGCGTCGTCGCTGGGCGACGCGCGGACGGCCGGGACCGAGGTTAGTCACGCCGCCATTCTGGCAGGTAGCCGCAGGGCCGCCGCGGCGCGGTAGCCGTCCGGTCGGTTTGCGCACGGAACGCGGCGCGATTTCTGTCACTTGATAGAAATACCGGCAACACAGAAGTTACCGCGGGTCCCCGAAGCGATACACGGCGGTCACCGAAAGCGCGATCGCGACCATAAAACTATCGTCTGATAGTTATTGGCCGCACGCCGAAGGACCGCCCATGGCCACCACCCTCGCCCCGACCCCATCCTCCGACCTCAGCGGCGACAGCGCCGACCTCGCCACATTCGGGTATCAGCCCGTCCTGCATCGCAAGCTCGGCCGCTACGCCTCGTTCGCGGCGGGCTTCTCGTTCGTCTCCATCCTCACCACGATCTTCCAGTTCTTCGGCTTCGGCTATTCGTTCGGCGGAGCCGCCTTCTTCTGGACCTGGCCGATCGTGTTCGCCGGACAGTTCCTGGTGGCGCTGAACTTCGCCGAACTCGCCGCGCGCTATCCGATCTCGGGCTGCATTTATCAGTGGTCCCGGCGGCTCGGCGGCGAGCTCGTCGGCTGGTTCGCGGGCTGGATGATGATCATCGCGCAGATCGTCACGGCCGCCGCGGCGGCGATCGCGCTACAGGTGGTGCTGCCCTCGATCTGGAGCGGATTCCAGCTCGTCGGCACCGACACCGCGCTCACCTCGCCGTCCGGCGCGACCAACGCCGTGCTGCTCGGCAGCATTCTGCTGGTGCTCACCACGGTGATCAACGTGATCGGCATCGACCTGATGGCACGGATCAACTCGATCGGCGTCACCGTCGAGATCATCGGCGTCCTCGCGATCATCGCGCTGTTCTTCACCACCACCGAGCGCGGTCCCGGCGTGGTGCTGCACACCGACCAGGCCGCGCCCGGTCCCTACTGGGCCGCGTTCTTGGTCTCGGGGTTGATGGCCGCGTATGTGATGGTCGGATTCGATTCCGCCGGTGAGCTTTCCGAGGAGACGAAGAACCCGCGCCGCGTCGCACCGCGCACCATTCTCACCGCGCTGTCGGTCTCGGCGCTGGGCGGCGGCCTCATGTTGCTCGGTGCGCTGATGGCAGCGCCGAGCCTGTCCGATGGCGCACTGGCCGCCGACGGCCTGGCCTACGTGCTCACCGCCAAGCTGGACAGCCCGGCGGGCAAGGTGCTGCTGGGCTGCGTCGCGGTCGCGATCACCGTGTGCACGTTGGCGATTCAGACCGCGGGTTCGCGGTTGATGTTCTCCATGGCGCGGGACGGGAAACTGCCGTTCGCACGCAGGCTCGCCGCGGTGCACCCGCGCTACGGCACCCCCGTGCTGCCCGCCGTCGTGATCGGCGCGCTCGGCATCGGCCTGCTGCTGCTCAACGTCGGCAACGCCGCCGTTTTCGCGACCCTGGCCAGCGTCTGCATCGTCACGCTGTACCTGGCGTACCTGCTGGTGACGGTGCCGCTGCTGGTCCGGCGGTTCGCCGGGCTGCCCGACCCGGGCACCGACGCGCGGCTGTTCAGCCTGGGCCGCTTCGGCATTCCGGTCAACGCACTCGCCGTGGTCTGGGGCATCGCCATGGTGGTGAACCTCGCCTGGCCGCGCGCGGAGGTCTACACGCCGAATGGCGGCGGCTGGTGGATGCTCTGGGCCGGACCGCTTTTCGTGCTGCTTGTGCTCGGTGTCGGCGTGCTGGCGCATCGCCTCGTGGTCGGCGGACCGCGTCGCGCCGAAAGCCTGGAACCGGCACCGCAACCCGCCTGATCGCCCCGGTGCGGCGGTGGACCAAAGGACACCGCCGCACCTAGCCCTCAGTCATGCGGCTCCGGTGAGGCACCGCAGCACGAATTCGTCAGTGCCCGACCATCCCGCGACTCGTGGGACTCCGGTCGAACGCCCACGAATGCGATCCCTCGAGGACAGCAGCCGCAAGTGGTCGAGAGCACGGACGGAATATGCCTCTCGATGACCTGTCACCCCGCCGGGCGCGCGTCTGCCTCGACGCGAGATCGCATCCAGCACAAACAGCGCACGAAAGGAAACACCGTGACAAGCACCGCCGACACATCCGGCGCACGGGCGCACGCACGATCGCAAGCCGCGGCGGCGACCATCGCGGGCCCCGATCTGCCCGCCACGATCGCACCATCGAGAATCACCTTTGCCCACCGTATTCCGGCGGGTAGCTACGCGAACGTCGCGCTCGGCCGCGGCACCCGCATTCGCCTGTCCGACCCGGCGGGCGCGGCCTGCGCGCACCTGCTGCTGGTGCGCACCGACGCGCCGTGGGAGCGCCTGAACGTCGCCGACACGGTCAAGGTGCCGTGGCAGGCGTACCTGGGCGACGGCCACCCGCTGCTGTCGGATCAGGGACGCGTCCTGGCGACCGTGCTCGCCGACACGTCCGGCCACCACGACACGCTCTGCGGCCCCACCGCCCAGGCCCGCGCCCAACTGCGGCTGGCAGGCGCCAAACACGGACTCGAACCACGCGACATCGGGCCGACGGTCTCGTTCTTCCGTGGTGTCCGGGTGCGGCCGGACGGAACACTCACCGCCACCGGCAGCGCCGCACCCGGTGCTTCGGTGGATCTGCTGGTGCACCTCCCGGTCACCGTGCTCGTCGCCAACGCCGCGCACCCGCTGGACGAGCGGCCCGCGACGGATCTCGACGTCGTGGCGTGGGCCGCCCCGGAAGACCTCGCCGCGACCGTCAACGAGGACCCGGAATACCGACGGGCCGTGCACAACACCGAACAGGCATGGACGGCCGCACTGACTCTGGAGGCAACCGCATGACCACGGCTCGCACCGTCGTGCTCGACGAGACCGTCCCCGCCCGCTCCCCGTGGTCCACCGTGGTCCGCGCGGGCGACCATTGGGAGATCATCGATCTGCACGGCAACCAGGCGGTGGACTGCCTGCTGTACTCGGCGGCCGACCACACCGAGCGCTATAGCGCGCAGGCCACGGTCGCCGCGCAGCGCACCATCTTCCTCACCACCGGCAGCGTGCTGCGCACCGACGCGGGAACCGCGCTGATGACCGTCGTGGCCGACGAGGTCGGCAATCACGACACCATCGCGGGCGCCTGCTCACAGGAGTCCAACACGCTGCGCTACGGCCACCACACCCGCCACCAGCACGCCTGTGTGGAGAACTTCCTCGCCGAAGGGTTGCGCTGGGGACTCGGCAAAAGAGACCTGGTGTCGAACATCAACTGGTTCATGAACGTCCCGGTCGAGGCGGACGGCACATTGGGGATCGTGGACGGCCTGTCCGCGCCGGGCAAGCGGGTCACGCTGCGCGCCGAGATCGACACGCTGGTGCTGGTCTCCAATTGCCCGCAGATCAACAACCCGTGCAATGGCTTCGATCCGACCCCGGTGCGCATGGTGGTGTCGCGATGACCGTCGCCCACCTCGCGGTGGGGAGCGAATCGCTTCCCACCGAAACGGAGTCGACGGTGGAGGTCGTTCGTCCCGGGATGCTGACCACCGTGCAGGACTGGCCCGGACGGGTCGGTTACTGGCATGTCGGCGTCCCGCCGTCGGGACCGATGGACGACCTGTCGTTCCGGCTGGGCAATCGAGCGCTCGGCAACGACGAGGGCGCAGCCGGTCTGGAATGCACCCTGGACGGTCCGGCGCTCCGGTTCACCGCGGCGACCTGGGTGTGCGTCACCGGCGCTCCGACCGAGGTAACCGTGGACGGCATCCGTGCGCCGCAGTGGCGCACGGTACGGGTGCCCGCGGGCGGCATGCTGGACGTGGGGGCCGTGCGCGGGCCGGGCATGCGCTGCTACGTGCTGATCGCGGGCGGCATCGACCTGCCCGAATACCTCGGCAGCGCGGCGACGTTCACGCTCGGCCGGTTCGGCGGCAGTACCGGCGCGGCGCTACGCGCCGGTGAAGCGCTTCCGCTGGGCCCGCACCACGGCCGGGTCGCCGCGGCCGTCCCGATGGACGAACAGCCCGTGCTGACTCGGAGCTGGGAACTCGCGGTCACCGAAGGGCCGCACGGCGCACCGGAATTCTTCACCCGCGCCGACTTCGCCACCGTGGTCGGAACCGATTACGAGGTGCACTTCAATTCCGATCGCACCGGCGTCCGGCTGATCGGCCCGAAGCCGGAATGGGCTCGCACGGATGGCGGCGAAGCGGGGCTGCACCCGTCCAATATCCACGACACGCCGTATTCGGTGGGCGCGCTGGATTTCACCGGCGACACCCCCATCCTGCTCGGCCCCGACGGGCCGAGCCTGGGCGGTTTCGTCTGCCCGGTCACCGTCGTCGCGGCCGACCGCTGGAAGCTCGGCCAGCTGTCCCCCGGCGACACCGTGCGTTTCGTGCTCGTCCGCGGCGACCGCGCCGCCTCGATCCGGGAATTGGGGACCGCACGCCGGGCCGTGTGGCCGACCGTGCTGTCGGCGGGCGGCGACGCTGACGACGGCGTGCTGCGCCGCGCCGACGTGGATGACGAGACCGCCGTGACCTACCGCCGCGCGGGCGACGACGGGGTGCTCGTCGAATACGGCGCCATGACCTTGGATCTGGGCCTGCGAGCCCGCGTGCACGCCCTGCACCAGCATTTGCTGGCGGCTCGCGTGCGCGGGGTGACCGAACTGACGCCCGGCATCCGCTCGTTGCAGATCCGGGTCGATCCGCACGTCCTGCCGGTGCCCGCGCTGCTCGACCTGCTCGCCGAGGCCGAGGCGCTGCTTCCCGCTTCCGACCAGCTCGTGGTGCCGAGCCGCGTCGTCCACCTGCCGCTGTCCTGGGACGACCCGTCCACGCGCGAGGCGATCACCCGCTACATGCACGGCGTTCGCGCCGACGCGCCGTGGTGTCCGTGGAACATCGAGTTCATTCGTCGCATGAACGGTTTGGACACCGTCTCCGATGTCTACGACACCGTATTCGGGGCCGAGTACCTGGTGCTCGGACTCGGCGACGTCTACCTCGGCGCGCCGGTCGCCACCCCCACCGACCCCCGCCACCGGCTGGTCACCACGAAGTACAACCCGGCCCGCACCTGGACCCCGGAGAACGCGGTCGGCATCGGCGGCGCCTACCTGTGCGTGTACGGCATGGAAGGACCGGGCGGCTACCAGTTCGTCGGGCGCACCACCCAGGTGTGGAATCACCGCGCCGCGCCGCCCGCGCTGCCGCCAGGTGCCGATCGGGCCGCCTCCGGAACCGAAACACCCTGGTTGCTGCGATATTTCGACCGCATCCGCTGGTACCAGGTCGAGGCGGAAGAACTCCTCGACCTGCGCGCCGACTTCGCCGCGGGCAACGTCCGGGTCCGGGCCGAGGACGGGGAATTCCGCCTGGCGGACTACCGGAAGTTCCTCGCCGACAACGCTGAATCCATCGGACTCTTCCGCGCGCGGCAAGCGGAAGCCTTTACCGCCGAACGCAACTCCTGGCGATCGGCGGGCGAGCTCACCGTCTAGTTGACTGCTGGCCCTCGGACATGGCGCTCCCGTCCAAGGGAGCCATGCCCGAGACTGTGGTCCACCTTGCAGGAGTTGAACTTCCCGCTCGCACCGTCCGAGTACGCCTCCGCCGCACGCGAATTCCTGCCTCGTATCCCGGCTGCCCAGTATCCCCACATGAGCGCGCTGGCCCAGTTGGTGATCGATCGGAAGCACACCGGAATCGCCGATTTCTCGTTCCGTCTCGAGCTCGTTCTCGACGGCTTGGAACGGTTGCTCGCCGAATCCGCGGACTGACGATCAACTCACACCGAAGGTGGCCTCCGGATTGGACGCGTCACGAACGATCCGCAGCGCCTCGACCAACGCCTCCAGCTGCGCGGGCGACAGCAACCCGACGAACCAGCGGTCTATGGCGGCGAGATAGTCCGGTAGCACCTGCGCGAGCCGTGCCGCGCCCGCCTCGGTGAGCACCGCGTAGGCGCTGCGCCGATCCTCCGGATCGAGCTCGCGTTCGACCAGACCGGCGTTGGCCAGCCGATCGACCAATCGGGTGACACCGCTGGTGGACAGCGAGGTCTGCACCGCCAGCGCCGACATGCGCAGCCGTCGCCCCGGCGAACGACTCAACCGCGTAAGCGCGTTCAAGTCCAGACCGGACAACCCGTGTGCTTTCCAGACCGGTTCCAGCTTGGCCACCACACCGGCGTGCGCCTCGAACAGCAGGCCCATGGTGGTCAGGCGTGGATCCTCGAACAGGTCGGTGGCGTCCATACCGGGCAGAGTACCCGGGATGCTTGCCACGCGGATAGTTGACAAGAGGAATAAATCGCAGTAGAAATTTGCCTACGCAATATTCCTCACGTCAATTAATGGAGGTCACCATGTCGCAGAACGCCTGGATCGCCGGATTCCGCTCCGGCGTGATCAATCCGGACGAGCAGATCAAACTCGCGGAGTCGCGCGCGTTCACCGACCAGACCGTGCGGCAAGTGCTGCGCTTGGCGGGCGGCGGCACGCAGCTGCGGATCACGCTCACCAACCGCTATGGGAAGACTCCGCTGGTCGTCGACGCGGCCCGGGTGGCGATACACAAGACGGGCAGCGAGATCGTCGCCGAGACCGACACGGCGCTGCGCTTCGACGGCGCCGAGCGGGTGGTCGTCCCGACGGGTGGCGAGGCCGTCAGCGATCCGGTCGAGTTCACCGCGTCGGCGGGCACGGACCTGGCGTTGAGCCTGTACCTGCCCGGCCCCACCGGTCTCGCGACCTTCTCCCAGCAGCCCGGCGAAATCGCCTACGTCGCCGCCGGAAACGTCGTATCGGACGCCGCGCTCTCCGCCGAGGAGGAGGTCTCGACGCGGTTCTACGTCGCCGGTGTCGACGTGCTCGCGTCAGCGGCAACGCCGGTGGCCGTCGCGTTCGGCGACTCCTGGTTCGAAGGCTTCGGCACCACGATCGGCGCCAACCACCGCTCGGTGGACTACCTCAACGCGCGGCTGGACCACGGCTGGGCGGTCAACCAGGGCATCTCCGGAAATCGGCTGCTGACCCCGGAGATCGGCGAGCCCGGCCTGGAGCGCTTCGACCGCGACGCCCTCACCGTGCCCGGCGTGACGAGCGTCCTGGTGAACTTCGGCATCAACGACCTGATTCTCGGCGGCATGGCGGGCCAGCCGCCCGCGACCGCCGACGAACTGATCGCGGGCTTCTCCGCCCTCGCGCACCGCGCCCACGCGGCCGGACTCCCCATTCACGCCGCGACGATCGGACCTTATGCCGGGTGCATCTACGAGGGTGTGACCATCGCCGAGACGCTGCCCACTCGCCGCCGCGTGAACGAATGGCTGCGCGGTACCGACATTTTCGACTCGGTATTCGACGTGGCGCGGGCAGTCGAAGACCCGGAGCGACCCGATTTCATCCGGCCCGAATTCGACAGCGGTGACGGCATGCACCTCAATGACGCGGGCGCCCGCGCGATGGCCGAGACCATCGATATTGCAGCACTTTTCGGTTGATACCAGAGCTCGGTACGCGCCGCTGCGACCTATCGTCCACTAAGAACTCAGTTCAGAATGAGTAGGCGCGTCGGTTCGGTGTGCCGTGCAAGGTGTTTGAGGCTGTTGCTGTGGCTGATGAAGTGGTGACTGATGCGTTGTGGACGAGGCTGGAGCCATTGATTCCGGTGCGGCAGCGGCGGTTTCGCTATCCCGGCCGTCGGCGGAGCGGCGACCGAGCGGCGTTGGAAGGCATCCTGTTCGTTGCCCGCACCGGCATCGGCTGGAACCAGTTGCCGACCGGACTGTTGGGAGCCTCCGGCGCGACCTGCTGGCGGCGGCTGGCCGAATGGCACCAAGCGGGCGTGTGGCAGCGGCTGCATGAACAGCTGCTGAGCGAACTGCGTGCCACTGGGTAGCTGGAGCTGTCGAACGCGCTTGTCGACTCCTCGCACCTGCGGGCTCTCAAAGGGGGGATCACACCGACCCCAGCCCGGTCGACCGCGGCAAGCCCGGCTCGCCCGCCGCACTCCGCCCACGGTTCCGGACTCGGCACGGTCCGCTGGCCGGTGGAACGGACCTCCGCGTGGCTACACGCGTTCAAACGCCTCAGGACCCGCTACGAACGCCGCGCCGACATCCACCACGCCCCACTCAGCCTTGCCTGCTCGGTCATCTGCCTCCGCAAACTCATTCTGAACTGAGTTCTTAGACCGGTCCTAACAGGTTGACCTTGCGCCAGCGGGATGGGGCGGCCTCGATCAGCTTGTAGGCCATGGCGATTCCGGCCGCGCGGGAGCCTGGTCCCTTGGTGACTTTCGTGCGCAGCCGGAGGGTGGCGAAAAATGCATTGATCCACAGAACAACACGTTGATACTTTACGGCTTCTGTGCCACCAGCAGCGCTGTTCCCGCGTCTCGGGGAATACTTCCCGCACCGCCTTCCAGAACCCCAGCGCCCCATCACCGACCGCGAGCACCGGCGCGCGCATGCCGCGGCGGCGGCAATCGCGCAGCAGATCCGCCCACGACTCGTGCGATTCGCGGAACCCGTCGCTGATAGCGACAAGTTCCTTGCGGCCGTCGGTCCGCACGCCGATCATCACCAGCAGGCACAGTTTCTCCTGCTCCAGACGCACCGTGGTGTGGATGCCGTCGACCCACAAACACACGTAATCGGTGCCCGAGAGGTCCCGGCCGGCGAACGCGCGGGCCTCGTCGGTCCACTGGCCGGTCAACCGGGTGATCGACGCCGCCGAGAGCCCGGCACCGAAGCCAAGGAACTGCTCCAATGCCGGGCCGAAGTCCCCGGTGGATAGCCCGTGCAGATACAGCAGCGGCAGCACCTTGGTGACCTGCGGCGACTTCCGCGCCCAAGCGGGCAGGATCGCCGAGGAAAACCGCTACCGCTCACCGGTTACCGGATCCACACGCTTGTCGTTCACCCGGGGCGCTTTCACCCGCACCGCGCCCGCCGCGGTGAGGACTTCCCGCTCGGCGTGGTAGCCGTTGCGGACCACCAGACGGTGGCCGTTCTCGTCGAGCTGGTCGGCGAACTGGGCGACATAGGCGGCGACCTCGCCCTTCTACGCGGCGGCCAGCATCTGCCGGGCACCGTCGCGGACGATCTCATCAAGCAACGACCGGGTCGACCCGGCCTCCTCGTCGGCGACGGAGATGCTCTGAACTGCCGTGAACACGGACGTACCTTCCCGACCGGCGTTGGCGCGCCGGCATGATCAAGAATTCGGACTGATAGATCATCCGGGAAGGTGCGTCCTTCCCGTCATCCACAGGTCCTGATCATTGCTCGCGATCACCGCGTCGAGGTCGTTGTCCGGGTCAGCGGCGTTGTTGTACACGGCGGCGCCGTTGAGCAGCACCACACCATCACCCCGCTGCGCTGGCACTCGCCCCCCAGCTGAACCCAACCGGCGAAGCCGGCAGACCATGGCCGCTTGACAGAGAAGCGAAGGACACTCCCCCGGCATAGGCCATCCTGAGCTCTGAGCAAACGTAAGAATGGTGAAACTCTGGCATGAAGGTCAGAAAGTGTTTGAATTTTCAACTAGATTCCTCTAGGATAAGAATCATCCTGCTCTACTAAGGACAACAACTCCGAGTTCGTACATCGCCCGCCCGAGACGGCATGAGAGGAACAGTTGGTATGCGCGGATGCCCCGTGCCAGAAAAGTACAACTAGTCGCGACAACCGTCGATACGGATCGCGATCCATGGCTCGAGTCCACAACACACGTTTGCGATAGATACTCGACAGACAGAGCGATGTGCACCTGGCTGGTGGCGCAGCCGTGCAGCGTCGGCCGCTCGCAAGCTGACCTCGATGGCCTCCTTGGCCAGGGCCAGCTCGGGGCCGGGGTGCCCGCGGCCGTTCACCGACCCTCCGGATCTCATCGGGCCCCTTCCGGCTTTCTCCTGGTGATCGGCTTGGGCACCATCCGTGTCAGGCAGTTAACGAAATGGCGCGCTACGGTGTTTCATCACCTTGCCGGACATAGAGCAATAAGACAAGGAGAAAGCCGCTGTGTCGTGCCAGACCGACTCCGCAACCGAATATCGGCTGCTGGTTGTCGACGACGACCGCAATGTGCGTGATTCGCTGCAACGCGCCCTGGAGCTGTCCGGATTTGCAGTGGTCACCGCTTCCGACGGAGTGCAGGCGATCCGGTCGTGTGCCGAATACGAGCCCGACGCGGTCGTACTCGATATCGAGATTCCGCGCGTCAACGGCATGGGCGTGATCGCGGCACTGCGCGCCGCGGACAATGATGTCCCTATCTGCGTACTCAGCGCCCACAACACCCCCAACGACCGCATCGTGGGGCTAGAGGCCGGGGCCGATGACTATCTGATCAAGCCGTTCGTCTTCGGCGAACTCACCGCCCGGCTCCGCGCCCTGCTCCGCCGCCGCGCCGACCGGCCCAATGCGGACCGCGTCAAGTCGATCACCATCGGCTCTCTCCATATCGACCTTGTCGGCTGGCGCGTATATCTCGCGGGCCGCGAAATAAGGCTGACTCGCCGTGAACACGAATTGCTGACCGCGCTGGCCACCCACCACGGCGTCGTGCAGTCTCGTGAGCAACTGCTCGACGCCGTGTGGGGCTACAGCTTCGTCACCGACACGAACGTGGTCGACGTTTTCGTCAGCTACCTGCGCCGCAAACTCGAGACCGAGGGTGGACCACGCATCATCCACACTGTCCGCGGCATCGGATACGTGCTACGCGCCGATTGAGCCACTCACCATGCGCATGCTGTCCCTCCGCACTCGCGTCGCGCTGGCCACCGCTCTCGGCGCGGTTATCACCGTCACCGCGCTGGCCGGTTTTCTCTCGGTAGCGGTCGCGCGCTCCAATGTGCGCCAACTCGACGGGCAACTCGATACTGCTGCCCGGCTTCTCGAACTCAACGCCGACACGGCCCGGCAATTCCTCGGCCACGTCGACGACGCCGGGGCGGCCGCCGTCACCATCCGCGAGAACGGCATCGTCACCTCTTCCACCACACGACTGCCCGAGCTGCCCGACGGCTACGCATTGATAGATATCGACGGCGCAAGGTACCGCGTCAAAACCGTCACCGTCCCCAGGGAAGGACACTCGGTTTCGATCTCTGTGGCCCTGCCTATCAAACGCGCCCAAGCCGTCACCCGCAGGCAGCAACGCCGCGTACTCGTCACCGGCGCGGTGGCGGTTCTCATCGCCAGCAGCCTCGGCTGGTACCTGGGTGGGCGTGCCGTGCTCCCCCTCGTCGATCTCACCCACCGGATCAGTCAAGGGGCACCGACACCTGACCTCACGGGCACGGACAACACGGTCCGCGAAGCGAGCGAACTGTCCGCTGCCATTGCCCACCTGCTCACATGCATCACCGATGCACAGGGCCGAACACACGATGCCCTGGAGACTGCCCGGACCTTCGCCGCCACCGCCGGCCACGAACTGCGTGGCCCGCTCACCGCGATGCGCACCGATCTCGAAGTCATGCGCGGCCTCGACCTGCCACGCGAACAGCGCACGCACATCATCGACGATATCCTCCGCAAGCAATCCGGCATCGAATCCACCCTCACCGCACTCGAACAACTGGCCTCCGGTGAACTCGATCGCCACAATGGCAACCGCATCACGGTCGATCTTGTCGACATCGCCGACGAGGCCGCCCGCGACGCCCGCCGCCACCACCCCGACCTCGTGATCGACGTCTGCAGCGAACCACCACTGCCTTTCACCTGCCTGCCCTCCGGTATCCGGCTCGCCCTCGACAACGCCATCACCAATGCCGTCAGACACGGTCGCGCCACCACCGTCCACCTCACCGCCCGCCGCAACTCGGACCGAGTGACCATCATCATCGACGACAACGGAGTCGGAATCCCCGACGACGAACGCGACGCGGTATTCGCACGCTTCTACCGCGGCAGCAACGCCGAACACGACGGCTCCGGACTGGGGCTGGCCCTCATCGCCCAGCAAGCCGAACTCCACCATGGTCACACCCATTTCACCGATAGCCCACTCGGCGGCGCCAGACTGGTCATGGACATCACCGACCGACACATCGGACCGACCGGCAAATTCGTTGAAGATCCGGCGCAATGACGGTCCCGGTCGGTGGGTCGGCTGCCGAGTTTTCCCACGGGGCCGGTTCGCCGACAAGACCATCCCCCGACTCGTAGCGGTGGGTGCGATGCGGCCCTGAGCTACTACTTCGTAGCCAGCTGGCGTCGCCGCTGCGATAGGCGACGAATCAAGCCGGACTCATTGCCCCACCACCGAACTCGGATCCGATGAGGTCGCACGATCGACGGACCGCGTTCGCGGAGTCATCCGAATCAGGTGATACTTCGAGCAAACGAATGCCGCGCCGGGTCGACTGCGGCGATCGGTCGATACCGAACGGCAACGTCGATGAAGGCACGGACGGTGTCGGTCTCGAACTCGCTATGCCAGATGGGAACTAGGACACACGGCGGCAGATCCGACACCGGAACCAAGGTCAAGCCAGCGTATGGATGGCAGCTCAGCAGAGTCGCAACCGTAAAATATGGGACGCAGGAGCGCTGGACCACGGTCATTACGTCCAGGACACTCGTCGGACCATGCCCGAACACCGCCATTGGATCGGACTCGATGCGGCGCAATTGTCGTCCCGACGGGGCATACGATGGTGTCCACACCATAGCGAAATCATCGGGCGCGTCCGCATGCACGTCCAGAATCTCATAATCGGCGAGCTGCTCGACACTCACCTCGGTGCGAGCGGCCAGCGGATGATCGCCGGACACCAGCACTGCTCGGGGGACAGTCGCCAGCACCGGACCGGCAACCCGGCCCTCTCCGGTCACAGCCTGTTCGTCGCCGCCGGGAGACCAGACCAGCAGGACATCGATAGCGCGTTGACGCAATGGCTCGAATCCTGTGCTGGTGAACTGCGCGACTGTGACTACGTGAACACCAGGGTGTCGGGATTGACATCCGGTCGCCAATGCCGTGGCCAGTGGTCCCTCGACGGCGGCGGCGTAGCCGACCCGCAACACGCCATTGTGCCGGTCCGCCGAGGCCCGGGCCCGTGCGACGGCACTGCGCAACTGATGCAGCCCACGAGCCGCATCGACACGAAACTGCTCGCCCAGCGAGGTCAGCTGAACGTGGCGGGAGCTTCGGGTGAACAGCAATCCACCGAGCTCCTTTTCCAGCGCATGCACCGTCTGACTTACCCGACCGGTGCTCAAGTACAGTCGCCGGGCCGCCCGGCGGAAGTGCAGTTCCTCTGCCACGGCCAGGAATACCTCGATATCCCGCATTTCCATGTGCTTTTCGTACCGTTCCATCGTCGTATCGGCGGCGTGGACCACGACCGGCCGACACCGGTCGGAGACGCGGAAGCGGCGGCCGATCACCGCCTTGATCGGACGAGGTCCATCGCTGGTCCGCCCGCCGTGTGCGGGCGAGTTCGTCTGGCAGACAATGGCGTTCACCCGTATCACCGATTGCCAGCGATGGATTGCCGCCGCCAGCTCGTTACCGGAGTTCGTGAAACGCAAATGCCTGCCCGACATTCGCCCAGTGCAAGCAAAACCTGCTACTTACGCTCTCATTACCGGTCCAGCCACACCAGCACCGCCCACGTCCAGGCCGCAGCGCCCGCGAACGTCGACACCGCAGCCGTTGTGTGTGAGCGACATTCGAACGGCGAATGTTCATCGATAACTCCCGCATTACGTTGCCAGCAGCCGGAACACCCATGAGAGTGCGCCACTGCGTCAACGTTAATTCGACTCGGACACATCCGAAGTTGTACGAGAAGGATTTCTCACCGGTTCCTCATCTTTCTCAGATGGTCCCGGGTTCGAGTTCGATCTCGTGCGCCGTGAAATCGTCACGGGTTCACTGCGGTTCGGCCGGCGGCCGGTCTGCTCGTCGCTTTCGCGACAAACCTGCGTGCCAACGGTCGGTTCGCTATCGTGGTCCGGTGAGCATCGGCGCCGCTCGACACGGCAGATTTTGCGAAAGCCGCGCCGGGATCATCGCCGCCAAAACTGAATCCGTTCGAAAGAGGTACCGCCAATGCGCTTCGGCATCGTTCTGTTCAGCGACGACCGGGGTATCACGCCCGCCGCGGCGACCGAAGCCGTTGAAGAGCGGAATTTCGACTCGTTCTTCGTTCCGGAGCATACTGGTCCGTCCCCCGTGAATGAGGCCGCTTGGCATTAGACTCCTGTTGGCCCTGATCAAGGGCTGGAAGGGACTGTGGGAGACGGCTGGACGGAAGCGGCACTCCGCGGAGGAGATCATGCGGAAGCTGCGCCGGGCAGACGAGCTGGCCGCGGAGGGCCGCTCGGGTGGCTCTGGCGCAGAATCCGTGAAATGTGTTGATGCTCGGGTGATGTGGGTGTCGGCGATTTCGGTGGCCGGGGTGTCGGTGAGTTTCGCCCAGGTGGTGATGGTGCCGGTGAGCGCGAGCGCGACGCCGTAGAGCACGTGCAGGCCGCCCTGGCTGGCGATGACGGCGTCTTGTTTGGCGAAGGCACGGTGTTTTCGGGCCAGGGCGAGCAAGTCGGTGGCGGCGCGTTCGCCGATCCAATGCCCGCGGGGCAGGCGCACGGCGGCGGCCAGTCCTTTCGGTGCGTGGAGGTTGCGGCCGGAGAGCCAGTCGTCGAGCAGGCCGGTGCCGACGCCGATGCTGCCGGAGACGGTGGCGGCGTCCCGGCTGGTGGCGGTGGGTGGTATCGCGTCGAGTAACTCGGTCGCTGCCGGATCGTCGCCGTTGATCAGGGCGAAGATGACCCCGCGCAGGGTGGTGAGGGTGTTGTCACGGGCGGCGCCGACCGGGGTGGATTGGATCATGTTGTGCCGTTCGACCGCGCGGGCGAACGCTGCGTTCAACGTCTCCAGGTCCGGGATGTCGATGTTGTCGACGTCGATGCCTTCCTCGGCCAGGAACGGCGCGAGCTCGCGCATCATCTCATTCGCCATGCCTGGGGTGTGCTGTATCCGCATCGGGCCGGGTTCGGGCTCGGGTGTGCGTCGTCGCATGTTCGCCACCCGGCCCGTCCTGCCAGCCCCGCCCGGCCGGTGGAATCAGCCGGGGTGCAGGGTCCGGACGCGCAGCAGGTCGAATTTGGCACGGTCGGCCAGGCGGGCACCGGCCCGCCCCGCCAACGCCAACGCGATCCTGGTCAGCGTCGATGCCAGCTGATTCGTCCGACGCGCCCACTTCACCGTCAAACCAGCAACCTGCTCAGCGAAAGTCCTTGCCGCACCACCGGTATTCGGACAGAAGAACCGACGAACCGCAACCGAAGTACCACCGCGCTGCCCGCGATCGACACATCCGCCAGCTGCCGCCAATACCAGGAATGCACCCGTACCGAGTCGCTTCCACATCGCGGGCAGCTCCCTGATCCCGCCGCAACGGCGGCTTCGATCGTCACGACATTCCGGTCCCGCCGAACGTCTACGATGACCAGATCAACCAAGTGCCGCAACGACATTCGAGCCGCATCACCAAAACACGCACTGCAGCTTCACTCCCCCGAGCCCCGATCAGGTGGCAACACGCCGAACTGCGCCATCACAGAATTCGCGCCGGAGCCATTTCAGCGAGCGCCGTCACCTGAACATCGTGTTCGCCGCCCTCGCCGTCAGCCACTGGATCGAACATCAAACCGACTGGGGCATAAGAAAATTCGTCCAGACCGCACGCCGCTACCGCACCGTGACGATCCGCGCCGGGAACCAAACCTCAACGCCGCGGACCCTCTACCCACCGATCTCGCCGAGGCCCTCGCCAAGATCCACACGCCCTACGGGCGTGCGCACTAAATTGACCGAAGTCAGGACCGCATCGCCAGTGTGCCCCGCGCCGCCACGACCGTCAGCGACGGATCTACGGCTGGCCCAGGCCGCCCAGTCACCCGGCGACGGTGACGAGCCTGTTCGGTGGCTCCAGCGCGGATCGGGGCCGGTCAGCTACCAGCTGTGCGCACAAGACCCCAGGCGTCGTTGGTGATCAGGTCGGTCATGCGACCATGACCGGTGTTTCCCTTTCGTCTTCGCGGTCGAGGGTGAGTGCCGCGATCGAGGTAGAGAAAACCAGGACGAGGGCGGCGACTTTACCCAGGTCCTTAAGGAGATATTCCACCTGTGCATCGCGCGGCGCCTCGGGGTCGAGGAAGTAGTTGTGGTACTGATCCGGCCGAACACCATAGCTACGCAACAACTCCCACAGGTTGTCCTGTTGTGGGCGCAGGTGCGAACCCAGCGTCACCACCATCACCGGGTCGCCCTTTGCCTTGGTGTCATTTTTGAGTTGCTCGAGTAACGTAACCACCTTGGCGAAATCGAGCGCCTCGCATGTAAACGTTCCATCCGCCTTTTTCAGGCTGAATGTGAAGTGCCGTGCGTTTTCCGGACGGTAGTTGACGTAGAAGACCTCTTTGCCCTCGCGTCGGATCAGCCTACGACCCTCCTCCATCCTGATCGCCTCTTCTATCTTTTTCTCCCGCTGGCGGATCTTCGAATTCGGATCATCCCTGTACTTGGCATCGACACCCTCCAACTCCTCCCGCACGTCGCTCAGATCCTTCCGGAATGCCTCCAATTTACGTTTGTCCGGCCCACCCTTGTCCGGCCCACGGTTCTCCAATTCTGCGATCAGTTCCTCGGCTTTAGCAACCAGCTTACTCTCCTGGAATAGGGAGTATTTGTCGCCGAGGAGCCCCATGTCACTCAGTATCTTCTTGAAATCCTTTTCAAATTGCGCCACGTCATTATCATCGAAGGGCTGCTCCCGAGTGTTCCCGGTGCCCGGATTTTGCAAGTTATAATCGTCCCATAGTGCAACGATGCGGATGTCGGCATCACGATAATTCCCGCGCAAATATTTCACCATGGCAGCGGTAGACTCCAGCACAGCCCTGTCCGCCTTGATAAGATTTTCAATTTTGATACCGTCCGAATAATCCACCATATTACCGTCCGAATAATAATCCACCATGTATGGGCCGACAACTTCAATCGCCGCGGGCCTACCGGATTCAATCGCGGCGATTATCACGTCCCGCTGGGCCCGGACAGGGTTTACACCGTCTTCCCAATATTCCGCAGAATCATATTCTGCATCGTAACTGCCAATGGGATTTCTGGTTCCATTTCTCCACCTTGTATCGAGGGCCTCTCCAGGTTCTCCAAGCCAGTCTGTCATTGGTTTGAGGTGCTCTCCGTGGGTACCAGGGAGACGTTCATTCGGATTGAGGTGATCGGTCCGATCGGCCGGCATCTGGTGCCGATTCGGATTGGGTGGCCCTTCATGCTCTGGCGTCCCCTCCCCAGTTCTCGCCTTGACACCGGCCAGCGCGACCTCCACTTCATCGAACAGTTTCTCGTAACCCAATTGGCGTAATTCGGGTCCCACTTCTTTGATCCCTTTCTTTAAATCTTCCAATTTATCGGAGGGGTATTTGTTCGTCTTGAGATGGTTCAGCGCGCCCTCGGCCGTCATCCCCGAAACATCCTTTACTTTTCTGACCTGCGAGGTCATCATGTATACCGCGTCCTTACTGATATACACGTCGAAATATTTTGCGTTGGGCATGCCCACCGCCTTGGCGAGCCTTGACGCCGCCGCCATCGCGAAGGCATTCTTCAGGTCCTGCGGACTGGTCAGGTCCCAGCGGTACATCCTTATTTTTTCGACAGCAACCTCCGTGACCGCCAACTCCAACTCCCCCCACTTCAGGGTGGCCGGCTTCCCGCCATCGTCATTGCCCTGGCTCCGCTGCTGCTCGTAATCTCGGGCAGTCTGCGCCAGACGGGTCTGGCTCCTGTCCTGATACGCCTGGGCCACGGGCCCGCCATCAGCTACCAGCGACTTCCCGGCGGCTATATCAGCGGAGGGTGGGGTTCCGTCGGCCGCAGGTGCGGCAACGCCGACAAAAGGCGTGATTGGCCGTGATTCCTGCAATCCTGTGTCGGCAGACGGCTCTGGAACGCTCGGGGGTCGCCCAAGCTGTTCCGGTGGATCGCCGGCATCTCGCGGCGGTCGTTCGCCATGTTCCCCAGCCCGCGGCCGTGTGCCGTTCCCATCGTGATCGGTATCGGGCTTCAGGCGAGCTGCATCTGACGTGTCATCGGTACGGGTGTTATCCGGCTCCTTCTGGTGTCGCGGGTCCCTCCCGGCACTGGACTCGGTCTCCCCATCACCGGCAGCGCCGTCCTCGTCCGGCTGGGCTCGCTTCGGATGGTCGGGCGACCTGGCGTCCGTCCGATCCGTCTGGGCCGAGGAGTGCTCGGTGGTCCGGGAGTCCGGAGACGGGTGCTGCCTGCCAACCTCTCCTTCCGCGTCTGCCGGGATCTCGTCATCGGGGCCGCGCTCCGGCGGGTGTGCGTTCCCATCGCCGGCAGGCTCGACGTCGATAGGAGGCCCTGCGTTGGCAGGCGCTCCGTCAGCGGACTGGCCGTCAGCAGGCCCTCGGTCGGCGGGCTCTCTCCTTATGTGGAGCGGAGGCGCGCCGGTAGGCGCTTGCGGCGCAACCATGATCGGAGCCGCGGGACCGCGCTGGACCGCCGGAACAATGGCACCAAGGGCGCCACCAACCAGCCCGGGCACCACCGCGTCCCAGCCGAAGTCGAACTCGCCAGTGAAGGGGATCAGGATACCCGCGCCTGCGACGCCGCCTGCGACGCCACCGACCGCTGCGCCACCGAGCCGAATGGCGCCCCGGCCCCATGTCGACGAAGCCAAGTCTCGACCGGCTTTTTTGCCGAGGCGATCGATCCCTGTCATGGCCTTGGCGCCGATGATTTCACCCACGCCACCACCCACGCCACCGGCTAGGGCGTTCATCGCGATGTAGTGCCAGTCGTAATCCCCCACTGGCGATGCCTCTCGCCCATTTGCCAGGACGCGGCGACGACCGGAATGAGAGCGCCCTCCAACGCACCCGCCATCGCGCCCAGCACCACACTGTGGCGGCCCAGTTTGGTGATCAGCGCACGCACCGCCGCCCATACCGCCGCGCGCGTTTCCGCTGTCGCCGCGGCGGCGCGCAGCTGACCCACTCCTGGGAGGAACGCAGCGAAGGCCAGCTCCGCCGCCAACACCACCAACGAACAGATAATGACGTACTTGCAGAACTCGGCATCCAAAGCGCTGCGGTAGCACTGCTCGCCGATGCTGTAGCAATTCTTTGCCGCCATCTGCAGATCGCCATCGAGATCCACACCGTGCTCGGCCAATGCCTTCGCGGTCTCCCCGGAAATCGCCGCCAACGCCGCGCCGCGCGCCGCACCGGTCAGCTGGGACACCGCGATGAGCGCGTCGCCCGTCTCGATCCATGCTGCGCCCAATCGGCGCATTGCGTCCTCATCGGATTCGGGCCAGGGACCGCCCACCACCTCGACCAACGGCCGGACTTCGTGCGGAATCTCCAATGTCATCGGACGCCAAGACAGTATCGGCCGTCGACGCCATCAATCAGTGCTCGACACCCTCCGGTCTCGACTATCCACTCGTGCTCACTATTCGGTGAAAGCCCCCATGCCGTTGTCGACACCCCGATATACCCCATTCAGATTTCTCGCTCGAGTCCACTGTTCGTATGGACGGCCGACGTGTCGGTCCGGACAGCCGCGCCGATGACGTCGCGGATCTCACGCAGGCTCGATGCGCCGGGGAACAGATCGGGCAAATCCGGCAGGTCATAGGCTTCGGAGAGGGGAGCAACAATCTCCGCCAGCTGTTCCCGGGCCGATGCGGCCGCCGCTCGGGCCGCCTCCGTCATGGATCGGGCCAATCGTTCCGGGGTGCTGGTCCCGCACGCGTTGGCCGCCAATTGTACGGCGACGACAACTCCGTAGACATCGACGGTCACCTCGACCAGGTGATCGGATGACCACGCGGACGAGCGTGATGCGGTCAGACGCTCGCAGACACCTGGCAAATCCGCTCGCAGACGGTCCAGCCCGTCCAGCAACGAATTGACCCGGCTCTTCATTTCGTTGGTCGCGGAATACAACTCTTCCAGGTTGGGCCGGTTCATCTGGCGTCCTTTCCTCGAGCGGTACCTGCTGTGCGGGCGGAATCAGCGGCCCCGCGCTTCGACCACGGAGTAGGTCCCGGCTTCCGGTCGACCGGCGGAGCCGTTGAGACTGACTGGCCGGGCATCGCGCTGTGTATGACAGGCGGCCGATCGGTGACGTCGGGGCCGACGACCGCCGCCCGGCGTCTCCGGTCCTTTTCGCGCTCGCCGCGTCGTGGCCCGACCTGGCCCGGCCTGGCCCAAGGGTGCCGCATAATCTCCTCGTCACCAGCGGCGCCCCGCTCAGGTCGCGCTGTCACGACCGCTGGCCGGTGCCCGGATGCATCCGCGCCGCCGACCCGATACCGGCCACTCGTTTGTCCGCTCATTCGCGCCAGGCCGAGCGGGTTCGTGATCGGGTTCGTCTGGGGTTTGACGCTGACGCTGGGCTGCGCACCGCCCGCCTGCCTGTGGGGGGCCGCCGGAGCGCCCGAGGTGATCGCGCCTGGCTCGGCCGGAATCCCGGAATCTAGTGCGGCCGCACCGGTTCGGCTGTTCAGCGGGGCGTCAGTAGATTCTCCTGGTGCCTGCGAACCGGCCGCTGAGCCCGAAATGGCCGGCCGATCGGCGGGATGTGCCGACAGCGGCTGCCCTGACCCCGTGCCGGTTGGCAGTTGCTGTAACGCATCATGGTAGAGGTCCGGCGGGCGATGCCCCAGCAACGCACTATCCCCGACCGCTGCCCCCGGCCTGGCCCCCGCCACATGGCGAGCATTGTCGAAGTCCCGGTGATCGAATTCGTTCGCGGATTGATTTATGGCCGCTCCGGTATAATGCAGGATCGCTGCCAGATTTTGCAGGCTCCGCGCCATTCTCTCCGCATTGGGTTGGTACGCTTTCTCGAATTCCCGACCGGGTTCATCGGCACCCCAGCACCGGCCTTCACACTCCATCACCATCCGCAGACGGTGAACTGCCGCCGCCAGATCATCACCTGCATTCGTGAAGGCAGACGCCTGCCCGGCGAACTCGCCGGTCTCGAGCGAAAAGACGGTACTCACGCTGACGCTCTCACCGCTCGTCCAACCACATCCCGACCGCCACATCGTGTGCGTACACCACAGCCATAGTCGTCGCGGAAGACCGTTATGACGTTCGGCCACTCTCTGTCATTGCCGAACTGCGGATTGATCGAGATGCCAGTCATCACTACATCCTTTCGGAGAGATATATCAGGGCATACGAACTGCCCCTCGCGCACTGATCTCCAGCGAGCAACATTGGGACGACAGATTCTCCCGACCTGGATTACGACCGCCAGCCTAGAGGAGTGGCGATGAAAGCTTCAATCACCTCTCATGCTTTCTCATCAAAGTTTCACAATTTTCACGATTGATTCATCTTCGGGATCGAGCATCCGTGGTCGGTGATTCGATACAGACCGTGTCGACTGAGACCATATACCCACTGTTGAGAATATCCGAAACTGTCCCTATGAACTCTTCGTTTACCGTCCGTCAGGTGACGGCGAGGATTGTGGAACTCGGCCTCGTCGCCGAATCGACTGTTGAGCAGGGAATCCAGGCGGATCTCCTCGACGAGAAACTGGACTACTTCGGTGATTCCGAGTCTGAAGCCGTGCTATACCTGCTCGATGAACTTGGAATTCGGTACACCACCGACTACAAGACCTTCCGTGACGCATGCGGCGGAAGCGAGGTCTACCGAGAAGAGCTCGAGTGTGTCGCGGCTTGCACGCGTGGGCTGCTGAGCATCACCGATATCGAGTTGGTCGACGATACCGTCGGTAACCACGTGCTGCGGTTCCTATGCAATGGCCAGCCGCATGAATGGAACATTGCGCATAACGATGAGGAAGACATAGAAACTCAAATGGTATTCTCTTACGGCCTGGAGGATCTCTTGCCGCGAGATTCATCCGCACGATGGTGTGGTGTTGATTCCGACGACATCAACTTCGGCATGCAGGCGGTATTCGGAGACCCGCAGGCGCTGAGCGTGCTCGCGGCAGAGTTCGGAATCAAATTCTACCTGCCTGAGTAATTCCCGAGACCAGCATAAGCGATTCGCGAGTAGGTGAGCTTGATCGACCCGATCGAAAACCTACAAGTCGATGATGGCGAGATTCGACATGGGACTGGGCTTCACAGCGGGATCACCTGACCGCTGTGAAGGCTTGTCGGCGATGGCTTCATCGAAGACTGTACTGATCGACGAAGTCACCGCCCACGTCGATCGCACTGATCAGGACATCTGGTCGGCACGAGACGCTCCGTAGCCCACAATCCGGGCTGATCGAATCGGTGCCGACTGTGGTGTGCCCACAGGCGCCTTCCTCTTGCTGTTCCTCGCGGATCGCCCCGGATAACGACGTATGCCCGATATGAACAGGTTTTCGCGATTCCAGGTTCTGGGCCACGACATCGCCGCGCTGATCCCGTCGTATCCGATGACGGCGCCCGCACTGGCGGATCCGCTCCGACGAGGCTCATATCCCAACCCCGACATCGGATCACTCGTACCGACCGCCGCGATGACGATATCCTTCTTCGGGGAGCCACCGCTCCTGGCCGTTCAGATCTGCGGTGGTGAGATGGGTGGCGGGCCGCCGGGCTGTGCCGTCCTCACGGTCGCCGGAGGCGGCGCCGTCGGGGAGGCATTGCCGACATCCAAGCCAGTCGGGTGGAAGTAGCCCCTGAAATTGCCGTACTTCTCCCCCAGCGGAGGGTTATTGGGATCAAAGGGAACCAGACGACCGTTATCCAGGATATTCAGCTGGCCATTCTGGTCCTTGACGATCAGCGCGCTGAATCTCTCCCACTCCACGTAATCGCCCGTCTGCAGCTCGGTGAGATCATCGACGATCGATGGCGGATGATCTGCGGTCAACTCACCCGCAGTTCCCGCGTATGCGGCTTTCGCGTCGAAGGCGACATTCTGCACCTGCTTCTGCAAAGCCTCCGCCACCGGACCCTGCGGCGCCTTCACCGTTGAGTCGCCGATTTGGACATCCACCGCCGCGCCCGGTGTCGTTATCGACGGCGGAGTACCCGCATAGGTCGGGGCCGTCACAACGGGAGAAGTTGTGTGAACAGCGGGATCGGCAGTGGCCGCAGGCGCCTGGCGGTTCCAGTCGCGTTGCCGGTCGTCGCGCGAATCCCGGTCGCCATAGCCTCTGTCGTCGCCGAACTGAGGACGGTTTCCTTGGTTACCCATATTCCCCAAAGCGTTCAACATCGCGATTTTCTCGGCAGCACCATCGGCAATCCCGGTCGCCATACCGGCACCCAGCCCGGTTCCGGGGCCCTGCCCCGCCGCCTCGATCAGAGAACTGAGGTCCATGCCCGACGACATGCCACCACTACTGCCATCCTGAATGGGCTGAGTACTGTCTGCAGAATCCGCGGTGTCCGAAGTACCCAGGCCCAAATCGTCGAACGTGGGGCCGAAATCCTCCTGAAGTCCAGCTTGTTGCGTAAAAGTATCCGGAGCACCATTGTATCCACCGCTGTACCCGGTGCTATTGTTGCCCCCGTTACTCCCGCCTTCATCCCCTTCATCCCTCTTGCCCCCTTCATCCCTCTTGCCCCCTTCATCCCCCTTGCCCCCTTCATCCCCCTTGCCGTCATCATCCCCCTTGCCCTCATCCCCCTCCTTCTCTTCGGGCTCTATCCCATGCGTTTTCGCAAAGTCAGTGGTTCTATTCACGTATTTGATGACTTGATCCCTGCATTCGACGACCGCATCACGCATTATCCGATAGATAGCGTGTTCTTCGACCAGGTCTTGAATACCAGCTTTTCCCCAGTAATCCTTGAATTGATAATCTTCCTTTTTCTGCACCTCCTCCTCCGACCCCTCCCTCTTCCAGTCGTCCCAACGTTGCTTTTCTATTGCGGTCGGCTCCCCAGTCAAGCTTGCCGCAATCGCATCGTTGGCATCAGCAACGGCGGTGTGCATCCGCTGGATGCAATCCAGGTTCATAACCGAAACCGCGCCAGCCGCTTCGAAGAGTTTATTCATATCTTCGTTTTGCCAATAGGAATTCATATACCCGATTTCCAAGACGGTCTCATTGAAGGCATCCGCCGTAGCACCTTCGAGGTTCTCGAGACGACTGTCATCGAGGTGCCAACTCAAACCTTTGTTGTTCTTCGTGTCCATCAATAACTTCGGCAACATCGAATCCTTCGGCATCCTAGGATTTATCTTACCCATTTGAGCCCTGAGATATGCCAGGTTACCGTTCATTAAGTCCCGCCATGCCATCAGAGCCGCCGAAGGTTTAATTCCATCTTCCGGAATCACGAACTCGAGCGTGACGCCCTTGAGTTCCTGACCCGTCTCCGGCCGGCCCCTATTCGGACTCGCATCGGGGTTTCCCCAATGCGTGACGTAACCAGGAGTCCCCGGGCCGACATTGCCATTCGAATCCGCGGGCGGATTGCCCCGTAGGGCCACCACCGTACCATCATTGGAGACGACAATCCTATCCGGCATCTCGTCGTCGTCATCATCCCAATCTTTTTCGCCGTCTTTCGGACCAAACGTCTCGGCGGCATGAGGTCCGTCAAAAAATCCCAGGTCATATTTCAGCTTGAGGTTACGTTGTCCATCATGAGCCCAATTCTCATCGTCGAACTCGAGAGTGGTATTCTCCGCTGGTGCGTTCTCAGGTACTTTCCCGATCGTGTTGACGACTACGTTCTTTGATTCGTCGCCGCTGGGATCGACCCACTCGACGACGAGCGCATTATCCTTGATCCCCATGCGATATCTGAGGTCCTCGGAGTACACCCAATCGCCGACGCCGAGTTCCTCACCCGGCTTGAACTCCTTTTTCTCATCGCTCACCGGTACAACCCCGATCACACGTGTAGTAATGCAACGCCCGCCGCTAAGGAACAGTGACGGAAATACTCCCGCCAGACAAGTTCCCACGGGCCACAACCGATAATGTTCGATGCGGCTGCACATTGCCGGGCATTTCCGCATATCCCTCAGCAATATCGGCGATCGCGGCTGATCTGCTGCCTTGCAGGAGATATGGGACGAGATTACTCCAGCCATTCAGATAAAGACAGGCCGGTCCGTTCACTATGTCGTAGGATTATTTAATACAGCGAAACGGTTGAGCAGGCCGGTCGGCGCGCACCGAACACCCTCAGGGTTTACGGTATTCGTGCAATCGGCGATCGGAGCGATCGCATCGACAACGGTCGGGTGATCAGAACGAACAGCAGTCTCGCAATGATCTTTCGAGCCAGCGGATATGCCGGGCGCCACGATCTTCACCGCGTTGTCTGCGCCGACGCGGATCGGGACATCCATCGCGCCCGGTGTCGTCACCGGCGGCGGAACACCAGCATAGGTCGGCGCCACCGCGCCGAGGAGCTGTCTGGGTAGTGGGATTCGCTGTGGCCTTCTGAGCTGTGCGGTTCGGCTTCCGTTCTCGTTGTCGGTCCTCACGCGAATTGTTAGCCTTCGCAGCCCTGTCATTGCCGGTAAGCCGGTTCTGATTGCTCAGCTAGCTCAGAGCGTTCTTGGCCATCATCGGTTGCGGCCTCCGGTCCAGGCACTCCGACCTCCGCTGCGACCTTGGGAGTATTTCAGCTCAAGGTCGCGCGATCCAGCATGAAAAATCACGACTCGTCGTCGAACCGGAGTTCGACGTTCGACGCGCCCTCAGGCGCTTTCCTGAGCGTGTTGACGACTTCATTCTTCCCGTGATGCAACGCCCGCGCAGGTGAGGAACAGTCATCGAATACAGTACTCTCACCAGAACACCAGTGAGCCTTACACGTCAAGCATGCGTTTTGCACGGCGCACGCTCCCGGCGCCCTCGACATCCGCATTATCGAGTTCCATCGCACTCGAATACGCCTGGTTCTCCACAGCGACTCGCTTGTCGCCGACCTCGGTGTAAGCGGCGCTACTGTCTTTCAGATACCGCTTGATACCCAGGTTGAAGTAGTGGGCGGCCTTGCCGAACATTTCCTCGATGTCGGCTTCCCAAGGCGGGTCACCTTCTGCCCGCCGGTACGACTCCGTGCTTGCGGCGCCCTGGTCGGCGCCCTTCCTGCACATCTCGCCCGAATCGTGCACCAGCTTGTCGGTCATATCGGCAAACACTCCTTCCAACCGTTCTTCCGATTCTCCCGCATCCCCATTTCTGGGTGGGCAGTTCCAACGCATCGGCGACGACTGGCGAAGCACCGCGGCTCAGCAGTTCCGCGCGCCAACCAGCCCGAGCGTTCAGGTGAGCCGATCTAACGACTCTCCGAATTTCGCAAGCAAGCCAACTGTCGGTGTTCTCCCGCACTTGGTCGCCGAGGTGCAGGCCGACGATCCTGCCGTTCTGGTCACACCCCAGCCCTACCGAGTAGTCGGGATTGAACACCTTGCAGATCCGGCCGGACCCACCCGAAGGAACTTCACTGCCATCCCCCGGTGCTCCCCAAGTCTCCAGTGCCGTCACCGCGGTTGCGAGTAGCGTGTCCCGGTAACCGACAACGAGGCCACAGGCGAGTACAAGCCATGAACCATACAGCGGTGCTTGCCAATACGGCCAGAAGTGCGTGCCGATCGGTAGTATTTCACCGTAACCGGGCACAATCTCGATCACATGCGTGACACCGAACTGTTCGGGAAAATAACGTCGCGATACCGCTGTTCATTCTGATCACCCGACCGTTGTCAATGCGATCGCTCCGATCGCCGATTACGCGAAAATCATACCCCCACAGCGGCATGCAGCGCGAGCTGAAACGACCCGCTCGGCTGTTTCGTTGAATTAAACAGTCTTACGAAATTGTAGACGGACCATCGTATCGTTGTCCGAATAGATGAAGTAGTCTCATCCCACATTTCCTGCAGCGCAGCTCGGTGTCCCGGCCGTCGGTGCGCTGCGGGCGCCGATGGCCGAGTCTCGCCACCGCAAAGCCGAGAACCTGTGCCGTTGCATCAGATCTTATCGGTGGCCATGCACGCATCATCAGCCTGTTCGGCCCCGACCTAGTGCCGCATCAGTAAACCTTTGCCTTGTTCGGGACACTCCGGGTGAGTTTCACCAGTACCGACCGGGTGCGGGATGTGCTGCACAACTTCAACACCGACGGGTTCGCGTCGCTGTATCCGAAATATGCAGGGGGACGACCGAAAAGGTTCACATTGCCCGAGCGGCGCGAGATCAAGAAGATCGCCAAGTCCACCCCGACCGAGCACGGTCTGCCGTTCTCGACCTGGAGTCTGGCCACCCCATCTGAGCACCCGAACCGACCGCCGCGCCGGCGATTGGGCCGAGGCCAACAACGTCGAAATCGCCTAAACCCCAACGAATTCCTCGTGGCGGAACCGCATCGAAGCCCAATTCACCCTGCGGTACTTCGCCCTCGACGGCACCGACCACCCTAGGGCTAGCCCTGTCGGTAGCTGCCGCATCAGGGAAGATCGTCGGCCAGCGGGTGACCCCGCACATTCGATATCGCCGATCGCGCGGAACCGCGTTTGATGGAGGTGATCGGTGAGGTCCTCGATGCCGAGACCGGGCAGTCGACGGGGACCAGGTCGCGGCTGACTCGCCGGGTCACCAAGTGGTGGAAGAGATCCACGGTCCCGGGGTGGTGCCACTGCCGGGAACGACAGCGTTCTACGCGTTGATCGACCGGTTGTCCATCGGAAGGCACATCTTCGGGTCGGCGGTTTCGCACCGCCAGCTCGCCAACCGGCCGGAGGGGATGTTCACACCGACGTTCGCGATGCGCCCGGGTGAGCAGGTCCAGGTCAATTCCACACCGATCGATGTGATGGTGCCGGCCGAGGACGGGGTTCCGGTCCGCGCCGACCTCACGATCGCCGTCGATGTCGCGACCCGCCGTATCTGCGCGCCCTGGGCCGACCAGCCGCAGGTAGACCGTTTCCGTGTCGACCGGTCTCGGCGCATCCTGAGTCCACCGTCCGCCGAGGCCCTGCCGGAACACCTCGCCCACGTGCCAGACCGCGTCGGCGAACAGCTCCCGGTCGTCCGGGCCTGTCACGCGGAAGGCCTCCTCGACGAGGTCCAGCGACTCCGGCGTGGCCTCCCCGAAGCGCGCGGCCCGCGCGCCGATCCAGGCCGCGAGGTGGGCGGCGTCCTCCACCGGGGTGAAGTCATCGGTTCAGGCCCTGTGCTCGCGCAGCAGTTGGGTCGCCAGGACCGCGGCCTGGTCCACCGTTCCACCGCATCATCAGCGGCACCGCATCGCGGATATAGCCACACCCAGCCGCTCAGGTCGCGTCCGCCACCCGCACCAGCGATCAGAATCCGCTCGCAGTCCCGCGGTACCGGTGTGTCGAACAAGGTCGGTGCAGACATCTGTCGGAGTATTCTGCACCCCTCGTCATCGTTTGAGCGCTCGATTTCCCTGGTCTGGTGAAGTTTCCGCAGGACGAATCATCGGATTGCCTCGAGCACACCGGTGGTGAGTTCTCGGAAACCAAAGGGCGCCTCCTTAGGCGGCTTCGGCCCCAGTCGGACGGCCACTACGCCCGCCTCTGGCAGCACGGCCAGCGTCTGGTTGTTGAAACCCAGGGCCCAAAACGTATTTCGCGCAGCAGCCGGGACGAACGGCCCCATCAAAGTCTCCTGATCGCCTCGCCCGGTGGTGGCGAGTGTGGGTGCCGCAACGGCACCCTCCGCGTTTACCCACCATAAGCGCCCGTAGCCGCGGTTGAGGTCGGTGCTCGGGGTAACCGAGGCCCGCGCGTAGTCGACGTCCACGATCTGGCTGCCCTTCCACTTGCCATCGTGGAGCATCAGGACCCCGAGGCGAGCGAGGTCCAGGCAGGTCGTGTTCAAGCCTATGAAGGTGAGCGCGCCACCGGAGCGGTCCCGGCCGAGGTGGGAGGCGTTCATGCCGAGCGGGCCGAAGATGTGCTCCTTGGCGTAGTCGGATGGATGCACTCCCGTTGCCGTCTCGAGGACCTTCGAAAGCACCTGCACCGCCGAGTTGTTGTAAACCCACGTCGTGCCTGGCTCAGCCTCCTGGCCGAGCCCGATGGCGAACGCCGACTTGTCCGCCGCTCTCATCGCCATCGCCCCGTAATCGGTGGCAGGGTCCCACTCCCGCCCCGACGTGTTGGTGAGAAGGTGCTCTACCGTCACCCACTCCGAGGGTGTCCCACGCCACTGCGGTATGTAGTCCGCGACCTTGTCGGACAAAGTCAGCTCGCCACGCCTCACCGCCACGCCCACCAAAAGCCCAGTGAACGACTTGGTCACCGAGAAAACTTCCCGAGGGGTCATGTCCGGGCCCGGTCCGTGGTCATCAACCACGACCTTGCCGTCACGCACGACAGCCAGGCAGGACGACTCAGCCGCGGCAGCCTCGGAAACAAGGGCATTCAGCGCCACGGCATCGAAGGCGGCGTCCGCTGGGGCCACCCGCTCCCACGCCGAACTGGGGAAGATCAACTCGGCACCGGGCGCCGCTCGAGGCGAATCGGGTAGTACAGCAGGTGCTTCGCTGGAGCAAGCTGCCACAACGACGGTCGCGGCAGCCGCGATCGCACGCCGCCACCGCCCAGACGACGACATGTAGGTGGACTCGGCGGATGGGCTACTACTCCGGAAAGTCTTGTGTCCCATGAAATCCATAGCTCAGCTCTCGGTCTTTTGTTTCGTATCTATCTGTCGCACGCAACATCTCCAACCAGCGGCCGAGTCGGAGGCGCGCAGCGTCCCCGGGTTACGCAGGAAGCCGTGGAGGGCATGCCCTGCGCAGGTTCGATAGCTGTCGTCGAGACATCGCGTCGTGAGCCGTCGGTTCTCGTTCGTGCTCGGGATGCCGACCCGACGACGCTCATCGAAGGCATCCTCGGACCGCCAGAAGGCCGATGATTACCTGCATGCTGTGGACCGATCGTATCCGCCCGCCGAGCCGATTTCTGTAAGCTACGCAAGGTTCTTGTCTATAATTCCACCACAATGTTGGTGCAACAACCACATTCTGAAGGAGATTGAATCGTTGATGTTCAAGACGCTTGTCGATTGGCAAGGCCGGCGCAGCGGCGGGTCGGCATCGCGGTCGCGCGCGATCGGCGACGTTCGGGGTGATCCTGGGATGCGCCCTGCCCGCTCCGGTCGTGCGCGATCAGTGGCATTCGCGGTGGTCCTCGGATGCGCGACGGCCGCACCGGCCACGATAGGATCGGCCGATGTAGGAGCCGTCCCCGCCGACAGCATGACGGCCGATCTTGCTTGCGGGTGGAGTCCACGAATCGGTGCTGGTACGCTCAACGTCGCCTATCCGGACACATTCGCCAACTACTGGGAGACATTCCTGCCGGCGATCCCCGGCGCGAGCCTGACCATCCACGGAAACTTCCCGCATGCGCGATACATGTCATTCACCACCTATACCGGACACGGGGAAGTATCGAGCTCGCTCAACGATCAGGTCATCGCCGCAGACGCCGGTAGTGTCAATCCGTTCGGCAACGGCGCCGACCGGGAAGGCTCAGCGCGCGACTATACCGTTCGTATCGTGGTGGGCGTACCGCCGACACAGCCCGAGGCCAATACCCTCTACACTGGTGATGCCATCGGGCTCGTCCCGATTATCTACCGCGTCTATCGTCCCGACGCCGGACTCGACGCCACCGGCGGCACGGGACTTCCCCAACTTACCTTGGCCCTGCCTGACGGCACGAACCATAAGCTGTCCCACTGTGCAGCAGCGAACACCGTCCACGACCCGCATGCGGCGTATCCGCCGAGCCAAGTGCGGCTGCCCGCCCGCGTGACACCACAGCAGTGGACTGGCTGGAAGCCGACCGCAGGCGGCGCCTACTACCCCAACCCGGACAATAAATATCTCGCCACCATGCTCGAACCGGGCCGGGTAGCGGTGATCCGGGGAAAGCTACCGGCCACCCCGGCCACATACCGAAGGCAGCCGACGATGGGCTCTGGGCAGATGCGGTACTGGTCGCTGTGCAGCAATAATCCGGTTTCGACCGCCGTAACAGCGTGTGTCGTGGACGACGAGACATCCGTGGATGCCGATGGCTTTTATACTATCGTTGTGTCGGCATCGGAAGGCCGTCCGGCGAACGCCATCGGTGGCTGCGGAATCGGTTGGCTGCCCAGCGATTCCGGTTCGGACCTGCTGATCATGCGGAACATGCTGCCGGCCAGTGATTTCGGTCAGTCGATCCAGAACGCCGACCCTGCCGACCCGAAGCAGAGCATGGGACCCTACTATCCCGAGATTCGTTACGTGTCAACAGCTGAAGTCGAGGCCGTCGGCTGCCGGTCCCGGTAGGCGGCATAGCCTCGGCGCAGGATCCGCAGGTTGATATACATCATGATAACGAACAACGGGACACCCATGAGCAGGTGTGCGATTCCCAAGGCGACAACGTTGTTCGCGAAGTAGAGCAGTATGTGCACCGCTGTCCGGAAGCCGACTACGGCTGCCCAGACAGCGGTGCACTGCCGGTAGGCCCGCAGCAGGATCCGATCCCGCCGCCAGGCCGTCCCCCCTATCACCGGCCCGACGAGCACACCAACGAGCGGGCGCCGCCCCAGTAGAGAAAGCAGCAGGAGCACCCCCCAGACCATGCCCCGCACCATGTGCGGCAGATAGAAATCAACCCCGCGGCCGGTAGCGATGGCCAGCACACCCGACAGCACGACCAAGACCAGCCCGCCGACCGCTTGCCGCCAGGGCTGTCCCATCGCTACCCGGGCCAACACCAGCCCACCACCCCAGACCAGCGCCGACCACACCGCGTTCGGCACGTCTCGCGTCAGGACATAAACCACGACATACAGCAGATGCGGCGACGCCATATCCACCAGGCCGCGTCCACCCCCGAGAACGTCCGACAGCGGCACATCCGGCGACGTGATCACCGCGGCGAACCGGTTGCGCAGCCCAGCCGAACGAACCGCCCATGAGCATTTCTTGAAACACATCGTCGGTCTTCCCTCTGCTAGGGGTCTTATCGAAGGTCGGAGTACGTGCCGCCATAGTTGGGTCGATCCGCCAATCATCAGCCACGTTTATACAAGGAACTTGCCAAATGGCAAGGTGGCAGAATTCAGAGAATGACTGAGCACTCTGCTATCCCCTCCTCGCCTGCGCCGCCGGCCTTGGTCTACTACCTTGCCCGATTGAACAGCGTCAGGCTGACCGAAGCCTTCACCAAGAAGGGCATGGCCGACCTACTCCCACGTCATGCGCTGCAGCTGTTTCCGCTTCTACTGGGCGGCGGGTTGCGGGCATCGGATCTGGCATCCCGGCTCGGAGTGACGCGTCAAGCTGCCGCGCAGGTCATCGGAACACTCGAACGCGCAGGCTACCTCACCCGCATCGACGACCCCGGAGACGGCCGCGCCAAGCTGGTCTGTCTCACCCCGCGCGGTCGCACCGCGACCCGCGTGCTGCGTGACAGCATGGAAGCTCTGGAACGCGACTGGGAAAGAATTCTCGGACCAGAGCGCATGACCCAATTGCGCGATACCTTGACCACTCTCCTGAACAAATGGGACTGAACCAGTCGATCGACACACCCCACGAATGCTCCGCGCGGTCATCGGCGGCTGGGTTGATCTTCCGCGATCACGGTCTGGCGCCGGTGTCCGAAATGGGATTGTGGACGGCTCGCCCAGCTCGATCACCTGAACTCAACGAGCAGAGCTGCCAAAGGGTTTCGGTTCACTCTATCGATGGTCAACCCGCGTGCACTTGGCTGTACCAGTCGATATCACGTATTACGTCACGTAGCCGGTCGGCTGCTGCGCGAACCTCATCCGCCACAGTTCCAACCGTCTTGAATATGGCGTCGATGAGTTCGGCCTCGGTGTGGAGAGCAATCCTGTTTCCACTGCCCGTGGTCGCGGATTCAAGCCCCTCGTTGAGAGATCGAACGGCATCTTCGATGCGTCCGAGCGCCTGAGTGAGGAAGGTTGCCACCTCTCCTTCCTTGCCGTTCACCGCTCTGGAAGAATTTATAATAGAGGTCCTCAAATTTACAATATTTTCAACTCTTTGTGCATATTTCTCGTATATTTTTGAGTCTCCAGCAATTTCGCTCAGCCTGTCCAGTCTCAGCTCGCGTCTCAGCTCGGGTATGGTCTGGGAAGGATTCTCAGGGGTTCCAGTGCGTAACAAGTCCGCCAGCCTGTCGATTGCCAACTCGCCCATATCGATGGTGTGTTCGAGTACTTCCGACCCGCCTGGACGATATAGGGGGAATTCGATTTCGTAAGTAATGTACCTGGGAAAAGATTGAGTATCGTCGGACATGGTCGTTGATCTCACTTGCCTCGGGACGGCTGAATGTGGCGATTGCCGGGGGGAACCGCCCCCAGGAGGGCGTGTATAGGTCAGGGTGGGCGACGTTGAGCGTGCCCAGAATGATCCGGTAACTCCAGTCACACGCAAGGCTGGATGTAATGCAACCGTTCGGGGCGGTGGCTGACTCTACCGCGACCGGGGCGCAACCCTGCATTGCTGCGAAGGTTATCGATCGCGCCCCACTGGGGTGTCGGCCCATCGCACCCTACCTTTCTTCCTGGGTCGTTCGGGGCTGTAGCGTCCCGGCGGCCCATGCTGCTGTCGGGCTACCAGACCCCCACCGCGCTGCGCCGCGTCGGCGCTGCCCGGCTCGAATCCTGGTTGCGGGCAAGGAAAGTCAGAATCCCCGGCAAGTTCGCCGCCGCAGCGGTCGAAGCCGCCCACCGCCAGCACACCCGCCTGCCGGGCGAGCAGTTGACCGCGTCGATGATCGCGACGCTGGCCGAGGAGGTGATGGCCCTCAACGAGCGGATCAAAGACACCGACACGCTCATCGAGGGCCGACTTCTCCGCCACGAACTGGCCGAGGTGATCACCAGCCTGCCCGGCATCGGCACCCTGCTCGGCGCGGAATTCCTCGCCGCCACCGGCGGCGACACGGCCTTCTTCACCACCCCGGACCGGCTGGCCGGGTTCGCCGGACTCGCCCCAGCACCGTGGGATTCCGGACGAATACGCGCAAACCCGCACCGCCCCAAGCGCTACCACCGCGGCCTCAACCGCGTCTTCTACTACTCGGCCATGGTCTCCATCAGACGCTGCCCCGAATCGCGGCGGTTCTACGACCGCAAAGCCTCCAACTGTATGTTCGACAAGCCTCTTGCGCATCATCGGCATTGAACCTCCTTTACCTACAGATTATGACAGTGTGCCTCAGAAGTATAGACAAGATCCTTGCTTACATTCTCGAGGGTCGATGGCCGGAACACCCGCCCACCACTGGAGCGACAAAACGCGGCCAGCCCTGATCGCGGCATGTCAGCGTGTAGGGGCCAAGAAGGTGATGACTGAGGGCTGGTCATCCATGCTGCGCAGGTGTTTTGATGGGCTATGCTCGATGAAGAAGCCTTGATCGCTGCCGCGCGTCGATTCGCCGATGGGGACCTGTCCGCGGTCGCCGATGTGGGTGGCTGGCGTGCCTTGGACGTCGATGTGCAGGCGAAGCTCCGACACCTGTTGCGGGGCATGAGCGCCTATGAGACTCCGCGGCCGCTCGGCGAGGAAAACGGTGATGTCCTCTTCGATTGGTTGGCCGTGCCTACTGGAGATCACGACGCGTTGCTCGATGAACTTCGTCTCACCTGCGCGATCCCCGCGCCTCAGCAACTCGGCCTGAGTGTGTGGGCTCGCGGCGGTGTGTACGTGACGCCGCGATGGGATGACTGGACGGTGGTCTGCGGCTACGACCTTCCGTACGATTCCGGCGACGCCATGCGCTCGTTTCTGGAGCGGCTGAGTCGACGATTCGGCGCGGCCCATTGGTACGGCGCGGACTACGGCTACGCGGGGTGGGCGTTGGCCGAGAATGGTGAGCTGGTGCGGCTATATATGTACGGCGACTCCCCGGATCAGGATGAGGTCTTCGGTGAGCCACATCGGGCTGAAGTGGACGCGACATTGATGTGGTATGCGGATATCGATGACGACAAAGAGGACGGCCGCCCGCGCTGTGGCCCCGCGGCTGTCGCAGCGTACGGATCGGTGGATCCGACGGCAGTCGGACCGCACACCCGCGTCGAAGGGCATGCCCTGATCGCCGTCCAAGACCCCGCGTCGGTACCACCCGGCGTGTTCCCTCTCGGCACTGGCCTCGGCGGGTAAGAGTCTGTCTCTGTCGCACTTTCGGCCCCGGGAGACGGTCACGCCGTCGGGACCTCAACCGCAAGCTGATGAGCCTGGCCCGTGTGCGACGCCAGGGCCCGGTCGACAGCGGCGTGATAGCCGAGGACGTGACGCCGAGCGTGCGCATCGACTATGCACATACTCGGTGTGACGCATTACCGCAAGGAGGGTAAAGCCTTACAGCCCGAACGGAGGGCTTGGGGCCCTGCGCGATGAACCTTGGTACCGATCAGCGTGGTTTCTGAATTACGGCCAGAATTCTTTCGGGATGGGCAAGAGTGGATGAAGTACGGTGTCCGGCTGCGGGAGTGAGGTATTGCCCGTTATATTACGGCCATTTTGCCATTGGTCTGTCTGGGCGGCCTTGTCGACCTCCGAACGAAGCCTCCGGATCCGTTCGAATTCGGTTGGATTTTCGGCTACCCAATTGGCGGCCGCTTGGACGCGGCGCGGGTGTTCGTACGCCATCCAGTCCCTCAACCGGTCTGCGGCGGTCTGGCTCAAGCTCCAACCGTCGACCAATACATCCGGAACGCCGTCCGCAGCTTTCTGCAGATTGTCGATAAATTCCTTGGTAGGTCTGTCCAGGTAGCTTTTGCCGAGACTTTCCAGACGCTTCGAAATCGTGACAGGGTTGGAATATTCGTATCGATACCGATTGACGTTGGCCATCAATGCGGACAACCTGGCGTCCGCCAATTCCGGAACCAGATAATCCCTCTCGAAATACTTGGTAGCAGCGAGAACGCGTCCGATGTGCTTCGAGGCCAGCGCCTCTTTATCCACATGCCGTTCTATGTCCACTTGTGCCATCTTGGCCGGCGCCCTGCGCTTCACGGGCACTCCAGCCATCTTGAGAGCATAATCCACGCCAGCCGTCCCGCCAGCATCGTGCGTTACATACTCCGCGGCGAAGGCTGCGGCTAATTGGCTACCGCGGCGAGCCCCAGATTCTGCTATGCCCTTCCTGGCGACCTCGGCCAGGGAAACGCGGTCATACAGCACACCGTGCACAGCCTCTCTCAGGTCTCGAGTCGCCAGGCCCTTCGCTTTGTTCTTCTTATCGAGGTGGTCCAGCCAGGACAAACGACTGAGCGGGTTGTTGCGGCCGGCGAGCCAGCCGGTGATCGGCGAGTTGTTGATGGTGCTGGCGGCGGCGAGTACTCCTAGTGGGGACATCGAGTTGCCCGCACCTGCGTTACCCATTCCCAGTGCCATTCCGCCACCCGAACCCTGATTCATACCGCCGCTCTGTATCGCCAGTGCGAATCGGTTGGCGATCCATTCATTGCCGCGGACCAGGCCAGCGCTGAGCCGACGTAGTTGCAGGAGGGCGATGATCTCCACGAAGGCACCGAGGACGAGCACGACCCCGACTTGGTCTTGGGCTTGGTGGAAAAGGTTGCCCAGGAACAGCACGTAGACGCCGAGGAAGATGGTGTAGACGGCCATGCGCGCGGCCGCGATGAAGCTGTCGACAAGGTTGCGGACGAGGAATGTCTGGGTGGGGCCGTAGACGAATCCGCCCGCGGCGAAGCCGAAGATGGTCATGAATCCGTGGTAGACGGCATCCAATGCGGCCCACATGATCTTGATTGCGAGGTATATCCCGAACAGCAGCAGGATCGTCCCGCACAGCAGCAGTACCAGCCCGGATCCGATCTGGGCCATGCTCGGGTTGTCGGCCTCGTCGTAGGCCGCGGTGTCACCGCAGGCGCGCATGCTGTTGATGACCCGGTCGTCGTCGCCGGTCCGGACGGCTGCCGACCATGCTGCGGCGCAGCGTGGCGACTGGTCGATCACGTGCCCGAAGTTCCATACCTGCACCGGGCGGCGGGCGAAGTTGTCGGCCAGATCCTCTTGCATGGTCGCGACCAGCTGCGCCGGATTCGGGTTGTTGTTGCCGTTCAACCCGGCCGCGACCGAGATACCCAGATCACGACCTTGGGCCAGCAGTCCGTGTGCGGACAGGACGTCGCCGAGTGGCTCGGCGAGAAAGATCGGACCGAATAGCGCGACCCCGATCATGGTCACCACTTGCGTGGTCGCCTTGGCGGATTGGCCGCGCACGATGAACCAGGCGACGAAGAACGCCCCGATCGCCACCGCGGTCATCAGGATGAGAGGGGTGGCGATCTGCCCGGTCAGCGCGTCGGCTACACCGGTCAACGCACGCCCGAACGGATCCAGCCAGCCGAAGCTGAGCGCGTAGCCGATTACCCAGACCGCGCTGGTCACCAAGACCAGATAGCCAACGAACTCCAGGCCGAGCACCATCGACACCACCGTAACCAGCGGATCGGACAACCCGCCGTGCCTGGTTGCGAAAATGTAGTCGGTCAACCGGACCCCGGACGAGTCCCGCACATCCATAAAGCCCAAAACCGCGACCCCCGACCGGCCCGCCGTGCTCGTTCCGGATTGCGCCACCCCCACCGCACCTAGCAAACCCGGAAATACCACCAGCACGAACCCGGCGGCCAGAAACCACACTGCCCTGGCCCGCCTGCGCGAAGCAGTTACCCAGCTGATGAGCCGCCGCGGGAGTGCGCTCGGCCGCCACCGCCTGGAATCTGCCGCCAACACCAAATCCCCCCAAGGCCGCCGAACCCCAGTCCGGGAACGCCCGGATATCACCGGGACTCCATCGCGTTACCTACCGCGGCTCCTGCATTCAGTACCATCGTAGCATTTCTTCTCGTTCCTTCCGCGCGGAATCGGGCGGGTTGGTTGCTCTTATGACAGAGGCAAGTGGCAAACACAAATGTCCATGGCTATAGTCGGCTGAAACTCATCGATACTCCTATATGTGCCGTAGACATCTGCCGTTGACGAATTCACGAGACGTAGCGTGAACACTAGTTCAACCGATCACTCGGCTACGACACATGAATCGGACTTCTCACCATTTCCTCATATCTCACATTTATTTCAACCTCGGTCCGGCGATACAGAACGCCTCGCCGCTGTAAGGGGCGAGGTCCCCCTGGGGGCGTGTCATCGGTTCTGCCGAATCGTTGTGGCACAGTGGTGTTGGTGCCGCAACCTACTTCGTACGGCACTGCATGTTGCGTGCAACACCGCCGGTTTTCTGGCATTCCTGCGCATTCCTTCGGGGATTGACAGAGTGCGCCCATTGCGATTCTGAGAAAAATGAAGGTCTGATGAAAGTGCGCGGGCTGCGATTGATGCTGCCTGTTCGGGTCGCGATACCGTCGCGGGCGTTACGGACGAGGAAGGTTTGGGTGGGGCCGTAGACGAATCCGCCCGCGGCGACCTTCCATCACTTTCGTGAGTCGAGCGGTGTGCGTGAACGGAACGGTTCGAATGAGAAGAGACCGCTGGCAGTGGCGGAGCAGGTCCCGACGGACAGCCACGCCGTTGATGAAGCATCCGCGACTCCAGTGGCGCGCTTCCGCGCATGCGGCCGGAGTCCGCGGTCGCCGGCACTTTACTGTTAAGGCCGCAAGCCCCGCAGCACGATCTCGAGACCACCTCGGAATTCGTCATCGGCAGTCATGTCCTTGGCCTGGCTCGCGGTCTGCGCCAGATGCGGGTAGTCCTCAGGGGAGAGTTCGGCGATCGCGAGCGTCCCTCGGCCCGGCAGCGGCGCGTAGAGCTTGTTCTGTAGGTAGCCGATCAGGAAGGCGATCAGCGTGCGCTGGGCGATCACGCGTGCGCGTCCGGTGAAACCGCCCTCGGTGAGCACGGCGAGCATCGCTTCCATCACGCGCAGCGATTCCACCGACGACTGCCGATGCCGCAGCACCAGCGGCACAGCAGCCGGATGGGCGGCGAACCCGGCCCGGATGTGTTCGAGCAGCAGCGCCGCGCGTGCTTTCCAGTCGATCCCGGCGGGCAGCGTCGTGTCGATCGAGGCGAACACGTGATCGGCGACCAATACCTCGAGTTCGTCGCGGTCGCGGACGTAGCGGTACAGCGCCATGGTGGCCACGCCGAGCTCCTTGGCCACCGCACGCATGGTGAGCGCGGCCAAGCCGTCGCGGTCGAGCACGGCCAGGGCCGCCGAGGCGAGATCGGCGGTGGTCAGCGAGCGAGGACGGGGCATGGGTTGACAGCGTACAAGCTACGCGCATACTGGTCGTAGGCGTACAAAGTACACCTACGAGAGGAGCTTCCATGCCGCTACCGACCGCTGTCCCCGAGCGCACGCTGGTCACCGTCTCCGGTGCGCAAGTCCAGGTGCCGGACCCGGATTGCCTGATCCACCTGCAGTTCCGTCGATTCGCCGGATGCCCGGTGTGCAACTTGCACCTGCGCTCGATCGTGGCCCGCAGGCAGGAAATCGCCGCGGCGGACATTCGCGAGGTGGTCGTCTTCCATTCCAGCGCCGAGGAATTGCGCAAGTACACCGCCGAGCTGCCGCTGGACTTGATCGCCGATCCGAGCCGGAAGCTCTACCGCGAGTTCGGTGTCGAGACCTCGCCTCGCGCACTGCTCGACCCGCGCGGCTGGCCCGCGATCCTGCGCGGCGTGGCCCACGACGCCTGGGCGACGCTCCGGGGCAAGCAGGCCGCCCCGCCCACCAAGCCCGAAGGCGGCAGCCTCGGCTTGCCCGCGGACTTCCTGATCGCGCCCGACGGACGTGTGCTCGCCGCGAAGCTCGGCGCGCACGTCTACGACCAATGGTCGGTAGACGAATTGCTCGCGCTGGTACCGGCGGTGGAGCGCCGAGCGTGAGAATCATCGAAAGACCGCACTTGGCAAGGGCATTCGCGTTGGTCTTCGGTGGATTGCTTGCCGGTGCGTTCGGATATGGAGCGGTCAACGTCCTGTACGCCTTTCGCCGAGTGCCGCTGGAAGTGCGCTTCACCTTCCACACGGCATTGATGAGCGTGAACGGCCTGGTCATGCAGTCGCTGATGGGTCTGACCATCCTCAGCACACTGGTGCTCGCCGTCCGCTCCACCGGCCGGTCCCGCCTGCTCCCGGGCGGCGCGGCCGCGCTCGCCGTAGCGGCGTTTCTGATCACCCGCCTGGGCAACGTCCCGATCAACCAGGACATCAAGGTGTGGGCCGTCAGCGGCCCGCCCGCCGACTACGCCGAAATCCTCAGCCGCTGGGAGGCATTCCACTTCGCGCGCACAGCCTGTGCGCTCGTGGCCTTCGTGCTCGTCGTTCTGACCACCCTGCGCTACGCGAAAGAGGCACGCCCATGATGACCGTCGAACTGTTCGTCTCCGATGACACGTTGACTGCGGACCGCAAACGTGAGCTGGCCGAACGGATCTTGCGCGACCTGACCACCGAGCCAGGCGCACCGGAATCGGTGCTGGCGAAAGCCCGTGAGCTGACCCACGTTCTGGTGCGCAGCCCCGAAGTCTGGGCGACCGGCGGGACCGACCCGAAGACCGCACCTCGCTATCTGGCGCGACTCACAGTCCCCGGAGCATGGGCGGGCAACAGCGAATTCGGTAATCATGTGATCCCCCTGATCACCGACGCCATCGCCGAGTTCGAATCTGATCCGCACCGACTGACCCGCGACCCGCACTGCGTTGTCCAGATCGTCGGCCTCCGCGAACACAACGTCGGCACTTTCGGCCGACCGCTCACTATCACCGAGATCACCAAACTGATGACCGACGAATACCGCGCCTCCGGCGAGCACGCGCAAGCTCCGGAGGGCTACGCCATCGACCCGGTCTGCGGCATGACCGTCGAACTGTCCACCGCCCGCTTCACCCTCACCCACGACGGCACCGACTACGCCTTCTGCGCACCAGTCTGCCGGAAGGTCTTCGCCGAGGAACACGCCGTCCCGCTCTGAGGTGTGTCAGCGAAAGCTGTCCACAGCGCTCAGGGCAGCAATGATCCGGGATCGATCGTGAATTCGAACGGACTGCGCAGGGTGACCGCATCACCAGCGGCCACCCTGTGCGTCAGCTCGTACGTGTGGTCGGCCCCGAGTTCGTATGCGAACAGAACCGGCAGGGACTCGCCTGGTAGCTGGCCTTTGAACGGGTTGGGCTCGAACCGCCAGTAGTTCGGGATACCCGCCTCTGCATAGACCACGGGTTTGACCATGCGGTCTTGCAACGTCGTAGATGTGGACACCACCTCTACCACGACTTCTACCTGATGAGCAGGAACTCCTCTGGTATCCAATTCGATGGGGTCGGACACCACGATGAGATCGGGAATCGGCTCGTCGTCATCGATGAGCACGCCAACGCCTGCCAGCATGAGGCGATTCGATGGCAACACCGCCTCTAGCACACGCCCTAGCGATCCGATCAGCCACTGATGCCGAGGCGTCGGCACGGCATTCACGACGAGCTGGCCGTTCAGCACCTCGTAACGCAGTCCATTTTCGGGCATGTGGTCGAGGTCGGCGGCCGTCCAGGTCTCGGCACGAGGAACCGGCATCGCCAGGAATCACCTCCAACCTCGTCGAACGATGGCGAATGATCGCCGCCGAGTCCGGCCTGACTGTAACCGACTCACCGAAACCAACTCGATGGCCGAAACCCGGCCACGCTGGCCGCGTGCTCTCGCAGTGCTGCGCGATCGGCAAGAGTGCGCGGCCACCATGAGCGGATATCGCCGACCTGCGGTGGACGGACGGAGCGTGATCGTACGGGCGCCGTCCGTCGGCACATCCGGGAGCGGACTCCGCATCACCCAATAGGCCCGAGAGCTGCGGATATGGGTGCGCGAGTGGGTGACATCACGCATGTCGGCGCAGTGCGGGGTCTGTGATGCTCAGGCAGTCAGGTAACGAGAGGAGGTCGACGTGACGGTGTGGAACAGAGTCCGGGCGGAACGCGGCCCGATCGCGCCCGATCGTCAGCCGACCTGGGCGCGTCACCGCTCGCCCCGGGCCGCCGATGGCCGCACTGAGCTGGGCGTAAGGCGCAGGTGATCGGCGATGACGGAGGTGCGTCGTATCGAAGTCGACGGGCTGCGCGTCTCGTGGCGTTTGTCTCAGGGGCATTTGATTTCCATCGTCGCGGTGCACAACGCGGCCGATGCCGCGCCGGTCGTGTCCTTCGGCCCCCACATTTATCCGGATCTCGCGCAAGCACGTGAACTCCTTCCGGGATTCACGAAGCTGTGGGACGCGGTGCGCCGCGAATTCTGGAACGAACTCATTCCGACACGCCAGCAGTCGGTGGACCGAGGGGACCGAAGTGACCGCGGAATTCGCCTGGGACGCTGGTGTCTCTGGCGAGGCCGCACAGATAAAGACTTTCCCCGGACCTGAGGACATGAAAATGCTCGGTCTGTCCCGAGGTGCGGGGGTTCGACCCCGCGCTGCCCGGCAACGGCGCCGACCGCGGTTCACAACGGCGTGAACCTCCAGACAGATGATGAATTCTCCTCGACGTGGGCGGGCGCAGCTGGCCGTGAATAATCCCACCGGCACTTTCGGCGCGGCTAGATTTGTCTCATGGCGCGACGCAAGCCCGCTCGCGTGGTCGGTAACCTGCCGTTCCCGCTCACCAGCTTCGTCGGACGGCAGCGGGACATCCGCAAAGTCCGGGAGCTGCTCGGGACCGCGCGACTGGTCACGCTCACCGGTGTGGGCGGGGTCGGGAAAACACGGCTGGCCACCGAGGTCGCGGCCGCGTTCGGCCAGTCGTTCCCGGACGGGGTCTGGCTGGTGGACTTGGCCGCGGTAGGAGACGCGGATCTGGTGGCGCGTGCGGTGATGACCAGCCTAGGCATCGTCGACATGTCCAACCGCGGCGCCGACGAGCAGCTCGTCGACCACCTGGCCGACCTGCACGCGTTGCTCGTGCTGGACAACTGCGAGCATCTGGTGCAAGCGTGCGGTGCGCTGTGTGACCGGCTGCTGAGGTCCTGTGCCGAGCTGCGGATTCTGACCACCAGCCGGGAAGCGCTCGGGATCGTGGGCGAGCACGTGTACCCGGTGGCGCCGCTATCGATGCCCGCCTCGGACACGCCGATCACGCCGACGGCGCTGGCTGCCTTCGAAGCGCCGACACTGCTGCTGGAACGCGCGCGAGCGGTGCGTCCGGAACTCACCCCGGCCGAATGCGACACGGACGCGGTCGTCCGGGTGTGCGACCGGCTCGACGGAATCCCGCTCGCCATCGAGCTCGCCGCGTCGCGGCTCCGGTCACTGTCGTTGCAGGCGCTCCTGGACCGGCTCGAAGATCGGTTCACTCTGCTGGCCACCGACACGCGGGCCGCGGCGCCGCGGCAGCGGACACTGCGAGCGCTGATCGACTGGAGCTACGGGCTGTGCCGACCGGCGGAGCAGCTGCTGTGGGCGCGCCTGTCGGTGTTCGCCGGAGGATTCAGCCTGGCCGCGGCCGAGGGCGTGTGCAGTGGTCCAGACCTGCCGCGCGAGCGGATTCTGGACCTGATCGACCACTTGGTCGCGCAGTCGATCCTGGCGCTCACCCCGACCGACGGCCTGCCGCGGTACCGGATGCTGGAGACGATCCGTGACTACGGATCGCACCGGCTGACCGAGCTGGGTGAGACCGACGCCTTGCGCAAGCGGCATTGCGACTACTACCTCGCACTCGCCGAGCGGGTTGCCGGGGAGTGGAACGGGCCTCATCAGGCGGCCGGTCTGGCCGAGCTGCGCGCCGAGCACGGCAACCTCCAGGTGGCACTCGACTGGGCCACTCATGAGCCGTCCGCTGCCCGCGAGGCCCTGTCTCTGGTCACCGCGCTGCGCTATCACTGGTGCGCCGATGGATTCCTCGGCGACGGACGGAGTTGGACAGATCGAGCGCTGCGCCGCGCCGACCGATACAGCCCCGAACGGATCCCGGCGCTGTGGGTCGCGGCATGGGTGATGCTGCTGCAAGGCGACCACGACAAGGCCGACGGGGCGCTCGACGAGTGCGTCACGCTCGCCGCCGCGGTGGCGGACCACCGCGCCATAGCCTGGGCGAACAGCCTTCGTGGCACGTCAGAGCTGTTCCGTGGCCGCCTCGCGGAGTCCATCGCGACCTTCGAACGCGTCGTCGCGGAGTTCCCCGACGATGACGATCTCGTCCGGCTGACCCTGTTCCAGCTGGCTATGTCCCAGGCGCACGCCGGTGACGACAGAGCGCACGCGACGGCCCGGCAGGCGATTCGTTCGGCCGACGAATGCGGCGAACAGTGGAGCAAGTCGTACGCTCTGTGGGCTCTCGCCTTCGACCGGTATGTCCACGGCGAGCTCGACGAGGCGGCCGTCTCGACCTGCGCAGCGCTCGAGATCCAGAGCGGTTTCAACGACCGTGTCGGCACGGCGCTGATGATCGAACTGCTGGCCTGGATCGCCTCCGCTCGCGGCGAACACCGGCGTGCGGCGCGGCTGCTGGGCGCGGTCGGATCGGAATGGCGGCGGATCAGCACTTCGATCACTGCGTTCGGACCACACGTGGGAGACCGACACGCGGATTGCGAGCGCACCGTCGCCGCGTCCCTGCCCCAGGCGGTGTTGCGTGCCGAACGCGCACGGGGCGAAGGTCTCGACCACGACCAGGCGATCGCCTACGCGCTTGGCCGCCATGAATGCGCCGCGGAAATCGCGGAACGCGCGGACACCGTGCTGACCGCACGCGAGCAGCAGGTGGCCGAACTCGTCGCGGAAGGGCTCAGCAACCGGCAGATCGCGGAACGGCTCGTAGTATCACCGCGCACCGTCGACCGGCACCTGGAGAACATCCTCGGCAAACTCGGCTTCTCGTCGCGGGCACAGATCGCCGCCTGGATGGCGCGGGAGGGCCGAGTGCGGTAGCGCGTGCCGCGAAGCGGATGTACCTCGAACCCGGAACCCGCTGAGAACCGGGTGACCGCGCAAAGCGGACGGGTAGTGGCGCGGTAGACACGAAAGCCGCAGGCCCTGCCCGGGAGGGCTGGGCCTGCGGCATCGGCGTCACTCGAGGTGTCCCTATTCCACGACCACGATCGTGATCTCGTCGTCCGCCGTTTCCGTCTGGTCGCCCGGCGCGACGAACCAGTGCGTGACCTCGGCCTCGGTGAGGTCGGCCGCCGGGTCGCCGGTCGGGAGGACCGAGAGGGCGCCCGCAGTGGCGGAGGCCAGGAACTCCAACGCGGCCGGGCGGCCGGAGGTGGCGATGGCGTACGTGGTCGACTCGTAGGTGATCTCGTACTCCTCGCGCACCTGTTCGGCCCGGGCCAGCGCCTCGGACTGCGACAGCGTGGCCACCCCGGTTGCCGTGGTGACCACGAACGCCGGATGTTCTTCGCCGAGCGGGCGCACTCGGTCGGCGTAGGACACCGGATGCGACGCGGCCGCGGCGAGGTCCTCGCGCACCTGCGGGTCGTCGAGGGCCATCCAGCGGATGTCGCTGTCCGGCACCGGTTGCCGGGTGATCCCGAATCCGGTGCCCGCGACGGCCAGCTGCTCGGGGGTGAGATCACCGGCGAACAGGCAGGCCGCACCGGCCTTCTGCACCGCCCACACCGCGACCACGGCGTCCACCGAGCGCGGCAGCGCCACCGCGACGACATCGCCCGGTCCGGCACCGCGATCGATGAGCAACCTGGCCAGCTGCGAGGAACGCCGATCCAGCACGTGGTAGGCGACCTCGTCGTCCCCGGCCAGCAGCGCGGGCGCCTCCGGGTCCTCCTCGACGACCTCGGCCAGCACCTTGGCCACCGTGTGCGCGCCGACCCGGCCGACCGGCTCCGGCGCCGAAGCCGCCGCCGCGACACCGGATTCGACCAGCAGCCGGGCCCGTTCGTCCGCGTCCAGGATGTCGATGTCACCGACCAGGGCGTCCGGGTCACCCAGCAGCGCTTCCAGCACCCGGACCAGACGCTGGGCCAGGATCTGCACCTCCTCGGCGGTGAACCGGCTGCCCAGATACCGCAACGTCAACTCGATGCTGGACTCCGCCATCACCAGCAACGTCATCGGGTAGTGCGTGGCGTCGTTGACACCGACACCGGTCACCGACATGCCATCGATCGAGCTGGCGGCCGAAATCGCCTCCTTGTCCATCGGATAGGACTCGAACACCATCAACGTGTCGAACAGCGACCCGGTACCCGCCACCCGCTGGATGTCGGTGAGCCCTACATAGTGGTGCTCCAGCAGGTCGGCCTGCTCGCGCTGCAACCGCTCCAGCAGCTCGCCGATGCTCTGGCGGTCATCGATCCGCAACCGCACCGGCAGCGTGTTGATGAACAGACCCACCATCGACTCGACGCCGGGCAGCTCGGCGGGACGGCCGGACACCGTCGCGCCGAACACCACGTCACCGCGGCCGGTGAGACGTCCGAGCAGGATGCCCCAGGACGCCTGCACCAGCGTGTTCACCGTGACGCCGAGTTCGGCGGCGTGCTTGGTGATCCTGCGGGTGCGGTCGGCGTCGATCTCGGTGGTCAGCGTGCCGATCTCGTAGTCCTCCGCGGCCGACCGTGGCTGCGGCGCGAGCTGGGTGGGCTCGGTGACGCCGTCCAGCGCCGCCGCCCAGGCCCGCAGCGAAGCCTCCCGGTCGCGTCCGGCCAGCCAGCCGAGGAAGTTGCGGTAGGAGGCCACCCGCGGCAGCGCGGTCTGATCGCCGCGCGCCGCGTACAGCACCAGCAGGTCCCGCATGAGCAGCGGCATCGACCAGCCGTCAAGCAGGATGTGGTGGGTGGTGATGGCCAGGTGCCACTGCTCGGCGTCGCTGCGGAACAGCGTGAACCGCATCAGCGGCGGCGTGGCCATGTCGAAGTGCGTGGCCCGCTCCACCGCGACCTGACGCTTCAGCTCCGCGTTCCGCGCCTCGGCGGGCAGCTCGGTGAGATCCACCTCGCGCCACGGGGCTTCGACCCGATCCAGCACGACCTGCACGGCTTGGCCGTCGGAGTCGGTGACGAACGCGGTGCGCAGGTTCGGGTACCGGTCGATGATGCCCTGGGCCGCCGACCGCAACCGCGCCACGTCCAGCGTTCCGCCCAGGTCCACCACGGCCTGCATGGTGTACACGTCCACGGTGGACTGGGTCATCAGCGCGTGGAACAGCAGACCCGACTGCAGCGGCGAGAGCGGCCACACCTCGGTCAGCGCCGGGTAGGTCTGTTCCCACACCTCGATGTCCTGCTGCCCCACCCGCACCAGCGGCATATCCGACGGCGTGAAGCCGCCCGCGTCCGGCCGCCGCGCGTGCGTGGCCAACGCGGTCAGCGCCTGCACCCAGAGGTCGGCGAACTCCTGGACCCGCTCGGCGGTCAGCAGACCGGTCGGGAAGGCGAACGACGCACCCAGCTGCGGGCCGTCGGCCCCCTCGGTGACGATCGCGTTGATATCGATCGTCGCGTTGGCGGGCATGTCGAGGTCCATGTCGACATCCAGCTGCCCGAGGTCGGCCACCGGCACCCAGCCGATCTCGGCGAGCTGCTCGGGGATCTCCCCGGCCGACATGCGGCCCAGGTAGTTGAAGCTGATCTGGCCCGACGAGCCGAGGCTCGGCGCGGTCTCCGGATTCAGCTGCCGCAGCAGGCCGTAGCCCAAGCCCTTGTCGGGCACCGCGAGCAACTGCTCCTTGATCGACTTCACGACCTCGCCCAGCGCGGCGCCGCCGGCGAAGGCGTCGGCGAGATCGGCGCCGGCCAGGTCGAGCCGGACCGGGTAGGCGGAGGTGAACCAGCCGACCGTGCGCGACAGATCCGCACCGGGCACCACGTCCTCTTCGCGGCCGTGGCCTTCCAGCTTGATCAGCGCCGCGTCCGAGCCGTCACCGCGCCAGCGGGCCACCGCCATGGCCAGCGCCGACAGCAGGCCGTCGTTCACCCCGCCGCGGTAGAGGCCGGGGATCGCGGTGAGCACCGCGTCGGTGACCTCGGCGGGCACCGTGACCTCGACCCGCTCGACGGTCGCGAACGTGTCTACGGCCGGGTCGAACGCCCGCGAGCCGAGCAACGGGTCCGGCGTGGCCGAAACCTGTTGCCAGAACGGCAGTTCCGCGACCCGTTCCGGCGCGCGCGCCGCTTCGACCAGGCTGTGCGCCCAGCGCCGCATCGAGGTGCCGTTGGCCGGCAGCGCCACCGGCTGACCGGCGACCAGCTGCGACCAGGCGACCGCGAAGTCCGGGATCAGGATGCGCCAGGACACGCCGTCGACCACGAAGTGGTGCGCGACGATCAGCAGCACATCGCGCCGCCCGCGGTGTCCACCGTCGGCGTCCGCGGGTCCCTCCGTGGTTACGCGCGCTGCCTCCTCCGGGCCCGTCGCTCCCGCCGAGAAGGCGAACCACACGAACTGCGCCATCGCGGCGTTCGCCGGATCGAGCCTGCCCATCGCCGCGTCCAGCGCTTCGGTGGCGACCCGCGCCAGCTCCGCGTCGTCGGCGTCGGCGGCCAGGTCGACCCGGTGCACCAGGGCGTCGACGTCGACCGCGCCCTTCGGCAGCGCCTCGAACGTCCAGTCCGTGTTGGTACGGCGCAACCGCGACCGCAGCACGTCGTGGTGGTCGAACACCGCAGCGATGGTGCCGACCAGGGTCTCCCGGTCGATGCCGTCGGGCAGCCGCAGCGCCATGGTCTGCGAGAACCGCTGATACGACGAACCGCTCGCGAGAATCTGCCGCATGATCGGGGTCAGCGGGATCTCGCCGACACCGCCACCGGGCAGTTCCTCCAGCCGCGCCTGCTCGGCACCCGCGCCGAACGTGGCGATCTCCGCCAGCGAGGCCACGCTGCGCCGCTCGAACACGTCACGCGGCGTGAACAGCACACCGCGCGCCTTCGCCCGGGACACCAGCTGGATGGACAGGATGCTGTCGCCGCCGAGCGCGAAGAACGAGTCGTCCAAACCGATCTGCTCGACACCGAGCACTTCGGCGAACACCTCGGCGATGACGGCCTCGACCTCGTTGGCCGGTGCGCGGAACTCGCGCGGAGCCAGCTCCGGCTCCGGCAGCGCCTTGCGATCCAGCTTGCCGACCGGGGTCAGCGGGATCTCGTCGATCACCACGATCGCCGTCGGCACCATGTGCGGCGGCAGGCTGCGTGAGGCGTACTCGGTCAGCCGCGCCGTGTCGATCTCGCGGCCCGGCGTGGCCAGCACGTAGGACACCAGAATCGTCGCGCCCGCCGCGGTCTGGCGGCCGAGCGTGATCGCGTACTCCACGTCCTCGTGCCTGCCGAGCACGGTGTCGATCTCGCCCAGCTCGATGCGGAAGCCGCGGATCTTCACCTGGAAGTCCGAGCGGCCGACGTAGTCCAGCTCCCAGCGCACCGACGGCAGTGCGGCGTTGCCCGCCCGCTCACCGGGTTCGGCGTACCAGCGCACCACGTCACCGGTGCGGTACATCCGCGCGCCCTCGTTGCTCCACGGGTTGGCGACGAACCGTTCCGCAGTGAGGTCGGGGCGGTTGTGGTAGCCGCGCGCCAGCGCGCCACCGGCCAGGTACAGCTCACCGGCGACGCCCGGCGGCACCGGGTTGAGCCGGTTGTCCAGCACCAGGGCCGACATGCCCCGCACCGGGCGGCCGATCGTGATGTGCCTGCCCGGGGTGAGCGCGGCGTACGACGAGATGATCGTCGTCTCGGTCGGACCGTAGGCGTTGAAGTACTTGCGGCCCGGCCACCACTTGGCCAGCAGCTCCGGCGTGGTGACGTCACCGCCGACGGAGGCCACCTCGAGCGCCTCCATGCCTTCGGGGTCGACCGTGCCCAGCACCGCCGGGGTGATGATCGTGTGCGTCACCCGCTCGGTGCGCAGCAGTTCGGCCAGATCCGGGCCGCCGATGATGGTCGACGGCACGACCACCAGCGTCGCGCCGGTGTAGGCGGCACACAGCCACTCCAGCACCGACGGGTCGAAGCTGGGCGAGCAGATGTGCAGGAACCGGTGGTGCGACTCGAGCTGGTACAGGTCGGTCGCGACGCCGACCAGGCCGCCCATGCCCGCGTGGGTCACGGTGACGCCCTTGGGCATACCGGTCGAACCCGAGGTGTAGATGACGTACACCGGGTGCCGCATGGCCAGCGAGGAGATCCGGTCGGCGTCGGTGACCGGCGCGGCGGACTGGCTCTCGACGAGCGCGCCCAACTCCGGATCATCGATGCGCAGCCACTCGACGTCCCGCGGCAGCTGGTCCACGTATTCGCTCGCGGTGATGCCGATGACCGCGCCGGAGTCGTTGACCATGTGCCGCATGCGGTCTTCGGGGTAGGTCGGGTCGATCGGCACGTGCGCGCCGCCGGCCTTCGCCACCGCCCAGAACGCGGCGACCATCTCGTAGGAACGCGGGAACGACAGCGCCACGATGCGCTCCGGTCCCACACCGCGCGCGATGAGCACCCGCGCCAGGCGCGAGGAGTACTCGTCGAGCTCGCGGTAGGTGATCGAGCGGCCCTGGTAGCGCACCGCGATCTGCTCCGGATCCAACTTCGCGCCGCGCTGGAGCAGGTCCGGCAGCAGGCCGGTGGCCATGACGTCCTCGCCGTGCACGTGCGTGAGCAGGTGGTACTCGGCTTCGTCCAGCAGCGGCAGGTCGCCGATGGGGGTCTGGCGGTCGGTGGCGATCGCGGTGAGCAGCCTGGTGAACCGCTCGGCGAACACCCGCACGGTCTCGTCGTCGAACAGGTCGCGCGCGAAGGAGAACTCCGCGTACATGCCCGCGTCGTCGGGGTTCTCCCCGGCCTCGCGGATGGTCAGCGACAGGTCGAACTTGGCGGTGTCGACGTCGAAATCGACCGCGCCCACGTGCAGTCCGGGCAGTTCGAAGCTGCTCTCGGGCAGATTCTCGAACGACAGCGCCACCTGGAACAGCGGGTGCCGCGCGGTGGAGCGCTCCGGGTTGAGCAGTTCCACCAGCCGCTCGAACGGCAGGTCCGCGTGCGCGAACGCTTGCAGGTCGGCGTCCTTGGTGCGGGCCAGGAACTGTTCGAAGGTCAGGTCGCCGTCCACGTGCGAGCGCAGCACCAGCGTGTTGACGAACATGCCGATCACGTCGTCGAGTTCGGCTTCGCCGCGGCCCGCGATGGGGGTGCCGATGGCGATGTCGTCGGTCCCGGACATGCGCGCCAGGAACAGCGCCAGCGCCGCGTGCACGACCATGAACAGCGTCGCGTTCTGCTCCCTGGCGATCTCGGTGAGCATGCGGTGCAGCTCGCCCTCGATCGGGAACACCACGCGTCCACCGGCGAACGACTGCGTGGTCGGACGCGGGCGGTCGGCGGGCAGGTTCAGCTCGTCGGGCAGACCGGCCAGCGCGGCGCGCCAGTATTCGGCCTGCTGCGAGATCAGGCTGTCCGGGTCGGTCTCGGAGCCGAGCACGTCGCGCTGCCAGAGGCTGAAGTCGGCGTACTGGATCGGCAGCGGCGCCCAGCCCGGTTCCACCCCGGCCGAGCGGGCCGCGTAGGCCAGCATCACGTCGCGGGTCAGCGGGCCCATCGACCAGCCGTCCGCGCTGATGTGATGCGCCACGAACACGAGGACGTACGCTGTGTCGGCTCCCGCCCCGCCGCCCGCATCGGTCACGCGGAACAGCTTGGCCCGCAACGGAATCTCGGTGGTGACGTCGAATCCGGCGGAGACCACCTCGACGATCCGGTGCCGGATGTCCTCGGGCGCGACGGTTTCCGGTGTCAGGTCCGGCACGGCGCGGTCGGCGGGCAGGATCACCTGATGCGCCGCGCCACCCTGCTCGGGGTAGACGGTGCGCAGGGTCTCGTGCCTGGCGATCACGTCCGCGACGGCCAGTTGCAGTGCGGCGACGTCGAGGTCGCCGGTCAGCCGGACGGCTACCGGGATGTTGTTGACCGCCGAAGCGGTGTCGAATTGGTTGAGGAACCACATCCGCTGCTGCGCCAACGACAACGGGATCCGCTCCGGACGCGGACCAGACACCAGAGCACGACGCCCACCAGCACCCGCATGCTGCTCCACCTTCGCGGCCAAACCAGCCACGGTCGAGGCTTCGAACAACACCCGCACCGGCACCCGGGCATCCAACGCCGCACCGATTCGCGCGGCGACCTGCGTCGCCAACAGCGAATTACCACCCAGACCGAAGAAGTCGTCATCCGCGCCGACACGCTCGACACCCAACACCTCAGCGAACACCGAGGCCACGATCTCCTCGATCGGGGTCGACGGGGCACGGAACACCTGAACCTCGAACTCCGGCTCCGGCAACGCCTTGCGATCCAGCTTGCCGTTGACATTCAACGGCAGAGCATCCAACACCACGAACGCCGACGGCACCATGTACGACGGCAAACCCGCCGACAGCGCCGACTTCACCGCCGCCACATCAACACCAACACCAACACCAACACCGGCATCGGCATCGGCATCGGCATCGGCCGCGACCAGGTACGCCACCAGCCGGTCACCGGTCTTCGGATCCGACTTCGCGATCACCGCCGCCTGCGCGACCTGCGGCAACGCCAACAGCGCCGCTTCGATCTCACCCAACTCGATACGGAAACCACGAATCTTCACCTGGAAATCCGTACGACCCCGGTACTCGAGTTCGCCGGTGGCATTCCACGCGACCAGGTCACCCGTCCGGTACATCCGCGCACCCGGCTGGAACGGGTTGGCCACAAAACGATCCGCGGTCAGATCCGCACGACCGAAGTAACCCCGCGCCAACTGCGCACCCGCCAAATACAGCTCACCCGACACACCGTCCGGCACCGGACGCAACCGGGAATCCAGCACATAGACCTGGCTGTTCCACTCCGGGACACCGATCGACACCGACGTCTCATCGGCCAGGGTGACCCGATGGCTGGTGATCGACACCGCCGCCTCGGTCGGACCATACAGGTTGAACAACTCCGTACGCGGATACTCCCGCAGGAACCTCTGCGCGACCGCACCCGGCAATGCCTCACCGATCGCCAACACCCGCCACAACGAATTCGGCATCCCGGCCGTGATCAACGCATCCAGCATCGACGGAACCACATGCAGCGTGGTCACCCACTCCCGAGCCATCAACTCGTTCAGATACGCCGGATCACGATGACCATCCGGTGCGGCGATCACCAGCCGACCACCACAGACGGCCGCCGACCAGAACTCCCACACCGACAAATCGAACGTCGCCGCTGTCTTCAACAGAATCGCGTCCGCCGCGTCGAGACCGAACTCGACGGACTTCCACTGCAACTGATTCGCGATCGCACCATGCGGAACCGCCACACCCTTCGGCCGACCCGTCGAACCAGACGTGAAGATCACATACGCCGTATTCTCCGGCCGCAACGGCACCACACGATCCGCGTCGGTGACCGGCGACGCGCTCACTGCCGACAGGTCGAGCTCATCGATCCGCACCACCGGCGCGACATCGGTCTCGAATTCCGCGTCCGCATTGGTGAGCACGCACACCGGCGCGGCGGTCTCGAGGATGTAGCTCGTGCGTTCGGCAGCCTGATCCGGGTCCACCGGCACGTACGCGCCGCCGGACTTGGCCACGGCGTACATGGCGACGATCAGATCGACCGAACGGCGGAACGCGAGCGCGACCCGCGACTCCGGTCCGACACCGAGCGAGATCAGATGCCGCGCAAGACGATTCACCCGCGCATCGAGCGCACCGTAGGTGATCGACTCGCCCTCGTCGGTGACGAGCGCGACTTCCTTCGGCCCGGCGGCGACGGTAGCGTCCAGCAGCGACACCAGCGTCGCGGACGTGTCCACCGCCTGCTCGGTCGCATTACGCCCGGAGATCAGCACGGTCCGCTCGGCCGCGTCCAGCAGCTCGAGATCACCCACCGGCGTACGCGGCGCGGCGATGATCTCACCGAGCAGACGCGCGAACCGATCCACGAAGCCCTGCACCGTATCCCGGTCGAACAGATCCGTCGCGTAGGTGAAGAACCCGGTGATGCCCTCAGGCTCGCCCGCGTCGTCGTAACGGTCGGTCGCGATCAGGTGCAGATCGAACTGCGACAACTCGGTGTCGATGTCCAACCCCGACACACTCAGACCCGGCAGCTCCAACGCCGCCTGCGCCAGGTTCTGGAACGACAAACCG
>NZ_BAGF01000071.1 GCF_000308755.1 Nocardia pneumoniae NBRC 100136
CAGCCGATGACCGCACTGGTCACCGAGCTGGAGCCGGACTTCGGCCCCGCCAAGATCTTCCGCCCGTATCGGGACGTGCGATTCGCCAAGGACAAGTCGCCGTACAAGACCGCTCAGGGCGCCGTGGT